>JAJZVX010000042.1 GCA_021846985.1 Acidobacteriota bacterium | reverse complement strand
CCAGTTCGGTGAGCACATCGAGGACGCGGTCCTCGCGATCCCTATCATCGGCTGGCTCTATGTGAAGTTCTTCGCCCCTCCCACGTATTACAAGACCGACACCGCGATCATGTTCCAGTCGGTCGTGCATGCAGCGGTGCTCGAAGTGGTCGATCAGTTACTCAGCGCCAAAGGCGTGCGCGCCCTCACCGAGTCCGAGCGCAAGCCCATCATGCGCGAATTCTATGCCCGGTAACGGTCATGGGCGGCGACTACGAACTCGTCCCCGAAGGCCCGGCACTCAGGCCGACGCCTGAAGAACGCCTCGCCGCCCAGTTCTACGCTTGGGAGCGGCGCGGCAGGGGATGGCAGGTGTGGAGCTATCCCGTCGAACTTGAGCCCCCCTTCCGCCCCTTCTGGTATCACGCGCTCCCGTTGCCTCCCGCCGTGGACGATGCCCGGAAGCCCACGACGTTCAGCCTCCTCGTCGATGGCCTCTTGGGCAGGAAGCAACAGCTGCCGCAACCGGAGCCGGTCTTCGCGGAGGAAGAGCCGGAGCCCGAACTGTGCGATGCGGAGGGCGCATGCGCCGAGTTTCAGGTCGCGCTTCCCGCCGGGACGAAGGTGGCAAAGGAATCAGCCGAGCGGTTTCTCGCGAGTCTCGCTTTCGCTTCCCGTCCCGTAGCCTTCGAGGCCGTGGGAGTGAAGGACGCAATCGTCATCCAATTCGCCTGCACCGCACGCGACCGGACGCCGCTTGCCGAGCAGCTCGCGGCGCACTTTCCCGAGGCGGTCATCACGGAGCGCACCGGATTCCTCGAGGGACTGTGGGACGCACGGAAGCCTTCCGTCATCGTCGATTTCGGCCTCTCGCGCGAGTGCATGGTGTCCTTGCGGACGGTACGGGGATTCGATATCGATCCCTTGATCGGCATCGCGGGCGCGCTCGCGGGTCTCGCCGAGGGCGAAACCGGCGTCTTCCAGGTGCTCTTCCGGGCCGCCCGGCACCCGTGGGCCGAAAGCATTATGCGGGCGGTGACCGATCTTGAGGGCCGTCCATTCTTCGCAGACGCGCCGGAGATCGTCGCGCTCGCACGGGAGAAAATCGCGCATCCCTTGTACGCAGCGGTGATCCGTGTCGCGGCGCAAGGGGCTACGCCATCCCGCACATGGAGCATCGCGAAGAACTTCGGCGGGGCGCTCGCGCAGTTTGCGGCTCCGACGACGAACGCCTTGATCGCGCTCGCGAACGACGGCTACGAGGACAGGGATCATGTGGAGGACCTCCTCGCGCGCACGACGCACCGCTCGGGGATGCTCGTGAACGCCGACGAACTCGTCTCCCTCGCGCACCTGCCCTCGGCCTCCGTCCGCGTGCCGCAGCTCCGGCGCGAAGAGGCGCGGACCAAAGCCGCGCCACGGATCGTCCAAGGACATCCCTACGTCCTCGGTGAGAACATCCACGCGGGGAACACGACGCCTGTTACCTTGAGTCTCGATCAGCGTACGCAGCACTGCTATGTGATCGGGGCCTCCGGCACGGGCAAATCGACGCTGCTCCTCAACCTCATTCTCCAGGACGTCAAGGCGGGCGCCGGTCTTGCGGTGCTCGACCCCCACGGCGACCTCGTGGATGACATCCTCGGCCGCATTTCCGAATCGCGGTGGGGCGACGTGATCCTCATCGATCCCTCGGACGAGGAATACCCGGTGGGGTTCAATGTGCTCCAGGCCCATTCCGAGGTCGAGAAGAATCTTTTGGGCTCCGATCTCGTGGCAGTCTTCCGCAGGCTCTCGACGAGCTGGGGCGACCAGATGACCTCGGTCCTCGGGAACGCCGTCCTCGCGTTCCTCGAAAGCGAGGGAGGCGGGAGCCTCGTGGACCTCCGGCGCTTCCTCGTCGATCCCGCGTTCCGCACGCAGTTTCTTGGAACGGTCCGCGACCCCGAGATCGTGTATTACTGGCAGAAATCCTTCCCGCTCCTCGTGGGGAAGCCCCAGGGACCGATCCTCACGCGCCTCGACACCTTCCTCCGGCCCAAGCTCATCCGCAATATGGTCGCGCAGCGGAAGCAGCGCTTCGACCTTGCTTCCGTGATGAATGGCGGGAAGATAGTTTTGGCGAAGCTCGCGCAGGGCATGATCGGCGAGGAGAATGCGCATCTCTTGGGCACGCTCCTCGTTGCCAAGTTCCATCAGCTTGCGCTCTCGCGGCAGGAGATCGCCGCCGCGTCCCGCCGCCCCTTCACCCTCTACATCGACGAGTTCCACAATTTCGTGACGCCCTCGATGGCCTCGATCCTCTCCGGCGCGCGCAAGTACCGGCTGGGGCTCGTCCTCGCCCATCAGGAACTCCGGCAGCTCGAAAGCCGTGATGCGGACGTGGCGAGCGCCGTCATCGCGAACCCGTACACCCGCATCTGCTTCCGGGTGGGTGATCAGGACGCGAAGCGGCTCGAAGGCGGCTTCTCGTTCTTCGAGGCGAAGGACCTCCAGAACCTCAAGGCCGGCGAGGCGATCTGCCGCGTGGAGCGCGCGGAGTACGACTTCAACCTGAGGACCTTCCCGCTTCAGCCCATCGATGCGGCATCCGCCGCGCGATGCCGGGAAGCGATCATCGCGCGCTCGCGGGAGCGGTATGCGACGCGCCGCGAGACGGTCGAGGCGGCGGCACCCTGGCCCATTGCGCCGCCTGCGGAGCATCCCGTTCCGCGTCCGACCGTGGTGCCGAAGCAAGCCGATGTCAAGGGTAGCGCCGCAACGGCAGCGCCTCCGCCGAAGCGTGCGCTGCAAAACAGAGACATTCCGCCATCGCCGCCCGAGCGTGCGCCATCTGACGGCAGAGGCGGACCGCAGCACAAATACCTTCAGGATCTTGTCCGGCGGTGGGCATCGAGCAAGGATTGGAAAGCCACCATCGAAAAGCCGGTCTTGGACGGACTGGGCTCCGTCGATGTCGCGCTTGAACGCGAAGGGCAGTCGGTCGCGTGCGAAATCTCCGTCTCGACGGGCATCGACCATGAGATCGGAAACATCCGCAAGTGTCTCGCTGCCGGTTTCGGGCACGTGGTTCTTGTGCTCCCCGAGCGGAAGGCCATCGCGAGGGCAAGGGACGCGGTGGCCGCATCGCTGAACGGTGAGGAGTCCAAGCGGGTACGCGTGCTCACTCCGGAAGACTTCTTCGCGTTCGTGGATTCCCTTGACGCACCGGCGGGACGCGAAGAACACGTGCGTGGCTACAAGGTGAAGGTGCAATACCGCGCGGTGGGGGACGCGGAGGAGAAGGCGCGCAAGGCTGCCATCTCGGATGTCATTTTGGGAGCCCTGAAGAAGCTCAAAAAGCCACGCAAATAGCTGATTGAATGCATGATATTTCCCTTGCAATCAGCCGAGATACCCGATACCATCCCCAGGCTCGGCAGGGAGGATTTCGATGCGAAGCAAGGTCGGCCACGAGGAAAGCACGGCGAAGCCCGTGGGGATTTGGATTCGGGTTTCCACCGAGGATCAGGCGAGAGGCGAAAGCCCCGAGCACCACGAGAAGCGCGCCCGCGACTATGCGGCGCTCAAAGGCTGGCGCGTCCGCGAGGTCTATCACCTCGAAGCCGTGAGCGGGAAGTCCGTGATGGGCACGGCGGAGGCCAAGCGGATGCTCGCGGACATCGCCTCTGGGCATATCACGGGACTCGTCTTCTCGAAGCTCGCCCGCCTCGCCAGGAACACCCGCGAACTCCTCGAATTCGCGGACATTTTCCAGGCGCACGGCGCGGACCTCATCTCGCTCCACGAGTCCATCGACACGACGACGCCCGCCGGACGCCTCTTCTACACGATGATTGCGGCGATGGCGCAATGGGAACGCGAAGAAATCGCAGAGCGGGTTGCGGCGTCTGTGCCGGTGCGGGCAAAACTCGGCAAGCCGCTTGGCGGTCAAGCACCTTTTGGCTACCAGTGGAAGGATCGCGAACTCGTGCCGCATCCCGACGAAGCCCCGGTCCGGAAGCGCATGTACGAACTCTTCGCCGAGCACAAGCGGAAGAAAACCGTTGCGCGGCTTCTGAACGAGGCGGGATACCGCACCCGAGGGGGAGCGCCCTTCTCCGACACGACGGTCGAACGCCTCATTTCCGATCCGACCGCAAAGGGCGTCCGCCGCGCGAACTACACAAAAAGCCTCGGCGACGGGAAGCGCTGGACCATGAAGCCGGAGTCCGAGTGGGTCATCACGGAAGTCGAGCCCATCGTCACGGAGGAACTGTGGGACGAGTGCAACGCATTGCTGCACGACCGGAAGAACGGCAAGCGCCCCGCGAAGAAGGCGGTCCACCTTTTCGCCGGTCTCGCGTACTGCGTGTGCGGTGAGAAGATGTACGTCCCCTCGAACTCCCCCAAGTACATCTGTTATGCCTGCCGGAACAAGATTCCGGTCGCGGACCTCGAAGCCGTCTTCCACGAACAGCTCAAAGCCTTCTTCTTCTCGGCCTCGGACATTACGGCCTACCTCGCGAAGGCCGACGGGACGCTCAAGGAAAAGCAAGCCCTCCTTGACACCCTCGAAGCCGAAGAGCAGAAAGTCCGCCGCGAAATGGACAAGCTGTACGCCCTCTATCAGGCCGACGAAATCAGCCGCGACGGCTTCGGCGCGCGCTACCGCCCTCTCGAAGAGCGCCTTGCGCAGATCACGGACCAGAAGCCCCACCTCCAGGGTGAGATCGATTTCCTCAAGGTCCAGTACGTCTCAAGCGACGAAATCTTCTCCCGCGCCCGCGACGTGTATTCCCATTGGCCCCACCTTGAGCAATCCGAGAAGCGCCAGATCATCGAGAACATTACGGAAAAGATCGTGGTCGGCAAAGACGATATAGCCATCAATCTCTGCTATTTACCGTCTTCCGCTGAATTCGTGACAGAAAGGCAACGCGACCTCAGGGGTTCATGGCGGCGGCAAGCATGAAGCGCGCGGGAAAGCTGAGCGACATGGAGGCGCGGGCGATGGTGACAGTGTGATCCTCGAGGGGCTGGCGCATGACTTCGAGGACGTTGCGGGGAAACTCGGGGAGCTCGTCGAGAAAGAGCAGTCCGTTGTGGGCGAGAGAGACCTCGCCGGGACGGGGAACGACGCCGCCGCCGATGAGGCCGGCATCGGAGATGGTGTGATGGGGCGAACGGAAGGGGCGCTGGGTGACGAGGCCGGCGGCGGAGTCGAGGACGCCAGCAACGGAGTGGATCTTGGTGGTTTCAAGAGCCTCGTCGAAGGTGAGCGGAGCCAGGATGGAGGGCAGGCGCTTGGCCAGCATGGTTTTGCCGGAGCCGGGAGGGCCGATCATGAGGATGTTGTGGCTGCCGGCGGCGGCGACTTCGAGGGCACGCTTGGCGGTCTGCTGTCCACGGACATCGGAGAAGTCAACGGAGAAGTGCTGGAGCTCGCCGAGGAGGGAATCGCGGGAGACGCGATAGGGTTCGCGCTGGATGACGCCGGCGACGGCGGTGTTGAGCAGCTCGAGCACGTCGGCGAGCGAGGAGACGGGATAGACGTTGACGCCTTCAACGACGGCGGCCTCGGCGGCGTTGGCGGCGGGAAGGATGAGGTTGGGGATGTTGCGCTCACGGGCCATGACGGCGACGGGCAACATGCCGGGGACGGGACGGACGCTGCCGTCGAGGCCGAGCTCGCCGACGAGGACGAAGCGGCCGAGGTCGCTGACGCGCAGGGCGCCGTAAGCGCCGAGGATGCCGACGGCGATGGGAAGATCGAAGCCGGAACCTTCTTTTTTCAGGTCGGCGGGAGCGAGATTGATGGTGATGTGCGTAGGCGGGATGAGATAGCCGGAGTTTTTAATGGCGGCGCGAACGCGGTCGCGGCTTTCGCGGACGGCGGCGTCGGGCAGGCCGACGGTGTGGAAGACATCTTTTTCTGTGACCACGCCGCTGTAGTCCACTTCGACGTCGATGAGGCTGGCGTCGATGCCATAGACGGCGGCGCTATGAGCTTTGAAGAGCATGGCGGAAGGGTAACAGATGCAGGGGACGAGGGAACGAAGGAACAAGGGAATCGGAAGCTGGATCGCATGGAGGCGCAGCGTTGGCAGAGAGAGGCAGTCTTTCCTTGTTGGTTTCCGCGGTCCGCTGCTTTCCGCAGCGAGGGCGCATCTTCTTTTACCGGCAGCACGAAATAGAAACGCCGGTGATGGAGACCCATCGGCATACAGAACGGAAAGCGGCGCGCTTCTACGCCGCGGCGATGACGCAGACCTTCTTTCTTCAGGAGGCTCACGATGGAAGAGACAGCGGCTCGCCAACCACGAGCCCGAAGGGGAAGGAGCGCGGCGGGACGAAGAGAGTTTGCCGCGCAGCACGCGCAAGCAACAGATGCCGATATACGACAAGGTGCAGGAAAGACGCGCCCGCGGCGCAGTGTCAGCGCTTGCCGAGGAGGGCATGGCAGGCGGCAGGGAAGAAGACTGGAGTATCTGCCGCGACGCGCGCATGAAGTTTTACGGCGGATAAATTGATGGCTTCATCGCGCACTTTCATGCACGATGACTCGCATGCGATTGCGCATGGGAATAATTGTTGCCTCTTTTTCCACTTGATCTGTTTTTTTCTCTTGACACCGATGCAAGTTAAATCTATACATTCCTCAACTGCAATTGACGATTGCAGAACTCGATGCAAACCATCGAAAAGGGAGAATAGGCAAATGGCAACCAAGAAGGCAGCCAAGAAAGCCCCCGCGAAGAAAGCGGCGAAGAAGGCCGCGAAGAAGAAGTAGCGGGCAATCCAACCAAAAGGCAACACCACGGGGGGCGCAAGAAGCGTCCCCCGCCGTGTGTTTGGGTAAGAAAAGCAGTAGACTGATAGGCGCGGAGAACGGATATGACACGCCGACGGTGGATTGCCGAACGCTGGGATGAAGCGACGGCCTGTATCGATGGGGCGCAGGCCGAGCACATGGCGCGAGTGCTGCGCGCGCACGCGGGGATGGAAGCCGACGTGGTGGCGGGCGGGCGCGTGTTTCATGCGCAGGTGGCGGCGGTCTCCGCCAAGGAAGTGCGTTTTAATCTGATGGCGGAGTTGCAGGCCGAGCCGGCGCTGGCAGTGACGCTGGTGCTGGCGATCTACAAGTTTGACCGCATGGAGTGGGCGATCGAGAAGGCGACGGAGATGGGCGTGGAGGCGATTGCGCCGGTGGTGGCGCGGCGGACAGACAAAGGGCTGGCGCAGGCGGCGGAGAAGCGCGCGGAGCGATGGCGGCGGATTGCGCACGAGGCGGCGCAGCAGGCGCGGCGGTCGGATGTGCCGCTGGTGCACGACCCGGTGACGCTGGCGGTGCGGGCGCGGGCGGCATCAGGGGCGACACGGATGGTGCTGGCAGAGCAGGAGCGCACCACAACGCTGCGCCATGCGCTGGAAGAAGCGATGGCCGCGGCGGGAGAAGAGATGCCGGCGCTGGAGATCGCCATTGGTCCGGAGGGCGGATGGGCTCCGGCGGAGGAAGCGCTGTTTGATGCGAACGGCTGGCGGGCGGTGTCGCTGGGGCCACGGATTCTGCGGGCGGAGACGGCGGCGATATCGGCGCTGGCGGTGGTGGCTTCGTGTCTGGAGTGAGCGCTGCGCGCTAAAGAGAGACGCCGCGTTTCCAGGGGATGAAGTCATTCTGGCCGAGGATCTCGGCTTTGGTGGGGCGTCCGCTGGCCACTTCAAGAGAGAACTCAAGCAGCTTTTCCGCGCACTGGGCGATGGTGGATTCGCCGGTGACGATGGGCCCGGCGTCGAAGTCGACGATGTCGTCCATGCGGGCGGCGAGCGCGGAGTTAGTGGAGATCTTGACGACGGGGGCGATGGGGTTTCCGGTGGGGGTGCCGAGTCCGGTGGTGAAGAGGACGAGGCTGGCTCCGGCGCCGACCTGGGCGGTGACACATTCGACATCGTTGCCGGGAGTACATTGCAGGTTGAGACCGGGCGTGGTGGCGTACTGGGGATAGTCAATGACATCGCGAATGAGGGAGACGCCGCCTTTGCGCGCGGCGCCGGCGGACTTGATGGCGTCGGTGGTGAGGCCGTCGGCGATGTTGCCGGGCGAGGGGTTGGCTTCAAAGCCGGAGCCGACGGCGCGGGCGCGGGCCTGGTAAGCGTGCATGAGGTCGTAGAATTTTTGCGCGAGGCCTTCGGTAGCGCAGCGATTGATGAGCTCCTGCTCGACGCCGTGCAGTTCGGGGAACTCGGAGAGCAGAGTGCGTCCGCCGGCGGCGACAACGAGATCGGAGAGGTGGCCGATGGCAGGATTGGCGGAGATGCCGCTGAAGCCGTCGGAGCCGCCGCATTTGAGTCCGACGGTGAGGGCGTCGAGCGGCGCGGGGGCGCGCGCGGCGCGGTTGGCGCCAGCGAGGGCGGCGAAGGTCTCGTCGATAGCGCGGGTCATGAGCACGGAATCGCGGCCGGACTGCTGCTGATCGAAGAGGAGGACGGGCTTGCGCAGCTCGGGGTCGCGGGCGCGCAGCTCGTCGAGAAGCATGGAGGCCTGGGCGTTCTGGCAGCCGAGACTAAGGACGGTGGCGCCGGCGACGTTGGGATGGTGGATGTAGCCGGCAAGGAGGCCGCAGAGGGCTTGCGCATCCTGGCGCGTGCCGCCGCAGCCGCCCGGGTGGGTGAGGAAACGGATGCCGTCGATGTGGGGGAAGACGCGGGCGGTGGCGGGCGCAGTTTCGGCCAAGGCGAAGGAGGAGGTCTGCGCGCGGACAAGATTGCGGACTTGGCGGCGATAGGGCGAGGGCGAGCCGTAACCCAGCTCTTCCTCGAATGCTTCGCGGAGACGCTCGATGTTGCGGTTTTCGCAGAAGACCAGCGGCAGAACGAGCCAGTAATTGCGCGTGCCAACCTGGCCATCGGCGCGGTGGTAGCCGAGAAAGGTGCGGCCGCGCCATGCGGAGGCGCCGGGCGGAGCGATGGCCACAGGGTGGCGCGTAGCGGTGTAATCGCCGGCGCGATGGCGGATGTTGCGCGGCGTGAGCAGAGCGCCGCGGGCGATGGGCGCGACGGCCTCGCCGACGACCATGCCGTAGAGATAGACGAGGTCGCCGGGAGCGAAGTCGCGCAGGGCGAGCTTGTGCTTGGCGGGGATGGGCTCGGCAACCGTGCAGGAGAGAGCGCCGCAATGGACGACGCCGCCGGCGGCGAGGGGGACGAGGGCGACGAGGGCATTGTCGCGGGGATCGAGATGAAGAACGGTATTGGGCATGAGGGATTTTCCGGCGCGAAGACGAGAGCGCGGTCTGGGTCACAGCCAGAATACAACGCGAGCGGATGCGCGCGGTGATGTACCATGGCGGCGCGCAGGATTTCAGCGGAAAGACAGGCCGAAGCCGGAGCGCCAGGGCTCATGAGGTGAATGCGATGGATTGGATGGATTGGAGAAGACAGGCGGGCGGGATGGTTGTGCTGTGGATGCTGGCCGCGATGCTGGCAGGATGCAAGACGCCGGAACAGGCGCAGCCAGCGGCGGCGCTCACCATCCACTGGGAGAAGACGACGGTGGTGTCGCAGTCGACGCCGACGCTGCAGGTGGTGGTGAATCCGCCGCTGCGGCCGGGCCAGCCCCTGGGCGCTGCGGCCTACAAGGCGGTGAAGGAGTTGGGGGCCGACTATGTGCGCTACGTGCCGTGGCTGCCGTATCCGAAGCTGGCGGTGGCAGAACTGGAGCCGCCGACGGCGGAGAAGACGAGCTGGGACTTCAGCCTGATCGACCCGATGACGAAGGATTTCCTGGCGGCGACGGAGGGGCATGCGACGGTAGTGAACTTCAGCACCATGCCGGCGTGGCTGTTCAAGACGGAGAAGCCGGTGGCGTATCCGGAAGACGCGAACCAGGTGACGTGGAAGTATACGCAGGGCACGGAGCTGCGCGACCCGACGGGCAAGGAACTGGGCGACTACTATGCGCGGCTGGTGAGCTGGTATGTGGATGGCGGGTTCACGGACGAGCTGGGGAAGCGGCACGAGTCGGGCTACCACTACAAGCTGCCGGTGTGGGAGGTATTGAACGAGGTGGACTTTGAGCATGCGACGACGCCGGAGCAGTATACGGCGCGATACGACGCCATCGTGAGCGCGATTCACAAGGTTTCGCCGAAGACGAAGTTCATGGGGCTGGCGCTGGCGGCGCCGAGCAGCGAGCCGCAGTTTTTCGAGTATTTTCTGAACCACAAGAATCACAAGACGGGGATTCCGCTGGACTACATCTCGTATCACTTTTATGCGACGCCGAGCAAAGAACAGACCGCGGAGAACTGGCAGTACACGTTTTTTGCGCAGGCGGATGGGTTTCTGAATACGGTGCGGTATGTGGAGGCGATCAGGAAGCGGCTTTCGCCGCAGACGCAGACAGATCTGGACGAACTGGGAGCGATTTTGCCGGCGGACAATACGCCGGAAGATAAGGTAGCGCCGCCGAAGGCTTACTGGAACCTGGCGGGAGCGATGTATGCGTATCTGTTCATCGAGCTGGAAAGGATGCAGATCGACATCATCGGGGAATCGCAACTGATCGGGTATCCGACGCAGTTCCCGAGCGTGAGCATGATGGACTGGCAGAACAACCGGCCGAATGCGCGCTTCTGGACGCTGAAGCTGCTGAAGGACTCCTTCCACCCCGGCGACAAGCTGGTGGAGACGGAGGTGAATTCGCCCGACGTGGCGGCGCAGGCATGTGTGACGCCGACGGGACGAAAGCTGCTGGTGGTGAACAAGCGCGACCGGGCAGTGGAGATTGCCGTGCCGGACGCGGACCGGGCGAGCGCGCTGACGGTGGACGCAGAGACCGGCGACGGCCCGGCACGGAGCGTGAAGGCGGCAAACGGAAAGCTGCAACTGGAACCTTTTGCGGTAACGGTGGTGAACTGGTGAGCATGGACGAAAAGAAGAGAAGCGCGCACGAAAGACCGCTGCGGCGGTATGCGTTTATTTTGCGGCTGCGGCCGGGGATGGCCGAGGCCTATGAGGAGGCGCACCGCGCGGTGTGGCCGGAGATGCTGGCACTGCTGAAGAACGCGGGCATCAGCGAGTACTCGATTTACCGGCGGGACGAGTTGCTGATTCTGACCCTGCGCTGCGTGGACTTTGAGGAGTCGTGGAGCAAGCTGGACAATCATCCGGTGAACCTGCGATGGCAGGAGGCGATGGCGCCGCTGTTTGCGCCGCCCGAAGGGCTGCGGACGGGCGAGCGGTTTCCGATGATGGAAGAAGTGTTCTATTTGCAGTGAAGGCGCGGGCGGGCAGCCGTTGGCAAGGCGCTTGACCAGCGCCTGAAGCCGCGCAGGAGGTTGCGCGAACGGCGGCGAGCAGAGCGCGGGCAGCGGCTGACTGCCGCTGTCCGCACTCTGCCGCGGCGGTGAAAGGGCCAGGCGAGTCAGCCGAAGAAGCGTCAGATCGCACCGCCGAGTCCGGAAGGAGAGCCATGGATCGCCGCGAATTTACAAAGCTCAGTCTGGCCAGCGCGGGGCTGGCCCTGCATGCACGCGGAGCGCGCGCCGCCGAGCAGACCAGAGTAGGGTTCACGCAGCATCACTTTGAGATAGACGGCAGGCCGGCGTATCTCTACTCGGGCGAGTTCGATTACTTTCGCGTGCCGAAGGCCGACTGGAAGGGGCGTATGCAGCTCTTCAAGGAGACCGGCGGGAACTGCCTGGCAACCTATATCCCATGGCTGATTCACGAGCCGGAGGAAGGCAAGTTTGTGTTTGGCGGCGAAGGCGGGGTGCACGACTTTGAAGGTTATGTGGAGACCGCCCAGGAGATGGGCCTGTTTGTCATTGCGCGGCCGGGGCCTTATGTTTACAGCGAACTGCGCTACGGCGGGCTGCCGGGCTGGCTGTTCCGGAACTATCCACAGGTGATGGCCAAAGACATCAAAGGCCGGCCCATCAACGTGGAATCGATTTCGTATCTGCATCCCGTGTTTCTGGAGAAGGCGCGGCGGTGGTACGGGCAGATCTGTCCGCTGATCGCGAAGCACACAATCAGCCGGGGCGGCCCGATCGCCTTTACGCAGATCGATAACGAGCTGGCCGGGATTCATATCTGGTTCGGTTCTCTCGATTACACGCCGGAGTCGATGGGGTTCGGCCAAGAAGACGGGCGGTATGCAAGGTTCCTGAAGGCTCGCTACGGAGATGTTGCCGAGTTGAACAAGCTGTACGGGACAAGCTATCCCGGCTTTGCCGCGGCGATGCCCCTTGCACCTCCGGGCGGCGGCAGCGCGATGGATGTGCGGCGGCTGAAGGACTACTTTGAGTTCTATCTTTCGACGGTGGCCGAGTACGGGGCAACGCTGGCGGGATGGATGCGGGAGATGGGCATCGATACGGTGCTGACCCACAACGCCGGCGGGGTGAAGATGAATCCGATCTATCTGGAGCTGGTAGAGAGGATGGGGTCGAACTTCATTCTGGGTTCGGACCACTACTACAACCTGGATCAGAACTGGGCGCAGAACAATCCTTCGCCGCAGGCGGTGATCGACGTGCTGTGTTCGCTGGAGTCGCTGCGGCTGATGGGGTTTCCGCCGACGGTGTGGGAGATGGCCTCAGGCAGCGCATCGGATTGGCCTCCGCCGACCGCGCCGGACGAGAAGACCTGGTACTGGGCCAACCTGGCGTTGGGCATGAAGGGGTGCAGCTACTACATTTTTACCGGCGGGCCGAATGCGCCGGGGACAGGCGTGACGACGGATATTTACGACTACACGGCGCCGATCGGGGCCAAGGGCGAGGTGCGGCCGCTCTACGATGTGCAGAAGGAACTGGGGCTGTTCCTGAAGGCGCGGCCATGGCTGGAAGATGCCGAGCGGGAGTACGATTGCCGGTTTTTGTACGACTTTGACCTGGCGCGGGCGGACAACTACTGGACAGGCCAGACGGATTTTCAACTGCCGGGCGGCGAAGCATGGAATTTTTTCCGCAGGGGGGCGTTGACGTCGAGCCTGTGCGCCAGCCTTTCGCCGGTGTTTTGCGATCTGCGCGCGGACGACTGGCTGGCGGAGAAGGCCACGCCGGTGATTGCGGTGTGCTGTTCCAGCATGGCGGCGGCGGGACAGAGACGGCTGGTACGGTTTCTGGAAGGCGGCGGCCGGGTGCTGATTGCGCCGGTGCTGCCGGGCTATGACGAGAGACTGCGGCCATGCACGATCCTGGCGGATTATCTGGGCAGCCCACAGATCAAGGCGAATCCGGAGGCGTTTCCGCGCATCACGATTGCCGGGGTGGCGAACATTCTGCAGAACGGCGGCAGCTTTATTACGCCGGCGCTGCCCGCCGGCGCGGTGAAGCTGGGCGAGGACGAAACGACCGGCCATGCGGTGGCGTGGAGCGTGAAGACGCAAGGCGGCGGGGAGGCGATTTTTCTCGGTTTCCGCTGGGTACACGCCATGCGGGAGCACAATCGCATGATGACGGCGCTCCTGAGCCGGTGGGTGGGACAGCAAAAGGTGGTTTCGAGCAACCCCAACCTGTGGACTTCGCTTCGAACCGGGAAGGGGCACTCGCTTCTGCTGGCGATGAACCTGTGGACAGCGCCGATGGAGGCGGAGATTCTGTGCCGGCCGTGGGGCCGGGCGGCGGTGAACCTGGGCCGGCAGCGGCTGGAACCGATGACGGTACGGTACTGGGATGTTTCGAGGGGCGCGGTGTGAGCGCCGGAGAGCGCCATGGCGAGAAGCGGCGCCGGTGGCGCATGGTCCTTGGTGTGTGATTGAATCGAAGAGGAAGCGGCCCGGAGGTTGGCAGGTTGGGCCGCCAGGAGAGACGAACGATGGCAAATTCCCTTCTTCCCCCCGAAGAGCGCAATTTGACTCCCGACCAGGTGGAGGCGCTGGACAACCGGCGCGACCTTGGCCATACACTGCTGGTGATGGCCGGACAGTGCGCGGTGATCGCGACGGTGCTGCTGCTCTGGGTGGGGCAGGATCTGACCTATTCGCCGGGCTGGGCGCATCCCATGGCCTACTACTTCGCACTGGTGATGGCACTGGTTGCCGTGTTTGGCATTGCGGGCCTGATTCTGCGCAAGGGAAAGCCGCGGATCGACTAGGGAATCGTCTGTACCTGAAACAGGCAGGCGGTATACCCTGAAAGAGTACCGATGGCCTCGATCTCCCCTTCCACGGTTTCCAGTTTGAGTCGCGGCGCATGGCTGACCGACAGCCACGGCCGCATCATCCATGATCTGCGCGTCTCCATTACGGACCGCTGCAACTACAAGTGTGTCTACTGCCGGGACGGAGAAAATAGCTCGCACTATCCGGAGTTGGGGATGGACGAGTATCTGCGTCTGATTGAAGCCTTTGTGGGACTGGGCATCAGCAAGGTGCGCTTGACGGGCGGCGAACCGCTGCTGCGGCGGGATCTGCCGGAGATGATCCGGGAGTTGGCGGGGATGCGGACGCTCGATGGCGGGCGGCTGGACCTGGCGCTGACCACGAACGGTCATCTGCTGGAGGATCTGGCCGGTCCGCTGAAGGCCGCAGGGCTGAACCGGGTGACGGTAAGCATGGACGCGGTGGACGCGGAGACGTTCGAGCGCATCACGCGGGTGCCGGGCAGCTTTGAGAGGGTGTTGCGCGGGGTGCGGGCGGCGCGGGCGGCTGGGCTTACGCCGCTGAAGATCAACTGCGTGCTGCTGCGCGGATTCAACGACAGCCAGATCGAGGGGTTTGCCCGCTTTGCGCGCGCGGAGGGGGTGGTGGCGCGCTTCATCGAGTTCATGCCTCTGGAAGAGGGCCGGCTATGGTCGCCGGAGATCGTGGTTCCCATGCGCGAGATCGTGGAACGGATCGGGCGCGTGCTGCCGCTGGAAGAACTGGAGGCGCGCGACGCCAGCGAGACGGCGCGGCGCTTCGGGTTTGCGGACGGCGTGGGGGAGATTGGCATTATTGCGCCGGTGACGCAGGCCTTTTGCGGGGCGTGCAGCCGGGTACGGCTGACTTCGGACGGCAAGATCCGCACCTGCTTGTTTTCACAGATCGAGCACGATCTGTACGGACGGCTGCGGGCCGGCGTCTCGCAGGAGGAGTTGCGCGCATATATTGCGCGGACCGTGCAGGGCAAAGAGGCGCGGCACCACATTGGCGAGCCGGGATTCCTGAAGCCCTCGCGGTCGATGGTGCACATCGGGGGATAAGGAAGACCTGGAAGAAGCCGGTCCTCGCAAGACGGTCCCAAGACCGCACTTGCGGGACAAGCAAGCGAACACCGGGCACCGAAGCGGAATGCGAATGGCTGTCTCGGCCGCAGCGGAGTGTGCAAGAATGGGAACCGTCCGCCGCATCAGACCCTTCGCATGACGAACCCAACAGGAAACCGCATTCCTCTTGACGACCTACTTGTGTTTCACAGGCTGGCGCGATCGCTGACCTCGAGTTTCGACCTGGACACGATCTTGCGCACCATTCTGGAACACATGGAGCGTTTTATTGATGCGGATCTGTGGACGCTGCTGATGCTGGACCCGGAGCGGCAGGATCTTTATTACGCGCTGGCGGCGGGCGGAGAAGAAGCGTCGTTGCGCGAACTGCGCGTGAAAGTGGGCGAGGGCGTGGCAGGGTGGGTAGTGGAGCACGGCGAGACGCTGATTGTTCCGGAGACGCAGAACGATCCGCGGCTGCGTGAAGCCGAAGGGGCAAACCCGCGCAAGATGCGGTCAGTGATCGCCATGCCGCTGCGGGGGCGCAAGGGGACGCACGGCGCGATCGAGATCTTCAATCCGCGCGCGGCGCAGATGACGGATTACACCATCGCCTTTCTGCACATTCTGGCCGACCATGCGGCCATCGCCATCGAGAATGCACACGACGTAGCGCGCATTCAGCAGTTGACGATCCGGGACGACACCACGGGACTCTATAACGTGCGCTATCTCTACGAGGTGCTGGGGCGCGAATTGAAGCAGTGCCAGGCGCAGCGACTGCCGCTGAGTTTGGTATTTCTCGATCTGGACCGGTTCAAGGGCGTGAACGACGCGCACGGCCACCTGGTGGGCAGCGAACTGCTGGCCCATGTGGGGCAGCGGCTGCAGGAACAAAGCCGCAAGCAGGACTGGTGTTTCCGCTACGGCGGCGACGAGTTCGTGATTGTGATGCCGGAGACGGGGGCGCGGGAGGCGCTGTCACTCGCCACGGCGCTGAATCAAGCGCTGACCGCGGCACCGTTTCACATGAAGAACGGACTCAACCTGACGGTGCAGGCCAGCGTGGGCGTGGCCACCAGCCCGGCGGACGGCAAGACGGTGCATGCCGTGATTGGCGCAGCGGACACGCGCATGTACATGGTGAAGAGCAGCGGGCGCGGCGCGGTGCGGGGCGGCAGCGAGATTTAGGATGGCTCCTGCTCCTGGTCTTCCGCACTGTCTTCCTGGTCTTCCGCGCTGTCGCCGGCCTGATCGCCGCCCAGCCGTTCGAGTTGGGCGCGCCAGTCGAGGGATTCGACGAAGCCGCGGGACTCGCGCCATCCGGGCTCGACGATGACGTGGAGCTCGAGAAAGACGCGGGTGCCGAGGAGCGACTCAATCTGCCTGCGGGCGCCGGTTCCGATTTCCTTCAGCTTCGATCCGCCTTTGCCGATGAGGATGGCTTTCTGTCCGGCGCGCTCGCAGTAGATGACGGCGGCGATGCGGGTGAGCGGATTCCTGACGGAGGCAAGCGGCTCTTCGAAGCGTTCGATGACCACGGCCGAGGCGTAGGGAACCTCTTCGCCGGTTTCGACGAGGATGCGTTCGCGGATGAGCTCGGCGACCATGAAGCGCATGGGCTGATCGGTGTACTGGTCGGGCGGATAGTAACGCTGGCCTACGGGCAGGACCTCGACGATCTTGCGCACCAGCAGGTCGAGGCCGTCGCGCTTGCGGGCGCTGATGGGAATGACTTGGGCGAAGTTGAACTGGCTGGTGAGCGTGGCGATGAGCGGGAGCAGCGTTTGCCTGGAGACGAGATCGATTTTGGTGAGGACGAGGAAGACCGGGCAGTCGAGCTTGCGGACGAGATTGAGGAGAAACTCGTCTTCGCTGCGGCCGCCGGCGGCGTTCTTTTCATTGGGGCCGGATTGCGGGGGTTGCAGGCGGATTTGCCGCGTGGCGTCCACCAGCACCAGGACCAGATCGCGGGATTCGAGGGCGTTGTAAACTTCCTGCAGCATGCGGCGGTCGAGCTGGGAAGCGGGTTTGTGCACGCCGGGAGTATCGACAAAGACGATTTGCGCGGCGGGATGCACGCCCTTGCGCGGCTTGACTTCAACCACGCCGGCGATGCGGTTGCGGGTGGTCTGGGGCTTGGCGGTGACAATGGCCACCTTTTCGCCGGTAAGGGCGTTGAGCAACGTGCTTTTGCCGGCGTTGGGCCGGCCCAGAATGGCGACAAATCCTGATTTCACGCGCGGCGCGGCTCCTTTCTGAGTGTACGGCATTCTGCCGCGGCATGATGTTTTTACGACGGACATGCGGCAGGACGATGCGCCGAGATGGTCCAAGAACCGGGCGGGCGCAGACCTTCATGCGGCGCCGGCGGAATGGCGGCGCGGCGCGATGGCCGCAGCAAGGCACGATCTTCGCGCGGGAAGATGCGACCTTGAAGATGCTTCAGCGGCTGGGGGCTGTTTTCAGGTCTTCGGCGCCGAGGAAGCGGCCGTAGTTGTAATAAGCGGCGCAGGCGCCTTCACTGGAGACCATGGTCGCGCCCAATGGGTGGCGCGGGGTGCATTGCTTGCCGAAAGCGGGGCATTGGGCGGGCTTGAGGACGCCGCGCAGGACGTCGCCGGAGCGGCAGAGCGGCGACTCCTGGGTACGGATGCCGGAGATATGGAAGCGATGCTCGGCATCGAAGTCGCGATAGGCGGCGTTGAGGCGCCAGCCGCTGCGCGGAATGACGCCGATGCCGCGCCAGGCACGGTCGGCGACTTCGAAGACCTGGGAGATGAGTTGCTGGGCGGCGCGATTGCCTTCGAAGGTGACTATGCGCTCGTAGGCGTTTTCGACCTGATGGAGGCCGGACTCGAGCTGGAGGACGGCGCGGCGGATGCCGTCGAGCAGGTCGAGAGGCTCGAAGCCGGTGACGACGATGGGGACGTGGAACTTTTCGGCCAGCGGAGGGTACTGCCAGTAACCCATGACGCTGCAAACATGGCCGGCGGCGAGGAAGGCCTGGACCTGATTGCCGGGCGCGCTCAGGATGGCCTCGATGGCCGGGGGGACGAGGACATGGGAGACGAGGAGGGAGAAGTTCCGGATGCCGCGGCGGCGGGCCAGATGAACGCTCATGGCGTTGGCCGGGGCAGTGGTTTCGAATCCGACTCCGAAGAAGACCACTTCGTGGCGTGGATTTTTCTGAGCGATTTCAACCGCATCCAGGGGCGAGTAGACGATACGGACGTCTCCGCCGCGGCCCTTGACCTGGAAGAGATCGCCTTCCGTGCCGGGGACGCGCAGCATATCGCCAAAGGAACAGAAGATGACGCCGGGCTGGGCGGCGATGGCGAGGGCCTTGTCAATCAGTTCCAGGGGAGTGACGCAGACGGGGCAGCCGGGACCGTGGATCATCTCGATGCCGGCGGGGAGCATCTGGTCGATACCGTTCTTGATGATGGAGTGGGTCTGGCCGCCGCAGACCTCCATGATCTTCCAGGGGCGAGTTGTTGCCTGGTGAATTTCGCGGGCCATGGCTCGCGCGATTTCGCCGTTGCGGAATTCGGTGAGGTACTTCATGAGCAGGCCTGGGTGTGCGGTTTCCCACCCTTTCGACAAAAAGCTGTCGCAAGGATGGGGCACCCGAAGGAGTTACGGAATGCGGCGAGGTATTTCATCTAGGAGGAGCAGCGGCCGCCGGGGCAGTTGGACGGGGATGCAGCAGCGGCGCGAGCCAGGGCCTCGTCTTCGCCGGCCAGTTCTTCTTCGAGCACGCCCATCTGACGGAAGAGGTCGAGGGTTTTTTCGGCGCTTTCGGGGTCGATCTTGGAGAGCGCAAAGCCAACGTGAACAATGGTGTAGTCACCCACCTCGACTTCGGGGACGTAATCGAGACAGACGCGCTTGATGACGCCGCCGAAGTTGACGCGTCCCATGCGGAGATCGCCTTCAGTGGTGATTTCTTCGACGCGTCCTGGAACGGCAAGGCACATGATACTTATGGTTATACCGCGAATTGGGGTGCGATGCAGGGCCGACGCATATAAATGAACCGGATTTGCTATATGCAAATCGCGGTCGAGTTGTGACAAGGGGATATGGACAACCCCTTGAAGTATTTTGCCGAGTTGACGGACCCACGGGTGGAGCGGAACC
>JAJZVX010000048.1 GCA_021846985.1 Acidobacteriota bacterium | reverse complement strand
GGGTTGTCACGAAGCTGCCAAAGCAGCAGCAGTTCTAAATGAAATGGGAACCCAGAGAGCTATTTGCCTGAGCGTCGAACTGTGCTGTGTTGAGGCATGGAGATATTGGAGTCGCTGATGGCGGGGTTGCGCTGCGTTTGTGCGGGATTCCCGGATGGACGGCGGGGCGCGGAAGTGGACTACTCGATGGCGGATATTGGGCTTTCGGCGTTTTCCTTGTTTTTCATGCAGAGCGAGTCGTTCCTTGCTCATCAGCGGCGGCTGGAGCAAGGCCACGGCACCTCGAATTGCCAAACTCTATTCGGCATGAAGAAGATACCGACCGACAACTATATTCGCCTGATGCTCGACCCTGTCTCCCCGCAGTCCTTGCAGCCCTGTTTCGATCAGGTCATCGAGCAACTGCGCGAGCGCGACGGCCTCAAGGCATTTCAACGGCTGGGCGGACGGATGCTGGTGGCCCTCGATGGGACGGAGTATTTCTGTTCGCAAAAGCTGAGTTGCCCGCAGTGCCTTACGCGCCATCGATCCAACGGCAAGACCGAAAGTTATCATGCCATGCTGGCGGCCATGATCGTAGCGCCCGGCCATAACATGGTGCTGCCGCTGATGCCCGAGTTCATCACGCCGCAGGATGGAGCCGAGAAGCAGGATTGCGAGCGCAACGCGGCCAAGCGCTGGCTGAACGCGCATGGCAAGCGGGTGCAGGACTTGCGCCCGGTCTATCTGGGCGATGCCTTGTTCAGTTGCCAGCCGATGGCCGAAGCGGTGCTCGAAACGGGCGCGGATTTTCTGTTTGTCGTGAAGAAAGACGGCCACAAGACGTTGTACGAGTTTATCGAAGGCGTGCCGCTGGATGAGCGCACGGTGATCGAGCACAGGCCCGGCAAGCGTAGCCTGACCTATCGCTACCGCTGGATCGAAGGGGTGCCGCTACGCGATGGCAAGGATGCGATGAACGTCAACTGGCTGGGGGTAAGCATCCTTGATGCCAAGGGAAAGACCACCTACGATGGCGCTTTCGTGACCAGCCTGCCCGTGACGGCCGACAACGTGGTCGAGGTTGCGGCTTGCGCACGAGCCCGCTGGAAAATCGAGAACGAGAGCTTCAACGTGCTGAAAAACAACGGCTATAACCTGGCTCACAACTTCGGCCATGGAAAGAAATATCTGGCCCGGACCTTCGCCGCCATGAACCTGCTGGCCTTCGCCTTCCATACCGCCTGCGACTGCCTGGAAACCCTCTGGCAACAAGCCCGCGAGGCTGTCGGGGCGCGCACCCGCTTCTTTCATGACCTGCACACCATCACTACCTATGTCCTGTTCCCCTCATGGCGTAGCTTCATGAATACGGTCGTCAAAGGGAAAGCACCTCCCATTTAGAACTGCTGCTGCTTCGCTTTGGAAATTGCACGCCCTTCATGAAGATCAACGAGGCGGGTGGCGCACCCTGATTTACCTTTTCCTGACGCCGATGAGGATGCCCCATCAAGATGTCAAAGAGATTAGGGTGCGCCACCTGCGATCCGGTCTGTCGGGGCCTGTGTTCTCCCAGGTCCCCAAGAGCGAGGGGCAGGCGGGTGGCTCGCGGCGCGGAACCTCACTTCGCGGCAGTGACCTGTCCTTTCAGATTCAGGTCGATATTGACCTGCTTGGCGACCTTCAGGATGAAGATGCTTGGATCCTTCAAGCCCCATTGCACGTACGGCACCATAAACTGCCCTCGGGCCGTCAGGTTCGCGCCCTCGATATGGATCTGCATGGGGACGACAATCTGATGCGGCGTGCCGTGCAGCGTGAACACGCCGGAGACCTGCAGGTTCGAGTCGCCGCTCGCCGCAAGAGTTCCCTCGTAGCTCTTGGGCGCAAAGGAAATCCCGGTGTATTTGTCGCTGTTCAGAACCTCGGAGTTCATCTTCTTATCGCGGCTGGCCTCGCCGCTGTCGCCGCTGCCCGCGGCCACAACGATCAGTCCGGAGAGCGACGGCGACCCGGGCGTGAAGGTGACCGTGCCGCTCTGTACATGGAAGGTTCCATTCACGTGATGTCCGGTGCCCGCAAGCGCGAAGTCCACCCGGCTGGCTGCCGGGTTGGCGGTAAAGGTCTCGCTCTGCGCGCAGGCGGCCGAGGCGATGAACAAGGGGAGAAGAAGCAAGGAAAGTCGAACCAGGATCTTCATCGGGTTTTCTCCTGAATAATGCGGAAAGGATTGCCGTTGGGATTCGATTGCGCGATCGTCTGCGACAACCAGAGACTGATGGATGCGATCTGCGGGTCGGGGAGGTACTCGTGACCAGACATATCGGTGCCGGGAATGCCGAATTTGGTCATCCGGGCCAGATCGATCTGCAATTGCGGAAGCGGGAGCCTGGCGGGCAAATCGAAGTACGGGCCTTGAGGAAACTCGGCCGGCCGCCGCTGAAACTCCGCCTGCCAGCGCAGGCGGGTGCGTCCGCCGGCATCGTGACAGGTGGCGCAGTAGCGGCGAAACAACTGCGCGCCATCGCTCGCCGAGGCCCGCGCCTCCGCCTCCGCGGAGGGACGCCAGGCCTGCTCCTCGCGCAGATGCGCCGTCCCATCGGGCGCGCGCAGGCTTCCGAGATAGGCCACGAGATCGTTTCCGCGCTGGTCCTGGAAGAGGAACGCATACGAAGGCATGATGGAGGCGCCGCTGACCTCGGCCGGGTCCTCGAGATGGGCCTTCAGCCAGAGCGCGGAACGGCGCGCGCCCACTTCGGTCAGGTCCGGCCCCTGGCGGCGGTTGCCGATCAGCGGCGGGTCCTCGCGGCGTATTTTGGCGAGCGGCTCGACGGGTCCCCACATCAGTTCGTCGGGGCTGCCGGGACGCACGTATTGCGAGTGGCAATGCATGCAGCCTTCGGCGATATAGACTTCGCGGCCTTTTTCGATCGCGGTCAACGGCGGCGCGGACCGCGGGCGCGCCAGCAGGCTCCAGGCAAGCGCCGCGAGCGCCACGCCTCCAACCACCGCCAGCTCCCGCCGCCGTCCGCGCAAGACTTCGCAGAGCTGCGGGCCAAGGATGGCCACGCCGGCGGCCAGCACAAAGAGCGGCGGCACGCGGCCCAGGTTCTGGCCCATGCCAATGCCCAGGCCCGAGCCCATCCAGCCGGCGACCGCGTAGAGCCAGCCCGCGCGCCGTCCGCGCTCTTCCGCAGAACCGCCGCGAATCAGCAGCGACGGGTACGCGACCAGGGCTACCGAATAGAGCGAAACCCCGGCCGGATAGAGACCCGAAGCCAGCAGGATCGAAGCTGGATGGTGCAGCAGCAGGCAGGCGGCGCCCAGAAAGGCAAAGGCGGCCGCGAGTACCGTAAAAATGCCTCTGCGCCCGAGCAGCCACGCACTGCCGACCGCCGCCGCGCAGTGAATGGCTCCGTCAATCCACAGATGGGCTGTGCCGTGCCAGGTGCCGGCCTTCAGTTGCGGCGTGTTCTGGATGATGAAGAAGGCCGCCGAATCGAGCCAGACCAGCGCGGTAAACGCCGCGAGCACGGCGAGAAACGCGGTTCAGCCGGC
>JAJZVX010000017.1 GCA_021846985.1 Acidobacteriota bacterium | reverse complement strand
GGCGCAGCTTCACCGCCGCATACAAGCGCTCGGTCCTGGACCAGGCCGATGCCGCACAGGATTCCGGCGCGATCGGCGCCCTGTTGCGCCGCGAGGGGCTCTACTCCTCGCACCTGACCACCTGGCGGCGGCAGCGGCAAAAGGGAGAGATTGACTTCGGCGCTTTCGAGGAATTGGGCTCTTCCTCACTTTTGGTGCTAGATTATGTGCTAGTTTCCTAGTCTAAAAACTGGCACAAGATATGTCCACGTGTCAGCTAGTAACCTGTCTATTTACAACATATTGCAACGCATTGCAACGCTTAGACAACAAAAAAGCCATCGAGTCAGTGTCTCGAAGGCTTCCTTGTTTCGTAACTTGTTGATTTTAATGGTGCGCCCGGAGAGATTCGAACTCCCGACCTACTGATTCGTAGTCAGTCGCTCTATCCAGCTGAGCTACGGGCGCACATCGAAGGCTTCAGATCGAAGCTTTACACAGGGTATCAGGCTTCCCTCATGCGCGCAATCTGACCTCTGGCTTCTGAACACGCACCCGCGGCAAAACCCGCGCCGCTCTCGCGCGGGCCTTGCCCGCCAATCTGCCTTAGTGAATGCGAATGTCGCCCGAGCCGGTCTCCACTCTCACCGTGGCGCCGCCGCCATGGATCTTGCCCGTTACGTGATGACGGCTGTTCGTCCCCTGCGTCAGCATCTCCTGGTCGCTGTGGATGCTTCCGGAACCAGTCGAAGCATCCAGCGTGAAAGCCGCTTTGCCGGGCCAATAGTCGATATTGCCCGAGCCCGCCTCCAGCCGCCAGGGCCCCGTGGGCGCCCCGCCCACCTTGATGTCACCGGAACCCGTGCCCGCACGAACACCACCCCGCAGATCGCGCAGTTCCAGATTCCCCGAGCCCGTTTGCGCCTTCACGTCCCCTTCGCCGTTCTGCTCGGCAAAGATGTCGCCCGAACCGGTGTTCACTGAGAAAGCGCCATGCAGACCGCTGGCGTGGATGTTGCCCGAACCCGTCGCAAGCCGCGCGTTCGTTCCCACACCATCCACAGTGATGTCGCCAGAGCCAGAACTGGCTTCCAGAAGCGCGTTCGCTGGAGCCTGAACCTCGTAGTCGATGCTGACGTTCCGCAAGCTCTCGTGCCACACCCCAATGCGAATAATATTTCCCGTCTGCTCGATGGGTGGATTGGCGGCGATCTGCTGCACACGCTCCTGGCTGACGCCCCAGCTACCCTTCACCCGGCCAAAGATGTGCACCTGGTTGTCCGCGCCCCGCGTCACATGAATGTTTCCCGACCCGGTCTTTACCGTCAACTGCGCTTGCCCGTGGACGGTGAGTGTGCGGTCAAAAGTCGCCTCCGCGGCCAGCGCCGGAAGCGTTGTAAGAACCAGAACTGCCGCTGCTGCTAGAAGTTTTCTCATCGCTTTCTTCTCCTGATGTTGACTTCCGGCAGCCGCGCGTTGTCGCCTTCGTTCAGCTTGCGGTTTCCGCGGCTGTGGGCGCGGCTGCCGCCTCCCACTCCCCGCTCGTCAGGTATGCGTGAATGGAGCGCGCTGCCTTGCGGCCCGCGCCCATGGCCAAAATCACCGTGGCCCCGCCCGTAACAATGTCGCCCCCGGCAAATACCCCGCGCTTGGAGGTCTTCATGGTCTCCGGATCGGCCACGATATAGTTCCGCTTGTTCGTCTTCAAATCCGGTGTCGTACTCTGGATCAGCGGATTAGCCGTCGTGCCCAGGCCGGCGATGACCACGTTTGCCGGCAACACAAACTCCGATCCCTGCACTGCCACCGGCCGCCTCCGGCCGTCCGCACCCGGTTCGCCCAGCTCCATCCGGATGCACCGCATCCCCGTCAGCCAGCCCTTTTCGTCGCCCAGCAGTTCCACCGGCGCCGTCAACATCTGGAACTCGATGCCTTCCTCGCGGGCGTGCTTCACTTCCTCCGCGCGCGCCGGCATCTCCGCCTCCGACCGCCGGTAGACCAGCGTCGCCTTCCGTGCTCCCAGGCGCTTGGCTGTCCTCACCGCGTCCATCGCCGTATTTCCGCCCCCCACCACGATCACTTCCCGGTCGCGGCAGTCATACACCGGCTCGTCGTATTCCTCCTTCAAATAGGCGCGCATCAGGTTGATGCGCGTCAGAAACTCGTTGGCCGAATACACCCCGTTCAGATGCTCGCCCGGAACTCCCATAAACTGCGGCAGCCCCGCGCCCGTCGCCACAAAAACCGCGTCGTAATGCTCCTCCTGCATCAACTCGTCGATGGTTACACTCTTGCCCACCACCACGTTGGTCTCAAACTCCACGCCCATCCGGCGCAGGTTGTCCACTTCCCCCTTCACAATCGACTTCGGCAGCCGGAACTCCGGAATCCCGTAGACCAGCACGCCGCCCAGTTCGTGCAGCGCCTCAAACACCCGCACCCGGTGCCCCTTCTGAATCAGATCGCCGGCCGCGCTCAACCCCGCCGGCCCGCTGCCGACAATCGCCACGCTCTTGCCCGTCGGCGGATCGTTCTTGGGCAGTCCCAGTTGTCCGCTCTTGCGTTCGAAATCCGCCACAAACCGCTCCAGATTGCCAATGGCCACCGGAGCGCCTTTCTTACCCAATACGCATCCGCCCTCGCATTGGTTCTCCTGCGGGCAAACTCGTCCCGTGATCGCCGGCAAGGCATTGTCCTCGCGCAGCTTGGCCGCCGCCGCCAGATAGTCGCCCGCATAGATCAGCGCCACCACCTGGTTAATCTTCACCCCCACCGGGCAATCGACCACGCACCCCGGCTTGGCGCAGGCAATGCACCGCGTCGCCTCCGTGAGCGCCGCCGCCGCCTCCAGCCCCAGATTCACTTCTGTGAAGTTCTTGTTCCGCACCCCCGGCTCTTGCTCCGGCATGGGCATGCGCGCTATTTTCATCCGCTCTTTCAGCGGGAGAGTATTTTTCTCAGGCATAGTGGGTTTCCTCGGCAGCCAATTCCGCGCGAAGCCGGGCCACTTCCTCTTCCTTCGCGGCAATCTCGGCGCGCATCTGCGCCAGTTCTTCCTCCCGGTGCGCCTCAAACTCCTTCATCGACAGGCACTCTTTTTCCCGGTACATGGTGTTGCGCTGCATCAGCACCTCGAAGTTGACCTTCGAAGCGTCGAACTCCGGCCCGTCCACGCAGGCAAACCTGCTTTCCGTTCCCAGAAGCACCCGGCAGCCTCCACACATCCCCGTCCCGTCCACCATGATCGAGTTCAAGCTCACCATGGTTCTGATGCCCAGAGGCGTGGTGATCTGCGCCACCGCCCGCATCATCGGCACCGGACCCACCGCCAGCACAAAGTCGATCTTGCGCCCCTCGGCCAGCAACTGGTTCAGTTTTTTGGTCACCAGCCCCTGCTCGCCATAGGTTCCGTCGTCGGTCATTATGTAAGTCTCGGTGCTGGCCACGCGCACCTCGTCCTCAAAAACCACCATCTCCCGGCTGCGCGCTCCCTCGATGAACACCACGTGGTTGCCAGCCTCCTTCAGCGCTTTCGCCGTTGGCAGCGCCATCGCGGTGCCCACGCTCCCGGCCAGGATCGCCACCGTGCCGAACTTCTCCACCTCCGACGGACGCCCCAGCGGTCCCACCATGTCCATGATCGAGTCGCCGGCCTCCAGACAGTTCAGCATCGAGGTCGTCTTGCCCACGGCCTGCGCCACTATCGTCACCGTGCCCGCCTCCGGGTCCGAGCCCTTGATAGTCAGCGGAATCCGTTCGCCCTTCTCGTGCAAGCGTAGAATCAAAAACTGCCCCGGACGCTGCTTGCGCGCTATCCGTGGCGCCTCAATCGTGAATTGCTTGATATTGAGCCCAACCGCGCGGGCGTCGACTATTTTGTACATGAAGACAGGTCTCCACCTTCGGCCAGCACCCTTCTCTGGCCAGTATTTGACAGCTTCACCTTCGTCGGACCATGCAGATCCAAGCACATGGCAAACCGCCGCGCCACGCCGCCTGTTCCCTACTTGGACACGGGCAAGTCTACCGCCATTGTCCAGGATTATTCCTCATCCGGCGGAAACTGCGGTGTGACACCAATCACCCCAGAAATCTTGGCCTTTCAGCCCATGGCATTACGCATCACACCCGCTCGATCGCCTAGATCGACAGATGAAACTGCCCAGACTGGATGAACTGTGGCAGAAAGCATCCCCCGCCCTGCGCAGGCTTTGCCAACTCTCCTCAGCGGCCCGGACATACACATCGCTCTGCCCGCGCGCTTTGCCTCACTTCGGCAGCCCCGCCGTCCCCTCCACCTCGAAACTCGCCTCTGACTTGGCCTCCGTCTCCTCGGGCTGGGCTCCGCCCACGCTCAGCGTGTACTTCCCCGCCAGCACCGACCGGTTCCCGGCCTCATCCACGCTCGAAATCTGGCGCGGATCGATCTTCAGCGTCACTTCCTTGCTCATCCCCGCCGGAATGTACACGCGTTCAAACCCGGCCAGCGAGTGCACCGGCCCACCAGCCTGCGGCGTCTTCACATACGCTTCCACAACCTCGTCGCCCGGCATCCTGCCCGCATTCCTTACCGTCACCGTCGCCGTCAGCGGATCGCCCGCCTTCAGCTTCTCCGCCGACAGCTTCACCGGCCCATATTTGAACGTCGTATAGCTCAGCCCGTAGCCAAACCCCCACAACGGCTTGCCCGTGAAGTAGCGATACGTCCGCCCCTTCATCGAGTAATCCGTGAACGGCGGCAGATCGTTCACCGAGGCGTAGAACGTCACCGGCAGCCTTCCGGCCGGACTGCTCAGCCCGGCCAGCGTCCGCGCCACCGCCGTGCCGCCTTCGACCCCCGGATACCACGCTTCCAGAATAGCGCTCGCGTGCTCTTTAGCCCACCGCAGAGCCACCGCGCTGCCGCTTTGCAGCACCACCACCAGTGGCTTCCCCGTCGCCGCCAGCGCTTCCAGCAGCTTCTCCTGCGCCTCCGGCAAGCCCAGCCTGGTGCGATCGCCGCCGGCGAAGCCGGAAATCTGCAATTTCATCTCTTCGCCTTCCAGTTGCGGCGACAGCCCCACAAACGCCACCACCACGTCGGCCGCCTTGGCCCTGGCGACCGCCTCCGCGCGCTGCGCCTCTTCCGGAGCCTCCCACTTGAGCGTCACGCCGCCGCCTTCCACGTCGCCCCAATGCGCGTATTCAAATTCAAAGGCGTGCGCCTTCGTATCCGCAAAGTCCACCGCAATCTCGGGAACTTGCGGCTCATGCATCACCGGCGGCGCCGTTGGCGAAGCCCCCGGCGCGTCGTGGAAACTTCCGCTCGAGGTAAGAGTCTCCCCCTTCCGCAGGCTGCCCTCCGCCACCACTTTTCCGTCCAGCTTCAGCCGGAAAATCTCGTGCGGCGAATACGGAAAGCTCTCCCCGGGCTCCACACTGAACACATAATGACCGGCCGACGGCACGGCGATGGTCCCCGTCCACCGCACCGAGTAGTTGTGCGTCGCCAGTTGCGCGATGGGCAGCGCATTCTCCCAGCCGGGCTGCACCTCCGGCTCGTTCACCGTGGCCAACGGACGCCCCGTCCAGTCCGCCGTGGCAAAGAACTCCGTCTTCAGCCCCTTCCCCATTCCGAAGGCTGTCCGCGGCACCGGCACGCCCACCCCCGCCGCCAGTGTCGAGCCCTGCGCGTACTCAATTGACGCCTTCCCGTACAACCGGAGCATGCCGTCCAGCGGCGTCACCGGCCAGATCGGCGTCCCCACATAGTTGCCCAGAATCGAAACCAGCAGATCGGCCGTCGGGCCCACCACGGCGATCTTGCCCCTGCTCTTCAGCGGCAGCACCCCGTCGTTCTTCAGCAGCACCATGCTCTCTTCGGCCGCTTTCAGCGCCTGTCCCCGGCTTGCCGCCGTTTCATCCGGACTGAAGTAGATGTGATCCAGTGGGCTCGATCCCGGCGGATCGAACAGACCCAGCTTGAACCGCGCTGTATAGAGCCGCTCGGCCGCCTCCGTCACTTGCTCTTCCGTGACCAGCCCCTCCTTCACCGCCTCGCCCAGCGTGTTGAATCCCGGCGTCCAAATGCTGCATGAAAGATCCGTTCCCGCCTTCAGGGCCAGCGCCGCCGAATGCACCATGTCCGGCGCCTTCTTGTGGCCCTCGCTCACGTCCACAATGGCGCCGCAGTCCGACACCACAAATCCCTTGAATCCCCAGTCCGTGCGCAGGTAGTCCTGGAGAAGCATCTGGTTCGTGCAGGCTGGCCAGCCATCGATCGCGTTATATGCGCACATCACGCTCTGCACATGCCCTTCCACCACCGTCGCCCGGAAGGCCGGCAGATACGTCTCCTCCAGGTCCCGCGGGCTGACGTCCACATTGAACCCGTGGCGTAGCGGCTCCGGCCCGGAATGCACCGCAAAATGCTTGCTCGTGGCCACGGCGCGCAGATGATCTAAGTCGTCGCCCTGCACCCCGCGCACGTAGGCCACCCCCATCTCGCCGGTCAGATACGGATCTTCGCCATAGGTCTCCTGGCCCCGCCCCCAGCGCGGATCGCGAAAGATATTGATGTTCGGCGACCAGAACGTGAGCCCGTAGTAAATGCGGTGGTTGCCCTCCCGCTGCGCCTGGTTGTATTTGCCCCGCCCTTCGATCGAAACGACGTTCCCCATGCCGCGCACCGCCGAACGGTCCCACGTTGCCGCCATGCCGATCGCCTGCGGAAACACCGTGGCATACCCAGCCCGCGAAACCCCATGCAGCGCTTCGCTCCAGGTCTCGTAGTCGGGAATCCCCAGCCGCGGAATCGACGTCGCCCAATCCTCCAGTTGGCTCACCTTCTCGTCCAGCGTCATCCGTCCCACCAGGTCGTGGGCTCGTTCCGCCGCCGCCAGCTTGGGATTCAGGTAAGATGGCTCCTGCGCCTGCGCGCACATCCAATGCAAAGCCACGAAAAACGTTAACCAGCAGATCGAACGGCGAAGCGTCATGCCTTCCTCCCTCCGCAGCCGCCGCCTGCCCCAGAGCGCGCCGGCTCTGAAAAACTCTACTAGGCGCGGCGCTACCCTGGCGAGCTTGATCGCTTTACTAAAAAATTCCCCGCTTCCGTCCGCGCGTCAGCCTTCGCATGCAGCCTCCGCCGCCGCCGTCTCTTCCATCCGCGCCAGGATCGCCTCCATCTCCTTGAACTCCTCGCGCTCCCGCAGCGCCTTCAGCCGCGGATCGGCCAACGTCTGGAAAAACCAGGGACACCGGTCCTCCTCCGCGGACCGCAACTCCGCCAGCCCCCCTTCCATATCTCCCAATCGCACATACACCGCAGGCAGGAACGACTTGATCACAAAGCGTTCCCGGCTCAGCCATTGCAGCCGGTCCAGGATGGTTCGCGCTTCGTCCCGCCGTCCCGCGCAGGACAGGGCATAGGCATGCACCGCCATCGCCAAGTCGAAGTAGGGAAGCCTTTGCACCAGCCGCTCCGCCAGGCGTACCGCCCGGTCCGCCTCCCCGTTGTAAGCCAATAGGATCGCTCCGTAGAGACTCGTCCCTTCGTGATCCGGAAACAACACGGCCCCCCGCCCCACCTGCTCCATGCTTTCTTTTGCCTGCCCGTTCAAATGCAACGCCCACGCCAGCCGGTTGTGAAGCCACGGCGAATAGGGGTCTTCCCGCAGCGTCCGCCGCAGCAACTCGATGCCTTCATCAAACCGGTGCCGGCTCAATGCGAACATCACCCGCACCCTCGTCACCCATGGGTCGTGCGGCAGATGCGCACTGCGCCGGAACGACCACAGCGCGGCGGGCAAATTGTGCCCCACGTGGAAATCAACCCAGCCCCGCGGCGGCAGCATACCCTCCGCATGCCGTGGAAAGTCCGGTATCGAATCCGATGTCCGGTAAATCAGTTCCGCCGCCACCCGCGGCGCCATGAATCCATAGAGCGCTTGCGTTACGCAAAGATGCGCCAGATCCACCTTGGCGGCAACCAGAGACGGATCCATCTCCGCCGCCCTCGACAAATGCTGCAACCCATCTTGCATCCGGTGGCGCTCCAGTGTCTGCCACTCGTAGCGTGCCCGCTGAAAAATCTCGTATGCCTCGCGCGTCTGCAGATCGTCCTGTATCTCCGCGCCGGCCGCCAGCGACAATCCCTCTGCCCCCAGACTCCCGGACACGGAGACTGAATGCGCCGCCGCCATCGCCGGCGCCGCGCCCAATCGGAAAGCCATCCGCTCCAGAAGCGCCGTCTCCAGTCCGGCCACCTGCTCCCGCGCCACCAGCAGATCCTCTACCCAAAGATGGGTGCCGGCCTGCACATCGACCATTTCCGCCCGCAACCGGTAGTGCGCAGGAAGCGCGTCCAACCTTCCCGTCAGTGCCAGATCCGCACGCAGTGCCTGTCCCACCTGCTGCGCCGTCCTTCCCTGCCGCGCAAGCATCAGCACCGAGTCGCGCGCTACCACGGAAACAAACGCCGGCCGCAGATTCGCGAGCCGCGCCGTGGCCTCCTCCGTTATCGCCAGCCCCAAATGCTCCGCCACCAGCGGACCCGTCGCGAAAGGAAGAATCGCCAGACGCGGCAACTCCCCCTCCCTGCCGGCGCTCTTCCGTCGAACCTCCACCGTCAGGCGGTATCCCCGCTTATACACCGTCTGAATGCATGCCTCAGGCTCAAGACGCGCTCGCAGTGACGACATGCACTTCAGAACGCTGTCCGAGGTCACATACACATCGCCCCATAGCCTCTTCTTCAGTTGCAGCGGCGGCACCACCTGCCCGGCATGCTCCAGCAACAGCCGCAGCGCCGCCAATTCCTTGGGCGGCAAATGAACCACTGATTCCCCGCGATAGAGAGTTCCGTCCTCGCGCAGCCGAAACCCGCCAAAGCACAGAACTACTTCCATCTCCGTCCCGTCTTGCCGCTGCTGCGCCGTCACCTCTTCCTCCGGCTTGGAGATTGTGACCGCCGGACAGATCGTTTCCGCCCATTCCACCTGCGTGCTACCTCTCAAGCACACAGGCCCTCTGGCCATCGGTCCCACCTGCCCAAGGCACTTTATCTTAAAAATCTTTTCATCACATGAATTATCCCCGGACGGCCCCGCGCAACTCCGCGAGTTGAACGCCCGCCTTCCTGGACAACTTCATTATCGCGCCGGAAATATCTCTTCAAAGGAACAGAAAATCCCTTAGGAGAGCGCAAAGTAATCAAAATTACATTACCTAGTAACTGAATAGCAATGAACGCGAAAAACGACTATAGTACAGATTATCTTAGATTTATTCCAATTTCATACGCCTTTGATCCGATCGCCATTTCCCCTCTACTCTACTTCAGCTTTTGCTCATTCCTGCCGCTTTTCGCAAGTCAAATGGCCTTCGTTCCCCCTTTCTCCCGTGCGGATGCTGAAAAACTTCAGCTTTTCCTCCGTCTCCGGCCGGCCTTTCCATGCCACTCTATGAATCACGCTCCCTCGTGAGGCACTCCCATGTCCAAAACCGTATCCTATGCCCAGTGGGCGCTCGAAGCCTATTGCATCGGCATGAAGCTGCGCACGCTCCGTACGCGAAAGCGCCTGACGCTCTCCCGTCTCTCTGCCGAAACAGGCCTCTCCACGGCGCTTCTCTCCAAGCTCGAAACCGATCGCATGATCCCCACGCTGTCGACACTGGCCACCATTGCCCGTGTATATGGCGTTGGCATGAGCTACTTCTTCACTGAACCCGCCAAACACAGCCTCTCCATCACCCGGAAAGCTCACCTTCATAGCAATGGGCGCAGCATGGACACGGTCCGCGCCACCCCTCTGAACATCCCCACCACCGGCTTGTCGCTGGTCGCCCGAATGATCGAGATCTCCCCAGGAACCATCTCTGCCGCCCCTGATCCTTCCTGCAAAACCAGCACGTTTCTTTACGTGATCGAGGGCCGCCTCCAACTGGATTCCGGCGGCATGGCCGAGATTCTTGAAGCCGGCGATTGCGCCTGCATCGAGAGCGAGATGTCGCTGGCATGGACCAACGCCAGCAAGCACCGCTGCCGGTTGCTCGCGGTAACACCCGCTCCGCCGCCGCCGGCCACATGACCGCACCGGCTCGACTATTGCAGAGATGAACCGGCTACTCTCCTGAATTGCCAACGCGCGCGATCAACTGGAACGAGTTAAGGAACGGCAATGTGCCGCCGTAGGGCTTGTCCGGCGGATACACGACCAGAGTCTGGTAAAGGGTTGTTCCCACCAGATAAACCCGCGCATAGAAGTGCGCCGAATCGCTCTCCGCCTCGAACTCCAGGCCTTTGTAGATTCCCAATGTGATCGGTTTCTCCCGCACCAGGTGCGACTTCGAGTTATCAAGCGCGCCTTTCTTGGCCCCCTGCAGCATGGTGTCCGGATCCCGGTTCTGCGCCGTCGCCCCATAGTCGAAAAACCCAACAAACAGCGCTATCGGCTCTATCTCCGCGATATACGACCGCAGTTCAAAGTTCCCCGCCGATGTCGGCACATCCCGCTTGGCCTGTTGCGGCGCCACCGGAAACAGCACGCTGAACCCGTCCTCGGGATAGGTGTAGGTCTTCCACTCCTCAGGCGGGGTGGCCTTCGACGATTGCGCAGGTGCTGCGGCCGCGGCATTCTGCGCAGGCGGCGCAGCCACCTCCTGCGCGGTTCCAAGAACGGTCAGACAAAAGCAAAATGCCGCGGCAATTGCACCCGGCAGACAATGAGGCAACTTGCGTCTCTTTTCCACGATATCCACTCTCCTTTCACCCTTCCGAGAGCATATCCGCAATTCGCCTTGGCTGTCTGACTTTTTTCCCCGCGGGCGCCATGGGGGCATCTCCTGTTTACCGCTGGGCGAGCATCTGCGATTCCAGTGCAATCGCGCGCGGGAACAGCAGGTTGTTCTCCAGGTGCACATGCCGGTGAAGATCCCGCTCAAATGCCGCCAGCCCGTGCAGCAAGCCCACCGTCGTCGGACACGCCCACGCCCCCGGCGTGAAGCCTTGCGTCACCTCGCGCATCGCCTCCAGCGCAGCACCCGACGCCTCGTGCTCCATCATCATCATCCGGATCGGATTCTCCACCGTGCCAAAGCACCCGTGCGGCGCGCCGCCCTCGTTTTTCCGGCTCCGCTCCAGCGCCTCAATATATGGAAACAGAATTGATTCTTCCTTGTAGAGGTGCGAAGTCAGGTTCTCCGCTTCCTGCTCCAGTCTCTTCGCGATCCGCTGGAACTCCGGATGCGCCGGTCCATGTTTGGCCGCCACCTTTTCCGCCATCGGCAGCAGCCGCGGCAGTTCCTGCCGGATGTACAGGTGGTGGGTCGCCACAATGTGCGCCATCAGCGCGCTCAGCGTCGCCTGGCTCCAGTCTTCCTGCGCCGCCTCGTCTCCGGCCTTCACCGCTGCCAGGGCGTTCAACACCGCTTGCACGTTCAGGCCTTTCTCCGCGCACGCCGCAGCCAGCGGCCGGTTGCCTCCGCAGCAGTAATCCAGTTGAAAATTCTCGAAGACGCGAATCGTGGCGGGGTCTTCCAGGGCAATCGAACGAAGCGTCACGTTGGGGCTGGGATCCGTCATGGGTAAAACCTCCTGATGCCTTGAGCCTACCCATCCTCCGCCCGCCTCTCAGCGACTTAAGTCACCCGCCCGGCAAAAATCCGCCCGCGCGTTTACCTGCCCGCGCCCTGCTGTGTAATATCCTCCTTTGCACCCCGGAGGCTCTCCACCATGCGACCCAACTCCTACCTGATGAAGGCCGCCTTGTCCGGCGCCGTCGGCGGACTCCTCTTTGGCTTCGACATCGCCGCTGTCTCCGGCTTCATCGACCCCGTCGTCCGCGCCTTCCACCTGAGCGACTTCGGCAAGGGAGCCACCGTCGCCATCGCCACCATCGGCACCGTCATCGGCTGCTTCGTTGCCGGCGTCATTGGCCAGCGCCTCGGCGCCCGCACCGCCATGCGCTACGCTGCCGCCCTCTACCTCCTGGCCGCGCTCGGCACCGCCCTCTCGGTCAACTGGCCCATGATCCTGGTCACGCGTTTCCTGGGCGGGCTCGGCCTCGGCTCGGCCACCGTCCTCGGACCCGTCTACATCACCGAGCTTTCGCCCGCCCTCTGGCGCGGACGCCTCGTCGGCCTCTTCCAGTTAAACGTCGTCGCCGGCTTCCTCGTCGGCTACACCTCCAACTACCTCGTCCGCCTTGCCCGCTTCGGCCCCCTCGAATGGCGCATCATGATTGGCGTGGCCATGATCCCCGGCCTCCTCTTCTTCGCCGCCCTCTTCGGCATTCCCGAGTCCCCCCGCTGGTCCGCCGCCCGTGAACGGATGCGCGACGCTCTCGCCGTCCTCACCCTGGCCGGCGCTCCCAATCCCCAGGCTGAACTGGCTGAAATTCAGACCGCCCTCACCTCCGAGCACGCCATCGCTCATGAGCCCGTCTTCCGCCGGAAGTATCGTTTCCCCCTCTTCCTGGCCATCTCCATCGGCGCCTTCAACCAGCTCGCCGGCATCAATGCCGTCCTCTACTACCAGGGCTCCATCTTCAAGGCCGCCGGCTTCAGCCAGCTCTCCGGCGATCTGCAGGCCATCGCCATTGGCCTCACCAACTTTCTCTTCTGCCTGGTGGGCATGTCGGTCATCGACAAGTTCGGCCGCAAAAGCCTCCTCCTCGTCGGCGCCGTCGGCACCTTCCTCTGCCTCTCCGGCGTCGCCTGGATCTTTATCTCCCACACCCACCAGGCTGCCCTGCTTGCCCTGCTGGTCACCTATATCGCCTTCTTCTCCATGTCGCAGGGCGCCGTCATCTGGGTCTACATCGGCGAGGTCTTCCCCACCTCCGTCCGCTCCAAGGGCCAGGGCGTGGGATCCGCAAGCCACTGGATCATGAACACCCTCATCGCCTTTGCCTTCCCTGTGCTTGCCGCCCGCCTCGGCGCCGGCATGCCCTTCGTCTTCTTCGCCGCCTTCACCCTGCTCCAGTTCATCGTCGTGGCCCTGTTCTATCCCGAAACCAAGGGCCAGACCCTCGAACAGTTGCAGCAAAAGCTGGTACGAAGCTAAACGACCACCCGCTCAAGCTGGTGGCTTGTGAGCCGGAGGACTTAACCGCCGGCTGAAGGATCGGCGCCGGAAGGCGGTGGCTTTCAACCACGCACCCGCCTGCGGCGCGCTGAAGCGCCGTTGGAAACTAAAAAAAACGGAAAATACACGGCAATCCGCCAGGTCCGCAACAGAAAGGCATTCCACTCCTTCCGTTGTCCGCGGGCCACTGTGCTGCTGCCGCCGCCATAGGCCCTACCCCCGGAAGCGCGGCGGCAACAGAGCTCCTCCGCCTCTCCCTGTCGGCCCGGACTGCTATCCCTGTCTCCGCCCCATCCGGCTCACTTCGCCGGCGTAATGTCCGTTACCGGCAAATCCCAATGCGCCAGCAGAATCTCAAACCGCCGCTGTTCTTCCCGCTTGTAGGTCGCCTGGTCCGGCCACAGCTCCTTGATAAACGCCTCTTCGTCCGGGTTCGCTGTCGTCGCCACTGTCGAGTTCTTGTAGGTGATGGTCACCCGGTAATCCCACCGCCCGTCTTCCGTCGTGTGGTACGCCGGCGCCTCGATCTTCAGCGCGAGAATCCGTCCCGTCGACTCCACCTTCCGCAGCAGCGGAAAGTGGTTTTTCAAAAAGAGATCGAGAAACTCCTGCTGATGGCCCCACTGGCACTTGTAGTAGTACTCCACCGTGTAGGGCTGATTCGCCCCGCCCTGCGGCGGAGCCCCCTGCGCCCACGCCGCCGCCGGCCACAGCCCCGCAAACACCACCGCCCACACCGCCAAGACCATCCTGCGCATAGAACCTCCCCGCAAAACACTGGCTGCCATTGTACCCCGCAAACACGCAACTCCCCAGCCCCGACTTCACAAGCTCACAAGTTCCCTCGTCCCCTGCTTCTTCACACGGTAGCTTTCGTCGCCCCCGTCGTAATGCCGCCATCCACCAGCAGCGTCTGGCCCGTGATATACCGGCTCGACTCCGAGGCCAGAAACACCACCGCCCCATCCAGATCGTCCGGCCGCCCGGGCCGCTTCACCGGAATCCGGTCCGTCAGGTACTCCACCCAGGCCGCATTCTCGTAGAGCACCTTATTCTGCGCTGTCTTGAACCATCCCGGCGCCAGGCAATTCACCGTTACCCCGTGCTTGCCCCAGTCGTCGGCCAGGCTCATCGTCAGTTGCTTCGTCCCTCCGCGGCTCGCTCCATATGGCGCCAGCCCCGCATAGCCCGATACGCTGGTCACCGAGCCAATATTGATCATCCGCCCATACCCGCGCTGAATCATGCCGCGTGCCACGGCCTGCGCCACAAAAAACGTGCCCCGCAGATTCGTGTCCAGCACCGTGTTCCAGTCGTCCCATGTCACATCGAGCGCCGGCTTGCGGATATTGCATCCGGCGTTGTTCACCAGGATGTCGATCTTGCCGAAGTGCCGCTCCACGGCCGCCACCGCCGCCTGGATGCTCGCATGGTCCCGCACATCCAGCTCGGCCGCAAACGTCTTCCGGCCCAGCGCCTCGATCTCCGCCGCAAACGCCGCCAGCTTGCTCTTGTCGCGGCTGGTCATGGCGATGTCTGCCCCGGCCCGCGCCAGCGCGCGGGCAAAGTACTGCCCCAATCCCCGGCTCGTCCCCGTAACCAGCGCCACCTGACCCGACAAATCAAATAACTCGTTCATGATTCCCTTCCTTACGGCTCCAGAACCACCTTCAACAGCCCGGCTTCGCGCCGGTACAGCCGCTCAAACCAGCTCGCACCGTCTTCAAGCGGCGCCACCGCGCTCAGCAGCGCCTCCACGCGCATCGCGCCCCGCGACATGGCCGTAATGCAGGCCGGATACTCGCCGCTCGACGCGCACGACCCCTGCAGACGAATTTGCCGCGTCACTATCGACTGCAATCCCACCTCGATCGCCGGTGTCACGTTCCCCACCAGCGTCACCTCTCCGCCCTTGCGCACGCAGTCAATCGCTGTCTTCACCGGCGCCGTTGCGCCCACGCATTCCAGCGCGATATCCGCGCCGCGCCCGCCGGTCAGCTCTGCAATCGCCTTCACCACGTCGCCCGCCGCCGCGTTCAACGCCGCCGTCGCGCCCAGTTCCCGCGCCATCTTCAACCGCGCCTCGTCCACGTCCACCGCAAACACGCGCCCCGCGCCGGCCATCCGCGCCGCCTGCATCGTCAGCAGACCGATCATCCCCGCGCCCACCACCACCACCGCGTCTTCCAGCGCAATCGGCGTCAGCGACACGGCATGCATCGCCACGCTCACCGCTTCGATCAGCGCCGCGTGCGCAAAGGGCATCGTCTCCGGCAACTGATAAGCAATCCGCTCCGGCACGCACACGTACTCCGCGAATGCCCCCATCCGCCGGAATTGCGGCGTCGAAACCCCAATCACCTCGCGGTCGTCGCACAGGTTCACCTGTCCCCGCCGGCAATAGAAGCACTTCCCGCAATACACCGTGGAGTCGAACGTCACGCGGTCGCCGGGCTTGAAGCTGCGCACCGCCGCGCCCACCGCCTCCACCTCGCCCGCGGCTTCGTGGCCCATCACCACCGGCGGCAGCCGCCGTCCCGTGCTCCCGTCGTACCCATGCACGTCGCTGCCGCAGATGCCGCATGCCCGGATGCGGATCAGAAGCTCATCCTCCGCCGGACGCGGCTTTTCCATCTCTCTCAGCTCTAGCTTCTTGTACTCGGTCAGGAGCAGCGCTTTCATCCCTCGTTCTCCCTTTCTCGACTCCATTCCTTTGCCAGCACCCGGCGCGCGCCCGCGCTGCCGGGCTTCACTCCCCCGCCGTCCGCGGCCGGATCCCCGCCCCAATCGCCCCCTTGTGGTCCAGCCGCGCATTCAGCCACTCGGTCATCTCCCGCTCCCAGTCCGGCACGCCCGGCAGCTTGTTCCATCCCTCCGTGCCGTGGTGGCCGCCGGGAATCACGATGATGTCGCACCGCACGCCCACCTTGTTCAACGCCTTTTTCAGGTTCTCCGGCTCTGACAGCGGAATGTACTCGTCCTGGTCGCCAATGATCTGCAAAAACGGCGGATCGTCTTTCGATACGTAGGTAATCGGCGAGGCCTCGCGAATCGCTTCCTGCAACCCCCGCTTCGCAATTTGCGGATCGAGAAACCGGTGCACGTCCTGGTTCAGCGGCACATATGCGAAGCTCGACTGCGCATAAAGGCTCACCACCGCCTGCGGCTTCGCGCTCACCCGGTCTACCGGGTCTGGCGCCTCCGCCCACCCCTCGTCGTCCAGTAGCCCCACCATGTTGCTCAGAAAACCGCCCGCCGATCCCCCCACCAGCGCCAGCTTGTTCGGATCAGCGTCCCACTCCCCGGCGTGGTAGCGAATAAAGCGCACTGCCCGCTGCACATCCTCCACCATGTAGGGATAAGGCCACTGCGGCGCCACGCGATAATTCACGCTGAACACCGCATAGCCCGCCGGCGCCAGAAAATCCGCGACATACGCCTCGCTGCCATTCTTCGATGTGCCCCCGTGGTAGCCGCCGCCGTGAATGATCACCGCGATCGGGTGCGGCCCCGGCCCTTTGGGCGCGTAGTAGTCCATCGTCAACTGCACGCCGTCCGCCACGCCATAGACAATCCCGTCCTGCGTGGGCACGCGCTTGGGCTGCGCATGGACACAGGCAGTCCCAAAGAAAATTACGGAAAATAGGAATACCGCCAAACGCGGATGCATCCCCTGCATCGCCAATTCCTCCCTCGGTTCGATTGTTGAGCGGCGGTCCCATCCCGCGCGCGCGGCTCTGGACAATCTTCGCAAATTCACATGGCCCTGCAGCCGCAGGACGATAAAGTTCATACCATTATGAGCCGCAGCCCGGGCGTTTGCGCCCCCGTCGTCCACGATTCCGCGCCTGCCGCCGGCTCCCGTCCGCCCGGCAGCAGAGACTATTTCAGCCCCCGGCGATTGCCCAGCAACCCTTCCAGCTCCTGCTTGAACTCGCTCACGTCCTTGAAGTCGCGATACACCGACGCAAACCGGATATACGCCACCGTGTCCAGCCCCTTCAACTGCTGCATGATCAGTTCGCCGATCTCCTCCGTCGTCCGCTCACGCTCCGGCGAATCCAGCAGAAATGTCTCTGCCGCGTCCACGATGGCCTCGAGCTGGCCCGAAGCGATGGGCCGCTTTTCGCACGCGCGCAGCAGCCCGCTCAGCACCTTTTGCCGGTCGAAGCGCTCCCGCCGCCCATCCTTCTTCACCACCATATAGGGAATCTCGTCGATACGTTCGTAAGTGGTGAACCTGCGCTCGCACTTCTCACACTCGCGGCGGCGGCGAATCGAATCGCCCTCTTTCGCCTCGCGCGAATCCACAACCCGGTCCTGCCCAAAGCCGCAATACGGACACTTCATACACTGTGGATTCTACGGCATCCGCGGCCTAACCTGCCCGCGGACCGATCAGGTTACAGAGCGGAAATTGCCGCCGCCCGACCAGGCCGGGCGGCGCCGGTTACGCTTGCGGAAGCGTGCTGGACCAGCCCGGCATGCGGAATTTGCCTCCGCTTCTTCCCTGCCTTCGATAACTGCCGCGCTCATCGCCCGTCTAAGTAAATGCAGAAACACTGGCTTGCCTCCGCCCGATCGCATTACGGAGACGTTCGCACCTCACACAAGAAGGAGTTACTTCCCATGAAACGTACACTCTCGGCGTGTCTGTCATTGGCAGCCCTTTCTCTGGTTTATGTTATCCCGCAGTTAGCTCTGGCAAAAACTCCCGGGCAGTCCATGGCAACGCAAGATACAGCGCAGCAGATCGCCGGCAAACACGAGGCCCGCATGATGGTGCCCACGCAGGCCGCCCTGATCCGCTCTATTGACGCGCGCAAAGCCATGCTGGGCGATACCGTTCGCGCCAAACTCAGCATGAAAGCCCGCCTCAAGGACGGCACGGAACTCCCCTCCGGCACCATCCTCGTAGGAACTGTGACCGCAGACGATTTAAACATGGCCGGCAAGGCCAAACTGACACTACGCTTTACGGATGCCAAGCTGAAAAATGGCAAAGTCATTCCCATCAAGGCGACCATTGTGGGCCTGTTCCCGCCGTCGGGCGCAGACGGGTTCGACAACACGGGAGCTCCCGGAGATCAGATCGCGAACACATGGAACGATCAGACGCTGCAAGTCGACGAACTGGAAGCCGTATCCGGCGTCGATCTGCACAGCAGGGTGGCCAGTAAAAACTCCGGGACCCTCGTTTCCACCCGAAAGAAAGACATCAAGCTCCCCGCCGGCAGTGAGTTGGCGCTGGCAATTGGCGCGCAAAGCTCCGCCTCGTGACGCGCAGGGCGAGATTCCCTGGATCGGATGCGATCCGGCGCCCTGGGAATCTCGCTGTCAGTTCAGAAACTCCGCGATCGCAGCCACCACGGTGGCCTGCTCGTCCTCCCGCAATTCGGGGAAGATGGGCAGCGCCAGCACCTCGCGCGCCGCGCGCTCGGCCTCGGGAAACGACCCTTCGGCATATCCCAGGCGCCGCAGTGCCTTCTGCATATGCAGAGCAACGGGATAATATATCTCCGATCCGATCGCTCGCGCCGCCAGAAACTCCCGCAGCGCATCGCGCCGCTGCACGCGAATTACATACTGGTGCCACACGTGGCGGCTGCCCGTAGCTTCGCCCGGCAACACCACGCCGCGCTCGGGATAACTTCCGCTCTCCGCCAGTCCGGCGGCGGCAAATAACGCATGATAGCGCTCCGCCACCCGCCGCCGGGCCTGGTTCCATCCTTCGATGTACTTCAGCTTGACGGAAAGAATCGCCGCCTGAAAGCCGTCCAGGCGCGTGTTCCATCCAATCTCGTCGTGATAGTAGCGCCGCCGCATGCCGTGCTGACGCAGCATGCGCGCCCGCTCCGCCAGTTCCTCCGAGTTGGTGGCCACCATGCCGGCATCGCCGGCCGCGCTCAAATTCTTGGTGGGATAGAAACTGAAGGCCGCCGCATCTCCCAGCCCGCCAGCCTTCACTCCCTGCCACTCCGCGCCCCAGGCCTGGGCCGCATCCTCGATCAACTGCACGCCGCGTTCCCGCCGCAACCGGCCCCAGACGCTCCAGTCCGCGCACTGGCCATACAGATGCACCGGCAGAATGGCGCGCACCGCTCCGCCCTGCTCCCCATCCAGCACCCGCTCCACGGCTGCCGCGTCCAGATGGAACGTCCGCGGCTCAATATCGGCCAGTAGCGCCGTAGCGCCAGAGCGCAGGATGGCGCTGACCGACGCAAAAAAACTGAACGGCGTGGTCACCACCGCCATGCCCGGCCCTACGCCCGCCGCCGCCAGCGCCAGCCACAGCGCGTCCGTGCCCGACGAGCAGCCCACCGCATGCTTCACACCCAGTTGCCCAGCCGCCGCCCGCTCAAACTCCGCGGCGTACTCGCCAAGGATAAATTGCTGCGTCTCGAGCACTTGGCCCACCGCCTCCTGCAACTCCTGCTGCAGGGGAGCGTACTGACGCTTTAAATCCAGCATGGGCACCGGCTGGCTAATCCGCGCGGCGCCCGGAGCGGAACTGAGGGCGGTTTTCACGTGACTATAGTACCAGCCAGGTGAACGGTCGTGCCCCACGAACGCAAACCCGAAATATGCCATTCCGTGCACAAACCCCAAAGAGAGCGCACTCCGCTCCGATCCCGATACCGCCGAGAGGCCTATCTTTCCTGAATGGGGAGTCATTGTTCATCCGCACCAGGCCAAAGAGCTGCCGGCGGTTGAAATACGGCCCAATTCCAGATAAGGTGATCACATTGCGGCGCAATTCGGCCCCGGGAGTTCCGGTGCCGCGTCCGCGGCTTTCGCATTTCACGCGTTCGTGTTCGTTCCAAACATCCAACCACTCAAAAGAAGGCAGGAGATCGGCAAATGGAAAACAAGCCGGCACAAAACATTCAGGACACCTTCCTGAACACGGTCCGCAAGGACAAGACCCCCATTACGATCTACCTGGTAAGCGGCGTCAAGCTTACCGGCAAGATTCGTTCTTTTGACAAATACTCCGTGCTGCTGGAGAACAACAGCCAGGAACAGTTGATCTTCAAGCACGCCATTTCCACCGTGGTGAGCAACCGGGCCGTCCTTCACAGCGAACACCGCCCGGCCGCCGCCGCCACGGGACTGGGGCCCTCGGCGGTGCCCATGCCGGCCCCGCCCGCGGCCGTCGCGGAGCAGAGATAGCGCGGGAAGTACGATCTCGATTGGCGTTGGAAGCCAGCCAGGCGGGGGACGCTCCGAATCGCGTGGAGCGCGCCGTCCTGGTGGGTGTGGACTTCCGGTCCCGCCCGCGAATGGTCTGCGCCGCCCCGGCGGCCGCGCATGCGTCAGACGTGTGCCCGGCCGCCGGCGCTCCCGATAACGCGCGCGCAAACCTCTCTGCGCAGCCCACGCCCGCTTCGGGATGGACCGCCCCGCCACGAGCCAGGGTCGCTTCCGGCCTTGACGTGGAGGAGTCGCTTGCCGAGTTCCGCGAGTTGGTTTCGAGCGCCGGCGGGCTGGTGGCGGCCGAGGTGATCCAGCGCCGCGACCGCCCCGATCCGGCAACCCTGATCGGACCCGGCAAGGTGGAAGAGATAGCTGGCGTTGCCGCCTCCACTGAAGCCGATCTGGTCCTCTTCGACCACGACCTGACCCCCACCCAGCTCCGCAACTTGGAGGCGGCGCTTCCCTGCCGGGTGCTGGACCGGACCCAACTCATCCTCGACATCTTTGCCCGCCACGCCCGCACCCGCGAGGGCCAGCTCCAGGTCGAACTGGCGCAGCTCGAATACATGCTTCCGCGCCTCACCGGGCGCGGCAAGGCCATGTCGCAACTGGGCGGCGGCATCGGCACCCGAGGACCCGGCGAAACCCGCCTGGAAACCGACCGCCGCCACATCCAGCGCCGCATCGACCAGCTCAAGCTGGATCTGGATGCGGTTCGCCGCGTGCGGCGCGAGCAGCGCCGCCGCCGCGAGTCGGCCGTCCCCACGGTGGCGCTGGTCGGTTACACCAACGCCGGAAAAAGCACCCTCTTCAACTGCCTCACCGGAGCGGGCGTGTTGCAATCGGCGCGCATGTTCGCCACTCTCGATCCGAAGCTGCGCCTCCTGTCGCTGCCCAGCCGCCGCAAGGTGCTGCTCTCCGACACCGTGGGCTTCATCCGCAATCTGCCGCACTCCCTGGTCACCAGCTTTCGCGCCACGCTCGAAGAGGTGGAACAGGCCGAGGTGCTGCTCCACGTCCGCGACGCCGCCTCCTCCTACGGCGACGAGCAGAAAACGCAGGTGGAAAAGGTGCTGGGCGAGCTCGAAGCCCTCGCCAAACCCCGCATCGAAGTGCTGAACAAGATCGACCTGCTTGATGAACACGAGCGCGCGGGGCTGCTCTCACGCACCAGCGGCAACCCCTCGGAAACGGCCCGCGAGAGACCCGGTGCCGATCCGCGCCAGACGCGCGCCGTCGCTGTTTCCGCCCGCGCCGGCGAAGGCATGGCAGCGCTGCTGGAGGCCATCGACGCGGCCCTGCATTCCGACCCGCTCATCGACGCAGAGTTCCGCGTTCCGCAGCAGGAAGGCGCCGTGCTGGCGGCCATCGAAGCCGGCATGGTGGTCCATCGCCGCGCCTACCAGGGCAACCTCGTTCATCTGACCGTCACCGGTCCCGCCTCCCTCGTCGGACGCCTGAATCGCTTCCGCCAGAGAAATGGATCGCCCCCTGCCGCGGATGCTGGTCCGGTGCGGGAACGATCGTGAATGGGGATTCGGGGAAGAGTCGAGCATCAGGAAGAGCGAATCCAAGAGCAAGATCTACCCCCCGGGGCTTAGCGGAGCAGGAAGGGAAGTGAATCGTCCATGCGATTGTCCCGGCGGCCGCGCGAAGACACGGCAGGCGGGAACCGTGATGTGCGAGAATGTGGGGTCGGCAACGGGCGGCGTTTCTCGCGCTCCGGCCGGCAGGTTGCTCGATGAATCTTCTTCGCTCCGCGCTGATCGCACTCTCCCGCAACAAGTTCTTGCGCCGTATGGCCGAACGGTCCAGTCTCGGCGTGCAGCTCAGCTCGCGTTTTGTGGCGGGCATGGAAATCGAAGACGCCCTGCGCGTGGCCGAAGCGCGCAACGCCGAAGGCATGGCGGTGACGCTGGACTCGCTGGGCGAGAGCGTGACGGCCGAACACGAGGCGCACCTGGCCGCCGATGTCTATCACCGGCTGCTGGACGCCATCGCGGCCAGGAAGCTGGACGCCAACGTCAGCGTGAAGCTGACGCAGATGGGCCTGGGACTTTCGCCGCATCTGGCCGAAAGCATTGCGGAGAACCTGGCGCGCCATGCGGCCGGCGCAGGCAATTTTGTACGCATTGACATGGAAGACTCCACGCTGACGCAGGCAACGCTGGACATTGTGCGGCGGCTGCACGCGCGGCCGGAACTGCGGGAGGCCATCGGGGTGGTGATCCAGGCCTACCTGTACCGATCGCAGGCCGACATCGAACAATTGATGGCCGATGGCATCCGGGTGAGGCTCTGCAAGGGCGCCTACAATGAGCCCGCCGAAGTGGCTTTCCCCCGCAAGGCGGAGGTGGACGCGAATTTCGTCCGGCTCAGCAGCCAGCTTTTGGAGAGCGGGCTCTATCACGGGCTGGCCACGCACGACGAGACCATGATCGCCGCCGTCAAAAACTATGCGCGCCAGCACGGGATCGCGCCCAGCCAGTTCGAATTCCAGATGCTGCACGGGGTGCGGCGCGACCTGCAGCGGGAGCTGGTGAAAGCAGGCTATAACGTCCGCGTCTATGTGCCCTTTGGCCACGAGTGGTACCCATACTTCATGCGCAGGCTGGCCGAGCGCCCGGCCAACATGCTGTTTCTGGCGCGGAACCTGCTGAGGCAGTAAGGACGCGGAGCCGGGCAGATGCCGCGAGGACGCCCGCATCCACGGGGCAGAGGAAAAGACGCCACTGGCGCCAGCGCGGCGGCGGGCGGAGCACTGGCGGCCGGGCGCGCTTCAGTCGGAGACCATGATTTCGCCGGGCAGGATGGGGCGCGTGCGGTACAGTCTGCCCTGGTAGGCCAGCCAGCCCATGAACGCGAGTGCGCCCACAAAGACCGCCAGCTTGATCTGGGCGGCGGTCTGCGTGGACGGGAGCAGCTTCCAGAGGATAAGCAGCAGGGTTTGGGCCACGGTGACCGCCCAGACGGAGCCGTAGAAGTAGCGGCGCTCCGTGCCCTCTCCTTTCGTGGATGGTCCGACGCGGGGCAGCTTGCCCAACGCTCCAAGCAGGAGGATGACGGCGCAGAGGGGGAAGTAAGCGTAGGTGTAAATCTGTTTCATGTACCAGCGGCCGCTGACGGCGGCGATCGTCAGGGCGGCCAGGTTGAGCAGAGCGAAGCTCAAAACTGCGTTCCAGGCGAAGGTGTAACAGACGCGGCGGTAGAGGGGGTTGGGCTTGTCCTCGTCGAAGCGCAGGATGTAAGGGCGCAGTTCCACGCCGGGCAACTGCGCGCACACACCGGCGGCGCCGGTGCCCGCCAGGACGGCCAGCAACCAGGCGAAGTTGCGCGCGGAGAATCCATGCGCAAAGAGAGAAAAGGTCAAGGGCCCGGGGGCGAGAAAGAAGACCCATATCCAGATGGGCCAGTGCGCCAGGCGATAGTAGGGCTTATTGCGCTCGCGAATCCTGCGTTCGCCCGCGTACTCCACTCTTCCTTTGTATTGCATTGCCGTCAGTGTCGCAGGCGGGGCAAATGGACGTCAACACACCGCCAGACGCCGGACAGCGACGGCCGGGAGTGGCCGGAGAGGAACCGCGCATGGGGTCTCTTCGTAACTTGCATGCAGCATGCCGGCAAGGAAGCGGGCCGCGGGTTTGCCATGGACGGCAGACGATGAATGGAGTGAGAATAGGCCGGCCAGAATACAGAAAAAACGCCGCGCCGAACCGTGTTGGGACACGGCGCGGCGCGGCAAGGGTGCAGGTCGACAGGGCTCTACCGCTTCACGATCTTCTCCAGACGGGGATCGTTGACAACGGCAGCAAACTCCGGCTCGGTGTAAACCTGGGACAAGCCAGGATAACGGTCTTCCTTGGCCCGGCGCAGGTATTCCAGGGCTCCGTCGATGTTGCCGCGCTTGGCATACGCTCTGGCAATCAGAAAGGAGATGATGGCGCGCTGCTCGGGGGTGTGCACCTGAGCGATCACGCCATTGGTGCCGCTGTTGAGGATGTCGGCATCCAGTTCCAGAGCGCGGGAGTACTCGGTAATGGCGCGCTGTTCCTGATGCAGGCCCATCCATGCCTCGGCCATGTTCAGGTGCGCGGTGGCGTCAGACTCGTTGAGTTCCAACGCCTGTTTCAGGTAGCGAACGGCCGCCTTATACTTGTGATCGAGGCAGGCCACGGCGCCAAGGTTGTTATAGGCCACCACGTTGCGCGGATCGTGCTTGAGCGCCATGGCAAAGTACTTGCGCCCCTCGCGCCTGCTCCCCAACTGCACCTCGGCAATACCGAGCTTGTTGTAGAGCATGGCATCCTGCGGGTTTTCCCTGATCGCATCCAAGTAAAGGTAGATGGCTCCCATATAGTTCTGGTCCCGGCGCGCCTGGTCGCCTTTGACCTCGGCGGATTTGGCAGCCTCGATTCTGGTTTCGCCAGGGGGGGCCGGCAGGGGATCGGTCATTGCATACAAGGCCGGGCAAAGCGCCAGGCCGAACGACATCAGCGTCATCGCAAGGGTTTTCATGGTGCGCCTCCATTGGACTTCTGGCATCTCGCGGAAGGCGGGGCTGACTGCTCCGCCTGGCCCGATCCGCTCTCAATCTGGTTGCCAGTAAAGACCAGGCCGGAGCGGCCCGCAACGCTAGACCTGCTACTTGACGGTTTGGCGCCGGTGACAGCACGGAGGAAAATGAATAACCGCTTGCGGCAGAAGAAGATCGCCCCGGGGCGTGAGCGCACGAACAGCCGGAGCGCCGCCGGACAGGAAGGGGTTAACAGGGGTTACATTCAGGATGGAACGCAAGTCTCCACCGTTACACACTAGCCGGGAAGCGCAAGAGCGCTACTATTACATCGTTCCGGAGAAGCGAAGATGGAGCCAGCACGCCCGGGAACGGCCAGTCTCGAAGAGCAGCGCGCGGAGCTGAAGGAGATTCTTCAGTCGAAGAGCTTTGCGCGCGCGCCCACGATGACGCTTCTCCTGTCGTATCTGTGTGAGAAGCTGTTTGCCGGAGAAGCCGGCAAGATCAAGGAGTATTCCATCGCGCTGGAGGCGTTTGGCCGCGCGCAGACGTTCGACCAGGATTCCGACTCGATTGTGCGCGTGGAGGCCAACCGGCTGCGCAAGCGCCTGGCCGAGTACTATGCGAGCGAAGGTGCGGCGCACCGGCTGCAGATCGTGATTCCCGTGGGACAGTACGTTCCCGAATTCCGCTTTGTCGAGGCAGCGCGCGCGGCCGGCGAGCGGCAAGCGCCGGCCGCGGCAACAGCGGCTCCCGCGGCAAAGGCCGGCACGCGGCTCCGGACCCGTTTGGCGTGGTGGGGAGCAGCCCTCGCCGCCTGTACGCTGCTGGGCTTTGCCGGGTGGAGGCTTGCGCAGGTGGAGCGGCCCCGGCCCGCGGCCGAGGCGGCAGCCCCGCAAACCCCATTCACCGGAACCGAGTTTGGCCCGCCGGTCGGCGAAGAGATAAGGATTCTGGCAGGCGCCAACCGCAGCTTTGTCGATCATGCCGGCAAACTCTGGAGCGCCGATGCATGGTTCACCGGGGGAACGGCCGTGAAAAGCGCCGTGCAGCACATCTGGCGGACGCAGAACCAGGATTTCTACCGCAGCAGCCGTCAGGGGGATTTCCGGTATGACATTCCGCTGAAGAAAGGCATTTACGAGCTGCGGCTGCACTTTGCCGAAACCGTGTTTGGTCCGGAAACGACGGGGACGGGCGGCGAGGGCGACCGCATTATGACCGTGCGGGCTAACGGGAAGACGCTGCTGAGCTGGTTTGACGTGGCGGCGGACGCGGGCGCAAGCCGGACTGCGGACGTGAAGGTCTTTCCCGACATTACGCCGGCAGCGGACGGCAAGCTGCACCTGGAGTTTGCGGGGCAGGACGGCAAACAGGCGATTCTTTCAGCGATTGAGATCCTGCCGGGGATACGCGGGCGGATGCGGCCGGTGCGGCTGCTGGCACGGCAGACGCCATACTACTCCAACGACAGCCACTGGTGGAGCCCCGACGACTACTTCGAAGGCGGACAGATTGCCACGTATGCGGAGCCGGTAAGCGGGACGGACGATCCGGAGATGTACGAGACGGAGCGGTGGGGCAACTTCACCTATGCCATTCCCGTGCCCCCGGGCCGGTATGCGTTGGTGCTGCACTTTGCGGCGCGGCACGGGGCCTGGCCGCCGGAAGAGCTGGGGACAAAGGTGTCGCATGTATTCAATGTGTCCTGCAACGGGAGGCTGCTGCTGGAAAACTTCGACCTGGCCGGAGAGGCACAGGGGGGCGACGTGGTGGTGCGGCGCGCCTCGGAATTGGAACCGAACGCGCAAGGGAAGCTGATGCTGCGCTTCGAGCCGGTGCGGGGCTATGCCTCGGTGACCGGAATCGAAGTGCTGCCCCAGTAGAGAGCCAGTGGACCGGCAAAGCTGAGTGTGGCCTGCAAAGAGCCGCCACGGGAGCGGCGCGGACGGCTTGCTTCCCAGCCAGCCAAGAAGCCGCCCGGCCGCGAAACTGGTTACTGCAGAACGGCCTTCGCCGCGTCGGGCGCGGCGCCGAGTTCGTCCTTGTAAACCTTGCCGCCTTTCATCACGAAAGAGACGTGTTCCAGAACCTCGATGCGGTCGAGGGGATTCGAGGAGACGGCGATCAGGTCGGCGTACTTGCCGGGCACGAGGGTGCCAACATCTTGGGAGCGTCCGATGAGATCGGCGGCGGACGAGGTGGCGGCATGGATGGCGCCGGCGGGCGTAAGGCCGAACTTGACCATGTAGTGGAACTGTTTGGCGTTGTCGCCGTGGGGGTAGACGCCGGCATCGGTGCCGAAGGCGATTTTGACCCCGGCCTCGACGGCCTTGCGAAAGTTTTCGCGCTGCAGGCGGCCAACCATCTTTTCCTTGTTGATCATCTCCTGCGGCAGACCGAATTTCGGGGCCGTGCTGAGGATGTAGTCGTCGTTGTAGATGTCGGCGACAAGGTAAGTGCCGCGCGCCTTCATCATCTGGATGCCTTCGGCGTCGATGAGGCTGCCGTGCTCGATGGAGTCCACGCCGGCGCGGATGGCGTCCTTGATGCCCTGGGTGCCGTGGGCGTGGGCAGCCACCTTGCGCCCGGCGGCGTGGGCGGTATCGACGGCCATCTTCATCTCGTCGTAGGTGAGCTGCTCGGCGCCGGGGGTATCGCCCTGGGAGAGGACGCCGCCGGTGGCGAGGATCTTAATGACATCGACGCCGTACTTGACTTGCTCGCGGACGGCGTGGCGAACCTCCTCGGGACCATCGACGATGGCGAAGTCTTTCTCGGCCGGGTACATCATGTTGCTGACGGGGGGGGCGAAGCCGTTCATGTCGCCGTGGCCGCCGGTGATAGACAGCGGCGGACCGCTGGCGACCATGCGGGGGCCGGGAATGAAGCCCTCGTCGATGTAGCGGCGGAGATCGACGGCGAAGAAGGGCTGGGAGCCGACGTCGCGCACACTGGTGAAGCCGGCCAGGAGGGTGCGCCGGGCGTTGACTACGCCGTTGAAGCCGCCCTGGAAGGGCGTAAAGCGGACATCGTTAATGGGATCGTATTTGTCGGCGCGGTACTCAAGGTGAGTGTGGCAGTCAATCAGGCCGGGCAGTACCCAGTCCTTGGAAAGGTCGATGACTGTGGCGCCGGCGGGGATGGGCAGATCCGCGGCGGGAGCGACTTTGACTAGGCGCTGGTCCTCCACCAGAAGAACCATGTTGTCGCGAAGCTGGTCGCTGGTGGCGTCAAAGAGATGTCCGGCCTTGACGTAAATGACAGCGGGATGCGCGGCGGGTTCGGTCTGGGCTTGGGCGGCAGGCGGGGCGCCGATCAGCGCCGCCAGAAGGGGCAAGCAGAATAGAGATCGATTGCGTTTCACCAGGGCACTCCTCAAAAAAAATAGAACGGCTGATTCCCAGCATTATAGAGAGTGCGGGAGAGGAGGCGGAGACGGCCGGCGCGCAAGCGTCAGGCGGTGGAATCCTGGGAGTCGTGGCGGCGGAGACGGGCATATCTCTTCCAGAGGAGGAAGGGCTCTTTGCACTGGCCACACTCCCATGGATAAAGACCGAAGAGCGTGAGGTAAGTGCGCTGGGCCAGGGTGGTGCGGGGGAGGCGGTGGATGTAGTCACATCCACAGATGGGGCAATAGAGCCGACCGTTTTTTGCGATGGGCCTGGAGCGCGGCTTTCGGGACATTCAAAACACCAAAGTAACTTTCTCATCGAGAGCCCAGAACAACAGAATTCCCGTCATGCACGCGCGGAAATCATGCTGAAAAGAGCCCAAGAACAGAAAATCAGTTCATAAAAATTAAAGAATCCGCTTTTACCTTACCTCAAAATGGCGCCGCGTTTATTTACTATAAAGTAAATACTGGTACTCCATAGTAATGGCCGTTAGGATGTCGCACGCTCAGAAAAAGATGACCGAAGAACACAAAAAGAAGCCGGGAATCAACCGGTGAGGCGAACGAGCCCCAGGCGCGCAAGGGCGGCCACGGCACGGGCGAGCGTGGCTGAGGCATTGAGCGACTCGGGACGCTCGAGACGCATGCCGAGCTTCTGGGCGTGACTGCGGAAGAGGATGTCAACGTCGTAGAGGATCTCGATGTGGTCGCAGAGGAAGCCGATGGGCTGGAGGAGGAGGGTTTTGACACCGGAGGCGGCGAGGCTGTCGAGGGTTTGCTCGACGGTGGGGCCGAGCCAGGGGCCGCCGCTGGCGCCCTGACTCTGAAAGGCGAAGTACCACTGGGATATCTCGGGGATCTGGGCGGCGACGAGGGTTGCAGTATGCTTGGCGTCTTCGGCATAAGGGTCGGCGGCCTGTGGCGCGGAACGGAATGGGGCATCGGGAGGCGGAGCCTGCGCCTGGATGGTGCGGCAGGGAACACTGTGGGCCGTGAACAGAACGGGGACAGGTGAACCGGTTTCCGCGGAGAGACGGGCAAGAGCGGGGCGAAGACGCTCCGCGAAGGCCTGGATGAGCAGGGGATGCGCGGCCCAGCTCTCGGTAAAGTCGATTCGAAGGCCGGCCGCCTCCGCTTCCACCGCGCGCCGGTAGAGGCCCACGCTGGTGCGGGAGTTCTGCGGGGCCATGCAGACTACGGCCGCCTGCTCGACGCCAGCCGAGCGCATCTGGCGCACCACCTCGGGAATGTAGGGACGCCAGTTGCGCATGCCCACGTACACGGGGACGGGATGCCCCGACGCGGCAAGTTCAGTCTCGACGAGGCGGGCCTGCTGGAGAGTGATGTCGGTGAGCGGACTGCGGCCGATGAGGCTGTAGCGATGCTGGATCTCCTGCACAACCTGGGGCGGCAGCGGGCGGCCGCTGACAACGTTGCGCAGGTACTCGGGGATCTGGCCGGCGGTTTCGGGGGTGCCGTGGGCCAAAAGCAGGACGGCCTGTTTAGGCATGGGATGCGGACTCCGGACGGAACTCTTTGACGATGCGGACCACGGCCTGAACGTTTTCGACCGGCGTATTGGGTACGATACCGTGGCCGAGGTTGAAGATGTGTCCGGGACGGCCATCAGCGGCGCGAAGAATCGCTTTTACGCGGGATTCGAGGATTTCCAGCGGAGCGAAAAGGGTGATGGGGTCGAGGTTGCCCTGAACGGCATGTTCGCTGCCTACGGCGCGCCAGCCTTCATCGAGCGGCTGACGCCAGTCGAGGCCGATCACGTCGGCGCCGGTCGAGGCCATGTCGGCCAGCAATCCGGCGGTTTCCACGCCGAAGTAGATGACGGGAACGCCGAGCTGCTGCACGGCGCGCACCAGGCGTTTGGTGGCGTCGAGAGCGTAGTCGCGGTAGTCCGCCAGCGCGAGAGAGCCAACCCAACTGTCGAAGATCTGGATGACATCGGCGCCGGCCTGAACCTGCAAGCGGCAATACTGTTCGAGAACGGTGACAAGCTTGTCGAGCAGAAGGCGCCAGGCGAGCGGCTCGCGATACATCATCTGCTTGGTGAAGATGTAGTTCTTTGATCCGCCGCCCTCGATCATGTAGCTGGCCAGGGTGTAAGGAGCCCCGCAGAAGCCGATGACGCCGAGGCGGTTGCGGAAATGGGCGGCAACCTTCTCGATGGCGCGGGCGACGTAGGCCAGCTCGTCGGCTCGGTCGGTGCGGAGGGCGCGGACATCGCCGGCCGTGCGCAGCGGGCTGTGGACAACAGGCCCCTCGCCGGCTTGAAACTCGAAGGGCAGGCCCATGGGTTCGAGCGGCAGCAAGAGATCGGCGAAGATGATGGCCGCGTCGACGCCGAGCTTTTCCGCGGCCGTGATGGTGACTTCAGCGGCCAGCTCCGGACTCTTGCAGATCTCCACAAGCGTGTGACGGCTGCGCACGTCGCGGTACTCCTGCATGTAGCGGCCGGCCTGGCGCAGAAACCAGACGGGCGGGCGGTCGACGGGGCGGCGGAGGCAGGCGTGAACAAGGCGGCTGCCCTCAACAACGGTGCCGGCAAGAGACGATTCGGAATTGGCTGGCTGCATATAGAGATAATTTTAGCGGGCCAGGACCGGGCAAAAGCGGAGAAGGCGGGACGGCTGTGCCGCATTCAGAGTTCGAGCAGCCCGGGCTGGCGTTCGCCCGCCCCGAGTTGTCTGCGCAAGGCGCGTCTCGCACGGGATCGAATCCTCCCCGTGATTCCCCATCCGGCGTGGCGATGCGGACGCCAAGCCTGCTTCACTGGTCCCCGTCCCGAACCGTCCAGCCAAACGCGGCTCGGGAGACGAAGAATTCAACGGAACGTATGTCGTGAGCTTCAGAAATAGCACCATGCGCAGGCACAAGAAAAATCGGCCCCCGTCGATGACGGGGGCCAGGTTGCCTTGGTTCTCTCGAAGTACGAGAGCTTATTTGGCGGCCTTCCGGCTGGGCGCCGGTGGCGCGGCAAGGAGCCTCGGAGGGAGGAGCTGCTTCGGCACTAAGGCCGTTCCGCACCGTTCAAGGGAGCACTACCTTGGGGGGGAGCGGCTCCCTGGGCCGCCAAACTGTTTTCCATCAACCGGAGGTGGACAGAGCTGCCTCTGACAGGCTGGCCATTGTCCCCGCCGGCAGCCATGGGCGCATTGCCCAGGGCCACGGCGTGCACCCGGTAGACGGGAATCTGGTGATCGAGGACGAGATAGCGCTGAACCGCATCGTCGAGCCGGTTGGAGATCTGGAGGCCGGCTGGGCCGGATGCAGAGGCGTGTCCCTCGAGGTCGAGAATGTAGCCCTGCCGGCCGGCGAGTCCGGCGACAAGGTTGTCGATTTGCTGGCGAGCTTCAGTGGAAAGAACCGGCCGGGATGCGGGAAAGAGGATATCGATTTCGCCGACGGTCCTGAATTGGTCGAGACCACTGACGGTGGAGTTGAGCTGGCCAACCTGGCCGCTAGCCTGCTGTGCGAGAGCCTGGGCGCTGTTGGCCTGGCGGCCCGCATCGGCGGCGGCCTGACCGGCCTGGCTGGCGGTGGACTGCGCCTGGCTGATGCCGGCCTGGGCGCGCGTATCAACATCCTTGATGTCGCGGGAGTTTTTGGCCTGGACTTCATCGAGCTCGCTGAGGCGATCCTTGATGGGATCGATCCGCTTTTTGACCCACTTCTTGCGGGCGAAGGGATTGATGCGTCCCCAAAACCCTTCCTTATCGCTGGCAACAGTCTGGGAATGGAGGGCAGGGGACTGCGGCTGAACGGCGGCGGCAGGCTGAGAGTCCGCTGCCGGCTGGCCCTGCTGTGCGAGAACGGGAACTGCAAACACAGACGCCAGGAAAAGAACAGCGATCTGGCGAGGGAACAAGAAGCAAGTTCTGACTTCGGATTTCATCATGTCGATCACCTCTGGAACTCGTCTGCGCAGAGCTTGCGGGGTGGACTTCTCCATCCGCTTGCAAAGGGAAAAGCACGACAGGTGCCAAAGCGGGGAAACGGCGGAAAGCATCAGTCAAATCTTTTATTTTTATAGAGATACGAGAACTTGCGGAAGAGCATACTACGCGTCGGAAGTAAAAAAACGCACGCCCGCGAGCGTGTAGATTCTTCGGGATCGAGTAGTTTTTACCGGGTAAAGAGGGCGCGGCTACTTGAAATCGACGTGGACGATGCGGAGCTCAGGGTAAGCGCCGTCCCAGTCGGGCGAGACGCCATCGAAGATGAGGCGAAAGTCGCGCTGTTCTCCAGGCTTCAGAGGCGCGGCCGAGACTGGCTCAACATCTATATACGGCTCGCGCATGCGGATCAATTGAAGATGCTGGGTATCGTTTTGGGCTACCTGCCGGGCAAAGTCGCGGAAGAGCGTCTGCACGGAGATACCGGTCACGGTGCGAGAACCCAGATTGGCAATGTGTCCATCCACGTACATGACCTTGCCGCCGGCGTAATTGGAGGACTCGCTCATGACAAGGCCGGAGATGGGAAGGCTGGCGGCATACGGATCGAGCGCGGCGGAGAGCGGAGTCACGGTGGGCGCGGGCTTTCGGAGCAAGAGGACGAGCACGGCGGCGATGAGGACAACCACGGCAGCCGCAATGGCGACAGGAAGCCAGTTGCGCTCTTTGGCTGGGGGGGAGGCAAGAAAGGGGGAATCGGGATCAGTCATCGTACGCTCCGGCGCCGGCGCTCGCCTGCGAAATTTTACACCGTTACCGAAGGAACCGGCGCGGTTCCCGTAAAGCAGCACGCACGCAGATGGATCGGGAAGATTTGCCGATGCAGGAATGCAGGAGAAAATTCTGAACAGAAGTTCATCTTGACCATGGACATCGCCGTTGGGGGTAAACGGCGTCTGAAGCAAACAGGGACAACTGAGAGCGGCCGGTAAGAGCGCGGGGACTTTGGACAAGAAACCATGAAAGGCGGCCAGCGAATGCAGTCGACCACACAAGGCACAACGGGTTCCGCCATTGAGTGTCCGGGGCGCGGGAGGCTTGCGCGCCGCGCGGACGAACTGGCGTACCAGGCGGTAACCGTGGCCGCCATGCTGATGCTGCTGGGGAGCCTGTGGGCATTCTGAAGCGGACCGGCTCACACCCGTGACCACGGCAAGGACGGAGGACGGAGCGGACGCGCCATGCGCTTGCGAGCCGCGGCGGCTGCCTTGCCGCAACGGGCTGCCCGGACCACCGGAAGCGGTCTTCTTCCCTTCCCCGCTGGAATGAAAACAGGGCGCCGGCGCAGCCGGCAAGGCCTCAACCGAAGCGGGCGCGCTTGACGGACTGACGAAAATCTTCGCCGGCCATCTCCACACGAACACACATCTCCGCCAGGCGCGAGCGCATGCGGTCGCCAATGCGGTCGCCGAGGGTCTGCTCACGGGCGGCGCGCTCCGGATCGGAGAGGCCTCCGGCGGCTGCGGGCAGGTCGGGATAGTTGGTGGTGATGATGGTGGTGAGCTTGTCGTTGTAGCGGGAGTTGAGAATCAGAGCAACCGTGTCCCAAACCCACTCGTTGGGCTTTTGCGCCCCCAGATCGTCGAGAACAAGAACCTCGGCGGCAAAGATCGGCTTGAGAAGTTCCAGCTCGGTGGTCTGAACCTGGGGATTGTAGCTGTTCTGGATGCTTTTGAGCAGCTCGCGATAGTCGCAGAAGAGGCCGTGGACGCCGCGCTCCTGGACAAGACGGCGAAGAACGCCCACGGCAAGGTGGGTCTTGCCCACGCCGATGGAACCAACAAAAAGGAGGCCCTTGCCGGCGGTATCGACGGGATAAGCCTCGACAAAGCGCCGGGCGGTGAGGTGCGCGCGTCCGAGGGAGGAGTCGGCTCCGCGGAAAGCGGTTTCGTAGCCGTCGAGCGTGTAGTAGCGGTAACGCTCCGGAATGCGGGCGGCTGCCAGGCGGCGCTGTTCGCGCTCCGCCTGCTGGCACTCGCAGGGACGGGAGACCCAGAGGCCCCGGGAATTGACCACGCGGACGAAACCAACGCCTCCGCAGATGCTGCAAACGCTCATGCTTCTTTCCAAGGTAACGCAAAGGGGGATGACGTGCGAGACGCGCCAAGAAAGAAGCACGTTGAAGATGTGGAAACTGAAGGATCATAATGCGGCACCGGGATTTCTTCGCGGTCCCAGGCCGATCTGACTCGGGGTATAAATCCTCTTCTTTTCATTCAACTTACCCGCACTTTTGTGAAGACTGTCTCTTTTTATGAGGACTCATTCAAATTTATTGACAATCGCATGATGCTGCGGTACGTTAGCTGCACAATTCAAGGACATCACAACAACGTTTCATCATATGGGGGAACCTATGCTGAGGAAATGCGCAAGTTTGGCTGTTGTAGCAGTGTGGGCCATGTTGAGTCTTTCGGGTTGCGGCGGCAGTTCCACCAGTGTGAGCGTGACGGCGACGCCGGCGACAGTGGATGGTACCGATACGGTAGCATTGACCGCGACCGTAACGAACGACAGCGCCAACGCGGGAGTGACATGGACGCTGAGCGGAGCGGGGTCGCTTTCGAACAAGACCGCGACAACGGCGGTTTATACAGCGCCGGCGGCAACCAGCGCGGCACAGACGGTGACGGTGACGGCGACCTCTGTGAAGGATGCGAGCAAGACGGGCACGGCCACGATCACGGTGGCGGCAGCGCCCAAAATCACGACCACCAGCGCGAATTTGAACTCGGTGGTGGGAGCGGCGTATTCGCAGCAGTTGGCGGGGAGCGGCGGCATTACGCCCTACACATGGACCTTGAGCTCCGGACAGCTGCCGGGCTGCCTGACGATGACCTCGGGAGGGCTGATCAGCGGAACGGTAGTGGCATCGTGCGCGGGCGCGTATACGCCGACCTTTACGCTGACCGACTCGGGCTCGCCGAACAAGCTGACGGCGACGCAGGAGATCGACATTACGATTGCGGCGGCGCCGGCAATTACCTTCACCGGCGCCATGCCGGCAACGGGACTTTATAACCAGAGCTACACGGGGAGCGCGGCGGCGACGGGCGGCGCTGGAACGCTGACCTATACGCTGAGCGCAGGCGCGCTGCCGGGAGGCTTGAGTTTGAATGCGGCCAGCGGCGCGGTGATGGGCACGCCCACGGCGGTGGGCACGTTTAATTTCACCATCCAGGCGGCGGATGCCTTTGGGGACGCGCAGACGCATGCCTACCAGATCGTAGTGAGTTATCCGCAGCTTTCGATCACCACGGCAGCCGCGCTGCCGGGGGGCTATGCGAACGGGAACTACTCGCAACAGTTGGCGGCGGCGGGCGGCTCGGGCACGGGCTATGCCTGGTCCGTCACTTCCGGCTCGACATTGCCCACGGGGCTGACCCTTTCGACGGGCGGCCTGCTGCATGGTACGCCGGCGACGCCGAACACCTACACTTTCAGCGTGACGGTGACCGATTCAGCGCAAAATACAGCCAACCTGACCTTTACGCTGGTGGTGCACGCGGGCGTGACGATTACGACCGCGGCGGCGCTGCCCGTGGGCTATGCGAACGGGAGCTACTCACAGCAGTTGGCGGCGACGGGCGGCTCGGGCACGGGCTATGCCTGGTCCGTCACTTCCGGCTCGACGCTGCCGGCGGGGTTGACGCTGTCGCAGGGAGGCCTGCTGAGCGGCACGCCGACGACGCAGAACACGTACACGTTTAACATCACGGTGACGGACTCGGTGCAGAATACCGCCAACCAGACGTTCTCCCTGACAGTGAACGCGGGCGTAAGCATTACGAGCTCGGCGACACTGCCCAACGGCTACCAGAACTCGCCCTATGCGGGCGCAACGCTGACGGCGACCGGCGGAACGAACACGGGGTTCAAGTGGACGTGGGCAGCGGACACAGGCTCATCGCTGCCGGCGGGGCTGGTGCTGTCGCAGGGCGGGTTGATCTCCGGCACGCCAACGACGGCGGGGACGTTCCACGTTGTCATCACGGCGACCGACTCGGCCAACAACACGGCAACGCAGCACGCCACGCTGGCGGTGGAGGCGGCGCTGAGCATTACCAGCCCGGCCACACTGCCGGGAGGCACGAAGAACGTGCTCTACACGCAGACGCTGACAGCCACGGGCGGTTCGGGAACGTACACGAACTGGCAGGTGACGGCGGACAATGGCCCGCAAACGCTGGCCACGCTGGGCCTGAGCCTGAGCACGGCCGGGGTACTGACCGGGACGCCGGCGGTGACGGGGACAGACAGCTTCACTGTACAGGTGACGGACTCGGAGAGCCACACGGCGACAGCGAATCTGTCCGTGACCATTTACAGCACATTGACCATCACCACCACGACGCTGCCGGCGACGGATGCGGGCGTGGCCTACTCACAAACCCTCACGGCAGGCGGCGGAACGGGCAGCTATACGTGGGCGACGACCGGAGCGAGCAACCTGTCGAGCTTCAACCTGACGCTTTCGAGCGCGGGCGTGCTTTCCGGGACGCCATCGACAGCGGGCACGGCGAGTTTCACGGCGCAGGTGACGGATTCGAGCAGCCACACGGCGACACAAGCGTTGACGGTCACGGTTTACGCCGCGCTGACGCTGACGGCGCCGAGCTCGTCGGTTCCGGGCCCGGGCACCAAGGGCGTGGCGTATACGGGAGCAGTACCGGCCTCGGGAGGCAGCGGGAACTACTCCTGGACGGTGAACTGGACGAACGATCCGAGCGGCGACCTGAGCGCAAGCAGCACGGGCAATCCGCTAAGCATCAGCGGGATGCCGAATACGGTGGCGACGTACCAGTTCACGGCCTCGGTAAAGGACACGACGACCAACCAAAGCGTCGGACCGAACACCTACAACATTGTGGTGAGCAATCCTGCGCCGCTGACGCTGCCCTCGCCGAACCCGAGTCCCCTACCCTCGGCGACGCAGGGGCAATCGTATAGCGGAGGCATCAACGCGACCGGTGGAATTTCGCCTTATACGTGGAAGATCAACAACGCAACGGTAACCGCTACCGGCATCGACCTGGGGAACGGCTTCACCGCCACCAACAATGGCGGCAACACCCTGAGCGTCAACGCCACAACGGCCAACGCGACAGGTTCGACGTACACGGTAACGCTGAACAACGTGACCGTTACGGACGGTTCGAGCACGACGGCCGGGCCGTACACGTACTCCATCGCCGTGAATCCGATGTCGACGCTCGCGGTGACGGTAGATCCAAACAGCATACCGCAGGGCATGGTGGGCATGCCCTATAACTTCGGGAACTTGAATATCACCGGTGGAACAGCGCCTTACTCGGTGGTTTCGTACACAAACGCGCCGACGGGGCTGTCGCTGCTGAGTGGGACCATGAATCTGGCCGGCACGCCCACAGCGACGGCCTCGGCTACGACGGTGACGGTGAAGGTGCAGGACAGCACGACGCCGACGCCGCAAACCGCGACCACGACGTTTAACGTGAGCGTGGTGGCCAAGACAACCGGAACCAACAACAGCGAGTTGAGCGGCCAATACGCCTGCTATTTCATGCGGTACTGGGATAACGGGGTCACGGGGCCAAATGGCATGCTGTACCGCGGCGGCTCCGTGTTTGCCTTTGCGGCCAACGGGAGCGGCGGCATCACCGGCGGGGAGATCGACTCGAACTCGCCGGCAAGCGGCTACAAGAGCGCCTCCGCCAATGGCGCGTTGAGCGGCACGTACGCGGTTGGATCGGATAACCGCGGCTACCTGCAACTGAGCGCGGCCAACCAAAGTGGGGCCGCGATCTTCGCCATTGCCGGAGGCAAACTGGACAGCAACAGCCACTTCACCGAACTTGCCCTTGTGGGGATGGACGACGCCGGCACAACCCCCAGCGGGAAGTACGGCGGCGGACGGTGCTACCAGCAGGTCACGGCCGGTCTCTCGGGCTCTCAGCCGAGCGGCGGCATGGTTTGGAGCCTCCGGGGCGAGGATTCAGCAGGCGCTCTCGATTCGCAGGTCGGATACAGCCAGTTCAGCGGCGGAACGCTCAGCTCGGGCTCGATCGATATGGTGGATGCGGGCGCCTACCAGGGCCCCATCGCCATCACGGGCACCAACACCACGGCGGACAGCTATGGCCGTATGACCATCACAGCAGGGCCGACGGGCCAGACAGCGAACCCCTCGGTCTGGTACATGACCAATAACACGAAGGGCTACTCTGTGGGGATGACCGCCAACCCGCACAACGCATCGAGCAACGCCGACTTCCTGATTGGCGAATCGCGGGCGCAGGTAGCAGCGCACGTTTCTGCTTCCTACCCGATCAGCGGGAAGCTTGTGCTCTCCGTGGGAGGGCTGGACAGCGACCTCACAACCTGGAAAACGGAAGCCGTGCAAGCCGTGGGCAGTTCCACCGCGAACAGCTTTACCATCAACGCGGACATCCGGAACAAGGGCGGAACGATCCAGACCACGTGTCCCTCGGGGTCTGCCTGCCCCACGACCATCACTTACACCACGAATGCCACCACGGGCCGCACCACACTCACCGGGGTGAGCGGGATCGTGTTCTACCTCTACGACACCAGCTCGGCCGCGGTGCTGTTCGGCGACGTGGGCAACACCGGTGGCAACAGTGAGAACGAACTGGGCTGGCTGGAGCCGCAAACCGCACCTAGCTCGGGCACGTGGGCGATCAGCAACCTTGCCACGAAGTATTTCATGAGCAAGCTGGCCGATGGCGATTACACAACGGACCTGAGCAACATGATCTTCACATTAGGCAGCACCGGGTCCATGTCGGGCTTTGCTCAGGACGACGGTGGCCAGGGCTGGGCGGACTGGGATGAGGCGCTCTGCGGATCGCCCGGATGTTCGGGTACCACGGCGAATGTCGTTCCAGACACAACCGCCAACGGGACGACCGGCGCACTGGGGACTGACCCGAACGGCTTGTTCGGTGTCTTCGATGTCCAAGGAACGCAGGGAGGCATGACACAAAGCATGGCGTATTGCTTCGCGATCAGCGTGGATGCGGCCACCAACTCGAGCACCAAGGGCAGGCTGGTTTGCATGGATGCGTCAAGCCAGCATCCCAGCCTCATGGTGATTCAGGAATAACGGGCGCGCTTTGCCTTTTGCCAGGCCCCGCCTTCGGGCGGGGCCTGCTTTTTGCGGCGAGGACAACGGATACAGGTTTTCGCATAAGATGAAGAGGCACGAGGAGGCTGCATGTTGCCATGCACTTTCTTCTTTGCACCAAAAAGACAGGGATGGGAGAGGTTCGGATGAGCCGAGGGAGCTTTTATGCCGCTTGGGTGGCGGCGGCGATGGGTGTGGTGTTGGTTCCGCTGGGAGCGGCGGCCCAGCAGTCCGGGAGCACAGCGGCAACCAAGGCGCCTGCGCCCAGCACGGCGCAGATTGCGGCGTGGCAAAACGCGCACGAGGAGCAGATGAAAAACGACTGGCCGTGGCTGGGGCGGTTCAAGCAGGCGGACGAGATGCTGGGCGCGCCGGCGGCGGGCGAAGACCGGGTGGTCTTCATGGGCGATTCGATTACCGAGGGGTGGAAACTGGAGGAATCGTTTCCAGGCAAGCCGTATGTGAACCGGGGAATCAGCGGGCAGACCTCGCCGCAGATGCTGCTGCGGTTCCGGCAGGACGTGATCGAGCTGGAGCCAAAGGTGGTGGTGATTCTGGCAGGAACCAACGACATTGCGGGCAATACCGGGCCGATGACGCTGAAAGAGACTGAAGATAACCTGGCGTCCATGGCGGACCTGGCGACGGCCCACCATATCAAGGTGGTGCTGTGCTCGGTGACGCCAGCCTTCGATTTTCCCTGGCATCCGGAACAGGAACCGGCGGAGAAGATCGTGGCGCTGAACCAGTGGATCAAGGAGTATGCGGCGCAGAAGGACTATGTGTATGTGGATTACCACTCGGCCATGAAGGACGAGCGCGGCGGGCTGCCGGCGCGCCTCAGCAAGGACGGGGTGCATCCGAACGCCGCCGGGTATGCGGTGATGGCGCCGCTGGCGGAGGCGGGAATCGAGAAGGCGTTGCAAGGCGGGGAGTAGGAACAAGGGAACAAGAAGGCGCCGGCCTGAAAACGTGCGTGGCCGCCAGTTTTTGGGGCGAATGCGCCCGTCTTGCCTGAAGATGGGCCGGGCGCGCAGCCGCTATTCGCGTTTTCCCCCAGTTTCTTGGGAAGCGGCCGCGGCGGCGGCGCGTTGCGTGCGGGTAGGAATCTCCGTACAATAGACGTGGAAGCTTGCAGGAAAGGTTTGCCCAGAGAAAATGCCGAAGGAAAAGATTCATCCCAACTATGCCGTCGTGCGGGTGCTTTGCGCCTGCGGACACAATTTTGAGACGAGATCGACCCACAAGGGCGACATCCACGTGGAAATCTGCTCGAGCTGCCACCCGTTCTTCACGGGCAAACAGAGGCTTGTGGATACGGCCGGGCGCGTGGAGCGGTTCCGCCGGAAGTATGCCAAGGCGGGCGAGGCAACGGCCAAATAAGAGGCGGCCGAGGAGCAAGGATGGATTGGGCCTCCGCCACGGCGGAGGCCCTTTCACATGCGATGATGGTGGTGCATGGTCGAGGCAAGTTTCACTGCTTACCATCGCCGGGCTACGCAGCTTGCCCACGCGATGAAGCTCCGCCGGGATGACTTGCCTGCATATGCCTCCGCCGCGGCGTTGCTGGCCGCGCATAGCGCGATTTCTTACAGCGATGCCGTCTTGATAGGACTCAGTGGTTCCCGGCCGCGCGGTGAGATTCACCGGGAAGCCGTGACCGCGTTGAAACGTACGTGCACGAAAGCAAAGATCGATCAGCGCGGCGTTATGCACCTTCAAAGTCGGGTAAGCGCGAAGACAGATATTTCCTACGGCGAAAAGCGAGTCGATGAGGAAAGGGTCGAGGCGCTTTGCATCACTGCCGAACGATTTCAGGTATGGGCAGAGCGGATTCTGCAAAGACGGGAAGGAGGGTGGCTGTCATGACCGTAAAGGAAGAGAGCTTGAAGCTGACGCCACGCCAGCGGGAGGGTCGCGCCATCAATGCGGTCGCGGAACTGTTGCGGCGAACGCTGTCGGTGCCCCATATCCATTTGGAGCCGCCTGCCTCTTTGCTCCGCGCGGATGTATTGGCTGTAGATCGCGGCGGGGCTGGGGATCTGCACGCGGTTGAGATTGATCTCTTTGAGGAAAAGCGCATGCTCGGACCGGTTGCACGGCGGCTGGAGATCATCAGAAGCGCGCACCGCCAGCTAATGTCTATGTCGGCCCATTTTCGTTACCTGGCGGTTTCAGTCGAGAACTTCGAGATGTTGCATGGAGAGCTCTCAAATCTCGGTTTATACGCCGAGGATGGCATTGGACGACTTGGAATTGTCACAATGGCTGAAAAGGGCGCCGCATCGCCTGTTGCCGCGATCTCCCTTGCCCCCGAGCGTTTTCGCATGGATCCGGCAAAGCTGAAGGCAATCGAAACCAGGCTGTTGGCGAAGAGCCGCCCTGACATCGAAGTGGCAATCTAGGTCTGCCGTTTATGCCGCGCAGAGGATTCACGGTGAAAAAAGGCTGGGATAATCCGCGGGAGCATGTGATGCCCGCTGCGGCGCGGGTTCCGGCGGAGGTGCGGCTGGGCGCGGTGGCAGTGCGGCCGGCGACGGTGCTGGCGCCCATGGCGGGGGTAACGGACACGGTCTTCCGGCGGTTTATCCGGCATGCGAGCCTGTTTAGCAGAGAGCAGAGAGCAGAGAGCAGAGATCGGGTTTCAGGAGTCAGGGATCAGGAATGCGGCGCAGCGGAAGTTGAGGCGGCCATCAGCAATGGAGAGTCCGGCTGCGGGCTGCTGATGACGGAGTTCACCTCGGCGGACGGACTGGCGCGGATGCGCGAGACCAAGCGGCGGCGCTACCTCTCCTTCTACGACGACGAACACCCCATCGGCGCACAGCTCTTTGGGGCCCACGCGGAGACGCTGGCCGAGGCCGCGCGCATCGTCGAAGAAACCGGCTTCGATCTGGTGGATCTGAACCTCGGCTGCCCGGCGAAACGGGTGGTGGGTTCGAACGGCGGATCGGGACTGCTGCGCGATTTGCCCCGGATCGGAGAGATCTTCCGCGCCGTTCGCAAGGCCGTGAAGATTCCCTTCACCGCAAAGTTCCGGATGGGATGGAACGAGCAGGAGATTGTGTGCGTCGAACTGGCGCGAATGGCCGAGGCCGAGGGGCTCGACGCCGTGGCGCTGCACGCGCGGACGCGGGAACAGGGCTACACCGGCCAGGCGCAGTGGGAGTGGATTGCACGCGTCAAAAACGCGGTCCGGATTCCCGTGATCGGCAATGGAGATGTTCACACCCCGGAGGCCGCCGCGGCTATGGTGGCCGAGACGGGCTGCGACGCCGTGATGATCGGGCGGACGGCTCCCGCAAACCCGTGGATCTTCCGCCAGATTGCCCAGTACACGGCAACTGGCAGCTACGAGCAGCCGTCCGTGGAAGATCGCTACCGGATGATCCGGACTTACTTCAAAATGTTGCTCGATGAGGCGGAGGCCACCAGAGATCTGCCGCGCGACGCGCGCATGGGCGAAACCGCAGGCAAGATGAAGCAGTTCGCTACCTGGTTTACGCATGGGGTTCCGGGCGGCGCAAAGCTGCGGAGAGCCATCTACCAGCAGAAAACCGGAGCCGAGGTGCTGGCCGTAGTGGACGAGTTCTTCCTTGGCGAACCCACGGACGATCCGCACGCAGCAAACGCAGCCGATGAGCCCGAAGCTTTTCCCGAGGACACGCTGGTCTGCGATTGACGCGGGGGCGGCGCCCATCCATCAAACAGAACAACAGAAGAAATAACAGAACCGCTGGCGGACGGAGCGGCTTTCCTGCCCGTCTGCGGATGACGGCGGCCGCGCCGCTCTCCGATTTGCTAAACGCAAAACTGCCCGGCAACCCGGCTCTCCCTGTCTTCACAAAGCATCCCGGTTAGAGCGCGCGCGAAGATTCAACCGGAAAAACCAGGCGCTTCTCAAGGGATTGATTGGTGAGGTACGATGATTTGTCCAGTCCCTCGAGGTGAACCGATGAAGCCAAGCAGAACGTCGCGCCGTGCGTTTTTGTCGGCGGGATTGATGTTGCCCGTGGTGGGCGCGCGCATGGGATTTGCAAGCGCCGGCGCGGGAACCATGCGGCTGCCCGGAGCGAGCATGGAAGAGACGCCCAGCTCAACGGACAAACTGGAGATGCGCGTGCTCGGACGCACGGGGTTGAAGGTAACGCCGGTTGGCTTCGGCTGCGGCTACACTGGAGACGCCAGCGTGATCGAGCGAGCCGCCGACCTCGGCATCAATTACTTCGACACGGCGCGCGCTTATCTGCAGGGAAACAACGAACGCATGGTGGGCATAGCGCTGAAAAGCAAACGCAAAGAGATTGTGCTTTCCACCAAGTCGCTGGCGTCTACAAAAGAATTGGCGCTGAAGGATCTCGAAACCAGCCTGCGTGAGCTGAGGACTGATTACATTGACATCTGGTATTACCACGACAAGCCCTCGCCCGATAAAGTGACGGAGGAGATGATCGAGGCGCAGCAGATCGCCAGGCAACAGGGCAAAGTGCGTTTTTCCGGCCTGAGCATGCATGCCAACCAGCAGCAGATGCTGCCGTGGATGGCTAAGAACGGATTCTTCGATGTCGTGCTGACAGGCTACAACTTCGCCATGGACCCCCGCATGGATGAAGCCATCGCCACGGCCGCCAAGGCGGGCATAGGGATTGTGGCGATGAAGGTGATGGCGGGCGGATTCCGCGCCCTGAAGCCCAGCGATCCCCTCTATGCAAGGTTCAAGCAGGAGGGCACGCAACTGGCGGCGCTCAAGTGGGCGGTGAGCCGCCCCCATGTGGCCACCACGGTGCCGGGCATTCTGGACATGGATCAGCTCGACGAAAACCTCCGCGCCATGACCGAGCGCTTCTCGCCGGGCGACGAAAAAATCCTGACCGCGCACCTCGATGCGATCGCGCCCATCTATTGCCGGATGTGCGGCACGTGCGAAGGCGCCTGCCAACAGGGACTGCCCGTGGCCGACGTGCTGCGCATCCTCACCTACGCCGACGGCTACAGACAGTTTGCCATGGCGCGGGAAAGCTTCAGGCAACTGGCGCCGGAACACCAGACCGTGCGCTGCGGCAACTGCGCCGGGTGTACGGTGCAGTGCCCGCACGGGGTGCGGGTGGCGGAGCGGATGACGCGCGCACAAGAACTATTTGCATGAAGGTCGCGCGCAAAAGCAGCCGTGCGCGGGGAAATTCAACCATACATCGTTCTGGGGAGGAAACGAGATGAAGTCCAATGGCACGTCCCGACGTTCTTTTCTATCGGCCGGGTTGATGCTGCCCGTGGTGGGAGCCGGTGCGCGGCTGGGGTTCGCCAGTCCCAGCGTGGGCCTGCCACACCCGGATGGAGAGGCATCGAACACGCTTTCCGGCGGACCCGCCAAGCTCCAATACCGGACCCTGGGCAAGACCGGCCTGAAGGTAACTACGCTGGGCTTCGGCTGCATGATCACTTCGGACCCCAGCGTCATTGAGCGCGCCCTGGATGCGGGCATCAACTACTTTGACACCGCGCGAAACTATCAGCACGGCAACAACGAGCGCATGGTGGGTGCGGCCCTGGGAACGCGCCGGAAAGACATCGTCCTGTCCACCAAAACCGAAGCCTCCGACAAAAAAGGAATGCAGGAGCACCTGGAGACCAGCCTCCGCGAACTCAAGACCGATTACGTCGATATTTGGTACCTGCACGCCAAAGACAAACCCGAGCAGGTCACCAGCGAGATGATCGAGGTGCAGCAGCAGGCCAAAAAGGAGGGCAAGATCCGCTTTGCCGGCGTCAGCACCCATGGCGGCCAGCAACAGTTGCTCCCATGGATGGCAAAGAGTGGCGTCTTTGACGTCGTCCTCACCGCCTATAACTTCACCATGGATCCCGGCATGGATCAGGCCATCGACGCAGCCGCCAACGCCGGCATCGGCATTGTCGGCATGAAAGTCATGGCCGGCGGTTTCAAAAGCATCCGGCCCAGCGACCCGCTCTTCGCCAAAATGAAGCGCGACGGCGCCATGCTGGCCGCCCTCAAATGGGTTCTCAAAAAACCTCAGATCGCTACCACCATCCCGGGCATGACCGACATGGATCAACTGGAAGAAAACCTGCGCGCCATGGCCGAGCCCTTCGCCCACGGCGACCAGAAGGTGCTGGAGGCGCACCTGGAGACGATCAAACCGCTCTACTGCCGGATGTGCGGCCAGTGCGACGGAACCTGCCAGCAGGGGCTGCCCGTGGCCGACGTGCTGCGCATCCTTACTTATGCGGATGGCTACCGCCAGTTCGCGCTGGGACGGGAGCGGTACCAGCAACTGGCCCCGGAACATCGCGCGGCAAGCTGCGGCGACTGCGACTCCTGCACGGTCAACTGTCCGTACGGGGTGAAGGTGTCCGAGCGCGTCGCGCGCGCGCAGGAGTTGTTCGCATGAGAGCCGCTTATCTACTGCTCGCCGTCCTGGCCGCCGCTGGAACGGCGCGCGCACAGGAGTATCTGAACTGCGGCTTCGCGCCGGGCTGGAAACAGACCGGCGCGAAGCGGCAATACACGCCCGACACGCTCTTCGACTATAAAGACGGCGCGGCCGAGGGCTACCTGGGATACGGCTTTGTGCGCATGGTGGGCATCGACTGCAAGTCGGGCGCCAACACCATGGCCATCGACGTTTCGCAGATGACCGATCCGGACGCAGCCTACGGCATGCTGACGGCCAATCGCGACTCCAGCAAGCCCCTCGAACAAATCGGCATGGGCGCCCAGGTGCTCACGCAGAGCGCCCTGCTGGTCAAGGGCGTGTATTACGTCGAAATCACCCAGGTGATGACCAACCCCTCCGCCGACGACAGCGCCGTGTTGCAGAGCATGGTAACCCGAATCGCCGGACTTCTCCAGGGTCGCACCACAACTCCCGAGACCCTGAGCTGGTTCCCTCAGGAAAACTTGACCTCGGCGGGGCTCATCCCGGAGAGCGTCCTGGGCATGCGGCTGCTGAAGCGCGGCTACGTGGCCCGCTACAAACAGGGACAGGCGTTCATCGTCAAAGAGCCGTCGCCGCAGGCGGCAGCAGCGATTCTCAAGCAACTGCGCGCCAAGTTCGCCGAAGCCACGGATGCCCACGCCGCCGAAGAGGCCTTCCAGGTCAACGATAAGTACCTGCACGGAGTGTGCATGTTTCGCAAGGGAACTTACCTGGGCGGCTATGCCGACATGCCGGATGCCGGCCAGGCGGTTGCAGAGGCCGCGGCGCTGGCGGCGCGGATGCCATAACAAGCCGGCAAAAGAACTCCACGGCCCAATGGGCGGGATCCATTCACCTGCGCGAGCTTTCCTACGCGTGTCAGTTGATGCCCGGCAACGGAACCGTTAAAAAAGTATTGGAGTCCGGCATCGCCAGGTACGCGGCGTTGAGATTGGTATCGACAGCAATGGCCGTGATAGAAGATGGCGTCGCCTCCGACACAAGCGCCAGATGCCCTGAAGCGTCCGTAATCGTAAACCCCGTCGGCGTTGCCGTAACCACTGCCCATCCATCCTGCACGACGAGCGGTGGTGCTCCAACTTGATTCATGCTTATGGATCCGGCCCCCATGGATAAGACATCTACGGGTGCCCCACCCTCGCCACGCCTTTGTGGCGAGGATAGGTAAGTCTTACCTCATAGGGCCGGATCAATAAGGAAGAAAAGAACCCTCGCATCACCGCTTCCTCGCCATGCGGAGCCGCGAAACCTCGCCGTGAGCGCGGTTCGATGGCCGCCGACCGGCAGCCCGCATCCGCGCCCCGGATCAAAGACCGCAACCTTCAGAATGCCAGCTTTGTCTCCGGCGCATTCATCGCATCCACCACCAGCGTCCCGGCAACCTTTTCCGTGCGAGCCGCCGTCTTCCAGGTCAATTCGATCTCGCGCGACTCACCCGGCATCAGCTCGAAGTCGTTGTCGCTCATCTCCGCAACGTATGGCTTCGTGCCCGTCTCTGGCCACTCGAACCGCAGGTACACGAGGTGCGCGTACCCGCCCTTGTTGGCGATGCGAACCACGCAATGCGTTCCGTCGCACGCTCCCGCCCTGGTCACCTCCAGCGAAGTCTCCGGCTGCTCCTTCAGCGTCTGGAACATCGGCTTCTGGTGAATCGCCAGCAGGTCCGCCACCGGCTTCTCGCCGCCCGGCATCACCCGCGCCAGCATATCGGCGAACTCGGCAAAGTAGGCCCGCGCCGACGGTTCGTAAATCATGTACTGGTCGATGGGAAACTTCGAGAAAGCATCCTCCGGCAGCGTAAATCCCGTGAACGCCTCCGTCTTGCCCGCCCCGAATGTGCCCGTCACCAGCAGCGGATGCCCCGCGATGGTCAGCTCCGTCTTCGCGCCCGCGCCCGCCGCCACGCGATTGAACCCCTCGATCCCGTAGTGCCGGAAAAGCTCCGCCGCCTCCGATTCCGCTCCCTTGATCTCCTTGATCGGATGCACCGTCGGCAGCGAATCGTCCATCCCGTGCGGACCCCACGCCACGTCCGCGCGCCCTGAAATCTCCACCGGAAGAATCTCGTTCAGCGGCGTCGCTTCCACAATGGCGGCATGGCCGATCTGCCCGTGGAAGCTGCCGTCGCCACCCGTGATGATGAAACCCGTTCCTTCCTTCACCGCCTCCGCAATCGCGCGGGCCGAGCTATCGGGAAGCACCTTGGCCAGCGCCTCGAAGCAGCCCACCCAGATCACGTCGTACTTCGCATGCAGCGCCTGCGCATTCGACAGGTCCGTGCCCATCTCGTCGATCTTGTTCTCGTCGTAGATGTCCACATTCAGCCCCATCGGCCGCAGCAGCGCCGCAATCGGCTCGGCATACTTCGACTGCGCGATCAGCAGCACCCGGTGCTTGCCCGAAAACGCCGGAGGAACCACCTTGATGTACGATGTCTCACTGGCCTTCGCCGACCCGGTCAGCGTGGCCTTCAGAATGTAGACGCCCGGCTCCGTGGGCAGCGTCAGCGAGAAGTCGCCCACCGTTCCATGTCCGTCAGCGGCCATCGTCACCGGGAAATCGGCCGCCGCCACGCTCTTCCCCGCCGTGCTCAGCAACTCGGCATGCACCGTCCCCGTCACCGCCTTGTCGGTGTCGTTGATCAGCCACACCGGCGCCGACCACCGGCTCCCCGCAAGCTGCGAATCCAGCGCGTCCTTGTAGGCAAAGCTCAGCGCCACCGGCGCCTGCGCCCGCTTCATCATCCAGTAGGCCATCTTGGGCACGCGGTCGTAGTCCACGATACCGAAGCGGAATCCCGGCCCCAGCTCCAGAAAGTTCCATGAACGGATGCCGTTGATGGGATCGTACTTCTTGCGCCGGAAGGCCTGCGCCGCGTACTCCAGAATGAATCCCTGGTAAAGCTGCGTATCGCTCACCAGCTCCGAAAGCGAGCGCACATTGCTATCCACATAGTGCTCCGTGCGATACAGCATGCTGTAGAGTCCCGGAGCGTCGAAGCTGGTCAGGTAGGCATAGGCCGCAATGTCGATCGGCAGCTTATACCACTGCGGTCCCGCGTCGGTCGTGCCCCACTGCTGCTTTGGCGTCAAATACTTCCCGATGTTCTCGTACGACGAAAGCGAGATGCCTCCGTACTCCGAAACAAATCCAGTCTTGTCGCTGAAGAGATCCCCATAACTCTCCTGCGACCAGATCATCCCCGCCGCCGCGGTCCAGAAGTGCTGCTCGCCCAGATCGCACAGGCTGGCATGGAACACCGCGTCCGGCGCCAGCTCCGTGATGATTGCCTTCATATGCGCCATGAAGTCGTCGTAACCCTCCTGGTCGACTCCAAGGCCCCATTCGCCGCTCTTCTCGTGCGCCTCGGCCAGAGGCGCCCACTGGATCACCGAGGGATGATTGCGCAGCGTGGTGATAATCTGCCGCACCTGCGACTCGGCTTCTTTCATGTAAATGGGCCGGCGCGGATTGTTCATGGCCACAACCTGCTGCGGCCCGAACTGCTCGAACGGCAGCTCCACCACGTCCAGAATGCCCATCCGGTCGCACAACTCGTAGAACGCCGGCTTCTCCACCACCGTGAAGTTCACCAGCATATTGAAATTGCCGTCGCGCAGCAGCCGCAGATCGCGCTCGTAGTCTTCCCGCGTCGGCGTCGAGCGGTAGAAGTCTTCAATCGAAAACCACGAGGCCCGGATGAAGATCTTCTTGCCGTTCAGCCAATATGCCATGTTCTTGTCGCGCTTGATGGTGCGGATGCCAAAGACCACCGACCGCCGGTCGCTCCACACGTCCTGGGTGGCAGCAGTGCTTGCCTCCAAGTCATAGAGGTTCTGTGGTCCGTGGTCCCAGCTCCACCACAACTTGGCGTCCGGAATCGTGATCTCCATCTCCGCCGTGGTCGCGCCCGGCGCGGCCGTCACGGTCAGCGGCGGCAACTCCCGCGCCGCGCCCTCGAAGTTATCCGGCTTCATCCGCAATGCCACGGTCTTCGTCACGGTCTCCGTGCCCGCATTCTGGAGTGTCATCCCAATGTGCAGGGTCGCCATCCCGTCCGCGCCAATCGACTCCGTGCGCACGTTCAGATCCTCGATCGTCACCGGGCTCGTGGTCCGCAGGTGCACGCTTCTCCAAATGCCCATGTCGTAGGCCGCGTTGCCCTGCGCCGGCAGCGCATCCCAGTCCATGTCGATAAAGAACGGCTGCTTCTTCAGCACCGCCGCAGACCCCGGGATGGCCATCGTGAAGTCGCCGTTCATATACTCCAGTAACCCGCGTCCCTTCGGCTCCCAGGGATGCGTCAACTGCACCACCAGCAGGTTGTCGCCGCCGTAATGCAGCTTATCCGTCACGTCGAAGGAAAACGAAACGTACGTCCCCTCGTGTTTCCCCAGAAGCTCCCCGTTCAGCCACACCGTGGCAAAGTAATCCGCGCCGTCGAAGACCAGCCGCGTCACCGTGCCGGGAATCTTCCGCCCCGCCTGAAAATGTTTGCGGTACCACCACTCCTTCTGGTTCACGGCAATCAGGCCTTTGGAGTCGAACCACCGGTCCACCCCCGTGAAACCCGCCTGGATTTGCGTGTCACCCGGCACCGTCACGGCTTTGAAGCCGCTGTCGTTAAACTGCACGCCCTCCGCGCCGGCCTTCTCGCCTTCTCCGAATGCAAAGGAACCCATGCGCCAGTCGTTGCCGTCCAGCTTCACGTCCACGGCCGCTGCCTGCATGCCCTTGAGCGCGGCAGCGTGATTCTGCCGGGCGCCGTGCGCGGCCATCGCCGAGCTCAGGGCTAGAACAACAATTGCAAGGTAAACTGCCAGTTTGCATTGATGCATCGGTTCCTCCATTCCTCTTCTGCTGGTTTGCTCTTAGAAATCCAACCGCAACTCCGGCGCGTTGGCCGCATCCACCACCAAAACGCCGGCCGCCTTCTGGCTCGCCTTCGCGGTCCGCCAGCTCACCTCAATTTCTCTCGACTCATTCGGAAGCAGCTCGAAATCGTTGTCGCTCAGCTCCGCGAGAAACGGCTTCGCGCTCGCCTCGGGCCACACAAACCGCATGTGTACCAAATGCGCATAGCCGCCCTTGTTCGTCACGCGAATCCTGCAGCCTGTCGCGCCGCACCCCGCCGCCTTCGTCGCTTCCAGCACCGTCTCCGGCTGATCCTTCAGCGTCTCGAAGAGCGGCTTGTCGTGCGCCGCCAGCAATCCCGCCGCCGGCTCCGGAGCCCCCGGCAACACATCCGCCACAAGATTCTCAAACACCGCAAAATATGCGCGCGCCGCCGGCTCATCGATCAGATACTCGTCGATCGGCAACTCCGACTGATTGTTTTTCTCCAGCGTGAACCCCGTAAACGCCGCCGTCTTCCCCGCGCCATACGCGCCTGTCACCAGCAGCGGATCGCCGGCAATCGTCAACGTCGTCCGCGCTCCCTCCCGCGCCGCCACCAGGTTGAACCCCGGCAGCCCGAAATGCTTCAGCAATTCCGCGCTCTTCGGCGTCGCGCCGCCCTCCGCCGCAATGGCATGAATCATATGCACTGTCGGCAGCAGGTCGTCTGTTCCATGCTCCCCGTACGTCAGGTCGGCGTGTCCCGCAATCTCCACCGGCAGCGCCGCATTCAGCGCCGTCGCCTCCCAGATTGCCGCATGTCCCTGCCCGCCATGGAAGCTCCCGTCGCCGCCCGTCACAATCATCCCCGAACCAGCCTTCACCGCCTCCGCAATCGCGCGGGCCGAGCTATCGGGAAGCACCTTGGCCAGCGCCTCGAAGCAGCCCACCCAGATCACGTCGTACTTCGCATGCAGCGCCTGCGCATTCGACAGGTCCGTGCCCATCTCGTCGATCTTGTTCTCGTCGTAGATGTCCACATTCAGCCCCATCGGCCGCAGCAGCGCCGCAATCGGCTCCGCATACTTCGACTGCGCAATCAGCAGCACCCGATGCGCGCCCGCGAAAGCGCGTGGCACGACCTTGACGTAGGAAGTCTCCGTCGCCGCATCCGATCCCGTCAGCTTCGCCCGCAGCACGTAGACTCCCGGCGTCTCCGGCAGCGTCAGGCTGAAGTCGCCCACCGACCCCGCTCCATCCGCCGCAATTGAAGTCGCGAAATCCGCCGCCGCTACGGCCTTCCCGTTCAGCCCCAGCAGTTCCGCGTGCACCGTGCCCTTCACCGTGTGCTCCGTGTCGTTGATGACCCACACCGGCGCTGACCACTTACTCCCCGCCAGTTGCGACTCCAGCACATCCTTGTACGCAAAGCTCACCGCCACCGGCGCCTGCGCCTGCTTCAGCCACCAGTACGAAATCTTCGGCACCCGGTCATAGTCCACAATTGCAAACCGGAACCCCGGATTCAGCTCTTCGTAATCCCAATTGCGCATGCCGTTGATGGGATCGTACTTCTTGCGCCGGAAGGCCTGCCCCGCATACTTCAACACAAACGCCTGGTAGATCTGCGTGTCATTCACCAGGTCTTTCAGCGACCGCACATCGCGGTCCACAAAATGATTGGTGCGGAACAGCATGCTGTACAACCCGTTCGCGTCAAAGCTGGTCTGGTACGCGTAAGCCTCCGTGTCAATCGGCAGATTGAACCACCGCGGCAGACTTGTCTTCTCACCCCATAACTGCGCGGGACTCAGATACTTGTCCAGGTTCTCGTACGATGACATCGAGATCCCGCCATACTCCGACACAAAACCCGTCCTGGCATCGAAGAGGGTCTGGTAAGTCTCTTTCGACCAGATCATTCCGGCAGCGGCGTTCCAGAAATGCTGTTCGCCCAGGTCGCACAGGCTGGGATGAAATACCGCACCCGGATCAAGTCTCGTCACAATCGCTTTCATCTGCGCAATGAAGTCGTCATACCCCTGCTGGTCTGCCGGAGCAACCCATCCGCCGCCTTTCTCGTGCGCCTCGGCCAGCGGCGCCCACTCCACAATCGACGGATGATTCCTTAGCGCCGTAATGATCTCCGCCACCTGCAGCCGCGCCTGCTTCAGGAACGGCTCCTTCCGCGGCCCGTTTCTGTCCAGCAGTTGGAACCCGCCAAACTGCGAAAACGGCAACTGTTTCACCAGCAGAATTCCCATCCGGTCGCACAGATCGTAGAATGCCGGCTTCTCGACCACCGTAAGGATGTTCAGCAGGTTGAAGTTCGCGTCGCGGAACATGGTAAGGTCCCGCTCGTAGTCCTCCCGCGTCGGCGTCGAGCGGTAGAAGTCTGTAATCGGCAGCCATGAAGCCTTGATGAAGATCTTGCGTCCGTTCAGCCAGTAGGCCATGTTCTCGTCGCGTGTAATGGTGCGAATCCCGAACGCCACCTCCCGCTGGTCGCCCCACACGTCCTTCGTCGCGGCCGTCGCGGCCTCCAGTTTGTAGAGGTTCTGCGCCCCGTGGTCCCACGTCCACCACAGCTTCGCCTGCGGAACCTTGATCTCCATCTCCGCCGTGGTCGCGCCCGGAGCCGCCGTCATCTGGAGCGGCGCCACGCTCGGCGCCGTGCCGCTGAAGTTCTCCGGTGCAAGCTTCAGCGACACTGTCCGCGCCACCGGTTCCTTGCCCGCGTTTTCCAGCGTCACCCCCACATGCAGCGTCGCCGTGCCGTCCGCGCCAATCGACTCCGTGCGCACATTCAAATCCGAAATGCGCACCACGCTCTCGGTGCGCAGATGCACACTCTGCCATATCCCCATGTCGTAGGTCGCGTTGCCCTGCGCCGGCAATGCGTCCCAACTGATATCGATAAAGTACGGCGGCTTCTTCAGCATCACGTCGCTGCCCGGATACGCAATGCTCAAATCCCCATTCAGATACTCCAGCAGTCCGCGCCCCTTCGGAATCCAAGGATGCGTCACCAGCACCGCCAGCACGTTGTCGGCGCCATACCGCAGTTTGTCGCTCACATCGAACGAGAATGCCGTGAACGTCCCTTCGTGTTTGCCAATCAGCTCCCCATTCAGCCAGACGGTCGTGAAGTAGTCCGACCCGTCAAAGACCAGCCGCGTCACGGTCCCGGCGACCTTCGCTCCCGCGTGAAAGTGCTTGCGGTACCACCACTCGTGCGCGTTCACCGCAATCATCTCTTTGCTGTCCAGCCAGCGGTCGTTCCCTTTGAAGCCGGCCTGCAGTTGCGTGTCGCCCGGCACCGTCACCGTCTTGAAGCTGCTCTCGTTGAAGCTTTTCGTCTCCGCGCCCGCCCGCACGCCGGCGCCGAAGTCGAAAGCGCCCATGCGCCAGTCGCTGCCGTCCAGTGTCATGTCCACAGCCTCCGCGCGCGCCCCCTTCGCTTCAACCGCGTGTCGGGCCGCCGCGGCCTGCACCGGCCACAACGCGCTCACGCCCAATGCTGCGGCGGCGGACAGCATCGTTAGCTTGCGAAACCGCATGACTTCACCCCCCATGAATACGTTTCCTTCCACGGCCCCGGAATCCCATCCCGCTCGCTTCGTTCCTGGAATGAAAAAACGGAATGAGAAAAACACGCCCGCCCCGTGCGCGCTCCAGTGAAAAATCGTCAGCGCTCCGCTGGGGCCGCACTCTTGCGACGGTCCTTTATACCACTCCGCGCAATGGCAATGTCTTCGCTTTTTTGCCGGTTTACACCATGTGAAACAGAGCGTATGGCCCTGCAAATTCCGCATGGCTCCGCTCTCGCGACAGCCTTGCGCCCACGGCGTTAGATTGAATCGATGACTCTCTCTCAATCGCCGGATAAATCCACTCAAACGGTCTGCTGGGGCATCATTGGTCCCGGTCGCGCTGGCGCGCGTTTCGCGCAGGGGCTCGCCGCCGTCCAGGGCACAACTCTCCACGCCATTTGGGGCCGCAATCCCGAAAAAACCGCCCATTTCGCGCGTCAATATGGCGCATCACAGTTCTTGCCCATCCGCGAACCTCTAACGCTGCACGGCCTCGCGTCAAGTCCCATCGACGCCGTCTACATCGCCACCCACCCCGATACGCACGCGGCCCTCTCCATCCACGCCCTTGAAGCCGGCAAGCATGTCCTCTGTGAAAAGCCCGCCGCCCTGAACGAACGGCAACTCCACGCCATGCTCGACACCGCTCATCGCCATGGCCTGCTCTTCATGGAAGCCATGAAGCCGCCCTTCTTTCCGCTCTACCGCCGCCTCCTCGCCTACCTCGAAGCCGATCCCATCGGCCCCGTCGGCTTCGTCCGCGCAGGCCACGCCGACTCCACGCGCCCGCCCGACTACCCGCTCTTCTTTCCCGGATTGGCCGGCGGCGGCATCATGGGCATCGGCCCCTACGAGGCCTTCCTCGCTCTCGCCTGGCTCGGCGATTTCAAGTCGATGCAGGTCATGGGCCGCATCGGCTCCGCCGGCGTTGACACCCTCGCCCTCATCCAGTCCGAGCACCAGCGCGGCATGGCCCAACTCCACACCGGCCTCGACCTGCTCAGCCGCGGCGATGCCATCCTCTCCGCGCCGCGCGGCTACGCGCTCATCCACGCCAACTGGTGGAATCCCGTCCGCGCCTCCATCCACTATCTCGATGGACGGGTCGTCGAGCTTCACGAGCCCTTCACCGCCGGCGGCTTCAACTACGAAACCGCTCACTTTTGCGAGTTGTTGCAGGACGGCCGCCGCGAAAGCCCCGTCATCACCCACGGCCTGTCGATAGGAATGGCGCGCATGCTGGAGGCAGCCCGCGCCGCGCTCGGCGTCCGTTTTCCCGGGGAAGATTGAGCGCCTGAGGCTTGCGCCGCAAAGAACCCGGAAACACCGGCATGCGGCACAATCGCCCAGGGCGGCAATCCGCCCCGCGCCCAAACTCCCGCCGCTCTTTCCGGATCTTTGTCTCTACTGCGGTTCCACCAGGTGATGCGCGATCGCGAAAAGCGCCAGCTCCAGCCGCGTCGAAACCCCCGTCTTGTCGAAAATATTCGACAGATGGCGCTTCACCGTCTCCTCGCTCAAGCTGAACTGCTTGGCGATGTCGCGATTGCTGCATCCCTCCACAATCGCTCCCACCACCTCCAGTTCCCGCGGCGTCAACCCATAGGTTTTCCGTTGCGGCGCCGCGGCCTGCTGCATCAGGTCGTGCAAGGCCGACATCAGGTTGATCACCCGCTTGCCGCCGATCCAGTAGTCACCGTTGATCACCGTCCGGATGGCCGTCTGCAGATGACCCGCCAGCGCGTCTTTCAGCACAATCCCCCGCGCCCCAATATGCAGAGCCTCGATGATCTGCTGCGTGGTGATCGTCGAGGTGAGCAGCAGTATCTTCACCGTCGGCGTGCCATTCATGATGGCCCGCATCGCCTCCAGGCCCGGAAGCCGCGGCATCTGCAGGTCCAGCAGCAGAATGTCCGGTTGCAACTCCAGCGTCTGCGTGATCGCCTCATCGCCGTCGGACGCCTCGCCCACCAGTTCGAAGCCATCGTCGGGACTGAGCATGTTCCCCACGCCAATGCGGACCACCGGATGATCGTCCGCCACCACGATTCGGATCGGTCGTTCCACGTCTGCCGCTAGCCTCCCATTCCCTGCGTCTGCGCGGGGAATTCCGCCTCCAGCATACGCTCCAGATTCCGATGCGCCGTTCGCAATTCCTTCAGTAACTGCCTGCTGTTATCCAGTTCGTTACCCCAGGCCTCCGCTCCCGCGGTCTCCAGCCGTTCCCCCAGCCGCGCCGCCTGCGCCGCCCCTGCCATCGCGCAGCCGCCCTTGATCGCATGCCCAATCCTCCCCACCTCGGCAAGATCGCCTCGCCCGATCGCCGCCTCCAGCGCCGCCATGCGCTGGTCCAGGTCCGCCACCATCACGGCATAGATCCGCCGCACGCCCTTCTCCGGCATCATGGCGCGAAGCTGCGCCAGCGTCTCCGCCTTCACCACCGGCTCTCCCGGCTCGTTAGCCTCCACTTCAGGCCTTTTCTGCGCTTCCCGCCTCTCCAGCAGTCTGGCCAGTTCCTCCACTCCGAACGGCTTCAGCAGGAATCCGTCCGCGGCCGCCGCAATGTCTGCGGGAGCATCGCTGCCGCTCATCGCGACCACCACCGCCCGGCTCAATTTCCTCAATTCGACGATCAGGTCTCTGCCGCTCAGGCCCGGCATCCGAGCATCCATCAGGATGGCGTCCGGCGCACATGAACCCTGCGTGAGCAGTTCGAGCGCCGTCCTTCCGTCCGCCGCGGTGTGTACGCTCAATCCGCCCATAGTCAGCAGTGTGGCCAGAACCTCGCGGCTTACCATGTCGTCATCAATTAGCAACACAGCCGGCAACGGCTTATTTGCAGTCAATCCGCGCATGACTCTAGTCTGCCACTGTAGCAGACCGGCTCTGCCGTCATTCCATGGCCGAAGCCGAAACTTCGTGCAGCCAGCCGGGCGCCTTCAGAATCTCCCGCGGCCGCGAGCCGTCGGCCGGCCCCACCAGCCCATCTTTCTCCATCAGGTCGATCAGGTGCGCCGCCCGGCCGTACCCAATCCGCAGCCGCCGCTGCAACAACGAGGTGGAAGCCTTGCCAAACTCGAAGACCAGCCGCACCGCATCGTCGAACAGAGGGTCGTTCCCCTCTTCGTCCCCGCCTATGCCGGTCCCGTCCTGCTTCTCCTCGCGCGGCGACTCCAGGAACCCATGCATGTACTCAGCCTCGCCCTGCGCCTTCCAGAACTCCACCACCGCTGCTGTCTCTTTCTCGCTCACAAATGGCGCGTGCAGCCGTACCAGACGGCTTGTTCCCGGGGGCAGGAAGAGCATGTCGCCGCGGCCCAGCAGCGCCTCGGCTCCGTTGGTGTCCAGAATCGTCCGCGAATCCACTTTCGTCGCCAGCCGGAAACTGATGCGGGTGGGAATATTCGCCTTGATCAACCCTGTGATTACGTCCACGCTCGGCCGCTGCGTCGCGAGGATCAGGTGAATCCCTACCGCCCGCGCCATCTGCGCCAGACGCGTAATCGACTCCTCGACATTGGCCCGGTCCAGCATCATCAGGTCCGCCAGTTCGTCGATGATGATGACGATGTAGGGCAAAGGCGCTTCATCCTCGCCCTCATCAAACAGCGAAGGCGTGCCGCCCTCAAAGAGCTTGTTGTACTGGTCGATGTTCCGCACGCTGCGTGTGGCCAGCAGTTTCAGCCGCCGCTCCATCTCCCGCACCGCGTTGCGCAGCGCATTCGCCGCCAGCTTGGGCTCGGTAATGATGGGCGTAAACAGGTGCGGAATCCCCTCGTACATCCCCAGTTCCACCCGCTTCGGATCCACCAGGATCAAACGCACCTGCTCCGGCGTGGTCCGGAACAGCAGGCTCATGATCATGGCGTTGATGGCCACCGACTTGCCCGATCCCGTCGAGCCCGCAATCAGCACGTGCGGCATCACCGCCAGGTCCGCCGTCATGATCCGCCCGTTGATGTCCTTGCCCATGGCGATCGCCAGCCGCGACTTCGCCTTGTGAAAGTTCTCCGACTCCAGCACATCGCGCAGATGAATCGTCTCCCGCTCGTGGTTTGGCACCTGAATGCCCACCGTGCTCTTGCCGGCCATCCTCTCGATCAGGATGCTCTCCGCCCGCATCGCCAGACACAGGTCGTCCGCCAGTCCCGTCACCCGCGAGTACTTCACCCCCGCCTCCGGCTTGAACTCGTACGTCGTCACCATCGGCCCGGGGTTGATTTGCACCACCTGCCCGCGCACGTCGAACTCCGCGCACTTTTCCACCAGCACCTGCGCCTCTTGCCGCAGCGCGTCTTCGCGCACCTGTTGCGGACCATCGCCCATATTCAGCAACGTGCTCGGCGGCAGCTTGTAACCGCTCACCTGCTTGGGCGCCACCGTCGCCGTCCGCACCTCCGCGTCGGCCCGCTCATGAATCGCAATCTGCAGCGCCGGCCGTCTCTCGACCCCGGTCCCGATCTCTGGCGGGTATGCCGGCTCTCTGTCGCGCACAGGCTCCGCGAGCTCCGGCCGGATGGGCAGCACTGGCGCCGGAACCCCCGCGCCCGCGCCGGGCGCGCGCGCTTCCATGCTGCGTTCCCACACGCTCGGGCGGACGGCCGCCGCTCCTGCAGCCTCGTCCTGGCCCGGATGCACCCCGCTCCGCTGGTAGGCAGGAATCTCGTCCAGAAGATCCGGCTCAAACACCCGCTCGCGCCGGCCGAACAGCCCGCCCAGCCCGCCCGCCCGCGCCGGCGCCATTGCGGCTTCGCCTCCCGGCGTCCTCTGCGGTGCTGGTTCCGCCCAGCGCTCCACGCGCCGCTCCGCGCGCTCCTCGCGCCAGTTCCGCCAGCGGTCGTGCCACTCCACCACCGTCAGCCACCGGTCCTCCAGCGCGCTCACCATCGCCCGCAGGCTCATCGCCCCGGCAAAGTAGACTCCCGCCGGCGCCAGAATCCCCGTCACCAGCCACGCCCCCTGCACGTTCACAAAACTCACCAGCAGCCCGGCCAGCAGCCTGCCTGTCACGCCCTCCAGCGGCACCGCGTGCATCCACAGCCCATGCCACGGCAACAGCGCAAACGCCGTCGGCACAAACGCCAGCGCCAGCACGCTCCCCATCAGCCGCAGAAACGCGGATCCCCCCGATCGCGACCGCAGGCAACTCCACCCCAGCCCGCCCAGCCACACTGGGATCAGAAATGCCGTCACGCCAAATGCCTGCAAAAGCAGGTCGCTCAACCATGCTCCGAAAAGACCCATCCAGTTTCCCGGCTTGACCGTCCCCGCCGCCGTGTTCAAAGAAGGGTCCGACGCATGATAAGTGGAAAGCGCCAGCAGAAGCATCAACGCGATCAGCGTCAACACCAGCCCAAGAAATACATGCAGGGGTCGAAAACGCGCCGGAGACGCTTGGTAGTGAAGGGGTTTCATCGCGGGTTTGCTCCCGCTCAGGCAGGCTGCGCTTGCCGGCCGGCCCAAGCAGAGGGGAAAATCCCAGAGCAGACTCTATTATCCCCGCTCCCGCAGGGATTCCCGCGCAAAACCAGCCCCGGGGAACCACGCTGCCAACCCCCGGATAATCGAAGCTTATGCCCTGGCTCCGTCACCGCCCGATAAAGTGGCTCCCCGCCGCCAGCAGCGCGCCGCCCAGCAGTATCCGGTACACCGCAAAGATGGCCAGCCCATGCTTGCGCACCCAGTAAAGAAACCACTCCACCACGCCCAAAGCCACAATGAACGACACCACCGCGCCGATGATCAACACCACCCACCGCTCGGTGTTCATCGCCACTTCCGGCGCCGCCTGCGACGTCAGAAGAAGTACATTCCCCGTGTGGATCTCCTTCCACAGATCCCAGCACGTCGCCGCGATCATGGTCGGAATCGACAGCAGGAAGCTGAACTCCAGCGCCGCCGGCCGCGTCATTCCCACTATCTGCCCCGCGGCTATCGTCGACATCGACCGCGACACCCCCGGAAACACCGCCGAAAACGTCTGGCACAGCCCCACCCACACGGCCTGGGCCAGATTCATCTCTTCCACCTCGCGCGTCCCCGCCTCGTAGCGCACGCTCCAGGCGTCCACAATCCACATCACGATCCCGCCCAGCAGCAGCGCCCACGCCATCGCCTTCACGCTGCCCAGGTTCGCCTCGCTCCACTTGCGCAGCGCCAGCGCCGGCGCCGACGTGCACGCAAAGGCGATCATGGTCAGAGAAATCGGATGCGTCAGCCAGTTCCGCCCCCCGTCCTCGCCCCGCGGAAACGTCCGCGTAAACTCCACAATCCGCCCCAGAAACAACAGACACAGCGCCAGAATCGCCCCCAACTGGATCACGATCGTGTACATCTTCCAGTAGGCATCGTCCATGGGCAGTCTCATCAGGGCTTCCGTAATACGCAGATGCGCCGTCGAGCTCACCGGCAAAAATTCGGTCAGTCCTTCCACAATGCCTAATAAAACACTCAGCAAATATGCGTTCAAGAAGCCTCCGCGGCGCAACCGTTCCTGCTTCCGTCGCCGGACGCAGTCCTGAGCCTGCCGCTCAATTCAAATCGATTCCGTAAACAGGGATCCCTTCCTCCAATTTGTACACCAGCGCTGCCGCTCGCCAGGAGGAATCCGTCTGGGGAAACTTATCTTTTAACCTTGCGGCCAGCGCGCGGGCATGCTCGCGCGCATCCGCGCTCTTTTTACCGTTCCCGCCGGCTTTGTACATGTCTGCCAGTACCGCCTGCCGGTATGTCGCCTGATAGAGCGCCGGCGCCGTCTTCGGCCCATCCGGGTAGTCATCAGCGTACTTCTCATACGCTTCCGACTCTTTCTCCGGACACTTCTCCTGCCCTTGCCAGCCGCCGCACAGTTTGTTGTCGATCAGGTCGTAGGCCGCCAGCGCCGCCCAGCGCGATTGGGGATCGTCGCGGATCACCTTCCGCAACTCCTCTTCGTCCATCCGGTCGCGCAGATAAGGCGCCGCCTCACGCGCCGAGGGCCTCGTGGCCGCGTCCGCCTTCTCCATCTGCCACTCGATATCCGCCGCCCGCCACCTCGCCTCCGGCGCCAGCGGCGAATGGGGAAACATCTCCACCACGCGCCGGTAGAGCAGCCACGCGCTCCGCGCCGCATTCACCGGTCCTCGCGGATCGCTGGCCAGCGCTTCTTCCTCCGACGCCGCGCCCATCAGCACCAGGTCGCCGCGCGGTGAACCCTCCACCACAATCCCCCGACCCTCAATCCATCCCGAAATCGGCGGAGGCGTTTCGTCGCCGCCAAAATCCGGCGTCTCCTTCTGATGCGCCAGCTCCTCGATGTCCGTGTTCGCGTATACCCGCAGCCACGGCCCGCTCTTCTCCACAACCACCATCTCCCGGCCCATCTGCAAGCGGTCTACCTTTGCCGACTTCCGATCCGGCTGCACATAGATCGGCGTCGCCTGCAGCGCCGTGGCGCGCGGGCCTGCCAGCGGCTTCACCACCTGCCCCGGCCTCTTGCCGCCCCATGCCGGCATCGGCGTCCACAGCAGCACGGCCAACACAGCCGCCAACCCTGCCCCTATCCCCTGAAAGGTGCGCGCGCGGGCTTTCATCACAACCAGGATCATAGTCCAACCGCGCTTTTCCTCGCCCGCAGCGGCTGCCCGCGGTTTCCCCGCGGCCTTGTGCGCCCGTCATGAACCGCACAGGCGCGCCCCTTCTATTTTTGCGGCTCGTACGGTTCCACGCGCAGCATATTCGTCAGGATGTCCCGCTCCTGCGTGCTGAACATGCGCCTGTACCGCTCCGAATTCAGCACCGTCTGCCGCTGCTCCGGCGGCACGCTCCGCAAATCCCGAAACGCACCCCGCATCAGCCCCTGCCGCGCCACAGGCTGCTCGGCCCACATCCGCGCCGAATTCGTCACCAGCATGCGCTCCTGCGGCGTCAGACGCTCCAGCGCTTCGGCGCGCGCCAGCCGCCGCTGCCGCCGCGCCTCCGGCATCCGGTCCACCTGCTGCAACTGCTGCATCACCCGCTGCTGCTCGGCGGGCGGCAAACCCTTGAAGCTGGGATCGGCCCGCAGCATCCGTTCCTGATCCTGCAAGGAGGCGCCGCGATGCTGGTAGAGCCAGTCGCCCAGGTGCCCCGGCGGTGAGTAACGCGGTCCCGCAGATCCCGGATAGGACGGCCGCGGCGATCCCGGTCCGAGATAAGGCGGCCCCGGATACGTTGAGCCCGTGCGTCCCGCCCCCGGGTATTCCGGCCGGGGCGAAGAGGCCATCCCGCGCGCTCCCGGGCCCATCGGCCTGTTCCCCATCGGCCTTCCCTGCGGTCCCGGCATCTGACTTGCGCCGCCCCGCTGCGGCCGCCCTCGATCCTGTCGCTGCGGCCGGGACGCTTGCGGCCTCTGCCCGCGCATGCCGCCTCCGTGTTGCCCCCAGGCCCACGCCGGAGAAAGACACATCGCCGCCGTCATGGCCACAATACAGGCCATGCGAACCCGCCGTTTCGCCTTGTCTCCCCCGATCATTGGCCTTTTCATTCCTGCGGCTTTTTGCGGTCAAACCTTCTCCGCAACCCCCATCCCGGCCGCGCCCAATCCGTCCTTAGTCTCCGTTGTTGTCGGAATCCGAGATCGTTTCCAACTGGTCCAGCAGTTGCGCGTTCGTGGCCAGCGTTTCCAGGTCGTGCACCATCGCCGCATTCCCCGGTTGCGGCGGCGGCGCGGGTTGATCCCAGTTCGTGATTCCCAGGTACGTCCCCCCGCCCACCAGCAGAATCATCGTTAGCGCCATCGCCGCCAGCGGACGCACATGCGGCCCGGGGCCATACATCATCCGCGCCCGCAGACGGCTCCACCATCCCGCTGGCGCCGCCTCCCGCTCCTCCCGCAAACGCGCCTCCAGCCGGCTCAGAAAGTAGGCGCTTGGCTCCGGCCCATCCCAACTGTCCAGAAGAGCCATCGTCGCCCGCAACTCCTGCAACTCCCCGCCACACCGCGCGCACTCCCGCACATGCTCCCGAGCCCGCGCCGACGCGCCCGCGCGTCCCGCCTTCGGTTCCAGCAGCAGCTCGGCCAATCCCTCGTCCATCCCATGGCAACTGTTTGCGGGTTTCAACATACGTTCCATCGGAGCCCCCAACTCTGCCGGTGCAGCCCGGCTCTTTCCACTCAAACAAAATCCTTCAACCTGTCCCGGAGCGTCTGGTAGGCCCGGAACAGCAGCGACTTGGTCGCCGACTCGCTCAGCCTGAGCACCTCGCCAATCTGCCGGTAATCCATCCCCTGATACTTGTGCATCAGCACCGCCATCCGCTGCCGCTCCGGCAGTTCCAACACATGGCGCCGGATGGCCGCCATCCGTTCTTCGCGCAGCAGTTTTTGTTCGGCCGTCGGCTCATTGCCGGCCACCTCCGGCAAGCTTCCCGTCTCCGGGTCCGGCGCGTCCAGGTATACCGCCTGCGCGCCCCGTTCGTGCTTGGTGTCCCGCGCGTAATTCACCGCAAGGTTGGTCGCAATCCGGTAAAGCCACGTCGTGAACTTAGCCTCCGCCCGGTAGCTCGCCCGCGACCGGTACACCCGCAGAAACACCTCCTGCGCCATCTCTTCGGCCACCGCCTGGTTGTGCACCATCCGATAGAGAAAATGAATCATCTGCCGGTGGTATTTCTCCACCAGATAGGCGAATCCCGCTTCGTCGCCCGCTGCCACCCGCAGCATGACCGCTGCGTCGTTCTCCGCCGTCGCCGTCATCGGGCTCTGTGGCCGCCCGGCAGGCTGGGCCGGGCCGCTCCCCAGCGCCGTGTTGTCCAGGACGAGGGTCGCCATATCCGCTTCAACCCCGCCCCGCCCGGAAGGTTGCGCTCCCAGTACGTTTTCCGCTCCTGCCTCTGTCCTACCTTCGCCCTCAGCCCAGGCCTCCGTCTCCTGACGCACGGTCATCTGCCCGTCACGGGGCAAGTCCATGCCGGAGTTTTTTCGTCTGTCGCCAATGCGCATGATGGGTCTTCGCCGGGCAGGCGCCTGCCGCGGTTTGGCCGCAAGGCCCTGCTGGTGCTACTCTACCCTACGGGAACCCTCGCTGGCGCGTCCGCTGCCGGCTCCTTCGCGAGGGCGCTTAACTCAGCGGTAGAGTGCCATCTTCACACGGTGGAAGTCACTGGTTCGAATCCAGTAGCGCCCACCATAAACCACATTTTTCCGATGGTTTATGGTTCAGCCTTCCCAGGCGCCGCCCAACCTTCCCAGGCTCCGTCCAAGCGGTTCGCCTCCCGCGCTTACTTCTTCCCATGCAGCCGGATCGTATACGCAAAGAACTTTTCCTTGTTGCTCATAACCCGCACCGCCCAGTGTCCCTCCGGGTCCATCACGCCTGATGGCGCCTGGTTCGAAAATCCCGGCCGGTTGCTCAGCGCGTCCACGGTCACAATCCAGACCTTCCCCGCGCGCGCCCGCATCTTCAGATTCGCCTCGTGAAAGTGCCGGTTCGTCTCCAGTTCCGCGCCCTTGGCCTCTCCGCTGTTCACCGCCTGAAAAATGATTTGCGCCCCTTTCTGCGCCAGTTGCTGGCTCAGGTGCGTGTCCGCCTCGGGCGTGTACTCCGGATTTGCCCACAGATCATTGCAGATCAACCCGCCCACCGTGATCCCCTTCACCTCGAAGGTCCGCAGCGGCCGGGTCGAAAAGTGGTGGATCTCGTCCCCCTGCGACGGCCGCGCCACCCGCGCGCAGAGCAAAATCTTGGCGTGGAAACCCAGATACGCGCCTCCGTTCGTATAGAACCGCAGCTCATCGTATTTCTTCCCATCCTCCGGCTCCCGGTAACAGGTTCCCAGCGCCAGCGCCACCCCCGCCGCGCGCGCCTCCGCCCGAATCCGCTCGAGCGCGGCCACCGTGGCCGGTTCGTCGAAATCCGCCACATATCCGCTCAGCGCGCACTCCGGCGTCAGCAGGATGTCGGCCTTTTCCCTCTCCGCATAGCGCAGCGCCCGCTCCATTGCCGCCAGGTTCGCCTTCACGTCCCGCGTCACGGCAATGTGCGCTCCCGCAACCCGGATCTCGCGCGGCCCGTCAGCCTGCGCGCTTCCCGCCCCCGCCGCCGCCAGAAACATCCCCATCGCCACTGCCAGGCACGCTGCTCCTCGCATCTTCCCTGCCCCTCCGTCCGGCCGCCATCGCTCACTCCGCGACCCCCCGGCGCTCTTGCCTCCCACGATACGGCAAAACCTCGCCCCCCTGCGATTGCCCCGTTCAGAATTCCTTTGCCCACACTGCGCCGCCGCCGTTTATCATGGGGCGCATGTCTACCAAGCTTCGCTGGGGCATCCTCAGCACCGCCGATATCGGCCTCGCCAAAGTTTTGCCCGCCATGCGCCAGTGCGAGCACGTCACCCTTCAGGCCATCGCCTCCCGCGACCTGGCCAAAGCCCGCAAAGCCGCCGAGACTCTGGGCATTCCCACCGCCTACGGCTCCTATGAGGAGCTCCTCGCAGACCCCCATGTCGATGTGGTCTACAACCCGCTTCCCAACCAGCTCCACGTCCCCTGGACCATCAAGGCCGCCGAGGCCGGCAAGCACGTCCTCTGCGAAAAACCCCTCTCGCTCACCGTCGCGGAGGCTAAATCGCTCCTCCCCGTCCGCGACCGCGCCGGCGTCCAGATCGGCGAAGCCTTCATGATCCGCACCCACCCCCAGTGGCGCCGCGTCGAGCAGCTCATCGCTGAAGGCCGCATCGGCCAACTGCGCAGCGTCAACACCCTCTTCAGCTACTTCCTTCTTGACCCCAACAACATCCGCAACCGCGCCGACTGCGGCGGCGGCGCCATGCTCGACATCGGCTGCTACTGCATTCAGGCGGCCCGCGCCGGCTTCGGCGCCGAGCCCACCCGCGTCGTCGGCCTCATCGAGCGCGACCCCGCCTTCCACACCGACCGCCTCGCCTCGGCCATCCTCGACTTTCCCACCGGCCAGGCCACCTTCACCTGCGGCACCCAGATGGTTCCCTACCAGCGCGTGCAGTTGCTCGGCACCACCGGCCGCATCGAAATCGAGATCCCCTTCAACGCCCTGCCTGACCGCCCCATGCGTATCTTCCTCGACAACGGCGACCTCACCGGCGCAGGCCTCGTCACCGAGGAACTCCCCATCTGCGATCAATACACCGTCCAGGGCGAAGAGTTCTCGAAGGCTATTCTCGAAGGCCGCCCGGTTCCGGTCACGCTGGAGATGGGGATCAAGAATATGGCCGTCATCGAGGCTGTCTTCCGCTCCGGCCAGTCCGGCCAGTGGGTGGAGGTGGAAAAGTAGCCACATTCGCGGGCCGGGTGTGCGCCCGGCCGCGAGCGCGCCAGGGAGGAGCGGGGTCCGGCCCGGAACGCCCACAGAAGGAGGTGCAGGTGGCGGCATTCCCAACGCGCGTCTCGGCGAGATCGTCTGCGCCTGGGTTGGCCCTCGTCCGGGCGCCGCATGCACCGGGGAAGAAATCAAGGAGTTCTGCCGGGGCCAGACCGCCTGCGACAAGATTCGCGAGCACATCCGCTTCGTCACCGCATTCCCGGCCACGCTCTCGGGCCAGATTCAGCAGTACAAGATAGGCGCATTCGAGAGCGAAGCCCCGCGGCCTGGAGTCCGTGGCCAGCGCCGAGACCGGCCAGGCCGGCCGCCGCACGATCTCGCATCCCGTTCCCGGCCTCGCGATCCGCGCGCGGAAATGCGATCATAGATGGGGGAGTTCTGTCTCTCCAGGGCCTCGCGGCGCACGGGCTTTGCGCCGTCTCAAATGGGGACAGGCCCCTTTACGGCCGTCCTGAATCGTCCGGCCTTCTCTTTCCCCTGTTGTCGCACCAGACCGGCGTGTACACTGAGTGCCGCACAACGCATCACAATGCGTAAGGAATCGGGATATTGGCGTCCTGCAAGCAAACCGGAGTTGAACGGCCGCTGCCGCTCGTCACTGGGCGCCCCCGGCGGCTGCCGCTCCTGCCCTGCCGGCTCCTCGCGCCGCTCCTTCTGCCCCTCGCCCTGCTGGCCTCCGGTTGCGGCGGCAGCCTGATCACGGCTGGCTCCTCCAGCACGTCCTTGTCCATCGCCTCCGGACCCGGCTCCATTGACACCAACTGTACCGGCTGCAACGCCACCAACGCCCTGGGCCGTAGCGTCTACCGTTTCGCCGCCACCCCTCCTGACGGCGCTTCCACCGTCACCTGGCGCGTTTCCGGCGGCGATCCCATCAGCGGCCCCGGCTCCATCACGCCCCAGGGCGAGTACACGCCGCCCAGCTACCTTACCGCCGACCGCGTTCAGGTGCTGATCACCGCCTCCATGCCCTCCGGCGCCCACGCCAGCACCGTCCTTACCGTCACACCCGGCTTTCTCCAGCCCCTCACCCCGGAAAACGTCGCCCTCGGCCCTGGCGGACAGGTCACCATCACCAGCTACCTGGCTGAGGCCGGCGGTTCCACCCCCATCCGTTTCGCCCTCGCCGGTTCGCCCGCCGGCACGGGTGCGGGAGCCGGCTCCCTCGGCGATCCCGTCTGCCAGCGCGAAGCCCGCGCCTTCACCTCGTGCCGCATCACTTACACCGCCCCCGCCATCGTCCCTGCCAACGCCGCCACCTTCGTCGTCGCCTCCGTCGGCGGCTCCGCCGCCACAACCTCCGCCGAAATCCTCCTCAACACCGCCGGCGTCTCCAGCAATCCCGCCGCGCACCAGGAACAGATGCTCTCCCAGATGCTCCTCGGCTCCTCCGGCGGCAACAACAACGACTACGACACCAGCGGCAGCCAGATCGTCGACTGCTGCAGCGGCACCCTCGGCTCGCTCATCCAGGACTCCGGCGGCCGCCAGTACCTGCTTGGCAATAACCACGTTCTGGCCCGCAGCGATCAGGCCACCGTGGGCGACGCCATCGTGCAGCCCGGCCTCATCGACAACAACTGCGCCCCCGCCGCTGACAGCGCCGGCATCTCCCCCGTCGCCTCGCTCACCGCCTGGCTCCCCCTCAGTTCGCCCTCCACAAACGCCGATGCCGCCATCGCCCAGGTTGCCTCCCGCGCCGTTGACCCCGCCGGCCGCATCCTCGAGCTCGGCCCCCGCCGCTCCGACGGCTCTCTCGCCTCCGCCGCCCCCGGCGTCTCCTCCTCTGGAGGAAAGGGAGAAGCCGCATGGCTGGCACAGAATGTCGCCAAAAGCGGACGAACCACCGGCCTTACCTGCGCCAGCGTCTCCGCCGTCGATGTCGATGTCAACGTCGATTACTTCCTCGACTGCGCCGAAACACGCCCCTATCTCACCAAAACCTACACCGGACAGATCGCCGTCAGCGGCAACGCCTTCAGCGACGCCGGCGACTCCGGCTCCCTGGTCGTCGATGCCGCCAACGCCGAGCCTGTCGGCCTCTACTTTGCCGGAGGAACCGACGTAAACGGCGTAAGCCAGGCCATGACCAGCCCCGCGCCCGACGTTCTCTCCGAGCTGGGCGCCCTGGCCGGCGGCAAAACCAGCTACACCTTCGTCGGCGGCGCCGACCATCCCGTCAGTTGCCTCAACTACGGCGACAACACGGTCTCGGCCGCCCAGAACCGCACGCTCTCCACTGCTGAAAACGCCCGCGCCCAGCAGGCCATGGCTCAGGCCCGCGCCCTGGTCAGCCCCTCCGCCGGTATCCTCGGCATCGCCGCCGGCAAAAGCAGCGACGCTCCCGGCGAGGCCGCGCTGCTGGTCTACGTGGACCCGAACACACCCGCCGCCGTCCCGGACGCGGTCGCCGGCGTCCGCACCGCCGTCATTCCCTCCACCGCCCGCGCCGTTCTCTTCGGATCGGCGCCGGAGACCGCCTCTATCGCCGCGGCGCCGCCGCTCTCCGCCGCCGCAATCAGCTCCGCCATCGCCATCAAGGATCAGGTCGCGCGCCGCCTCCTGCGCCGCAACCCGGCTTTCTTTGGCGTGGGCGTCGGCCAAAGCCTCGACAACCCCCGCGAGGCCGCGCTGGTGGTCTACGTGGACCGCAAGCTCCTGCCCGCCAGCCTTCCCCCGTCCATCGGCGGACTCCGCACCCGCTACATCGTCATGGACCGCCTCCACGTGACCCGCTCTTACGCGCAGCCCTTCACCGCCAGCCGCCACTGCATGGCCCATCCCGCTCCGCCGCCCAATGCCTGGCTTCGCCCCCTCCTGGCGCGGCCCTCCACGGCTCCCTCATCTGTCCGTTAGCGAACATCCGCTCTCGCTTCCGGACACGATGGCGATCTCCTGTTTTCGACCCATCCCCTCAAGCCACGCAGAATCAGCAGGTCAGCCGTCTGATTTTTTGGCCGTGCACATGCTTCTTCCCGGGGTGAGTTCCCAGCGCTCCCTGCGAGGTGCCCGAATTCCATGGACCGCCTGCTGCAAGATTTGCAATTCGGCTTCCGCCAGTTGAGGAAGTCGCCCGGCTTCACCCTCATCGCCGTCGCCACGCTGGCCATCGGCATCGGCGCCAACACCGCCGGCTTCAGCGTCATGGACGCGGTTGTCCTCCGCCCCCTCGCCGTCCCCGGACTCGATCAGGTGGTCACCGTCCAGGAACAGCAGAATCACGGCAGCCTGCAGTGGGTCGCGCTGGCCAACTTCGAAGACTGGCAGCGCCAGTCAAGAACCTTTGAAGAGATGGCCGCGCGCGAAACCGTAGACCTCAGCCTCACCGGCGCCGGCGATGCCGCGCACGTACAGGGTGAGCTCATCACGCCCAAATTCTTCAGCGTCCTGCGCGCCCATGCCTTCCTCGGCCGCCTCTTCGACCTCGATGAAACGCGCCCCGGCCGCGACTCCGTCGCCGTCCTCACCTGGCCCTTCTGGAAGTCGCACTTCGACTCCGATCCCGGTGTCGTCGGCCGCAAGGTCGAGCTCAATCGCCGCAGCTACACCATCGTCGGCGTCATGCCAAAATCCATGCAGTATCCCTCCACCGCCGACTTCTTCCTCCCCTTTGCTCCCACCGAAGCCCAGCTCGCCAACCGCGGCTCCCACGACTACCAGGTCATCGGCCGCCTCCGCCCCGGCATCTCGCCCGGCCAGGCCCAGGCTGAATTGAATCTCATCGCCAACCGCCTCGCCCAAGCCTATCCCGCCACTAACCAGGGCTGGTCCGTGCGCGTCGAGCCGCTGCTGGCCACCCTCAATGGCGATTACACCCCGCTCTACATGAACCTGATCGCGGGCGCCACGCTCTTTGTCCTGCTCGTGGTCTGCGCCAACATCGCCAACCTGCAATTCGCCCGCGGCATCGTCCGCCGTCCCGAGATCGCCATGCGCACCGCCCTCGGCGCGGGCCGCGCCCGCCTCATGCGCCAGTTGCTTACGGAAAACATCCTGCTCGGCCTCATCGGCGGCATCGGCGGTCTCATCTTCGCCTCCTTCTACCTGCGTGTCTTCCTCTACTTCATGCCGGAGCGCGTCGCCCGCTTCATGTCCGGCTGGTCCAACATCTCGCTCAACGGACGCGTTCTTGTTTACTCCCTCCTGCTGGCCATTCTGGCCGGCATCGTCTCCGGCTTCGCTCCCGCCCTCGGCGCGGTGCGCGTCCGGCTCGTCGATCAGCTCAAGGCCGGCTCGCGTTCCGTCGCCGGAGCCGCCCGCGGACACAGGCTCCGCAACCTCCTCGCCGCCGCGCAAATCTCTCTCGCCGTAGCCCTGGTTGTAGGCGCGGCCCTGATGTGCAAGGGCATGCTCGGCATGCTGCATGTTGCCGATCGCTACCACCCCGCCCGCGTCCTCACCTTCAACGTCCACCTCCCCGCCGAGCGCTACAACACCCCCGAGAAGCAAGCCGCGTGGTTCAGCCAGAGCCTCGACCGCATCCGCGCCTTGCCCGGCGTCCGCTACGCCGAAATCACCACCGCCCTCCCCTTCACCGACTACGGCTGGGTCGACAACAGCCACATCGAAAACCGCTCTGTCGCCTCAGGTCAGTCCCGGCCCGCTCTCCGCCTTCCCGTCAGCCCCGGATTCTTCTCCGCCTTCCACATCCCGCTGGTCGCCGGTCGCCTCTTCAACTCCAGCGACGATCTCCGCTCCCGGCCCGTCGCCCTCGTCAGCCAATCCTACGCAGACCGCTACTTCCACGGGGAAAATCCCATCGGCCGCCGCATCCGCATGGAGACCGGGACGCCCGCGCAAACCCCGTGGATGACGATCGTGGGGGTGGTAGGGGAAACAAACTACAACCTCTGGCTCCGCGACCGCCCTGCCGCGGTCTACATGGACACGGCCCAACAGCCACAGCTCGGCGCCACCTACGCCATCGGCGTCCAAGGCGATCCGCTGTCTCTCGGCGCCGCCATCCGCCGGGTTCTCGCCGGCATCGACCCCGGCTTGCCCCTGGACGCCATGCAGAGCTACGCCCACTTCATGCACGAGAATCTGACCGGCATGTTTTACACCGCCGGCATGCTCGGCTTTGACGCACTGGTGGCGCTTCTGCTCGCCGCCATCGGCATCTTCGGCGTCATGGCCAACCTCGTCGGCGAGCGCAGCCGCGAAATCGGCCTCCGCCTCGCCATGGGTGCCCGCCGCCAGGACGTTCTCGCCATGATCCTCCGCCGCGCCGCCTGGCTCACGGCCGCCGGCGTCTGCGCCGGCCTGGCTCTCGCCTCCGCCCTGGCCCACGCCGTCGCCAACCTGCTCTATCAGGTCAGTCCCGGCGATCCCGGCATCTTTGCCGGCATCACGGCCGCCATCGCTGGAGTTGCCATGGCCGCCAGTTGGCTCCCGGCCCGCCGCGCCGCACGGATCGAACCCATGACGGCTTTGCGCGACGAGTGAACGGCGGAAGAAAAGCAGGCTGAGTTATTTTGCGGCTCGATCCGCCCCCGCGATCAGCGCCGGATCGTCCGGCAGAAACAGTTGAAACACCGTCCCGCCCGGCTTTGCGTGCTGCGCCGCGCGGCTGCGCAGATGAATCATGCCCCGGTGCTTCAACACAATCTCGTGGCTGACCCACAGCCCCAGCCCAGTGCCGGTTGCTTCCTTGGTGGTGAAGAAGGCCTCAAAGACCCGCTCGCGCACGTCGGGCTCCATCCCCACGCCGGTATCTGCCACGGTAAACCGCACACCAGCCTGCTCCGGCTGGCTCCAGTTCCGCGACCGCCGCGCCCGCACGATCAGCCGCATGTGTTCGCCGCAGGTAGCGTCGATGGCGTTGCCCACCAGGTTGGCAAACACCTGCCGCACCTCGCCGGCAAAGCAGAAGAGGTCCATCTCCGGGTCGTATCCGCGCTCCACCTCAATGCCCAGCGTATGCAGACGGCCGTGATAGAGCGCCAGCACCGAGTCAAGCAACTCGCTCATTCTGGCGCGCGCAGGCCGCGTCGACTGCCGGTAGAAGCGCAGCGTCTGCTGCGTGATCTCGGAAACCCGCCGCGCTTCGCCCTCCGCCATCTCCACGTAGCTGAGCGCCGGGTTCTGGAGCTGGCAGAAGTTGCGCAACAGAAACAGCAGGTTGGTGATGGCCTCGAGCGGATTGTTGATCTCGTGCGCAATCGAGGCCGCCAGCCGTCCTGTGGCCGCCAGCTTCTCGGTCTTGCGCAGCGCCTCCTCGGAGAGCTTTCGTTCCGTCGTGTCCATCACGATCACGCCCGCCCAGCGGGGCCGCTGGGCATCCGTGCGCACCGGGTAGGCGCTCACCAGCCAGGTCCACGGCCGTTGCCGCTTCCCACCCGTTCCGCCCATCTCCAGGTTGCGCACCGCCTGATCTCCGGCAAAGACGCGCACCACGGCATCTTCCAGTTGCTGCGCCGCCGGCTGCGGCAGCAACTCCGGCAGCGTCCGGCCCAGATGCCGGCTCAGCGACACCCCGGTCATCTCCGCAAACGCTTCGTTCACGCGCACCAGCCGGCAGCGCCGGTCAAAGAACGCCAGCCCGATGGGCGCATTGGCCAGCATGGAGTCCAGCAATGACAAGGTGTCGTGCAAACCGGAGCGGTGTTCTTCAATCGACGCCGCCATGCGGTTGAAGGCCACGATCAGGTCGCCGATCTCGTTGTGAACCAGCTCCGGCAAGGGGAAATGGCCTGTCGTCTCGGGTGCGTTCATCAGCGCCCGCGTGCCGCGGTGCAGCATGGCCAGGGGCTGCGTAATCGACCGCGCCGTCCACAGCACCAGCAGCATGGAAGCCAGTATCCAGATCACCCCAAATACCGTCGTCGCGCGCAGAATGGAGGCGAGCTGCTGGTGATCCCAACTGCGGTTGGTTTCCACCCACGCGAAGCCGTGCAGCTCGGTCCCCACCCAGATCGGTTCCACACCCTCCCAGTAGCCGACACGAGAAACGAAGACCCTCGACTGCCCATGGAATGGAATCTTCAATTGCGCCCGCTCGGCCATCCGCAACCGGGCCGGCACCGGCGCATCCCCCCGCGCATACAGCACCTTGCCCGCCGCGTCGGTGATCTTGGCCGCGGTGACGCTCGGATCCTCGCCCATCATCTGCACAGAGAGCCCGACCCACTCCAGACGCTGCTGTTCGAGGGCCTCCCGGGCCTGGAGCGCCAGCGATGTGGCCTGATGCGTCAGCCGGTCCTCGGCGCGGCGGATGACCTCTTCGGACTCATGGCGGACCAGGAGAAACACAAACAGCGTCAGCGACAGTGCTTCCAGCAGCAACAGCCCGGCCAGCATCTGCCAACGAATTGACCGCGGCCACATGCGGATCAACAAGAATTACCCCCATGAAAAGCCCGGAAACTAACGGCCGCTTCCCGCCCGGAATCCTCTGTCCGGCCCCGCTCCCGTCTACTTCGCCGTCAGCGCTTTGGCAATCTGCGCCCCGTGGAAGCGGCCGTTCTCGATGAAAATCTCGTTGGTCCGCGAACCGGCCACAATCACTCCCGCCAGGTAAATTCCCGCCACGTTGCTTTCCAGCGTCTCCGCGTTGCACGCCGGCCGCCGGTCCGGACCCTCGAACCGGACGCCCAGCCCCGCCAGAAAATCAAAGTCCGGATGGTAGCCCGTCATCGCGAAAACAAAATCGTTCTTCACCGTCACCCGGCCCCCCGCCGTCTGCACCACCACCGTGTCCGGCGTAATCTCCACCACCTGCGCGTTGAAATACGCCCCGATCTCCCCGTTCTTGATCCGGTTCTCGATGTCCGGCTTGATCCAGTACTTCACGTGCCCGTGAATCTCCGCCTCGCGATGCACCAGCGTCACCCGCGCCCCGCTCCGCCACAGCTCCAGAGCCGCTATGGCCGCCGAGTTCTTCCCCCCGATCACCACCACGTCCAGCCCGCTATAGGGATGGGAATCAAAATAATAGTGGTGTACCTTGCTCAGGCTCTCCCCCGGAATGTGCAGGTAGTTCGGCAGATCGTAATACCCTGTCGCAATCGCCAGCTTGCGCGCGCGCAACTCCCCCGGCCGTCCAAAACGGTCGATCGTGTGTACCCCAAACGCTCCATCCTGCCCCGTCACCCGCTCCACCCGCCGGTACTGCCGCACATCCAGTTCGCAGTAGGCCGCCACCCGCCGGTAGTACTGCAGCGCCTCGTTCCGCGTCGGCTTCGCGTTGGGGCTCGGAAAAGGAATCCCCCCAATCTCCAGAAGCTCCGCCGTCGTGAAAAACGTCATGTGCGAGGGATAGTGAAATAGAGAATTGCAAATGCATCCCTTGTCTACCAGCACCGCCCGCAGCCCGGCTCGCTTGGCTTCAATCGCGCACGCCAGCCCCGTCGGGCCCGCCCCCGTCACCAGCAGATCAAACTCGTCAACCCCATCTTGCTTCTCTTCGCGCATGGCTCTAGATTAGCAGTCTGCGGAGAATTCTCCCGGCTTGAAAAGACGCCCACGCGCGCAATCGGCCGGCCTGCGATCCCTCGCCAACCCCATCGCCCCCCGCGCGCTTTTCGCAGATCCACGGTCCCCGCAAAAAAGCTCCCGGTTCCCAACTCCGCCGTCTCCGGCGTATCGTTCTCTCGATGACTCCATCCGGCCTGGCCTCGGTTCCCCAGCACCACCGCGTCGGCCTCTTCAGCGCCGGCCTCGACGCCTACTGGCCCCAATTCAACGGCCTGCGCGACCGCCTGGACTCCTACAACCGCCGCATCGCAGCCCAGCTTCAATCGCTCGGGACCGAGGTCGTCAACCTCGGCCTCATCGACAACCCCGAAAAAGCCGCCGCCGCCGGCCACGCCTTCCGCCAGGCCGACGTCGATCTCATCTTTCTCCACGTCGCCACCTACGCGCTTTCGTCCACCGTTCTGCCCGTGGTGCGGCGCGCCCAAGCGCCCGTCATCCTGCTCAACCTTGCTCCCGAGGCCGCCATCGACTACGCCGCCTTCAACCAGATGCGCGACCGCACGGCCATGACCGGCGAGTGGCTGGCTCACTGCCAGGCCTGCTCCGTGCCCGAAATCTCCAACGTCTTCCAGCGCTGCGGCATCGCCTTTCACCAGGTCACCGGCCTGCTCGACGCCCGCGATGCCGCCTGGTCCGAGATCGCCGGATGGCTGGCCGCTTCGCGCGCCGCCCATGCCATGGAGCACAACCGCCTGGGCCTCATGGGCCACTACTACAGCGGCATGCTCGACATCTACTCCGACCTCACCCTGCACGCCAAAATCTTCGGGTCCCACATCGAGATCGTCGAGGTGGACGAACTCTCCGCCTTGCGCCGCGAAGTGGACCGGGACGCCATCGCGGCGCGCGTTGCGCTGATCCACGAAGCCTTCGACGTGCAGCCGGATTGCCCACCTGCCGAACTGGAGCGCGCGGCGCGCACCTCGCTCGCCCTCGACCGCCTCGTCGAACAACACCGCCTCGGCGCCCTCGCTTACTACTACAAAGGCACCGGCATCGCCGAAAACGAAGACACGCTCACCTCCATCATCGTTGGCAACAGCCTGCTCACCGCGCGTGGCGTCCCCGTGGCCGGCGAGTTCGAAATCAAGAACGTCCAGGCCATGAAGATCCTCCACTGCCTCGGCGCCGGAGGCTCCTTCAGCGAGTTCTACGCGGCCGACTTCAACGACGATGTGGTTCTTCTCGGCCACGACGGCCCCGGCCACATCGCCATCGCCAGCGGCAAACCCAAGATTCGCCCGCTCGCCGTCTACCACGGCAAGCTGGGCAGCGGGCTCTCCCTGGAAATGAGCGTCCAACACGGTCCCGTGACCCTCCTTTCCGTGGCAGAGAACGGCAAAGGATCGCTCCAGTTCGTCGTCGCCGAGGGCGAGTCCGTCCCCGGACCAATTCTCGAAATCGGCAACACCAACAGCCGCTACCGCTTCCCCCTCGGCGCGCGCACCTTCATGCAGGAGTGGAACCGCCGGGGCGCGGCGCATCACTGCGCCATCGGCGTGGGCCATCGTCATGGAGAGCTCGCGCAACTGGCCGCGCTCCTGGGCATTGCATGCGAGCGGGTTTGCTGACCGAAGCAGAGGCGTTTGTTCTGCACCGCGAAATGCATCTCCTCGTGTGAGACGGCTGCATGGACGAGCGGCCCGGCCTGCGGCAGCAGCTTTTCTTGTGGATCAATCGCATGGGAGCACCCGCTTGTTTTCAGCCAGCGAAATCGCGGGTGCAGTCATCTTTTCGCTTGCCATGGCCTCTGCTCCAGCTATGCTTTTCCCGGCTGGCCGCGGCGCTCCCGCGCGTCCCCTGTTGCGATGTGCCTGGCTTGGCTGCGAATTCTGATGAAGGAGACGGGACCATGCCATCCAGAATCCCAAACAGGGCGGCTTTCCGCCACAATCGTCCCATGCCGCAGCTTCATGGCCGCCATCCGCTGTACAGTTTCTTGCTCTGCTTTCACGCCGCGCGGCCGGCGGTTCTGGCCGTGGCTGCCCTGCTCGTCCTTGCCGCGCAAGGCCGGCTGTTTGCCGCCCCCGCGGATGACGCCTCCAACCCTCCCCTCCCAAGCCAGGAGACCCTGCTCAGCGGATCGGACTGGAAGCTGGGATCCTTCGCCATGGGCGAGGGCGAAGCCGCCGGCGCCTACAAACCCGCCTTCAACGATTCCGCCTTCCGCTCCGTCACCGTCCCCGGCGAAGTGCAATTGCAGACCGGCCTCAAGGGAAAAGACCTCTATCTCCAATCCAAGGCCCTGAACCTGATCAACAACAAGGAATGGTGGTATCGCAAGACCTTCACCGTGCCCGCCGCCGATCGGGGCAAGCTCCTTCGCCTGCAATTCGACGGCGTCGATTACTACTCCACCATCTGGCTCAACGGCGAAAAGATCGGTGCCCATGAGGGCATGGCAGAGGGCTTCTCCTTCGATGTCTCCCGGCAGATCCGGTACGGCGCAGAGAACGTGCTGGTGGTGAAGACGACCTGCCCGTGGCTGCCCAAGGACCGCGGCCTGACCGAGATCGTGAAGAGCAGTTTCAATCTCGATATCCCTCAGACCCTGCCCAAGCCGCCCTATTTTCTTGGCGGCAGTTGGGGCGGCATTCCCGTCTACGGCAACATGTCGCTCACCATGGGGCTTTATCGCGACGTCAAGCTGCTGGTTTCTGAACCCGTGGTGATCGAGAACCTCTATGTCTACACCCGATCGCTGAATCCCGGCGGCAGCGCCACGCTGGAAATCTCCGGCAATGCGAAAAACTACGGCGACGGCCAGGGCGAAGCCAGCATCGGCTTTGCCATCTCCCCGCAAAACTTCGCGGGCGATACGCTCCCCCTCCCCGCAAAAACCCTCGACATCAAGCCCGGCGACAATCCGTTCACTCTGGAGTTCGTGGTCCGCAATCCGCATCTGTGGTGGACGTGGGACCTGGGCAAGCAAAACCTCTACCGCATCGACGCCCGCCTCCACCCCGGAGCGGGCGGGCAAGGGAACAGCGCCCGCACGGTCTTCGGCATTCGCACCATCACGCGCGACGCCAGCTTCTCTTATCAGCTCAACGGCCAGCGCCTCTTCCTGCGCGGCGTCTGGTATCCCATGAGCGACTACTACCCCTCGCGCGCCACGAACGAAACCTACGAACGCGATCTCAAAGAACTCCGCGCCACCTACGCCAATCACCTGGTCACGCAGGTCATCGAAAAACAGGACTTCTTCGACGAGTGCGACAAACTCGGCCTCCTCATCTTCGTGCAGATGCCCTTCTCTCAGTTCGGACCCTACGAGGTCGTGGCCGAGGGCAATCCCCGCCGCGAACCTTTCATCGCCAACGCCCGCATGCAGGCGCGGGGCATGGTGCTGGCGCTGCGCACGCATCCCTCGGTGGTGCAATGGAGCCCCCTGGCCGAAGCGCGCGACAGCGGCAAATGGGCCGGTCCGCAGGAGGGCTACGACTTCTTCATCGCGGAGATGCAGAAGGTGATTACGAAGCTGTCGCCCGATACCATCTTCCATCCCAGCCTGTGCGACCTGGGAGAGCACCACACATGGAACGCCAATTACCGCTTCTATAACCACTTCCAGCCCCTGCTGGTCTCCGAGTACGGCGAGATTTCCCCTCCCAGCATGGAGACCTTCAAGGAAGCGCTGACGCCCGGACAGATGTGGTCAGAGAAGAATCCGCGCCGCATCTTCCACATGCCCGTGGATCTCCAGGCCTATACGTACTGGACCGCATGGGAGTACAACGACAACGGCTTCGGCGTCTTCAACATGTTCCGCGAATTGCACACCTACATCGACCAGGACCCGCGCTCGGCGCAGGAACTGGTCGACGGCCTGCAACTGCAGCACGCTTTCACCCTCAGCTATGCAACCCAGGCCTTCCGCCGCAAGATGCACAACCCGATCAACGGCATCCGCACCTGGGCCTACCGCGACATCTACCCAGGCGTCCAGTTTGGCATGGTCGACTCCAACGGCATTCCGAAGATGAATTACTACTTCTACAAGCGCGCCCAAAAGCCGTTGGCCGTCAGCTTCAAATACGAGCCGGAGCTGGAGTCGCAGGCCTCCGGCAAGCGCCTTCTGATACCCGTCTGGATCGCCAGCGACCTGCGCCATCCCATGCCGCTCAGCGTCGCCACGGAAATCCTGACCACTTCCGGACAGGTGGTCTGGAGCAAAACCTTCGCAGCGGAAGCCGCGCCTGACTCCGCCCGCCAGATTGGTAGGGTCGATTGGGTAACGCCCGACAAGCCCGGCGTGTATCTGCTGCGCGGACGGGCCACGGAGAAAAACGGCGCTCTGGCAACCGTCAACACCATGTTCATCAAGGTTGCGCCGCGCGCATTTCCAAAAGCTCCGCGCGTGCTGCTGATCGGCTGGAACCGCTATACGCAGCCCATCGCCGCCATCCTCGATGCGCTGGGCGCAAAAGTGGATGTGATCGACGAGTCCTCGCTCGACCGGCTCGCGGAACTGAGCGACGCCGCGGCGATTCGCGCCCGTTATGACGTGGTTTGGCTGGCGCCCCTCGACCACTTCTGGAAACTGGTTACCCCAGCCATCGGCAACGGACTGGTCGAGGCCGTCCGCCAGGGCGTTGGCTTCATCCACAGCGGCGGCAACGCGTCCTTCCACGGCGGCGAAGCCGTCGCCGCATGTCTGGACCTCACGCCTCTGGCCGGCCTGCTGCCCGTCCGGCTGCGCTCCGCAAATGAGGATACCGTCTATCCGCCCTACGAAGCCGGCCAGCCTCTGCCCATCGGCGTCGCCACCATCAAGGAGATTCGAGCGGCCGACCCGGGCTGGACCGATGCCGGCCTGCATGTGTATGGCATCGAAGGCTACAACTGGGTGGACCCGAAACCGCAGGCCAAGGTCGAGCTGACCGTGGAAGGCCGTCCCCTGCTGGCGACAGGCGCATACGGAAAAGGCAGAACGGTGGTCTTTACCGGCTTCACCCCTGCCTGGAAGGCTCCAGGCGAGGACTTCCTCGACGAACAGTTCGACAACCTGCCCGTGACGCGCGCCTACTTCGTCCTCTTTGGCGAGATGCTGGCCGCGGCCACCGGCCAGCAGCCCGCCCTCCCCTTGGCCACCGTCCTGGCCGCTCGCCAAAAACCGCTCTTCCAGATGCTGAAAGAGCAGCCCGCCACCACCATGCGCGCCAATGTGGCGGCAGCCACGGCCAACGGCCATGACGTCTCCCTCGCAATCCACCTGACCAACGGCAAAAACTATGCCCGCCTGGTCCGCATGCGCATGGTGTGGGACGGCCCCCAGCCCTATCTCTCGCTCTATGGCGACAACTACTTCGATCTGCTGCCCGGCGAGCAGAAAGAAATCTCACTGCAACTGGAATTCCCTGGAAATCTCCACGCGCCGGCTCACGGAAAACTGCTCGTCGCAGGCAGCAACCTGCCCCAGAGTGAGATTCCTGTCACCGTCAACCCCTAACAGACAGTCCTGGAAGTCCCGTTTTTGAAAGGACGAGGCTTCAGCTTCAGCCCTTCCGTAAACCTCGCAAAATCAATGCGGCTTGAGCCGCTGAGGGATGATTCTTCCCTGATTTCGACTCTCACCACGGACTGCGCGCCGCGGTTGCTGTTATTGAGGAGGAGGACATTCGCCCGAATGTTTCTGAAGTGCTGCGCGGCGCATGTGCTGCACCTGCTTGCCATAGAGGCCGCGGAAGGCGTTCCAGCGGATGATGGCCAGCTCTTCTAGCATCTTCATCCCGTCCTTGATGTAGCTGAGGCGGGTTCGCGCATCGTGCGCCCAACTGACCGGCACTTCGATAATCCAAAAGCCTCTCTTGAGACCAATGAACAGCATCTCCGGATCAAAGCCCCAGCGCTCGATGGTGGTCAGCTGGAAGACCGTCTGCGCCGCAGAGCGGGTAAACGCCTTGAAGCCGCACTGGGTGTCGGCAAAATCAAGACCCATCACGGTGCGAATCACAATGTTGAAGCAGCGGCCGAAAAATTGGCGGTAGAGCGGCTGGCGATGCGTCTGGCGGCTGGTCTTCAGCCAGCGGGAGCCGATGGCGATGTCTGCCCCCTCGCCAATAGCCGCAAACAGCCGCTCGGCCTCCTCGATGGGCGCCGAAAGATCGGCATCGGTGAACATCACCACATCGCCCAGCGCCTGCAACAGGCCCGTCTTCACGCTGTACCCCTTGCCGCGATTCGTGGCATTCTGGATCATCCTCACTTCCGGAGCGTTCCGGGCAAAGGCCTGCACCAGATCGGCGGTCGTGTCCTTCGAGCCGTCGTTGACCACGATCACTTCTGCCTGCCAGCCGCGCGCGCGAATGCACGCTACCACCGATTCCAGTGTGGCCACAATGCGGCCGCTCTCGTTGTAGGCCGGGATGACGATGCTGTATTTCGGGTATTGCGTCACGTTCCACTTCTCTCTTCGCGTTCCCCTCGGACCCGGATGTGGAGGGAAAGATACAACATCATACCGCCCCCGGATGAAGTTGGCCATTGACACTCTCTTTCAATACAAGATGCGCCTGAAGGGTTAGGCATGCTGGAGATTGAACATCGGCGTGCACGAAGCAGAGAAGTTGAGTTTGGGAGCGATTGGCCGGTTCGTCGAGGCCAGCGAGGAAATCCGCTTTGAGGGCGCAAATCGCAGCCAGGTCTATGGCTGGGTGGAGCGGGTTCTGGTCCGGCAGGAGT
>JAJZVX010000016.1 GCA_021846985.1 Acidobacteriota bacterium | reverse complement strand
GGGCGAGGACGCGCGGGCGGCGATGCGGACGGCGGGACGCAACCATCCCTGCCCTTGCGGAAGCGGGAAGAAGTTCAAGCATTGTTGCGGGAGGGGGTAGCGGGCGAGGCTTGTTTGCGGGGGGGGGAAAGGGTGAAGGTTTGGCCAAGGGGGTGAGTTACGGGTTGGCGACTAACCCGCTTGAGCGTGGACTTATCATTCGGATTCGAGGCACGGTGTGCTTTCAGATCAGGCGGTGAAGGCTGCAAGGCCGCGGCCGGCGATTTGGGCAGCAATCCACAAACCTTGTTTTGCCGGCCGGATTCATGCAGGGGATCGAAACGCAATCGCCATCCGCCCATGCGGAGCAGATTGCGGCGCAAGCCGAAATGGGGAAAGAACGATCGCTCAGCGGCTCAAGCCGCATTGATGTTGCGAAGCTAACGGCACGGCTTGAACTGGAGCCGTGCCCCTGCAAGGCGGGACTTTGACCACAGTCGAGGAGGGCCCGCGGTCCGCAAAGCTCATGAAAGACAGGCGTTGCGGCTTTTTCGCCGCTGGCCGTTCAGCGACGGGGGCACCCTCCATCCGCTTCTCTTGAACTCAGCGGGATGCGAAGAACGCTTCGACATCAGTGATGGTGATGGTGGTGCGATAGGGTGGCAAGCTCCGGAGAAAGACCTGGCCGTAGCGCTGGCTGCGGACGCGCGGGTCGAGAAGGACGAGCACGCCGCGGTCTTCCAGCGAGCGGATGAGGCGGCCGAAGCCCTGCTTCAACGTGAGAACCGCAGAGGGAACCTGGTAGTCGAAGAAGGGCCGTCCGCCAGCCTCCTCGATGGCCTTCATGCGCGCCTGGACGACCGGATCGTTGGGCACGGCGAAGGGCAGCCGGTCGATGATGACGCAACTGAGCGCCTCGCCCTGCACATCGACGCCCTGCCAGAAGCTCGAAGTGCCGAAGAGGACGGCGTTGGGCGTGGAGCGAAACTCGTCCAGAAGCGCCTTACGCGGCGCCGTGCCATGGAGCAGGATCGGGTAGTCGAGGACGGAGACGAGGCGCTCGTAAAGGTCGCGCATCTGGGCATAGCTGGTGAAGAGGCAAAAGGCGCGGCCGCGGGTGATCTGGAGAACGCGGCGGATGCAGGCGGCGGCGGCCTCGGGGAACTGGGGGTCGCGGGGGTCGGGCATGCTGGGCGGCAGGTAGAGCAGGGCCTGCTCGCCGTAGCGGAAGTGGGAAGGGACGATGATTTCGCGGGCCCCTTGCCCGGTATCGCCAAGACCGAGGCGGCGCCGGACGTGTTGGAAGCCTCCTTGGACGGTGAGGGTGGCGGAGGTGAGGACGACGGTGGGGATGGAGTCGAAGACCAGCTCGCGAAGGAGGTCGGAGACGTCGATGGGGGTGGCCTGGAGGAACGTGGTGTAGGATGAGCTGCGCGTGGTGGAGAATCGTCCCCGAGGGGCAGAAGCCCCGGTCGTCCCGCGGTCGTTTTCGGCCCGGCTGAAGCCGTTGCCTTTCAAGGCGGCGGCTCTGTCCGCGGAGCCTTGGACGCGACGTTCCATCCAATAGACCATATTGTTGGCGCTGGACTCGATCAGGAATTCAAGCTCCGAGCGGAGGCGGACCGTGCGCCGGGCCAGACCCGGAGCTTCGTCGATACCGGTGAGATCGGCGATCTCGGCTTCCAGGCGGCGCAGGATGGCGCAGACGGCGGTGTAGAGATCGCCAGAGGATTCGAGGAACTCGTGACGGGCGGTGAAGGGCTGGCGCCCGTCGGCGGAGATGGGCAGGCCGGCGAAGAACATGCGGGCGCGCTCGCGGAGCTGCTGGGTGAGGGCGGGAAGGCCAGCCGTTCCCTCTTTGCCGCGGAGAAGAACGTCGATGTCGCGGGCGAGCTCTTCAACGCGGAGATTGGAGACGGAGAGGCCGAAGTAGTTGGAGGCGATCTCTTCGAGTTCGTGGGCTTCGTCGAAGATGACGGCGGCGGCCTCGGGCAGGATGCCGGCATCGGGAGCCCCGGCAGCCTCCTGGCGGAGCGCGAGATCGGCGAAGAAGAGATGGTGGTTGACGATCACGATGTCGGACTCGAGAGCGCGGCGGCGCATCTCGGTGATGAAGCAGCGCCGGTAGTCGGGGCAACTGGAGCCAAGGCAGGCGTCGGTGCGGGCGTCGAGCTTGCTCCAGAGGGCGCTCGCTTCAGGCAGGCCGGAGAGCTCGGCGCGGTCGCCGGTTTCGGTCTGCTGCTCCCACTCGGCAATTTGCCGGTACTGGTCGATTTCTTCGAGGCCGGACAGGATGGGCTGGTTGCGCAGGGCAACGAGCTTGTGGCGGCAAAGGTAGTTGGCGCGGCCCTTCATGTAGCAGACGCGGAGTTCGCCCAGGAGAGTTTCGAGGAAAGGGACGTCGCGGAAGTAGAGCTGGTCCTGGAGGGCCTTGGTCCCGGTGGAGACAATAACGCGCTGGCCGGTGCGCAGGGCGGGCAGCAGGTAGGCGAGGGTTTTGCCGGTGCCGGTGCCTGCTTCGACGATGAGGTGGCGGCGCTCTTCGAGGGCCTGCTCGACGGCTTTGGCCATCTGATACTGGCCGGGGCGGTACTCGTAGGGGAGCGGGGAGCGGGCCAGAATGCCGCCGGGCGCGAAGAACTCGTGCAGGCTGGGATAGGCGCGGGTTGTGGTGTCGAGGGTCGGCATCGGGAGCGGGCGCTTCTCCCATCATAGTGAGCCTGGAGGAGAAAAGCGGCGCGGACAGGGCGCAATCCCTCTGCGCCGCCGCTTCTTTGCCAAAGTAGGTTTTCAGGCGCAGCGCGCGGGCCACGCTTCCGGCCGCACGAACAACGGGAGTGAAAGGCGGCACTTCTGGAAGGTGCAGGAACAGCGCGGGAACCTTGCGGTTGTCCGGCCAAGCCTAGTTTTCGTTCTGGGGCGGGGTTGCAAAGTAGCCCTTCCGTACCTGCACATTCCTTCCGTTGCCGCAATCAACGTCCAGGCGGCGGAAGGTGTCGTCGAGCCGGGTGTTGGTGGGCGTGTAGCTGGCCACATACTGGGTGCGCAGCTCGTCCTCGATCTGCCGGAAGGCAGCCTCCAGCTTGTCTCCGTTGTTGCCGACGTCGATCAGGCGGCCGCCGGTCTCGGAGGTAAGCCGCTTCATGGACGAGTGGCCGCCGTAGCCCCAGGAGCCGTAGAATCCGCGGTCGGCGAGCAGAATCACGTACACGATGACGTTGCTCCGCTCGGCCGAGGCGATGGCTTCGTTGAGTTTGGTGCGGCTTCCCTGGTCCTCGCCGTCGGTCAGCAGAATCATTGCCTTGCGTCCTGTTTCCTGGTTCAGCTTCTGGGTGGCGGCCAGGTACACGGCATCGTAGAGCAGGGTTCCTTTGGGATCGCCCGTGGTGGGCACGGGGCCTCCGCCCATGCCCGGAATGCCGCCCGCGCCGTTGCCGCCCGCAGTGTTGATCTGCGCCTTGTCCATGGCGTGCGCCAGCAGGCGCGGACTGTTGGTGAAGTCCTGCAGCAGATCGACGTTGACATCGAAGGAGATGAGGAAGGCCTCGTCTTTGGGCCGCAGGACGCGCTCGAGAAACCGGCTGCCTACATCCTGTTCGAGCTGCAACACCCGCTGCTGGCTGCCCGAGGTATCGAGCAAGATGCCCAGCGTGAGCGGCTGGTTGGTCTCGGCCACAAAGCTCTTGAGTTTTTGCGGAACCTTGTCCTCGTAGACGGTGCAGTCGTTCTGGGTGAGGTGAGGCACGAGATTTCCCTGCTTGTTCTTAACCGTAAAGACGACGTTGACCAGGTTCACGTTGAGCTTGAAGGTGGCCACGGGGTCCTGATTGGCGTGAGAGGCGGGAGCGGCGCCTGCCGGGGGAGCGTCTGGCGAAGGGGCAAGCTGAGCCCAGCCCGCCACGGCCATCGCCGGCAGGAGCAGGATTGCAGCGGCCACTCGCCGTTGGAAGCGCATCGTTGCTGAGTTAGACGCCTCCTTAGAGCCGATGAGAGCATATACGCGCCATGGAAGCAACCAGCGACGTTCTGGCGCGTCTGATACTCTGTCCACTGCAGTTCCGCCGGGCGGTCCCGGATGGTTCTGGGGCGTTCGGCCGCTGCGCAAAGAGGACGCGAGGTCCGGCAGCGACGAGGGAGTTGCTGACAATCGCCCACCGGCACCTTAGAATGGAAAGAGACGGCAAGCGGCAGCCGGGGAGGACGAAATACCTGTGAAGCTTGGTTTAAAAGCAATGGCGCTGGCCGCGCTCCTGAGTACAGGCCTGGTGTTGAGCCCGGCAGGTGTGGCGCAACAGCAACAGCCCGCTGTTCCCGACGCGCCCACCCCCCATCCGCCGTCGCTGCTGAACGGCACGGATACAACCATCACCCCGGGCAAGGGTTCGCCCGGCGTCGGCGACACCAGCGACGCCACGGCTGCTGCCACCAGCGGGGTTTCATCGTCGGATGTGCCGGCCACCGCGACCCAGCCGCCGTCGTCGCAGAAGGACACTTTTCAGACTACGCCGCCGGATATTCCCGCGCCCGGCGAGGGCTACCAGGCCACCGTCAACTTTGTGGTGAACGTGAATTTTGTCGAAGTCCCGGTGACCGTAAAGGACTCGAAGGGCAAGCTGGTTCCCGGCCTTACCTACCGCGACTTTCAGGTCTACGAGAACAACATCCGTGAGCCGTTGCGCCTGTTCACCGTGGATCCGTTTCCGCTTTCGATTGCGTTCGTCATCGACCAAAGCCTGACCTCCGACGTGATGGCCAAGGTGAATCAGTCGCTGGGCGCCATCCAGGGTGCGCTCACGCCCTATGACGAACTGGCTCTCTTTACCTACAACAATGGAGCCGAGGAGCGTACCGGCTTTACCGGCGCGCAGAGTCCACGCGTTCCGGCAGTGCTGGCCCTCGCCAAGGCAACCGGCAGCGAAATGCTGATTCCGGTGAACAGCGGCCCGCTGGCCGGCTGCGGCGTTTATGTGAATGGATGGTGTGCCGACCCCAACGTACAGCCTGGGCGCTCGTCCGGCAGCGGCAACGGCGTCATCACCATTCCCAAGGAGATTCATACCCTCAACGACGCGATTCTGGCAGCAGCCAAAGAGCTTTCCACCCGTCCCAAGGGCCGCCGCCGCATTATCTACGTCGTATCCGACGGCAAGGAGTACGGCAGCAAGGCCACCTATCGCGAGGTCATTCGCTACCTGCAGACGAACAAGATTGCCGTCTACGCAACCGTGGTGGGCGACTCGGCCCGCTGGGGCCAGGGCTACCTGAGCCGCTTCCATATCCCCTTCTCGATGTACGACAACATCCTGACCAAGTACACCGCAGAAACGGGCGGGGAGATGGACGCGGAAACCAGCGCGAACGGGATCGAGAGGAGCTATGCCAAGATCGCCGAAGAGGCGCGGACCCAGTACACGCTGGGCTATCTGAGCCACCAACCGCTGATTGACGGCCGCTTCCGCAAGATCGACGTTCGCGTCGACCGGCCCAACCTGGAAGTCATCGCCAAGCGCGGCTATTACCCCTCCGCGCAGGATATGCAATAGCCTGTGAGCCCTTCCTCCGCGGCGGCTGGACTCGGACTGGTCTCAGCCGCCACGTGGGGCGGCTCGGATTTTGTGGGCGGACTCGGCGCGCGGCGCGCTCCGGCGCTTCTGGTGGTTTTTACCGGGCATTTCTTCTCTGCCATCGTGCTTGCGTTGTTGTGTCTGGGCGCGCGCCTGCCGCTGCCCGGCCATGCCGCGTTGTTCTATGCCGGCCTGGGCGGATTTGAAGGCTCCCTGGCGCTGGCCGTTTTTTATCGCGCCCTGGCCATGGGCTCCATGGGGCTGACTGCCGCGCTGACTGGGCTGCTGACCGCACTTGTACCGGTGGGATTCTCGCTTGCGCAGGAGGGCTTGCCAGCGCCTCTCACCGCTTTGGGATTGGGACTTGGGTGCGTAGCCATCTGGCTCATTACGCATGCCCCCGCAGCCCGGGGCGCGGGCTCGCCGCCCATGGCCCTGCTGCTGGGGGCTCTGGCCGGTACGGGCTTTGGAGCGCAGCTCATCCTCTTCAGACTGGCCAACACGGGAGGGATTCTGTGGCCCATGACCTCGGCCCGCATCGCCGGCGTGCTGGCCATGTCTCTGGTGCTGCTGATCCGGCCGCCGCGGGGGCAGCGAAGCGGATTCTGGCTCACCGGGATTGCCGCCGGGGTTCTGGACACCGCCGGCAACCTCATCTATCTGCGCGCTACGCAGATTGGCCGTCTGGATGTGGCCGCCGTGGTCTGTTCGCTCTATCCGGCCGGCACAATCCTTCTGGCCGCGCTGCTTCTGCACGAGCGCCCAACCCGCCGCCAGATCGCGGGCATCGGCGTGGCGCTGGCGGCCGTGGCGCTGTTGAGCCTGTAAAAGCCGTTTGCAGGCGCAAAAAGGCCTGTGCCGTGGCACAGGCCTTCGCACTGCTTCTTCCCTGGCCGTCCCGCTGGTCGCGCGCGCCGCGCGGACCTTGTCTTCGAGGCGGAAACTGCGCTTACTTCTGTTCGGCTGGCGGATTGGCCGGGGGCGCTGGCGCAGCGCTCTGCTGCACCGCCGGAGCGGTTGGCGTGGGCTCGGTCATGCCCTTCAGGCCTTCCTTAAAGCCTTTTAATCCTTCGCCCAGTCCCTTTCCCAGCTCCGGCAACCGCTTGGCGCCAAACAGAAGAAATGCCACTACGCCCAGCACAACCAGATGCCACGGCTGCAATAGATCGCCCATACTCTCATCCTCCGCGCGCCATCTTTTCCTGGCACGCTCTCTCCGTGCTTATTGTCGCACAAAGGCAGTGCCTCGCGCAGCCGGCACTCAGACCACTAGTTTATCTGCGCTGGGTTGCCCAGTCTCTCCGTCACCATGGCGTAGAAATCGCGCACGTCTTCCTCTTCGCCCAGGGTGAGCCGCCGGTGCACCTTCATGAGTGGAAACAGGCGCGAACCGCGGGCCTCGACGGCCGGAACCGCCGTGCCGCTGCCCGGATACGGCGTCATCTCCCAGGTTCCCGCGTAGCGCCGGCGCACCACTTCTCCCAGATAGCTGCCCCACAGGCGCACCTGGTACTCAAGATCCAGCTCCGGGCTTTCGCCCGTCAGCACCAGAATCTCGTCCAGCGCGTCGATGGATTCGGGAGTGAAGTCCAGCTTCTGGCGGAACTCCACCCGGGCCAGCTCGGCGGCTGCCTGGGCATAGCCCTCCATCATGGCTCCCAGGCTGGGGAACTGGGTGGATTCAAGCCGTTGGCGCAGAGTGGCGGGATCTTTCATGGTTTCTTTTCCTAGATTACATGCGTTCGCGCGCTTTCCTTGTCCGATGGTGGCACGGGGGCTTTTATGGCACACTGGGGGAGCAGTTGTGGAGATCGATTCCATGAAAGCCCTAAAGTTCTTCGCCGCCGCTCTGGCGCTGGTTCTTTTTGCTGGTCCGGCCAGCTCCGCACCGCACGACATCTATCCCGACCCCGGCCAGGCCAAAGCCGACCTGGCTCGTGCGCTGAAGACCGCCGCCGCCAGCCACAAGCGCATTCTGGTCGACTTTGGCGGCAACTGGTGCAGCGATTGCCGCATCCTCGACATCTACTTCCACAACGCGCAGAATCGCGACTTGCTGGAGAAGAACTTCGTTCTGGTGCGAATCAATATCGGCGAGATGGACCAGAACCTCGATCTCGCCGAGCGCTACGGAATTCCCATCCGGAAGGGCGTGCCGGCCCTGGCCGTACTCAGCGAAAAGGGCCATCTGCTCTACAGCCAGAGCACCGGCCAGTTCGAGGCTATGGACCGGATTGAGCCGTCTCAGGTCACGCAGTTTCTCCTGCGGTGGAAGCCCGGCTCCGCCCCTTGCTCGGTGGTGATGAAGAATTGCTGAAGCGGCCGGTTTCTCAGCGCAGGGGCGCCAGATGCTTGGTGTTCTGGTAGGTGTAGACAATGCGGTGGGCGACGGTGATGGTGGAGAGCACGGCCAGAACCCACAACACCGGTCCCATGGCGCCCCAGCGGTCGAAGACCGCTCCGATGATGATGAGGACGATGCGCTCGGGCCGCTCCATGAAGCCGACCTTGCACTGGCCGATGAGCGACTCCGCACGGGCGCGGGTGTAGCTGACCATCAGCGAGGTGACCATGACAAAGGCTACCAGCACCACGTAGCGGAAACGGTTGATGCGTCCGTAGTAAACGAGCAGGCCGAAAAACAGCACCACATCGGAGTAGCGGTCAATCACCGAATCGAAGAACGATCCGAAGACGGTCACCTGGTTGGTGCGCCGGGCTACGCGTCCATCAACCATGTCGAAGATGCCGGCCCCGAAGATGACGCAGCCCGCATAGAAGAAAACCCGCTGGGCGTTGGCGGCGCTGGCGTGGCCAAACAGAAAAGCGGCCACAATGTTGATCACCAGACCCACAAACGTCAGCACGTTCGGTGAGATGCGGGTGAGCGCCAGGCCATGCACGATGCGATCAAGAAGCCAGCCGCAAGAGCGGCCAAAAGCGCTGGTCCAGGTCATTGCTCGTCTTCCTTACTACGACTTCGCGCCGGCCGCGGATTGCCCATCCGCCGGCTCGCCTTCCTCTTCGCCGGCCTCGTCGTGAATCGTCGTCAACTTCAGGATCTCCAGTTCCCGCTTGCCGTTGGGGGTGGCGATGGCCGCCACATCGCCCACCTGCTTTCCTATCAGCCCGCGGCCGATTGGGGAGGTGGTGGAGATCAGGCCCCGGGTGACATCGGACTCTTCGCTGGTGACGAGGCGATAGGTGATCTCCTCCTCCTTGGTGGTGTCAAAAACCACCACGGTGGAGCCGAACCCTACCTTGTCCCGGGGGATGTTGGCCAGATTCACCAGCGAGAGCTCGGCCATGCGCTTCTTGAGCTGCCCCAGGCGGGCATTCACAAAGTCCTGCCGCTGCTTGGCCATGTGATACTCGGCATTTTCCGACAGGTCGCCCATGGCCACCGCCTTTTTGATTTCGGCGGGCAATTCGTGAGCAAGTTCATGCTCCAGTTGCTTGATCTCGGCCAACAGTTGTCTTTTGATGTGATCTGGCATCCAGGGTCCGTGGCGGCGAGCGGGGATGCTCGGTCCGCAAGAGATAAAAGCTCTAGAGATTCCATTATACGCGGCCCGCTCTGGAGAGGACGGGGCCAGCGGGCTGGGCAATGGCATGAACATGCATAGGGGCTTTTGAAGGGCGCGGATGCTCAAACTGACGGTTGGGGGACTGACGGTTGGGCGACAATACACGCGGAATTGCAGAACCTTTACGCGTTTAATTGCAGTGCACTCAATCAAACGCTGATTGCCCCAATCAGTGATTTTCCGGGCAAGGAGCAGGGTTTTCAGGCAAAACGGCGGACTTGGGCACTTTTTAGGCAAAGCTCCCTCAGGGGCCAAAGCCCACGCATTCATCGTGCATGTGCGGCAGGGCTGAAGCAAAACGAAGGTCAAACCTGCTTCGTTGCGTTCATGCGATTGCCGGAACCGGCGGGCATGCGTGGCGCGGATCGTTGCGCGCGGCGCATCATTTCTATGGGGCGGTTTTTCCTTCGAGCGCGTTCTTTCCCCACGCATCGCCACTGTCCTCGCCAGTCTTTCGCTCCTCGAGGAACGATTGGAGGATGAGGGTGGCCGCCACCTGATCCACCACGCGCCGGTGCGCCTGGCGCTTGCGTCCGGACTGGTAGAGAATGCGGTGCGCCTCATGGGTGGTCAGGCGTTCGTCCCAAAAGTGGATGGGCAAGCCGGTGAGCGCGCCGAGTTCGGCGGCAAAGGCCTGTGTTTTGGCCGTCTGGGCGCTCGCCTCGCCGGCCAGCCGCACCGGCATGCCAACCACAATGCCCGCCACGTCAAAGCGCCGCGCCAGCCGCGCCAGGGAACGCAGATCCTCGCGCCGTCTGGGCCGCCGTTCCAGTGTGAGCACCGGCTGCGCCGTCAGGCCCAATTCGTCGGTCACCGCCACGCCAATGCGGCGGTTGCCCACATCCAGTCCAAGATAGCGTGGCCGCTTGTGCATATGCCCCCCCCGCGCCGCACTATCATGGTACAGAAAGCGCGCAGGTGGTGATCCGTGCGTCCTAAGCCTGCCTTCGCCGGTGGCACCGTAAAGGAGAGCCTCGATGGCCAACAAGCTCAAAGAAAAAGAGTGGCTTCTTGCCTCGGAAAATCAAGCCTTCGAGTCCCGCAGATCGAGCCAGGGCTGCGACCTCAAGATCTATCTGGTGGGCGACCAAATCACCTGTGGCAGCTTTACGATTCCGCCCGGCAAGCGCCTGGGCCGCATCTCCGCTCACCGCGCCGATGAGACCTATTACGTCGTCCGGGGCAAGCTCAAGGTCCAGTTGCCACGGCTTGAACAGACCGTCGAGGTGAAGCAGGGCGAGGTCTTCTACATGCCCGGCGGCATGATTCACGCTCCCTTCAACGACGGTCCTGGCGAATGCGTCGTCCTGTGGCACTGCGCTCCCGACTGGCCCTGAGGCCGTGCCGGCTCTCTGCTGCCGGCATTCCGCCGTCCCTGGCCGCCCTTTACAATCAATTCAGGCGAATCCACACAGGGATCAACTGCGTCAAAAGAAACAGCGAAAGGCACACAACCACGGAATGTCGCGCCGCAGGCGGATGAGCAGAAGGAGGAAGAGTTTTAGCGCCGCCGTGCCCTTGCTGGCAACGCTGTTGTTCCTGCTGCTTGCGACGGGGGGCGTCTTGTGGGTGCTGGCCGCGCCCTACGGACCCGAGACCGAGATCTTTGTCGAGATCGCGCCGGGGGCGTCCACGATCCACATCGGCCGCCAGTTGCAGCAGGCCGGGGTGGTGCGCAGCGGCGCGGTTTTTGACCTGATGCGTTGGTTGAGGCACGGAACGCTGAAGGCCGGCGAGTATCGCTTCGACCATCCGGCGCCGCTTTCCGAGGTTTATAACCGCATTGCCCGCGGCGATGTCTTCACCCGCACGGTGACCATCCCCGAGGGGGCAACCATTTTCGATATTGCTGTCCGGATCGAGGAGGCGGGGCTGGTGAGCGGGCAGGATTTCATTGCGGCGCAGGCCAAGCTCACCGGGCTGGTTTCGGATTTTGATCCCGGCGCCCGCAGCCTGGAAGGCTATCTGTTTCCAGATACCTACCATTTTCCCCGCCGGGCCACGCCGGAGCAGATTTGCTCAGCCATGGTGCGCCGCTTCCGGGCGGCTGCCGCGCAGATTGGTTTGAAGGAGAACGTGCATCGGGTGGTGACCCTGGCTTCATTAGTGGAACGCGAGACAGCAGTGGATGCCGATCGGCCTCTTGTGGCCAGCGTCTTTGTAAACCGCCTGGCGCGCAAGATGCCTCTCATGACCGACCCCTCGGTCATCTACGGCCTGGAACTGCACGGCCAGTGGCGCGGCACGATCTACCGCAGCGACCTGGAACACGACACGCCCTACAACACCTATCTCCACGCCGGCCTGCCTCCGGGCCCCATCGCGAATCCGGGCCTGCGTTCGCTGCGGGCGGCTTTGCACCCGGCGCACACGGACTATCTCTACTTTGTGGCTGCCGGCGCCAATGCCCAGGGGCACTCACTGTTCTCTTCCACCATCGAGGCACATCACCGCAACGTGGCCGAGTACCGCCGGGCACTCAGGAAGGCCGGTGAACGATGATGCGCGCGCGCCGCGTGACCGGCTTTCTCGCCCTCCTGCTCCTGCTGCTGCCGCTCTCGGGGTGTTTTATTCTCTCCACCACGCGCCGGCTGCCCGTGCCGCGCCCGCCGGCCGCGGTGCAGACCGTTTTGCCAGAGGTTCTGGTGGCCGACATCAACCAGCGCTGGAAGTCCATGAACACCCTGGTGGCCGCGGTGGAGATTCAGGCCTCCGTGCTCAAGCGCAAGGAAGGCTTTGCCCGCGATTACACGAGCTTTCGCGGCCACATCCTTATTCGCAAGCCCGGCTTCCTCCGCGTTCTCGGCCAGGTTCCCGTCCTCGGCACCAAGATGTTCGACATGGCGAGCGACGGCAAAACCTTCAAGCTCTATGTTCCGTCGCGCAGCGAGGCCATTGTTGGCGCCAACGAGTTGCACAAAAAGTCGAAGAGCCAGATTGAAAACATGCGTCCCGGCTTCTTCTTCGACGCCATGGTCGTGCGCGGCCTCGAGCCCGACGACTGGTACAGCGTTGTCTCCGACACCGAGACCGTGGAAGACGCCGCGCGCAAGCACCTCTACACCGTTCCCGAGTACGTGCTCAGCATCAGCCATCGAAAACACGGCAGCCAGCAGCTGATTCCGGTGCGTGTGATCACCTTCCACCGCGACGACCTGTTCCCCTATCAGCAGGATCTCTACGACGAGCGCGGGAACCTTGAAACCCAGGTGTTCTATTCCGCCTACACCGACTTCGGCAACATCCAGTTCCCCGCCAAGGTTATCATTCGCCGTCCCCAGGAGGACTACCAGATTGTCCTCACCGTCGATAAAGTCACGGAGAACATTGCCCTCAGCGACGACCAGTTCCAGATCAAGATTCCCGAAGGCACCAAGATTCAAAATCTCGAGTAGACGGCCTGCATCGCGCTTCCTGTTCACATCGCCACGCCCGCGCACCCCTGCCGCGCACGGTGGCTGACGTGTGCTACAAAGAGAGGTTGATTTCTTACCGCTCCGACCGGAAAGGGAGATGCCATGGACCGCAGAACGTTTCTTGGGGCCGCATCCGCCACACTTGTTGCCAGCGCGCTCGACGCCGCGCAGGCCGCGCTCAAGCCGATGGCCCTCGGCCTGTTGATCAGCCCCTACGGGGCGCCCGAGGCCACCATCCGCCGCGTGCGCGACCTGGGCTTTACCAACTGCTTTCTTTCGCTCGACGGCTATCTGGGCAAGTTCACGCCCGCGCTGGCCGCGGAGTTTCGCGACCTGCTGGACCGCTACAACGTGGTTGCTACCGCCGTGGAGGTGGTGGGTCCCGGCCCGCTGGTGTGGAACTTTACCGAGGGCCCGGAGACGATCGGTCTGGTGCCGCCCGCCACCCGCGCCGCCCGCATCGACGCCCTGCGCCAAGCCTCCGACTTTGCCAAGCTGCTCGGCGTGGGCCAGGTGCAGACCCACTGCGGCTTCATTCCCGAGAATCCCGGCGACCCGCTCTATCCCGGTGTCGTGGCAGCCATCCGCACTGTGGCCGAACACTGCCGCGCCAACGGCCAGCAGTTCCTGATGGAGAGCGGGCAGGAGACGCCCACCACCGTTTCGCGCATGATCCGCGACGTGGGGCTGCCCAACCTGGGCGTGGGCCTCGACACGGCCAACCTCATTCTTTACGGCAAGGCCAACCCGGTGGATGCCGTCGATATCCTCGGGCCGCACATCCGCAGCGTGCACGCCAAGGACGGCCGCTGGCCCACCAACCCCAGCAACCTGGGCGAAGAAGTTCTCATCGGCGAGGGCCTGGTTGACTTCCGCAAGGTTTTCGCCAAACTGCACCGGCTGGGCTACACCGGGGCCATCACCATCGAGCGCGAAACCTCCGGCCCGCAGCAAATTGCCGACGTGCGCACTGAAAAACTCTATCTCGAAAAGATCCTGCGCGAAGTGATGGCGTGATACGGGTGGCGCCGCAGGTTTCCATGAGCGGCAAGTGAAGGTGCGCTGGGCGACGGTGCAAAAAAGAAGGGGCGGACGCAGCGCAACGGGTTTGTGGCGCCGGCTTCTGTTCTTTCCGCATGGATCGCGAGAAGAATGGGGCGGCCGCAGGAGTGGTGGAGCGTACATCGCAAGGAGCTTTGGGCCGATCTCCTGCCGGTTCAGGCTGAGCTTGCGCTGCAACCCAGCCATGCAAAGGCCGTCCGCATCGCGGACGGCCTTTGGGGTTGGTACGCCGGAGGCGCGGTTGTCTGGACGGCAAGCTCAGTCCCCTGCCACCAGCTCGCCTTCTTCCTTCTTCTGCGCCTTTGCGGTGGGCGTAATGGAGTCCAGCGTGACCATGCCTTCGACGGGCTTGACGCCGAGGATGTGCTCTTTATAGAGGGCGGCCATGCGGGCGTTCTCGGCGGCGCTGAGGGTCTGCTTCTGGTCGCGCGCGCGGATCTTTTCCTCACGGGCGTTTTTGGCGATGCCCAGCTCATCGAGAGTGTGGTTGGCTTCGGAATTGACGTGCTCCATGTTGAGGGCGAGCTTGTGACCTACCTCGGCCATGCCCACCTTCTTGCCGCCGGCGAAGATTTCGTGGCGTCCGTGTTCCTCATACCACTTGGTCAAGGTCGAAGTCATGTGCATCTTCTCGATGATGTTGCGCCAGCCGATGCCGGTGTTATAGGCGCAGAAGGAGATTTCGCCTTCCTGGGTGGCGTAGGGAATGATGCACTGCTCGGTGCGGCGGAAGTCGTAGTTGAACAGGTCCTGGAACCACATGCCGGCGATGAAGAGGAAGTTCCAGCGGTCCTGGCGGCGCTTCTGGATGTCTTCCATGGTGCGGGTGCCCTTGACCGAACCGTAGTCCTTGCCGGTGGCGTTGAAGGTCTTGTCCATCTTCTTGAGCATGTCGGTGATCTTGAAGTGGGTCGGGGCCTGGAAGGGGTCGTAGTTGCGCAGCAGGGCCAGGGCAAAGCCGGTGACTGAGAGCCACTTGCCGCGGGCGGCGTCGTTGACCTTGGCTAGGTCTTTGGCGACCTGATCCATCTTGAGGAAGGCGGTGACGGGGGCGGCCTCCTTGGTTTCCTTGTCGATCATCAGGGCCATGCCGATGCCGCAGTTGGGATGGCAGCCGCAGGAAAGCTGTCCCCACTCGGCGCTGGGGCCGTGGACGAGGTCAGCCCAGTCAGTGAAGGTGGACATAAAGGAGATGGGGAACCAGTCGCGCTCCGGCTCGCCAAAGCCGCACTGATTCTTGATGTCGTGGGCCATGTGGGAGAGGGTGTAGCGCTGAGCGAAGCGGCGTTCGTCGCTGATCTCCTCGTCGCGGCCGGTGAAGCTGACGGGCTGGAAGGAGAGGAAGCTGATGGTCTTGGGGTTGTCCAGGGCGAACTGGATAATGCGGCCCACCTGCTCGTTGTTGATGCCATTGATGATGGTGGTGACGGGGACGATTTCGACGCCGGCCTCGTGCAGGTTGTTGATGGCCTGGAGCTTGACGTCGAAGAGGTTGCCCACCTTGCGGTGCGAGTTGGCGGCGTTGCCGATGCCGTCGAACTGGAGATAGACGTAGCGGAGACCGGCCTCGGCGGCGGCGCGGCAAAGCTCCTTGCTCTTGGCGAACTCGATGCCGTTGGAAGCGGCCTGGACGGAGTTATAGCCGATCTTGCGGGAGTAGGCGATGGCGTCGAGGAAGTAGGGCGAGAGGGTGGGCTCACCGCCGGAGAACTGCACGCTCATCTGTCGCTTGGGCTTGATCTTGGCGGAGTTGTCGAGGACGGTCTTGATCTCTTCCCAGGTGAGCTCATGGACAAAGCCGACCTGGTTGGCGTCCATGAAGCAGGGATCGCACATCATGTTGCAGCGGTTGGTCAGGTCGATGGTGAGGACGGCGCCGCGGCCATGGGTGACGGTGGATGTGCCGTGGTTGTGAAGGTCGGCGTCGTTGTGGGCGCGGATGTCGCGGCCGGGGAAGCTCTCTTCCAGGTGCTTGAAGAAGGCCGTGTCGATGGACATGAGATCCTCGAAGTGGCCGTGCTTGGGGCAGTCTTTCACCATCCAGATCTTGCCATCGCGTTCGATGATCTGGGCCTTGATTTCGCCCACTTTTTCGTTGAGCAGGATTTCGTGGGGAAGCTTGCCGTCGAGGATTTGCTTGCGGATCTCAGGGACGCATTTGGGGCACAGCGAGTCGGTAGTGCGGGGCCAGCCTAGCGGGGGCTTCTCCTTCTGCCAGCTCTTGAGCAGGGGCTTGTCGCTCCACTTAGGGGTAAAGGAGGGGTTGGGGCTGATGCGGTTCAGCCGGTCGTAAACGACCCACGCGGCCTTGGCGGCATATACCACTGCCTTCTCGGCATATTTCACAGCTTTAGACATAAAGTGCGGACTCCTGAATCGATTGGATTCCGGCGAAAGCGGCTCGCCCGGCACAGCCCCTGTCTTTGGCGTTCCGTGCGGAATTCTGGGGGGCTGAAATTCCAGGGTTAGCTTAGACGGCGGGGGTGGTCAACCCAACTGGAATGCAGCGAATGGGGAATGGGCGCAGCGAACGGGGTGATGGGGCGGGGGAATGGGATGCCGGCTACTGGCTGGTCTGGGAGAGGGCGGCCTGGTTGATGATGCGCTGAATGAGGACGATACGGATGTGGATGTGGCGGGCGATGTCGGGGAGGAATTCAGTGATGAGGTTGTCGGCGGGGGCGGTGGCCAGGCCGAGAGTGTAGCGAGTGGCGCTGGCGGGGAAGCGGGTGTCCTGGCCGGGAACGTAGGTGTTGGAGATGACGCCTTCAATGGCGAACCCGACGATGTTGGCGTAATTGACCATGTTGCCGCCCTTGTCGCTTTTGGTCCAGAAGACCTGGGCGAGGGTGTGTCGGATGCGGCGCGGTACGGAGGCGGAGGGCATGCGGTGATAGTGGGGGTCCTGGTGGACGATGGAGGGGATAAGGAAGGTGCCGAAGAACTCACCGGTGAGATCTTCAGCGTAGCTGACGCCGACGTAGCGGCCGAATCCGGTCATGCCGGGTCCATAGGCGGAGTGGGAGTCTGCGGCGACGGAGATGGCGGAGGTGCCGAGGATGGTGACGGCGTTGAACGGGTCGATGAAGTTGCGGGCGGCCAGGCGCGCCTTTTCGGCCGGCGAGAAAGGCTTGACGGCGGGGCCGGTGAGAAAGCGCGCGAACCAGTCCACGACAGGGACGTTTGGGATCTTGCGGCAAGGCTGGGGAGAGGATGGCGTGGCCGGGGTTTGTCCCGGGGTTGTGTTCTTTACCGGCTTGCAGGGGGGGAGAGAGGAAGGAGCCGGCTTGGCCGGTGTCTGGGGCTGGGGGGCATCGGGGAACACGGGCTGCGGTGCGGGGGACTGGGCCTGTGCGAGGACGGCTGCGGGCGAAAGTCCGGCGGCGAGCGCGGGAACCAGGATGGCACGCAAGCCAGGACAGAGGCTGCTTCGACTGCCGGCGCGAGGGCTTTTACTGGAACCGGCGGAGTGAGGCTGCACAGAGAATCCTCGCAAGTTAACTGGTTGAATGCGCGGCAAAAACAGATCGAAGGCGCACAGAGTCAAAGAAAAAGGAACCCCCTCGTGAGGGCGAGAGGAGCGATGCCGTCATTTTACCGATTATCAAGGTTGCAGGCGGCCCGCAGAGAAGCGGTACAGAGCGGCGGGGGCGTGCGCAGCCATGGCGTGTTGACGACGGCGATACGTGCGGGGGCAGGAGTATTGACGCGGGGGGACAGGCACCGCAGACTGGAAGCAGGTCACCTCGATCGTTGTTACCTGCAAGAGGTTACTGAGATGAGCACGAAATCTTCTCCCGGTGCTGATCCGGGCGGCATGGGACGGCGCATTGAAGAGGCGCTGGAGTTGATTGAGATGGAACTGCGGCACACGATCGCGTTTATCAACGACTCGGTGGTGCCGCAGGTGAGGAACGAGTCGGCCTACGCGATGCGGACGCTGGCGGAGAAATTGCACGATCTGGCTGACCGCTTTGAGAAGCCGAAGGGGCCGCAATTCTGATGGGGTTGAAAAGTACTGGGCTCCATCTGGGGCGGCTGGGGGCGTTGTCGGCGCTGGGAGCGGGTCTGCTGCTGGCGGCGGGTTGCGGGCGGCACCGTCACGAGGCGCAGTTGCCGCCGCCGGCGGCCTATCCGCCACCCATGCAGCCGGCAGCACCGGAGCCGGAAGGGTATCCGCCGCCACCTGTGGAGTTGCCGCCGGCGCACATTGCGCCCACGCCCGTGCCGCCGGGCGGAGTGACGCAGGCCGACCTGGACTACATTGAGATGCACCGGCCCATCCTGAGTCAGCGGGGGCTGGCGAGCTGGTATACGGCGCCGTACAGGGGCCGGAAGGCGGCGAACGGGCAGGTGCTGGACAATCGCGCGATGACAGCGGCGCACCGGACGCTTCCCATGGGAACGTTGATTGTGGTCACGAACCTGCGCACAGGACAGGCGGGAGCCATGCGGGTGACAGACCGCGGGCCGTTTGTGCGCGGGCGGATTGTAGACCTGACAGTGGCGGCGGCCAAGGTGACAGGAATCTACGGGCCGGGGCTGGCGCCGGTGCGGCTGGATGTGTATGAAGCGCCGAAGCCGATCACATGGGGCGGACGGTGGTGTGTGCAGATTGGGGCGTTCACCAGCGAGGCAAGAGCTCTCCGGCTCAAACAGCGGCTGATGCGGCAATATCCGGACGCCACTGTTATCGAGTTCTCGGGCGAGGCAAGCTACTGGGTGCGAATCAGGCCCCTGGGCGACGACCGGGCGCGAGCGGAATACATTGCGCGGCATCTGCGCCCGGCCGAGGGAGCGGCGTTTCTGACCCGGCTGGACTGATCGAAGCAGGGATTGGGAGCAGAGAGCCTGGAGGGTGGAAGGGGCGGGGGCGCGCGTGACAGCAAGGCACACAGAAGAGCAAAAATTGGGACGATAGGGCAAAGAAGAATAACCACCCGCGCGCGCGAGACAAACCTGCAAGAAATCGTTTGTTATTCCGGCATGCGCAAGATAGCCTACTGGCGAGGAAAACAAGCATGACCGTTCGTCGCCGTTGGATAACAGTCCTGTATCTTAGTTTGTTTCTGGCAGGGCTGACTCCGCAGTTAGGTTACAGCCAGACCAGGAACCCGCAGCCAGCCAGCATTCCGGCGGCGCGTGTTCCGGCTCCGGTTCAGGGAACCCCAACAACCGCAACAATCAAAGCGAACCAGGCGTATACGCTGCCGCCGGAGAAGCTGGCGAAGGCGATCACGCTGAGCCGCATCCGGCACATTCTGGCGCTGGTCAGCACGCTGTGGGGGCTGGCGGTACTTTGGATTCTGCTGGCGGCGCACGCTATCTCGGGGCTGGCAGGATGGGCAGAGCGGCTGCTGAAGCGCCGGTGGCTGGCGGGGTTGCTGTTCTTTGCGCTGTTCCTGATCATTACAACGCTGACCAGCCTGCCGCTGGACATTTATGGGGAGCATGTGAGCCTGCAGTACGGCATCAGCGTGCAAAGCTGGGGTGGATGGATCGGCGACCAGGCGAAAGGGCTTGGTCTGGGCGTGCTGTTCGGCGCGCCCATCATGCTTCTCTTCAACTGGATTGTGCGGAAGTGGCCGCGCCGGTTCTGGCTGGGATTATGGGTGGCTACGCTGCCGCTGCTGGTACTTTCCATCTTTGTAGCGCCGCTGCTGGCGCCTATTTTCAACAAATTCGAGCCGCTTCAGAAGACCGATCCCGGACTGGTGACGGAGTTAGAGAAGGTGGTGGCGCGAACAGGGACCGACATTCCGCCCAGCCGCATGTTCCTGATGAAGGCCAGCCTGAAGACAAATGGGCTGAATGCCTATGTGAGCGGAATGGGGGCAACCAAGCAGATCGTGGTGTGGGACACGACGGCGGGACGGGTGCCGAACGACGAGATTCTGTTTATTTTTGCGCACGAAACCGGGCACTACGTCTTGCACCACATTCCCAAGCAACTGGCGGGAATGGCGGTTTTCCTGTTCTTCCTGTACTGGGGATGCGCGTGGTTTGCCGGGTGGCTGGCGCGGCGGTTTGGGGAACGGTGGCGCGCGGACGGGTTGGGGAGCCGGACGGGTTTTATTGTGCTGCTGTTTGCGATTTCGATTGCAAGCTTCTTTCTCGATCCGATAAGCAACACGTTCAGCCGTTACTTTGAGCACCAGGCCGACGTGTATGGGCAGGAAGCGATTCACGGGATCGTGGCGGATCCGCAGAAGACGGCGGTGGCGGCGTTCAACAGCCTGGGACAGGCGTGGCTGGAAGATCCCAATCCGAGCCCGTTTATCGAGTTCTGGATGTATAACCACCCGTCGGTGCAGAGCCGGGCGAACTTCGCGCTGCATTATGATCCCTGGGCCAACGGAGGCCACGGCAAGTATTTCGATCATTGATGCGCATCGCCGTGGGCCGCCGGCCGCAGGAGCGCGCGGCCGGCGGGCGCGGCTGCCGATACAATCTGGGTATGCAATTTCTTTCCTTATCGCGCCGCCGTACCGATGCGTTTCCGCCTGAAGCCTTCACCCCTGAACTGACTGCCCGCGAGACAAGGCGAGCCAAGGAACTGTATGCCGCGGGACTGCTGCGGCAGGTGTGGAAGCGCGGCGACATGCCGGGCGCGGCCATTGTGTGGGAAGCGGCCGTCGCGGAAGAAGTGCGCGCGGCGCTGGAGAGCCTGCCCATCTACCAGGCAGGCATGCTGGAGATTGTGGCGCTGGTGCCGCTGGAGCCATATCCCGGCTTTGGTCCGGCGTGAAGGCATATGGATTGCGGGGCTCGCGGGCATCTTTGCGGCGGGCGCAATCCGGCGTACACTGAGGATTCGCTTTTTGAAGGAGATAAATGGTCATGGCCTATCCGGCGAACTACCGCTATACCCGCGAGCATGAGTGGATCGCGGTCGAAGGCAACGTGGGGACAATTGGCATAACAGACTACGCGCAGGGTTCGCTGGGCGACATTGTCTATGTCGATGCGCCCAAGGTGGGCGATAGGGTGAACGCGAACGCTGTGTTTGGCTCGGTGGAGAGCGTGAAGGCGGTGAGCGACCTGTACTCTCCGGTGAGCGGCACGGTAACAGCGGTGAACGACGAACTGAAGACGCAGCCGGACAAGATCAACGAGAACGCGCACGGGACGTGGATCATCAAGGTAGAGCTGGCGGATGCCGGCGAGTTGGAGAAGCTGCTGGATGCGGCGGCCTATGAGAAGTTTGTGGCCGAGGAGGCCGGGAGCTAGTGGCAAGTTTTCATCTTTCATTGGTCTGCTCTCGGCTTCAAGCTTGAACGGCGATGGGTCGCACCTCGTTGAATGAATTTCGATCTTCCAGGCAGGCCCCGCGCATGCCTGCTCAACGGGCTTCTGGCTCAAGGCCGGCAGCCAAAGGCTGAAAACAGAAATGCGATATCTCCCCAAGTCGCCCGCGGAGCGGGTGCAGATGCTGGCTGCGATAGGCGCAGCCTCGGTGGATGAGCTATTTGCCATGATTCCGGCGGAGTACCGTCTGGATGGCGATTTGAAGATCCCGCGGCAGCAGGCCGAAAGCGAGATCGTGGGTTATTTCAAGGCGCAGGGCGCGAAAAACTCCACGGGCTATACGAGCTTTCTGGGGGCGGGCGCGTACCGGCACTATAAGCCGGTGATCATCGACAGCCTGGTGCAGCGGGGCGAGTTTCTCACGAGTTATACGCCCTACCAGGCGGAGATTACGCAAGGAACGCTGCAGGCTATCTTTGAGTTCCAGACCATGATCGCCGAGCTGACGGGGATGGACGTGGCCAACGCCAGCATGTACGACGGTTCAACCGGCGCAGCCGAGGCGATCCGGATGGCCATGCGCGTGACCGGACGAGATCGGTCAGTGGTGGCACGGACGACGCACCCGGAGTACCGCGAGGTCATGGCGACGTATGCACAGCACAGCGGGACCACTTCAGCAGAGGTAGGCTACGACCGCGAAACGGGACGGGTGGATCTGGCGGCTCTGGAATCGGCGGTGACCGGCGAGACCGCAGCGGTGCTGATACAAAGCCCCAACTTCTTCGGCGTCGTCGAAGACATTGCGGCGATTGCGGCGATTGCGCATGCCAAAGGCGCGCTGCTGATCGTTTCGATTGCGGAGGCGATCTCGCTGGGCGTGGTGCGGCCACCCGTCGAAGCCGACATTGTGAGCATGGAAGCGCAGTCGTTTGGCGTGGCGCTGAGCTATGGCGGGCCGTTCTGCGGCGTGATTGCCTGCAAGGAACAATATGTGCGGCAGATGCCGGGACGGCTGGTGGGGCAGACGACGGACGGCAGAGGCTATCGCGGCTTTGTGCTGACGCTGGCCACGCGCGAGCAGCACATCCGGCGGGAGAAGGCCACCTCGAATATCTGCACCAACCAGGCTTTGGTGGCACTGATGGCGACCATCTTCCTGGCCGTCTATGGCAAGGAAGGCATCCGCGAGCTGGCCGGGCACAACCTGGCCAAGGCCGACTACGCGGCGCGGACACTGGGCTCGCAGCCCGGAACGAAGCTGCTGTTTACCGGGGCGCCGCATTTTCATGAATTTGTTCTGGAGACCGGCGAAGCTCCGGGGGCGTGGGGTGCGCGACTGCTGGAGCAGGAGATTGTGGGCGGCATCGAACTGAAGCGGTGGTATCCGGAGCTGGAGCGGGCAACGCTGTGGTGCGCCACGGAAGTGACGCCGCGCGAGGCAATCGACGCCGCGGCGCAGGCGCTGGCAGCGGCACCGGTACCGGCGTAAAGGCAGCAGATCACAACAGGACCGGGTGGTGGCGCAGTTTCCGCTTTTCCCGGGGACGGCGTGCGGTATGGCCGTTTTTGAATCTCTTCCGGCCGCGCGGCGCAGTTCCTTGCCGGCTGCGCCCGAACCGCAGCTACGGCACTTTCAGAGAGCATGTGCGCCGCTCAAAGACTTCGCCGGCTGACGCTGCCGGATGGCCGCGCCAACTCGGCCTCGTCTTTCCCGGATACGCCATCTCTGAAAATGCGTTTGCCTGGAATATGTCTCGTGAACCGTGTTTCTGACTTGCGGCGGGCCCGCGGCTGGCGTTGGCTGCAGACGGATCTTTCTGAAGCGCGTGCTAGTCTGGTGGCGAGGCCGCAAGGAGGGTCGCTTGGCCAAGGTGCTGCTGTATTCGACGTCTCTGGAGTTCCGGGACGGAGACCCGTGGGAAAAGGGAGCGTACAAGCTATTTCTTGAGAGCGCCCGCAATTGCCGTTTTGGCCGGCACACGCTCACCGGCGACCCAGACGAAGCCGATGTGATTCTCTTTGCGGAACTCGGCGGCGGATACGGTCTTTTTGCGGAGCTTGTGCGCCATCACCCTTTCTACAAACGCTACCGCGACAAGTGCTTCCTTTTTGATGCGAGCGATTATGCGCTGCCGCTTGTGCCGGGCGTCTACGCCTCGCTGCGCCAGCGCTATTACGATCCGGCGCGCACGCGCACGGGCTATTATCTGCGCACGGACGAGAATCCCTACATCGAGCCGCGCCCTCTGCCGGAGGAGCCAGCCTACCTGGGCTGTTTTATCGGCACCTTTTCCAACCACCCGGTGCGCAGTTACCTGGGCAAACTGCCTGCCAACGAATTCCTTGTCGAGGATATGGGCAAAATCTCCCTGAAGGCCCTTGTTGGCGAGCCGGGAGTGGATCGGAATCGTTTCTGGTCCCACTATGCCGACGGCATGGCTGCCAGCGCATTTTCCTTGTGCCCGCGCGGTCTGGGACCGGGCAGCGTGCGCCTCTTTGAGTCGATGCGCATGGGCCGGTGCCCGGTCATTCTTGCCGACGAATGGGTCTTTCCCCAGCGCGTGGACTGGACGGCTTGCAGCCTGATTGTTGCCGAAAACGATGCTGGCCGCCTGCCGGAGATTCTGCGGTCCAACCGGCATCGGGCGGCCGAACTGGGCCAGCGGGCGCGGCAGGAATGGGAACGCTATTACGCCCCAGACGTCCGCTTTCACTGGCTGGTGGAGGATTGTGTGGAGATGCGCGCCGCGCGCCGCCTTCCCGAGGCGATTGCCGGCCGCCTAGCCTGGCGGCATCTGTTGCGCCGGGGCAATCTGCGCCGGTACCTGACGTCGAAGAAGGCCATGTACAGGCGGCACGGCAGGATTCTGCTGTAGGCCGCAGCAGGACTTTCTTCCTGCGCGCGCGCGATCCGGCCATTCCAGACCCCAGCGGCTGAGGAGAAGAGCATCAGGAGAAGAGGCGGAAAAGCCCGTAGAGCAGCCCTGAGAGCAGCGCCGCGGCCGGCAGTGTAAAGACCCATCCGGCGGCGATGTTGCGCACCGTGGAGAGACGCAGGCCGCTGCCGTTGGCGGTCATGGTGCCGGCCACGCCCGAACTGAGGATGTGCGTGGTGGAAACCGGCAAGCCCCAGCGATCGGCCATAAAGATGGTGAGCATGGCCACCAGGCCCGCGCTGGCGCCCTGCGCATAGGTCAGATGCTCCTTGCCGATCTTTTCGCCCACCGTGACGACCACGCGCTTCCAGCCCACCATGGTGCCCAGTCCCAGCGCCAGCGCCACGGCCACTTTCACCCAGTTGGGGATGAACTTGGTGGATTTGTCGAGCTTGCTCCTGTAGCCGTCGAGTATGGCATTCTCCGCGGGAGTGAAGGCAGGCTGGCCGCTTTTCTCCATCAGGCGGATGGCTTCGCTGGCCACATACATGTCGTTGCGCACGTTGGTCTGGTCCTTGGCCGGCACCGATTTGTATGCTTTGTAGAGCGAAACCTCGCGGTTCAGTTCGCTGACGAGCGTGCGCAGGGCAAGCATGGTTTCGGGCTTCAGTTCCCTGGTCCGGATGTAGTCGGTGACCACGGCGCGCGGGTTGCCGGTCAGGGACGTGTTTGGTTCCACATACCGGTCGAGAACGTTCCCGATCTGTTCGCCGGCATAGACGAACGCCTGCATGTCGCGGGCGGTTACGGCGTGGTTGAGCGCATAGGCCGTGGGCACCGTGCCGATGAGGATGAGCATGATGAGGCCCATGCCCTTCTGTCCGTCATTGGAGCCGTGGAAGAAGCTCACACCGGTGCAGGTTAGAACCATCAGCCAGCGGATGGGCCAGGGCGGCGGCTGGTTGTTTTTGGGCGCCTCATAGAGGGCCGGATATTTCACCAGCCGCTTGGAGATCAGGATCAGAATTCCGGCAAAGCCATAACCCATGATCGGCGAAACCAGCAGCACTTCCAGGACCTTGAGCGCCTGCCCCCAGTCCACGCCGGAGGTTCCCGCATGCAGGTTGAAGAGCTGATTGGCCAAGCCCACGCCGATGATGGAACCTACCAGCGTGTGAGAGCTCGAGGCCGGCAGGCCGAACCACCACGTCCCCAGGTTCCACAGGATGGCGGCGATCAGCAGCGCGAAGACCATGGCAAAGCCTGCCCCAGAGCTGACCTGCAGGATCAGTTCCACCGGCAGCAGCGTGATGACGGCAAATGCCACCGTGCCTGACGAGAGCAGGACGCCCACCAGGTTGCAGACGCCCGACCACACGACCGCGATGTGCGGCTCCAGCGAGTGCGTGTAGATGACCGTGGCCACGGCGTTGGCCGTGTCGTGGAAGCCGTTGACAAACTCGAAGCCCAGGGCGATGAGCAAGGCCAAGCCCAGCAGCACATACGGCCAGATGCTGGTGATGGTGACGTTGTCCAGGTCGTGCGCCAGGTGAAGCCCGATATAGCTGACGCCGCTCAGAAGCGCGGCAAGAAAAACCAGGATGCCCAGCCGATTGGGGGATTTACGCAGCTTGCGGTCAAGCAGCGATCTCTCCGGGGGCATGACTTCCACTGTCGTCGCCATATCGGCCATCTAGCGTTCACCACGGCGCGCGGGAAGATTCCGAACGCGCCTGGGCCTCCGACGAAACGGTTGAGAAGGGGATGAGTCGAGAGAATAGGAGAACGTTGGACTGAGAGGGAAATGTAAAGAGCCGATTAAAAAGGCGTCCATAAAACCCCAGCAACCACGCTGGCGCCCGGTTGCAGGCTTGGCGGAACCAACCGCCATACCTTCTTGATTCTACAACGCCCGGCAAGCGCAAAGAGCGCGCCGCGAGGTGGAAAACCGTTCCCGCACTTTCGCAGGCAGGCGATACGTGTCGATCAAGTAATTGATTCTGAGCAACTTGGTCCGCATCGCTGCCGGCAGTCACGGGAAAGCTCAAAAAGACGCGTTCTTAGGCGCGAACGGGGCCGGTTTTCCGGCACGGGACACCCGGCTTAGCGCCATTCGTCGCTGGTGCTGGCCAGGCCCTCGTTCATCGCCGTTTCAAAGCCGATGTGTTTTTTGATGAAAATCTCGCTGAAGTGGCGATCCTGGCGCAGCAGGATGGCCTGCAGGCGCACCAACTCGAGCAGAGCCAGAAACATGGCGATCAGAGCGCGCTCCGAGCGGGTGTGGTTCAGCAGGCGGCGCAGCGCCACCGGCTTGTCTTCCATGGTCAGGCGCCGGGCGAGAAAGCGGATCATCTGTCCCACGGTCACCTGGTCCTCGGTCATGTCAATGGCCGGCCGTCTGCGGGCGCGCTCCAGAATGTCGCGGAAGATCCGCACCAGATCGACCGTGTCGGCGGCAATCTCCGGCTCGGCGGTGTCGTCGTCCTTGAACTCTTCCGCGCCGGAATGGGTCCAGGAAGCCGCCTCGAGCAGTTGTTTCTGTTGCAGCATCTGCGCGGCGTTCTTGAAGCGCTCGTGCTCCAGAAGCCGCTCCACCAGCTCGCGGCGCGGGTCTTCGTTCGTTTCGTCGGAACCCGCCGGTGCGCGCGGCAGCAGCATTTTGCTCTTGATGTGGATCAACAGCGAGGCGGTATAGATGAACTCCCCGGCCACATCGACGTCGCTGGCCTTCAGGCGGTCAACGTAGGCCAGGAACTGCGCCGTGATTCTGGCGATGGGGATGTCGTAGATGTCAATGTCCTGCTTGCGAATCAGATCGAGCAGCAGGTCGAGCGGGCCCTCGTAAACATGACCGACAAGAACCGAAAACGGCGACTGCTCGTCGGCCTCCGCAATCTTCTTCTTCTGCGCGGCCAGCCGGGCAGCAGCCTTCTCGTCGATGACGGGCGGTGGAATGGCGGCGGCGGCATCCGGTTCCGGCACGGGAGCAGCAGTGGAAGAGACGGCGGCAGGTAGGGGGTTGGCGATGGATTCCAGCGTCCGATCGGGCTCGTCTGCCGAGGCGGCAGGTGGTTCGGGCTGAGGCGCGGCTTCGGCTGGCTCTTCGCTTGGTTCGGTGGCGGGCTCTTGCGCAATCTCCGCAATTGGTTCCTGCGCGGGCTCGTCTTCCGGTCCGGCTGGAGCAGCGGCGAAGGGCTCGGGTGCGGCTTCGGCTGGCTCTCCGGCAGCCTCCGCGGCTGGCTCGACAATCTGCTCCTGCGCGGATTCTAGTTCCGGCTCGGCGATGGGCTTGGGCGCAGGCTCGGCCTCGACGGAAGCAGCGGCCATCTCTTCCGGCTCAGGCACAGCCTCTGCTTCTGGCTGGGGCGCGGCATTCACGGCCTCTTCAACAGGTTCGGCGGCAGACTCCTGCGTAACCTCCGCAATCGGCTGCGGCGTTGGCATCGCATCTGGGCCAGAGGCAGGCGCGGCGCTGGATGCGGGCGCGGTCCCGATGTGCTCGTTGGTTGGCTCGGCAACAGGCTCCGCCGCGATGTTCGCGGCAGGCTCAGTGCTGGGTTCGGGTTGGATCGGCTGCTCGGTCACTTCCCGCTCTGTCGTCTCCGTGGGTTTCTCTGTTTCCGGCGCCGGATCGCCGTTCTCCTCGCCGGCGCCATTGGGGCGGCCTGCCCGGTTAAGCAGGCCCAGGCCAGCGCGGATTCCCTTCAATGCCAGGCTCAGGGCTCTTCGCCACCACGGGAGTGTCTTCTCGGCCATCCGGGTTCCTTATGACGGCGCGTGCCGGAGTGAGTTGCTGGCGCGGCCAACGCCGATCAGCCGCGAACGCCATCCGCGCTCAACTGCATGGCGGCGCGCACCTCGGCCATGGTCTGCCCGGCGCGGGCGCGGGCGCGGCGGGAGCCTTCCTCCAGAATCTCCTCGACCCGCGTCTCCGGGTAGCTGGCCCGGCGTTCCTGGATGGGGTTGAGCACCTGCACCAGCGCGTCGGCGGCCCAGCTTTTACATTCGATGCAGCCGATACCTGCTGAACGGCAGCCATCATAGACCTTGGCCAGCGTCTCTGGCGTGGAAAAGACTTTGTGCAGATCGCCGACCGGGCACTTGTCCGGGTCGCCCGGATCTTTGCGCCGGATGCGCGCCGGGTCGGTGACCATGGTCTTTAGCTTCTGGCGCACCACTGGCTCCGGATCCGTCATCTGGATGGTGTTGCCGTAGCTCTTTGACATCTTGCGCCCATCGGTGCCGGGCAGCTTGGGCGAGGGGGTGAGCAGCACCTTTGGCTCGGGCAGCACCTCGCGGCCGCGCAGGGGATAAAACTGGTTGAAGCGCCGCGCAATCTCGCGCGTCAGCTCCACGTGTGCCTGCTGGTCCTGGCCCACGGGCACAAACTGCGGCTGGTAGAGCAGGATATCCGAGGCCATCAGTACCGGATAGCCCAGGAAGCCGTAGGTGGTCAGATCCTTGTTGGTGAGGTTTTCCTGCATCTCCTTGTAGCTGGGCACCCGCTCCAGCCAACCCAGCGGCGTGATCATGCCCAGCAGCAGGGGCAGCTCGTAGTGCTGCGGCACGCGGCTCTGGACAAAGATGGTGCACCGCTGGGGATCGAGCCCGGCGCCGAGAAAGTCCCGCGCCACCTCCAGCGTGTTGGGCGCAATGCCCGTGGTGTCGGCGTAGTCCGTGGTCAGCGCATGCAGGTCGGCGATGAAGAAGTAGCACTCGTACTGGTCCTGCAGCTTGACCCAGTTGGCCAGGGCGCCCATGTAGTTGCCCAGATGGAGCTTGCCGGTGGGTCGCATCCCGCTCAGCACGCGGGGAGGGGTGGATGGATTCTCGGGTTCGGGCATGTTTCTGTCGTTTCCGGGGGTGGTGCGCGAAGATGCGGCTATCGGTTCAAAAAAAGTGTGATCAGCCTCATTCCATTGTAGCGGCAGCCGTGCGCCGGCGCGCGGCTGCCGGCCTACAGGCGCTGCAGTGCGGCAAACACCAGCCCCAGCGACGGACCGATCAGCAGGCTCAGGATGAAACCACCCACAAAGATCATCAGCAGGTAGCTGGCCCAGCCGCCAATGCGGTCGTACACCTGCACGGCGTTGTAGGGCAGCAGGTTGCGCACAAGGTGGCTGCCGTCGAGCGGCGGAATGGGCAACAGGTTGAAGAAAAACAGCGAAAGGTTGATCAGGATGGCGATGGAGCACAGCAGCGCCACCGGCTGCGGAATAACGCCCGCGGCCCCGCCGAGCCCCGCCAGGAACGAGCTGATCACAACGGTGCGGCCATGGGGAAGAAAGATGGCCATGCCAGCCAGAATGGCAAAGGCCACGAGCACCAGCAGCAGGTTCGACGCGGGACCGGCCAGCGTCACCAGGTTTTCGTCGCGCACAATCTTGCGAAAGTTGCGCGTGATGACCGGGGTGGGCTTGGCCCAGCCCACCAGAAAGCCGCTGAAGAAGGTGAACCCGAAGAAGGGGCCGAAGATGACGATGGCCGGAAACAGCAGGGTGCCGATGGGGTCGATGTGGTAGATGGGGTTGAGCGTGATGCGGCCTTCGAGCCGCGCCGTGTGGTCGCCCAGAAGGCTGGCGGTCCAGGCGTGGGCGCACTCGTGAACGCTGAGCGAAAAAAGCAGCACCACAAACTCGAAGACTGCCTTCATGAAGTCGAGTTGATGCAAACGAAAAACCCCCGGGACTGAAAACTCAGGGTAGCATGGCGAGTCATGGAAGCACGAACCGGAACGGAACAGGGAACGCGGCTTCAGCCCGCCACCAGATGGCGATCCATCCAGGCGAGAATCTCCGCCCGCATCTGCGGCAGCTCCTGGTGCGCGCAGTCGAAGAGCTCGATGTGAAGATTCTCTTCGCGCCCGTAGGTGCGGTAGAGCGGCAGCAGTTCGGCGCGAATCCTTTCCACGCCTTCCGGCGGCGTGAGCGGGTCCTTGCGGCCGTTCACGCTCAGGTGGGGGCGTGGCACGGTGAGCGCGTTGATCTGCGCCGAGGTAAAGTGCTTGAGCAGCGCGGGCACAAAGTAGTAAATGCCGTGCTGGTGCAGCCCGTTCTCGGCAATCAGCGCGTCGTAGTCGGTGAGGCAGCAAACGTCGATGGCGGTGTGCACGCGCGGATCGAGCGCCGCCAGCCACCACGCCTTGGTGGCGCCCATCGACATGCCGAAGGCGCCCAGGCGCGCCGCATCGACCTCCGGTCGGCTGGCCAGATAAGAGAGCGCCTGGTACTCGTCGAAGAGCATCATGCCGAAGAGAACGCGGCCCTGCCAGAGCATCAGCTTGAAGGCGTCTTCCTCGCCCTGCTGGCCGTTGGCCTCGTGCTTGCGCCCGCCGAAGCACCAGCTATCGATGGCCAGCGTTACCAGCCCCTTTTGCGCGCAGACGGGCGCGTAGGGAGGCTGCACCTCAGTGCCCCGCAGCAACTGTTCCTTGCCCAGGCCGTACTGGCCGGCGTGCCAGTGCATGAAGAGCAATCCTGGCGCGGGATGGGGGCGGCGGTCGGGAATGAGAAGCAGTGCCGGAACAGGCTCGATGCCGTTCAAATCCAGTTCCAGCCTTTCCAGTGTGTAGCCGTCGTGTTTTTCGGTGCTCAACAGGCGCGGCGGCGCGGGTTTGTGATCCCAGGGCAGATCGCCGAGCAGGTTCCAGAGCTCGCGGCGGCGGCGCTGCTGAAAGTCGGTGAACGACTCGCCGGGACGCGGCGCGGCCACGGGCAGGTTGGCGCCGCGCATGGCCAAGCTGCCGGCCAGCGCGGCCGAGCCGATCACCAATTCGCGGCGGGTGAATCGCGATCCTGCGCCAGGCATCTTCTCCTCCCTTGCTTCCGGCGGCCGCCGGTCATAGCTTTCCGGGCTACAGGCTTTCACCCGGGAAGCTGCCCACAGAGGCGCCGGCAGCCACGCGCTGTCCGGCCAGCACAATGGCGTGGCTGGCGATGCGCGCTCCCGCGCCAATCTCGGTGGACGCCAGCGTCACCTTGTTGTAATCCTCAGCGCCATGCGTCTGCGAGTAGATGCGGGCAAACGAGCCGATCACCGCGCCTTTGCCGAGCCGGATGCCGCCGCGGTCGTTCAGCCGCACTCCGTGGCGGATGGTTACTCCGTCGTCGATCCACAAGTTGTATCCGAAGCTGAGATCGACGCCGTGATGAATCTTGACGCCCGCGCCCATGCGGGCGAAGATGTGCCGGCCCAGCATGCAGCGGAAGCGAATGCCCAGCCAGTGATTGGTGCCGATGGGTGAGCGGTCGAACATCTGCCAGAACCACAGCAGCGGCTTGCGCGCGGCGAACTCGGCGGGGTCCACGTCGGCAAAGTGCTCCGCTTCGAGGGTCACGTTTTCCGGGTCCAGCGAGAGGCTCAGCACGTTGCCCGGCAACTCGCTGGTCAGCGTCAGGTTCAGCTTGCCGCCGTGCGGGCGGCCGAGGTAGAGCTGGTAAAGCTGATCGCGCACAATCTCGGCGCGGCGCTCGGGCAAGTGGTGGCGCGTGAATTCCTCGTCGAGGAAATGAATCCAGCGGCGGTAGACTTCTTCGGCTTCGGGAGCCGGATGGGGAGAACTGTTGAACGAATTATCCATACCGAATGGACAATACACCAGAAGGGCTGGATGAGGCGAGAGAAGGGAGAAGAGGCAGGAGCGAAAGGGAGAGCAGGTGCATCATTCGCCGCGGCGGCGCGCGGCGAACCATGCGCTGAAGACCGAGAACTGTTTTTACCGCCGCCCCAGGAGCCCCTTCACGCCACCGCCGCCTTTTTTGGCGGCGCGTCTGGCGGCCAGCGCGTGCATCTCCTTGCCGATGCTCGACTGGTTGATGCCGACCTGGATGAGGATATTGATCACGTTGCCGGTGCACCAATAAAGAGCCAGGCCGGAAGCGAAATGCAGCATTGAGAAGCCGAAGATAACCGGCATCATGATGGCCATCATGCGGCGCTGGTTGGGGTCCATGCCCGGCGAAGGCGTAATGAACTGCACCAGGAACATGGTCACCAGGATCAGGATGGGCAGGATGTACTTGGGATCGGGCGAGGAGAGATCGGTGAGCCAGAACCATTGCGCCTGGCGCAACTCCACCGCCGCCAGCAGCACGCGGTAGTAGGCGAAGAAGAGGGGCATCTGCAGCAGCATGGGCAGGCAGCTCCCATACATGTTCACGCCCTCGGTTTTGTAGAGCGCCATCATCTCCGTGTTCATCTCGCCGCGCTTGGGGTCGCTCACCTTCAGGTGCGCGTACTTGCGCTTGATGGCCTCCACCTTGGGCTGGATGCGCATCATCTTCAGCGACGACTTCATCATCGAGAAGCGGGTGGGCAGCAGCGCCAGGTTGAAGATCACGGTGACGATGATGATGGCCCAGCCCCAGTTGTACGCTCCGGGGCCGAGCAGTCCCTTGAGAAAGCGCAGCGCCAGGTAAAGAGGCTTGGCGATGACGGTGAGCATGCCGAACTGGATGAGCGGCTCCAGCGAGGGGCCGTCGGGTTTGCCATCGGGGCCCATGGCATGAATCGACTTGAGGAGGTCGGTTTCCTTGGGGCCGGCGAAGAGACGCAGGCGCGTGATGCCGCTGGTGTCGCCCACGGCCAGGCCGATCACATCCACCTGCCGTTTCTGGCTGTTGGGATCGCTGGCCTCGGCGGGCATTTGCGCGGACTGGTGGAACGTGACCGCGGTGGTGCGATCGGGATGGTCGGGGAGAAACGCGGCGGCAAAGTACAGGTCGCCCAGGGCCACGTAGTCATAGGGCTGGTCGAGGGTGTCGTTGCCGCTCACCTTCTTGGCATCCGTTGAGCCTTCCTTGCCGCCGACCGACCACATGATCTTGCCGGTGGCGAACTGCACGGCGTCGGTCTGGTCGCCCAGGCCGCTGGGCCAGGCCACCAGCGCCCGCACCGGCGCGCCATCACGCTTGACCTCGGTTTCCACGCTTACCACGTAGCTCTGGTCGAAGCGGAAGGTCTTGACCGCCTCCATGCCGCCGGCGGCATAGCGGAAGGTGATCGAGCAGGGAGCGCGGAGCGCGCCGGAGGGCGTTGTTGCTCCCGTTGCCGTCACCTGGTAGAGCGCGTTCTGATTCAGCAGTTTGTTGAGTTCCTGGTCGTAGGTGAACAGGGAGAGCGGGCGGTCATAGGGACCGGCCATGGAATTCACCAGATCCAGTTGCTTGCCGCCCGGACCGGGGTGGTCCTTGTACTGCGGGTCTTCGAGCGTCCACTGCTCCACCTGCGCGCCGCGGTTGGTAAAGACAATGCGAAACTTGCCGTTCTCGATGACGGTCTTGCTTTCGGATGCGGCGGAGATGGCTGGCGTCTGCGCGGCCGGGGTTTGCGCGGGTTTGCCGGCGGCGGCCGCCGGCGCGGGCGGCTGGGGCGCCGCTGGAGCCGCGCTTTGCCGCGCGCTCTGCTGCTGGTTCTGCGCGGGCGGCGTGTTCTTGCCGGGCATCAGGTACTGGTAACCGAGCAGCACCGCCAGCGCCATCATGGTGATGAACAGCAGAGAGCGCGAATCGCCGCCCCCGCCGCCGGGAGCCGGGCTTTGAAGATTGGGATTGCTGATTTCTGCCAAAAGACACGTCCTATCGATTGGGGTCCGATCCAGGCGCTTGTAGCGGCCGACCGCCGGTTGTCGCACTTTCTATGGTAACGGTTCGCGCCCGGGATGGTGCGCTTTCCGCGGCGGCACCAGGTCCAGTCCTCCGCGCGCGAAAGGGTTGCAGCGCAGCAACCGCCACAGGGCCAGCGCCGATCCCTTCAGGGGCCCATGCACCACGATGGCCTGCGAGGCGTACTCAGAACACGTGGGCAGATACCGGCAGCCCCCGGGGTTGAGCGCGTGCAGCGCCGGAGAGATCCACCGGCGATAAAAATTCAGCGCGGCCAGCAAAAGGCGCGTCATGGCCTGCCGATCCGTGGCGCGGCGCCTGCGCGGCAGTGCGTGGCTTCCGTCCGCGCCTGCTCGAGAATGCGCATGACCTCGGCCTCGAGCTGCGCAAATGCCATGGTCAGCACCGCGCGCCGCGGATGCAGGATCAGGTCGCAGCCGGGCGGCAGCATCTCCACGTGGCGTCGCAGCACATCGCGCAGGCGCCGCTTGATGCGGTTGCGCTCGTGCGCCTTGCCGAGCACCTTGCCCACGGTCAATCCCACGCGTGGAAGCGCGGGCAACAGCGAGCCTGGCAGAGCGGCCGTCTGCGGCGCCAGAAACCAGTTCATCGACGCCGATTTCAGTCTGCGCGCAACCGCATAGGCGCGCTGATAGTCCGCGTGTTTGCGTAAGCGCATCCCCGCCAGCGACTGGCGCGGCGCGCTGCTGGAAGGCTGATTCATGGCAAGGCCGGGGGCGTTGCAGCCGGATGGCGCGAGCGATTTTCTCCGGCTCAAACCGAAGGGCGGGTCAGGTGCTAGTCGCGATATCCGGCGCTGACGGCAACGCGCTTGCGACCGATGGCGCGACGGCGGCTAAGCACGGCAGCGCCGCTCTTGGTCTTCATCCGCGCCCGGAAACCGTGTGTCTTCACGCGCTTGCGGCGATTGGGTTGAAATGTGCGCTTGGGCATGAAACTGCGCTCCTCTTCAGTGGCTGAAATCTGTGCCAAGTCGGCAAGTATTAAGTGTATCGCAGCTTGCGCCAGGAATCCAGCCGGCCAAAGGGCAGAGTGGCGCTGGACGGCATTCGGGGCGATGGCAGCGGGCTTGCCGTTGAGCTGCGGACTTGCTCGTCCCCCGTCTCATTCTCCGCAATTTGCAATGAAAACGCTTCCCGCCGTGACTCTGGTAACGTGCGCATCGCCTGCTTTCACCAGCATTGGTGCAACTTAGCTCTTCAGGCGAAAAGTTGTGTGAAAGACCGATTGCAACCAACCGCAAATGTGCTAACATCGGACCCGTTCTGAAAAGTTCTTAGCGCCCCACGGATTCAGTTTCACTCCGGGCCCCGTGGTTCATTCAGGGGCAGATCAGCAGCACGCAGACCAACGGCGGTTCAAGCCAAAGCGCAGGGATTTGTGTCTTGCGTTTCGTTGGGAGTTCTGTTGCCGAATGCGTGTGGATGAATCATGTTCTGGGTTTGTCGGTGGCGCGGGTAAAGGATCAGCATCATGGCTCCAGCAGCTTCACCTGCAACGATTCTCAACCCGTGGCTGAAAATTCTTGCCGCGCTGGAGAAAAAGGTCATCCGCCAGTCCTTCGAGACCTGGCTCAAGCCCACCCGGTACAGCCATGTTGCCGGGCGGACGCTCTATGTGCGCGTGCCTTCGCCCGAGTTTCAACATATCGGCGAGAAATATGGGGATCTGATCCAGGAGGCCATCGACCTGCAGGCGCTGGATCTGGACGACGTCAGCTTCGTCACCGCCGAGGAGGATCCCTCCGTCCCGCCGCAGCGCAGGGACGGCGGCTTCGGACCGGTTCCCACCCATGCGCCCTCCGCGCCGCCGCAGCGCCCCCCGGTGCAGCAAAGCATCGACTGGTCACTGGCCCAGCTCAATCCCCGCTATACCTTTGACAACTTCGTTATCGGCAACGGCAACCAGTTTGCCCGCGCGGCGGCGCTGGCCGTGGCGGAGCGTCCCTCCCGCGCCTACAATCCGCTCTTCCTCTATGGCGGCGTGGGCATGGGCAAGACGCACCTGATGCACGCCATTGGGCACGAGGTGAAGCGCCGGCAGCCGATTGCCACCATCTGCTACGTCTCGGCGGAAAAGTTCACCAACGAGATGATCTCCTCGCTGCGCAACGACCGCATGACCGGCTTCCGTGACCGCTTCCGCTCCGTGGACGTGCTGCTGATCGACGACATCCAGTTCATTGCCCAGAAGGAGCGCACCCAGGAGGAGTTTTTTCACACCTTCAACGCTCTTCACGAGAGCATGCGCCAGATCGTTATCGCCAGCGACCGGCCGCCCAAGGAGCTGGCGGAGATCGAAGACCGGCTGCGCTCACGCTTCGAGTGGGGTCTGATCGCCGACATCCAGCCGCCCGACCTGGAAACCAAGGTTGCGATTCTGCAGAAGAAGGCGGAAAGCGAGCAGGTGACGCTGCCCACCGACGTGGCGCTTTTCATTGCCTCGAACGTGCGCACCAATGTGCGCGAGCTGGAGGGCGCGCTCACCCGCCTGGTGGCCTGGTGCAACCTGAACAAAATGGAGATCACGCTGGCCTCTACCCAGCAGTGCCTGAAGCAGTTCATCGACATGCAGGTGCGCAAGATCACCATCGAGGCCATTCAGCGCGCTGTGGCCGAGCAGTTCGGCATGCGCGTTGCCGACCTGAAGCAGAAGAACAACTCCCGCAACGTGGTAGTGCCGCGCCAGATCGCCATGTACCTGGCCAAGCAGATGACCGAGGCCAGTCTGCCTGAGATCGGCCGCCAGTTCGGCAACAAACACCACACCACGGTGATGCACTCCATCGGCAAGATCGACGAGCAGCGCCGCACGGACAAGGATCTGCACCGCACGCTCAACAAGTTGCAGGATCAGTTGAACGCCTAGGGACGGCGGGAGCAGGCAGCCCGCCCGCGTCCGCATCCGCGGCGCGGGTTTGCCGGGGCGTGTGCGGTCAGGGCTGGGTCAGGCTCAGCACATTGCGGTCGGGGTCGAGAAACCAGGCCACGCGCGCTCCGTTGGGCGATGTCCAGATGGGGAGCGGGCCGCTGTCATTCAGGCCGGGATAGCGAGCAAACTCCACGCCGGCCGCCATGAGCTGCCGCACGGTATCCTCGATGGAGTCCACTTCCCAGCCCAGCACGGTGAAAGGCTGCGGACGATGTTCCTGCACGGGGGTTATGCGCAGCATGGTGCCATTGGCGTCGAAGACGAGCGCAAAGGGCAGCTCATCGGCCAAAAGGCATAGCCCGAGCGCCGATTCATAAAAGGCGCGCGCCCTTTCCGGGTGACGCGTGGCGAGGAACGCAACGGGCCAAGCGTTGTTGAGGATGGACTTCTCTGCCATGCGCACCCTCCGCTCTTATCTCCGTGAAAAGCCTCGTGGCCGCACGGGCGGAGTTACGGGCAGATCCGTCTTGCCGGCGGGATAGACGGCGAGGAAGCGGTTCTGACCTTCTCCGGAGCTGGCTGTTTCCACGCCCTCGATCTCGCGGAAGGCCATGTGCAGCATGCGCCGCTCACGGCTGTTCATGGGGGGAAAGGCATAGGGGGCGCCCGAGCGCAGTACTTTGTCGGCGGCGATCTCGGCCTGCATGCGCAGTTCCTCCGCGCGCATGGCCTTGAAGTTGGCGGCGTCGAAGCTGACCAACCCGCCCTCGTGCTGGTCCAGCCGCAGAATTTGCCGGGCAAGGGTTTCCAGCGCAAGGAGCAGATCGCCGTTGTGCTGGGTCAGCAGCGGCGTGTCGGGTCCTCCCAGTTCCACGTAGATCTGCCGGTCCTCGATACCCTTCGGATCGCGTGCTCCGTCTCCGGCGGTGATGCGGTATTTCAGGCGAAGGCCACCGAGTTTGTTCAGGGTGGCAAGGAATCCGGCAATCTTCTGGGCGGCTTGCTGCAGATCGGCGATAGGCATAACTGAACAGTATCGCAGAGCCGGGCCGCCGCCGCCCACTGTCAAACGCGGCACGGTGGGCGATGCGCTCAGGCGCGAACGCCTGGCGTCAGGTACTCCGGTCCCAGGGGATCGGCAACCGCCGCCGCGACGATACGGTCGATTTCCGCCATCGCCTCCGCGTCGAGCCTCCAGTCCATGGCGCCGCGCGCGGCGTCCAGTTGCTCGGGCCGTTTGCTTCCCCACAGCGCCACCGAGACGCCCGGCTGGTCCAGTACCCAGCGCACCGCCAGTTCCAGCACGGATTTGTCGTAGCGCGCGCGGGCAAAGGCGTCCAGCCTCTCCACGGCGGTCATGTACTGGCCAAAGCGCGGCTCCTGGAACTTGGGATCGGCGCGGCGAATGTCGCCGGGGTCGAAGTGCATGCCGCGCCGCACGCGCCCGCCCAGCAGGCTGCGGCAGAGCGAGCTCCAGGTGATCGCCGCAACCCCGTGGGCGGCGCACCAGGGCAGAATCTCGGCATCGGCCGCACGCTCGAAGAGGTTATAGGGCGGCTGGCTCGAGGCCAGCGGCGCCACGGCGCGAAACTCATTCATCTGCGCCACGGAAAAGTTGCTCACCCCCACGGCGCGCACTTTGCCATCGCGCACAAAGGCGTCCATCAGCGCGGCCGTCTCGGCCACCGGGACCAGCGGATCGGGCCAGTGCACCTGGTAGAGGTCAACATAGTCGGTTCCCAGGCGGCGCAGGCTCGCCTCCAGCTCCTGGCGCAGGCGCGCCAGCGTTGCGTTCGTGAAGACGCCGCGCTCGTTCCACTCCAGGCCGCATTTGGTCGCGATGTAAAAGTCCTGGCGGCGGCCGTGCGCGCGCATCGCCCGGCCCACCAATTCCTCAGCGCGACCATGGCCGTAGATGGGCGCGGTATCGATCAGGTTGATGCCGCGGTCCAGTGCGCCCAGACAGGTGGCCACGGCCTGCTCCGCACTCACCGCGCCCCACTCGGTTCCGCCCATTGCCCAGGTGCCCAGCCCAATGCGCGTCACCGGCCTGCCCGCAATCGTGGTTGTTTCCATGGACACCATCTTAAGCCGGCTTTAAGCTCGCTTTTGTATGGTTCCTCCAGGCGGTTCCCGATCTTCCCCATGGGCAGGGATTCTTCATCGGGACATCACCTTCGAGGCGTGGTTAGGATTGTATGCTCCCATGTGTGACCATTTGGCGAATCGGCAAGCGCAGTCTGATTCTTTTTTCTGTTGTTCTGGGTCTGGTTCTGCTGGCGGAGGATGCCAGCCATGCCCAGGCCGGTCCCGCGCCGGCACCGGCGGACTCCTCTGGCGCCACGGTGATCACTCTGCAGGAGGCCATCCGGCGCGCCGAGGCCAATGAGCCTGCTTTTGCCGCGGCCCGGGCCTCCAGCCAGTCTGCCGCTCTTGATCGCTCCATTGCCCGCGCAAGCCTTCTGCCCAGCGCACGCTATCTGAGCCAGGACATCTATGTGCAGCCCAATGGCATCACCGCGGACAGCGGCGAGGGCGTGCCGCTGACTCCCAACCCCAAGTTTGTTTCTGCCGATGCCAGGCCCTGGGAGTACATTTCCCAGGGGGTTGTGGACGAAAACCTGAGTCTGGCGGGAGTGGCGGCCATACGGCGGGCCGATGCGGCGGCGGCCATGGCGCGAGCGCAACTGGAGATCGCGCGCCGCGGCCTGGTGGTCACGGTCACGGCCATGTTCTATGGCTCACTGGCCGCTGGCCATAAGCTGGAGATTGCCCAGCGCGGCTACCGGGAGGCGCAGGAATTCACCGGACTCACCCGGGATCGCGAAAAGAAAGGCGAGGCGGCCCACGCCGACGTGATCAAGGCGCAGTTGACCGAGCAGCAGCAATGGCGCTCGCTGCAGGATGCGGCGCTGACCGCGCAGGCGGCGCGGCTGGATCTGGGCGTGCTGCTCTTTCCCGATCCGCGGACCTTGTACACACTTCAGGAATCTCCGGGAGAGCCGGTGCTGGCGCCGCTCGCCGATGTGGAAGCCGCCGCGGCCCGGAACAATCCGGAGTTGAAAAGCGCGTTGGCCAACCTTGGCGCCAGCAACGCCGATGTGCTGGGGGCGCGGGCGGGTCTATTGCCCTCGCTCGGATTTAACCTGGCCTACGGCATTGACGCCAATCAGTTCGCCGCCAACGGCCCCCTCACTCCCAGCGGCGCGCAGGCACAGAATCTGGGCTACTCGACGAGCGTCACCGTGAATCTTCCCGTGTGGGACTGGCTTGCGACGGAGCACAAAGTGAAGCAGAGCGAGATTCGCCGCCAGGCGGCGCGTGTGGCATTGACGGCCACGCAGCGGCAGTTGATTGCCCATCTGCAGACCTATTACGCCGCGGCGCTAACGGCACAGAAGGAATTGGAGTCGCTGGATGCGAGTGTGACCGATGCGGCGGAGAGCCTGCGCCTGACCAAACTGCGCTACCAGGGCGGCGAGGCGCTGGTGATCGAGGTGGTGGACGCGCAAAACGCCTACGTGACGGCGGAAAACGCGCGCGAAGACGGCCGAGTTCGCTATGAAGATGCGCTTGCCCAACTGCAAACGCTAACCGGGTCCATGGAACCATGACGAGGATGAAAACAGACATGCAAATGCACTCGACCCTGGCGCGGCGCCGCGCCAGGCAGGCGGCGTGGGGGCTTTTGGCGTGCGGCGCGGCCGTTCCGATGCTGATGTTCTGCGGCTGCAAAAAAGAGCAGGCGCCTGAAGCCCTGGTTTCCGTGCAGGCCGTGCATCCGGAGGTGGGAGCGATTACCGAACACATTCAGGCCGACGCGATCCTTACGCCCGTGGCGCAGGCAGCGATTGTGCCCAAGATCACCGCGCCGGTGGCGAAATTCTATGTGCAGCGGGGCTCCAGAGTGCATGCGGGGGAACTGCTGGCGGTGCTGGAGAACAAGGATATTGCCGCCGCGGCGCTGGACAGCCGGGGCGCCTACCAGGCGGCGCAGGGCGCGTACGCCACGGCTACACGCGCGCAGATTCCCGAGGATGCGCAGGCGGCCCAGGCTGCGGCAGACCAGGCCCGGGCCAATCTGAAGCTGAACGAGGACATCGTGAGGAGCCGCACCGCACTGCTGGCCCAGGGCGCCATTCCGCAGCGCGATCTGGATTCGGCCAAGGCGGCGCTGGTGCAGGCGCAGGGCGCTTATGCCATTGCGTTGAAGCATCTGAATTCCGTCACGCAGGTGAACGGGAAGGCGGCGCTGCAGCAGGCGCAGGGGCAATTGATGTCGGCGGAGGGCAAATACGAGGGCGCGGAAGCCCAGGTGAACTACTCCGAAATCCGCAGCCCCATCGATGGTGTCATCACCGACCGGCCGCTCTTTGCCGGCGAGACCGCGTCCACGGGAACACCTCTGCTGACCGTGATGGAAACCTCGACGCTGGTTGCCAAGGCCCACATTGGCCAGAGCCAGGCGCAGCAGTTGAAGGTGGGCGACGCGGCTCAGGTGCTGGTGCCCGGCATGGCCGCGCCGGCGCCGGCCAAAGTCACGCTCGTCAGTCCCGCGCTCGACCCTGGGAGCACCACTGTTGAGATCTGGCTCGGCATCGACAACCGCAGCGGCGCGCTGAAGGTGGGCACACCAGTGAAGGTTTCCATTGCCGGCCGCAGCGAGGCGCATGCCGTCAAGATCCCCTTGGCCGCGGTCCTTACCGCGCAGGACGGCAGCAGGTCCGTGATGGTCGTTGGCGCCGATGGCGTGGCCCGCCGCAGGCCTGTGACGCTGGGCCTCGTGGATGTGGATGAGGTGCAAGTGCTCAGCGGCGTTACGCCTGCCGACACGGTGATCACCACCGGGGCCTACGGTCTCGACGACGGGACCAAGGTGAAGGTGGGCGCCGCGGACGACAAGAAATCCGCGGGAGGCGGCGCGTGATGGCAGGCGGCATACGCGAAGGCGAGAGCGGCAAGGCATTCTGGCTGGCGCGCTTCACGCGCACCATCTTCTTCTTTGCCGCGGTGCTCACGGTGGCTGGCGTCTATCTGGCGCTCAAGGTGCCCATCGCGGTTTTTCCCGAGACGAACTTTCCGCGCGTGGTCATCGCGGTGGACAACGGCGTGATGCCGATCGAGCAGATGCAGGTGACCATCACCTGGCCGATCGAACAGGCCGTGAACTCCGTGCCGGGCCTCACCATGGTGCGTACCATCACCAGCCGCGGCTCGGCCGAGATCGACTTGTTCTTCGACTGGAACACGGACATGATTCAGTCGATGCTGCTGGTGAACAAGGCGCTGGCCCAGGTGCAGCAAACGCTGCCCGCCACGGCGCAGATTGCCACGCACCGGCTCACCTTTGCCACGTTCCCCATCCTGGGTTACAGTCTGACCTCCGACACCGTATCGCAAACGCGGCTATGGCAGATCGCCACCTACGATCTGGCGCCGCCGCTCAACCGCGTGCCGGGCGTTTCCAGCGTGGTTGTGCAGGGGGGGCAGGTGCCGGAGTTGCATGTGACTCCGAACCTGGCGCTGATGCGCAACGCCGGGGTGATCATCTCCGACCTGGTCAACGCCATCCAGGCCTCGAACATCATCGAGTCGCCCGGCCTGTACGAAGCTCATCATCAGTTGATTATGGGGCTGGTCGGATCGCAGGTGCACAATGTGGATGAGCTGCGTCAGCTCGTGGTGAAGACCACGCCCGGCGGCGCTCCGGTGCGCGTGGCCGATGTCGCCACGGTGGAGCGGTCCGTCGAGCCTGTGTACACCACCGTGACCGCCAACGGCAAGCCGGCGGTGTTGCTGAATATTGCCCGCCAGCCGACCAGCAACACCGTAACCGTGGCCGACGGGGTGGCCCGAGAGGTCGGCTTGCTGAGGAGCAAGCTGCCCCCGGAGGTCAAGCTCCAGGCCTTCTACGACCAGTCGCAACTGGTACGCGACAGCATCAGCAGCGTGCGCGACGCCATCCTCATCGGGCTGTTGCTGGCCTGCGCCGTTCTGTTTCTCTTTCTCGGCGACTGGACTTCGTCGTTGATCGCCGGTCTGGTGATTCCCGTGACCGTGGCCATTACGTTTCTGGCCATGTGGGCGATCGGCGAGAGTTTTAACCTGATGACCCTGGGCGGACTGGCGGCAGCCATTGGGCTGGTGATCGACGATGCCATCGTGATGGTGGAGAATATTGTGCTTCACCGGGACATGGGTGAGAGCCCCGCGGCGGCGGTGCGCCAGGCGCTGCGCGAGTTGACCAAGCCGCTCATCGGATCAACCATCACGCCCGTGGTTGTGTTTCTTCCCCTCATTTCGGTCATTGGCGTGACCGGCTCGTTCTTTCGCGCTCTGGCCATCACCATGACGGCGGCGCTGCTGACCTCACTGGTGCTGGCTTTGACCTGGACGCCGGGGCTCGGCCTTGTGTTGCTGCGCCAGGGGAAGGGCGGGGGACAACATCATGCCGCGAGCCGGTTGCTCGAGCGCGTCCTGCACCTGCACAGGAAGGTGCTGGATTGGGCTCTGGCCAAGCCGTGGTGGCTCGGGGCCGCCTGTTTGCTGCTCGTCATCGGCACCTGGGCCGGGTATCAGGGCCTTGCCTCCAACCTGCTGCCGGAGATGGACGAGGGCGGCTTCATCCTCGACTACATCATGCCGGCGGGCAGCTCGCTGCGGGAAACCAATCGCGTTCTCGATCACGTCGAACGCATTCTGGAGTCTGTACCCGAGGTGCAGAACACCTCGCGGCGCACCGGTCTGCAGATGGGCCTGGCCGCTGTGACCGAGGCCAACACCGGCGACTTCACGGTAAAGCTCAAGGGGGACCGCGACCGCTCCGTCTGGGAGGTGATGAACGACGTTCGCAACCGCCTGGCGGCCGCGGAACCGGAACTGGACATCGAGCTGTTTCAAATTTTGCAGGACAACATCAACGATCTATCCAACGCCCCGGAGCCGATTCAGATCAAGCTGTTTTCCGAGGATTCGTCCCTGCTGGCGCAACTGGGCCCCCGGATCGCCGACGCCATCTCCAAGGTGGATGGTGTTGTGGATGTGAGGAATGGCATCGACAACACCATCAGCGGGCCCGCCACCAACTTCCAGGTGGATCCCGTGGTGGCCGCGCGTCTGGGCTTCACGCCGTTGGAAGTGGCGCAGGATGCGACCGCGATTCTCGATGGGTTGCCCATCCCCAACGTGGCCATCGAGAACGGCCGTCCTTACACAATCCGCGTGCGCCTCGGCGATGAGAATCGCGCTTCACTGGACGCGATTGAAAACACCGTTTTCAACAGCGCATCGGGCCACATGGCCACGCTTGGTTCGCTGGCCACGATCCAGCAGCTTCCGCCGCAGAACGAAATTCTGAGCGAGAACCTGCAGCGTCTGCTGGTGGTCACAGGCGACCTGGAAGGATCGAATCTGGGCGGGGTGATGGCCGATGTACAACGCACCGTGGCCGGTCTGCACCTGCCGGCGTCGGTGCGGGTGGAGTATGGGGGAACCTACCAGGAACAGCAGAAGTCCTTCCACGATCTGCTGCAGGTGCTTCTGCTGGCGCTGATGCTGGTCTTCGGCGTGCTCCTCACGGAGTTTCAGAATTTCCCCGCCCCGATTGCAATTCTGGCGTCGTCGGTGTTGTCGGTTTCCGGCGTGATCTTTGCCCTGTTGATCACCGCCACCGCCTTCAATGTCGCCTCATTCATGGGGCTCATCATGGTGATTGGCATCGTGGCCAAGAACGGCATTCTGCTGCTCGACGCCGACGAGAAGTACCGCGCGGAGGGTCTTTCGCCGCGGGATGCCATGCTGAACGCCGCTCAGCGCCGTCTGCGGCCCATCGTCATGACCGCGCTGGCCGCCGTTTGCGGCATGCTGCCGCTGGCCTTTGCCCTGGGCGCGGGTTCGCAGATGCTGAAGCCGCTGGCCATTGCAGTGATCGGCGGGCTGTGCATCTCCATGGTGCTCAGCCTGGTGGTTACGCCGGTGGTCTACTTCCTGCTCACCCAGGACCGCGCGCCCCGGCAGGAAAAGGTGATGGTTGAAGTGGCAGAATAGCTTTATGCCGCCCCCCGAACCCATCGTGCTCACCGCCGCGCAAGCCCGCGTTCTGGGCGCGCTGGTGGAAAAAGAAGTCACTACGCCGGAGTATTACCCGCTCTCCATGCACGCGCTGATCAACGCATGCAATCAGCGCTCCAACCGCGAGCCGGTGACCGACCTGGACGAGGAGGCGGTGCGGCTGGCTCTGCGCGGGCTGGAGGACAAGCAGCTTGCCGGCCGCGCGCGCTCCGCCGACGGCCGCGTTGCCAAGTATGAGCATGGGCTGGGCGAGGTCTTTAACTTCAGCCGCGGTGAAACTGCGCTTCTCTGCGTGCTGCTGCTGCGCGGGCCGCAAACGCCCGGCGAGTTGCGCGGCCGCGCCGAGCGCATGCACCGCTTCGACGAACTCGGCGATGTGCTGGCCGGCCTGCAGAAGCTGATGGGGCGCGAGCCGCCGCTCGTCGCCGTCCTGCCCCGCCAGCCGGGCGCCAAGGAGTTACGCTACACCCATCTGCTCTGCGGACGGGGAGAATCCCTGCCCGCCGCGGTTCCAGAGCCCACAGCCACCCTTCACGCCGGCAGCCGCGACCCGGCGCACGACGCCCGCGTAGCGCAACTGGAAGCCGCGGTAGCCGAGTTGCGTCAGCAAGTGGCTGCGCTGCGCAAGACGGTCAACGATCTTTTTGGCGAGGGATAGGGCTCGCCTGCGCGCCGCGCAAGCGGGTCTTCTCTCATTTTTCCCGCCTGCCTGTGCGCTCCGCCATTCCACTGCAGCGCGGCTGGATTGACCTCCCCGTGCCGGCGGTGGCCTGACCGCACATGGCTGACAAACACGAAAAGCCGCAGCAGGATCAGCGCCACGGCAATCGCCACAATCATCCAGAGCAGGAGGCGTTGCGGGCGCGGATTGGCTTTTCGGGTCATGGCAGAAGCGAACCTATCTTACCGCGAATTCCTGGCTCCGCCTCTTCCTTGCGCGCATGGGGGGGGGAACACAAAAGCCCGCCGGTTTGCCGCCGTATGCGCGAAGGCCCTCCGGCACAGTGCCGGAGGGCCTTCGCGGGGTCCATGGCGGTTCAGCGGCCGTTGACTCTACGCCGCCGTCCGCGTGGGCTTCGATCCCCACAGGGCGTAATAGGCGATGAAGAGGTAGCAGAAGATGGGAATCACGAAGGAGTGCTGGATGCCCACCTTGTCAGCCAATGCGCCAATGAGGGCCGGAATCACCGCTCCGCCCACGCACGCGCTCATGATCAGCCCCGATCCCTTACCGGTCATCGATCCCAGGCCGACGATGCCGAGCGTGAAGATATTGGGGAACATGATGGAGTTGAAGAAGCCGCACAGCACTACCGTCCAGATGGCGACTTGCCCGCTGGTGAACATGGAAACCACCAGCAGCAGCGCGGCAATCACGCCAAAGGCGGCCAGCAGCTTGTTGGACTTGATCCGGGTCAGGACCCAGGAGCCCAGCAGGCGGCCGACGAGGGCGCCGCCCCAGTAAAGCGAAACCAGGAAGGAAGCTGTCTTGGCCGTGTCTACGCCCTGGCTTTTGAAGTAATTCACACCAATCGAGGCGAGGCCGACCTCAACGCCGACGTAGAGAAAGATGCTGACCGTGGCCAGAACCGTGTGCCGGTAGCTCCAGATGCTGCCGCGTTGGGCAGATCTGCCTTGCTTCGCGGGCAGGGAGTCTTCGGGCTGCTCGATGTGCGGCAGGTGCAGGAAAGCGACCGTGAGGCCCAGCACAAAGAGGCCCGCGGCAATGGCGATGTAGGGTCCGCGCACGGTGTTGGCAATCTGCGCGGAGGAGAGCTTGGTGGAGTCGGTGAGGATGTAGGCTCCGGCAATCAGGGGCGCAATGGTGCCGCCCAGGGAGTTGAGGGCCTGCGCCAGGGTCAGGCGAACGGGCGCGCTGTGCTCGGGCCCCAGAATGGCCACATAGGGGTTGGCCGCGGTTTGCAGAGCGGTGACGCCCGCGCCCACCACAAACACCGCCACCAGAAAGAGCGGAAAGTTCACCAGCTTGGCGGCCGGCACAAACATGAGGCAGCCCACCACCTGGATGAACAGCGAAACCACCATCGTTCCCTTGTAACCGATCCATTCAATGAGCTTCGAAGTCGGCGTGGAGAAGACAAAGTAGGCGAGGAAGAAGGCCGATTCGGCCAGCATCGCCCACTTGTAGGGCAGGTCGAAGATCGACCGCAGGTGGGGAACCAGAGCCATGTTCAGGTTGGTGATGAACCCGAAGATGAAAAACAGCACGGTGACGGTGATGAACGGCCCAAGATAGCTGGGCCTGCCGGGAGCCGCCGATGCAGACGTGGGCGTTGCCATAAGAGATTGTTCTCCGCTTCCTCACTGAAGGTGTTGAGCCTGGCCGGGGCTGTCTCAGCCGCTCGGGTCATGCAGTTTCCCCTCTTGCGGCGGCCGGTTGCTTCCCGCCATTCATCGCCGGTGCCTACGATGAATCAGAGGATTACTGCCAACAACACTATACGGCCAGCCACCACGCTGGGAAGAGGCGGGCCGCGGTTCACTTTGGCCCTGACCCCCGATTCGGCTATCCTCAACTGGAAGAGAGGTAAGGGCATGTCCACAGCGACGTTAAGCGGCGCCAAATTAAAGAAGGTTCTTGCAGCTCTGGACGGCAACTGGCAAGCGGAGATGGAGGGTTACCACACCTACCAGACCCTGGCCGACCGCGACAGCGATCCCGTTCGCGCCCAGGTGCTCCGTCATTTGGCTCAGGCCGAGCTGGAGCACGCCGCCCTCTGGGCCGGCCGCATCCAGGAGTTGGGCGGACCGGAGCCCGTCTATCACGGCAACCCCGGCGGCGAAGCCAACTCTCTGGCGAACCGCGCCGGCGGCGTTCGCATGGCTCTGCGCCGCCTGGAAATCGAGGAAAGCCGCCACATCGCCAGCTATGGTTCCCAATTGAAAGAGCTGGGCGACGCGGGCTCCATCGCCATCCTCGATCACGTCATCGAGGACGAGAAGGACCACTATCGCGAGCTGGGATCGCTTTTGCGCGGCCACTATCAGGCCCCTGCCGGCATCCCCAAAATCGACCCCCAGGCGGTGCTCGACGAACTGCTGGCCAAGCGCAACAACGGCCGCAAGCAGCCCGGCGCCTGGATTGGCGATGCCATCTACGGCGTCAACGACGGCCTGGGCGCCATCTTCGGCATCGTTTCCGGCGTCGCCGGCGCCACCGCCGGCAACCCCAAGTACGTTCTGCTCGCCGGTATCTCCGGCATGATCGCCTCCGCCCTCTCGATGGGTTCCGGCGCCTACCTGGCCGCCAAAAGCCAGCGCGAAATCTACGACGCCGAACTGGCTCGCGAACGCGAAGCCATTCGCATGAACGGCCCCGAGGCCCGCGAGCTGCTCTCGCTCTACTACCAGGTCAAAGGCCTGCCCGAGGCCGACGCCGACCGCATGGTCAACCACATCGCCAACGACCCGGAGCAGATGTTGCGCGTGTTGGCCAACGAGCGGCTGGGCGCCACCGAGGAGGCGCTCTCGAACCCCATCACCTCGGCCAGCTCCGGGGCTCTCTCCACCGCCGTCGGCGCCATCATTCCCGTCATCCCGTTTTTCTTTCTGCACGGCGTTGCCGCGGTTGTTGCCGCGGCTATCGTCTCGCTGGCTGCCCACTTTGCTGTTGGCGCCGCCAAAAGCCTCATTACCGTCCGCTCCTGGTGGTCCTCCGGCCTTGAAATGACCATCGTCGGCGCTCTCGAGGGCGCCGTCACCTACGGTATTGGCATCCTGCTCGGCGCCGGCGGCATGTAAGCGATCCCGCGCCAAGCCTGCTCTGCGCGGGCCCCGGCGCGCCCTCGTTACAATGAGTCCGGGGATTGCCGCCGGAGGAGACCGCGCCGCCATGCACAAATCATCGCTTTGCCTGATCGCTCTTGCCACCCTGCTGCTGCCCGGCGGCCTCACGCTTGCCCAGGTGCAGGACACCACCCACATCGTCATTGAGCACGGCGTGGCCATGCAGACCCGCGACGGCGTCACGCTTCGCGCCGACATCTATCGACCTGCCGGCGAAGGCACGTTCCCTGTCCTGCTCCAGCGCACGCCCTATAACAAGGACAACACCGCGGAGTTTGCCCGGCAGGCCGCCGCTCGCGGCTATCTGGTCGTGGTGCAGGATGTGCGCGGCCGCTACACCTCCGGCGGCGAGTGGTATCCGTTCAAGTACGAAACCCAGGACGGCTACGACACCGTGGAGTGGGCGGCCTCGCTTCCCCACGCCGACGGCCGCGTAGGCATGTTCGGTGGTTCCTACGTCGGCGCCACCCAGATGCTTGCCGCCATTGGCCATCCGCCCCATCTGGCCGGCATCTGTCCCGTCGTCACTGCCAGCAACTACCACGAAAACTGGACCTACCAGGGCGGCGCCTTCGAGCAGTGGTTCGACGAGTCCTGGACCGCCGGTCTGGCGCAGGACACTTTCAATCGCGCCGTGCGCCAGGCCACCAACGCCCTGACCGGCAGCCAGGTTCTGCCCCTCCGCGACTTTCCGCTCTTCAACCTTGAAGTTGCTCCCGGCTCCTCGAACCTCACCCGCAAGCTTGCGCCCTACTTTCTCGACTGGCTTGCCCATCCCTCTTATGACGACTACTGGCGGCAGTGGTCGATTGAGGAGCAGTACAGCCAGATCCGCGTTCCCGCCCTTACGGTTGCCGCCTGGTACGACATCTTCCAGGGCGGCTCGCTGCGCAACTACGTGGGCATGAAGGCCCACGCCGGCACCGAAGAAGCCCGCCAGGGCCAGCGTTTACTCATTACGATTGGCGGCCATGCCGGCACAGGCCGCAAGATCGGCGATGTCGATTTCGGCCCGGCCGCCGCGGAGTACGACGAGAACGCCATCACCCTTGACTGGTACGACTACCTCTTCAAGGGCAAGCAGAACCGCTTCGCGGGCCCCAAGCCTGTCCGCCTCTTCGTTATGGGCGTCAACGCGTGGCGCGACGAGGACTCCTGGCCGGTGGAGCGCGCCCAGCCCACCCGTTTCTATCTCCACTCCGCCGGCCGCGCCAACACCGCCAAGGGCGACGGCTGGCTTTCGCGCGTGAGCGCCTATTCCGAGCCGGACGATTCATTCGTCTACGATCCTGCCCATCCCGTGCCCACCGTGGGTGGCCCGCTCTGCTGCGACACGCTTCACCTTGAGCCCGGCCCCCGCAACCAGGCCGAGGTGGAAACCCGCCGCGACGTGCTTGTCTACTCCACGCCCCCTCTGGAGGAGAGCCTTGAGGTCATCGGCCCGGTCAGTCTCGACCTGTGGGCCAAATCCTCCGCCGTCGATACCGATTTCACCGCCAAGCTGGTTGACGTGTCTCCGGACGGCTTTGCCCGCAACCTTACCGAGGGCATCGTCCGCGCCCGCTATCGGGAATCCACCCGCGAGCCCAGGCTGCTCAAGCCCGGCGCCGTCTATCACTTCACCATTGATATGTGGTCCACCGGCAACGTCTTCCTCAAAGGCCACCGCATCCGGCTGGAGGTATCCAGCAGCAACTTCCCCCGCTTCGACCGCAACCTGAATACCGGCAAGGACGGCGCCACCAGCTCCGCCTTCGTCCAGGCCGCCAACATCATCGTCCACGATCACACGCATCCCAGCGCGCTGGTGCTGCCGGTGATGCCCCGGTAGCAATTTGGCATGAAGGCCAAAGGGAGGCGCGGAGAGCCATAAACGGGCTCTTCCGCCGGTGTCGCCGCGCAAGAGGCGGGCGAATCAGGAGGCTTCCGAGCCGCCGCGGTCTTGGTGATCGCCTTCGCCGGAGATGTTGTGTCTGCCTTCTTCTCCCTCGCCTTGCACCGAGATGCGCAGGGAGCGGAGGAAGTGGAGATCGTTCTGGGTAAAGGGCGAGTCCTGGGCGGGCTCCTGAGAGGGCTCTTCGTCGGCATCATGGGGGGTGTCTTTTGAGGAGACTTCGTTGAGGCCGATGGTGGCTTCGAGCATGAGGAGAACATCGAAGCCGTATTGACGGATGTTCTGGACCACGCCGGCGATCTGCTCGCTTTCGACCACTGACTCGTGGATGGCCTCTCCCAGTTGCTGAATCAACTCACGCAGGCGCGATGTCATAGAAAACCTCCGGGAGCGGCGGCCAGCGCCTGGAATATGCGCGGGAAGCGGCTTTCGATTGATCTACGTTACTTCCGGCGGCGGAACGGGGCAACGAACCATCAGCCAAAATGGCGTGATTGCAGCCGTTTTCGCAACGTCGCTGCTACCATCATAAGCGAGATGAAACCCTACGTCATAGGGCGGGTGATGGGCATCGGGCTGCGGGTTGCAGGCCGGGTAGCCGGTCGGCGGCTGGCGGGATCGCATGCGGCGGCCAGCCTGCCACGCGTGGCCATGCCCACCACCGCGCAGAGCCGCGCGGCCGGACAAGCCGCTGGGCTCACGAGCAAGAATGTGGCCCGGGGGGTTGGTGGATTTCTGAAACCCTTCCGGCGCGTGGGAAGCATTGTGTGGCTTGAGGTTACCGGCGTTTTCTTCCTGCTGCCGGTGATTGTGTTTGCGCCCAACCTGTGGCGCATGCGGGCCAGTTGGGAGCACGGACCGGAACATCGGATGTTTCTGCTCACGCTGGGGGTGGTCGTGGTGTTTCTCTACCTGGGCGTAACCTCCTTCTGGCGGGCGCGAAAGAAGTGAGGAACCATCTCTCGCTTTCTTTCCGGGCGGCAGGTCACCGTTCGTTCTTCGCGCTTCACCGGGAGGAAGCGAAGGCCTTTGGCGGCTCACGGGTGAAGTCTGGGAAGGCGTGGTCTTTTGTGCGGTTGGGGCGGCTGTACGTGACGGCTCCAGACCAAAGACCAGAGGAGCGCACCGGCGGAGACGATGGCCAGCATGCCCCAGACAAGGGTGGAGGCGGACAGCGAGGCCAGGAAGAGCCATGTTGAGGAAAAGGCTGCCGGCAGCAGGGCGATTGGATCCGCGATAAACATACGATCCTCCTCACTCTGGCGCTGCCCGGGTCAGTCTGGCCGGCAAGGGCGGCGCCGGTAACCCAGCCTGCCCCCCCGGAGGATTCCTTTGCGGGAAAAGCCGGCCGGACGAGGCAGCGCAGTCGAGTGCGTTGTACCGCAGATCGTAGTGGCAAGGCAAGAGCGAAATCGGCGCCGGCAAGACAAACCCGGCAGCGAACCGATGAGGCAAAGGGCAGGGCCAGAAAGCCCCCGGAAGGAGGGGGCTTAGTTCAACGGATGCGGCGGCTTGCGCGTGATGCGCCAAATGCCGAGGGCGATAGCCACGAAACCAAGAACCCAGGCCCAAACAGCCATGGAGCCATGGTGCAGTTGCCAGCCGCGGACAAGGGCAAAGACACCGGCCGCGAGCAGCAGGATTCCGCGGACCTGATTCATGGCGAGTCTCCGCGTTTCGAGAATGGCGCGGAGCCAGGAGCGGCGATTGACCCGGCCGCGACTCTGTGCCTATCGTATGCAGGGTACTAAAACGGGGTTGGAAAGGAACAGAAATGACGACGCTTGCCGAAGCACCGCTGAAAAAGACGGCGCTGAACGCCACGCACCGCACGCTCAAGGCCCGCATGGTGGATTTTGGCGGATGGGAGATGCCGGTCGAGTATCCGGGCCCGGGCGGCGGGCTGATTGCCGAACACATGGCGGTGCGCACCGGTGTGGGGCTGTTTGACGTGAGCCACATGGGCGAGATTCGCTTCCGCGGCCCAGGAGCGCTGGCAGCGGTGCAGCAGATCGCCATGAATGACGCGAGCCGGCTCAAGGATGGGCAGGCGCACTACTCGGCGCTGCTGACGCCGGAGGGAACCTTCGTGGACGACATCCTGGTGCACCGGATGAACGAGGGCGACTATCTGCTCGTGGTAAACGCGGGGACCAAGGACAAGGATATTGCCTGGATCCGCCAGCAGGTGGGCGCGTGGCCCGGGGTGGAGATCGGCGACGAGTCGAGCCGCTATTCACAACTGGCCGTGCAGGGACCGCGGGCGCTTGCCACGCTGCAAAAGCTCACCCCGGTGGACTTGGGCGCCATCCGGAATTATTGGTTCACCTCGGGAGAGGTGTGCGGAATTCCCGATGTTCTGATAGCGCGCACGGGTTACTCGGGCGAGGACGGGTTCGAGGTGTACCTGCCGCCAGACGAGGCAACGGCGGTGAAGGTGTGGAACGCGCTGCTGGAGGCGGGCGCCGAGTTCGGCATCAGGCCGTGCGGCCTGGGGGCGCGCAACACGCTTCGGCTCGAGGCGGGGATGCCGCTCTACGGACACGAGATATCCGAGTCGATCCATGTGCTGGAGTCGCCTGTGGATCGCTGGCTGAAGCTGGAGAAGGGCCCGTTTATTGGGCGGGACGCGCTGCTGGGGGTGAAGGCGGCCGGCGGGCCAAAGCGAAAGATTGTGGGTTTGGAGATGGTGGAGCGGGGGATCGGACGCGACGGCTACCCCGTGCTTTCGCTTGCGGGGGAAGCCATCGGGCGGATCACCTCCGGCTCGCCGGCGCCGTTCCTCAAGTCGAATATCGCCTTTGCGCTGGTGCCGGCGGCCGTGGCGGCAAGCGGCGAGGAAGTGCTGGTGGAGGTGCGCGGCAACCGCGTGCGGGCCAGGCAGACGGCGATTCCGTTTTACAAGCGGGCAAAGAGCTAACGCAGCGAAAGAGATGTTGCCGTCAGCCGTAAGAAACGAAATTCATCGCTCCAGGCGCGGTGCGCATCCGGGGTAAGAGCGCAGCGCGTGCGGATTGTTCGCAGGATTCCGCGTGCGGACCGCCAATCCGGGACTCCTCCGCGCGTGAGCGCTGGAGGGCTGGAGAGGTTTTCTCCTGAAAAAAGGCAAAAAGGAAGCGGCGGATCGCTTCTTCCCGGGGAAGTTGCTTTCCGCCGCGCCTGGGTGTCAAAAAAAACGGCTCTAAAAACGGATTTATTCCTGTTCCTTGCGAGCCTTTTTGCGATTGCGCTTGCGGGCCAGAGCGGCCTTGACGCGTTTTTTTTCGCCGGGCTTCAGGTAGTAGGAGTGACGCTTGACTTCCTTGATGATGTCCTCCTGCTGGACCTTGCGCTTGAACCGGCGCAACGCGTTTTCGAGGGGTTCCCCCTCCTGGACACGAACTTCAGCCAACCGAACCCACCTCCCAACCTGCCAACGGGCACTTTTCATGATACTGGAATTGCCGGGGATTGGGTAATGGCGGGGCGGCATTGCGGGCGGAAGCGGCGCCGTATTGGGCCTGCCGGGTGGGGGCGGGGCCAGAAAAGGCCATGCCGGCAGGCAAAAGGCAAGACGCAGCGAAAGGGCGGCGGGCCGGATGGACTAGACTCATGAGAAAACGCCGGGGAAGCCGGCGGCGGGAGAGATGCAGCCCGCGAGGAGGAGACGACAGATGATGCGTAGTTACCAGGGGCGGTATCCGCAGGCCCCGGCCAGTTGCTACATCGATGTTTCGGCACAACTGATCGGTGATGTGACGATGGGAGAGCGGTCGTCGGCATGGATGAACGCGGTGCTGCGCGGGGACGTGAACGCAATCCGGGTGGGGGCGAACTCGAATGTGCAGGATTGCGCGGTGCTGCACGGGCAGCGCTACAAGTACCCGGTGATGGTGGGCGACTGGGTGACGATCGGGCATAACGCCACGGTGCATGGATGTGTGGTGGAAGACGAGGTGGTGATCGGGATGGGCGCGAGGGTGCTGAACGGCGCCCGCGTTGGCACGGGCTGCATTATCGCGGCGGGGGCAGTGGTGCCGGAAGGGACGATAGTGCCGCCGCGGACGCTGTGGGCGGGGGTTCCGGCCAAGATGCGGCGTGAACTGGGCGAAAAGGACCGGGAGCTGATTCTGGAATACGCCAGAAACTACCTGGATTACGTGGAGGTCTTTCTGAAGGAACAAGGCCGGGGATGAAGGCGCATGGCGCCGCGGCGGCAGGATGGCGATGGAAGAAAGAGCAAAAGGTTCTGACAGAAGACCGGGATTGTGGCGCGGGATGGGCGCGATCCTGGGCGTCGCGCTGCTGGCGGGCGCGGGCCGGCCGGCGGTCGCGCAAGCAGCGGCGCTGCCGGATGCGCCCCAGCCGCAGCAACAAGCGCGCGACGCGGTGACGGCGCGCAACTCGCCGCGACACGTTTTTGAGGATCAGCGCGCCATCTGGACAAGCCCGGCGCGGCTGCGCGGACGGGATGCGCTGTGGCTGGCGCCGCTGGCGCTGGCCACGGGCGCGGCGATTGCGAGCGATCACCGGGCGATGCGGAACGTGGTTTCCAGCAACGCGAGCTTCAACCAGGACAGCATCAACGCCTCGAACGCGCTGATTGGCGGGTTGGTTGCCGCGCCGGTGGCGCTGTTCGGCTATGGACATCTGAAACAGAACGAAAAGGCGCGGGAGACGGGCATCCTGAGCAGCGAGGCGCTGGTGGACGGCCTGGTGGTGGAAGAGGCCATGAAGCTGGCCTTCTGGCGCGAGCGGCCGACGGCGGACAGCGCGCGGGGACGATTCTTTCAGTCGAGCGCGGGCGCGGACTCGTCGTTTCCGTCAGCGCATGCCACGCTGGCGTGGGCGGCGGCGGCGTCGATTGCTGGCGAGTACCGGTCGCCGTGGACGCAGATCTTTGTGTATTCGGCGGCGACGGGGGTAAGCCTGACGCGGGTGATGGGGCAGGAACATTTTCCGTCGGATGTGCTGGTGGGAAGCGCGGTGGGATGGCTGGTGGGGCATTATGTGGTGCGGCGGCGGCACCGGCATTTTCTATCCAGGTACTGACCCGGCTTGCCAAGCAGCGCGCAGGATGAGTGCCGGTCGACATTTTCAGGCTGGTTTGCCCGGAGATGCGGGCGGAGACGCGCTGGGGATGGGGAATTTGCAGAATCGTATAGCTTTGGCCGTGTAGATTTCGCTTGCAGATCACATATATTGTATCTACGATTAAATCGTGTTCGTTTGGGACGAGGCAAAGCGGGAGTCCCATTTGAAGAAGCACGGGCTCGACTTCAAGGATGCCCATCTTGTCTATGAAAATCCCGACAAATGCACGTATGAGAGCAGCGGCAAAGACGAACGCAGGTTGATGGATCTTGCGATGGCTGTGATTCATGGCAGGGTGCTGACGCTCATCTACACCTATCGCGGAGAGGATGTCAGAGTGATTTCGTTCCGGCCCGCATCGCGAGAGGAGCGCGAACAGTATGAACAAGACTCGCAGTGAGACAGACTGGAAGCGGGTTCTCGGCCGCAAAGAGGGTGACACAATTCCCTACGAGTCCGGGGATGGTCCCTATGACCCGAACGATGCCGAAGCGACTCGCACGTGGTTTGCCCGGGCCGACCTGATTCGCGACGGCAGGGTGGCGCGGCGGGGCAAGCGCGGGCCGCAGAAGGCGCCGACAAAGAAGCTTGTGTCGCTGCGGCTCTCTTCGGATGTGATCGAACATTTCAAGGCAGGTGGACCAGGGTGGCAGACGCGGATTGACCGTGCGCTCTTGAGGTCGATTAAGCGTAGGGCATAGCTGGCAGGAAGCAAAGATACGTTGTTCAAGATACGAGGAGTGACTAAAATTGTTGCGTTCGCTGACCCCGTCGCTAACGACGAATGTCCCCCGCTCCACTTCAGCCGCTTTTGCCAACCATACACCGGCACTTATCGGTCACGAGGAAGATTTCCGATGAACGATCAGACTAAGAGCTTCGGAGACACCGCTAAATCCCTTGCCCGAAACCCTCTAGGTATCATCGCGCTCTTCATCGTGCTGGTGTATGGATTTGCCTCTTTAGTGACTGCCTTTGCAGGATCGTTTACCGCATCCGAACGAATTCCTCTAATTTACTTTCTCATTACCTTTCCCGTGCTCGTCTTAGCTGTCTTTGCTTGGCTCGTTAGCAAACACAGCGGAAAGCTATTCGCTCCGAGCGATTTCAAGAACGAGGATAACTATGTGAAGATGCAAATGGCAGTAGTCGCATCCCTCACTGCCGCAACTGCCAAGAGCGATACTCCGACATCCGCGGCGGAGCTAAACAAGATTGTCGAAGTGGTGCATGCTGTAGGACCAGCGCGTGTGGGAAGCGGCGACGGTTGGAGAAACCACATTTTGTGGGTAGATGATCGCCCAGAGAATAACGTATATGCTCGGCAAGCATTCGAAGGCATGGGCCTTCGGTTCAGTTTGGCACTCTCGACCGACGAGGCCTTTGAACGGCTTGCGCAGACGAAATACGCAGCAATAATCTCAGACATGGGCCGTCGCGAAGGACCGCGAGAGGGCTATGTTCTTCTCGATCGATTGCGAAAAGAAGGGGACAAAACCCCACTTTTCTTTTACGCTGCATCGAATGCTCCCGAGCATAAGCGCGAAACCCGCGAACATGGCGGTCAAGGCTGCACGAACAACGCACAAGAACTCTTTGAAATGGTAACCAGAGCCGTGATTGGAAGGCAGACAGACTGACCGAGGCGAAATCGTCGCAGAGTGGTCGCGTCTTTCCTGACTGCGACCTGCTTCCCTGGCTGCGACCTGCTTCCCTGGCTGCGACCTGCTTCCTTTACACGTTTACACTAAAGAAGATATGGCCACCCTGAAAGCTGTGCGCGGAACGCGCGATCTTTTGCCGCCGGAGACGGCGCTGTGGAACCGGATTGAGGCTACGGCGCGGGCGGTGTTTGCCCGCTACAACTTTGGCGAGATTCGGACGCCGGTCTTCGAGGAGACCAGCCTGTTTGCGCGCGGTGTGGGCGAAGAGACCGACATTGTGTCGAAGGAGATGTATACGTGGGAGGACCGGGCGCGGGCGGCAAGCGAGAAGACGCAGTCGCTGACCTTGCGGCCGGAGAACACGGCGGGAGTGGTGCGGGCGTACATCGAGCACCAACTGGGCGAGACGGGGCAGTTGCAGAAGCTCTACTACATCGGGCCGCAGTTCCGGCGGGAGCGGCCGCAGAAGGGACGGTACCGGCAGTTCTACCAGATCGGGGCGGAGGTGATTGGGCCGCCCTCGGCGGGCAGCGAAAGTCCGCTGCGCGATGCGGAAGTGCTGGAGATGCTGGCAACGCTGCTGGACGAGCTGGGGATTACGGGGTGGACGCTGGAACTGAACTCGGTGGGGTCTTCCGCCGACCGCGGACGTTACAATCAGGCGCTTCGGGAGGCTCTGGCGCCGGTCGTCTCCCAGATGTGTCCTGACTGCCAGCGGCGGGCGGTGACCAATCCGTTGCGGGTGCTGGACTGCAAGGTGCCCGAGGACCAGCCCATCATCGACGCTCTGCCTCGCATCGCCGACCATCTTGACCAAGAGTCCGAAAGACACTTTGCGGCGGTGACGGCGGCGCTGGACGCGGCGTATGTGCCTTACCGGCGGAATCACCGGCTGGTGCGGGGGCTGGACTACTACACGCGGACGACGTTTGAGTTCACGCATGGAGGGCTGGGCGCGCAGAACGCGCTGCTGGGCGGCGGACGCTACGACGGGCTGAGCGAGGCGATCGGGGGGCCGAAGGCTCCGGGGATTGGCTTTGCCATGGGCGAGGACCGGCTGGCGCTGACGCTGCTGGCGCAGGAGGCGGCCAAGGCTCCGCTGGCGGATGCGTACGTGGCGCCGCTGGGCGAGACGATGAATGCGGCGGCCCTGCAACTGGCGCGGGAGCTGCGCCACCTGGGGCTGTGGGTGGAGCTGGGCGAGGGGAGCTTCCGGCTGAAGAAGTCGTTCGAAGCCGCGGACAAGACGGCGCGGCAGATGGTGATCCTGGGCGAGGACGAGCTGCAATCCGGTATGCTGACAGTGAAGAACTTCTCTACTGGGATGCAGACCAAGGTTCCTCGCGCGGAGCTGGCAGGGTTTTTGTCGCAGCCGGACTGCTGAGATCCGGAAGACGATTGGGCTATTCTCGTGACCAACATTGAGAAGATTTTCGGTGTCGTTTCCAGGCAAGTGCCAAGCAGTGGCATCTGTGACGATTGCCTGGAGAGAATGGCCGATGTTCATCCGCGGCAACAAGTAAATCAGATATGTCGCCGACTGGAAGCGGAAGGACGCATTGCGAGGAAGCTCGGGAGCTGCGCGGCGAAAAAGCATGGGGTTGAAAAAGTACTCAATTTCCTTAAGGCCGATGAGGATGTTGATCGGCCACCCGATCTGCTGCCCGACCTCCAGGAACAGACGGATGTTCTCTCGCAGTGGCTTTTCGACGCTGCCAGTTTCTTGGATCGAGTTGAGAACATCTCGCACTCAAAGGAGCCATTTGCAGCCCGGGTTTCTCGATTGAAGCACGAAGGCCGAGTCCCATCGAGCCTTTCCAATCGGATGCAAACGCTGAACAACTTCCGCGTACAGGTGGTGAAGGAACGTAAGATGCTTGATGCTACAGAATGGAAGCTGGCCGCGAAATACATCGACGAATGCCGCCATAGTTGGGCTGAATGAACGAAGAAGTAGCTGTCGGGTGCCCGCTCAATCCACCAGCTTCGCAATTTCGTCCAGATCGAACCGCGCCTGGCTGCCTTCCAGCGTAAACGCCCGTTCCGCCAGCGGCTCAAGCTTCCCCTCGCGAAACCGGTATGCCGGGCCCTCGGGATCGACGATGAGAATGGTGCGAATGCCCATCTTTTCGTAACGCTCGCCCTTCTTCATCAACCGGCCCACCTGGTCGGCGGGCGAGAGAACTTCGATCACCGCAATCGGCGGATGCGTGGCAATGGGCTCGGTCGGCCGCGAGCGGTCGAGGAGCGTAATGTCGGGAATCAGAAAGCCGTAGGTATCCACCTGCACGCGCAGTCCCGGCCGCACACGGATTCCCGCGCGCGCGGCTTGCATCTCAAGCCAGACCACAAGCGCCTTCTGCCATGCGGAGTGATCGTTCTCTCCCATCGTGCTCTCCCTCTCCACGATCTGCCCCTCAATGTACTCGGCGTCAGGCGAGTAGGAGCTCCGGAGATACTCTTCGAGGGGCACAAAATTCGGCGCAGCGGCCATCTCGCTCTCCTTGCGGGTAATCATAGCGCCGTCCCTGGCGGGATGGAAAAGGTCAATCCACCCCTGTAAGCTTGTCGGCCCAGCGCCGAACTCGTTCCATTACAATCGAATCGTATGTCACTCGACTTTCTAGGCAATCTCGAACGGACGCATCGATGCGGCGAGCTGCGCGCGGCTCATGCCGGGCAGCAGGTGGTTTTGATGGGCTGGGTGAACCGGCGGCGCGACCATGGCAACCTGATCTTTCTCGATTTAAGGGACCGCTCCGGGATTGCGCAGATCGTGCTGGACAAGGAACTGACCCCGGACGGCCACGCCAAGGGCGAACAGGTGCGGCCGGAGTACGTGGTGGCGGCAGTGGGCAAGGTGCGGCTGCGGGACAAGGACGCCATCAATCCCAAGATGGAGACCGGGGAGATCGAGATCGAGGCGACGGAGCTGCGGGTGCTGAACGACACGCGGCTGGCGCCGTTTTCGCCGGCGGAAGAGGCGATCCAGAACGAGGAGGTGCGGCTGAAGTACCGCTACGTGGACCTGCGGCGTGCGGAGATGCAGCGGAACTTCAGGCTGCGGCACGAGATTACGCTGGCCATTCGCGAGAGCCTGAGCAGGCAGGGATTTCTGGAGATCGAGACGCCGATCCTGACCAAGAGCACGCCGGAGGGGGCGCGGGACTTTCTGGTGCCGAGCCGGGTGCATGCGGGGGAGTTTTATGCACTGCCGCAGTCGCCACAGATCTTCAAGCAGATTCTGATGATCTCAGGCTTCGACCGGTACTTCCAGATTGCGCGGTGCTTCCGCGACGAGGATTTGCGGGCGGACCGGCAGCTCGAGTTTACGCAGGTAGACCTGGAGATGAGCTTTCCGCGGCAGGAGACGGTGTTTGGCGTGGTGGAGCAGTTTCTGGCGGCGGGATTTGCCGCGGCAGGGGTGAAGTTGCCGACGCCGTTCCCGCGGATCAGCTACGACGAGTCCATGCGACAGTATGGAACGGACAAGCCGGACTTGCGGCTGCCGGGGCTGACGGATGTGCGGGCGGCGTTTACCGATGAGGCGCTGGCGGCGCTGCAAATGGATGCGGCGCTACCGGTGGTGGCGCTGCGCATTCCCAAGGTGGGCGAGCTGAGCCGCAAGGAACGCGAAGAGAACCATCCTCTGTTTGACCAGAAGAAGGGCGCGAAGTTTATCGACGACTTCAAGCGGCTGGCGAAGGGCTTTCCGGAGCCGGCAGCGAAGGTGCGGGAGCTGTGCGGCGCCGAAGAAGGCGACTTTACGATCGTGGTGGCGGGCGACCCGGCGCACCATATCAAGGCCAGCGACACCAAGTTCCCGGGGCGGCTGAGCGAGCGGGAGATCAATGTGTATGCCGCGGCGGGCAACTTCCGCGGCGAGCTGGCAAAGAAGTATGCCGACCGTCATGGGGCCTTCCGCGTGACCGAGGCGGCGGTGGAAGCGGCGCACGCGCGCGGGACGGCGGGCCCGGTGGATGGAGCGAATCTGGTGGATGGGTCGAGTGCGTTTCATCCGATCTGGCTGACAGATTTTCCGATGTTCGAGTACGACCTGGCGGCGGCGAAGTGGGTGCCGGCGCACCATCCGTTCACGGCGCCGTTTGAAGCAGATATGGCAAACCTGGTGAGCGATCCGGCCAGTGTGCGGGCCAACTGCTACGACCTGGCGATGAACGGGCTGGAGCTGGGGTCGGGGTCGATCCGGATTCACCGCAAGGACGTGCAGCAGCAAATCTTTGCCTCGCTGGGCATCAGCGACGCCGAGGCCAAGGCGCGGTTCGGGTTCTTCCTGGATGCGCTCGAGTATGGGACGCCGCCGCATGGCGGGATCGCGCTGGGGCTGGACCGGATTGTGATGCTGCTGGCGGGGGCGCCGAGCTTGCGGGAGGTGATTGCCTTCCCGAAGACAGCCAAGGCGATTGACCTGATGGCAGAGGCGCCCACGGCGGTGAGCGAGCAGCAGCTCAAGGAGCTGCATATCCGGGTGGCGCCGAGGAGCTGACGGGCAAGCTGCCAGCGCTGTACGCCCTGGAATGCAGGCCAAGACTTGCTATTCTTTCCCCTGCCCATCGTTTTCGCTGGCGCTGGCGGCGAGGGCGAGAGGTGGCTTCGTGGCTTCGTCCTCGTCCACGCCGGCGCGGTCCAGAAGGGTGCGGGGGAGTTGTTTATGGCTGCGGATGCCTAACTGCTTGAGCATTTCGGCCTGGCGGACGAGGTTACCGCGGCCTTCGCTGAGTTTCTTCATGGCGCTGGAGTAACTCTGGTCGGCGCCGCGCAGGCTTTTGCCCACGGCTTCGAGATCGGAGACAAAGCCGGCGAACTTGTCGTAGAGTTCGGCGCCGCGGTTCATCACATCCTGCACACTGCGGGCCTGCTGCTCCTGCTGCCACAGGTTGTCGACGATGCGGATGACGAAGAGGAGCGTGGTGGGACCGACGAGGAGAATTTCCTTCTCGTAGGCGTAGCGCCACAGGGCCGAGTCCTGCTGGAGGGCGGAGATGAAGGCCGGCTCGATGGGAATGAACATGACGACAAAATCGGGCGTTTCCAGGCCGGGCAGCTTGTGGTAACGGCGGGCGGCGAGCTCGTCCACATGAGCGCGGACGCTGGCCAGGTGGCGTTTGAGGGCGGTGCCGCGGCCGTCGTCCGTTGAGGCGTTGACGGAGTCGGCATAGGCGTTGAGAGAGACCTTGGAGTCGATGATGAGCGTGCGGCCGCCCGGCAGCGAGACCACGACATCGGTGATGGAGGTTTTGCGGCCGCCGTCCTCGGCGGCGGACTCGAACCGCTCCTGAAAGGTGTACTGCTCGCCCTCGCGAAGGCCGGCTTTTTCAAGCAGGTCGCGGAGGATGAATTCGCCCCAGTCGCCCTGCGCTTTGGAGGAGCCGCGCAGGGCTGTGGTCAGGTTGCGGGCCTCTTCGGTGAGCTGCTGATTGAGCGTGCCGAGAGAGCCGATGAGGGTTTCGAGCCGGGTGACGCCGGTTTTGGAGTCGGACTGAGCTTCTTCAACCTTCTTGCGGAATTGTTCGATCTGCTCGCGCAGCGGAGTGAGGAGCGTGCCGAGCTCTTTCTGACTGCTTTCTGAGAAGATTTTGGATTTTTGCTCGAGGATGCCGCCGGCGAGGGCCTCAAACTGGTTGGCGAGGGCCTGACGGGCCTGATCGAGAAGGGTGATCTTTTCGGCGATGTTCTTCTGCTCGTTTTCAAGGCGGGTGTTGAGCGCGGCGATGGTGTTGTTGGCCTGGGCGGCCTGCTCATTTTTGTCCTGGAGGGCGGAGCGGAGGGCGGCGCACTCCTGTTCGAGGCGCGCGATGGTCCTTTCGCGCTCGGCGGCCAGGGGCTCAAAGCCGGCGCGGGCGTCGGCGGCGGCCTGCGCCTGGGCCAGTGTGGCGCGGGCGGCGGCCAACTCGTTCGCAAGCTCCAGCGCGCGCTGATCGAGCAAGTTTTTTTCGGCTTTGGCGGAAGCAGACTTCAGGAAAAAGCCGAGAACGATGCCCACACAGACGGCAGCGACGCCGAGAAACAGGTCCAGCATTGACTTTCTCTCCTTCGCCTAATGTACGCTTGCCGGCGAGGGATTGGCGCTGCTTTTCTGGAGGCGCGTCTGGTGCAGGTATAGACGGTTCGCGTGGAAGGTGAGGGCGAGGGCATGGCAGCGCGCAACATCCCGTTCTTGTACCCGCCGCGGCGGATCGCGCAAGGATGAGGCGCGGCCGCCAAAATCGGGAAGCGGGGATGGGGCTGAAATCCGCGGTTTCAACTTCCGCCGCGGCGCGCCTTTACATGCCTTCGGCGGCCCTTTAGACTTGAATTTCCGGGCCTTGCGTAATTTTTTGGCGCGAGGGTTGTATATCCCTGCCGTGGGCCGGTATTGTAGGCAGGCGGAGAGCAAGCCAGCCTTGCCCCGGAAAGATGTCCGGTTATCGAACCGGAAATGAGGAGAACTACGCATGGCCGTTGAAGAAAAGGTAAAACAGATCATCGTTGAGCAGTTGCAGGTGGATGAGGCCGAAGTGACCCCCGGCGCGAGCTTCCAGGAAGACCTGGGCGCGGATTCGCTGGACGTGGTGGAGCTGGTGATGCAGTTTGAAGAGGCCTTTGACCTGGAGATTCCCGACGAAGACGCCGAGAAGATCAAGACGGTGAAGGACGCGATCGAGTACATCGAGAAGAATGAGAAGAAAGGCGCCAAGTAGCCTGTGAAGCGCAGAGTGGTTATCACCGGCCTTGGGCTGGTATGCGGGGTGGGCAATACCGCTCCCGTGGTGTGGCAGGAGCTGATGGCGGGGACCAGCGGGATGGGTCCCATCCAGGGGTTTGACACCACGGGCTTCCCAGTTACGTTCGCGGCCGAAGTGAAAAACTTCGATCCGCTGAACTTTGTGGACAAAAAAGAAGCGCGCAAGATGGGGCGCTTCATCCACTTTGCGTTTGCAGCCACGCAGGAAGCGATGGCGCAGTCGGGCCTGAAGATTACGCCGGAGAACGAAGACCGGGTCGGCATCTTCATTGGCTCTGGAATCGGCGGATTCGAGATTATCGAGCGCGAGCACTCGAATCTGCTGCAGGGCGGGCCGCGCAAGATCTCTCCCTTCTTTATTCCCGCGGCCATTGTGAACATGGCGGCGGGGCAGTTGAGCATCCGCTACGGGGCCAAGGGGCCGATTTCGGCCACGGCCACGGCCTGCGCCACCTCGGCCAACTCGATTGGCGACTCGGTGCGCATGATCCTGCACGGGGATGCGGACGCGATGATCGCGGGCGGAGCTGAAGCGGCGGTGACGCCGCTTTCGGTGGGCGGCTTTGCATCGATGCGGGCGCTTTCAACCCGCAACGACGATCCCACCCACGCCAGCCGGCCGTTCGACAAGGACCGCGACGGATTTGTGATCGGTGAAGGCGCGGGCATTCTGATTCTGGAAGAGTTGGAGTTTGCGCGGGCGCGCGGCGCGAAGATTCTGGCCGAGGTGATCGGCTACGGGATGAGCGCGGACGCCTACCACATGACAGCTCTTGCGCCGGAGGGCGCGGGCGCTCAGCGAAGCATGCGCGCGGCGCTGAAGGATGCGGGAATCAAGCCCGAAGAGGTGGGCTACATCAACGCGCACGCAACCTCGACGCCGGCGGGCGACGGAAACGAGTCGCAGGCGATTGAGGCGGTGTTTGGCGAGCACGCGCTGAGCCACCGGCTGAAGATCAGCGGGACCAAGAGCATGCACGGGCACCTGCTGGGCGGCGCGGGAGGACTGGAAGCGGGCATCACGGTGCTGGCGCTCCAGAACCAGATGCTGCCGCCGACGACCAACCTGGTGGAACCGGATCCGCAGTGCCGCCTGGACTACGTGCCCAACCAGGCCGTGGCGCACAGCTTTGACATTGCGCTGTCGAATTCCTTCGGATTCGGCGGCATTAACGCCACGCTGATCATGCGGCGCTGGACGGAATAGAAACCGCCAGCCGGGTCAGAGGATGCGGCCATGCGCCGAAGGCGGCGTCTTGCCGGGAAACCAAAGTTAATCTTGCAGAGCCGGCCCGGCTGCACCGTCAGATATGGCAGCTCGCCAGCCCGCGCTTTTGCAGGTAGCGCTGGTGATACTCCTCGGCGCGCCAGAAGGTCTGGGCAGGCTCGACCAGCGTGACAATGCGCTTGGGCTTGAAGCGGCCCTCGGCCGTGAGCTGGTCGATTTTGGCACGCGCCTGTCTTTCCTGCTCGGGGGAGTGGAAAAAGATGATCGAGCGGTACTGCGTGCCCCAGTCGGGGCCCTGGCGGTTGAAGGTCGTGGGGTCGTGCAAGGAAAAGAAGTCATCGAGGAGCTGTTCGTAGCTGATGCGCTCCGGGTCGAAGTCCAGTTCCACAACTTCGGCGTGGCCGGTGCGATCGGTGCAGACGTCCTTGTAGGTGGGCCGGTCGAGGCTGCCGCCCTCATAACCGACGGCCGTTGCGACGACCCCGGGCAGTGCGGCCAGGGCGGCTTCCACGCCCCAGAAACAGCCCGCGCCGAAGGTGGCTTTCTCCATGCTCATAGTTGTAAAGATGCGCGAAACGCGAATTAGGTGGTAACGGCGGCCCAGAGCTGTTGCCGGCTTGCCGCTCGCAGACGCGGCGAAGCGATATGATGAAAGGCAGGGGACTGCTTCGCAACCGTCCTTCCCCGCTACCTCCACAACCGCAACCTGCATGAAGAAGAAGAGATGAGCCAAGTTCTATCCCAACGAATTGAGCTGTTCGACACCAGCCTGCGCGACGGGCTGCAGCAGCCGAACCTTGAAATATCCGTGCCCAATGCCGTCCTGCTGCTGCAGCGCATGGCCTCTTTCGGAATTCGCTTTGCGGAGATTGGATTCGCGGGCGCCAATCGCTTTGTCGAGGATTTGACCGCGGCGCTGAACACGGTGGACACCGGGACGCTGGACCTGGCGCTCTTTGGACGCACGCGGGGCCGCGGCATGCGGGTCCAGGACTGGCCCGACGCGCAGTTTATTGTCAGCCGCAAGAAGCGTGTGCCCGTGGCCGTGGTGGTGGTCAAGTCGCGCCTGCTCGACGTGATGAAGTCGCTCGGGACAACGCCGGAAGAGAACCTGCTGATGGCATATGAGACCGTCGCCTTTCTGCAGGACCAGGGGCTCCGGGTGCTGGTGGATCTGGAACATGCCATGGATGCGGCCTGCGGCCGCCGCGAAAGCGGCCTTCCATGCGATGCCGATTTCCGGCAACGCACCCTGGACTACTTTCACCAGATGGTGGCGCAATGCGCGCAGCAAAAAGCGGAACGGCTGATTGTTTGCGACACCACCGGCGGCGCCAGTCCGGAAGAAGTGGCGCGGACCTTCGGCGCGCTTACGCAAGCCTATCCCCAGGCGCATTTCGGTTTCCACGGTCACACCGATCGTGGATTGGGCGTGGCCAACTCGCGGGCGGCGATCCTGGCCGGCGCGGTTCAGGTACAAGGCACACTGCTGGGCACCGGCGAGCGCTGCGGCAACGTGAACCTGACCACGCTGGTGGGAGGCATGCAGTTGCGGGGCGAGGCGGAGTTTGTGGCGCCCGAGGCGCTGGCCGGGTTGACCAGCCTGGCACATGCGGCGTACGCAGCCTTCGGCCTGGAGGCTCCGCACGGAACGCCCATCGTGGGCCCGGGAGCCTTTGGCACTTGGGCGGGCATGCACGGCAGCAGCGAGAAAAAGAACCCTGGCGCCTATCTGTGGTGCGATCCGGCGCGCATTGGCGCCACGCCCGTGATTGGCGTCAACGGCCAGTCGGGCCGCGCCAACATTGTGCTGCTCTCTGAGGCGCTGGGCGTGCCGCTGAACTCCGTCGAGGCCCAGACGCTGATGGATACCGCCCTGCCCATGATTGAGGGCGGCGGCTTTACCACCAGCGAAACCTCGTTTGTGCTGGCCTGCATGCGCATACGCAAGACGCTGCGCAACCGCTTCGGCATCCGCAGCTGGCGTGTTTTCGATGAGTCGGACGAGACGGGCAACCGCTTTGTGCAGGCCTTCATGACGCTCTCCATCGGCGATTCGGCGGTGACCACCACACGCGCCGAGGGCGCCGGACCCGTGGATGCGCTTACCAAGGCCATGCGCCGCGAGCTGGAAAAGTGGTATCCGGCGCTGGCCAAGATGCACCTGGGCACCTTTAGCGTGCGCGCCATCGACGTTTCGGCCCACGACTCGGCGGCCTATGTGCGCGTCACCGTCAGTTTCCATGCCGACGGACACGAGCCATGGGTAACCGCTGGTGTGAGCAGCGACATGAACCAGGCGGCGCTGATGGCCATTGTGGACGGCTTCGATTACTGGCTCGACAAGAACAACGCCTGAGCGCGAGGCTGGCCGAAGGATCAGACGTCTTTGCGGTAGAGCAGATCGCGCATGGCGCGGCGGCGGGCAGCGTCCACCTCATGCCGCACCTTGCGCTCGATGGGGCCAAAAGAATGATCGGCCGGAGGCTCTTCGGCATCCGGTTCGCTGCAACTGGGACAGCGATTGGCAAAGCCCGGCTTGTCGGGCCGGAGCTCGAACTCTCTTGAACAGATGACGCAGACCTTGATCGGAAATGGCATTTCTTTGTATGCGCAACGCGAATGTCCGGCGCCGCGCGCGCAAGAAGACATCCGCCGCCCCCCTTTTTCTGAAAAGACGTTTGCCAGCGGAATTTGTTGATGCTTTTTCTGCGCGCACACCACATTGCGCGCTGCACACAACAGGCGCGGCTGAATGCGGTGGTTCCCGTGTACAGCAGAAGGAGAGAAGTTTTGGCCTCTGATCCAGGCGCCGGAGCTTTCCCTGGAGGCTGAGGCCCCGCTCATTCGACGGACATTACGGCACAAGCGAAGTTGCGCCCTTCCCTTCTGCGTGTGGTTTGGATCTTCCTTAGCGACGTCCTTTTCCGCCGCGCTCTGGTGGGCGCGGGCCGCCACGCCTTTCGCCGGAGCGGCCGGCCGGCCGGCCTTGTGGCCTCCGCGCGGGCCGGGAGAAGCTGCCGGGTCTTGATGCCGCGCCGCCGCCGGATCTGGGTCTTGACGCGGCGGAGCCGGAACCGGGTCCTGCGGGGCGGCTCCGCTGCGGCTTGCTCTTCCAGCCGGGACCAGCGGCTGGCCTGGGCTGCGCATCCTGCTTGCGGGGGCGCAAGCCTGGCTGCGGCGATGCGCCACCGCCAGTACCGGGTCTCGCCGGGCGGCCATGTTGCGGCTTGCTTTTCCAGCCGGGACCAGCGGCTGGCCTGGGCTGCGCATCCTGCTTGCGGGAGGGCGCGCCGGGCCGGGGCGAAGCGCCCCGCGGAGCGGCCGCGCCGCGCCAGGATCCTCGTCTGTCCGCGCCGGCTTTGCGCTCTTCAAACGGCCGTGTAAAGGCGCCGCGTGCTCCGGTCGAAGTGCGCCTTTGCGGAGGCGGAGAACCTGCGGGCTTGCGGCCAGGGCCTCTGTCCGGAGCGGCGGCGCGCTCCGGCCCGCGCGACCAGCGGCCCTCTTCCTTGCGGCCGGGACGCGGCGGGCGCATCGGGCTGCCTTCCTCGCGGCGGAAAGGCCTCTTGGGGCCGGCGGGTGCTGTTCTGTTTGCGGGGCTGCCAGGGCGGCCGGGCTTCCAGCCGACCGCCGGCTCACTGCCACGCGGCGTGACCGTAGGCAGCGGCGCTCCCTGCATCTTGCGGCGAACGGCTGTGCCAGCCGGCTTGCGTGTCTTGCCCTCGGCGGCTTTGCGCAGCTCGTCGATCTCCTCGGCATCCAGCTCCCGCACGTGGCCCGGCTCCAGATCGAGAACCAGCGGGCCGTAGCCTACGCGGCGAATCTTCTCCACGTGGTGTCCGATCTGCTCGAACATCTTGCGCAACTCGCGGTTGCGGCCCTCGATGAGCGTCACCTCGAACCAGGGATTGTCGCCCAGGCGCACCTGGCGGATCGCGGCCGGAGCCGTTTCCACCTTTTCCGATCCCGGACGGCCGCGATCGATGGCCACGCCGCCGCCACGCAGACGCTCCAGCTCCGCTTCACTCGGCTGGCCGGCTACTTTTACCAGGTAAATCTTCTCGATGCCCAGGGCGGCGCGGGTGAGGCGGTTGGCCAGTTCGCCATCGTTGGTGACCACCAGCAGGCCCTCACTTAGGTAATCCAGCCGGCCTACCGGATAAAGGCGCTCCTTCGTCTTTTTGAAGAACTCCATCACCGTCGGCCGGCCCTCGGGGTCGCTGACCGTGGTGACGTAGCCCTTCGGTTTGTTGAGCATGAAGTAGCGCAGGCGCTCGGCGCCGTGGAGCAGCTTGCCGTCCACACGGATGTGGTCGTGGGCCGCATCGGCTTTGGTGCCCAGCTCGGTCACAACTTTGCCGTTCACCTCCACCCGGCCCAGCGTGATGAGCTCCTCGGCATGGCGGCGGCTGGCCACGCCCGCGGCGGCCAGAATCTTCTGCAGCCGCTCCAGGCGCGGTGGCTGGGAAGTAACCGTCTCGGACGCCGGTTCGACGGCCGAGACGGCCTCCGACTCGTTCTCGGCCACCTCCTCGGCATAGATTACGGCTTCCTGCTCGTTGGCGTTGGTGGGCAGCGGGGCGGTTTCTTGCCGCTCCTGCTCTTCAAGGTTACGGCCGGAATTCTGTTCATCGATCATGCGAAGACGGCTCGGTTTCTGCCGGCTCCGCGGAGGCTGCCTCCGCAAGGAGATCCTCGTCTTCCACGGGCGGCGGCTGGGCGGGCGCTGCGTTTGGCTGTTCCTCAGCCGGCTCGGCGGCGTCCGAATCGAATGTGAGCCTGGGGTTAGCGTCAGGCGGCGCGGGCTGGTCCGTGTCGTCGGCGGCGCTCTCCGGCTCTTCCAGCTCCAAAGCCGCCATTTTTTCAAACTCTTCCATCGAGGGCAGCTCGTTCAGATCCTTGAGGCCGAACCGGAGCAGAAATTCGCGCGTGGTTTTGTAGAGAATGGGACGGCCGATGACGGGTTTGCGCCCGGCCGTGGCGATCAACTTGCGCGCCAGCAGAGAGCCGAAGACGCCCGAAGAGTCCACGCCGCGAATCTCGTTGACCTCAGGTGCTGTGACGGGTTGCTTGTAGGCGATGACGGCCAGTGTCTCCAGCGCCGGCAGGGAGAGCTTGAGCGGGGGCTTGAGGCTCTTGACGAAGGAACGAACCGCATCGTGAAACTCCGGCTTGGTAGCCATGCGGTAGCCGCCCGCAATCTCGCGAATCTCAATGCCGTGGCCGTCGGCCGCGAACTCGGCGATCAACTCATCGAGGAGTCCGCGCAGGACCGTGCGGGCCTCGCGGTCGCGCTGGCGGGCCAGGCGGCGGGCTGCGGCGCCGGCGGATTCGCCGCCCGCGTCCGCAGCGGCTTCGGGATTCGATTCCGCCGCTGGCGCTTCGCCCGGCAGCGGAGCCTCAGACGCGGGATCGTTTTGGGAGGGCGTCTCGACATCCGCCCCAGGCGCGAGTGCAAGAGCGGACGAGGCGGTTTCTTCGGTGGGCGAGCATGGCTGTGCAGTTGCGGGCGCCTGCTGCGCTTTCCACTCCAGCGCTTCCTCGCCAAAGAGGGCGGAGAGCTGCGCCAGCGTCACCGGCTCTTCGGTTGCGTAAATGACAGCTTCGAGTTTGGCTTTCAGGCTCATGCGAGAAACAGTACCTCTCGTATGGTACCGGAAGCGGGGCCCTGCTGGGGGCTTCGTGGTGGCAGGAGTGCGGGGAGTGAGGACAGAGTTGGATGAGAAGTTTCCAAGCCTGCGGCTTTGATCTGGCCACAGATTTGCTGAGGTTAAGAACAGCAACGCAAAGACACGAACAAAGTGCCCGCAAGCGAGTCCGGTGGGAATCCCCGGAAAACTACAGTGGCGCTTCCTGTCTGCATGGGGTCGGAGTGTCGACCGCAAGCAACACCCTGGGCGAAGGGAACCCTGGACAGAGAGCCCGGCGGCGAGAAATCGGCCGGCACGACGGCGTTTCTCCGGTGAGGCAAGCAAAGAGCGTTGCAGTATGGCTGGAGAAGACCCGAGACGCCCGCCTTGGGCATCTCCGGAGGCAAAGAAGGAGCGTCCCTGTACCATGTGGCCTATCGAACCGAATGAACCTGCTTCGAACTCTCCGGCTCTGGTCGAGGATGGGCGGCATCTGAGTCCCGGCAGCACGGCGGCCGCAACTCTCAGCCAATCCTGCATCGGCAACGGCTGGTCCGTGAAGGGCGAGATCGCCGGAACGGAGTCTCTCTTTATCGGCGGCTGCCTGGAGGGCGCCATCAACCTTCCCAACGGCCTGCTGACGCTGGGCCCCCAGAGCCGCGTGCGGGCGGAGGTGACCGTACGCGACATGGTGGTGCGAGGCCAGATCGAGGGCCAGATCGTGGTTACCAACCGGCTGGACATTCGCAGCGGCGCGGTTGTGACGGGGAACATTGCCGCATCGCGTCTGAGCATCGAGGACGGCGCCTGCATTCAGGGCAAGGTGAATACTGCCGAGGAACTGGCGGTGTTGGCGCGTCCCGGAGGCGCGGCGGCGGAAGGGGCAAAAATCACACGGCTTCGTCCGCGCGCGATGCCGATTCCTGCCTGAGGCATCCTGGTGCGGCGCGGATGCGGCGCGCGCCTTTCACGGGCGCACATCCCCTGCAAGCCGTCCCGCGAGAATCTCTTACGGGTAGATGCGGTGCAGGGTCCGCGCAAAGGGGATGGTTTCGCGCACGTGATCCAGCCCGCAGATCCAGGCCACGGCGCGTTCCACGCCCATGCCGAAGCCCGCATGCGGCACGCTTCCGTACCGGCGCAGATCCAGGTACCACTGAAACGCCTCTTTGGGCAGATGGTGCTGCTCGATGCGGCTGTTCAGCAGCTCGAAGCTCGATACGCGCTGCGAGCCGCCGATGATCTCCCCGTATCCCTCCGGCGCCAGCACATCCACGCACAGCGCGAACCGGGCATCCTGCGGATCGGGCTCCATGTAGAAGGCCTTCACGCCGGCTGGATAGCGGTTCACCATCACCGGCTTGTCAAACTGTGAGCTGAGCCAGGTCTCGTCCGGAGAGCCAAAGTCGTTGCCATACTCGAACGGCAGTTCCAGATGCCCGTCCTTGTGGGCCTGGTTGAGCATCTCGGCCGCCGCGTCATAGCGCAGCCGCGGAAAGGGCGGAACGATCATTTTCAGCTTTTCCGCGTCGCGTCCGATCACCTGCAGCTCCGCGGCGCGATTCTTCAAAACGCTTTGGACGATGTGGGAGAGGAAGTTCTCGGCCAGATCCATCAGTCCGTCCAGGTCGCAGTAGGCCACCTCTGGCTCAATCATCCAGAACTCGGTGAGGTGCCGCCGCGTCTTCGATTTTTCCGCACGGAAGGTTGGCCCGAAGCTGTAGACCTTGCCCAGCGCCAGCGCCGTCGACTCAATGTAAAGCTGCCCGCTCTGGGTCAGAAACGCCGGATCGCCGAAGTAGTCCACAGGAAACAGCGTCGAAGTCCCCTCGCAGGCCGCCGGGGTGAGGATGGGCGGATCGGTGCGGATAAACCCATTGGTATCGAAGTATTCCGCCGCCGCGCGCATGATCTCGGCGCGAATGCGCAGAATCGCCGACTGCCGGGGAGAACGCACCCACAGGTGCCGGTGCTCCATGAGAAAGTCGACTCCGTGCTCTTTGAGGGTGATCGGGTAGGGGTCCGACTCGGGCACGCGCTGGATCACCTTCAGATCTTCCACATCCAGCTCGTAGCCGCCGGGCGCTCGCTTGTCGGCGCGCACCTTGCCTCTCACAATCACGCTGGATTCCTGGGTAAGCCCTTTCAGGGACTCAAAGACCTCGGCGGAGACGCTCTTGACGTGGGCCACGCCCTGCACCGTACCGGTGCCGTCGCGAAAGATGGGAAAGAGCAGCTTGCCGCTCTCGCGCAGGTTGTAGAGCCAGCCCTGGAGGGTGATGGACTGGCCTTCGTGCTGGCCGAGCGTGGCAATGGTGGCGACTGGAGCGGCAGGAGTGAGGTTTACTTCGGACATGCGCTTCCTCAACGGCCGGCTTGGCCGGACTTTCTAGGATAGCGCGTGCGGCGCGAGCGCAACTGCCAGAGCACGATCGAGAACCGGGTGCCGGAAGACAAAGCCTTCCGAGGCCAGCCTGGCCGGCAAGACGCGCGTACTGGCCAGCAGGGCCTCATCCGCCATCTCGCCCAGCGCCAGCCGCAGCGCAAAGGCCGGCGCCGGCAGCACCGCCGGCCGGTGGAGCGCCCGCGCCAGCGCCCGCGTGAACACGGCATTCGTCACCGGCTCCGGGGCCGTCAGGTTTACCGGTCCGTCCAGCGCGGGCGTTTGCAGCGCAAACAGCATCGCCGCGACCGCGTCCGGCAGTGAAATCCAGCTCATCCACTGGCGTCCCGAGCCCAGCGGTCCACCCAGGCCCAGGCGAAAGACCGGCAACATGCGGCTGAGCGCTCCACCTGGTCCCAGCACAATTCCCAGCCGCATATGCACAACGCGGATGCCTGCCTCCACCGCCGGCTGAGCGGCGGCCTCCCACTGTCGGCACAGATCGGCCATGAAGCCTGAGCCGGAGGCGGATGTTTCGGTGAGGATTTCCTCGCCGCGGTTGCCGTAGAAGCCGATGGCGGAGGCGGCCAGCAGCACCTGGGGCGGATGGCGCAGGGCGGCCAGGGTGAGGGCGAGGGCGCGGGTTGAGCCGACCCGGCTGGCCAGCAGTTCGCTCCGGAAGGCAGGGGTCCAGCGCCGGGCGGCCAGGTTGGCGCCGGAGAGGTGAATTGCAGCCGAGATGTTCTCCAGACGTTCCGCGGCGGGCAACGGCTGGGGGGCAGCGGGCTGCCACTCGATTTCGGCCGGGGATGCGGGCGGCCGCCGGACAAGCTGAAGAACCTGAGCGCCGGCGGCTGAAGCTGCGCTACGCAGGGCCGAGCCGAGCATGCCCGAGGCTCCGGAGAAAACGATTGTGGCTGGGGAGAGTCTCATCTTTGCGCGGTCCAAAGGCGATCCTTCACGGTAGACAAACGAAATAACGGCAAAAGGGGCGTGGCGGCTGTAGCCCGATCAGATTTTATTTTGATGATTGAAACACGCAGACGATCTTTTCGTCCAACATGAATAAGGGGGAGTGGATGAGCGAGTTGGCGGTAATGCGAGCCGATGAGATGCAAATGAATCAGGTGGATCCAGAGACCGCCGAGAAATTTATCGTGGAAAAGCACATTGGCGAGAGGATCAAGCGGCTGCGGTTGAAGAAATCAATGGGTCTGGTGGAACTGGGCAAACACACGGGGCTGTCGGCGAGTTTTCTCTCGCAACTGGAGACGGGGCGGGTGGTGCCCACGCTGCGCAATCTGGCGCGGATCGCGATGGTGTTTTCCAAGGATCTTTCCTATTTTTTCGAGAGCGAGCCACGGCCGATCTTCCGGGTGCACCGGCGCAAGGACCGGGTGCGCCTGCCGCAAACCGGGGTGGAGCCGCCGACGTATTTCTTCGAGAGCCTTGGCTACATGGTGCCGGACCGGGCGATGGACCCCTACTATGCGGAGTTTCAGCCCTTTACCAAGGAGTCGGAGATCAAGGCGCATGTGCACCCCGGGTTTGAGTTTCTGTACCTGCTGGACGGAGACCTGGAGTTCCTGCATGGCGACCAGAGGTGCAAGCTGGAGACGGGAGATGCGCTGTATTTCGACGCGTCAACGGCGCATGCCTACCGTTGCCTGAGCAAGAGGCCGGCGGGCGCGCTGATCGTCACCATGGCTCATTCCGCGGTGGTGCCGCCGCTATCGGCGCGGGCACTGCATCCGGCGGCAGCGCCGAACCGGAACGCGGCGCCGGAGGCAGCGCGGGAAACGAACCCGCTTTAAGAATGTCCAGCCCCGGCGCACAGACCGCGGCGGCCTTGAACCGGCAGCAGGGGGGCGGGGTTGCGCGGTTCCATTCTTCATCCTTTACCCTTGCCGCTGGCTCTGGCGCGCCGTGTACGCCGGAGCTCGCGCGGACAAATGGTTACAATCGGCCTATGCATGAAGTGGTGGTGTATTCACGCGAGGGGTGTCATCTGTGCGACGTGGTGAAGGAGACGCTGCGGCAGGTGGAGGGCGCGGCCGCCTTCGCGTGGCGCGAGGTGGACATCGACGCCGATCCCGAGCTGTGCGCAAAGTACAACGACGAGGTGCCCGTGGTCTTCATCGACGGGCGTAAGGCCTTCAAGTACCGAATGGACGGACGCGCATTTTTGCGGGCGCTGGCAGGGAGGGATGCGGCTGGCCGAGGCGGGACGGGCAGTTCCTGAGCCATGGCGTGAAGCGCCTTCGACCGCCCCGGTTGCAGGACGCGGACCCGTGCGCGACTGGAAGTTCCATGCGTGGCTTCGATCTTCGATGCGATGCCGGAATTTGCGGTGAATGAGCCAGAAGCGCCTGCTTCAGCAGACGGATCCAAACGATGGGTATTCTGCGTTCTCGCGCGCTGAGATCCGTAGTTTTCCAGGTAGTGTTGCGGAATACAATTGCCCGCGCCGGCTCACCCCCCGCAGTGGAAGCCACTCTATGGTGAGTCTTGACCAAGGAGATCCAGAGGAACACGCCGCGGGCTCAGCGCTCATCTTGCCGGCATCAATGCTCTGTCCCATCCACGTTGGCTTTGCCGCGGAAGCGGTAGTAAACAAAGGCGATGTAGGCGACGGCCAGGACCATGCCGAATCCCCACCAGACGAGGCCCACGGCCAGGGTGTGCGGGCCGGAGATGGCGCGGCCGAGGGTGATGTCGTTGGCGGAGCCGGTGGTGGCAGGCAGCAGCGTGGGATAGAGGCCCCAGCAGGCGCCGGCGAGCATGAAGAAGAGATAGGCGCAGGAGGCGAGGAAGGCCCGCAGCGGCTGGGCGGCCCGGTTGAACCACCAGATGCAGGCCATCGACACCACCACGCCCGCAGGGACGACAAAGGTAACTGGGGTATGGAAGAAGTTGTCGAGAATGGAAGGGCGGACGGCGTTGGTGGCGAAAAAGCTGACCACGGTGAAGGCGGCGAGCAGCAGCCAGAGCGGATGGACGATGGCGCGGGCACGCTCGGCCAGCGGTCCGGCGAGCTTGACGGTGAGCCAGAGGGCGCCGTGGAGAGTGAGGGCGACAAGGGCCAGAAGACCGCCGATGACGGTGTACCAGTCGAGAATGCCGGGATGGACGCCGGGGAGCCAGTTGGTCCAGAGGGGCAGGAAGAAGTAGCCGTCGGGCTGCAGAGGCACGCCGCGGATGACGTTGGCCAGGGCGGCGCCATAGAAGACGGCGAGCAGGCTGCTGGCCAGGCCGAAGACGCCGTCGAGCAGCGTGCGCCAGACGCCCATGTCGAGGTGGTTGCGCAGTTCCAGGCTCACGCCGCGCAGCACGAGCAGCCAGAGGACGATCATGAGCGGCAGATAGAAGCCGGAGAAGGCCGAGGCGTAGAGCAGCGGGAAGGCGAAGTAAAGCGTGCCGCCGCCGGCCAGCAGCCAGACCTCGTTGCCGTCCCAGACGGGGCCAATGCTGGCCAGGGTCTGACGGCGTTCGCGTTCGTCGCGGACGAGGAAGAGATGGAGCACGCCCACGCCCAGGTCGAAACCGTCGAGGACCACATAGCCGACGATCATCATGGCAACCAGCCAGAACCAGAGAAAACCCATCATGGACGAAACCTCGGATGTCGGTTCACAGTTCGTAATTCGCAGTTCACAGTTCGTAGTTCACCGTGGGTAGCAGGCGATGGCGGTTGGTCAAGCTGCGTGCGCGGCGGCTGGCCGGTCGGGGCCGTGGTTGATCTCGCGGTAGATGAGCACGGTAAAGAGCAGGCCCAGCACGGTGTAGAGTCCCATAAAGCCGAGAAGAGTAAAGAGGCCGTTGCCGGAGGAGACGGTGCTGGAGTATCCCTCGCTGGTGCGCATAAGTCCGTAGATAAGCCAGGGCTGGCGGCCCAGTTCGGCGGTCACCCAGCCGGCGGTGTTGGCAATGTAGGGCAGAGGGAAGCTGAGCAGCAGCGCCCACAAGGCCCAGTGGGAGGTGAAGAGGCGGCGGCGCCAGAGAAGGAAGGCGCAGACGATCATCAGGAGGGCGAACCAGGTTCCGAGGCCGGCCATGATGTGGTAGGCGTAGAAGAGCAGCGGCAGGGCCTGGGGCCACTGGTCGCGGGGAATCTGGTCGAGGCCCGTGACTTCGGCCTTGGTGGTTCCGTAGATGAGGAAGCTGAGGGCGTCGTTGACCACGATGGGGTTGTCGATCTGCTGCGTCTGCTCATTGGGCTGTCCGATGAGGACGATGCCGGCGCCGGATTCGGTTTTGAAGAGACCCTCCATGCCGGCGATGGCGGCGGGCTGGTGGCGGGCAACGTATTTGCCGTGAAGATCGCCGGTGGGAAAGATGATGACCACCGAGGCGATGACGCCCGCGACCACGCCGACGCGAAGAAAGATGCGGGCGTAGTCTTCCTCGCGGCGATCGAGCAGGTAATAAGCGCCGACTGCGGCCATCACAAAGCTGGCCGTGACCACGGCGCCGGTCATGTTGTGCGCATACTGGAGCAGGCCCCAGGGATTGAGGAGAAGCTGCCAGAAGCTCAGAACCTCGTAACGGCCGTCGGCCATCTGGGAGTAGGCGACAGGATGCTGCATCCAGGCATCGGTGACGATGATGAAAAAGCCGGAGATCCAGGAGCCGAGCCAGATCATGACCGCGGAAAACCAGTGGAGGCGCGCGGAGAGACGCTTTTCGCCGTAAAGGAAGAGGCCCAGGAAGGCGGATTCGAGGAAGAAGGAGAAGACGCCCTCCATGGCCAGCGGCTGGCCGATGACGCCGCCGGAGAGCTGGGAAAAGCGGGCCCAATTGGTGCCGAACTCAAACTCCATGGGGATGCCGGTGACCACGCCGAAGACAAAGTTGATGGCGAAGATGCGCCCCCAGAAGCGGGAGGCGCGGTCCCATACCGGATCTCCGGTTTTGAGGGCCACCGATTTGAGTACGACAATCAGGAGCGCGAGGCCCATGGTGAGCTGCGGAAAGAGGTAGTGGAAGGTGACCGTAAAGGCGAAGTGCAGCCGGTGAATCAACTCAGCGGTCATCGGGAGTCTCCTGTGTCACGGTGGGCGCGGGGAAAAGCGGGAAGGAAACCCATGGAGGCCTCCTGCTTGGGATGATGCCTATTGTAGACCGCCTGGCATGGAAGGCGCGCCGGTAGTTGGGATAGGAGGCGTGATTCAAATCACACGCAACTCGAAGCGGAGAAAGCGAGTCTATTGCTAGTAAGGCTTGATGCGGTGAGCTTCCCCGAAATCCGGATGTGAATCCGACCGCAAGCTGGTCTAATCCTATCGACAAGGAAAGTGATTCGCCATGCGAACGGCTGTGATCGGCGGCGGCATTGCGGGCCTTGCTGCGGCCTACGAGTTCGAAAAAACGCGCGCGGCCGGAGCCGCGGTGGAATACACGCTGTTCGAAGCGCGCACACGGCTGGGCGGGTCACTGGCGTCGGAGATTGTAGACGGGGCGGTGTTGGAGCAGGGACCGGACTCGTTCCTGACGGAGAAGCCGGCGGCGGCGGAGCTGTGCCGGGAGTTGGGGCTGGGCGAGGAACTGCTGCCTTCGAACGACGCAGATCGCAAGACGCACATCCTCGTGGGCGAGCGGCTGGTAGCGCTGCCCGACGGACTGATGTTTCTGGTGCCGACCAAGCTGATTCCCACGGCCACCTCGCGGTTGTTCAGCCTGAAGACGAAGATACGGATGGGGCTGGAACTGCTGCACCCGCCGCGGCCGAGCGAGGGCGACGAAGCGGTGGCGGCGCTGGTGGAGCGGCACTACGGCATGGAAGCGGTGGACCGGCTGGCGGATCCGCTGCTAAGCGGCATCTATGGCGGCGATGCGGGGCAGTTGAGCGCGCGCACGGTGCTGCCGCGGCTGGTGGAGATGGAGAGCCAATACGGGTCGCTGACGCGCGGCATGCTGGCGGCGCACAGCAAGATGCGGAAGGCACAGGCCAAGGCGCGCAAGGCAGCGGGGACCAACGGACGCCCGGCGGCGCGCCCGCTGTTTACGGCCCTGCGTGGCGGAATGCAGCAACTGGTGGACGCGCTGACGGCGCGGCTTAATCCCGACTGGGTGCGGACAGGAACGCCGGTGAGCGCCGTGGAACGGCTGCCGGACGGCTGGAAGGTGCGGACCAGCGAGTCAGAGGAGATCTACGATGCGCTGATCATGGCGGCGCCGGCCTGGGCGGCGGCGGTGCTGCTGAAGGGCGTAGACGCAAAGCTGGGCGAGGATCTGGGGATGATTCCGTATTCGTCGTCAATTACCGTGAACCTGGTGTACGACGAGAACCAATTGGGACGGCTGCCGGATGGATTTGGCTTTCTGGTTCCGGCATGCGAGAACCGCTGCCTGCTGGCGTGCACGTTTGTCCATCGGAAGTTTCTGGGCCGGACGCCGCCGGGCAAGGCGGTGCTGCGCGCCTTCATGGGCGGAGCCAGGAACGAGGCGCTGCTGATGGAGTCAGACACGGCGCTGATCTCCGCCGTGCGGCGCGAACTGAATCACATTCTGGGAGACAAGGTGGTTCCCGCGGATGCCGAGCCGGAACAGGCACAGGTTTCGCGGTGGCGGCGGGCGATGGCGCAGTACGCGGTGGGCCACCAGGAGCGCAAACAGCGGATCGCCGAGCGCGTGGCCGCGCTGCCGGGATTGCGGCTGGTGGGCAACGCCTACGACGGCATCGGAGTGCCGGACTGCATCCGGCTGGGCCGCCAGGCCGCGCGGGATCTGGCCGCGGCGGACGCCGCCGCCCAAAGGGAGCCTGATTCCCGGGCGGCCACGACGTAGCGCTTCGCTGCGACTTCTTCCAGAACAGATGGCACGGACCGGCAACAGCCTCGAGAATGTTGCCGCGTTTTACCGCTTCGGCGCGTCAGCGGTCTGGCTTGCTTTTCGCGCTGCCTCGAATTCGTCCCCTGCCTTCCACGCGATGGGTCTGGGCTGCTCGCTGGCCAGCCAGCCCAGTACAAAGCCGAACTGCGCCATTTTGGCGTTTCCGCGAAAGTCCCAGCCGGCGCGGTACTCGTCCGAAGGCTGATGGTAGTGGTTGCGCACGTAGTCTTTTGACTGCGCGTGTCCCCATGCCTCGTCGTGACCTTCAAAGAGGTCTCCCTGGTCCACCGAAAACGCCGGAATCCCCACCCGCGCCAGCGAGAAGTGATCGGAGCGATAGTAGAGCCCGGCCATGGGCATGGGATCGGGCAGCAGCGCGAGGTCAAACGCCCTGGCCACCCGCTGGACCGTGGGCCAGAAGGTGATGCGATCTGCTCCGCCGAGAGTTGCCGAGCGCGGAATTCCGATGGGCAGCAGCATGTCGTAGTTCAAGTCCAGCGTGATGCGGCTCGCCGGCACGGGCGGGTGCATGCCCAGATACTGCGAGCCCAGCAACCCCTGTTCCTCGGCCGTTACCGAAGCAAAGTAAACGTCGTGCGGCGGCCGCTGGCGCGCCTGGGCAAAGGCCCGCGCCAACTCCAGCAGTATCCCGCAGCCGGTCCCGTTGTCGGCCGCGCCGTTGTATATCTTGTCGCCTTGGGCGTCCGGATCGATGCCCAGGTGGTCGTAGTGCGCCGTATAGAGCACGGCATCGCCCGCGCTGCGCGCGCCCCTCACGCGGCCCACCACATTGGCGCTCACATAGCGCCGCACCCGGCTCTCTACATGCGCCTTCAACCGCACCGGCAACTCCACGGCATGGAAGCCGCGCCTGCCCGCGGCCGCAATCGCCTGGTCCAGATCGCCAAGTCCCGACAGCGTGAACAGCCGCTGCCCCACCTCGTGTTGAATCCACGCCGCCGCGCGTAGCGTGGCCAGCGGATCGCCCTGCAGGAAGCTCTTTTCGATAGCCTGCGAGTTGCGCACCACGTCCCACCCGTAGCTGGCCAGGTCGGTCCGGTGGATCACCAGCACGCCTACCGCGCCGCGCCGCGCCGCTTCTTCGTACTTGTACGTCCACCGGCCGTAGTAGGTGAGCGCCTTGCCTTTGAAGAAGGCCTCGTCGTTCGAGGGCGGCTCGTTGACGATGACCAGCGCCACCTTCCCCTTCAGGTCCACGCCGGCATAGTCGTTCCATTGGTACTCCGGCGCGTCAATTCCGTAGCCCACAAAGACAATGGGCGCGTCGATGTCGGCGGCGGTTTGCCCGGTCTCGTCCTTGGCCACAATCTCCGTTCCATAGGCCAGGTTTACCGGCTCTCCCGCGGACGGGGCAAAAGCAAAATGGGTTTTGTCTTCCACCGTGTGCACGGCATAAAGCGGCACCCGCTGGAAATACGTTCCGTTATCGCCGGCCGGTTCCAGGCCGTCGAGCGCGAACTGCGTGGCAATGTACTCTGCCGCCATCTCGCCGCCGCGCGTGCCGGGCCCGCGCCCTTCCAGCAAATCGAGCGAGAGGAAGCGCACATGCGCCCGGATGCTTTCCGGGTTGATGGATTCCGCGGCGGCGCGCGCTGCCGGCGGCAGGCCGGGAACGGCGGGAACCGGCTGGACGGCGGGCGGCGCGGCGCTGAGTGTCGCGGTCGTCAGAATGTAGGCCACAAGCGCGTGGATGCGATGGATTTGCACAGGTACTCCCGGAAGAATTTTGCTGCCCTTGACCGGCGCTTTGCCAAGGACGCCCGATTTGAATCTTCAGGGTACGTCGGTCTGGCGCCGGGGGGCAATGGCATCCAGCGGGAGCGCCGGCAGCAGATGGGCGCGCGTGAGCACTTTGCGCGCCAGCCCGGTCAGAGCCATTCCGGCCGCCTCGCTGAGCGCCACCCAGCGCCGCTCGCCGCCGGCCGGCAGCAGTTCCTCCGCATCGTCCTCAAACACGGTACGGATGCGCACATAGTAGTTCACGTGCATGATGGCGTGGCGCAGGGTCATGCGCAGGAATTGCTGTGGGAAGACAGCTTCGTGCAACGCGGGCAGCTCCCACATGCCGGGCATGACGCCGGCCGAGCCCGGCCGCTGCTCCAGCAGAACCTCGCGATTGGAGGCGCCCGCCAGCCGTCCCGTGCGGACTGAGAGCGCGTAGGCGGCCTCGCGGCTCTCCATGCGCGGGCGCGGCTGGGTTTTGTGTTCGCCTTTGGTCGCGCAATCCGAGGCCAGCGGGCACACCAGGCATTGTGGATTGCGGGGCAGGCACACCGTCGCCCCCAGTTCCATCAGCGCCTGGTTGAAGTCTCCGGGGCGCGCGGGGTCCACAAGCTGGTCGGCCAGAAGGTCGATCTTTTTGCGCAGGGCGGCTCGGCCTCCGTTGCGTCCCGCTGCCTCCCAGCCTGCCAGCCGGCACAGTACCCGCTCCACATTGCCGTCCACCACGGCCACCCGCTCCCCATGGGCGATGCTGGCGATGGCCGCGGCCGTGTAAGCGCCAACTCCGGGTAGAGTGCGCAGTTCCTCCGCCGTGGCAGGCAGGTTACCTTGACGGTGATCGGCTACAAACTGGGCCGCTTTGTGCAACATGCGCGCGCGCCGGTAGTAGCCCAGCCCGCTCCAGAGCGCCAGCACCTCCTGTTCCGGCGCCAGGGCCAGCGAAACCAGCGTGGGAAACCGGGCCAGAAAGCTCTTATAGCGCTCCACGACCACGGCTACGCGGGTTTGCTGGAGCATGATCTCCGAGACCCAGATGGCGTAGGGGGCGGCGCTGCGGCGCCATGGCAGGTCGCGGCGGCTGAACTCATACCAGCTCAGCAAACGGCTGCGCATGGCCGTAACCTTCTCCGGTTCCCAGCTCGGCTTGGCCATGCGCACAGCTTATCAGTTGGTCCACGACGGCGGGGCAGAACCGGCAGTGCTTCGTTTCTGCCTTTCCTGAATCAGGCCGGAGGCTGCCGGCGAACCGGGCTGCCTCCGCAAAAACAAAATCGCCTGTGGCGTGACGGCACAGAGCCTTGCTAATCTGACGTCACACGCATGAGCCCCCATTTTTCCTATTGCGGGCGCGGCGCGCTGCGGCTGCGAGCGATTTTTTTGCGGTTGGCAGGAGACAACATTCCCACAGGCCTGGAGGCCTCGTGAAACCTTACGCTCTTGCTCTTGCTCTGGCAACGCTCACTGTCCCTCTGGCGCTCCCGGCCCAGACCACCTTTCCGCCCACGATCCAGACCGAAGGGCCGCCAGAGCCCGTACGCCTGACACCTCCTTCCGCGCCCGCACCCGTTGCGCCGCGCGTGATGCCGGTGAACATGCTGCCCAAGAAAAAGCCGCCGAAGCTCGCGCCCCTTTCGCGCCTGGCCGTGAGCGTTGGCATCTCCGACATGGGCGGCAATGTGCAGGTGGCCACCAACCTCGACCGTTACATCAATCTGCGCGCCACGGGCAACTACTTCGACTACACCGCCAACAACATCTCCATCAGCGGCTATACCGCCAACGGCACGGCGAAGATGGCCACAGGCGGCGCAAGCGTGGACTTCTATCCGTTCCCCAACCATGGCTTCCGGCTGAGCCCCGGGGTGCTCTTCTACAACAAGAACGCCCTCTCCGCCAATGTGACCGTGACGGGAGGAACCAAGATCACCCTGAACGGGACGGACTACTATTCTTCCACCACCAATCCGATTGTGGGCGCGGGCACGGTCAACCTGCACAACCAGAATCCCGCTTTTACCATGACCACCGGCTGGGGCAACATGATCTCGCGCACCGGGGGCCACTGGTCTTTCCCGTTCGAGCTTGGCGTAGCGCTGGTGGGCGCGCCCCAGGTGAATCTTGGATTTACCTCGGGTCAGGCCTGCAACTCGCCCAATCCAAGCACCCCCGGGACGGTTTGCGTGGATGTCTCCGGTCCCACGGCCGATCCGGTCTTTGTGAACAACCTGAACAGCCAGATCGCCAAGTACGATCAGGACATCAACATGCTGAAATACTATCCGATTCTTTCTTTCGGCGTTTCCTACAACTTTGCCATTCGCAGAACCTACTGAAACCGCCTGTAAGACAGCGAGGGCCGCTTCCCGTCCGGGAAGCG
>JAJZVX010000041.1 GCA_021846985.1 Acidobacteriota bacterium | reverse complement strand
TGCCTATGTCCGCAACCCGGAACGCTTCACCCACGCCCGACCAATGCACCCGCCCCAGCCCACCGCGGTCTGGATCAACCCACCCACTCCGACACATGCCACAGAGGGAAATCTACACTAAACTCTCGCGCAACCTGTCTCAAAGTCGTTGACACGCTCCGCCGCGGCTCCATCGCCGCACGGTTGCGCAGCCAGTCGTAGCGCGTCCCGGTCAGAGTGTTGTCTCCGGCTGCCTTCAGCGTCTCGGGGCGTGTCAACGACTTTGAGACAGGTTGCGCGAGAGTTTAGTGTAGATTTCCCTCTGTCGGCATTGCTCCACGATGGGCCAAGCACTCACTAGCCAGCATCAGGAGCATCGAAGTTGAGAAGTGGCTCGGAGCCGTGACCCGCAAGGATGGCAAACCCGCCAGCCCAGCAACGAAGTCGAAAATCCGCAACATCCTGTCCGCGTTGTTTGCCCACGCTATCCGTCACGGTTGGGCAATCATCAATCCCATCGCGGCTGTTCGGACCTCGGCGAAGAGGCTTCGTACTCCAGACATTCTCACACCCAAGGAACTTCAGAATCTGTTGCCTGAGCTTTCTATGCAGGCCCGCGTCATGGTGCTGCTCGATGCGAGCACCGGACTCCGCCGAGGAGAGCTTCTGGCTCTGCGTTGGAGGGATGTGAATCTGGAGACCGGTGAGGCCAATGTGATTCGTTCAATCTGGCGTAACGTCGTCGGGGATACGAAAACTGAGGCCTCACGGAAACCAGTGGCGCTCCATTCCCTGGTGATTGAGGAACTGAAGCAGTGGAAGTTGGACTCCATGTACGACGCAGAGGACGATTTTCTGTTCCCGTCGATCCAGAAGAATGGCACTCAACCCGTCCAGCCGGACATGGTTCTCCGGCGCCACATCCGGCCGGCACTTGAGCGGCTGGGCATCAAGAAGAAGGTTGGCTGGCATACGTTCCGGCATGGCTTGGCGACCATGCTGCGGCAGATGAAGGTCGACGTGAAGACGGCTCAGGAAATACTCCGGCACGCCAATTCGCGGATCACGCTGGATTTTTATCAGCAAGCTGTGTCGGAGGAAAAACGCGAAGCGCAGAGCCTCGCGGTGAAAGGGCTGTTTGGAGAGAGTCTTGCTTCAGCACCCTCCAGCACCCAAAACAAGGAGCAGAAAGAAGAGGTCATGCCTTTAAGTGCTTGATTCTAAGTGGTATATGGTAGGCACGATTGGATTCGAACCAACGACCTCTTCCGTGTCAAGGAAGCGCTCTAACCAACTGAGCTACGCGCCTGCCTCCGGCGATATTCGTAGTCTATCAGCATCGCGCCCGGTGCGAAAGACTCGTAGGCGGCGATGGGCGCCATGCTGTACCATCGTTCACTGACGAAGGACGACCTTCGGCCACCCACGGCCCGTGGCCCGGGAATGGCGCTTCGGTCTGTTCGATCTCTGAACCCGCCATGAGTGACGCTGTCTCTGCCAAGCAGAACCCTTTCCGAGCCGCTCCCAATCTTCTCACCCTCGCGCGCATCTGCCTCGCGCCTATTCTTGTCTCGGCCATTCTGGACAATCATTATGCGCTGAGCTTTGGGTTGTTTGCCGCCGCCGGCCTCACGGACGCTCTGGACGGATTCATTGCCCGCCTGCTCCGCCAGCGTACCGTCCTCGGCCAGTACCTTGACCCAGTAGCCGACAAGCTTCTTCTCAGTACGCTCTTCCTGGTACTGACCCATAAAAGCCTGATTCCCGCCAGCGTTACTGCGCTGGTCTTTGGTCGCGACGTGGGCATCCTGGTGGTGGCCGCAATCCTCTATGCTGCCATCGGCCGCCGGGAGTTCCGTCCCAGCCTCTTCGGCAAGGCCAATACTTTGGTTCAGGTGACCGCCGTGGCTGTGGTGCTGCTCCATCAGCTCTACCCTGCGCCTTGGGTCGTGCTGATGCGCACAATCGCTCTCGACGCCACCATGGTCCTGACGGTGGTCTCAGGCCTGCACTATGCCTGGGCCGTGGCCCGCCGCGTCGGTGTTCCGCCGGTCAACGGCAACGGCGCCTAAGAGCACGCCTACGCCCGCAGCTGCGCTACGCACATTCCACGGCAGCAGTGGATGGATGCCCAGGCTCGCCGCTCAATCGGCTTCCTCCGGTCTCTCTTCCTGCTCCGCGTCCTCTTCAATCTCCATGTCGCGGAACTCCTCGGCGTCGAAGATCTCGCCACACTCCAGGCACTCGACAAACTCGGCGTCATCGTGCCGGGAAACCACTCGTACCCTGGGGTGTTTACAAACCGTTGCCATGGCTCTTGGGTTAGTTGGATTTGTTGTTCTTTCCGCTGAATTGTAACGGGATTTGCTCCACTTTTGAACCCATAATTGTCGTATCCGCCTGTTTATGTATTCCGATTTTTTCGCTTTTTCGGATCTCGACTTGAAATTCCGACATATTTAGTCCTATACTGAATACGGACTGAAGAAGTCGGATATTCCATGCTCAAGCTCACAAAAAAAGCGGACTATGGGCTGATTGCTCTCAAGTACCTTGCCGAGCGGCCAGAGACTCCTGCTCTCAGTGCCAAGGACATCGCCGATACCTACGGGATTCCCGCGCAGTTGCTGGCAAAGATTCTCCAGCAGATGACCAAGAAGGGCATACTACGCTCCCATGCCGGCATGAATGGCGGCTACGCTCTGGCCCGCGATCCCCGCGTCATCTCTGCCTACGAAGTGATTCTGGCCATTGACGGTCCTTTCTTTATCACCTCCTGCACCAAGGGCGCAAGGGGTTGCGAGCTTACGTCCAATTGCACCATCAAGGAACCCCTGGCGCGCGTCAACGAGACTATCGCAGGGGTATTGAAAAGCATCAGCATTCAGGATCTTGCAGAGAGCGAGCCGCCGCCCGCCCACGGTTCCGGGGCGGCCAAACTGGTTTCACTCGCCGTCTAACAGACGTTATTTCCCCTTCCGCCACGCGCGGAGCACAGCAGATTCTAAGGATGGAGATCGAATGAGTATCACGATTGAAAGCCACATTGAGGTTCCGGAAGGCGTCCATCTGCCCGTGTATATGGACAACCAGGCCACCAGCCCGCTCGATCCGCGCGTGCTGGAAGCGATGATGCCCTACCTTACCGGCAAGTTCGGCAACGCCGCCAGCCGCAACCACTCTTTTGGCTGGGAGGCCGAGCAGGCGGTCGAATCCGCCCGCGAACAGATTGCCCGCCTCATCGGCGCCAGCGCTAAGGAGATCGTCTTCACCTCCGGCGCCACAGAGAGCGACAACCTGGCCATCAAGGGTGTGGCCGAGATGTACCGTGAGCGCGGCAACCACATCATCACCCAGGTCACCGAGCACAAGGCCGTTCTCGACACCTGCAAGCGCCTCGAGAAGTACGGCTACCGCGTCACCTATCTTCCCGTAAAGGCCGACGGCCTCATAGACCTCGAAGACCTTGAGCGCGCCATCACGGATAAGACCATCCTGGTTACCATCATGGCCGCCAACAACGAAATCGGCGTCCTGCAGCCCATCCGCGAAATCGGCCAGATCTGTCACCAGAAGGGCGTTCTCTTCCACACCGACGCCGTCCAGTCCGCCGGCAAAGTTCCCTTCAACGTGATTGCAGACAACGTTGATCTGGCTTCGCTCTCCGGTCACAAGATTTACGGTCCCAAAGGCGTGGGCGCTCTTTATGTGCGCCGCCGTAATCCGCGCGTACAGATCGCCGCCCAGATCGACGGTGGCGGTCACGAGCGCGGCATGCGCTCGGGTACCCTCAACGTGCCCGGCATCGTGGGCATGGGCAAGGCCTGCCAGATCGCTCAGACAGAAATGGTCGAAGAGGCTGCGCGCTTGAGTGTTCTCCGCGACCGCCTCAAGGCCAAATTCGAGTCCGAGCTCGATTATGTGCACGTGAACGGCTCCATGGAGCACCGCCTCCCCGGCAACCTCAACATGAGCTTTGTCTATGTAGAGGGAGAATCGCTGCTTATGGGCATCAATGACGTGGCTGTCTCCAGCGGTTCGGCCTGTACCTCGGCTACCCTGGAGCCCTCCTACGTCCTCAAGGCCCTGGGCCTCGGCGACGATGTGGCTCACAGCTCCATCCGTTTCGGCCTGGGCCGCTTCAACACCGAGGCCGAGGTGGACTATGTCGCTGCCAAGGTCATTGACATCGTTAAGAAGCTGCGCCAACTCTCGCCGCTCTACGAGATGGTGCAGGACGGCATCGATTTAACCAAGATCGAGTGGCAAGCGCATTAAGAAGCGGTTTTCAGCTCTCAGCTTTCATCGGATTGCTGTACGCGGGCGACCTTGAAATGAGCTGAAAACTGATCGCTGAAGGCTGACAGCTAATCCCGCGGCTTCCCCCGCAAAGGAGTAACGAATCATGGCATATAGCGACAAGGTCGTCGATCACTACAATAACCCTCGCAACGTGGGCACGCTCGACAAGGCTTCGCCGGAAGTGGGCACCGGACTGGTGGGCGCCCCCGAGTGCGGCGACGTGATGCGGCTGCAGATCCGCGTCAATCCCGATACGCAGATCATCGAAGAAGCCAAGTTCAAGACCTTCGGCTGCGGCTCGGCCATTGCCAGCTCTTCGCTGGCCACCGAGTGGGTCAAGGGCCGCACCGTGGACGATGCCCTGGCCATCAAGAACACTGACATTGTGAAGGAGCTCTCGCTGCCTCCTGTCAAGATCCATTGTTCGGTGCTCGCCGAGGACGCCATCCGCGCCGCCATCGGCGACTGGAAAAAGAAGAACGCCACGGCCGAACCCGCCGAGGCTGCAGCCGCGGCGCAATAACGCCGCCCGGTTCACACCGCCCTCCAGCAACTGGGAGCGGCGGCAGGAAGGTAAGAAGGCGCTTATGGCAAACATGGTCTCCATCGAAAACCCGTCGCCGCAGGCTGCGCTCGCCGGCGATCCCGTGGTTGAAGTCAAGTCCCCTGTCCAGGGCCTGCAGGTCACGGAGCGCGCTGTCAAGCGCATCCGCGCCGTCATGGCGCGCGAAGGCATCTCGCCCGCTGAGGGCGGCCTGCGCCTTGGCGTCCTGGGCGGCGGCTGCTCCGGACTCTCTTATTCCATCAAGTTCGACACCCAGCCTCGCGAGCGTGACCGCGTCTTCGAGTTCGACGGCGTCCGCGTCTTTGTCGATCCCAAATCATTTCTCTATCTACATGGCATGACGCTGGATTATGAGGAGTCGCTGATGCACCAGGGATTCAACTTCATTAACCCGAATTCCTCGCGCACCTGCGGCTGTGGCTCGTCGTTCTCGGCATAGGCGCGCGTGAAGGGGTAGGCTCAAGCATGTTGAAAATCCTTGATTCAGCAATTCCTGTTGCCTGCTGGTCCTGTTCCGTGGCTCATAACGAGTCCACGCTCTTCTGCCCCAACTGCAGCAAGATCCAGCCTCCGCCGGGAGGCGACTATTTTTCGGTTTTCGGCCTCGAGCCACGGCTCCATCTTGACCTCGACATCCTCGAGCGCGAGTTCCACCGCCTCAGCCGCAAGCTCCATCCTGACCGTTTTGCTCGCGCCGGAGAAAACGAGAAACAGTGGAGCCTGGCTGATACGGCGCTGCTCAATGATGCCTATCGCACCCTCAAGGACCCGCTCCGCCGTACCCAGTACCTGCTCAAGCTCCACGGCGCAGAGATTGGTGAAGAGCACGCCGGTCGCGACCCGCAAAAAGACGCCAAAGATCCGGTGCGCGTGCTGCCCGACCTGCTCGAAGAGGTCTTTGACCTCAACATGCAGCTCGAAGAACTGCGCACAGAGCGCAAAGCAGGCGCTGCCGATCCGCAGTTGACCGTAGCCCTGGAGGCGGCCAGGAGCAAATTCGAAGGCCTCCTCAAGGTGGTGGACGACGATCTGCACGCCCAGTGGCGTGTATGGGACGCCGGCAGCGAATCCGAGCGCCGTGCCGCGCAAAACCGCATGGTGGCCCTCCTTGACCAGCGGCGCTACCTCAGCCATTTACTTCGCGACGTCACTGAAACCTTGGGAGCCGAATAGAGAATCATGGCGGAAACACGCGTAGTCGGTATCGACCTCGGAACCACGAATTCTCTGGTCGCTTATATGGAGGGCGATGCTCCGGTTGTCATTCCCGGCGTTGATGGCTCCAATCTTGTCCCGTCGGTAGTGGCTCTGGATCCCCTGCCTGCCAATGGCGGCCGCCCCACCGTGACCGTAGGCAACAGCGCACGCAAGGCCCTCTTCCAAAACCCCGAGCGCGCTATTTACTCCGTCAAGCGTCTTATGGGCCGCGGTCTTTCCGAGGTCCAGTCCGAGCTCAGGTTTTTCCCTTTCCGTCTTGCTGAAGATGTCGAGGAGGGCGAGGTTCCGCGCATTCAGCTCGGTGAGTTAAAGTTCACTCCGCCCGAAATCTCCGCCTACGTTCTGCGTCAGCTCAAGCGCAACGCTGAACGCTTCTTCGGATCGCCCATTCGCCAGGCCGTCATAACGGTACCCGCCTATTTCAACGACGCTCAGCGCCAGGCCACCAAGGATGCAGGCCGCATGGCCGGTCTGGAGGTTCTGCGCCTGGTCAACGAGCCCACCGCTGCCGCTCTTGCCTACGGCCTCGACCGCTCCAAGGATGGCACCATTGCTGTTTACGACCTCGGCGGAGGCACCTTCGACATTTCTATCCTCAAGCTTCGCGACGGTATCTTCGAGGTGCAGTCCACTAACGGCGACACCCACCTCGGCGGCGACGATATCGACAACCTCCTGCTGGCCATTGCGCTGGACGAAATTCACGCCGAGCACGGTGTCGATCTGCGCATCCATCCTGGTGCGGTGCAGGCGGTGCGCAAGGCCGCCATCGAAGCCAAAATCAGGCTTTCCTCCGCCGACGTGGCGCACTTTGACATTGAACTTCCCAACGGTGACCGCTACCAGCGTGAAATTCCTCGTGCCGTTTTCGAACTGCTTATCGAGCCCATTCTTGAACGCACTGCCGGTCCCTGCAAACAGGCCATGGCTGACGCGGGCATCGCTCCGGAAGACATTGATGAGGCGGTTCTCGTGGGCGGCTCCACGCGCATTCCCGCCGTCCGCCAACTCGTTGACAAGCTCTTCCATCTTTCTGCCCGCGGCAAAAAGCCTCACAGCGAGCTAAATCCCGACGAAGTGGTGGCCCTTGGCGCGGCCGTTCAGGCAGGCATTCTGTCCGGCGCCTCTGAGACCACCGATCAGATGCTGCTGCTCGATGTCACGCCGCTCTCGCTCGGCATCGAGTCTCTGGGCGGAGCCGTTGCCCGCATCATCCAGCGCAACTCCACCATCCCCGCCTCGACCACGGAGTTCTTCACAACCGGCGTCGATGGCCAGACCAACGTAGCCATTCATGTGGTACAGGGCGAGCGTGAGATGGCCGCCGACTGCCGCTCCCTGGCCCGCTTCGATCTCAGGGGCATTCCACCCATGTCCGCCGGCCTGCCCCGCATCGAGGTCAAATTCCTCATCGATGCTGACGGCATCCTCCATGTTTCCGCCCGCGAGCAGCGCAGCGGCAAGCAGGCTCACATCGAAGTCAAGCCTACCTACGGTCTCACCGACGAGCAGGTGGAGAGCATGATCATCGAGTCCTTCGATCACGCCGAAGAGGATTTTGCCAAACGCCTCCTCATCGAACACCGCAACGAAGCCAACACCATCCTGGCCGCGGTTGAGAATGCTCCCTCCAACCCGGCTTGGCAACAGCTAACTGCCGAAGAGCGCGAGGCCATTGCCGCGGCGCAAGCGCAGCTTCAGGCCGTCAAGGATGGCGACGACACCCTCGCCATCCGCCAGGCCACCCTCGCTCTCGATCAGGCCACTCGCCGCTTCGCCGAGCTCATGATGGAAGAAGCGGTCAGCTCCGCAATCCGCGGCAAAACCATGGACAAGGTCAGCGAAGACTTGAGCGAAAACGTAACCGCGCCCCACGCCATGGCCCCGGCCGAGTTCAAATAGCCTGGTTCCGCGCATCCCAAGATTGGGACCCTGGATACCGGGAACAAACGCTCCGAGCCATCCTTTCCATTCCCTCTGCGGAAAGAATGGCGCGCTACGCATCGTGAAAGAGATGGATTCCATGAGCAACGCAACCCGCAGCACGATCGCTCCCGAGAAGCTCGTTCGCGTTACCTTTCTGCCGGAAGGACGCACGGTCGAGTTCGAATTCGGAACCCTGCCCTACGAGCACCACGGCAAGCCCATGTCGTTCCTCGACGTGGCGCAAAACTTCGGCGTCTTCCTCGACCACGCCTGCGGCGGCGCCTGCGCCTGCACCACCTGCCACCTCTGGATCAGGGAAGGCGCGTCCGGTATCGGCGAGGCCGACGACGACGAACTCGACCGCCTCGACATGGCCGCTGACCAGCAGCTCAACTCACGCCTCGGGTGCCAGGCTGTCATCACACGTCCCGGCAACTATGTGGTCGAAATTCCCAGTTGGAATCGCAACTATGTTTCCGAGGGCAAACCCCTTACACTCGCCGAAAACAAGTAGCCGGTCGTTTTCGTTTCCCGCCGCGGCGGACGGAAGAAACGCCGTCCTCGCCCCCGCAAGAAGGAGATCCCATGCCCCGTGAGATTCACTGGACCGACGCCGAGGAAATTGGCATCCTGCTGCAGGAAAAATACCCGGACCTTGACCCGCTGGCCGTGCGCTTCACCGATCTGCACTGCTATGTCACCGGGCTTCCGGGCTTCGTCGACGACCCTCAAAAGTCCAGTGAGTCCCGGCTCGAAGCCATTCAAATGTCCTGGCACGAAGAGTACGAAGACGCAAAGAGCTGACAAAGCTCGATCCCCGGTTTTCCCCGGCTGGTGACCGCGCGCCTTCAGAACGCGTCCCGCTCTTCCTGCTCAGTCCAGCCAAACGCTCCCTCGAAGTGAACGCACTCCCGCTTCTTTCCCGGCGCCAAATAGACGCTCATCACGTCAAAGCGCACCGGCGGCGCCGTCTCCTCCGCGAGCTGTCGCACATATTGCCGCGCCAGTCGCCGCAGCGTCTTCCGCTTGGTCCCGTCCACGGCAGCCTCGGCTGGCTTTGCGTCGCGCGCCGTCCGTGTTTTCACCTCCACAAAGCACAGCACCGGTCCGTCCCACGCGATCAGGTCTACATCGCCTGGCAGCTCGCCGCTCGACCACCGCCGCGCCGTCACTGTCATTCCCTTGCGCCTCAGGTAAAAATAGGCCGCATCCTCGCCTTCGATTCCCGTGGCCAGGTGTGACGGCAGGTCTGCGCCGCCCTTGCGCCGCGCCCACCCATCCAGCACGCCCAGCCCGCGCTCCAGGCATTGCAGCCGCATCTTCTCCATCCATCGCATGACCCTTCATTTTCAGCCCCGCGCTCCCCGTGCGCAAATCCTTTCCGCGCCCACCCATCTTTCCAAAGTGGAATGCGTCCATCCGCAAATGGGAACGCACCCCCACATCCATCCTGGTTTGCACCCGGGGCCGCCCGCGCTTGCCGCAGACTATACAGGTATCCAGGAGAAATGTTCCTTTATGTCCATCGGTGTGCTCGAAAGCCTTTTTTCTTCCCAGCGCGGCTCCGCCGCCCCGCCTGTTCCCGCCGCTCCCGAAGCAGATCTTTCGACACAGCCCGCGTCCGGTTTCGACCGCAGCTTCGAGTATGCGCTCGACGCATTGCCCGTCAACGTCATGTTTTGCGACCGCAATCTGATCCTGCGTTACGTCAATCGCGCCTCGCGCAAGACTCTCCACACATTGCAGCCCTATCTGTCCATTTCTGCCGACAAGGTTCTGGGCAACTCTATCCACGTCTTCCATAAGTCGCCGCCGCGCATCGATGAGATCCTCGGCGCCAGACACCCGCAGGGCCTCCACAAGCTCCCCCACAGGGCTACCATCGAGCTTGGTCCCGTCAAGCTCGATCTCGCCGTTGAGCCCATGCTTGGCGCTCATGGCGAATATATCGGCGCCGCTGTCGTCTGGGGTGTCAGTACGCAGCAGGCCATAGACGCTCTTCGCCAGGCGCAGGAAGCGCAACGCAACGACATCGAGCACCTGAACGGCAACCTGCAAATGGTGGCCACGGCCACCCATGAGCTTGAATCGAGCGTTGCCGAAATCGCGAAGAATGCTGTCCAGGTCGCCGCCGCCGCCGAAAAATCCCGCTCTGCCAGTACCGACAGCAAAGCCGCCATCGAGAGCCTGCGCGCCTCCAGCAGCGGCGTGGCCAAGGTGGCCGAGCTCATCGCCTCCATTGCCACCCAGACCAGCGTTCTCGCCCTCAACGCCAACATCGAGGCGGCCCGCGCCGGCGTCCACGGCAAAGGTTTTGCCGTGGTGGCCAGCGAGGTGCGCAAGCTCGCCGAGCAGACGGCTGCCGCCACTGCCGAGATTCAGGCCAAGGTCGCCCTTATCGGCGGCGACATTGCCACCGCCATGGCCGCCATCGACAGCATCGGCAAGCAAACCGAGGATCTCTCCGGCCTTTCCCACCAGATGGCCGCCGCCGCCGAAGAGCAGCATCTTGCCACCCAGGAGATGGCCCACAATCTGGAGCGCGCCGCCCACCGCACCTCGGAGATCGCCAACGTCCGCCTGGAAGACAGCGTGAAGTAGACCGGCGCACAAAAGAGTCGCCTTCGCGAGACGCGCAAAGGCAGGGGCTGGCGAAAATCTCCTCGTCCGCCCCGTCTTGCATATGCGGCTTGCGCTAAACTGCCGAGCCAGCCTCTTTTTCCGCCAGCGTCAGCGCCTCTTCCAGGATGTCCAGCGCCACCGTAGCTTCTTCTTCTTTCAGGATCAGCGGAGGGCACAGCCGCAGCGAGGTCTCACCGCAGCCCAGCACCATCAACCCGCGCTCGAAGGCCAACGCCTCCACGCGATTGCGCACAGCCGTAGCCGGCTCGCGCGTAGTCTTGTCCTTCACCAGTTCGACGCCGATCATCAGACCGCGGCCGCGCACGTCGCCCACCATGGCATGCGTCTTTGTCCAACCGCTTAGCCTCTCCAGCATCAGCCCGCCCACGCGCGCCGCGTTCTCCATCGCCTCGGTCTCGATAATGTCCATGGTGGCCAGCGCCGCGGCAATCGACACGGGATTGCCGCCAAAGGTGGAGGCATGCGATCCCGGAACCCAGTCCATAATCTCCGCCTTGGCCATGCACACGCCCAGGGGCATGCCTGAGGCAATGCCCTTGGCTATGCACACAATATCCGGCTCCACGCCCGCGTGCTCAATGGCCCACCATTTGCCGGTTCTTCCGCATCCGCTCTGCACCTCGTCCGCCACCAGCAGAATCCCGTGCCGGTCGCAGATCGCCCTTAGCTCGCGCAGAAAGTTCGTGGGCGCCACCACGTAGCCGCCTTCGCCCTGGATCGGCTCCACAAAGATCGCCGCCACCTCTTCTGGCGGCAGCACTGTCTTGAACAGCTTCTCTTCGATGTAGCGTGCGCAGCCCAACGCGAATGCTTCTTCCTCCTGCGGCCCGCCTGTACAGCCCCGGTAGGCATAGGGATAGCGCACATGCGTCACCCCCGGAACCAACGGAGCAAAACGCCGCTTTTGCTGCGGCTTCGATCCCGTCAACGACAGCGCTCCCATGGTCCGCCCGTGAAAGGCGCCCAGAAACGCAATCACGTGCTGCCGCCCGGTGTGATACCGGGCCAGCTTCAGCGCGCACTCGACCGCTTCCGCTCCCGAGTTTCCATAAAAGTACTTGTGCGGCCCACGCATCGGCGCCACCGCCGACAGTTTCTCTGCCAAATCCGTAATGTGCTCGTCGTAGAAGTCGGTGCTCGAAATATGAATCAGCTCCGCCGCCTGCTTCTGGATTGCGTCCACAACCCTGGGATGGCAATGTCCTGTTGACACCACCGCAATCCCTGCGGCAAAGTCCAGAAATTGGTTCCCGTCCACGTCCTCCACGCGAACTCCGCGTCCCCGCTTGGCCACCAGCGGATACGACCGTGTATAGCTGGGCGAAATCAGCCGTTCGTCCGCTGCCACCGCGGCCTTGGCCTTAGATCCGGGCAGCGGACACACGATCTTCGGCCCATACTGTGCATGCATCTCTTGCTTGGTCATTTTGCTCTCCTCGGCAGATTCGTTGAGGCCGCTATGGATGCGGCACGGCCAGCGACCCCATCGACGGGATCGTCCGGTTTTCGCCGCCCGGGTGGGCGCGCGCTGGGCAAGAGGATCTTCGGCGGACTGCTGCTAATCGCCGCCGAAGAGGCTAGGTCGGGTGCGGGTGGGCAGCACGCGCAGATGATGCCGCGGGCAGATGCTCAGCGCGCGCCACCGCGACCACCGGCGCGCGGCCGGCAGATAGAGCGCATGACAGGCGGCTGAGATGTGCATGGAAACCCCGCTGGCCCGAGGATACCACGCATTCACGCCTCCTTGCCACGCAGGTTCCGTTCGCAGCCTGTCCGCAAAACCGCTCGGCATGCGGCTTTCGTGCTCCGTCCGCCGCCGTCCGCTTTCTCGTCGCCCTGCTGCTCCCCGGCATTTTCCTGCTTGGTGAGCGCCCGGCGCCGGAGGAGTTTGCCGGCATGGCCGCCATTCTTCTCACCACTGCCCAGACCGAGGTCAAAGCCGGCCCGGGCCTGTCGAAACCATCGAGCCGATGTCTGCCGAGTGAGCCGCCATGCACGCCCGCTCACTTCAGAAAGTAAACCGTCGCCGCAGAAATCATGCCCGCTGCCGAAAACACAAGCCCCATATACCAATACATCCGCCGGCGCGTCAGCAGCGTCACTGAGGTCACCACCAGCCCGATCTCCAGCATGGCCTCCGCCAGGTCAAAGCGGTCCGCCTTCGCCTCCGCGTGTATGACCTTCGTCTCCAGAGCCTCTGCTTTTTCCTGCTCTTCCTTCAGGTCGCCGGTCCACTTGGCCTGGTGATCGGCATAGGCCGCGGCGATCCTCTTTGCCACGTCCTTGTCCGCAATCGTCACCGCGCTCAGCAGGTCCGTGGCCAGCGCCGTATCGTTCGAGCGAATCTTCTTTGCCTGGTAGTAATTCCACTGGTCGGTAGCCTTGTTCTGGTAAAGCACCGCCTCGGTGTGGGTGCGATGCCCAAGCACGGTCGTGATGGCTACCAGCACCGCCAGCACGCTCATGGTGAAGGCCACGGGGCGCATGGCCGCGTCGTGGAATGCGTGCTCGGCGTGTTCGTGCAATTCGTGCGCTTCGTTGGCTTCCATCTGTGGAAGACCTCCTGCTTCATTGCGAGGGGATCGAGACGCAAGCGTCTTGCCCCTGAGGTTGATCTTCAACTCTGCAGGTCTTCGATTGCTGAAGAATTCTCTTTGTGAGTTTGCATCGGCGAGCACAGAAACTTTCTGGAAAGTCTCCTCCTTGCCTGCCCGTATGCAACAAGCCCTGCAGCCCGGCCTAACGGCTGAAAGCCGAAAATTGACAGATACCTTTCACTTTCGCTTCCAGCGCACCCCGTCCTTGGAGTCTTCCAGCACCACGCCCTTCTCCGCCAGCTCTTTGCGTATCTGATCGGCGCGCGCAAAGTCCCGCCGCTTCTTGGCCACGGTTCTCTCCGCCACCAGCGCTTCGATCGCCTCGCCGGTCAGCTCTTGGCGCGCCAGCAGTTCCGGAGTAACTTCCTGCAACCGTCCTGCCGCCTTGGCCCAGGCAACCGCAGCGTGCGTAGCCTCGGCGTCTCGATCCTCGATCACGTCGAAGACCGCGTCGAAGTCCGCGAGCACGGCAAGCGCCGCGCGGCTGTCCGACAAATGAAGCCTTCCAGAGTCCGCCAGAGTGTTGAGCTTGCGAATCATGTCGAAGATTGCCGCGCGCGCTTCCGCTGTATTCAGGTCGTTATCCAGAGCAGCGTAAAAGTCTCTTTTCGCGGTATCTACAATCTCAAAGACCTCCGCATCTGCGCCGCGCGTATGCGGAGAGAGCCCGGCGGGCCACTCTGTATTCTTCAGCCGCGCCGCGAAGGTCCGCAGCCGCTCCACCGCCGCAGTGGCCTCCGTCAGTCCGTCGAAAGTAAAGTTCAACTGGTGCCGGTAGGGCACCGAGATCAGCGCCAGCCGGATGGCCGAAGCCTTGAATCCCTTCAGCAGCAGGTCGCGCAGCGTATAGAAATTTCCCTCGCTTTTCGACATCTTCCGGCCTTCCACCAGCAGGAAGCGCACATGCATCCAGTGTCGCGCGAAGGGCTTGTGTGTCACGCTCTCGCTCTGCGCAATCTCGTTCTCGTGGTGCGGGAACATCAGGTCTTCGCCGCCCGCGTGCAGGTCGAAGCTCTCGCCGAGGTACTCCATGGACATCGCCGAGCACTCCAGGTGCCAGCCCGGCCTTCCCCGCCCGATCGCCGTCTCCCAGCTTGTCTCTCCCGGTTTGGCCGCCTTCCACAGCGCAAAGTCCCGCGCCGAGTCCTTCTCGTACTCGTCCACGTCCACCCGCGCGCCGTCTTCCATGCCGCCCAGGTCTTTCTTGCTCAGTTTGCCGTACTCGGGAAACGCCTTCAGCCGGAAGTACCAGCTCCCATCTTCGGTCGGGTACGCCGCTCCCGCCGCCGCCAGCCGCTGCACCAGCTCCACCATACGCTCGATGTGCTCCGTGGCCCGGGCAATCAGTTCCGGCCGCTGGACGCGCAGCGCCTCCAGATCGTCGAAAAACGCCTGCTCGTACACCGCCGTGTACTGGCCGATCGGCACACCCGCCGCTCCCGCGTTGCGGATGATCTTGTCGTCCACGTCGGTAATGTTCATCACGTGCCGAACCGCCACGCCGCGCAGCAGCAGGAAGCGCCGCAGCACGTCTACGGCAAGAAACGTCCTGAAGTTCCCGATGTGCCCGTAGTCGTAAACCGTCGGTCCGCAGGCATACATGCGCAAGGCCTTGCCGTCCGAGGGTGCAAGCTCGTCGAGTTGTCCGGTGAGGGTGTTAAACAGGCGGAGCGTCATCGTTCCTGGCGTCTTACCTAAAATGGCCGTAAATCAGCCCGTTTCGATTGTAGCAGTGGCCGGGCTCGCGCTTGCGCCCTACCGTCCCAGCGTCAACGCCGCGTCCGCCGTCAGTTCTTCCGCCGCAAACTCGCCCGCCACAAACCGCGGCCACGCCGCCGCCGCAATCATGGCCGCATTGTCAGTCGAAAGCGCCAACGTTGGAAAGGCCACCCGCACCCCGCGCCGCGCCGCCTCGCGCGTGAACCGCTCCCGCAGTTCCCGGTTGGCCGCCACACCACCCGTCACCAGGATGCGACTCGCCCCCACGCGCTCGGCCGCCGCAAAGCTCTTCTTCAGCAGGTCGCCCACCACCGCGCGTTGAAAGCTGGCCACCAGGTCCAGCGTCTCCTGCGGACACAATGCCTGCGCCTCTTCCCGTGTCTTCGGCGGATCTGCCGCCGTGCCGGCAGCTCCGCTTTGCAGCCCTGCGGGAAACAGCCGTGCTGCCCGGGCCCGTGCTTCTTCCCTCAGCCCGTGCACCTCCACATAGCGCAGCACCGCCGTCTTGATTCCCGAAAACGAGAACAGCAGTCGCGGGTCCAGCTCCGCGATGGGAGCCGTTCTGGCGGCCTTGGTTCGCGGCGGTTGACCTACCAGGTGGACCTTGGGCTTGACCTGTGAAAAAGCGAACGGCACCGCCCGCGGATTCCCGAAGCGCGCCAGCGCATCAATCCACGGTCCGCCCGGATACCCGAACCCCAGCAGCTTGGCTACCTTGTCGTAGGCTTCTCCCGCCGCATCGTCCACCGTGCGTCCAATCAGCCGGTAGCTCCACGATCCCTGCATGGGCCGCGCCAGATAGAGATGCGTATGCCCGCCGGAAACGACCAGCGCCAGCGCCGGCTCCTCGCCGCACGCATGCCCGCTTTGGGCTGCTTCCCGCTCCTCCAGCAGCACGGCATGAATATGCCCTTCCAGGTGATTGACCGCCACCAGCGGCAAGCCGCGCCCAAAGGCCAGCGCCTTGGCATAACTGACGCCTACCAACAGCGCTCCCGCCAGTCCCGGCCCGCTGGTCACGGCCACGGCATCCAGATCGCCCAGCCCCACGCCGGCCTCCGTCAACGCTGCCCGCACCACCGGCACAATGGCCCGCAGATGTTCGCGGCTGGCCAGCTCCGGTACCACGCCGCCATACCGCGCATGCGTGGCAATCTGCGAAGCCACCACCGACGAGCGCGTCCGCTCGCCGCGCTCCACCACCGCCGCCGCGGTCTCGTCGCAGGACGACTCGATGCCGAGAATCAGCCCCTGTCCCATGCTTTCAGTCTATCGGGATCGTACCGCCGCCGCTCGCTTAAGATGACAGTTGTTGCGGGTTGGCGGCGACTGATAGGGTTGCGTGACGGAGGGAGGGTGCAAGCGATGGTGGCTGCGGAACTTCTGGCTCCAAAGACCTTCCATCTAGTGGAGATGGCGATTGAAGACCCAGGGCCGGGCGAGGTGCAGGTGCGGATCGAAGCGGTGGGAATCTGCGGGTCGGATCTGCATGCTTATGGTGAGGGCGCGGTGGGAAGCACGCCTAACGTCTATCCGATGGTGTTGGGACATGAGCCTGCGGGGAGGATTGTGAAGACCGGCTCTGGGGTGACGGGGCTGGCGGTGGGCGACCGGGGGGCCTTGGAGCCGGCGATCTACTGCTACCACTGCGAGTATTGCCTGAGCGGGCACCACAACGTGTGCGCGAAGCTGCGTTTTCTGAGCAGCGCGGGCGATCCGGGCTTCTTCCGCGAACTGGTCAACCTGCCCGCGGCGAACTTCTGTCCGGTTCCGAAGCAGATGACGATGGAGGAGGCAACGCTGGCCGAGCCGCTGGCCGTGGCGCTGCACTCGGTACATCTGGCGTCAATTGGTCCGGAAGAGACGGCGGCTGTGATCGGCGCGGGGCCGATCGGGCTGCTGACGATCGCCGCGCTGCGGGCTAGGAAGGCGGGACGCATTTGGGCCGTGGAACCACGGGCGCATCGCCGGGAGTTGGCGCGAATGATGGGCGCGGATGTGGTCCTTGCGCCAGAGGACGCGGTGCGGGAGATCCTGAGCGGTACGGAGCAGCGCGGAGTGGATTGCGCCATCGACTGCGCGGCCGCGGCGGAGACCACGGGCCAGGCCGTGCAGGTGGCGCGCAAGGCGGGACGGGTGGCGCTGACGGGGATTCACACGCCGCCGGCGGTGACGCTGGACGGCTCGGCGATGCGGCGCAAGGAACTGACGCTCCTGAACGTGCGGCGATCGAACCACGAGACGGAAGAGGCGGTGGAGCTGCTGGCGGCGGAGGCGGCGCGGTTCCGGCCGCTGCTGACGCACACGCGGAAGCTGGACGAGATCGGGGAGGCGTTTGCGATTGCGAACGGGTATCTGGACGGAGTGGGGAAGATGATTGTGCGGCCGTAGAGCGGCCCGGGATTGGGGGGACGGACGGCTGGGCGAGGAAGTGCTTTTTCCGCTCTTTGCCTCCGCAGCGGCGGCGGGCGTGCGCAACGGACGGAGCGCGCGGGAGGCATGGTAAAGTGAGGGCCACGGAGAGGTAATGGAAACGGCGGCGGGGATGGGAGTTCCCGGCAACGGCGAGACGATCGACCTCCAACAGCAGGTGGCGCGGCTGCAAGCGCTGCTGGAGGCGTCGCGGCAGGTGCACGCGACGGTGGAGGAAGAAGAGGTACTGGAACAGGTGCTGCGCATCGTGGTGCGGGAGCTGGAGATGGCCGGAGCGGCGTTTCCTGAGGCGGGGATGTGCTACGGAGCGGAGCCAGCGGCGGAGGACGGTGCGCCCCGGTATCCGCTGGAGGACCGCGACGGGAAGCGGATGACGGAGCTTGTGGTGGCGTCGCCGGAGGGACGGGAGCTGACGCTCTACGAAACGGATTTTCTGGAAGGGCTGGCGCTGCAGGCGGCGGTAGCGCTGGAAAATGCGCGGAATCACAAGCGGAATATCGAGTTTGCGCGGCTGCAGCAGGACCTGGAGGCGGCGCGGACGATCCAGAGGTCGCTGTTGCCAAACAAGCTGCCGGCGATTCCGGGGTATTCGCTGGCATTCCGGTCAGACGCCTGCTACGAAGTCGGTGGCGACTACCTGGACGTGGTGGAGCAGCCAGACGGCAGCGTGCTGATGGCCGTCGCGGACGTGGCCGGAAAGGGGCTGGCCTCGGCGCTAATGTCGTCGAGCTTCCGGTCGGCGTTCCGGGCCATGGCAGCCAGTGGACCGGAACTGACAGATCTGGCGGCCGGGATGAACCAGTACCACTGGGCAGAGGGAGAAGAGGCGCGTCGACGGTACGTTACGGCAATCTTTGTGAGGCTGTATCCTGAGGCCGGCTGCATTGAGGTGGTAAATGCGGGACACAATCCGGGATTCCTGGTGATGCCAGACGGGGAGGCGCGGCTGTTTGAGGCGGCGGGGACGCCGCTGGGCCTTTTGCCAGGGATGCGCTACCAAAGCGAGGAATGCGGGTTGACACCGGGGGCGCGGCTGTTGTTCTACACAGACGGACTGACGGAGGTGTTCCGGGGGGATGAAGAGTTTGGAGCCGAGCGGCTATTACGGACGTTTTCTGAAAGCAAAGCAGAAAAGGCCGATGATATGCTCGATGCATTATGGGCGGCGATCGAGGAGTTCAGCGGTGGCAGCCGGCAAGCGGACGACATGACCGCGCTGGCGCTGTCGAGGAGCGCGGCGGCAACGGAGATGGAAGGATGAAGCAGGTGAAATCCACAAGCGTGGAGGTACGGCTGCCGTCACGGCTCGGCTACGAGAAGGTTGCCATGAGCACTGCGGCTGCGGTGGCCAAGCTCATGGGCTTCAGGGATGACCGGGTGGAAGACCTGAAGACGGCGGTGGCGGAGGCCTGCATCAACGCAATCGAGCACGGGAACCGGCTGAATGAGGGACTCTCCGTGGGAATGGTTCTCTCCGCCGGGCAGGACGCGCTGGAGGTGAAGGTCATGGACGACGGCAAGGGCCTGACGAACCTGCCGCCCAAACCAAATATCGACCGCAAGATTCACGGCGAGGAAGATCTGCGGGGCATGGGAATGTTTCTCATTCAGGCGCTGGTTGACGAGGCGGAGTGGGTGGCGGGCACAAAAGGTAAGGGCAGCTACGTCCGGCTGGTGATCCGGCTGGATAAGGAAGCAGACGCATAGAGATAAGGGAGAAGACCGACAGTGCAGACCGAAACAAAAGCTCATGTGGACAAACTAACTTCCCTGGCTGGCCACGCGGTGGCTATTTTGCGCTTTGAGGGAGACATTGCGAGCACATCGAAGGAGGTCGTGCTGGGAGCGTACCAGACACTGCCTAAGGCAACAGCGAAGTTGATCCTGCTGGACTTTACAAAGGTGGATTATATTAATTCGAGCGGAATCGCGCTGGTGATCCAGATGCTGATGGAGGCCACCAACGCTGGGCAAAGAGTGTGCGCCTTCGGGTTGTCGGCGCACTTTATCAAGGTGTTCACGATGGTGGGAATCACCAAGTACGCGGGGCTCTTTCCGGATGAGGCGGCAGCGCTGGCGGCGCTTTAGTCAGACTCCAAAGGTGCGCGACGCCACCATGGAATCTATAGAATGATGCTTTTGTTGGTCGGACTATGAAGCTTGTCTGCCATCGTGGCGTGTTATGCAAATGAACTCTGTCGTTCCGAAGAAATGATCGGGAATTCGAAGATCCCGGTCCCCTCGGAGTAACCGCCGAAACCTCCAGGTTTGATCAAGGGAACCTCTGAAAAGCGCCGAGTTATGAAGCGACTTGGCTCTTGTCTTGCTCGATCCGCTCGAAAGCGGTCGATTTCGCGGTTTCCAGCCTTTGCGTTCGGTCCGCCGGTGGCTCTATCGAGCCCCGGCGAACACACTACGCCCCTTGGGGGGCCATCTGTAAGTTGACCTTCGCCAACCTCCGGCAGTGCTGGTAGATGTTGACCAGGGCGAAGGCCGCGCACAGCCATTCGTGGTTCTTCTTCAACCCGCGATAGCGCACCTTGGTAAAGCCGAAGACGCGCTCGAGGATGCGAAACGGCCCTCCACCTTGGAGCGCACCCGGGCCTTGGTGCGGTTCTTGCGCTTCTGCTCTTCATCCACATCCGTCTTGGTCTTGACCCGGCGGCTGGTCATACCCTGGACGGCAGGCGCAGCTTTACGAATCGCCTCTGTCTGGCCCTGGTAGCCGGCATCGCCCCAGAGCTTCTTCTCGTCACCGTGCAATAAGTCGGGCAACATATGCACATCGGAAACGCTGGCCGCGCTGGTGCACACCGAATGCACCACGCCTTCCTTGGAATCGACGCCAATGTGCGCCTTGGCGCCGAAAAACCACTGATTTTCTTTGCGCGTCTGATGCATCTCCGGATCGCGTTCCTTCTTCTCGTTCTTGGTGGACGAAGGAGCGTGGAGAATGGTCGCGTCCACGATGGTCCCGGTGCTGATGCGGATGCCGCGGCTGCCAGATACAGATTTACCGCATCCAGCATCTGGCCGCCCAGATCGTGCTCCTCCAGCA
>JAJZVX010000040.1 GCA_021846985.1 Acidobacteriota bacterium | reverse complement strand
GGTTCCGCTCCACCCGTGGGTCCGTCAACTCGGCAAAATACTTCAAGGGGTTGTCCATATCCCCTTGTCACAACTCGACCGCGATTTGCATATAGCAAATCCGGTTCATTTATATGCGTCGGCCCTGTTCCTGCTCGTCCGCAGGCCGTTGCCTCAACAGACTCGTGAAAGAATCTCTGCACGGCGCAGAAACTAGAGCACCCTGGTCTTGCGTGGCCTCTGTGAGCACTTCCAAGCGTAAGCTGGTGAACGTTGGTGACGGGGAATCAAACTTTCACCGGAGTTTCTTCCATCCCCGGGTCACAGTAAGAAGCGATGACAACGACATCGTACCAAAAAAAACCGCACTTTCAAGATTTAAGTTACGTGAATGTGGCCGACTTTCTCTTCCCTGCTTGTACCGCACCCAGCGTCGGGGCGCACAGCGCAAGAAAAATCTAGTTATAAGCATACCCCTATTCCAAAGGTAACGTATAGGCATCCAGCGTCAAAAACTGCTGAATATGCTCGTCCTGGGATGCGACAAACTCGGGAAGCGGCCCAAAGAACCATGCCTGTCCCTGATGGAGAAACAGAACGCGGTCGGCCAGCCGCTCGGCAAAGCGCATGTCATGGGTCACAACGATGCTGGTGAATCCCAGTTGCCGCTTCAGCCTTTGAATCAGGCTGCCCAGGCGGCGGGCAATAATGGGGTCCACCATCGTGGTCGGCTCGTCGTATAGCACCACCTCGGGTTGCGCCGCCAGTGCGCGCGCCATAGCCACGGCACGCTTGCGCCCGGTGGAGAGACTGGCGGGAAAAAGATCCGCCGCGTCCTCGGCGCCCACCAGTCCGATGAGGCGCTCGACGGTCTGCTGAATCTGGTCTTCTTCCAGGCCTCCACGCTCGCGGAGAGGAAAGGCCACATTCTCGCGCACGCTGAGAGAATCGAAAAGCGCGCCATTCTGGAAGACCATGGTCACGCGCTTGCGAATGGCGCGCAGGCCCTCCTCGTCCAGCCCGGTAATCTCCTGCCCCTCCACCTGGATGGAGCCCGCATCGGGCTTGAGGAAGCCCATCAGCAGGCGCAGGGCAACCGATTTGCCCACGCCGCTGCGCCCCAGCACGCACAGCGTTTCGCCGCGGTTCACCTCAAAGCTGACGTCTTCAAGCACGGCGCGGCCGTCGAAAGCGATGGAGACGCCCCGGAAGGCGATCATGGGGCCGGAGCAGAGCCCGGCGCCGCTCTCGGGTAACGACTCGGCCAAATCCGGAATGGGGACTGAATCGAGCATGATCGTGGATTCAGATTACGCGATGCGGCGGCATCCAGCAGCTCATCTCCGCGATGGCAGCCGCTCCTTCCGGCAAGATGAAAAAAGAGCCGCGGCCCCTCATTCAGCCCGCGGCTCCTCTTCCACTGTTTTCTCAGAGAGCGCTTTCTTCCATAAAGCGCACAATCGACTCGATACCCAGGGCAAAGTTCTTCAAATGAAACTTCTCGTTGGGCGCATGAATATTGTCGTCCGGAAGGCCAAAACCCATCATCACGCTCGGCACGCCCAGGTAGCGGTCAAAATCGCCCACGATGGGAATGGAGCCGCCGGAGCGGATAAAGACCGTATCCTTGCCCCAGACCTCGTGGAGCGCGCGGGTGGCCGCCTGCACGTATTTGTTGTTGACGGGAATCAGGCAGGGGTCGCCGGAGTGAATCAGACGCACCTCGACATCGACGCCGGCGGGAGCGATCTTTTCCACGTAGGCCTTGTACAACTCGAAGCTCTTGGCCGGGATCATTCCGGGGACCAGGCGCATGGAGACCTTGGCCAGCGCCCGGGCGGGAATCACGGTCTTGGCTCCGGCGCCGGTGAAGCCGCCGGGGATGCCATGCACATCGAGCGTGGGCCGGGCCCAGGTGCGCTCCAGCACGCTGTAGCCCGACTCGCCGACCAGTTGACGCGAGCCCACCTCCTTGAGGCGGTAGCTCTCCTCGTCGAAGGGCAAGCTGCGCCAAGCCGCCAGTTCTTCAGGGCTGGGTGGAAGAATGCCGTCATAGAAGCCCGGAATGAGGATGTGTCCATCCTCGTCCTTGAGCTTGGCCAGCATCTGCGCCAGGGCCACAAACGGATTGGGGGCCGCGCCGCCGTACATGCCGGAGTGCAGGTCGGTTTTGGCGCCGCGCACCTCGATCTCGGTGTAGATCATGCCACGCAGGCCTACGCACAGGGTGGGCAGGCCTGGAGCAAACAGCTCCGTGTCGGAAACCAGCGCAACATTGGCCTTCAACTCGGGCGGTTTGGAAGCGACAAAGTTGGCGATGCCCTCGCCGCCGACCTCTTCCTCACCCTCGAAGAGCACGCGCACGTTGACGGGCAGCGCGCCGCCGGAGGCCATCAGCGACTCCAGAGCCTTGACCTGCGCCCAAACCTGGCCCTTGTCGTCGGCCGCGCCGCGCGCGTAGAGGTTGCCGTCGCGCTCGGCGGGCTCAAAGGGCCTGGTAAGCCATTCGTCGTCCGGATCGGTGGGCTGCACATCGTAGTGGCCATAAAGAAGCATGGTGGGCTTGCCGGGCGCCTTGAGCCACTCGGCATAGACCAGCGGATGGCCCACGGTTTCGATGAGGCGCGCCTGGTCGAAGCCGATGCGCTTGAGTTCGTCCACCAGCACGGTGGCGGCGCGGCGGCAATCGTCCTTGTGTTCAGGCAGGGTGGAAATCGACGGAATGCGCAGCAGATCTTTCAGTTCATCCAAAAAACGCGGGTAGTTTGCGCGCGCATAAGCAACGGCAGACGATGACATGGAAGTACTCCCTTCAAAAAACAGACAGAAGAGAGTATAGGCGCTCCCGCGGCGGAAAAGGAATCCGCCGGAAGGCGGCCCTGCGCCCTCTCGCCGGGGTGGGCCGCGCGGCAGCCATACACGGAGCTTCGCTCAGGATTCGCCGGCCAACCACAGCTCACTGGCGAGCAGTCCGCCCAGGCGGGAACGGCGCTTGTAGAGCGAGAATCCGGCCCGTTCGAGCGCGCGGGCATGGTTGGGCAGCCGGGTAACGCGCAGGCCGGTGAGCCGGCCGAAGGCCCAGTAAAGAAAGCCAATCAGCAGCCGGCCAAGAAACCCGCTCAAACGCCCCGGCGGCAGAGCGAACTCCGAGACGGCCCAGACGGCGCGGGAGGCGGTGGAGCGGCGCACGGCGACCGCCAGCGCATGAACTTCTTCGGTGGTGAGGCAGTCGAGAAAGAAGTGGGAGACGACCAGGTCGTAGGGCGGGCCGAAATGCGTGGAGCTTGCCGGCACCACGGGCCGCCAGCTTCGGGCGTCAGCGCGGGCCGTGTAGAGGCGCGCGGCATGCGCGGCAGCCCGGCGCGCCAGCAGGTGCAGCATGGCCGGGCTGGCATCCACGGCGGTGACGGCCACGGAGGAGTTGGCGGCCAGCAGCCGGGCAGTGAACCGGCCGTCGCCGTCGCCGAGTACGAGGGCGCGCCGGCAGTGACCCAGTTCGCCCAGAAAGTGGGAGCGGCACCAGCCCAGCCACGGACCGAAGGTGCACCACTCCATCCAGCGGTAGACGCGCGCCAGGGGGTCGAAATCCGGAGCAGGGTCAGGAACGGGCGCGACGCGGGGAAGAGCGGCGGCGTGCCGTGCGGGCGGGTTCATTGCGTCCATCCTCCCAGGGGAAGCAGCAGTACCGGTACCAGCAAGACAAGATCGGCAGCCACGCGCAGGGTCAGGGGCGTGAGGCGGCCGCGCCGGTTGTCGAGCAGGGCCAGCAGCAGGGCGCTCGCAGCTCCGGCCAGGATCAGCGCCGCGGCGCGGGGCTGGACGGAAAGCAGAAACGTCGCCAGCGGCAGTCCTGCCCCGGCGAGCAGCAGGGCGTGGGGAGCCAGCGGCGCGAGCGCCATGGACGACTCCCAGTTTTCGATGGCGCGGCAGTTGAGGCAGCCCAGGGCGGCAAAGTAGGCGGCCGGGCAGCCAACCGGGAAGGACAGGATGCCCGGCGGCGCATGGACGCGGCTCCAGCCCGCCAGCACGCATCCGGCGGTAAACAGCAGGCCTACGAACAGCTCTTTGACGGGGAAACGGGCGGAAAGAGGCGCGGCCAGCGACGGTGGGAGCCGGCGGCCAAGGTGCACCGCCGCAAGGTAAAGCAGCGCGGCCAACGCCAGAAGGGAGTCGCGCCTCCAGGCAGCCAGCGGAAGAAAACGAAGGGCAAGCCAGGCGGCCACGCCGGCAGCCGCGGCGGCAAAAGGAACGAAAGCGCGCCGGTGGCGCCAGTGGAAGAGATGCCGCTGGCGCAGTCGCCCGGGCTCGCCGCGCCGCATGGCGCTGCGTGCATCCAGCAGCCGGTCGGCAACGTAGACGGTCCAGGTGACGAGCGCCACCAGCACCGGTAGCCATTCAGGCAGACGAGCGCGCACGGCCCAGGCAAAGGCCAGCGACCAGACCACGGCGACCGTGGGAGCATCGAGACTGAGGAGGTGGAACAAGCCAAGAGCGCGCGCCGGTTCGAGCTGGCCAGGGAACGCATCGCCCAGGGAAAGGGCCTGCTTCCACGCAGATTGCACGAGATTTTCGACTGCCACTGCTTTCATTCTAGGGGAGAGCGGCCGGTTGCCCGCGGCCTGGGCGTTGCCGGGCCCGGCGCATTACTCTGGAAAGAGATGCCTCCCATCCTCAGCGCCCAGTCCGTGAGCAAGCAGTTTGGCGCCGTCCCGTTGTTTCGCGGCGTCTCGCTCATGGTGGAAGAAGGCGTGCGCATTGGTCTGATTGGACCCAATGGAGCAGGCAAATCCACGCTGCTGGCCATTCTGGCCGGGCAAGTGGAACCCGACGCGGGCGAAGTGACCCTGCGCAAGCTAGCGCGGGTGGCCTATGTTCCGCAGGACTCGCGCTTCGATTCCGGACTCAGTATCCGCCAGGTTCTGTTGCGCTCACTCGATGCCGTGCACACCGCCGAGGCCGAGCGCGAAGGCCGGCTGCGCGAACTGGCCGGACGCAGTGGATTCTTCGCGCTGGAGACCGGGGCCGCCGCGCTCTCCGGCGGCTGGCGCAAGCGGCTGGCCATCGCCGAGGCGCTCGCCAGCCTGCCCGACGTGCTGCTGCTCGACGAGCCTACCAATCATCTCGATGTGGCCGGCATCGAGTGGCTGGAAGATCTGCTGGCGCAGGCCCGCTTTGCCTGCGTCACCGTGAGCCACGACCGCTACTTCCTCGAAAGCACCTCCAGCGAGATCGTGGAGCTAAACCGGGTGTACGCGGAGGGCCTGCTGCGCGTGAAAGGCAACTTCAGCCGCTTTCTCGAAGAGCGGCAGGCCTATCTGGAGGCGCAGAGCCGCATGCAGGAGAGCCTGCGCAACCGGGTGCGGACAGAGATCGAGTGGCTGCGCCGCGGACCCAAGGCCCGCACCACCAAGTCCAAGGCGCGCATCGGCGCCGCCCATGCTCTCATCGGCCAGCTCGCCGATGTGGATGCCCGCACGGCGGTCTCGTCAGCGGGCATCGACTTCGAGGCCAGCCAGCGCAAGACCAGGAGGCTGGTGGAGTTTGAGAATGTGACCTGTGCGGCGCCCGGCGCGGCGGAGTCCGGCGCGGAGAACGCGAAAGGCCCGCTGCTCTTCGAGCATCTGAACTTTGTGCTGACGGCGGGCATGAAGCTGGGTCTGGTGGGATCGAACGGCAGCGGCAAGACCACACTGCTGAGGCTGCTGCGCGGCGAAATCGCGCCGGCGGCAGGCGCAGTCCGGCGTGCCGAGGGCCTGCGCATGGTGTACTTCAGCCAGGCGCGCGAACTGGACGAGAGCCTGACGCTGCGCCGCGCTCTGGCTCCGGAGGGCGACTCGGTGATGCACCAGGGCCGCCCGGTGCATGTGGCCAGTTGGGCGGCGCGCTTCCTCTTCCGGTCAGAACAGCTCAACCAGCCGGTGAGCAACCTGAGCGGCGGCGAGCGAGCCCGCGTGCTGATTGCCCGGCTGATGCGGGAACCGGCCGACGTGCTGCTGCTCGACGAACCCACCAACGATCTCGATATTCCCACGCTGGAGATTCTGGAGGAAAATCTGCTGGAATTTCCCGGGGCACTCGTGCTCGTTACGCACGACCGGTACCTGTTGAATCGCGTTTCGACTGCCGTCCTGGGCCTGGACGGGCGCGGTCGCGCTGGTTGCTTTGCCGACTACGCGCAGTGGGAAGAGTGGATTACCGCGCAGGAGCAAACCGCAACGGCACAGCTCGAGCCCAGGCCAACTACGGCCAGCCGGGCGAACGGCGCGGGCAGAAAGAAACTTTCCTATCTCGAAGCGCGCGAGTTCGCGGCCATGGAAGAGCGCATCGAGCAGTCGGACTTGCGCCTGGCCCAGGCCCGCGCGCGCGTGAACGATCCGGAGATTGCCTCCGACGCCGAGGCGCTCCAGGCAGCGCTGGCCGAAATAGAGACCGCAACGGCTGAAAACGACGCTCTCTATGCGCGCTGGGCGGAGCTGACCGAAAAAGCGGGCTGAGCCGCGCGGCCGGGCGGTGGTAGAAAGGAATCTGCATGGAGAATGGCGTCAAGGTCCTGATTGTCGAAGACGAGCCGCATGCGCTGATGGGGCTGGCCGAGTTGATCTCCGGGTGGGGCTACCGCACGGAGACGGCGGGAGACGGCATAGAAGGCTGGGAGAAGGCTTTGGCCTGGGACCCGGCCATCGTGGTGACCGACCTGAAGATGCCCCGGCTGGACGGCATCGGGCTGCTGACCCGGCTGCGCGAGGAAGGCACCGGGTTCAGCTCCAATCTGGCTGTCATTGTGCTGACCGCCATGGGCTCGATCCAGCTTGCCGTGGAGGCCATGAAGCTGGGCGCCTACGACTTTCTGCAAAAGCCCGTGGATGCCACCCGCCTGCGCACCATCCTGGCCAACGCCACCCGCCAGCGCGAAACGCAGATCGAACTGGAAGTGGCCCGCCGCCGCCTGCGCGAGACCGGCGTGCTGGGATCGATGGTGGGAAGCTCGAAGGCGATGCGCGAGATCTTCGCGCTGGTCGAGCAGATCGCGCCCTCCAACGTGTCGGTCCTGATTACCGGCGAAAGCGGCACGGGCAAGGAACTGGTGGCCCGCACGCTGCACGATCTGAGCCCGCGCAAGGCCAAACCCTTTGTGGCCGTGAACTGCGCGGCCATTCCGGAAACGCTCATCGAAAGCGAGATCTTCGGGCACGAGAAAGGCGCATTTACAGGCGCGCTGGAGCGGCGCGCCGGGTGCTTCGAGCTGGCCCAGGGCGGTACCCTGCTGCTCGACGAGATTGGCGAGATGCCGGCTGCCACGCAGGCCAAGCTGCTGCGCGTGCTGGAAGAGCGCAAGCTGCGCCGCCTGGGCGCGCGCGCCGAGCAGGACGTGGATGTGCGCGTGCTCGCAGCCACCAATCGCAACCCCGCCGTGGCCGTGGCCGAGGGCTACCTGCGCTCGGATCTCTACTATCGTCTGAATGTCTTCAACATTCACCTGCCGCCGCTGCGCGAGCACATGGAAGACCTGGCGCCCATGGCTGAGACCATGCTGCAGCAGATGAATCAGAAGCACGGCCGCAAGGTCTCCGGCGTGGCGCCTTCGATCCTGGAGCGGATGCAGGCCCACGACTGGCCGGGCAACGCGCGCGAGCTGCGCAACACCATTGAGCGCGCGGTAATTCTCTGCCAGGACGGCGCGCCGCTCGACGCCGGACACCTGCCTCCCGGCTTCGGCAAGTCGTCGGCGCCCGCTGCGCAGGCCGCCGGCAGCCTGGTGATGGTGCCCGTGGGCACCACCGTGGACGAGGCCGAGCGCCAGTTGATTCTGCGCACCCTGGAGGCCACCGAGCAGAACAAGACCCGCGCCGCCGAAATTCTAAGCATCAGTCTGAAGACGCTGCACAACAAGCTCAAGGAATACCGGCAGGCCGAAGAGGAGCGGGCCGACTGAGGCATGCGCCTGAAGACCAAACTCGTTCTGGCCATCACTGTCCTGGTCTTTCTCATCTCCGGGCTGCTCTCGTTTGTTTACGTCACGCAGTTGCTGCACGCCGCCGTGCAGCAGTCCTACGACACCAGCCGGATGGTGGCCAACCAGGTGCGCTTCGGAGTGCAGCAGGCTCTGCAAACCGGCCTGCAGGGCCATGAGGTAGACCCCAACAACCCCGCCCAGTTGCGCAACCTGATTGCCCAAGTGATTCGCGGCGACACCTCGCTGCACGGCCTCATCGAATCGGTAAACCGGTATTCGCTCACCGTCTACGACGTGAACGTGGCCGACAGCCAGTCGCTGATCCTCACCAGCACCAACCCCAACAACCTGGACAAGGCGCTGCCGCAGCGGCCCAACTACAGCCAGTTGCTCAACGCCAGGCCCCTGAAGCTCATCCGAGAGGTCTTCGGACGGCCGCGGGTCTTCGACGTGGTGGTGTCCATCGAGCGTAACGGCCAGCCATTCATCACCGTGAATGTGGGCGTGCGCACCACCCTGCTGCGCGCCGTTTACGCGCCCTGGCTGGCCGAGGCCATCACCTTGATGGGCTTTGCCCTGGGCACCGCGCTGGTGGCGGCATTCCTGCTGAGCAACTTTGCCCTGCGCCCCATGGAGCGCATCAGCAAGCAGCTCGACTTCTGGACCTCGGCTGGCTCCGCGCCGCCCGAGGAAGACAAGGAGCCCCGGCAGGAGCTGGCCGACCAGGTTTCCACCAAAATCGAGCGCATCGGCCAGCGCATGCGCAGCGTGGAAGAGGTGTTTTCCACCCTGCGGGAGAATCTAGACCAGATTCTGCACAACCTGCAGGACGGCATTCTGCTCTTTGCCGGCGATGGACGCGCCGTGCTGGTTTCCGAAGCCGCGCGCCGCTTCCTCAATCTGGAAGGCCAGGCCATCCTCGGCCTGCAGGCCGCGCAAATCTTCGACCGCTCCACCGAGTTGGGCCGCGCGCTGGCTGACGCTTTCGAAGCCGGCGTCAGCACCGTCATCGACGAAGTCCGCACCGAGGCCGGCCGCCGCCTCCAGGTGGCCCTCAGCTTCATCCGCGACGAGCACTCCAGCCGCGGGCATGGCCTGGGCGCGCTGGTCACCCTGCACGACCTCGAATCGGTCGAGCAAATCGAGTCGGAGCTCGAGCTGTCGCGGCGCATGGCCGCCATCGGCCGGCTCACCGCCGGCGTCGGCCACGAGGTCAAGAACCCCATCAACGCCATCGTCGTCCACCTGGAACTGCTCAAAAACAAGCTGGGCGAGGCCAACGCGCCCGGAATGCGCCACCTCGAAGTGATCGACGCGGAGATTCACCGCCTGGACCGCGTGGTGCAGACGCTGGTGGACTTCTCCCGCCCTGTGGACCTGCAACTCCGCGAGCAGGACCTGCGCCCCGTGATCGGCGACGTGCTGGCACTGGCCTCTGAAGAGCTCTCCACGCGCAACGTGACCCTTACCTCGCGCATGCCGGCCGCACCCCTGGTGGCCAACGTGGACGCCGACCTGCTGAAACAGGCGGTTCTGAACGTGGTGCAGAACGGCGCCCAGGCCATGCCCGGGGGCGGCCGCCTGGAGGTCATTCTGGAAGAGGAACCCAAAGCCGCCATTCTCCGCATCGCCGACGAGGGCCCCGGCATTCCGGAAGAGATCCGGGAAAAAATCTTCGACCTCTACTTCACCACGCGCAGCGAGGGCAGCGGCATCGGGCTGGCCATGACTTACCGGATTCTCCAGTTGCACCACGGGGCGGTGGAAGTAAAATCAGAAGAAGGCCGTGGCACGGAATTTCTGCTGCGAATTCCACTCGCCGCCGCGGATTGGGGCCGCCGGATCCTTCCACCGGCGAAGGATGAGATCAAGAGGGGACTTGCGGGATGAGATTTCCTGCCAAGATTGCTATGTTGATGCTGCCGGTTTTGTTGACGGGCTGCATCCATTTCCCCTTTCACAAACAGAAAAAGACGCCCACCCAGGTTACCGCGCCGCCGGTGGTGACTACGCTGCCCAATCCGGCTCCCCAGCCCACCGAGGTCACGCCGCTCCCGGTGGTGAAGCCGGTCACGCCGCCTCCGCCTCCGCCCGTGGTGGCCGTCCAGCCCGAGCCGGAGCCCAAGCCGCGGGTGGTGCATCACCGCAGGCATCCCGCTAAATCTGCCCAGCAGGCCTCCATTGAACCGCCGTCGCTGGGCCCCAACGCCACACCGGCCATCAGCGCCATCGGCCAGCTCACCTCGGGCGAGCCCTCCGAGCTTTCGCGCAAGACGCAAAGCTCCATCGAGGCCACGGAACGCGGTCTGAACGGCATCCACCGCAAGCTCAACGAAGCGGAGCAGAAGACAGCCGCGCAGATTCGCGAGTTCCTCAAGCAGGCGCGCGCGGCCATGAAGACCGGCGACGTGGACGGCGCCAGCACCCTGGCCGCCAAGGCCAAGGTTCTGCTCGGCGAACTCACGCAATAGCCCGCGGCGCTCGTGGGCTCCACTGCACACACAGGAACAGAAAAGGGCCATTCCGCGCGCCGCGCCGTGCGCCCCGGCTACCGCTCGCCCCAGCTCAGCTTGTTGCGCAGCGCCTCAAAAAAACCGCTCTCGCTCAGGCGCACCAGGTTGACGGTGTACTGCGAGCGGCGGCAGCGAATCTCATCGCCGGGACGCAGCTCCAGGGCTTTCTGGCCATCCACCGTGAGCAGCGCGTGGTTGGGCACGGCCTCTACGCGGACCGTGAGCGACGCGTCGCCGCGCACCACGATGGGCCGCAGCGTGAGCAGGTGCGGACACACCGGCGTCACCACCAGCGCGTCCACGTCGGGCGTCAAGATGGGTCCGTTGGCGGCCAGCGTGTAGGCGGTGGAGCCGGTGGGCGTGGAAACAATCACGCCGTCGGCGCGGAAGCTCGCCACGCTCTTGCCGTCCAGTTCCACCTTGAACTCGCCCATGCGGGCAATGTCGCCCTTCGAAACCACAATCTCGTTCAGCGCCTCACAACTGCCCTGCCGCGCGCCCGCGCGCCACTGCTCGGCGTGCAGCATAGCGCGCGCATCCAGCGCGTGGCTGCCGCCGCGCCATCCCTCCAGCGTGGCATAGAGATCGGCCAGGCGCACTTCCGTGAGAAAGCCCAGGGAGCCGAGGTTGACGGCAAGAATGGGCGTACCCGTGGAAGCGAAGGTGCGCGCCGCGGCCAGCAGGGTTCCGTCGCCACCCAGCACAACCACCAGCGCCGGCGCAAGCTCCGGCATCCGGGCGCACTCCATGGCGGGCGTGGCAGTGGTGTAGCGGCCGCCCTCCAGGTCCAGCAACGGCTCGCACTCGTGCTGCCGCAGCCATGCAATCAACTCGGGCAGAATCCGGACCAGCTCTTCCTTGTGCGGTTTGCAAACAATGCCAACGCGAACCATGCCGTCCTGCGTCCCCAGCCGCGCAAGATTGACGGGGGCGCGCCGCCCTCATCGCGGACGCGCACACCCGGGCACGCAGCCAAGAGCCTAGTGTAACGGATAGCCGGGCGCGCCGAAGCGGAAATGGATCAGGAAGTGAAATGCGCCTGGTCATCCCGCCGCGCGTAAAGCAGGAATTCGCGATTGCCTTCGGCGCCGGTAATAGGCGACGGAATGGTCTCCACCACCTGCCAGCCGAGGCCGCGCGCGCAAGCGGCCACCTTGTCCACGGCCAGCGCGTGAGCGGAAGGTTCGCGCACAATGCCGCCCTTGCCCACGTGTTCGCGGCCGGCCTCGAACTGCGGCTTCACCAGGATCACGGCCTCGGCAAGCGAGGGCGCGGCGGCCAAGACCGGCCCCAGCAGCAAGGTGGCCGAGATGAACGAAACATCCATGGCCAACAGTGTTGGCGGGGACTCGTTCTGGGGCGCGGCCAGCGCGCCGGGAGCGAGAAAGCGGGCATTGGTGCGCTCCAGCAGGCGCACGCGCGCGTCGTTGCGCAGCTTCATGGCAATCTGGCCGAAACCCGTATCGACGGCTGTGACCCGCGCCGCGCCATGTTGCAGCAGGCAATCGGTAAAGCCGCCCGTGGAGGCGCCCACGTCGAGGCAGGCGCGGCCTGCGACGCGGATCTGCCAGTGCTCCAGCGCCGCGGCCAGCTTGAGCCCGCCGCGACTCACATAGGGCAGGTCGTCGCCCAGGATGCGCACCGGCGCATCGGCCGCCACGCTCGCGCCCGGCTTGTCGGCCTTCTGCTCGCCGACCAGCACGCGCCCGGCCAGAATCAACGCGCGCGCCCGCTCGCGGCTCGCGGCCAGACCGCGCTCCACCAGCAGAACGTCCACCCGCGCTTTGGCCGCTGCCGCGCTCATAGCCCTGCCTGCCGCGGCTGGCGCGCCTTTGGTCCCGGCACGCCGTGCTGGTGGCAGTCGGCGCACTTCACCCAGTGAATATTGTGTTTGCTGCCCTCGTTGGCGTAAGTGGTGTCCATCTTCTCCACGTCGAGCCCGCAGTTCGACATCTGCGGGTGGCAGGTCTTGCAGGAGGCCCTCGCGTTCTCATTATGACCGAAGTGGCAGGAAAGACAGCTCAGTCCCTCGTGCACGCCCACCGGCGTGCGATCGTCGCCCGAGCCCGCCTGCGAACCCCAGTTCTTTGCGGCGGCCTCGGTCTCCGCCCCGGGAATGCGCGGCGCGTGGCACTGGTAGCAGATCGCCTGCCGCGGATCCTGGTTCATGCGCACCAGCCGCGGCCCGTCGTGAAGCTGCGGAATGGGTAGCCGCGCGGCACTGAAGTGCATGCCCTCGCGGCGGTCGAAGAAGGCCAGCGAATCGTCCACGGCCGCGCCGGCCACGGAGATGCGCGCCGCGGGCCTGGATTGCTGCGGATCTTCGCGGTGCACCTGGTGGCAGGCCTGGCAGGGCATGGTGGGCTCGTTGGCAAAGCCCGGCCGCGTAATCCGCCACGGTCCCACCGCATTCTGCGGCTGCACCAGGTCGCGCACCGGACCGTCAAAGTGCATGCCGTGGCAGCGCAGGCAGTCGTTCATCAGCCGCCGCTCGCTATTGTGCGTCTTGTCGGTAAAGATCTGGCTGTACGTGGCGCTGTGCGGCCCCGCGTGCCAGGCGGCATACGCCTGCTGGTGGCAGCTCCTGCACCGGGGCACCATCGCCAGCACGTCCACATCGCGCAGGCGGATTGCCTCCGGCGGCATGCCCAAAAAATGCACGCGCATGTGGCGCAGCTTCGTGCCCAGGCTCGCGTCGTGGCAATCCATGCAATGGGTGGTGCGGTGCGGCGAGTGGTGCACCGCGCTCACATACCCGGCCATCTCGTGACAGTTGCCGCAGCCCTTGCCGAACTGCGCGGTATAGTACCAGGACGCGCCATAGACCCCGCCCACGCACACCACGGCCGCCACGGCCAGCGCCAGCGCCGCCATCTGCAGGTATCGCATCATGACCGGAACCTCGTGCCCTTCCAGTTGCGCACCAGCGCCTCGGAGGCGTAGTAGGCCACGGCCATGACGGTCAGCGCGGGGTTAAAGCCCCCGTTGGTCACGTGCACGCTGGAGTCGATGACGAAGACGTTGTCCACGTCGTGGATCTGGCAGAACTTGTTGACCACCGAGGCGCGCGGCTCGTTGCCCATGCGGCAGGTGCCGGCCTGGTGCTGTCCCGCGGAAACCGTCTGCGGATGACCAGACATCAGAGCCGTGTGGATGGCGCCGGCCTCCTTGAGCCAGGCCTCGGCGCGCCGGGCCTGCACATCGCCAATCTCGAAGGTCGCCGGATGCACGTTGCCGGAGAGACGTACCACCGGCAACCCCCACTTGTCGCGCACCACGGGATCGAGCGTGACCCGTCCGCTGGCGGTGGGAATCTGCTGCGTGGGCCCCATCACGACAATGGTCCGCTTGTGCCAGGCGCGCATGGCGTCCTTGTGGCCCTTGCCCCAGCGCGGCGTGCCCGGCGGCAGGCGGTCAAGGGTGTGGACAGGCAGGCGGATGAACTCGTTGGCCAGCATGCCGCCGCCGCACAGCCCGGGCGTGCCGTGGTTGTAGTCGCTCACCGCAATGGAAGCGCCCGGCCCGATGTCGTCGTAGGTGTCGTAGTCGAAGTAGCCGAGAGCGCCTGTGTAGTGGTGCCCCTGCAGGTTGCGGCCCACCATGTCGTAGCGGTTGCCGAGCCCGTTGGGAAAGAGCCGGCTCTTCGAGTTGAGCAGCAGGCGCGCCGACTCGGTGGCGCAGCCGGAGACCACCACCACGTCGGCAAGCTGCTCCCGCAAGTGGCCGCGCGCGTCGAAGTAGGCCACGCCACGCGCATGCCCGCGGCCGTCGGTGAGGATCTCCTTCGCCATGCACTCGGTGCGCAGTTCGCAGTTGCCGGTGTTGAGCGCGACGGGAATCACCGTATTCTGCGAGCCGTTTTTGGCGTCGGCCTCGCAGGCAAATCCGCAGCACCAGCGGCAGCGCATGCAGGGGCCGCGGCCGTTGTAGGGCACGCTGTTGCGCGCCATGGGAATGTGAAAAGGATGCAGGCCCAGGCGCCGCGCCGCCGGCTCCAGAATGCCGTACTCGTGGCCCGGCGGCAGCGGCGGCATGGGCAAAGGCCGCTTGCGCGGCCCGTGGAAAGGCGTGCCGGAGTAGTCGCCGGAGACGCCGATCTCGTACTCCGCCTTTTCGTAGAAAGGCTCCAGGTCGTCGTAAGAGATGGGCCAGTCTTCCAGCGAGCTGCCCGGGGGCGCGCCGTACGTGGAACGCATGCGGAAGTCCTGCGGCAGGTAGCGCCAGGCCTGGGCGCCGTAGCTCAGCGTGCCGCCGCCCACGCAGGCGGCGTTGTTCGAGTAGGCGCCTTCGCTGGCCAGCACAATCCGCGTTGCGCCCGCGGCATCCACCACCACGCGCTGCGTGCCATCGTCCTCCGGCCCAAAGGCATTGCCGAGAATGGTGGTCCGCTGGTTGCGCAGGTCGTCCTTGCGGCCATCCCACGCCGTATACCACTTGCCGCGCTCCAGAAGCACCACGCTGAGCCCGGCGGTGGCCAGTTCCTTGGCCACAATGCCACCCGCCGCGCCCGCGCCCACAACGACCGCGTTGACTCTCTTCATGCCCGCGGTCCCTTTCTCAGATCATATTGCGCGCTCCCGCGCAGCGGAGGTACATCGAGCCCCAGCATCCGCCAGCTCACGGCGTCGCGGTTGCCGCCGTGGCGCGGCGCGCCGTAGTAGCCCTGCAGCGTATGGTTCCGCACCAGCTCAAAGAACTCCGGAGCCTGCTGTTCCAGCGCGTTTGCCACCTGCATCTGCTCTTTGGGCGCCGCCTCGGCAAGACCGCGGCCAAAGCGCTTGCGGCAAAGGTCTTCAGCCTGCGCCAGCCCCTGCGCGTAGGCGTTCCGATAGCGCCGGAAGTGACGCACAAGCTGGCGGTCGATGTACACGAGCACGCCCGCCTGGGTGGCGCTGGGATAGTCGTCCGCCGGCACGATCTGGTCGCAGAGCGCGCCCAAGGCCGCGGCCTGCGCATCGCTGAAGAACTCCCAGCCGCCGCGCCGCATCACCGCCGCGCAGCCCATGGCCGCGGCCACGCTGCCCGCCGCGCCGGCCGCCACAAACCGCCGCCGCGTAAGGCTGCCCGCTCTTCCCTCCCCTTGCATCGGCACTCCTTATCTGCTCATGCGCCGGACCGGCCCCGCATGGGGCTGGACAGACGCGAAAAATCCGCTGCCCGCCGCCTGCGGACCATGTTCGATGCCGGTTGGACCGCGGGTCTGTGCGCTGGATCACAAGCTGGCCCCCCGCGCCCTCAGCACGGCGCCTGCCGCCCTTCCATGCAAAGAGGCCATTCTCACAGTGGAGAATGGCCTTCTTGTTCCTGCCTCAACTGCGCGCGGCGCTCTACGGCGCCGCCGGCATGGTCTGGCACTCGGCAAGTGTATAGTTCGCCCCGTACGTCATTTCCATCAGGTTGGGCGGCAGGTTGCACGGCTGTCCTCCGCCCGGGAGGCGGCTGACGTTGTTGGTGTTCACATTGCCCGCGGTCTGGCTGCTCACGCGCACGTCCATAACGTTGCCGGGCACCAGCACCGTGGTATCCGTAATATCCAGGTCCGTCCGGATGATGGTAAGCAGCGGGCTATCCGGAGAAGCCACATAGACCTTGCCGTAAAGGGAGTTCTGCGCCGACACCACGGTGCGCGGGTGTCCGTTCACGGGAATCGTCTTCTCGACCGAGTGGCTGGAGAGATTGGCAATGGTCACCGTGCCATCGGTCTGGTTGGCCGTGTATGCGCGGCTGCCGTCGGCCAGCACCGTCACGCTGGCGGGATTGGCGCCCACGGGGATGGTAAACGTGGTGCCGAAGGTCGGGCTGTCGTTGCCGTACTCGTCGAGGCTGACGTCGATGACCGTAATGGTCCCGCCGTCGTAATCGGAAACCACAATCTGCCTGGTGGTGGTGTTGTACTCTCCGTAAACCGGACCGGCAATGTTGGGCACATTTCCGTTCGTATCCTGCGGCAGCCCCGCGCTGAGCGACAGGGGCAGGCTGGGATGGCAAAAGTAGTGCTGATTGTTCTGGTTCACGCATCCCGTCGGCGGGCAGGTGCAACTGTCCAGCGCCGCCGTCTGGCTGTTGATCACCGTGATGGTGTCGTCTCCCCGGTTGAGCACGAACAGGCGATTTCCTTCACTGCTCGATATGGCATACACCGGACACTTCCCCAGCGGAATGCGCGCGTCGATGGTGTCGTTGCTCACCTCAATCGAGTCCGCCTCGCCGGTCTGGGTAACCGCGTGGGGGGAGATGTTGCAGCTCATGTTGCTGTAGGCCAGGATGCTGCCGGAGGGCGTGTTCTCGTTGTTCTGGCTGATGGCGAATACGCGCGAGCCGGTCAGGCTCGATCCCATCACCTCAATCGGAGTCGGCGCCACAGGAATCGCTATATTAAACGTCGCCGGGCTGCCCGACAGAGCATCGACCGCGTTTCCATCCAGGTCGGATGCCCACAAGCCGCTTGATGGCGAGTACAGACTGGTCAGCTTGGTGGTCGAAAACAACGTGGTGGTCTGCATGTTCAGTTCCTGCAGCGTTGTCGACACCGGAAAGCCGGTCAGCGTCCCATCGCGATTGAGGGTATAGGCCATGCTCCCCGCTTCAGCCACGGTAAAGCCCAGAGGCGCAATGCCCACCGGTTGCTGCGCCATAATGTCGTCGCCGGCATAGTCGATGACGGATGCAATGCCGGGTACTGCGGGCGATGGCTCCGAAATGGCAACGACCAGAGCCTGAGGCTGCGCCGCGGGCCCATTCGGATTGATGGGCGTAATCACCGGGCGGTACAAGCTGCCGCACCCGGCAACCAAGAATGTTGCCGCAAAGAGCGCGCCCGCCGCGGCCAGCCGCGCGCGCATCTTGCCTGGAGCTATGAAAACAAGCGTCATTCAGTTCTTTCCTGCCTACCTGAGTGATTGTAAATCAGCCGCCCGGGGCGGCGGCAGTGGCAAGGCCGGCCGCGCGCACAGGCCCGTTCTCGCGCCTGCTCAGCGGCCCACCACCTCCACCACAGCGCTGTCCGGTCCGCTCCACGCCGCCGCGCCCAGGTGGCTCAGCGCATGCCGGCTTTGGTCCCAGTGCAGCCGCGTAACCGCCCCCGCGCCCTTCTCATACGCATAGGTCGTCCCGTTGTCGGAAAACAGGGTGAAATCGGCGTCAGCGCCCGCGTAGACGCGCACCGCGCGGATAGCCTGTTGCTGGCGCGTGTTTTCCACCGCCGCGCCCAGCGGCACAATCGACCCGGCGCGCACAAACAATGGAAGGATATCGATGGGCGCGGACACGGTCACCGTCTGGCCGCCCGCCAGCCGTTCATTGGTCCAGTAGTTGTACCAGCCGGTACCGGCCGGCAAATACACCTGGCGGCTGGTGGCGCCCTGCTTCGTCACCGGCGCGACCAGAAATGCCGGACCGAACATGTATTCGCCGGCCAGTTCGGCCACCTTCGGGTCGTCAGGAAAATCCAGCGCCAAGGCCCGCATGAAGGGCGCTCCGGTGAGCCATGTGCGGTAGCCCAGCGAGTAAATGTACGGCATCAGTTCATAGCGCAGGCGTAGATATTTTTCCAGAATCGGCTCGGCCTGCCTGCCGAACGACCACACCTCGTTTTCCGGCCGGCTACCATGGGCGCGGAAGATGGGCAGGAAAGCCGCATATTCGAACCACCGTGTATACAACTCCGGATAGTCGTCGTATCCGCCCACCACGGCCCGCGCGTCGCTGGGATCGAGCAGCGGCTTGTGCTTGGGGTGATGCACCGGGGGCAAATACTGCCAGCCGCCAATGTCGTTTGTCCAGTAGGCAAGGCCGGAGGCCGCGAAATCCAGTCCCGTGGGAATCTGCCGCCTGAGCGTGTCCCATGTGGGATAGATATCCGACGACCAGAAGATGGTTCCATTACGCTGTGCGCCCAGATAAGCGTCACGAGACAGAATCAAGGCCCGGCGGCCCGGCTCGTCCCTGCGAAAACCGTCGTAGAGCGCCGCGGTGTGAAACAGCGGATAGACGTTGAAGAACTCCGTTCCCGGCCCAATGTGGAGGTAGGCGCCATTGGGCGGCAGATCCGGCTCGGTCTCGTCGGCCCACAGTGAGTCAAAACCCTTGCTGAGGATATTGTCGCGGATGGTCTTCCAGTACCACCGCGCCGCCTCGGGGTTGGTGGTGTCGATGTCCGACCCGGCGCGGTCATAGGGTAGACCGTCGATGGGCGTGCCGTCGGCCAGATGAATCAGCCAGCCGTTCTCGCGCAGTTCCTTGTAATACCGGTCGCCGGGCACAAAGCGTGGCCACACGCTGATCATGGTCTCAAAACCCATGTCATGCAGTTCCTTGTTCATCGCCGCCGGATCGGGCCAGTAACGCGGGTCGATGTCCATCTGGCCCATCTTCGTGTAGTAGAACCAGTCCACCACCAGCACATCGGCGGGCAAGTGGCGGTCGCGGTAGCCGTGCGCCACATCCAGCAGTTCCTTCTGGCTGGCATAGCGCTGCTTGCACTGGATGTAGCCGTACGCCGCCTTGGGCAACAGCGGCGTGGGCCCGGTCAGCAGCCGGTAACCCGCATAGATCTCGTCCGCCGTCTTGCCCGCAATCACAAAGAACGACACCCGCTCGCCTACCTGCGAACTCCACCGCGTCTGCTCGTTAAAGCCCGGCTCGATGGTGGTCTTCGACGGGTTGTCCCACAGCAGACCGTAGCCTTTGTTGGTCACCAGAAAGGGCACGCACACGCTCGGTCCGCCCGTGGCCAGATAGTCGTGCCAGCAGCGCACCGTGTGGCCGCGATGGTCGAGAAAGCCCTCCTGGTTCTGCCCCAGTCCGTAATAGTGCTCGTCATCGGGCGAAACAAAGGTCGCGCCTACGGTGTAAAACGCATCGTCGCCGGGCCGCCGGTCGCGCGCCACGTCCGCCGTTCCGTCCTTGTGGTTCGGCGCCGCCTGCGACCAGCCGGTCATCTCCAGCAGTGTTTTGCCTTCCGGCGTGCGAATGAGAATGTGCGCTCCCGGCGTCGATCCGTTGAAGTACCGGGCGATATCCACTTGCGTCTGCACCAGCGGCTTCATGCTCGGAACGCCCCAGTCCACCGTCACCACCATGCGGCTCGACCGGTAGACGTCGGCCGTTTCGGTCCGGCTGGCGCTCCAACCGGCCGCCGCGGGCGCGGCTTCGATCCCGTATCCCGGATTAGCCAGCGCTGCCGCCCGCTCCAGGCTCAGCGTCACCCGCACAATATTCGGCGCATACGGCTCCAGTACAATCGTCTCGCCCCTGCGGTCCAGTTCCAGCCGCTGGGCGGCATCCTGCGCCGCCAGGCCCGATGCGCCAAAAACCAATCCGGAAAGAAGCAAGAAAACGGCCGGTAACCTTCCCATGACGAACTCCCTCAAACGGCGCGCGCCAGCAGCGGAAGCGCCGTGCCATCGAGTGTAAATCGCTTTGTCCGGGCTTTCCCAATCCGCCGCCGCGGCCCCAGGGCCGACGCATATAAATGAACCGTGTTTGCTATAGGCAAAAGGGGTCTCGGCCTGGGCCGAGGGGCAATGGACGAGTGCTTGGTCAGCGCAAGGTGGATGAAAAGTCCAACGAGATCACGGCGATTCCCAAGCTGCGGGCCGACATCCAGGACTCGTTTCGGATGCGGGCCGCAGAGGCCCTCGACGAGCAAGTCGACGGCGGCCACGGGCGCGTGGAAACACGGATCGGTTCGGTTCTGGCTGATCCGAGCCTGCTGGAAAAGCCATCGGAGCGGGCCGCGCTCAAGGGGTTGGTGCGCATCCAGGCCGAGCGCTATCACAAAGCCTCGGACAAAACCGAAACCGAAATCCGGTACTACATCACCAGCCTCGCCCCCGACGCGGCGCGGCTGAATCGGTGCATTCGCCAACACTGGGGAATCGAAAACAAACTGCACTGGGTGCTGCACGCCGGCTTCGGCGAAGACCTGGACAGAAAACGCGCCGGCCACGCCGCCCAGAACTTCTCCCTGCTCAACCGCATCGCACCTAACCTGCTCAAACAAGAACAATCGCTCCAACGCGGAGTCAAGGGAAAAC
>JAJZVX010000039.1 GCA_021846985.1 Acidobacteriota bacterium | reverse complement strand
GTCCGGGCAAAGCTATACAGCGCCGAATAGCCGGGGAAAATCCTCATTTCATGGTAAGAGGGATTGCGTGCAGGGTCAAACCGCCCGAGGGTGGCTTTGCACGAAAGGGACCCGGAAAGGGACTGTCATCAAAGGGGAGTACAGGACCGGCTGGCGAGGGGGTAGGCTGTTGGGAACGGTGTTGAAGGCCGGCAGAGCGCACGGCGCGAGGGAGGAAAGCGGAGATGTGGAAAACGGGACAGGAGATGGGCCGTCAGTCGAGGGCCGGGAGAGTTGGGCACCGGGCGATGGGTATGTTGCTTTGCCTGTGGATGTTACCGGTGGCCGGGATGGGCGCCGAGGCGGGTGGGGCGGTGACCTTTACGGCCTCATCGACGAGGGTGGGAGTGTTTGACTACGTGGAGATTACGGCCAGGGTGGCCGGGCCCGCAGTCAGCAATCCGTTCACGGAGGGAACTTTAACGGGGGAGTTTGCGCGGGCGGGTTCCGCGGATCAGACGGTGGTGGAGGGATTCTGCGATGCGGCGGATGGCAGGGTGTATCGCATCCGCTTTATGCCGTCGCAGAGCGGCACCTACACCTATCATGTGGCACTGAAGGCGGGCAGCCGGGGGGGAAGCTTTTCCGGCAGCTTTACGGCGGTGGGCGAGAACCGGCGCGGGCCGCTGCGCGTGGACCCTGCCTACCCGTGGCACTTTATCTGGGAGGGGACGGGCGAACACTACTTTTTTAATGGGACGACGGCGTATTGGCTGATGGGCTGGAAGGACGAGCGGACGATTGACTCCAGCATCGACCGGCTGGCGCGGCTGAAGGTGAACCGGATGCGGGTGACGATCTCCGGGCGGACCAACACGTTCTATGGCGAACCGGTGATGAACGGGGCGCAGTGGACGACGCTGCTGGCAGCGTGGCCGGCGAAGAACGCGGCGGACTTTACGCATCCGGGCTTCGACTACACGCGTTTCGACGTGGTGTTCTGGCAGCGGTTCGACCGCATGCTGCGGCACGCGCGGGAGAAGGGGATGGTGATCTCGCTGGTGCTGGACATGAACGACAGCCAAGTGCATCCGGCGGCGGGCAGCGAGGACGAGCATCGCTTTATCCGCTATGCGGTGGCGCGCATGGCGGCGTTTCCGAACATTACCTGGGATCTGGGCGACGATCTGGACAGCTATCGCGACGTGGCCTGGACGCACGCGACGGGGATGCTTCTGGAGCAGTGGGATCCGTACCATCATCTGGCCACGAGCCACCCGGCGCAGTCGATGACACACCAGGATCGCGCCGCGAGCTGGTTTGGGTTTACTTCCTACCAGGAGTGGTCGCGGAACCAGCATGCGCTGATGCTGGAGTCGCGGCGGTTGCAGCAGAAGACGGGGCGGATGATTCCGCAAACGAACGAGGAGTACGGCTACGAGGATCACTATCCGGGCTGGGCGGCGGCAGGATCAGATTCGGCCGATGTGCTGCGGCGGACGGCGTGGGAGATCTACATGGCCGGAGGCTACCAGTCGGCCGGCGAGAGCGCGAGGCGGGGAACGAATATCTATCCGGATACGGGCGGGGGCTGGATGAACGGGCGCGGTGACGATACGCAGACCATGTTCATTGGGTATGGGCACATTGTGGACTTCTTTACCAGCTTTGCCTGGTGGAAGGCCAATCCGCACGACGAGCTGGTGGACGGAGGCGACGAGTGCCTGGCCGAACCGGGGAGACTGTATGCGGTGTACCTGCCGCACGCGGGTAAGGTGACCGTTCATCTGGAGTCAGGAAGCTACCGGGCGCGGTGGTTCAACGCGCGCGACGGCCAGTGGATTCCCGTTGGCGAAGAGGCAGTGGGGCCGGTGTGGACCTCGCCGGAACCGCCGGACGACTCCAACTGGCGGGCGACGCGCGACTGGGCGCTGTTGCTGGAGCGCGAGTGAGCTTACAGCTCGGCGCTGAGCGGCTTGCGCACGTAAGGCAGGAAGCGCGGATGAGCGGCGCCGCACGCGGTGTAGTGGCGGCGAGCCTCGGCAAGGCTCAGGTCGCCATTCACGGTGAGGCGGACCACGGTGGCGTCGCCGTCGTCCTGGCCGTCGTCCTCCCACCAGCAGACGGGACAAAGCGCCAGAGCGCCGGCAGTCTCAAGCGTTTTGCAGCCGCAACACGGACAGCGATAGCGAGGATTTGCAGTTTCTCCCAAGATGGCGTGCTCCCCCGCATAGATGGACGGGAGCGGGGGAAGCAGGTTTACAGGTAAGGAGCGCAGGGGCTGTGTATGGCCTGAGAAGACAGCGGCCGGAGCAACCGGGCTAAAAGCGAAAGACCAATCCTGTGGTGAAGCGGCCGTGGGTGGCGTGGTCGGGCGACTGCGTGGGAGCGGCTATGTAGTCGGCGGCAATGCGCCAGGCCAGGATCGGAGTCAAGGGGAGGTCGGCGCCGCCTCCGAAAGCCCAGGCCATGGCGCCGCCAGAGACGCCGGCGTTGTTCGCGGAGTGTTCGCCGCCGATGAGTCCATGAACAAAGAGTGTGGCCAGGCCGAGATTGACGCCGATTCTAGGTCCAAAGAGAACCGTGGTTGTATGCGGAATGGCGGCGTTGGCGCCCATGCCATAGTGGGCAAGATCGGCCTCGATACCGGCCATGGGCTTCAATTTGACGTGCAGGGCCGCATCCCATCCGTTAAGGGAGCCGGCGCCGGGATAGAAGGCATCTGCGCCCAGGCGGCTATATCCAAAGAAGGCGTCGCCTCGGTGGATCTGGGCCTGAACTTTGGCCGGAAGCCCCAAGAGGGCGAGAAATGCGAGAAACGGCAGCAGAGCAGACAGGATTCGGTAAGGTATACGCATCGGAACCTCCAGGCTGGGTTGATCGTCCGGCTACGGTTGAACGTTGTGGGCGCGACCAAGGCATAAGGAGTCCGGCAACGATTTCGATCGACAAGTGAATCGTTTTCGGTACGGCGTGGAATCGGCCGCTGAAAAGCGGTCAGCGACCTACGCCAAGCCGAGCTGCCAGCGTATGTACAGATTGGATGCCGGCTCGGGCGGCATTGTTGGCAACCCGGTGCGGGAAGGGCGAATGGCAGCGGCTGCCTGGCGGCCGGCGTGATGCTGGCGGCAAAAAACCACAGGCCGGGAGTGCCTCCCGGCCTGTGGTGCGAGTGCGCGGAAAAGCGGCCGGGCTACGGCACAAACACGCGGAGGCGGACGTGCCAGCGGGTGCTCTGGCCGGGCTTGAGCGTGACCATGCCGGTGTCGATCTGGCCCCATTCCTTGCCGAAGGGGTCGCCAAAGTTGAACTGGTGCTCGACGGCGACGAACTGTTTGGCGGGCGGGGCGTAGACCTGGATGGCCTTGATCTGCGGAGAGAGGCCTTCGATTTTGACGCCATAGTGTGCGGCGGGATCGACCACGGTGACGGTGGCGGCGCCGTTTTTCCAGTCGAGGCGGCTCCAGTTGTCGTCGAAGAACTCGGTGCCCAGGGCTTTACCACCGGGTGCGCGCAGGTCGAAGCGGGTTCCCTCGACGGGCAGGACTTTGCCGGTGGGGAAGACATTGTCGTAGCCGTCCACCTGGGCGACATCGGCGCCCGGAACATGGAGCCTGACCTGTGAGCGGTCGCCGGAGGGCAGGTTGAAGTAAGGATGCCAGCCGATGGCGATGGGTTCGGCCTCGCGGCCCACGTTGTGCGCGACCACGCTGGCGTCAATGGCGTCAGCCGTGAGGGTGATGGTGAAGTCGAGGTCGGTTTGCGAGAGCCAGTGGCCGCCGAAGTTGCCGGCGTGGATGACGCCGGTCAGCTCTTCTCCGCCGGGGATCTTGGTGATCTTGAGATCGCTGGCTTGGGAGCGGAGGATGAGGCCGTGCATGGCGTGGCGCTCGGCGCCGGGCAGTTTGCCGATGTTGTTGGCCGGCAGGGTGAGGACGTGGCCTTGCCACTCGGCGGCGAGGGTTTTACCGTCAGGGGAGAGCTTGCCGCGGATGCGGTTGGGGTAGGGAACCAAGAAGGCGGAGCCCATGGAATAGGCCTTGGCGCCGATGGCATCGCCGTCGCCGTTGAGGATTTTGGCGGCTTCGTCGATGCCGGGCGAGGCCAGCACGTTGATGCTGCCCTTGCCGGGGAAATGGGCGGTAATCTGGAGGAGCATCATGCCGCGGCCGGGGAGCGCGGTGATGCTGGTGAATTCGGGCCTGGTTGCGCTCACTGGCGCGCGGGAGAGTGTGACGGGTTTCTGGCCGCCGACCTCGGGCAGATCCTCGGCGTTGCTGACGAGCACCATCTGGCAGGCGATAAAGAACAGCGGAAGCAGCGCGTCGATCAAGAGCTTCATCTCAGTCCATCCGTGGCAGTGCGATTGGATTTCCGGCGGGGCGGCACGCGGGCGTCGTTGGCGGCGGCGGCGGGCGGCTTTCCGCAGGCGTGGCCATTCTACGCCCCGGCGCGGGCGGCGATCATCCGCCTTTTTCGAGGAGGAGAGGAACGGCGCGGGAAAAACGGAGACGGCGCTTAGCCCGCATCGCGGCTTTTCCTGTTTTCTTCTTCTTGTTCTTTGTGGTCTTGAATCTCTTCAACGATGTAGCTGACGCGGTGTTTCCGGGGATCGGGAGAGCGGCGCCGGAGATTTTTGGGGCGGAAGAGCAGCCGGTCGATGCCAAAGGTTGACATGGCCACAATCAGCATTGCGAAAACAGCAAAGACAGTCTCATCTCTCGTCCATGTCCAGTGAACTCCGTCCATGATTCTCCTTTGTCCCGGCCCATTTCAGATTTCGATCACGATCAAAAGCAGGAACGTAACACACTTGGGGAACTGCCGGCTGGCTGAGCAGGCCTGAAGCCGCTTTTTAATTAGATGCAAGAACGGCCTCCCATTCGCGGGAATGGGAGGCCGTTCTTGCAGATTCGCGTGACTTGCCTTCCGCGCGCCTACTTTGCGGAGGATTTTTTTGCGTGATGGTGTTTTCTTTCCGGCAAGGGCTTGCGCGTCTCCGGCTTCACGGTGCTCTCGTCCACGGGCGTGGTTCCGGGTACGTCGGCAGCGAAGTTGGCGCCGGACGGCACCAGATAGTTCTCAGCCGTCTGGCTGTCGGCCGTGCCCGTGGCCACACCGATGCGGGAGGCGTCGATGCCTTTCTCCCTGACCAGATAGTCCTTGGCGTTGACGGCGCGCTCGCCGGCGCAATCCACCAGCCGGGCGTGCGTGCGGGCGTGCGTGGGGGGCGTTTTTTCGGCCGTCGTCGCATTGGCCACAATCACGACCTTGGCTTCCGATTGCTTCTGCAGGTCCAGCGCCACCTCGTCGAGGCAGGCTTTGGCTTCGTTGTCCACGCGCGTGGGCCGGCGTTTGTCCTTGGTAAAGCGAATGGAGCAGAGCGCCTCCGTGTGCGGCGGCGGAGGGACATAAGGAGCGGTGATGGTGACCGTGGTGGCGGCGGTTGCCGATTGTCCCTTGTCGTCCGAGACCGAACAGTTGATGTTGACCGTGCCCGTGGGCGCGCCGGTTGAAGAATATACGGCCGTGGCGCCGGTTCCCGCGATGCTGCCCGAAGCCGCCGAGTAGCTGTAGGTGAGCGGCCGATTCTGCGGGCTCACGCCGGTTGCCGTGATCGTGCTGGTTTCTCCCGGCTTGATGGTGGCCGGATTAGCCGAGCAGCTCACCGTGGGCGGCTCGAAGGGCTTCACGGTAAAGCTCGCCGAGCACTCTGCCGACTGGCCAAACCTCATCCCTTCCTTACCCTTTTTGCCTTCCTTGACTTCGCCTTTCACCGTGTAATTGCCGGGGGCCAGATTTCCGGTGGCCACCTGCGCCGTGGAGCCGCTGCCCGTCGCACCTTCGCCGGACCAGGCGAAAATCGCATCCAGCTTCGGATCGAGGTTGGCGGCGGCGCCCGTCACGGTTACGGGCTTGCCGGCATAGATGGACGCGGGCGAGGCGGAGCAACTCAGCGTCACGGGCGGGGGCGCCGCGCCACGGTGATAGACCACGCCAAACGACAGGCGAAGGTCGTTCTGCGCGTTGCCGGCCGCGTTTGGGAAGGTCGTGCGCACATAGTCGGCTTCGATGAGCCGAAGGCCGAAGTGCGGCGTTAGAAAGTAGTTGAGGCCTCCGCCTGTTTGAACCGCAAAGGCTCTGGCGGCGCTGTTGACCGCTCCCGGCGCGGGATAGACGCCGTTGAAGCCGTGAGCCCCGCCGAGCAGCCCCTGCGCGAAGAGCTGCAAGCGCGGCCGCGTTGCGATTCCACCCTGGTTCCACCAGGTCCATGTGTACCGCGGGCCGCCCAGCAGGCTGAGCTTGTTCACGTCCACGCCCGGCTGCACGTTTGCCCCGCGATCTCCGTTGAGCGCCGCGGCCAGCCCCAGTCCCTTCCAGAACGTGACTGCCCCGTCCACGCCTCCGCCCTTCATCCAGAAGCAGCATTGGTTGGGAACAGTCTGCGAGCGCTCCACCGCAAAGGTCACACCGATATCCGTGGATATGGAGTTCACCGGTTGCGGCCTGGGGTTTTGCTGCGCCCAGCACGCCGCCCCTGCCACCATGCATACGCCTGTCACGAGCCATCTTTTGAGAATGAGAACCTGCATTCCGAACTCTCCTTGCTTATTCAACGTTCAGCGTGAACGTGGTGGAGTGATGGTAGTTTCCACTGGTTGCGGTGATGGTGACGGTATACGTCTGGGCCTGGTGCGCAAAGAAGCCAATGTTGTTTCCGCAGCCGCTCAGCCCCGCGATCAGTCCCGCCGCGGCCAGCGCCAGCAAGACCGTCAAGCTGCGCCAGCCTCGGCTGCAGCGGCGCAGTCTTCGCGCGCCCGCCAGCGGCAACAGCAGCAGGGCCAGCGCCCAGGGAGCGCCGTGCCTGCCGGACGGAGCCTGTGGCTGCGGCTCAAGATGGGCTGCGGTCAGCGGCATTTGTATGGTCACCGTAATCGTCCGGGCGCCCCCGCTGGCAGAGATGCTCGAGGGGCTGAAAGTCGCCGTAGCGCCCTGCGGAAGGCCGGCTATCGTGAATGTAACCTGCCCGGAGTACGAACCGAACTGAGGAGTTACCGTGACCTGGTAGCTGATGGTGCTGCCCGGAACCAGTGTGCCGCTGGTGGGGCCGGAGACGGCAATGGTAAAGTCGCCGCCCACGTCGAACGGCGTACTGTTGGCCGTGAGCGTAAGCGGAGGCGTCAGCGCCGGGTTCAGCGCCAGGTTGGCGGTCAGGGTATCGCCCGTTCCTCCCGCGCTTACCTGCAGGTTACTGTAGCTGGCCACGCCCGCCGTGGTTGTCACCGCTCCGCCGATCAGCGATCCCGGCCCGTTGAGAGAGAGCGGTACGTTCACCGGCGTTTGGAATGGGACGCCGCTCTCGTTCAGCGTGACCCCCGCGGCGAAGGCCGTGTTGGGGGCTACCGCGGACGGCGGCTCCGTGCTGAAGCTCATGGCGTAATGCGTTTGCACGGCTCCCGCATCGACACAAGGCGCTTGCGTGGAAAAGCCGGGGTAGGTTGTATTCGTGATGGGTTCGCCGCGCTGGTCCATAGTCAGCGTCACGCCGGCGTTCTGGGTGATCATGGCGAGAATGCTCGCGCTGCCCGCGCAGATCGCCGCTGAGGCCGGCAGCGGAATCATCGTGTTCGTGGTGCCGCCGTAGGTGCCCAGCGGCGCCAGGTTTACGGCGCTCGATCCCACCACGTCGCCCATGGTGGCGTCGTAGGTGAACCCGTTGTCGTCGCCCGTGATGCCGTTGTTTGCCGCGTTGGGGTCGGTGCTTGCATTTGCGGAGACAATGCTGTTGAACAAGTAAACACAGATCTGGTCAACACAGGAGTCGCCGTGGTCGTAGATACCACCGTAGAAGCCGCTATTGCCGGTGACCGTGATGCCGTATGCATCGGTTTCGCCCCCGTAGGCGTTGAGCAGGGCTCCGGCGCCCGACTGTGTCGGTGAGTTATTGCCGTAGAAGGTGTTATTGGCCAACTCGGTTTGACCGTCGTGAAGAGTCAGGATGGTGCCGCTGTCGAAGTCGATGGAGCCGGGGACTGTGGAGTTGGAATCGAAGGTGCTCCCTGTCACGGTCATGTAGCTATAGTCCACGTTCAAAACAGCTCCGGCGTACGTCGAGCTGTTCTGCTTCAGCGTCACGCCCGCCAGGGTCAGGTAGCCGTCACCCGGGTTCGTGTCGCCGTTGTAGTAGTCCCCGGTGACGGCGCCCGATCCGCTTGTGGCAGAGTTGTTCGTAAACGATCCGCCGTTGATCGTCATCTGCCCCCAGTTGTACACCGCTCCGCTGTAGACGCCGGAGTTATTGTTGAAGGTCGAGTTGGTGATGATTGCGGGACTGCTGCCCGTGGTGATGGGCGGCGAGAAGTAATTGGCTTTGGCCGTCTGGCTGCGCGCATGGCGGCTGGAACTGCTGGGGCTGCCAGCCTGCATGTTGTACTGGTCCTTGCCGTGCTTGGCCATGGCTCTTGCCACGCCCACGCCCCCGGATGGCTCAAACACGTCGTTCACAACGGCGCTGCCGTCCGCATAGTAATTGCTCTGCGACGACATATTTCCGCTAAAGGTGCTGCCCGTCACCGTCAGGCTGCCAAAGTTGTAAATGCCGCCCGATCCGGAGCCGCTGTTCGATGTGAACGAACTGTTGGTGACCACCAGTTGCGGCGAGAGTTGGTAGTAGAGATACATTGCGCGTGCCAGTAGTTTTTGCGCCTGTTTCCCTGCCGAAGCGCCCGCGTTGCCCAGCAGGCTCAGGGGTTTTATCCCCCTCGCAGCCACCAGTCGCGGGAAGTTCTGCGGCGAGAGATTGAAGATCGAGGCGCCGTCGCCCCAGAAGGGCGCGTTGCCTGGGTCGATGCCCACCGTTGTGTTGTTGCTGAAGGTGCTGCCGGTGACCGTCGTTGCATCGTATTCCAGCCCGAGCGCGCCGGCAATCTGGCCCTGGTTGCCGGTGAAGTTACAGTGACTGATTGATACTGTTGCGTCATATATTGTTACGCCGCCAACGCCTTGGGTGTTCGGCCCGCCATGGGCGAAATTCAAGTCCGCCAGGCTCTCTTTGCCTCCGACTCCGAAGAGCAGCGTCGACTGGTTCCCGCCATCGATGGTCACCATGTTGGTCAGAGTTGCCCCGCTCCCCGTGGTTGGGCCGGTAACGGAGGTATTCGGCCCCATCGCGAGAGATCCGAAGAAGCCGTTTCCATCCACAGGCGTCAAGGCGATGGTTGTAGACGCGCCAAAGACGGTTGGCGAGAAGGTGATGTTACCCGCTCCGGCGTTGCCTGCCGCCGTGAGCGCGTCGCGCAGCGTGCAACTTGTGCCGGGATTGTTCCCCCGGTTCTGGTCCGGACACACGGTGTCCGCATCGTTCCCGTTGTCGGCGTCGCCCGTCGCCGTCACCACAAACGAAGGAATCGCCATCACCGTGATGCCCGTCTCCGAGCCCGCCGTCAGCCCGCTCGTGCTGGAGGCGGTGATGCTCTGCGTCTGCGTGCTGATGGTGTTAAACGTCACCATCACGAAGCCTTGTCCGGTAGTCAGGGTCACCGGGTTGCCTGTCACCACGGCTGCCGGATCGCTGGTGCCTACCGTCGCTGTGCCGCTGTAGCCGGTCACGACGTTTCCATACATGTCCACGGCTTCAATCGACGCGGGCTCCGGAGCGCCGGCATAGGCAGTCGTCGGGAACCCAGTCACCGTCAGGCTTGCCGGCACGGTCAACGCTGTCACCGTCTCGGCGGCCTGTGCACTCAAGCTGCTGGTGCTCGCTGTATAGGTGTAGTAACCGGCCATCGTTAGGGTAACCGACGACAAATCGAAGCTCGCCACGCCATTCGACGCCGTGATCGTGTAGGTCTTGCTGTAATTCTGCGGGCCGCTCACCGTGAGCGTGATCAGGTCGCTGGCGCCCGCCACCGCTCCGCCGCCGGCGTTTGCCTCCGTCACATTGACCACGCCGGCGTTCCCGCCCGCCGCCACCGGAGTCGGAGGCCCCTGCGTAAACGCCAGTTGCGTCACCACGTTGCCATCGAACACGGTGAAGATGTTGGTGCTGATGTTGTCGGCGCTGCCTGCCCAGGCCGACAGGTTATACGTGCCCAGCGCGCCCACGGAGAGATCCCCAAAATTCGCCGCCACCACGCTTGAACCGCTCGCGGTTGTGGCCGGTGCGGTGTTTTCGATCTTCGTCCCGCTCAGATCCGCCGTCGCATCCGAGCTTGTCCCGTCGTTATACAGCGTCACGCTCACGGGAACTCCGGCCGCCTCGTCCTGCGCACCTGTCAACGCGTTTGTCTCCTGCACGTCCACCAGGACCGGCGGCAAAATCGTCGCGCCCATCGCCACCTGGGCCGGTGGCTGCTGCACCACCGTGATGCCCGTGTAATTGGTCTGCGCCGCACCCAGGTCGATTGACCCCGCTGCGCAATCCGGATTCATCGGGTAGCCGCGCTCATCTGTGGCTAAGCTGGCGGGTAAAAGAGAGAGCGAGCCCATGCATTGCAGGCTCGAGGTTCCCGGAATGGGCAGCATCGTTTTCACTCCTGCCGCCGCCGGGCTATAAGCCAGCGCGCCCAGAATCTGGGTGATGGAGGTCACTCCGTTGGGCAGTCCGATCTGGTTGTAGCTGCTCTGCGTCCCGCAATTGTCGCAGTCGCCGGAGTTCGGGATGCCATTCGTCGCGTTCCCGGCGACAATCGTGTTGGTCATGGTCAGCACCGGATCGCCGATCGAACCTCCAATGCCCCCGCCTGTTCCCGCCGTAGCCGTATTGGCAACGATTGTGCTGTCGGCCACCGTCAGGTTGGCGAAGTTCTCGATGCCCCCGCCGCCTTGGGCTGCCGTGTTACCTTCGAAGGTGCTGTTGATCACCGTCGCAGTCGACACGCAGCAATTGAAGAATCCGCCGCCGTAGTGGTCCGCGGAATTGCCGGTGAACGTATCATTGACGATGGTCATCGTGCCGCCGTTGACGATCGCGCCGCCGGAGATGCTCACCGAGTGGTTGCCTGTAAATGCCGAATTGGCTACCATCAACACGCCCTGGCTGGCGATGGCGCCGCCGCCGTGGCCGGTCGCGTTTCCATCCACCGCGCCATTGGCAAGGGTCATCCCATACACCGTGCCGGCGGCATTGGGACTGAACGTCAGCATCGACCCCACGGTCGTCGAATTGTTGCCCGACACAGTCAGCAGGTTTGCCCCCGGCCCCATCAGGTTTAACTGGCCGGTCAGTAACGGCAGGGCGCTGCCCAGAGTCACCGTTCCCGGCGTGGAAACAGGCGGCGCGCCCGATGTAAACAGCGACTGCACAAAGCCCACATCGGCCTGTGCCGCCGTGTTGGCCTGGGTCAGCGCATCGCGCAGCGAGCAGGTATTCGTCGCGCTCTCCGTCCCGTCCGAACAACTTGTCACATCTGCCCCGTTCAGCGAGTCGGTGAGCGTGTTCACCAGGAAATAATTGGTCTGCACCGCGCCGGAGTCCACCATCCCGGCTGGACAAACGGAAGGTGTCAAGGAGAGAGGCCAGCCGCGCTGGTCGGTAGTGACGCCGGAAGGCACATTACTCGCCAGCCCCACGCACACAGCCGCGCTGCCCGGCAGCGGCAACATGGTCTGTGTTGGCCCGCCATAGTTGCCCAGCATTGTCAGGCCTACCGAACCGATTCCATAGACGTTGCCATTCACGCCGTTGGTCGGGCAACTGCTCGTGCCGGAGCCGGAATTGTCCGAGCAATCCCCGCCCGTGTTCCCGGTCAGGATTGTGTTCACGGCCGTCATCAGGCCGCCGAGAGCAATGGCTTTCTGGCCATACTGTCCCGAGGCGTTTCCCGTGATCGTGCTGTCGGCAATGTTCAGTGTCATGGTCCCGGGGCTCCCGCTAGGCGCCAGGGTGATGATCGCGCCCGCGCCCGAGGTGCCTTTATTGTCCGTAAAGGTGCTGTTGACGACGTTCAACGTGGTGGGAGAACTGCTATTCGAGGCGTCGAACTCGATCGCCCCACCCCAGAGCGCGGAGTTCGCTACAAACGTGCTGTTCACGATCGTCGCCACACCGCCCGAGGAGTAAAGAAAGTTCAGTGCCCCGCCATTTCCTCCCGGAGCGCTGTTGTTGGTGAAGGTGCTCCTGTTCACCGTCAGAGTGCCGTTGCTGCTGATGGCGCCGCCAAAAGGCGCTACGTTCCCGCTGAACATGCACTGCGTCACCATCAAAGTAGAACTGCTCACGTTGCTGTTGATCGCCGCCCCGTTCCCGCTGTTCAACGACTGGTTATTCGTAAACACGTCGTTCGTCAGCGCCACGATCGAGCTCCAGCCAACGTCGAACACCGAATCGCCATTCGTAATGGTGTTGTTGGCAAAGGTCAACCCCGAGATGCTGGTTGTCACGCCAGAGCTGGTCTGCATTACGCCCTTGCCGCTTCCCCCGTTGGTCAACACAATTCCGCCATTGCCCGGACCGGCGATCGTCACGCCGGTGTTCACCACCACCGGCGTGGTCAACGCGATTGTTCCTGCCACGCTGAAATTGATGGTTTCGCCATTCCCCGCCGCCGCCAGGGCATCGCGCAGCGTGCAGGCATTGTTGTTGCCCGTCTGGCAGTTCGCCGCCACACCCGGATTGTCGGTGTCTGCAAGCGTATTTACCGTCACCGTACCCGATGTTTGCCCAGCGAAGAGCGATCCAGGAACCGCATACAGACATACGGCCGCTGCCAGCGCCGCCAAGCGCCGGCCATACTGTTTGGGTTGGGAAGCAAGGATAAGACGGGACAGTTTGGCTTTCAAAGAACAGGCTCCTTCGAACATGAGCTTGAACCTTTCCTTTCCTGAACGGCGATTTTGCGCCGGGCGCTGCTTAAACGACACAAAAAGCGGTTATGCCGCCTTCGTTTAGGTGCAGTGTCTATGTCTTATGCGAGCGCGGCGCAATGATAGCACCAAACCAGGCAAGGGTAAAAAATTAAAAAAGCGGCACATATGTGAAAAAGCTATACCCTAGTCATTCAAAACTTACACCAAAGTCATTGCCAGTTATGCAAACCTGGCGAACTTCGAAGATCAATCGAGACGCGAGAAGGATAGGGCCGTACGCTGTGGCAGCCAGGCGAGACGATTCTGTATGCGCGAGACGAAGTTGCGGCAAAGCTACATCAATCGGCCGGGGCGAAGGACAGAGATTGAGAAGTGCGTTGAGCGAGAGGGAAAGCTCCCGGCTGCCGGGGCATCTCCATTCGCGAGCAATAGCCTCAAAACTGTTATCCGGATGTTTGGCATTGACCCGCTGCGGCAGTTATCCATGGAGACTTGGATTGATACCTTCCAGAAGTAGCTCAAGGCACTTTTGCGTGACACGCTGGCGTCACGCCGCTCTTCGTGGATTTGAGGGCTCTCCCTTGCGAGCGAGCTCCCTCTCAGGCGGTGAACGGTTCCTCCGGGTGTCTCCGTTGACCAAGGCCCGCCATCGAGCCACGTCCTCCGTTTTGATCCCCCCCATTCCAGTGGCTTCCACGCCACTACCGGATGATCCGCCATTTCATGCCGCATTGCCGCGTTTTCACTTCGCGGACTGCGCGCAAAGGTTTTCGGTTGGCATCAGTATGAGCTTCCCAAGTTCCGCCATCGAGCCCGCTTGGCGCTGTCCAGTTGTAGAATCAGGCTTTCACGAAGACGCGACTTTTTTGAGCGCAGACCTCTGGACAATTGTCATACAGTAATGCAATGATGTTTTGCGTTACGGGTCAGTGGGTTCCCGCGTTTCCCCTTCCGCCGGGCCGGCCAATCGCAACGAAACGATCGAGCCAAAGGCTTGCAACACCCATTGTCCTGGAAAATATCGTCAATTCCGTGCGCCGAAGCTAGTACCTGGAGATTCCGGATGCAGGGAAGCGGAGCGCGGAGTTTTACATGGTCCGGGTGCGGCCTCATACACGGTCCTTTGACAGCAGGTCCGCCACGTCAACCCCGAGGGCGGCTGCAAGCCGTTCCATGCTGTCGATGGAGATGTTTTTTCATTTCGCTCCACGCTTCCGATATAGTTCCGATGCAGGCCCGCTCGTGCAGCTAATTCCTCCTGTGAGAATCCGTGTGCCAGACGTGCCAATCTCAGGTTGACCGCAAATCTTGCACGAGCGGTAATCTGAGATCTGGCAGGCTTCATGAGACCTGGCAACGATCTTTTGTAACCGCTCGAGGTGAACGATGAAAAAGCTACTCAACAATCCCGTCCATTATGTGAATGAGATGCTGGAGGGCCTGGCGGCGGCGCATCCGGAATCGTACAAGCGCGTGGGCACGGAGGGGCGCGTCATTGTGCGGCCTGGCGCGCCGGTGAAAGGGAAGGTGGGCATCCTCACGGGCGGCGGCTCAGGCCACCTGCCGGTGTTTACCGGCTATGTGGGCAAGGGACTGCTGGATGCCTGTGCGATCGGCGAGGTTTTTGCCTCGCCGGGCGTGGACTTGATGCTGGAAGGCATGCACGCCATTGACGGTGGGGCGGGGATTCTGTGCCTTTACGGCAACTACGGCGGCGACGTGATGAACTTCGACATGGCCTGCGAGATGGCGGCCATGGAGGATCTGAAGACCGCGACCGTGCTGGTGGCCGACGACGTGGCCAGCGCCTCGCTGGCGGAGCGCAGTAAGCGCCGCGGCATTGCCGGCATGGTGTACTGCTTCAAGATGGCCGGCGCCAAGGCCGAGACCATGGCCTCGCTGGAAGAGGTGGCCGCGACAGCGCAGAAGGCGGCCGATGCCTGCCATACGGCGGGCGTGGCTCTGACGCCGTGCGTGGTGCCCGCCGCGGGCAAGCCCACTTTCACCATTGGCGACGACGAGATGGAGATCGGCATGGGTATCCACGGCGAGCCGGGCGTGCGCCGCGGCCCGCTGCAGACGGCCGACGAGGTGGCCGACGAGATGCTGCGCATGCTGCTGGCCGACGTGGAACTGGCCGCGGGCGACCGGGTTTCGGTTCTGTGCAACAGCCTGGGGGCGACGCCGCACGAGGAGCTCTACATCGTGTATCGCGTGGTGGCGAAACGGCTGAGCGAGCTGGGCGTGACCATTGTGGCTCCGCTGGTGGGCCGCTACGCGACCTCGATGGAGATGGCGGGGATGTCGGTGACCATCTGCAAACTCGACGCGGAGCTGGAGCAACTTTTGCTGGCGCCGTGTACGTGTCCGTTTCTGAAGATATAGGTGCGGGCCATGCAGAATGCGATGACTGTGGAGTCGATCCACTGGGCCATGGGCCGCATGAAGACAGGAATTCTGGCGCACGCCGATGACCTGAACGCGCGGGATGGAGCGCTGGGCGATGGCGATCTGGGCGTGACGATGTCGCGCGCGGTGGAGCTGTTCAGCGTCACGCCGCCGGCGGGCGACGACATCGGCATGGTGCTGTTGGGCTATGCCAAGTTGCTCACGGGGACCGTAGGCTCAACCTATGGCACGTTGATGGCCACGGGCCTGATGGCCGCGGCCAAGCTGACCAAGGGACGCACCGCGGTTGCGTGGACGGAGGTTTCCGGGCTGCTGGGCGCGGCGGAGGCGGCCATGGCGGCGCGCGGCAAGAGCCAGCTCGGCGACAAGACGGTGCTGGACGTTGTGGAGGCCGCGCGGCAGGCGACGGAGGGATGCAGCCATCCGGAGGAGATGGCCGCGGCGGCGGTGAAAGCGGCGAGGGAGACGATTGCCGCATTTCGCGGGCGGCCGTTCAAGCAGGGCCGGGCGCGCATCTGGGGCGACAAGGGGCTGGAGATGGAGGACCCCGGCATGATGGCTTTCCTCTACATGGCGGAGAGCCTGCTGGCGGATGCGGCGTGAGCCGGGATCACGGCGCGGGATTTTCGAGGACTTTCAGGACAAAGCAGGTGACGGTTTTGTCGCCGGCGACGAGCATCTGATGGGGGACGCCTGCGGGTACGTGGGCGAGGTCGCCGGGGCGGAGTTCCTGGGGCGAGCCGCCTTCGATGGCGTTGCCACGGGTTTCGCCGGGCGCAATGATGCGGGCCGCGGCCACCGTGCCGCCGGTGAGGAGCGTGGCGCGGCCATCGAGCACATAGAAAAGGTCAGCGTGATTTTCATGCACCTCGGCTTCGCCGGAGCGGCCGCGGAAGGAGAGCATGGCGCAGTGCTGCGGGTACTCGCGCAGGGTTTCGCTGGCCGAGCCGTCGCCGTGCCTGGCCATCTTGCGCAGGTAGGCGGCGCGCTCCATCAGGAGGGGGTGGGTGTAGTGGTCCACGGGATTCTGGCGCGGCTGGCGCGGGGCCGGCGGCTCGGGATCAAGGGCTTTGAGGATTTGAGATAGATCGTCCATGGCTTCCTCTCCCAACCAGCATAAAACGAAGCGGCGCGGCGTCAGGCCAGCGCGGCGAGCTTGCGCGCGCGGCGAAAGACAGCGAGAAACATGGGCGCGGTGAGACGGCCAGTGTTGGTGTTCTGCAGCGAGGGGTGGTAGCTGGCGAGAACGCGCAGGCCGCCGGGCAGGGTGAACTCGGCGCCGTGGGCAAAGGCGAAGCCGGAGCGCGAGGGCAGGCGGCCGGTGCGCAGGGCCCAGGCCAGCAGGCCGTCGAAGGCGATGCGGCCGAGGCAGACCACGACGCGGAGGCCGGGCAGGAGCTCCATTTCCTGGTCGAGCCAGGAAGCGCAGTGGCGTTGTTCTTCGGCGGTAGGCTTGTTGGCGGGCGGGGCGCAGCGGACCACGGCGCTGATCCACAGGCCGCTGAGCCGCATGCCGTCGTCGCGGCTGACGGCGTTGGGCTGGGAGGCAAAGCCGGCGCGGTGGAGCACGGGATAGAGAAAATCGCCGGAGCCATCGCCGGTGAAGATGCGGCCGGTGCGGTTGGAACCGTGGGCGCCGGGGGCGAGGCCGAGGACGAGGACGCGGGCGGCCTGGTCGCCGAAGGAGGGGACGGGGCGGCTCCAGTATTCCCAATCGGCATAAGCGCGGCGGCGGGTGCGGGCCAGCTCCGCGCAGTAGGCGCGCAGACGCGGGCAGCGTTCGCATACCACAATGCGGCTGTTGAGGACGGCGAGCGGCGAAGGGCGGCGGGCCATGAAGAGATTTTATGATGCCACTGCGCGGGCGTGGTGAAAGGACAAAAGCTGAACGCTTATCCGGCGCGCGCCTGAAGTCGAAGCCCGGAACATTCGTGCCGGTGGATTTTTCGAGCGGTGGTGGATGGGAAGCCGGTGACTGGCTGGCGCGAACGGCGCATCCAGTCTGGCTGCGAAGTTCCTGGTGGTGCCGGAGCGCACCGGATGGGATGGAAAGAAGGCGCGGCGGAGAGGGCTGCGTCTCCGCCAGCGGCGCGTATGCGGGCTAGCTGGCGGGAGCCAGCATGCAGGTGCAGTCGTCTTCGTTGCCCGCCATCTCGGACTCGGGCAGGATGGGGCCGCCGATGCGGATGCGCTGCTCGATCTTGCGATAGTTCGCGATCTTGTGGGTAAGTAGCGCGTGGGCGCGCTGCAGCTCTTCAATCTGCCGGGCGATCTCCGCCTGGTGATCTTCGAGGATCTTACGGCGCTCGAGAGAAGTCGCGTCGCCCTGCTCGCGCAAGGCGGCGTAACGCTGCATCTCGCGGATGGGCATGTTGGTGGCGCGCATGCAGTGCAGAAAATGGATCCAGCACTCGTCGGCATCCGTGTAACGGCGATGCCCATTGCCGGCGCGGTTTACGGGCTGGATCAGACCGACACGCTCGTAGTAGCGAAGGGTGTGCGCGGTCATGCCGCAGCGCTCTGCCATGGTGCGAATGGTATAGCCGGAGTAGTTCACCATTCCACCGTACAACTTTGAGCGCGCTCAAAGTCAAGGCGCATTTTGCATGCGCGTGGAGACGAAAGTTGCATGAGGCGGAGCGCCAGCGCCCGAGGTCGCGGCAAGAAACTCCGATAGCAAAGACAGGAAAGATGTTGCGGCCGCTGAAGCAGAGTGGGTGATAGCGCGTCGGGAGAGGTGGGGCGCAAGGATGCAGCCGTCGATCAACGGCTGCTACACTGGCGGCAATGTCTCTCCAAGCGGAATCTTCGTTTTTGCGGCGGGCCATCAGGCTGGCCACGGAAAATGTTTTGCAGAGCGGGGGCGGGCCGTTTGCGGCGCTGATCGTACGCGAGGGAGCGATCGTGTCTGAGGCGGTGAACACGGTGACAGCGACGAACGATCCAACCGCGCACGGCGAGGTGAATGCGATTCGCGCGGCATGCAAGGCGCTGGGTGTCTTTTCGCTTGCGGGGTGCGAACTGTATACGAGCTGCGAGCCGTGTCCGATGTGCCTGTGCGCGGCCTACTGGGCAAGGATCGACCGCATCTATTACGGGGCAACCGCGGCCGACGCGGCGCGGGCGGGGTTTGCCGATGCGGCGTTTTACGCAGAATTATGCAAGGCGCCGGAGGCGCGGAGGGTGCCTGCGGTGCAGCTCTTGCGCGACGAGGCGTGGGCCAGCTTTGCGGCGTGGATGGCGTCGGCAAGACGGCTCGAATATTGATGGCGCAGCCGCGGGAGTGGGACTGGCAGCCCGCTTTGAGCGCCTCATGTGGCTTGGCTGCTACCCGCGGGCGGCAGGTCAAGCCGCGCGCGCGTCGTTGCGGAGCGCAAGACCGAGACCGACAAGCAGCAGGCCCCAGCCCCAATAGAGATAGTGCGGCCAGGCCACTGCGCGAAGCATGATGACTTCGGCCGTAATCCAGCCCAAGAGCACGCATCCCTGAAAGACGATCCACCAGCCATAGCGGGCGGTGCGGCGAAGCGCCGGCGCAGCGATGACGAGAGGCAGCACTCCGTTGGCGAGGAAGAGAATCATTCCCGGATAGAAGAAGGAGTGGAAGGGGGAGTGATGGAGGAAGCTCAGGGGCATGCGCATCGAGCTTCCGGAGGGGTCGGCGATGAGCCAGGCGCCGCCGGCCAGGGCGCCGAGGCCGAGGAGCAGGAGAGTGACGATGGCGAGGGCTCGCAGGACGTTCATGGAGAGCCTCCAACAGGGGGAATCGCGGGATGAAGGGAATTGTAGCGCGGCGCGGCGGCTAGAAGATGAGGCGCAGCTCGCTGACCAGATTGTGGTTATAGTAATAGGCGCGCGAGGTGGCGATCTGCATGCCGCTGTCGAGAACGAATGAGACATGTTCCGGGCTCCAACCATGGCGGCGGATGAGGTAAAACGCGGCGGGAGTGATCATGTTCTGCGTTTGGTGATCGAGAGGGCCGAGATAGAAGAAATCGGCGTTGTTCTCGATATCGAACCAGACGTTTGGCGCGGCGTGGAGTTGAGCGGTGACATTCCACTCGATGGCGCGGCCCTGGGCCTGGATTTTCGCGGTGGGCAACAGGCCGCCGACGTTGGAGATGATGGCGAAGCGGCCGAAGGCCTTGCCGGCGGCGATGGAGGGAGCGTAATAGGCGCTGAGAAACTGGTTCTGGTAGGCGCGCGCGCCAAAGCCGTGGAAGAGGACGGCGGAGACAACAAAGTTGCCGTGCTGCGCGTTGCCGGAGATGAGGCGCATCTTGACCTGGGCGCCCATATTGCCAAAGCCGTCGGGGTGGGTGCTGGAGTGGTTGCGGAAAAAGGAGGGCGGGTCAAGGTCGAATTGAAAGCGGCGCGCGGCGACGATGCTGAAACCGTGGTTGTTGCCATAGACGGTGGGCTGGACGGGCGGGAAGTTGGAGTTGGAAACAGAGAGCTTGATGCCCTGGCCGATGCGCGCGTCGGTCTGGATGAGGGGCGCCATCCAGGTGGGCTCCACTTCTTTCAGGGCGGTGTTGTGGGCGCGGAATTGGCGATAGAGGGACTGCTGCGCCGATGCGGCATGCACACCGGCCACCAGAACCCAGGCCAGCGCCAGGGAAGAAATGGACTGAAGTTGAGACACGGGTCAATTCTGTTTATACCTGTTGGCGAACGATGTGCCAAGTGACGGGCGACACCCGGCGGCGCGATTCGCGGCCGGGTGGGAGGAGCATCTATACTGCCGCCATGCGGTTGAATCGCTTTTGTTTGCTGCTTGCGGGAGTGGTGGCGGTGTTGGTGGGGCGCGGCCAGGCGCAGAGTCCATGGCAGATGGAACCGCCGGGGACGACGGCGGATTTGCGCGGAATCGACGCTGTGAGCGACAGCATTGCCTGGGCCTCGGGCACGGGCGGAACGGTCTTGCGAACCACGGATGGCGGAGCGACCTGGCAGAAGTGTGTTGTTCCAGACGGCGCCCACGATGGCGCCTCGCTTGATTTTCGGGGCATCCAGGGCTTTGGCGCAAGCACCGCGGTGGTGATGGCGAGCGGGCCGGGAGCCAAAAGCCGCCTCTACAAGACAACGGATGGATGCCGGACATGGAATCTGCTGTTTACGAACCCCGATGCGCCGCAAGGTTTTTTTGACAGCTTCTGGTTCAACGGCATTGACGGCATGGTGCTGGGCGATCCGGTGGATGGACGGTTCGAGGTGTTTTTTACCCACAACAGCGGCCGGAGTTGGAAACACGATAAGCACAAGGGACTAACGGTGAATGGCAGGCAACTGGCGGCATTTGCGGCCAGCAACCGCTGCATTCCGCAGGGAAACCGGCTGTTTGCGCGCGGATTTGCCACGGGCGGCAAGAATGGTCCGGTGTACTTTAGCCGGCCGTTCTATCCATACGAGCAGATCAAAGGCATTCTGGCGCATGTGGGGCGCAAGGAGCCGCCGTGGGTGCAATACCGGATGGGACCGGCAACGGGCAGGGCGAGCGCAGGTGTGTTCGCGATGGCCTACCGCTATCCGATGACGACGGGCATCTGCGAAAGGTGCGGATTTGGCGAGAACGCCATCTTCATGGCGGTAGGCGGCGACTACGAGAAGCCGGAGGAGACGGCGGGCACCGCGGCCTGGTCGGCCGACGGAGGGGAAACCTGGAACGCGGCGGTGAAGGCGCCGCACGGGTACCGCTCGGCGGTGGAGTGGAGCCGGACGCTGCAAGTCTGGATAACGGTGGGCAAGAACGGGTCGGATATCAGCCGGGACGACGGGCAGAAGTGGGAACCGCTCGACGAAGGTGACTGGAATGCGCTGTCTTTGCCCTTTGCGGTGGGGCCGGGAGGACGCATCGGGCGGCTGACGTTGCAGGCGCGCGAGCCGGAAGGGGCCGCCGTACCAGGGCCGACGCATATCAAACCCCCAGTAATTTCAACAGGTAGGCGTGGTTCCAAGCGGCCTTGAGGCGTTTTCCCTTGACTCCGCGTTTGAGCGATTGTTCTTGTTTAAGCATGTTGAGTGCGAT
>JAJZVX010000038.1 GCA_021846985.1 Acidobacteriota bacterium | reverse complement strand
CGCGCCCGGCGGTGGGCGAGTTGATTGCGCGCCGCTTCGCAATCCATCTGGCCGTGCGCGCGGTGGGAGAATATCTCAAGCGTTGGGGCTTCACGCCGCAACGGCCGCTCAAGAAGGCCTACGAGCATCCCTTTGATTCCTCTTCAGGTTCAAGATAGCTGCTGCAGTGCAAGGCGGCAAGAACGCTGATCGAATTCCATCCTGATCGGCTTGGCGAAAATCTCAGGAAACAACCAACACTCTGTCGCGGTAGAATCGTTCAAGCGAAAGCCTCTCTCTGTGCCGTAAACAACGTCTTGTCAACATCGTTCTAGCACAGAATGGCTTTCGCTGCCTCAACCTTCACGAATAATCCGGGCTAGTGGCCACGGGCGGCTAGGATCTTGGCTGCCATGCACCGGTGGCGCAGATTATTGGACTGCATCAGATCGCGGACTCACTATGAGGATGCGTCTATTTTTCGTTCAGATAGTGGCGATTGCATGCTACCTACCAGCGCGTCACGCCGCGGATACTAATTCACTCGTTGCGCTACGAGAGGAGTAGAACCACGTGCTCGATCTCCAACATGTCTCCAAGCACTTCTCCGGTATTCCAGCAGTGGACGACATCAGCTTTTGTGCCAATCCTGGCGAAGTTACCGGCTACCTGGGACCGAATGGGTCCGGCAAGTCCACCACAATGAAAATGATCACTGGCCTAATCGAGATGACATCCGGCCACATCCTCTTTGAGGGCAAACTAATTCAGGATGACCTCATTGCCTACAAACGTCGCATGGGCTATGTTCCCGAGGAGCCGTACCTCTACACCCATCTCTCCGGGACCGAGTACCTCACCATGGTTTCGCAGCTCCGCAATCTGCCACAACGCGAATCCTCGGCGCGAATCGACGGCCTTCTGCAGCTTTTGTCTCTTCATGACGACCGGCACGCGTCCATCTCCGGCTATTCGAAGGGTATGCGCCAGAAAGTTCTCATCGCCGCAGCGCTTCTGCACAACCCTGATCTTCTGCTTCTCGATGAACCTTTCTCGGGGCTCGATGTAGGCTCCGCCCTGGTGCTGCGCAGCCTCATCCAGGAACTTGCAGCACGCGGAAAGGTGGTGCTTTTCAGCTCGCACGAACTCGACACGGTCGAGCGAGTCAGTACCCGCGTTGTGATCCTGCACCGCGGCAAAGTCGTGGCCGACGATTCCGTCGCACACCTCCGTTCGCTGACGGAGCTGCCCACGCTCGAAGCCATCTTTTCGCAGCTCGCGGTGGAGCAGGACACTGGCTCCATGGCGCGGCAGATTGCCGACCTTATCCATGCTTAAGCCGGTTCGCAAGCTCATCGCGCGCCTTCCGCTCACCTTCCGTGTCCTCTACCGCCAGTTCCTTCTGCGCGTCATCGATCTTGAATCCCTGTCGATTGAAGCCGACATTCCCAAATTCCTTGGACAGTTCGCGGGCGTGCTCATCATGATCAGCCTGTTTCAGGCTGCTGGCGCCTTCTTATGGTCGATGTCATCGCATGCTCCGGCGGCTCAATTGGCGTTTGCCTGGAGCAAGGAACAGTCGCTCATCTGCGATACGATGCTGGTCGTTGGGCTCATCGCCGTCGTTAGCTGGGACAGTATTTTTCCCGACCGGCGCGATGTCATGGTGCTCTCGCCACTGCCCGTTCGCCCGCTCACCATTCTTCTTGCAAAGGTCTCTGCATCGGGGGCCATTGTGGGCATGTCGATCCTTGCCTTGAATATCGGCTCGGGCTTTGCGTGGCCTCTTGTTCTCGCGGGCTCCCCGGGAGTACTGCGTTTCTGCCCTGCCTACTGGTCCACCATGGTCGCTGCCAGCCTGTTTCTCTATTGTGCAGTGTTCACCATTCAAGGATTCAGCGCACTATTATTGCCGCGCCGCATCTTCTTGAGCCTCTCGGCCCTCCTGCAACTCAGCGCGTATGGTCTCTTTCTCGGGGCCTTCTTTCTCTTGCCGACCTTCACCGATCTGGCCGAATGGGCCTCTCCGCGAAATCATCTGATCCTCGCTCTCTCGCCCCCATACTGGTTCTTCGCGCTATTCAACCAGTTGAATGGTTCACTACCTCCAGCACTTGCATGGCTGGCGAATCGGGCATGGGTTGCTCTGGGATGCGCAGTATTCGGAGCAGCCGCATCTTTGACCCTCTGCTATTTGCGAACCATGAAGAAAACCGTCGAAGAGCCGGACCTGTTGCCCACTCGCGGGGGCCTCCGTTGGAGGCCCAGGTTCGGCAGCCCTCTCCAAACCGCGATCATCCTCTTTAGCTTCCGTTCGATTGCGCGCAGCCGTCACCATCGCGTGGTGCTTGCTTTTTATCTCTCCATCGTCTTCGCCCTGGCGCTCGCCCTGGTGCCCGGCGAGTTGTCGGCACCTGCACTCCGTCCTCTGTCTAACGACTTTCTTACCGACACCATCGGTATGATGGCTCTGGCTGTTATCGGATTGCGAAATGTTTTCCCCTTGCCGATTTCGTTGAATGCCAACTGGATCTTGCGTGTTACCCAGCTTCGCCCGTCGCATGAGTACCTGGCCGCAACTAAGCGGTTTCAGCTCCTGTTTGGCGTGCTCCCCGTCTGGCTGATCACAGCTGGTCTGTCGCTCTCTTTCAAGCCGTGGCAACAGGTGGTGGAACACCTTGCGGTCCTTGCTCTTCTGGGATGGTTTTTTGTAGAAATCAGTCTGATCGGCTTCTATAAGATCCCTTTCACATGCTCCTACTTGCCAGGAAAAACGAACGTCCAGTTCGCATTCTGGGGCTTCGTCGTCGTTTTGCTCACCCTCGCACTTTCATTTGCGCCGTTCGAAATGCAAATGCTCAGCAATCCTGCCGGCTATGCGAGCCTCCTCAGTGCCTTTGCCGTCGCAGCTTACGGGCTTTTGGCCTTCAATCGGCATCGCGCAAGATCGGCGGTTCTCTATTTTGAGGAAATGCCCGACCCGTTGATTACGACATTAGGCCTTTCGCATTCGCCTGCCATGGTTCAACCAGGCCCCCGTGCAATCAAACCCTAAGGTGGGCAGCTCTGGTTGCGGGCGGCGAGGGATCTGAAGTTGCGAATGGCGAGCGCGAAGGCGGTTAGAAGGGGAGCAAATATCGCACGGTTGCGCCACATGGTCATCAATGCCATGCAAAAAGAAGGTTCCAAAGGTTCCCTGCGCGGCAAGTTCAAACGCGCTGGATGGGACAATGACTACCGGCTCCGCCTCTTGGAGCTATTTTGAAATGCGATGGCCCTGATATCCTCCGCGCGCCCCGCACGGAACCCGGCGGGCCGCCCGTACAATAGAGATGAACGCCGTATCCCGCCTCCTCCATGGCCGACGCAGAGAAGAAAAACCAGAATCCGCCGCAGCCGGCCCACTCGGGCGACGAGATCGCCGGCAAAGTCTACGACTCCCGCCTCCTGCGCCGTCTCAGCCGCTACCTGCGCCCCTACTGGTGGCAAACCGCCATCTCCGCCATCTCCGTCTCCCTCAAGTCGCTCTGCGACGTCACCGGCCCTTACCTGGTGATGATCGCCATCGACCGCTACATGAGTTTCGGCGAAGAAATCCATCCCGCCGCCCTGCTCGGCCATAACGCGGTCACCGACAACGGGTTCACCCGGCATCTCAGCCACAATCCCGTCCTTGGCATCACCCAGCTCGCCGCCGTCTATCTCGCCGCCCTGCTCGCCTCCTATCTCTTCGAGTTCGTCCAGGTCTACCTGATGCAGTGGATCGGGCAAAAGCTCATGTTCGACCTGCGCAGCGACATCTTTCGCCATACGCAGCGCATGCACGTCGGCTTCTTTGACGCCAACCCCGTGGGCCGCCTCGTCACCCGCCTCACCTCCGACGTGGACGCCATCAATGACATGTTCACCGCCGGCGTGCTGGCCATCGTCGATGACTTCTTCAACCTCATCCTCATGGCCACCCTGATGCTGAAGGTCAAGTGGTGGCTGGCTCTGCTCGCCTTCGCCGTCCTGCCCCTCATCTTCATCGTCACCCGCATCTTCCGCGACCACGTTCGTGAGAGCTACCGCCGCGTCCGCACCGCCATCGCCCGCATCAACAGCTTCACCCAGGAACACATCGGCGGCATGGCCATCGTGCAGCTCTTCAACCGCGAAGAGCGCGCCTTCCGCGACTTCGACGCCGTCAACCGCCAACACATGATCGCCTTCAAAGACACCATCCTCGCCTACGCGCTCTATTATCCGGCGGTCGAAATCCTCTCCTCGGTGGCCATCGCCCTCGTCATCTGGCGCGGCGGCTTCGGCGTCCTCTCCGGCTCGGTCACCATCGGCGTCCTGGCCATGTTCATCCAGTACTCGCAGCGCTTCTGGCGCCCCATCCAGGACCTCAGCGACAAATACAACATTCTGCAGGCCGCCATGACCGCCTGCGAACGCATCTTCAAGCTCCTTGACACCAGCGCCGAGATCGTCAGCCCCCCCCACCCCATCCCCGGCGATGGCTCCAACCGCATCGAGTTCCGGCACGTCTGGTTCACTTACCAGCCGCTCCCGGATGCCGAACAGGCCGCCGTCCAGGCCGCGGCCTCCGCGCCCTCGCCCGCCGCCGCCCTCGCCGCCCTTCCCAACATCGAGTGGATTCTCAAGGATGTCTCCTTCACCGTCGAACCCGGGCAGACCGTGGCCATCGTGGGCCACACCGGCGCCGGCAAAACCACCCTCACCAGCCTCATGATGCGCTTTTACGACGTCACCGCCGGCCAGATCCTCCTCGATGGCGTCGATCTCCGTCTCCAGGATCTGAAGACCCTGCGCCAGCACTTCGCCGTCGTCCTCCAGGACCCCTATCTCTTCACCGGCTCCATCGCCGGCAATATCCGCATGGGCAACGACGAGATCACCGACAGCCAGCTCCGCCAGGCCGCCCACGATGTCAACGTACTCGATTTCATCGAAAGCCTTCCCGCCGGCTTCGACGAACCCGTCCGCGAGCGCGGGAACTCCCTCTCCACAGGTCAGAAGCAGCTCATCAATTTTGCCCGCGCCCTGGCCTACAACCCCAGGATTCTCATTCTCGATGAGGCCACATCTTCCGTGGACACCGACACCGAGCTGCGCATCCGCGGCGCGCTGGAGCGCATGGTCGAGGGGCGCACCAGCGTCCTCATCGCCCACCGCCTCTCCACCGTGCAGCGCGCCGACACCATCCTCGTCATGCACAAGGGCCAGTTGCGCGAGATGGGCAGCCACCAGCAGCTCCTCGCCCAGCGCGGCCTCTACTGGAAGCTCTACCAGCTCCAGTACAAGGACCAGGAGACCTCCCTGCCCTCCACCGGCCTCGCCGCTCCCGCGTAATTTTCCGCCGCCGCAGGCTCTTCTGCGCTATCATCCCTGCCATGATCCGCACAGGCGTGGTTTCCTTCGCACATGCATGCGCCCTTGTCGCGGCCTTCGCCGCCGCCGACAAGCCCGCTCTGCCTTCCTTCGGCGCCAGCCAGGCCCGCGCACACGAGATCAAGCCCCATCGTCATACCGTCTCCATGACCGGCATCGGGCACGACTACAGCATGCTCGATCTCACCCTCACGGTCTCGCCCCAGGGCCGCGTGCTCAAAGCCGTTCCCTCCGGTGGCAAGGAAGTCCTGGCCTGCTGGCCCCAACTTCGCTCCGAGGTCATGCAATGGCGCTTCCAGCCGTTTGCGGCCGACGGAAAAGCTGTCACCGCCGTCGTCAAGGATCTCGAAGAAGAGATCGACTGGCTGGCCGAATCCCGCCGCTGGATCTACGGGCCCGGCGGCAACAGCCCCCGCCCCCGCTGATGACCGCCCTTGCCGCCAAAAATCTGTACAACTCCGCCGATTTCCGGTTACGCTAAGGAAACACCGCGTCCCCGGAAGGTTCCAACCCGCAGCACGGGCCCAGTGACACGCTGCCATACCGTCGCTTCCCGCGCCAATGGCCGCGTATTTCCCTTTCCTCCCGAGGCAGCGGCGCAAAGCAAGGAGGCCACACATTGAAGATCACCGATACCATCGAGCAGGTTCTCAAAAACAAGGGCGACCGCCAGGTTCTCTCCATCGACCCCGAGCAAACCGTCTACGAAGCCATTCAGAAGCTCTCCGATTACGACATTGGCGCGCTGCTCGTCCTCTCCGGCGGCCGCCTGGTCGGCATCTTTTCCGAGCGCGACTATGCCCGCAAGGGCGTCCTCATGGGCCATGCCTCCAAAGACACCCCCGTGCGCGAAATCATGACCCGCTCCGTCGTCTCCGTTACCCCACGGCACACCGTCGATGAGTGCCTGACCATGATGACCCAGCATCACTTCCGCCACCTGCCCGTCATCGAGGGCGAGACCGTGGCCGGCCTCGTCTCCATCGGCGACCTGGTCAAGTGGACCATCTCCGGACAGGCCCACGCCATCGAGGCCCTCGAAGGCTACATCGCCGGCACTTACCCGGCCTGAGCCGCGCCCACAAGCCCAGAGGGGCTGCTCCGCTCCCGCGGAACAGCCCCTCTGGGTCTTTTGCCCCCCCCAAAATACTGCGCTCTTACGCCACCAGCGGCTTGGTGCTCAGCGAACCGTTCTTGTATCCCTTGGCGATCTCCTCGATCGGCACCGGCTTGTAGTCGCCCGCGTGCCCGGCCTGTCCGAACTGCGTCATGCGCAGAGCCACCACCTTGGCCATCGCCTCGCGCGCCGGCTTCAGGTAGTCGCGCGGATCGAACTTCTCCGGCGTCTCCGCGAAAACCTTGCGTATCGCGCCCGTCATTGCCAGCCGGTTGTCCGTGTCCACGTTGATCTTGCGCACGCCGTTCTTGATTCCAAGCTGGATCTCCTCCACCGGCACGCCCCAGGTCGGCTTCAGGCTGCCGCCGTACTGGTTGATCACGTCCTGCAGATCCTTCGGCACCGAAGAGCTGCCATGCATCACCAGGTGCGTGTGGGGCAGCCGCTTGTGGATCGCGATCAGCACGTCCATCTTCAGCACGCTGCCGTCCGGCTTCTTGGTGAACTTGTACGCGCCGTGGCTCGTTCCAATGGCAATGGCGAGCGCATCCACGCCCGTCCGCTCGGCAAACTCCACCGCCTGGTCCGGATCGGTGATGTGCTCCAGCCCCGTGCCCCCCGCGCCGTGGCCGTCTTCCACCCCGCCCAGCACGCCGATCTCGCCTTCCACCGTCACGCCGCGCTCGTGCGCATACTCCACCACCCGCCGCGTCACCTCCACGTTCTCTTCAAAGCTGGCCGGCGTCTTGCCGTCTTCCTTCAGCGACCCATCCATCATCACGCTCGTGTAGCCCAGCCCGATGGCGCTCTTGCAGGTCTCAAAGCTGTTGCCGTGATCCTGGTGCATGGCGATGGGAATCTCCGGATTCAGCTCCGCCGCCGCCTGGATCAGCTTGAAGAGATACAGATCCTCGGCGAACTTCCGCGCGCCGCGGCTGGCCTGCACGATCACCGGCGACCTGGTCTCCTTGGCCGCCATCATGATCGCCTGAATCTGCTCCATATCGTTGACGTTGAACGCGCCAACACCATATCCGCCCTTGGCCGCTTCGTCCAGAAGCTGCCGCATGGAAACGAGAGGCATAATCGATTCTCCTTTTGGTGCGGCTCGCCCCGCTCGCGCACCCCGGCATGCCGGGCGCAGATTTGCCGCAGGGCAACGGCGCAAACCGCGATCATCTTTATCCTAGCAGAGACGCGCAATCGAAAAGTGTGCCCCGCGACACATCCTCTCCACGCATCCGCGCACGCCCGCCCCCATCCACTGCACTGCCCAACCATGCACGGGTCGCGATGAACTTCCAACGGTGAACGGTGATCTGCCCAACTATGGAATAATTCCCCCGTGCTCCCTACCGCCGCTTCACCCCATGACTACTTTCTGCTGGCCTGCGCGGGCGGAACCGTCCTTCTGCTGCTGGTCCTCATTGCCAAGGTTCGTCTCCACGCCGCCCTGGCACTCTGCGTCGCCGGTTTCACCCTCGGCCTTGTCTCCGGCATGCCCCTCCACCAGGTGCCGCTCTCCTTCGCCGCCGGCGTGGGCAACATGATGGGCCACATCGCCATCGTTCTCGGCATGGGCGCCATCCTCGGCCGCCTGCTGGCCGACTCGGGCGGCGCCAACGCCCTGGGCGGCTTCCTCTTCGACCGCTGCGGACCCCGCGGCCTGCCCTGGGCCCTGATGGCCATCGGCATCCTGGTCGGCCTACCCGTCTTCCTTGAGGTGGGCCTCGTCCTGCTCATGCCCGTCATCGCCGCCGCCGCCCAGCGCAGCAACCGCCCGCCCATCCTCATGGGCATCCCCGTCCTGGCCGGCCTCTCCATCGTCCACGGCACCCTGCCGCCCCACCCGGCCGCCATGCTGGCCGCCACCGCCTACCACGCCGATCTGGGCCGCACCATCATCTTCGGCCTCATCGTCGGCCTGCCCGCCGCCGCCATCGCCGGACCCATCCTCACCTGGCTCATGGTCCGCTTCTGGCACAAACGCCCCTCCTGGCTCCCGGGCCGCGACGAATTGCCCATCTTCGGCGCCGGGGTCGCGGAATCCACCTCCGTCCCGCTGCCCGCCGGAGAGGCAGCCGAGCCGGTCCCCTCGCCTGTCGGACCCCTTCGCGCCCTCATCGCCATCCTCATGCCCGTCTTCTTCATCTGCCTGGGTAGCTGGGGCGACAGCCTCACCACCCCCGGCACCCTCCTCAACCAGATCCTGCTCTTCCTGGGCAGCGCCGACGTGGCCATGGTCCTCGCCGTCCTCATCGCCCTCGTCTCCCTCGGCCCCCACCTCCAGACCGGCCGCCATCACGGCCGCGAGATGCTGCGCGCCCTCACCGCCGATTCCTTCGGCCCCATCGCCGGCGTCTTCGTCATCCTGGCCGCCGCCGGCGGCCTCTCCGGCGTCCTGCGCGACTCCGGCGCCGCCCAGGCTACCGTCGGCCTGGCCCTCAGCGCCCACATGCCCGCCCTGCTTCTCGCCTGGCTCCTGGCCGCCGTCGTCCGCGTCGCCATGGGCTCGGCCACCGTGGCCATGGCCGTCGCCTCCAGCATCCTGGCCCCCATCGCCAACCACGCCGGCATCCGTCCCGAACTGCTCGTCCTGGCCACCGGCACCGGTTCGCTCATCCTCTCCCATGTCAACGATTCCGGCTTCTGGATCGTGCAGTCCTTCTTCAAACTCGACCTCAAGCAGACCCTCTCCACCTGGACCGTGATGGAAACCGTGCTCTCCATCGCCGGCCTGGCCACCACCCTGCTCCTGGCCGGCATCCTGCGCTAAACAAACGGTGGCCCTGCCCCCGCATCGGCCTTGCGATGCAGGCAGGGAACCGCCAGACGCGCGCGCCCATCCGCGCCCTCAGGCATGAGTCCTCGCGGCCATCCCGCGGACCGCCCGCCGCCCTATCTCCCCAGCGCCGCCCGCTGCGCGGCAAAAATCTCCTTCATCCCCGCCTCGGCCAGGTCGATCAGGCCATTCAACTGCCCCCGCGAGAAACTTCCCTTCTCCGCCGTCGCCTGCGTCTCGATCAGACCCCCGCCCTCGGTCATCACCACGTTCATGTCCACCTCGGCCTGCGAATCCTCCTCGTAACAAAGGTCCAGCAGCGCTGCGCCGCCCACCAGGCCCACCGAGGTGGCCGCCACCAGTTGCCTCATGGGCGACTCCTTCAGCGTCCCCGCCTTCACCAGCGCCTCCAGCGCCAGCGCCAGCGCCACCGACGCCCCCGTGATCGCCGCCGTTCGCGTGCCCCCGTCGGCCTGGATCACGTCGCAGTCCAGAATCACCGTGCGCTCGCCCAGAGCCTTCATGTCCACCACCGACCGCAGGCTCCGCCCGATCAACCGCTGAATCTCGTGCGTGCGGCCCCCGATCTTGCCCTTCGCGCTCTCCCGCGGCGTGCGCGTCACCGTCGCGCGCGGCAGCATGGCATACTCTGCCGTCACCCAGCCCCGCCCCGCGTTCCTCAGCCACCCCGGCACCCCCGGCTCCACCGTGGCGCAGGTCAGCACCCGCGTGTGCCCCAGCTCGATGAGCACCGACCCCTCGGCGGTGCGCACAAATCCCGGCGTCAGCCGCAGCGGACGCAACCGGTCCGCGGCCCTGCCGTCGGAACGATAGAAAACACTCTCCTGTCGCATACCGGGATTGTACGGGAATCCGGCCTCCGGACCCACATGGGAAACGCGCCCGGCGCTGTTTCAGAATGGGAATTGGGTTTTTGGGCCCGCCAAAATGGGAAGATCGGCACAAACCCAAGCGATCAAACAACTTATGCCATCTTTTTTACGGAGGTACGTCCCATTCTGGAACGTACCTCGGCTCTCCGCCTCCCATTCGCAATCCGGAATTCCGACAGTAACTCCTTCCCTTATCAGGAACTTAGGAAAGCTGTCCTGGTTTGGCACAGTACGTGTAAGAGAACAGGACAAAACCCAGCGCCGGAACCGGAAACGGGAAGCGCCGGGAGCAAGCCGAGACGGGCCTCGCGCCCATTCCGCCCTGCTTCCCTTCTCCGCGCCGCGCAGCCTGGGAAACGCACCCGGCAGGGAAAAACGCACCAGGCAAGGAAAGGAAACCGGCCATGCAGAAGACAGAACAGAGAACAGGATGGGACGGAGTGGAGCGCAAGCGGGTGGAGGCGGTCGTGGCGACCCTCACCAACCTGCGCAGCGGCGGCGAGACGCTGGCCGAGGTCGCGCACGACGCCAGAAACATGGTCACCGCGCTGGGCCTTTACTGCGACCTGCTGGAAGAGCCTGGCGTGCTGGCCACGCCGTATCTTCACTATGCGGACGAGCTACGGCTGGTGGCCACCGCCAGCCGCCGCCTGGTCGAGAAGCTGGTGGCGCTCGACGCCCGCACGGAGATGCGCGTTGCCGCACCGGCCGCCGGCCCCGTGGAGACCGCGGCTTCCGCCGAGTCCGCCTGGCCGGCCATCGATGCCGGCGTTCGCGCCCGGCGGGAGCGGCTCCAGCGCTGGGAACTGCTGCCCGCCCAGCCCATCGAGAACCTGGCCGCCGAACTGCTGGCCAACCGCAACCTTCTGGCGGCCCTGGCCGGCCCCGCCATCGCCCTCACCATCGATGCTCAGGGCGGGTCCAGGGCCGTCCGGCTCACCGCCGAGGATCTGACCCGGATTCTGGTCAACCTGGTCAAGAATGCCGCCGAGGCCATGCCGGCCGGCGGACGCATCCATATCGAGCTGTGCGAGCTCCCCGTCACCGCCGCCCCGGAGCAGTGGCTCTCGCTCATCCTGGAAGACAACGGCCCCGGCATTGCCGCCGGAGACCTCGACAAAATCTTCCTCTCCGGCTACACCACGCGCGCCTCGACGCAAGCCGGGGCACGCCGCGGCCTGGGTCTGGCCATCACCCGCTCCCTCGTGGAGGCGGCCGGCGGACGCATCCAGGCCCTCAACCGCCTGCCCTCGGGCACCCGCTTCGAAATCGAGCTGCCGGTGCGCTGCTAGCGCTCGGCCCCCGGTCACCGGTACTCAGCTTGTCCGTGCCGGAGCCAGGCGCCTGATGCACGCGCGCCAGCCTGATGCACGCGCGCCAGCCTGATGCACGCGCGCCAGCCTGATAACCGAGGCTGGCGGCGGAAAGATCGAGGCCCTGAACCGCAAACCTTTACCCTGCACTCTTCAACCTTGCGCGAGGCGAATACAATGCTCGAAACGGCAGTTCCATCCCGGACCATGGAGTTTATCCCTCAACTTGCGGAACCGGCGGTGCATTTGCGCCTGCTGGTCGTCGATGCCGACGCGGCCATCCGCTCGGCCTGCGCGGAGATCGCCACCAGTCTCGGCTACGCCGTCGAGAGCACCGGCGACCTGCAGCAGGCGCGCAGCCAGATGCGCGGCCGCGCCGCCGACATCCTGCTGCTCAACCTGCCCTCCGGCTCCAGCCAGGGACTGGACCTGATCGCCGAGGTCAAGCTGCTCTATCCGCAGACCGCGGTCATCGCCATGACCTCCTCGGCGTCGGTGGGCGCGGCCGTCGAGGCCATGCGCTGCGGCGCCTCCGACTACCTCGCCAAGCCCTTCGCCATGGATGAGCTCTCCACCGTGCTGGAGCGCGCCTCGACCGCCCTGACCACCGGCGCCGAGGCCCGCCAGTTGCGCGAACTGCTCCGCCTCTCCCAGGGGCTGGGCGCCATGATCGGCCGCTCGCCGGAGATGGAAAAGCTGTACCGCATCCTCTCCAAGGTCGCCCAGAGCAGCCATCCCGTGCTGGTGCTGGGCGAGAGCGGCACCGGCAAGGAGCTTGTGGCCCGCACCATCCACGCCTACGGGCCCAATGCGCAAAAGCCCTTTCTGCCCGTGGACTGCGGTTCACTGGTGCCCACGCTGATCGAAAGCGAGCTCTTCGGCTACGTCAAGGGCGCCTTCACCGGGGCCAGCCGCAACAAGGACGGCCTGCTGGTTTCGGCCGAGGGCGGCACGGTCTTTCTCGACGAGATCGGCGAGCTGCCCCTCGATCTCCAGGCCAAGCTCCTCCGCGCCCTCCAGGAAAAAGAGGTCCGCCCCGTCGGCGCCAGCCATCGCGTCCCCATCCGCGCCCGCATCGTGGCCGCCACCAACCGCGATCTGGCGGCCATGGTGGAAAAAGGCGCCTTCCGCAAGGATCTCTTCTACCGGCTCAACGTGGTCAACCTCCGCCTGCCCGCGTTGCGCGACCGCCGCGAAGACATCCCCCTGCTGGCCGCCCACTTCCTCGACCGCATCAGCCGCGAGCACGGCGTCAAGTTCACCCTCAGCGACGAGGTGCTGCGCACCATGATGCGCCACGACTGGCCGGGCAATGTGCGCGAGCTCGAAAACGCCATCGAGCGGGCCTGCGCCCTCTCCTCCGGCCCGGTGCTCCATCTCGGCGACCTGCCCACCCAGTTGCAGCAGCAGGGCCTGGAGGCGCGCCGCGCCGCCGCCCGTGCCGAGGAAACCGGTCCGGAAACCCCGGCGCCCCAGTTGGCCACCCTGGCCGATCTCGAGCGCCAGGCCATCCTTGGCGCCATCCGCTCCCTCAACGGCGACAAGCTGCGGGCCGCCCGGTTGCTCGGCATCGGCAAAACCACGCTCTACCGCAAGCTCAAGGAATACGGCATCGCCGACCCCATGCGCGAAGAGTGAATCGCAGCCATCGGCTTTCCGCGATCCGCTCTCCGCCCGCCGTGTCCCGTCCAGACAACCGGCCCGCAACCACGTTTCAACCGGCCTCCATGCACCCGGGCCGCCGCAGCGGCCTGACAAGCGCACCGCCAGCCGCCCAGGGAGGGTTTACCCGTGATCCCGACATCCGCCACGATCTGCCTGCTCTTCACGCTCATCTGCCGGTGCCACATCCCGCGCGTCGCATCGCGGACGAGCCTGGAAAAGGCACAGATGCCTCCGCGCCGCAACCGCGGCAAAACCTATGCGGATCGAGCCGCGGAGGAGCGGTTCTTCCCCTGATCTCAACGCCCGCCGCAGACCCAGGCCGTGAGCCGTCTGCGCCTCTGGAATCGCCGGCAGCCTCGGCCGCAAACGGACAGGCTGCATCCCTTCAAGACGGGTCTGGTTCGATGAAGAACCCCACCCCGGCAACACCAGCAAAGAGCGAATCGCTGCTCTGCAAAAATGAGGACTTCAAAATGAGCATTCTGATTGTGACTGGCATTGAGGGCGCCCGCAACTGCGCCGCCGCCGTAAGCGCGCAACTGGGCATGGAAGTGGAAGCGGCCGAGGGCCGCAAGGCCGCGCTGGCCGCGCTGCGCCGCCGCGAGTTCCTGGCCGTGGTCGTCGACCAAACTCTGGCCGAGTGCGATCCGGCCGCCGCGGAGGCCATCTGGGAGTGCGCGGGCCTGGCCATCCCCCTGCAGATCAACTTCGCGCTCGCCGGCGCCACGCGCCTCACCCGCGAGATTCGCTCCGCGCTCCGCCGCCGCGAGCGGGAGCAGGCCATCGCCCGCCGCGCCGCCGCCGCCGCCATCGAAATTGAGCTGAAAAACACCGTCGCCGGCCTTCTCCTCCACTCGCAGCTCGCTCTCTCCGGCGAGGCGGTTCCCCCGCCGCTGGCGGAAAAGCTCCGCGTGGTGGCCGAGCTGGCCGCCAATCTGCGCCGCCAGCTCGGTGTCCCCGCCGGCGCGCGCGGCGATGCCGCCGCCTGAGTCGTTCCTCCTCATGCGTTGCACGCGTTTCGCCGGGGCCGTCCTGGTCCCGGCGTTTTTTGTCCCGTCAGACCATCCGCCGCCCCCCTCCCGGCAACCGTTGGCCGCGTCGCCCGGTCAGGCCTCCATCCGCCGTGCGCTCCGGTTTAATCTGAAAGAACCATGAGCGATTCCGCCGTCCTCCTCATCGACTGTCCCGACCGGCCCGGCCTGGTGGCCCGCGTCTCCTCCCTGCTCTTCGATCACGGCGCCAACATCCTCCACGCCGACCAGCATCAGGACCACGAACTGGGCCTCTTCTTCATGCGCGTCGAGTGGGCTCTCCATGCCCCCGCCGCCGATTCCCCCGCTCCGCCTGCCTTCGATCTCGATGCCTTCCGCCACGCCTTTGCGCCGCTGGCCGCCTCGCTCCGCATGAACTGGACTCTTTCATCTTCCTCGCGCCTGCCCCGTGTCGCCCTCTTCTGCTCGCAATACCTGCACTGCATCGCCGACCTCCTCGAGCGCTGGCGTCTGGGCGAGCTGCGCTGCGAAATTCCCCTCGTCGTCTCCAACCACCGCACCGTGGAAAAACTCGCCGCCTTCTACGGCATCCCCTTCGAGCATGTCCCGGTCTCCCCGGACGCTCGCGCCGCGGCCGAAGCCCGCCACTTCGACCTTCTCGCCCGCCACGCCATCGACCTCGTCGTCCTGGCCCGCTACATGCAGATCCTCTCCCCCGCCTTTGTCGCGCGCCATCCCTCCTCCATCATCAATGTGCACCACTCCTTCCTGCCCGCCTTCACCGGCGCCCGCCCCTATCACGCCGCCCACCAGCGCGGCGTCAAGCTCATCGGCGCCACCAGCCACTACGTCACTGAGGTCCTCGACGACGGCCCCATCATCGAGCAGGACGTGGCCCGCGTCTCCCATCGCGACCAGGTCGAAGACCTCGTCGCCCGCGGCCGCGACCTCGAGCGCCTCGTCCTCTCCCGCGCCGTCCGCTGGCACCTCGACCGCCGCATCCTCTGCTACGGCAACAAGACCGTCGTCTTCGACTGATCGAAGGCCGCCGCCGCGCGCTTGCCCCGCTGCTTGACAGCCCCCACCGCCAGCAATTCCGATGGAGAGCGCCCGCATGCCGCGCCTCTGCCGCGCCCCCGCGGACCACGCCCATCAAGGAGGAAGATTCATGCACACCCTGCGGCGGCTTGCCCTCTCTCTGGCGGTTTTCGCCCTCGCCCTCACCAGCGCGCCCGCGCAAAGCCCGGCGCCGCTCGCCTCCACGCCTCTCCCAGTGGACCGGCGCGACCCCGCCGCCGCTGCCCGCATCGTCCCCGCCGCCGCCCGTCTGGAAAAGATCGCCACCGGCTTCACCTGGACCGAGGGCACCGTCTGGGCCCAGGGCAGCCTCTACTTCGCCGACATCCCCGCCAACCGCATCCTCCGCTGGACCCCGGGCCAGGGCGTCTCCACCTTTCTCCATCCCAGCGGATACCAGGGTACGCGCCCCTTCCTCGGCATCGAGCCCGGCTCCAACGGCATGACCCTCGACGCCCGCGGCCGCCTCACCGTCGCCGGCCACGCCCAGCGCGACGTCTACCGTGTCGAGTCCCTAGCCCCCCACGCCCAGATCACCATCCTCGCCGACAGCTACCACGGCAAGCGCCTCAACAGCCCCAACGACGTCGTCTACAAGTCCGACGGCTCGCTCTACTTCACCGATCCCCCCTACGGCCTCCAGTCCCAAAAGGACACCGACCCCGCCAAGCAGCTCCGCGTCAACGGCGTCTACCGCCTTCCCCGCGCCCTCCAGCACAAGCCCGGCGCACCGCCCGACAATGCCTCCCTCCAGCTCCTTGTCGACAACCTGCCCCGGCCGAACGGAATTGCATTTTCTCCCGGCGAGAAGTACCTCTACGTCGATAACTCCGAGCCCCGCAAAATCTGGATGCGCTACCGCGTCCTGCCCGATGGCACGCTCGCCGACCCCAAGCTCCTCTACGACGCCACCAGCGACCCGCGCCCCGGCAACCCCGACGGCATGAAGCTCGACTCCCAGGGCAATATCTACAGCGCCGGTCCCGGCGGCGTCTGGATCTTCTCCCCCGAAGGCAAGCCGATTGCCGTGCTGTTGATCCCCGAAAAAGTCGCCAACCTCGCCTGGGCCGGCCCCGATCGCAAAACCCTCTACATCGCCGCCAGCACCAGTCTCTACCGCGTCCGCCTCAACATTCCCGGCGAACCCCTCATCCAGAAACCCTGACCGGCAGGGCCGTGAGTTACGATGGTCGATAACTTCCGCATAGGACGGCTTTGCCATGGAACGCAGACGCTTTCTCAAGAACGCCGCCATCGCGGGCGGCGTGTTCGCCGCATTGCCGTCGTCCCTCAGCTTCGCGGCGCCGGCCAATGACGAATTCCCTTTACTGATCCGGCATGAAATGGATGCTTGCTTTCAGCGTCTAACATGGGTCTAACATGGGTCTAACATGGCATGAGTTCATGCGATGGAAGGAAGTTGCCTGAGGCGGCGCTGAATGAGAGGCGCCGACGGGCAGTCAAGATGGTTCTTGGTGGCGCGGCCCTTGCCGTATCGGCCAACCAGTGCGAGTTGGCCGAGCGGACGGTATGGGGGGCGGTCAAGGCATATCGGCAGGGTGGATGGCAGGCGGTGAAGGTGCGCCACGGGCATCGTCCGCGGGGCGCGGGACGGGCTTTGAATTCAAACCAGGAACGGGAAGTGCAGCGGCTGATTCGCGATCATGTTCCGGACCAATTGAAGATGAACTACGCCTTGTGGACGCGCCCGGCGGTGGGCGAGTTGATTGCGCGCCGCTTCGCAATCCATCTGGCCGTGCGCGCGGTGGGAGAATATCTCAAGCGTTGGGGCTTCACGCCGCAACGGCCGCTCAAGAAGGCCTACGAGCAGAACCCTGCTGCCGTCGATAAGTGGGTCAACGAGGAGTATCCGAAGATCGCGGTGTTTTATCTGCCCAGTTATTCGCCGGAGTTGAACCCGGACGAACTGCTCAACGCCGACCTGAAGCAGCGCGTCACCAAGGCCGCCCCGCCGAGGACGAAGATGGCACTGACGCGCACCGCCTTCGGCGCATTGCACAGTATCAAAAAACAGCCTGATCGAGTGGAAAACTACTTCGGGCAGAAACATGTCGCCTATGCCGCATAGGCGCATTCCTTTCATGCCGGATCAATAGGATTTGCTCGTGTTACAGAGGACATGCGGACGACCGTAGAAAGGCAAAGAGACGGGCTAGTAAAAGGGGGTAGGTTGGAACTGAGGGGCGAAACCTTGGTGCTGAATCAGCCTTTTGCAGGGTGATGACGGATCAAAGACCCTTGCAAGAAAAACCCCCTGCGTCTACTTTTTCGTGCAGGAGTCAATTTCGCGTAACCCATTGATTTTTAAGGATGGTCGGGGCGGAGGGATTCGAACCCCCGACCCTCTGCTCCCAAAGCAGATGCGCTACCAGACTGCGCTACGCCCCGACGTTCTTCTCGATTGTAGCGCGGATTCCGCCCCGGAGGGTTTCGCGACCTGTCCCGCGCCGCAGTCCGCCTTTGTTCCAGCGTGTTTAATGCTACAATCTAAAAGGATATGGCGGCAGTAGTTCAGTGGCAGAACGCCTGACTGTGGCTCAGGATGTCGTGGGTTCGATCCCCACCCGCCGCCCCAATCCTCCCACGGACCGCAGCAGCCCCAGTGCAATAGTTGAGTTTCCGTGAGCACCTGCCACCCTGAAACTTCGCATGCGGTAGTTACCGCCTCTGGCCGGGAGCCTGCCGGTCTGCCTGCGGGTTTTCCGCCTTTCATTGCCCGCCGCGGCCTCGCTAACCCTCATCTTCAAACCATCGTTGCCAACTACTTTCCCCGTCCCGCCTTTCGCCTGTCTTCCGTTGCCGACGCGGTCGAGGTGGATCCGGCCGACGGCAGCCGTGTACTGTGTCATTGCCACTGGCAGCCCGAACCGGTCCGCGCCGCGCGTCTCACCGTCATCCTGGTTCACGGTCTGGAGGGTTCGTCGGACTCGCGTTACGTTCGCGCCATAGCTGTCCGTGCCTTTGCCGCAGGCTGCAACGTCGTCCGCATGAACATGCGCAACTGCGGCGGCACTGAGGCTCTCACGCCCACTCTGTATCACTCCGGTCTCTCGGGCGATGTGGGCGCGGTTCTGGTCCACTATGCTGCCCGCTTCGGCCTGCACCGCATCGCCCTTGTCGGCTATTCCATGGGCGGCAACCTTGTTCTCAAGCTCGCCGGCGAGTGGGGCAGCGATCCCCTGCTCGCCGCCGTCGCCACGGTCTGCCCCGTCATCGACCTCGCCCCCGGCGCCGACGCCCTTCACGAACCCGCCAATCGTCTTTACGAGTGGAATTTTCTGCGCGGGCTCATGGCGCGCTTCCGCCGCAAGGCCCGCCTCTTTCCTTCCATCTACACTGTCAGCGGCATCGGCCCTGTACGTTCCATCCGCGAGTTCGACGACAAAATTCTCTCCCGTTACTGGGGTTTCCAGGGCGCCGACGACTACTATCACCGCGCCGCCGCGGCCCGTGTCATCCACGGCATTGCCGTTCCCACCTTCATCCTCCATGCCCAGGACGACCCCTTTATTCGCATTCTGCCCGAGACCCGCGCCCGTCTCCTCGCCAATCCTCGCATCACCTTTGTTGAAACCCGCCACGGCGGCCACTGCGCTTATCTCTCCCGCGATCGCGGCAACGAAATCCACTGGGCCGAAGCCACCGTCCTGCGTTTCCTTTTGCCCTTCACCGGGCACGCCGCTGGCTGACGTTCCGCGTCCGCCGCCTTGCCGCTGGCCTTGCGGCATGTTTCCCCCATCTCCGCTTTAAAGCTAAAATGGAAAAAACCGGGCGAGTAGCTCAATTGGATAGAGCACCGGCCTTCTAAGCCGGGGGTTGTGGGTTCGATCCCCGCCTCGCCTACCACTAAAAGTGTGTGCCTCCCTTCTTCTCTCTCTTCTCCTTCCAGGTTTGTAAGATTCAATTACGGCCAGAAACCCACCAATGACATGCCCTTGTCAAGCACAGACCCGTGTGGCGATGGGTACGGCAACGTTTTGTCATCCAAATTAGGCCGGATTCCTATTTCTTCCTCAGGTCTTCGGCGATAAGCGCGAATTCATTGAGCGCGGCCTGCAGGTCTTCCACGATCTCGGCGGCAATCACATCCGGCGCTGGCAGATTCGCTGCGTCTTCCAGGCTGTCATCCTTCAGCCAGAAGATATCCAGGCTGGCCTTGTCCCGCTTCACCAGCTCGTCATAGGTGAAAGCGTGGAATCGCTCCGTCTCTTTGCGCTTGTGCCGGTTCTCGGCGTGATAGCAGGCGACAAAGTCGTCCAGATCGTCGCCGTCGAGCCGCTCCAGACTCTGCCAGTCGAGAGCCTTGGGGATCAGTGCCGGCTGATTGGGAAACACAATCCGGCGCTCGTCGGCCATCTTCAGGAAGAGCAGAAACGTGAGCTGCTCCAGATAATCCCCGTACAGAGGCCGTCATCGCGCAGGATGTTGCAGTAGTTCCAGAGCTTTTGGACGATGGCGTTGGGGTTCATTGAACTTTCTTTCCTTTGACCGGAGATTTCAGCAGCGCGATTTTGCCACGGGCCTCGCCGCCTGTTTCCGCCAGCCGGTCGAAGAGCCAGAAGGCCAATTCCCGCTGTTCGGCCACCGCACCGCCTAGATAGCCCAGGCACAGCACGGCTTCCTCCTCGCTGCCCGGCGAATACATCTCAGGCGGCTCCGTCGGCAGGTGCTTCTGCGCGGTCAGGAACAGTTCCATGTGCGGATTTGCCTTGCGGGCCTTCTTCAGCGCGGCGGCCGCGCCAGTGCGATCTCCAGCCAGGAACCGCTCCAGCACACGCGCCCAGGCAAAGTTGGCCGAGGCATCGTCTTTGTACTGGGTCAGCAGGAGCGCGGCGCCATTCAGATCGCCGGTTTCGAGATACAGGCCCAGTAGCGGATCGCGGACGCCCTGGTTGTCATTGGGGTTGAGCCGCAGCATCTTTTCGTAGATCTTGATCGCATCCAGATGGATGCCTTCGCCGCGGCAGCCCTCGGCCAGGGCTTCCAGCGCGCGCATGTAGGGGCGGGTTTCCAGCAGCAGCCAGAAATGGCCCTCGTTCTCGTCGATGAACTTGGCGCCCAGCGAGCGCTCGCCGGCGGCCACCGCCTTTTGCAGGCCTTCGATCATTGCCTGCGGCGACCGCGCGTCCAGATCGACCATCACCATCAGCGCATCCACGCAATCCGGATCGAGCTTGAGGGCGCGCCTGGCCAGCTTGCGCGCCTGGGCTTTGCTCCGGGCCTCCATGGCGTCGAAGGCCAGTTCCTGCGCCTCCTCCTTGGAGGAAAGCTCCACATCCTCCGGCATATCCTGCAGCAGCGAACCGGAAAGGGTGGCCAGATAGGCGTTCAGGTCGTCGAAGGAGGCAAAATCCTTGCCTTCTATCGCCTTCTGCACTCTGCGCATGGCTTCCTCGCCGGCCGTGGACCGCGCGACAGGCGGTGCGTGCTTTGCAGGCTGCTTCTTCATGGTCCTCCTCATCCTACATGCGGTGCCAGGGCATCCTTATCCGAGAACTGCGCGGACATCTGCCAAGGTTACCATCAGCGTCATCGGCTCGCGCGGGCTTGGGTCGAAGCCGAGTTTGACATAGAAGTTTTTTGCCTCTTCTGAGATGGCGTGAACGACAATGCCGCGAATCCCTATCGCATCGGCGGCATGAGCCACGCGGCGCGCCGCGTCCCGGAACAGGGCTCGGCCGATGCCGTGACCCTGCCAGACTAGATCGACTGCGAGCCGTGCCAGAACCGCCACCGGAATAGGATTCGGCATATTCCGCCGGAACCGGCCCGGAGCGTTCTCAATCGTCACCACGCCGGAAGCCAGCGCAAAATAACCGATCACGCGGCGGCCTTCGCAAGCCACATACGTGCGGGAAGCACCGCTGGCCTGATTGGCGCGCGCGCGCCGCTTCAGCCATTCGTCGAGCGAGGCTTCCCCGGAGCGGAAATCCTGAAATTCGTGGCGATCCGCCAGCGGTTCCGGAGCGTGCAGGCGCTTTACTTCTCCCATGGCGCAGGCGCCTCAAGCGAGCGGCGGAGCCGGGCATTCGGGCGCGGCGGAGCATCCAGGCGCGCCAGAAATTCCGCATAGGCCCGCGCGCTTACGGCAAAGGTCGTGCGGTCCATCAGCGCATCCTCGGCGGCGTGCCGAGCGGCGTTGAGCACAAAATCCGTTCGATTCTTTCCCTGCAGTTCGGCGGCGCGGTCGATCAGGCCGCGCAGCTCCGGCTTGATGCGCAGATTCAGCGTCTCGCGCCTGCCTTTTTCCTGTTGAAGCGTGGCCATCCCGGATCCTCCTTCGCGTAGTTAGAATAGCAGGGTGTAATGACTTTGTCATTACAAGGCTCCGCCCCGCCTCCGGGTGCGGGCTGGCTGGCCTTTTCCGGTTCCGGCCCGCTCGGCGCGGATGCGCTCGAGCAGCACGGAAGCGGGTTCGTCGGTCGAATCCTGGGGGACGAGTGGGCCGGCGAAGGCGCTGAAAAATAAAGAGTTGAGTTTTGTGTGGGATGGGGTGGGACGCGCTGAAACTAAAGAATGGTGGCCAGGGACGGGATTGAACCGCCGACGCCGGCCTTTTCAGGGCCGCGCTCTACCACTGAGCTACCTGGCCTCAGTGCAGACTTATCGGTTGCATGGCTAGACGTGGATTCCGCGAGGCCGGAGAGGCTGGAATCGTCCACTGGCTGTGCGCTGCAACGACTGGGTTAGTATACCAATTCCGCATCCAGCCGCCAAACAGTACTCTCTTCCATGGCAACTCTCTTCCAATACAAGATGAGCCTGAAGGCTGGGATTGATTCCGACACAAGATGAGCCTGAAGGGTTAGGCATGCTGGAGATTGAACATCGGCATGCACGAAGCAGAGAAGTTGAGTTTGGGAGCGATTGGCCGGTTCGTCGAGGCCAGCGAGGAAATCCGCTTTGAGGGCGCAAATCGCAGCCAGGTCTATGGCTGGG
>JAJZVX010000037.1 GCA_021846985.1 Acidobacteriota bacterium | reverse complement strand
GGTTCCGCTCCACCCGTGGGTCCGTCAACTCGGCAAAATACTTCAAGGGGTTGTCCATATCCCCTTGTCACAACTCGACCGCGATTTGCATATAGCAAATCCGGTTCATTTATATGCGTCGGCCCTGGCCGCCGTACCGCGATCCGCGCCAAAATAGACCCGGCCACGGTAAAATGGTAAGAATCGGATGATGCAGAATTCCCCAGCGGTTGCACCTCAGGCCACTTGCCCGACAGGGGGCCCGGCGCCATCGCAGCCAATCATCCGGGTAGAGGGCCTCGAGAAAACGTATCGGACGGCGCGCGGCGCGCTCACGCTGTTTCGCAACCTGCATCTGGAAGTGGAAGCGGGCGAGATGGTGGCAATCGTGGGCCAGTCGGGCGCCGGGAAGAGCACGCTGCTGCATATTCTGGGCGCGCTGGATGCGCCGACGGCAGGCAAGGTGCGGTGCGCGTCGGTGGACGTGGGCAAGCTGACGGCGCGGGAGTCGGCTGTTTTTCGTAATCGCGCCATTGGTTACGTCTGGCAGTTCCACTATCTTCTGCCGGAGTTTACGGCGCTGGAAAATGTGGCCATGCCGCTGATGGCCGGTGGATGGGCAAAGCACAAAGCAACAGAAGCAGCCGCCGGGTGGCTGCGTGAGGTGGGATTGGAGAATCGTGGCGGGCACCGGCCGGGCGAGCTATCGGGAGGCGAACAACAGCGCGTGGCGCTGGCCCGCGCGCTGGTCAATCACCCCCAGATTCTGCTGGCCGATGAGCCGACAGGCGACCTGGACGAGGGAACGGCGGGCCTCGTCTTTGGCTTGGTGGAGCGGCTGCACAGGGACCACGGACTGACGTCGATTCTGGTAACACACAACATGGATCTGGCCGCGCGGTGCGGGCGGGCGCTGCGTCTGGAAAACGGCCGGTTGTCGGTGGCGATGGCGGTTCCCAAAGGGTGATTGCAAGCCCGGGCGGCATGATGGATAATGCACCCTTTCAGGTGGTAGTTGAGTCTTAACGAAGTAAGGGCGGGGTGGAAAGAGTTGAATTCCCACCAAGCTGGCAAGGGCAGGATGGCAGCCCACGTGCAAAAAGATTGCCGGGGGTTGGACAGCCGCACAGAGCGGCGGACCATCCAAGAGGCTGTTCGGGGCGAGAGCGTTCTATCTCGATGGACCCTGGCGGCGCATCGAAAAGAGGCATGCGGGTTGGGCTGAAGCCGGCAAATGCAGCGGACGGTTACATGACTCGATAGCCTGCTGGAAGAGGGAGCACAGAATGTTCGAACGCTATACGGAGAAGGCGCGGCGCGTGATCTTCTTCGCGCGGTATGAGGCCAGCCAATTCGGGTCGCCCTATATCGAGACCGAGCACTTGCTGCTTGGGTTGTTGCGCGAGGACAAGGCATTAACCAACCGTTTTCTGCGCTCGCATGCCTCTGTGGAGTCGATCCGCAAGCAGATCGAGGCGCATACCACGATTCGGGAAAAGGTATCCACGTCGGTGGATCTTCCCCTGTCGAACGAGTGCAAGCGGGTGCTGGCCTACGCGGCAGAAGAGGCGGAGCGGCTGGGCCACAAGCACATCGGAACCGAACATCTTCTGCTGGGGCTGCTGCGCGAAGAAAAGTGCTTTGCGGCGGAGATTCTGCAGGAGCGGGGGCTGAAACTGGCGCAGATTCGCGACGAACTGGCGCGGGTGACGCAGGAAAAGGCGCCGCCGCAGCAGCGGCAGCGGGAGTCGAGCCTGCTGGCGGAGTTCAGCCGCGACCTCACCCAGGCGGCGATGGACGGGCAACTGGATCCTCTGGTCGGCCGCGAGGGGGAACTGGAGCGCGTGATCCAGATTCTCTGCCGGCGGACGAAGAATAATCCTGTGCTCATCGGCGAGCCGGGCGTGGGCAAGACGGCGATTGTGGAAGGGCTGGCGCAGCGCATCGCCGACGGCGAGGTGCCGAGCTTTCTGGCCGACAAGCGGGTGCTGGGGCTGGACCTGTCGCTGATCGTGGCTGGAACCAAGTATCGCGGACAGTTTGAAGAGCGGCTGAAGACGATCATGAAGGAGCTGATGGAGAATCAGAACTCCATCGTCTTTATCGACGAACTGCACACGCTGGTGGGCGCGGGGTCGGCGGAGGGATCGCTGGATGCGGCGAACATCCTGAAGCCGGCGCTGTCGCGCGGGGAGATTCAGTGCATCGGGGCCACCACGCCAGCCGAGTTCCGCAAATCGATTGAGAAGGACCGATCGCTGGAGCGGCGCTTCCAGGCGGTGAAGGTGCCGCCGCCGAACGAGGCCGACGCGGTGAAGATTCTGAAGGGAATCAAGGAGCGCTACGAGAAGTTCCACGCGGTCAGCTATACCGACGACGCGGTGGAGTTTGCCGTGGCGCACTCCAACCGGTATATTCCCGACCGCTTCCTGCCCGATAAGGCGATCGACCTGATCGACGAAGCCGGGGCGCGGGTGAAGCTGCGTCAGACCTCGCTGCCGGAAGAGATTACCGAGGTGCAGAAGCGGATCAAGTTCATTGTGCACCGCATGGATTCGGCCATCGCCAACCATGAATTCGAGAAGGCTCGCTTCTATAGCGACGAGGAGCGCAAGGAGCGCGAAAACCTGCGTGCGCTGCGCGACAAGTATCACCTGGACGATTCGGCGGCGGGGATTGTGGGCCGCGAAGACATTGAAGACGTGGTGAGCCGCTGGACGGGCGTGCCGGTCACCAGCATCAAGGAAGAAGAGACGCAGAAGCTGCTGCGCGTGGAAGAGGAGCTGCACAAGCGGGTCATCTCGCAGGACAAGGCGATCGGCGCTCTGGCGCGGGCCATCCGGCGGTCGCGTGCGGGGTTGAAGTCGCCGAACCGGCCCATCGGCAGCTTCCTGTTCCTGGGACCAACCGGCGTGGGCAAGACAGAGATGGCGCGGACGCTGGCGCAGTTCCTGTTCGGCTCGGACAAGGCGCTGATCCGGTTCGACATGTCGGAGTTCATGGAGAAGCACTCGGTGTCGAAGCTGATCGGTTCGCCTCCGGGGTATGTGGGCTACGAGGAAGGCGGCCAGTTGACGGAGCGCGTCAAGCGCTCGCCGTACTCGGTGGTGCTGCTGGACGAGATCGAAAAGGCGCACCCGGATGTCTTCAACATTCTGCTGCAGGTCTTTGAAGACGGGCAGTTGACCGACGGGCTGGGCAACACGGTGGACTTCAAGAACACCATCGTCATCATGACCTCGAACATCGGCGCGCGACACCTGCAGAAGAAGCAGGGACTAGGCTTCCAGAGCGACCGCGACGACATAGTTTCGGACAAGGTGGAAGAGATGGTGAAGCAGGAGGTGAAGAAAACCTTCAATCCCGAGTTCCTCAACCGCCTGGACGAGGTGATCCTGTTCCAGTCGCTTTCGGATGCGGACCTGATCCAGATCGTGGAGCTGATGGTGCAGCAGTTGAATGCCAACCTGGCGCAGAAGGCCATCACCATCAGCGTCAACGAGGAGGCCAAGAAGTGGATTCTCGACAAGACGCTGACCGATCGCAGCTACGGCGCGCGGCCGTTGCGCCGGGCGCTGCAACGCTACGTCGAGGATCCGCTCAGCGAGGCGTTGATTGCCGGGCAGATCACGGCGCGGCCGGCTTTCCTCGAGGTCTATCTCGAAAACAATCAACTCTTCTACCGGCCGGTTTCAAACGAAGAGAACGGCGAGGAGAAGGGCGAGGGCATCCTGCTCTACAGCAATTAACGGTTGACCGGTTGCAATCCACAACCCTCGGCCAGACGGTCGCGGGTTGTGGATTGGCGCTCGGCGATCTGCCCCACACGCGCGTGGCCATGGATGGTCGCACCGGGATGCACCCTCTCTGAACCTGCATCAGGGCTGATAGCGCCAGAGATCGTTCAGTTCCGTGCTTTGATGGATCGAATCTGCGCCGAATCCGCCGAAGAGCCAGAGGTTGCCGTTGCTGTTAGTCCAACCCGCGGATTCCACTCGGCTTCCTGGGGCGTTAGTTTGCGCGGGGACGCCGAAGGCGCCATACACGCCTTCGAGTCCACAAAGCCCGTTTGGCGTGGGGCAGAGTTCCGTGTTGCTTCCGCCCATCCATGCCCAGAGGCGGGTGGATGGATTGAACATCCAGAGATCGTCGAGCGTACCCTGGCTAAAGCTGCCGGATGGATCGTAGTAGGACCACCAGCCGCCAAAGAGCCAGAGATTGCCGCTGCTGTCGATCCAACTGACAGCGTCGTAGCGGCCCCCCGGGGTGTCTCCGTCAGCGGGAATGCCGAGCGCGCCGTACACTCCTGGCGGAGCATTGGTAGGCCCCATGCACACCCCGTTGGTCAAGGGGACGGAGCAGGGGAAAGTGCCGCTGCCGGTGATCCACGCCCATTGGTTGAGGGAAGGATCGAATTCCCAGAGGTCGTTGAGGTAACCCCCTCCGGTCGAGCCTGCGCCATTTCCCCCAAAGAGCCAGAAATTGCCGTTTTTGTCAGCCCAGCTCACCGCGCCATTGCGGTTTCCGGGGACATTGTCGCCGGCAAAGGAGCCCTGGGTGCCATACACGCCTGGAGAGTAACCGGAATTGCCGCCATTCATCCATGTCCACTGCCCATTGGAAGGAGTGAATTTCCAGAGGTCGTTGAACTGACCCTGGTTTCCGGCCTGGTCGAAGCCGTCACCGCCAAAGAGCCATAGATTGCCGCTGCTGTCTGTCCAGCTTGCTGCGGCGTAGCGGCCGCCGGGATTGTTTGCGGCGGCGGAAACGCCCAGCGATCCCCAAACTCCTGGTTGCCCACAGGTTTGGAAGGAGCAGATTGTGCCCACGGTGCTGCTGCCGTTCATCCATGTCCATAGATGAGTGGAGGTATCGAATTTCCACAGGTCATTGAGTGCGGATTGATTCCCTCCAGAGGAGACAAAGCCGCCGAAGAGCCAGAGATTGCCGCTGCCATCGGTCCAGGCGGCCGATTGCTGGCGGCCGCTGGGGGCGTTTCCCGGGGCGGGAGTTCCCAACATCCCATAGACTCCGGGCTGGGCTTGATTCTGACCGGGGAGGGTGCTGCTTCCGGCGATCCAGGCCCAGAGGCCGGTGGAAGGGTTGAACTCCCAGAGGTCATTGAGATCACCCCAGTTGATTTCGGCGGAGTCCGGGCCGTATCCGCCGAAGAGCCAGAAGTTGCCGTTTTTGTCGGTCCAACTGGCCGCCCACTCGCGGGGGCCGGGATGGTTTCCTGGGGCGGGAGTGCCCATGGCGCCGTAGACGCCGTAGAAATTGGGGCTGTCGTACTGGTCGTTGGCTCCGCCCATCCAGGACCACTTGCCGACCGCGCGCACGCTCACTACGGAAAGGCTGGCCGCCGGCGAAGCTCCGCCTCCCGGCGCGGGGTTGGCTACGACGACCGGATAACTCCCCGCCGTGGCCAGGTCGGCGGATGTGAGGGAGATGGTGAGCTGGGTTGCGCTCACGAATGCCGGAGTATGGCTTGCCCCGTTGAGGGTGACCGTGGAGGAGGGCAGGAATCCGGTACCGGTGATGGTGAGGGTTTGGGGGGCGGCGCCTTCGGGCACGGCGGAGGGGGAGAGGTTGGTGATCGAGGGGACGGGGTTGCTTGCCGTGACGGTGAAATTGGCCGGGTTGGATGTGCCTCCTCCGGGCGGGGGATTCGTGACCGCGACCGGATAGGCGCCGGTCGTTGCCAAGTCATCCGTATTCAGGAAGATTGTGAGATGGTTTGAATCGATAAACGTGGGTTGGTGACCAATGCCGTGGTAAGAGGCCGTGGACGAAGAAACGAACCCCGCACCAAGGATGGTTATCGGCTGCGGCATGGAGTTGATCGCCAGTGAAGCCGGAGACAGCGCGTTGATGGCTGGGACCGGAATGGGCTTGACAAGAAGCGACATAGCATTGGAAGTCGTGCCCGCCGAGCCGGGGTCTGTCACCGAGACTTGAATGGTGGCTGGCACAGAAACTAGGTTAGCCGGGACCGATACCGTCAACAGCGATGAACTCTGCCAGGTCGCCGGCAAGGATGTTCCGCTCAAGTTCGCTATCTCGCCGGGAAGGAAATTCGAGCCCGTGATGGTCAAGGTGAAACCGGGCGAAGCAGCGGTGACCTGCTGGGGATCGATGAGTTGGATTGCCGGTGCGGCGGCCGCGGAGGAGAACGGTCCCGAGGCCGATAAGAGGATATGGGAAAAATCGAACATGGTGCCGAGGTCATAGTTGGCCAAGTTGTGGCCGAAGACGGTCAAGTCCAGGCTCATCGGTCCTTCGATGCCGCAGGTGAGCGTCCACCATGGATCCTTGGCGATGTCAGCTTCGAGATCGAGGTAAGCGTCCGGTTTGAACGAGGGCCCAACCACGTCGTAAACATAGAGATCGAATTCTACTCCGGCGTAAGCCTTTGCGCTCAGGCTCACATCCAGAGTGGGAGGCTGGTAGGTGAACTGAAACGACGGGGCCAGGGGCACGGGAGTCCAGGCTCCCGAGGCATATCTAACTCCGCCTGTAAAGCTTCCAGCAGTAGTTACCTCGGTGGAGACACCTGAATTCAGGCTCCCCTTGACTCCGACAAAGATGCCGACCTGAGGTGTCACCCATACGGGCAAGCCTGACACGCTTATGGGAGGGAACGTCAGGGTGGCAAGCTTGACGGGATCCGGTTTAAACGACCCCGTCAAGAGGTCGCCCGTTAATGTGAGGTCCGAATACTCACCCATTGACGCCGTGGCAACAGCGGAATTGAGCTTGGGCACCAGATCCAGAAATCCAATTCCAATAATGTCTACGGCAAAGTCCAAACCGGAGCAGACCTCGACGCTTCCACTGAGGGTCAATCCGGGCATCAGGTCCTTTTGAAAGTCTTTGTTCATGTCAAAGATGCCCAAGGAAAATCCGCCGCAGGGATCGGCCGGCTGCCCTGAGGAGTCCTGCGGAGTTGCGGCGGCGCGGAGTTGGCGGAGGGACGCGCCCCTACGAAATACGACCCCGGGAGCAGTGTGGACGGACTGAATCGAGGATGAGGTCAGTTGAGTATTGATCTCGAAGCCGACCCGTTGAAAGGCGTCGGAGAGGGTTGCAGGCTGCGTGACTGCGACGATCTCCGAGTTGGTCTGGCTGACCGAGAGCACCTTGCGCAACATTCCCATCGGTGCGCCGCCGTCCGCAGCGGTAGGCGGGATCACGATCACATCGCCAATGGAAAGCGACTGCGCCACCGGACTTGACGGCGATAGAGACAAGGTGAGTCCGTCGGTGGAGACGGAAAGGCAGGATTGCGCCACTGAGTCGAGGACCTTGGTGGTGGCGGGCACGACATTTCTATAGTCCACCACGGCTGTCGTGACGCTGCCGGCATTCACGCTAACAGTCTGAAGAGCCGCCAATGCATTGTATGTACTGGTTCCAACAACCACGGGAGCGGCGTTCAGGGTATAGGTTCCCGGTATGGCGTCGATCGTCTGGCTTGAGGCGATCGTCGACCGTCGGCCGTTTGGATCGGTCAGGGTCACGTCGGCGGGCGTGCCTGCCGGCAGATCGAAGATGGTGATGGCCAACGCTGTGGGGTTGGTAGCGGTGACGGTGGCCGAACCGGATTTCGTGGTGTCCTGGGTGGAGGTGGCGGTGATGGTTGCGGTGCCGGCGGCGGCAGGGGTGAAGACCCCCGCAGTGCTCACGCTGCCCATGCTGGAGGGGCTGACGGACCACGTGACCGCGTTGGTGAAGTTGACGGTCCCGGCGACATCGCGGGTGCAGGTGGCAGTTTGATTGATCAAGATGGATGTGGGCGAGCAGGCGACGGTGACAGAGACGATGGTGGCTTGCTGGGGTGGTTGGCTGGAACCTGAATTAAAACCTGCACCGCATCCGGCAAGCATGACGAGCGCGAAAAGCGCCAGGAGCAACGTCGAGACCTTGCGAGGGGATAATAAGACACAACATGACCCGGAGCAGGACACCATGAAGCCTCCTCTGGATGGATTGGGAGAAGTATACATTTCGAGAGCGTGCCATTCGTTGAGCAGGTGAAACCCGATGCGCGGCAGCATGTGGGATGTGGCGGGATTCCTTGACAGCCACGGACGCACTGCCTGAGACTGGCGTGTTTTAGCTCGATTGTTGCGGTGCGTTTGCGCGCGCAGGGAAGGTGGATATGACGGGGGAGACGATGCGGAAGGCAGTGGCTCTGAGCGACTCGACGCTGGGGGAGCTGGCCGCGGAGGTGACGCGGCCCATGTACGACCGGAAGCGGACGTTTCCGGGGCTGGTGCACATCGGGGCAGGCGGTTTCAACCGTTCGCACCTGGCCGTGTATCTTGACGATCTGCTCGAGCGAGGCGAAGCGATGCGGTGGGGCGAGTTTGGTGTGGGGCTGCTGCCGCCGGATAAGGCGATCCACGAGGGGCTGAAGGCGCAGGACTATCTCTACAGCCTGATGGCGCTGGAGGCGGGCGACGAGAGCCTGCGCGTGATCGGGTCGCTGTGCGGGCATCTGTATGCACCGGAGGCGCACGAGGGAGTGCTGGAGCGTATGGTGAGCGCCGAGTGCGCGATTGTTTCGCTGACGGTGACCGAGGGAGGGTACTTCGAGGACGCCTCCGGGCGGTTTGTGGAAGAGAACCCGGACATACGGCACGACCTGGAGCATCGAGCATCGCCGCAGACCTGGTTGGGGTATGTGGCCGAGGCGGCGGACCGGCGGATGAAGTACGGGCGGGCGCCGTTCACCCTGATGTCATGCGACAACGTGCACGGCAACGGCGCGGTGGCGCGGAAGTCGCTGCTGGCCTTTGCGGCATTGCGGAGCGATGTGCTGCACAACTGGATCGAGGCCAACGTGGCTTTCCCGAGCAGCATGGTGGACCGGATCACGCCGCGGACGACGGATGAGAACCGGGCCATGATTGCGGAGAAGTTCGGAGTGATGGACCGTGTTCCTGTGGTGGCGGAGGGATTCCGGCAGTGGGTGCTCGAGGATACGTTTGTGGCGGGGCGCCCGGCGTTTGAGAAGGCGGGCGTACAGATGACGGGAGATGTGGCTCCGTTCGAGAAGATGAAGATGCGCATTTTGAACGGGGGGCACCTGTCACTGGCGTTCCTGGGCGATCTGCTGGGGCACACGTGGGTATTGGAGGCGGCGGCGGACGAGCAACTGCGCCGGGTGCTGATCGAGTTCATGGCGGAGGTGCGGCCGACCGTGCCGCCGCTGCCGGGGATCGATCTGGAAGACTACTCCAACACCGTGCTGAGGCGGTTCACCAACCCGGCTATCCGGGACCAGGTGACGCGGATCTGCAGCGAGGGCTGCGCGAAGTACACCAAGTACCTGGCGCCGTCGCTGGCGGATTTGCTGGCTCAGGGACGGCCGGCGCGGATGATGGCGCTGGTGCTGGCCGGGTGGCTCTACTATCAGCGCGGGGTGGACGAGCAGGGGCGCGCCATGACGATGGAGGATGCGCAGATCGGCATGCTGAAGGAGTTTGTGGAGGGCGGTTGCAAGGAGGCGCGGCTGGCGCTGGCGGTGCGGCCGCTGTTTGGGGATCTGGCCACGGCGTATCCGCAGTTTGTGGCGGCCGTGCAGGCCAACCTGGACAGCATGCGCGCCAGGGGCGTGCGGGCGACGATTGCGGAGACGCTGGCCAAGGCGCCGCAGACAGCCTGAGCCGGAATCCATACAATGAGACTTCGGCCATGGCGGGCGAGCCCGCGTGGGGAGTGGCCGGTTCCCGCCGCGGCAATCCGCTCAGGATCGCGGTATTTCCCAATCGCACGGCAAACTCGAGACAGCAAAGGAAACCAGGAGATGACCGGAGCCATGAAACCTGCGCAGCAGGCGCGCGCGCCGCTGATGGAGCGGCTGGGCATGCACCCCGAGCTGGCCATTGGCTACCTGGGATTGTTGCTGTTCATGATCGGCGACGGGGTGGAGTCGGGTTTTCTGTCTCTGTTTCTGCATGTGGACCTGCACTTCAGCGAAGAAAAGGTGGCCTTGGCGTTTGCCGCTTACGGAGCGATGGCCGCGCTGGCCTCCTGGCTGAGCGGGGCGCTGACGGACATCTTCGGTCCCAGGAAGATCATGTGGGCCGGCCTGCTGATCTGGCTGGGCTTCGAGATGCCGTTTCTTCTGATTGGCATTGCCCATGCGAACTTTGCGACGATTCTGATCAGCTACGGCTTGCGGGGGCTGGGCTATCCCTTCTTTGCCTACGGATTTCTGTGCTGGATTGCGGCGGTGACGCCGGAGCGCTATCTGGGCACGGCGGTGGGGTGGTTCTGGTCGGCGCGGACGGGCGGGCTGCCGACGCTGGGCGCGCTGCTGGCGAGTTTTGCCTTGCCGCTGATCGGCGGATACAAGACGCTGTGGGTCTCGGTGGCGATTGTGGCGGCCGGCGGCCTGTTAGCGATGCTGGGCATGACGGAGAAACATGGCAACACGCCGCTCTCGACTACCGGCGAAAACCCGCTGAAAGTTCTCTTTACCGGCGTTTCAATTGTGTGGCGGCATCCCAAGGTGGGTCTGGGCGGGATCGTGGCCACCATTACCACCACATCGGAGTTCGGGTTCCTGGTGTTTTTGCCCATCTTCTACGTGAACGAGGTGGGCTTTACGCGGCAGCAGTGGCTGCAGATCGTGACCATCATTTTTGCCACCAACGTGGTTGCCAATCTCTTCTGGGGGTGGGTGGGCGACAAGGTGGGGTGGCGGCGGACGATTACCTTTGCGGGCGCGTGCGGCTGCGCGGTGACGTCTCTGGGGTTCTTCTATGTGCCGCACGCCTTTGGGGCCAACTTCCTGCTGGTGGCGCTGGCCGGAATGGCGTACGGGATCGCGCTGGCGGGTTTTGTGCCCATTGCGGCGATCATGGCGGTGCTGGCGCCGGAGTCGCGCGGGGCGTCGATGTCGATCATGAACCTGGGTTCGGGGCTGAGCATGTTTACGGGGCCGGCGATCTTCGGGCTCTTTTTTCCGCTGGTGGGTGTTTCCGGAGTGATCTGGATCTTCGCGTTCATGTACGTTCTTTCGGCGGTGCTGAGTTCCCTGCTGAAGGTGCCAGGAGTGCATCCGCTGCGGTAAGGGGGGCGGGTCGCGATGGGAAACCGGCAGGCGGAGAGGTTCAAGTCCTGCGGGCGGCCGGCAGTGTCCGCGCCTGTGTGCGCGGCGGACGGGGATAGACGATCTTGCCGGCGTCGAGCAGACGCATCAATTCCTCGGCCGTGGCGCGCGAGGCGCGTTTGCGGAGTTTGAGCGGTCCCTTATCCGTGAGCGTCAGCGCGAGGGCATCGCACTGGCGAAGCGGGCGGGCGTGTACAAGGGCCGGAAGCCGTCCTTGACCCCGGAGCGTATCGCACAGCTTCGCGCCCGTGTGGCAGCCGGTGAAAAGAAAGCGGCCCTCGCCCGCGAATTTGGCATAAGCCGAGAGACCCTTTACAGCTACGCACCAGTAAGCGCCTGAGGCCGCACATGGCCTGTCCGATGGCAATTGCGGCGTTCTATAATCGGCGCCAAAGCACATCAGGTCTGGAATCCGCCGACTCCAAGAGATATTTGCGTATCTGAGGTTGAGCGGGTGCGTATGGGAACGACCCCAAATCTTGCGAATGAGGAGTTGCGTCTTCCGTTGGCGGAAGTGCGGAAGGACCTGCTTGACTTTGGCCTGCGTAACCCTCTTCTGAATTACCGACGCTTGAAAACACGAGGCGTTGAAGTCCCTGAGGCAAGCCCGGCAGAGGTGTTCCGGTTGCTCGTAACCGAAGGGGCAGAACTTTCGTTTCTTCCGGCTGAGGAGATGCAACGAACGGGCCTTCTTTATGAACCCGACGGCAATGGTCGAGACGAAGGGCGCTCTCTCGTGCGAACGAAACAGGGGCGGAAGGTTCAGTCGCCAAGGCAGGCAGGTTTCCAGACAAATCCAAATACACTGCCGACAGGCGTTTCAGAAAAGGAACTGGAGAAGCGACTTCTTGCCACATATTACGCAGCCAAGAGTTCCATTGAAGAGCAAGGTGTAAACACACTGTTTCAAAAGGCCTCGAAAAACGCCCCTCGTAACCCCAACAAAATCAATGGCTGGATCTCCCCGATCCGGCCGTCTCACAAACTGTACCTTCGGAAACAGGATCATCTCACCCACCAGCGCACATGCCTACAGTAAACCTATAAGGCGGAAAATCGCCTCGATTGACTTGAGGCGGAAAAGCGCCTATTATACATTAAGGCGGAAAAGCGCCTAATGGCCGGACTGGTAAAACTGACATGGAAACGATTGCCCGTACACCTCTTCAACTGGGGAATCAGATTCGAGAAAAGCGACATAAGCTTGGATTAGCCCAGGAACAACTCGCGGTTAAAGCCGGAGTGCGCCAGAGGACGATTTCGGACATTGAAAGCTCAGGGGCAGGGCGGCTCAGCACACTACTGAGAGTGCTTGCCGCACTCGACCTGGAACTCGTAATCCGTGCAAGGACCAAGAGTTCAGCTGACGACATTGAGGCGATCTTCTGATGGCGCGCGCTCGTTACGAACCGCTGAATGTGTTCCTCAATAGCCGCCTCGTCGGCCAACTTCGTCGTGAATCATCGGGAGCAATATCTTTCCAGTACGATCGGACATGGTTGGAATGGGAGTTTGCCATCCCTGTCTCTCTTTCCATGCCCTTACGTGAGCAGGCCTACAGCGGTGCACCAGTCATAGCAGTCTTCGACAATCTCCTGCCCGATAACCTTGATCTGCGACTTCTGATTGCCGCGCGCACACGCGCGGAAGGAACGGACGCCTACAGCCTTCTCGGCGCGATTGGACACGACTGTGTCGGAGCGCTCCAATTCCTACCTCTCGACATGGATCCCGGACCTGCGGGTGCCGTCGAAGGCGACCCGATCAGCGATAACGAGATTGCCTTGATCATGGACAATCTCGTCACCGCGCCTCTTGGCATCACAGAAGATGCAGCTTTCAGGATCTCGATTGCGGGAGCACAAGAGAAGACCGCGCTGCTGTTTCGCGACGAACAGTGGTACAAGCCCCACGGCACGACAGCGACGACACATATATTAAAGCCATCGATCGGTAAACTTCCCAATGGGATTGACCTTACGCACAGTGTCGAAAATGAGTATCTCTGCCTGAAAATCGCTGCGGAACTTGGACTCGAAGCAGCGAGACCGCAGATAGTCACATTCGGGAAGAAGCGAGTCTTGGTCGTGGAACGCTTTGACCGCAGATGGACCACAGATGGAAGACTTCTTCGATTGCCTCAAGAAGATTGCTGCCAGGCGCTGTCGGTGCCTCCTACCCGAAAGTACCAGGAAAATGGCGGACCTGGCATTGAGCAGATACTTCAATTGCTTCGTGGTGGCGACGAACCCCTTGCTGACCAGCGTTCCTTCTTAAAAGCAAACATCGTCTTCTGGCTGATAGGTGCGACAGACGGGCACGCTAAAAACTTCAGCGTATTCCTCCGGCCCGGTGGTCGTTTCCAATTGACGCCGCTCTACGACGTGATCTCCGCTCAGCCCAGTGTTGATTCGAAGCAGGTTCTCTGGAAACACTTCCGTCTCGCGATGTCGTTCGGGGCAAAACCTCACTACCAAATACGGCAAATCGCTCCGCGCCACTTCCTTCAGACGGCCGAAAGATCCGGTATCGGAAAACAGGTCGTGACCTCGTTAATCGACGAGCTATGCAACGAAGCATCCGCAGCCGTCGACCGCGTGATTTCAGAGCTTCCCGCCAGGTTCCCCGGGCAGATTGCGGATTCGATCTGCGGCGGAATCGAACGGCGGCTGCGGATTTTGAAAACTGGCGACCAATTCGACCGAAGCTCATAACACCGCGGCCGATAACCACTGGTCCGCGCTGTTTCCGAAGGTACAGTTTGTGAGACGGCCGGATCGGGGAGATCCAGCCATTGATTTTGTTGGGGTTACGAGGGGCGTTTTTCGAGGCCTTTTGAAACAGCCCTGACGTGCTTGTGCTTGCGTATTCCAGTGATGTGGGCAGGACGTCGGAGCGAAGCGACGCTGGTTGCTTTTACAGTAGTCAGGGTGCCCACTTGAGAGTACCGAGTTCCCGCCTATGTTTTTGCTCGTGGCTCGGCAATCTGCATAGACAGTCGTGAGTGCTCGATCCCCAAGTCGGTCCACTGGTCCACCAAGCGTTTGAATTTCTTGTGGGTCGCAATGTGGCGGCGTATTTCCTTCACCGATTCCTGCCGCACGTACTCCGTGCGGCTCCTCATCTGGCGGGTATAGCTGAGCTGCCAATAGGCCCCCATATGGTGTTGGGGATCTTTGTATTGGCGGGTCAACGAGCCAGGACGCATCGCGTCTGGCCGCATGACACACACGCCTTCAGATTTCGGCACTCTCAAGTGATCAACTGGAAATTCGTAAAGTGATAAGACATGCTGCTCTCCTATGCGGGATTTTCTCGACTGCAAAGAGTGCAAGACAGAGACATTGCGGGCTGGGGAAAAGTGTGCGCAACACCCATTATGGGCGGCCAACCATGTAAATGTTGGCCACAATTGCACACACTGCTGAATTGACCTACCCGCACAAAACGCTTGAAGGGATTACCATTCGCCGGTGGCGCGTGAATCGTCCAGATCAATCCCGCTCGTGGTTCCGCTGAGCCGTGCCGCTGACCCGAGCAAACCGCCTGGTTGCGTCGGGATCGCGGAGACGGAGGGGCGCAAAGCGTGAGTATGGATCGGACTGCCAGTCTTCAGCTTCGCTGAGTGCACTGAGCCGGAGGAGGTCGCGGTCATACCCAGGGCCGAAATAGTCGCGGAAAGGCGCCGCATTTTCTCTGCGATTCATAAGGTGCGCTCTGAGCGCCATAACAATTCCGGGAATCAGGATCATTGCGGCTGCGATGAGCAAGAGACTGATGAGATGATGCATCGCGTTCTCCTTTGCGATGGATGTCCCCAAAAGCCGGAGGGAGTGAACAGGGGCGCTGCGAGCCTATATGCAGTGTGAAGCAGGCCGGCCTGGGATGACTGGTCAACATTGCACATAATTCAAACAATTCTGGGCCTATCGGCCGCCCGGAATACCCAGTATTACTTTTCATAAGGAGAGGGGTCATGGTGAGAACAGGAGAGATCAACCATGAAGCAACAATTTGAGAATCAAGACGCAAAGAAACTGAAGGACAAGACAGACTCGGACACAGCAGCAGAGAAAAGGATTGACCGCGTAGCCAAAAAAGCTGCGGGGAAATCCGCAAAAGCGGAACAGCTTTACGACGAGGACCATCCTATCTTTTCAAAATAAGGGCTCACTGGGGCCGTCTAATCGACGACCCATGGCACGCGCAGCGTCCCTCGGCAACGGCGCCAAGGATGATTTTGCGTCTCCCATGTGCCTTGATCACGACTGCAACTTCCGCACTAAGACCTGTCCGGGGGCGGCCCGGGGCGCACGCAGTGCTTACTCCGCGCTGGCGGCTGCCTCATCGCCATATGTGGGATACGGCTGTGGCTCCATGCTAGTGGGCATGGCGTCGAGGGTTGCGAGATCGGCCTGTACCTGCGTCCACTGCGCCGGATTCTGCTTGGTCGTGATGGGCGCGTTCGGGTCTGCGTAGTAAGCCTGGATGTCCTGCTTGATGCCGGGCGGGATGGGCTGCGAGGGCTGGCGCGTGAGGCGGTGGAGGAGATTGGCGTATGTTGAGTCGGTGAGCCGATAGCCGCCGGGCTGTACCACTCGACCTGTATCGAGGTCGCGATTGGGCAGCGGATGACGTGGGTCGCGCGATCCCAGCAGCGTGTTCGGGTTGGCGGACATGATTGCCGGAATAGCTTGCGGAGATTGATTCGCGGAAACCGGATCGCCGGCCCGGGCCGTGGTCGTAGGCGCCGTCGCCGGAGGCGTAAACCGCGCGAGCATCTGGTGCATGATCGTCGTGGACACCACCACGCTGTGCAGGTATGCTGCCTCTGTTGCCGGGGTTGGGCCTTTCACGTCGATCAGCTTCAGTGGGCCGAACTTGGGCAGGATAAACAGAAAGCCGGCCAGCATGTAGGTTCCGATTCCCGCATGGCGGCCATACTTCTGCCAGTCGTTTTCCGCGGCCACCCGGGCCACTTCCCTGTCGATGGTCGCCGCATCCGGCGTCTCCGGCTCTGCCGGCTCGTGGTGGCGATGCAGGAGCGTGATGGCGTACGCCACGCGGGGGAAAAAGCTATGCACCATGAAACGGTATTCACGCACATTGAAGCGCTGCCGCCGGAGTGAGAACTCGTCCCTCAGTCCGTAGGTCTGGTAGTAAGCAAGCGCAAGTTGCCTGACCGGCACCTTGAGCCCGACGTGACAAAGGAAGCGGACTGGCGCCATGCGGTGATGCGCGACCTCGTCAATGTCAAAAGCGAACTCGGTTTGTACATGCTGATGCTCACCCTCGGCGTAGCTCACCTCGCGGCCGTATTTCGCACGCAGCTTGGGGAACTCCACAGGAACGGAGAGATTTGTCGCTTCGGAGTGGCCAATGACATCGCCCACGTAATGCGACAGCGCGCCCACAGCGAACGCAAGCTCATTGGCGTTGTGCGCATTACGAAAGAGACTTACCACGAAGTCGCCCGAGCGCACGTAGTGGGTCAGGTCTGAGAAGGATTTGTCGCCAAATGGATAGTAACCCATGTCCTGGATCACGCTGCCGCCGTACGCATAAGCCCGCGCCTCTTCGAGTTGCGCCGGTGTCAGGTTGGGATAGCGGCTGAGCAGGAGCGGAACAATGGAATACTGCCAGTTGAGATCGATGAGCTCTTCGTGTGTAAGGAGGGTATACGCGTTCGCGCGCCCGCCAAAGAGAACCGCCAGCAGAAGGACAAGCGCCAGCAGGATGCGCATCTCCGCTCGGCCTCGTTTCACCTTGTGTCGAGCCCCGCTGGATCGCAGGCATGCGCGCAGGTTGCCACTCCGCGAACATAGTTACCTCTAAAGATGAAGGCAAACTTTACATCCCCTGGAATGATGGCAATACATTTTGCCGATTCCAATAGGTTATGTGGTATGCCTTGATCTGGCGAATTCATAATCTTCTTGAAGACCTGGGCAACCCTGCTCCGCAGCGCGCGCTCATTTCTCTCATCGACGCGCGCACACCCACGCAGCACTCCTCGGTTCCCGCATCACCAGCCGTAGCGCGTCTCCTCCTTGCTTGTACACGAAGTAATTGTCGCCCTAGCTCAAGCAACAATCTGTTTTGTTCTGCTCATTCTGAGCAGATATTTAACAGCCGTGTAAATGTCCCGTCTTGATGCAGCCGTTCTTCGCATGGAAGAAAATCCGGCTCTGCGCAGGAATCTGTAATGAGGCGTGATTTTCGCGGGTTTTGCATGATTGCCGGAATCGGCTATTCTCCTCACGATGCGCGACAACGACTGGACGAGGGTATTGGGCTGGCCGGGCTACAAGGTTTACCGGCATGAGATTGATGAGCCTGGCAAAAGGCTGAAGCTTTGGGTTCGGCGTAAGCGGGCCAACAAGTTGCTGGTTTGTTCCGGCTGCGGCAAGCCAACGGGCGAGATTGTAGCCAGCTATGAGCGGGAAGTGCGCGATCTGCCGTGCTTCGAGTACCGGACCACGGTGGTGGTGGAGTTGTACCGGGTTCGCTGCCCGGATTGCGGAGTGAAGGCGGAAAAGGTGCCGTTGCTGCCATCCAAGGCGCCGTTCAGCGAGCGTTTTGAAGATGCCGTAGGGCAAGCCTGCGAGAGCGCGGCGGCCATCCGGGTTGCGCGGCAGTTCGGTCTGGCGGCGAGCACGGTGCGGGCCATCGATCAGCGCTATTTGCAACGCTGGTCAAAGACGCGGCGCAAGCCGGCCCTGCGGCAGATGGGCGTGGACGAGAGCTTTCTGGGCAAGAAGCAGAAGTTCATCACGGTGGTGAGCAATCTCCAGACCGCCGAGCCTCTCTGGTTCGGCGCCGAGCGGAAGAAGGAAACGCTTGACGAGTTCTTCACCAAGCAACTGAGCGCCTTTCAACGCGGCGCAGTACAGGCTGCCTGCGTGGATATGTGGGAACCGTTCCGCCAGAGCATCGAGCAATGGCTGCCCAACTGCCGCATCCTCTATGACAAGTTCCACATCATGAAGCACGCCAATGCAGCGGTCGACGAGGTTCGCAGGGCCGAGTTCTTCCGCAAGGGCGGACCGGCACGGGAACTGGTCAAGGGAAAGCGTTGGCTGCTGCTGACGCGCTGGGTACATCTGACCGCGCGCAAAAAGCAGCAACTCAACGAACTGTTTGCATTGAACCGGCGCGTCATGAAGGCCTACCTGCTCAAAGAAAGCCTCGACCGGCTGTGGAGCTATCACTACGAGGGATCCATGATGCGCCATCTGAAGAACTGGATCGATCAACTCCGGTGGCAGCGGCTCAAGCCCATGGAGAAGCTGGCCGACTTGCTGCAACTGCCTGGCCACGAACTCCGGCCCGTTGTCCGAGCGAATGTAGTCCGGGACGCCGTGTTCGATCATAGCCTCAGCCAGCACGTCGATCACTTGATTGCTGTTGATCCGGCGCCCGACATGGATCGCCAGACATTCCCGTGTGTACTCATCGATCAGGTTCAGGAAGCGCACCGTCCTTCCGTCGTGGGTAAAGCCGCTCACGAAATCGTATGCCCAGACGTGATTGCGCCGTTCCGGGCGCAGTCGCACGCAGGAGCCGTCGTTGAGCCACAGACGGCCGCGCGGTTTCTGATTCCGCGGAACCTTCAGCCCTTCGCGGCGCCAGATCCGCTCCACGCGGTCCTTGCCCACGTCCTAGCCGGCTTCCTGCAGCAGGATCGTGATGCGTCGATATCCATACCGGCCATACTGGTTGGCCAGCGCGATGATGGCCCGGGTCAGCGCCTCTTCGTCGTTCCGCTGCGTGGGCTGGTAGCGCTGCGTGCCGCGTGGCCTTCGCGGGGATGTTTAGTTCCGGAGGGGCTTGCCGGTCTTAAGGGTAAACGCGATGCGCTCCTGCGTTTTGGGCTCGCCGGCGAGGGAGAGGAAGGCCTCGCGCTCGAGATCGAGGAGGTACTGTTCGGCGACGGGTGCGCCTGGCGTAAGGCGTCCGCCAGCAAGGATGTAAGCGACCCAGCGCGCCACCTTCTGGTCGTGCCCGGAAGCGTAGCCGGCCTCGCCCATCAGGTAGATGCCCGTTTCAAGCGTGGCCAGAGCCGCCGTGCCGGGGGCGGGCAGGTGGGAGCGCGGCTGCGGCGGGGTATAACAACCGGCCGCGGCCAGCGCGGCGGCCTGGGTTTTGGCGTCGAGCAGAAGCCGCTCGCGGTTGAGCGTGACGCGGTCGGCGGGGGCCAGCAGGCCGAGTGTGCGCGCATCGGCCGCCGAGGTGGAAACCTTGGCCAAGGCAATGGTTTCAAGGGCGCGGCGCAGCGCGGTGGCCACTTCGAGCGATTGGGCGAATTTCGAAGGCGGATCGCGCGGGTCAGGCGGGGCCAGCGCCGCGGCGGCGTCGAGGGCGTGCAGTAGCATCTCTTTAGTCCCGCCGCCGGCGGGGATCAAGCCCACGCCCGCTTCCACCAGGCCCATGTAGGTCTCGGCGTGCGGCTGGCGCCGCGCCGCGTGCAGGCAGATCTCCGCGCCGCCGCCCAGGGTCATGCCGAAGGGCGCCACGACTACAGGACGCGGACAGAACTTGATGGAAGCGGTCATCTGTTGGAAGCCGCGAATGGCCAGGTCGATCTCATCCCACTCGCCCTCCTGCGCGGCCAGCAGAAGTTCCAGCAGGTTGGCGCCCACGGAGAAGTTGTCGCGGTCGCCGGTAAGGACGAAGGCGTCAAAGTCGCGGACGGCGTCCGACACGGGATCGAGTACGCTCGCGACCAGCGCCACCACGTCGCCGCCGATGGTGTTCTTGGGCGAGTGCATCTCGAGGCAGCCCACGCCGTCGCCCAGGTCGACGAGCGAGCAGCCGGGATTGGAACGGACGACGCCCTGCGCGCGGCGGAAATCGGCCACGCGGGCATGGCCGGGCACAGTGGGGATGGCTTCGAGCCTGCCGGTCTGGGGATGGAAACAGGCATGGCCCTGCTGCGCGTACCAGGAACCGCGGCCCGCGGCCAGCAGCGCTTCGGCGTTGGGGCTGAGCGCGAGGCCCATCTTCCTGATGCGCGCCGCGGTCGATTCCACGCCTGCGGCATCCCACAGCTCGAAGGGCCCCATCTCCCAGTTGAAGCCGCAGCGCATGGCAGCGTCGATGGCGGCGATGTCGCCGGCCACCTCGCCAATGCGATCGGCGGCATAGTTCCACAGCGCGGCAAGGAAGGGCCAAAGGAAGGCGGCGGCTCTGTCCCTGGCCGGGTCGTTGGCCAGCAGCAGACGCAGCCGCTCGGGTAGCGCGGCCGCGTTTTTCGCCATCTCCAGCGCGGGCAGGGCGGGTTTGGCCGGCGGGCGGTACTCGAAGGTTTCGGGATCGAGGACGAGGCGTTCGTCTTTTCCCTCGGCCCCGCGCGTTTTCTTGTAGAAGCCCTGGCCGGTCTTGTCACCCAGCCAGCGGCGCTTCATCAACTCGTCGAGCACCGGCGCAAAAGCGCCCAGCGTCACGCCCTCGGGGAAGTTGGCGGCCATGTGGGCCAGGATGTCGAGGCCTACCAGATCCGCCAGGCGGAAGGTGCCGGTGCGCGGCCACCCCACGGCGGGGCCTGTGAGCGCATCCACTTCTTCCACGGTCAAGCCTTGCTCCAACATCAGGTTGGCGGCGTTGAACATGACCGCAATGCCGATACGGTTGGCAATGAAGTTGGGCGTGTCGTGGGCGTAGACCACCTGCTTGCCCAGGGTGCGTCCGGCGAAGGCGGCAAAAGCCGCCACCAGGGCCGGATCGGAGTCGGCGGTGGGGATCAGCTCGACCAGCCGCATGTAGCGCGGCGGGTTGAAGAAGTGCGCTCCGAAGAAGCGGTTGCGATGCGATGGCAGGCTGGCGGCGATCAGGCGGATGGGCAACCCCGAGGTGTTGGTGGTGAGGACGGCATGGGGCGCCAGATGCGGCACGGCGCGCGCCAGCAGGGCCGTTTTGATGGCCAGGTTCTCGGTTACCGCCTCGATGACCCAGTCGCAGTGGGTCAGTTGCGGGAGGTGGTCGTCGAAGTTGCCGGGCGTGACCAGTGCGGCCAGCGCGGGGTCGTAAAAGGCCGCCGGCCGGGCTTTGGTCAATGCCTCAATGGCGGCGCGAGCTAGCCGACTACGGTCCACCTCGCCTTCGGGTGCCATATCCAGCAGCAGCGAAGGAATGCCGGCGTTGGCCAGATGCGCTGCGATGCGAGAGCCCATGGTGCCGGCGCCCAGCACGGCGGCGCTGCGCACCAACAGGGGCCGAACCGCGGGTTGCGGCGTGGAGGGGACGGCCGAAAATGGCATACTCATGCGGCTTCTCCCTGCGCGGGGCGAGCCGGAAAGACCTTCCCGCGGAATCGCTGGCAGCATACGGAAACACGGTGCGCCGGGTCAAGACGCGCAGTGCGGCAGCCGTGCGCCGTTTCCCACAGGATCACCGGCTTTCCACAGGGTGGCGGCTTGCAATCCGGGTGCAGGGTTGCTATGCTCAAACAGTTGCAACGGAGCCGAATTCGGCGAAGCCGGAGGAAGCTTGCAACAGGGGTTGCAATGAGAGTGGTTGTGTGCTACTCTCAAGAAGTTGCAAATGAGCAGAAGCAGTGGAGCTTTCCAGTGGCCGATAGGCCTGCCCAATCAGGGAGAAGGGAAAGCGGTTCGTTGGGTCAGATGAGGTTTGGAGAAGTAAACCCCTGAGCCCCTGTAGGGAGTCCCGCAGAGAACAAGCCATTGCATGACCCGGGAGTAGTTTTCTCGTGAGCCCTAGTGGCTCGGGCACATGCTGCCGGTGGATATTTGAAAGTTTTGCGCTGCGCGATGTTTCTGAGAGGGGCTTCTTCTTTCAGGGCAGGCAGGAGCTGGCTGTGAGGAACGACCGCCGATATTGTGATCGAGTGGCCTCAGGCGATGCGATCTGCCGGGCTTGACGGGAAGATGAAAGTTCGATAGATTTAGAAGGTTCGCGCAAAATCGGTTAAGACTGTCAGAAAACGCGGTTAAGGCCGGCGCAACAAGTTCGAGGACAATCCGGGCGACACAGTCCGGACCTCGATCCAGAAGGGCACCGCCCAGGCGGTAAGTCCTTAAGGATCTTTGACAAATGGTTGAACGTGCCAGTCGTGAGAAAAAATCAGGTTTGGCTTGATTATTCTCATAGGTAAGATGCCTGCGCTTTAGGCGCGGGCATAGCCGAGACTTATCCGGCCTCCGTCGGAGGGTCCCGGCAACAGGTTTCAAACGAGAGTTTGATCCTGGCTCAGAATCAACGCTGGCGGCGTGCCTAACACATGCAAGTCGCACGAGAAAGTGGTAGCAATATCATGAGTAAAGTGGCGCACGGGTGAGTAACACGTGACTAACCTGCCCTCGAGTGGGGAATAACTTCGGGAAACCGAGGCTAATACCGCATAACACCTACGGGTCAAAGGAGCAATTCGCTTGAGGAGGGGGTCGCGGCAGATTAGCTAGTTGGCGGGGTAACGGCCCACCAAGGCAATGATCTGTATCCGGCCTGAGAGGGCGCACGGACACACTGGAACTGAGACACGGTCCAGACTCCTACGGGAGGCAGCAGTGGGGAATTTTGCGCAATGGGGGAAACCCTGACGCAGCAACGCCGCGTGGAGGATGAAGTCCTTCGGGACGTAAACTCCTTTCGATCGGGACGATT
>JAJZVX010000015.1 GCA_021846985.1 Acidobacteriota bacterium | reverse complement strand
GCGATACGCGGCCGGCGCAGCAGCCGGCGACTTTGCCTGTCAAACAACTGTTTGTGTGGAAAGATTCGTGCCTCATGCTTCGCCGCATGATGTCTGTTTGCATTTGCGCGTTTCTGGCGTCGCGCGCGTTGAGAACCCCGGCGATACCTGGCATCGTCCGTTCTCCCGCGCCACCGGAACCGGCGGCGCTTCGGCACGAAGTGGGGATCTTCGTTCAACTGTAACGGCATCGTACACGATGGCAGCCGCGGCGCGATGCCAAGCGGCCGTGCGCTTACGAAGCCCGGCCGGTTTTGTTGAGCTCGGAGTAGAAGCCGAGATCCTTGCCGCCCAGGCTTTTGGCGATGTAGACGATCTGGCCGTAGTGCAGGCCGAAGTGCTCGACGACCTGGTAGATGGCGTCGAGGCCGTGGACGTGGTAGCCCTGCATATCGTAGAACGCGAGGAGGTCGGCCTCGGTGAGCCGCGCGAGCACGGCGCGCACTGCTTCCATGGTGGCGTCGAGGCGGTTAAGCAGTTCGGCGGCGGAGAGTCCTCCTTGGGCGGCAAATTCGGCGGGACGGTCGCGTTTATCTTCCTCGCGGTTGAAGGATCTGACGATCCACTGCATGACGTTGCCGTTCAGGTGCAGGAGGAGGTTGCCGACGGAGTTGCTGGCGGGGTTGGGCCGCCACCAGACCTGCTCTGCAGTCAATGGCTCGACGCAGGAGCGAAGCCGCGGCCAGTACTGTTGGAGCAATTTCTTACGGCTAAAGTCGAGGAAGAGTGTAGAGAGTCGGGCGTCGTTTGCGCTCATGGGAATCGTGCTCCTTTCCTGCGGCTCGCGGCAATGGAGTGGAAGAGCCGCTTACACGCCTATGGTAGAGGAAGACCGGCAGACGGGCGTGGCTGGGGCGTGTACACGCTGTCGCATGCGCCGTGATCATGGCTGCTCGATGGGGGCCTCTGGCGAGGGGTTGGCAGCGCGGAGGCGGTAGCGGCCCGACTGCACGACGATCTGCAACGTGTGGCCGCCGGCGTGGATGGAGACGACGCCGGGTGCGCTGGATGGAGTCATACCGTTGACGGTTGCCGTTGCGGACGACGGCGTGGCCAGCTCGATGGTGGCGGTGACGCCGACGGGGACGCTGAAGTTGTAGTCCGTGGTTTTTGCGTGGCGGCGCCAGTTGCTTTCTATGGGGCCGAAGGCGGAGTGATAGCTGGCGCGCACCCAGGCGAGGCGGCCCACGACGGCCGGCCGCAGGATGAGCTGGCGCGGAGTTGGCCGCGTGCAATCGATGTCGATGCCGCCGAGGCCGCGATAGAACCACTCTTCGCCGTGGCCCAGCATGGAGTGATCCTGCGAGCTGGAGGGGTTGGAATCCCAGGCCTCAGTGAGCGCGGTGGCGCCGCGGGCAAGCTGATAGCCGTAGCTGGGCGAGTCGGTGCGCTCGAGCATGTCGTAAAGCACGTCGGAGCGACCGTCGGCGAGCAGAGCGTCGACGACATAGTGAAAGCCGATGTCGCCCGCCGTGACGTGATTCCGGTGGGTGCGAATGTCGTCGACCAGGGCGCGCAGAACGGCGGCGCGTTCGCCAGCGGGAACCATGCCGATGGAGAGCGGCATGGCCTGCGCGGTTTGACTGCCCTTGTCGTAGCGGTGATGGACAGGATCGAAGAAGCGCTGGTTGAAGGCCTCGCGGACAGCTTCGGCCTGTTTGCTGTAGGCGAGGCTGTCGGCGGTTTTACCCAGCAGCGCGGCGGTTTTTTCCATCACGCGCAGATCCTGGTAGTCGATGGCCGTGGCAGTGAGGCCGAGCGTGGTCAGCTTGGAGACGCCGGGCTCGCCAGGGCCGATGTCGTACCAGTCGCCCAGGCCATAGGCGATGATGCCATTGCGGGCGCGGGTGGCGAGATAGGCCAGGTAGCGCTGCATCACGGGATAGTTTTCGGCCAGTAGATGCGGGTCGCCGGTGCGCTGGTAGACGTACCAGGGCGCAAGCACCGACGTGCTGCTCCACTCCGGCGAGTCGTCGAAGATGCCCCAGTGGGGGGCGAAGAGCACGTACTGCGGCGCGATGTCGGGGATGCGGCCGGCGGCGGGGCCGGTGAGGGTTTGCGTGTCGGCGATGTTGCGCGCGGTGGCGGCATAGAGGCCGGCGAAGTTGAAGTCGTAAAGCTGCGCAGGGGCGAGCAGGTGCGCTTCCTCGAGCCAGCCGAGTTTCTCTCGATGCGGGCAATCGGTAAAGATGCTTACGGCGTTGTTCTCGATGGCGCGCACGATGAGGGTGTGAATGCGATCGAGCAACGGGTCAGACGAACGGAAGCTGCCCACGCGCGGCGAGGTGCTGTGTACGGCCTCGCCGGTTAGGCTGATGAGCTTCGCCGCGGTTGGTTCGATCTGGACGTAGCGGAAGCCCCAGTAACTGAACTGGGGATGCCATTGCTCGACGCCGCGGCCGCGCAGCGTGTAAGTGAACCACTGAGGGCCTCCGCCGGCGCTGCGCTGCGAGACGGTGCCGTCGGGATGGAGCAGTTCTCCGGAGACGAGCTTGACCTGCGCGCCGGCCGGTCCGGTGACGGCGATGACGGGCCAGCCGGCGAAGTTCTGTCCCAGGTCGTAGACCGTGACTCCCGGCTTTGGATGCGTGACCTTGACGGGCGTGTATGTGCGGATGACGCGCAGGGGCGGCGCCACTTCAGGCCGCAGCGCGCCGCCGGGGCCTTCCACCACCTGCGCGGCGGTCCAGGAGGAATCGTCAAAGCCGGGCTGATCCCAGCCGGGCAAGGCGCGGCGGGCATCGTAGTCCTCGCCGCCATAGGTAGAGGAAAAGACGATGGGCCCGGGATGCGTCTTCCATGTGTTGTCCGTTTCGATGTCGAGCGTCTGGCCGCCGGCGAACTCGATGCGTAGCAGCACGGCGCACATGGGCACGCCGAAACTGCCCACGAACTTGGTGTAGCGGCCGGGGGTCTTCAGCACGCGATACATGCCGTTGCCGAGCATGACGCCGAGGGCGTTGGGGCCCTGGCGGAGCATGGAGGTGACGTCGTAGCTGTCGTAGTAAACGGTTTTGCGGTACGCGCTCCAGCCGGGAGTGAGCTGGTCGTTTCCGACCTTGCGGCCATTCAGGCGCAGCTCATCCTGGCCCAGGCCGGAGGCATAGAGCAGGGCGCGGGCGATGGGCTGGTTGAGGACGAAGGCGCGGCGGAAGAGGGGCATGACGGGGCTGCCGTTTTGCGGAGCGGCGATCCAGCGGGCGCGCCAGGCGGGGGTCTGTGTCCAGCGGGCAGCGGCGCTCCAGGCGGTGGCGCGGCGCTGCTCGTCCCACACGCGAACACGCCACATGTAGGCGCGGCTGGGCACGAGCGAAGGGCCGGCGTAGGCGATGCGCGCGGCGGCGGCGCTTTCCACCACGCCGCTTTCCCACAGTGGAGCTGCGAAGCGGCCGTCCGCGGCGGCAACCTGAACTTCGTAGGCCGTCTGGGCCACGCCATGGAGTTGCGGCGAGGCCGGCGCGAGCTGCCAGGAGAATTGGGGTTGTGGGCTGTCGATGGCGAGCGGAGCGGCTTGCCCGTTGCAGCGCAGCGCCGAGGGGGGGAGCAGATGCGAGGGCGGCGCGGCAGGGGCAAGAACGGCGGCGCCGCAGAGGATGGCGAGCGCGGCGGCGGCGGCGATGCGCATTGGCTGGCGAAGAGGCCACAGGCCGGAAGAACGGGGAGGGAACGGGAATGAGGGCTTTGGGTTCACAGGGAAGGTGATACATCAAGCAGGCCCGGCAGAGCAATACGGCAGGGAGGGCTCGTTGCCGAAAGCGGTTGGGGAGGCATAGAATCCCTGCTGAAATCGTTTCCAGCGAGGAAGTACATCATGCGCGTTTTGACCACTCTTGCCGCCTTCCTGGCCGTGGCGTCGCTGAGCGCCGCGGCCCAGAGCTCCGCCAAGCCCCACGCCGTAAAGGCACAGCCGGCCGTGCCGCGCGTGGCGCAAACACCGCCCATGGGCTGGAATAGCTGGAACTACTTTTTCGGCAAAGTGACCGACGCCGACATTCGCCACGCCGCCGACGAGCTGGTGTCCACGGGCATGAAAGATGCCGGTTACGTCTACGTGAACATCGACGATACGTGGGAAGGGGAGCGGGACGCGAACGGCGTGATCCACACGAACTCGAAGTTTCCGGATATGAAGGCGCTGGCGGATTATGTGCATTCGAAGGGGCTGAAGATCGGGATCTATTCTTCGCCCGGACCGAAGACGTGCGCCGGATATGCGGGCTCGCTGGGCCATGAGGAGCAGGACGCGAAAACGTATGCCGAGTGGGGCATCGATTATCTGAAGTACGACGCGTGCAGCTTTATTCCGGCGGTGATGGAAAAGCAGGCGCCCAACGACAAGGCGGAACAGATGCGCATCATGGAAGCGGTCTATGCCAAGATGGGCCGGGCGCTGAAGGCCACAGGACGGCCCATTGTTTACTCGTTTTGCGAGTACGGCTGGGACGCGCCGTGGGAGTGGGCTCCGAAGGCCGGCGGCAACCTGTGGCGCAGCACGGGCGATATCCAGCCCAACTGGGACCGCATTGAGGTGATCGGCTTCAGCCAGGAAGGGCTGGAACGCTATGCAGGGCCAGGGCACTGGAACGATCCGGACATGCTGGAGGTGGGCAACGGCAAGCTGACGCTGGCGGAGAACCGGTCGCACTTCTCGCTGTGGGCGATGCTGGCGGCGCCGCTGCTGGCAGGCAACGACCTGCCCGACATGAAGCCGGAGATCAAGGCCATTCTTACCAACCGCGCCGTGATCGCCATCGACCAGGACAAGCTGGGACGGCAGGGATCGCGTGGCTACGCGGAAGGCGAAGTTGAGGTGTGGACGCGCCATTTGGAAGGCGGCGCGCTGGCCATAGCGATCTTCAACGTGGCCGACGGCGCGCGGTATGGGGCACATCCGTTCCACCTGAGCCTGGCGAGGCTGGGGCTGGAAGGGCCGCAGACGGGAAAGGATCTGTGGACCGGCAGGAGCGTCACACTCACCAACAACGAGCCTATCGAGCTTGGCACGCACGACGTGCTGCTGGTGCGCATCGACAAGCCGGTTTTCAAGACGAAGCGCTGAGTTGGGCCGCGGCGCCCGGCATCGTTGCCTCGCCGGACAGTGTCCGGGCGCGGGAAGGAGCCAGTGCGCCGTCCATCGACTGCGCCTGGTCATGCAGGCCGGCTTCATTGCACAGGGGAGAGTGATGGGAGGGGCGAATCTTCGCGGCGGCGGGGAGTCTTTGCGTTCGATGGCATGACGGCGGAAGAGTCTCTCCACGGTGGTTCTTCCCAGCGGGACGGGCCGCGCATCCGTGTGGCGGTTACCGGCTATGCTTAAGGGGGGGGCAGAGGCTCTGCCCGCGAGGAGTGTTTATGAAAGTTGGCCTGATTTTGGCCGTCGTTTCCGGGTTGGCGCTGGGCGGCGCAGCCGTAGCCCAGAAGGCAAGTACAGAGTCCACCGCTGGCCAGCAGCCGGGCGGGGCGCAGGGCGCGTTCATGTACGGCCTGGAAGGCAAGGTGACAGAGGCGGCAACCGATCACTACATTCTGAAGACGGATGGCGGCGATGTGTACACGGTGCGCTTCAGCGCCAATACCCACTTTGTCGATCCATCGGGGATGCACCGCGCGCCGGAAGAGTCTTCGATGACGGGGAGTTCCACCATGGGGCGGCCGAAGCAGTTGAAGCCGTCCGACATCAAGGCGGGCGATTCGATTGCCGTGATCGGCCAGCTCGATCCGCATGCCAGGACGATGGGCGCCATGTCCGTGATCAAGATGGATCCCCAACGCGAGAAGGCGATGCGCGAGATGCACGCCAACTATGGGAAGACCTGGCTGCAAGGCAGGGTTACGGCCGTCGAGGGCGGCAAGATTACGCTGACGGGCGCGCTGGATCATGCGGAATACACATTTGTGGTGGATGCGCACACACAATTCCGCATGCATCGTCAGGCGGCGACGGCGAGCGACATCCATGTGGGCGACATCGTGCGTGCCGAAGGGGGCATCCAGAACGGATCGTTCACAGCCGCAAGCGTGATGGTGATGCGCATGCCGCGGCACGTGACCGCGGTTCCATTCCACGGCGGCGCGACGCCGTCGCAGCCGTCGGCGCAACACCCGTAAAAAGAGCTGGAAACAAAGGCGTGATTGAGGCCGGCCGGGGCGGCTGGCAACGCCATTGCAGAGCATGGCCCGGCAACCTGGGGGAGCAAAGAATCCGTTACGCCGCGAGAATGGCGGCGCGCGAACCGCGGGTGTCGCGCGGCCGGATGCGGACACTCCAATCGCGGGTGGGAGTTTAGAGTGTTACCCAACCTGCCGGGTAGGCGGCGGATGAATGCGGTATGCTCGTAGGCGGCGCGGAGCAGGCCATTGTTCCGCGCACTCCAGCCGGGAGAGGTTTGAGTTTCATGCGTTCTTGTTTGGTACGATTCCTTGCCTGTTTTGCCGTGACCGCCGCATTTGCCTTAGCCCATGCCGGGGCGCAGGCGCGGAAGATTGGCATCTTCGATGGACAACAGGATGTGGGTACGGTGCTGCACGCGGGCTCGGCTGCCTATGGCCCCGCGCAGAAGACTTACACCGTGACCGGCAGCGGCGAGAATATGTGGTTTGCCAGCGACGACTTTCATTTTGTGTGGAAGAAGGTTTCGGGCGACGTGGCGTTGAGCGCCGACATCACGATCGCTGGTTCGACCGGAGACGCGCACCGCAAGGGTCTGCTGGTGATTCGCAAGACGCTGGACAAGGACTCGATCTCCGCCGATGTGGCCGTGCACGGCGACGGTCTGACCTCGTTGCAGTTTCGCGATGCGAAGGGCGGCGATATGCGCGAGGTGCAGACGAACGTTTCGGCGCCGAAGCGGGTGCGGATTGAGAAGCGCGGGGATTTTATCTACGCTTTTGTTCCTGGCGAGGACGGACGTCTGCACCCCTCGGGCGCGAGCACACGGCTGCCGGTAAGCGGCACCTTCTATATCGGCATCGGTGTGTGCGCGCACAACAAGGACGCGGTGCAGAAGGTGGTGTTTTCCAACGTGAAGCTGGAGCATCTGGCGCCAGCGCGGGGCGCGACGGTGCTGCTGAGCACGCTGGAGGCGGTGCCTGTGGCGGGAGACCGGCGGGTGCAATACGTGGCCGCGGCGCACTTTGAGGCGCCCAACTGGACGCACGACGGCAAGGCCTTCGTCTTCAACGAAGAGGGGCGGATCTACCGGCTGGCGATAGGCAGCGCGGAGCCCGAGGCCATTGCCGCGGGCGAACTGGAGGAGTGCAACAACGACCATGGAATCTCGCCCGGCGGCCAGTGGCTGGCCATCAGTTGCCAATCGGGGGCAGACAAGCTCTCTCGCGTCTATGTTGTTCCGCTGGCCGGGGGCGAGCCGCGGCTGGTGACGAAGACGGGCGCGGCGTATTGGCACGGCTGGTCGCCGGACGGCAAGAGGCTAGCCTTTGCCGCGCGGCGCGGGAATGCGGCGGACATCTATTCGATCGGCGTGAACGGCGAAGACGAGAGGCAGTTGACCTCCGCGCCCGGGCTCGACGACGGTCCCGACTACTCGCCCGACGGAGCGTGGATTTACTTCAATTCCGAACGCACGGGGCACATGCAGATTTGGCGCATGCGGCCGGATGGCTCGGACCAGCAGCAGTTTCTGACGACGGACAGCAACGACTGGTTCCCGCATATCTCTCCAGACGGGCGCTGGATGGTGTATCTGGCTTATGACCGATCCGTGACCGGCCATCCGCCGCTGAAGAACGTGGAGATCCGGCTGGTGGCGCTCAAGGACAAGAAGACCACGCTGCTGGCGAAGCTCTTTGGTGGCCAGGGCACCATGAATGTTCCTTCGTGGTCTCCTGGCAGCAAGCGTGTGGCGTTTGTCAGCTACGAGCAGTTGCCGGAAGAGGAGATGAGCGTGCCGTAGCCGGGACGGATGGCGAGATCACCATCTCCGCGGAAGGCATCCTCGGTCCCGTTACGGAAAAGGAGTTCGTAGCCATGCACGCGGCCGCGCAGGTGGGTGATGGGCTGGCGGGCGACGTAACGCAGCCCATTCGCGGTTTGCAGCGGCGTTTGCGCGCGCCCGTGCTCAGCGGAGGTTGTAGCCATGGCCTTCCCGAAGTCTTATCGGCAGCGGGAAGGCATTCCTTGAGTCGAGAGGCGAATGGTCCGGAGCTATGCGCGCGTTCGTTCAGGCGCCGATGAACATGCCGCCGTTCACGTCCAGCACCTGACCGGTGATGTAGCCGGCGGCGTCCGAGGCGAGGAACGCCACGGCGTGGGCCACATCCGCATCGGTGCCCGGGCGTCCCAAGGGAATCTGGGCCATCATGGCGGTGCGCAGCTTTTCGTCGAGCACGGCGGTCATGGGGGTTTCGATATAACCAGGCGCGACGGCGTTGGCCGTGATGCCGCGGGAGGCCACTTCGCGGGCCAGTGACCGGGTGAAGCCGATGAGGCCGGCCTTGCTGGCCGCGTAGTTTGCCTGCCCGGCTTGACCGGTGCGGCCCACGACGCTGGTGATGTTGACGATGCGCCCCCAGCGGTTCTTGAGCATGGGGCTGAGCAGGGCCTGGGTGAGAAGGAAGGCCCCGGTCAGGTTGGTGGCGAGCACGTCATCCCAGTCGGCGCGCTTCATGCGCAGCATCAGCCCATCGCGGGTAATGCCGGCGTTGTTGACCAGAATCTCGACCTTGCCGAAGCGCTCCAGCACGGCGCGGGCACCGGCCTTGATGGACTCCTCGCTGGCCACATCCAGAGCAAAAGGCACGGCCTGCCCGCCGGCAGCGGCAATTTCTGCGGCTACCTCGGCCAGCCGGACTTCGTTCCGCGCCGCCAGCGCCACGGTGGCCCCGGCGCGCGCCAGCTCCAGCGCGCAGGCGCGCCCGATCCCTTGCGATGCGCCGGTCACCAGCGCAATTCTTCCCTGCAAAGCCGTCATAGATGTTCTTCAAACCCCGAACGCGCCGCAGCGCGCCCTTTCGCCCCTCAATTATAAGGGGGTATTGGGCTGAGAGATGCCGCGCCGCCAGCCGCTCCGTCTGTCCGGCGCTCGCATCGCCGGCTTGCGCCGGCTCAGGTGGAGGGCGAAACCGCCACTGCCACCGGCCGTCCGGCGATGGCGGGCTTCAGCACCTTTTCCGGCCATACATAGACTGCCAAGCGGCGCGAATAATGCAGAACCGGTTCCTTGTCAAGCAGACGGATGCCGATGGCCGCAGCCAGGTCGTTGCGTTCGATCTCCGCCTCGGCTTCTTCCATCGGCCATGGAATATGGTGCAGAGTCGATTGGGTGGTCTGCCCGTCCCGGTTAACCGAGAAGAGACAAGAACGCTCCGCGAAGAAGTGCGGGAGCGATCCCGCCGGGCACTCCGCCAATTGCTGCGTTGGGCCAAGGCTGCGATAGCGCGCCTTGAAGATGACCGGCTGTGGCGCAAAGCGACGCCGGCTGTAAAACGCGAATTCGCGTTCCGAGCGGTGATCGAGCCGCATCTCTGCCCAGTGACACGGCAGGTGGAAGATGCCCCGGGCCACCGCGACCGCCAGGAGGTTGCTGGCGTCGAGAGAGAAGAAATAGAGGCCGCGCGTGCCGGTCCTCTGGTCGCGGACGTAGGTGCGGAGGTTGAGATCAGGGAATCGGCGGATCCCGGGAAGCGGAGGAAGACCACGAATCTTGATGCGGTCGAGCCAGAAGGGAACCGCTCCCAGCCATGCCGAGCCCTGAAAGGTATCCACGGCAAGCCCTTCCGGCAAGAGGGCTGCGATCTGGCTTTCAGAAACCGGCCAGTGGGCAAAAAGCAGGTCGTTCCAGCGCTGGGTCATCAACCAGCGGCCGGGCGGCAAAGGCCGCGGCCGATGCGACGTCCGAACCAGATGCTTTTGCATGCCTGCTCCTGTGAGAGCGTTTACATCCGTGCCCCTTTTAGCGTTTACATCCGTGCCCCTATTTTAGAGACGAACCAGGCTTCGCCAAGGTTGCGGAGCCACTTCCGTTCCCAATGCCGTATTCTGTTCGCGAGTCCATGTCCATGTCCAGCGAATCTTTTCTTCCGCCCGGCGCCCGCAACCAAACCGAAGTCTTTGCCGTCCACGGCGCCGATCCCGAGGTCCTGGCTTATGCCATGGCCAAGTACTCCCGTTCCGCCCTGTCGATGCGTGAGTCGCTGGCCGAGATCAGTGCCCAGCGCGCCGAGCAGTTTCTCTCCACCTTTTATTTTCAATACGGTCACCGCTCCATCGCGGACCTGGCCCACGTGGCGCTGGCCGTGGAACGGCTAAGCCTGCTGGCCGCCATTGTGCTGGTGGACGAACAGCGCTGGGACGGCCAGGAGCGCTCCACGCGCTACCAGAATTTCGTGAAGTCGGGCTGGTATCTTCCCGATTTCGGGGCCGATGGCGGCTCGGCAACGCTCTATGCGGAGACCATTGCGAGCCTGTTTGCCGCCTACCAGCAGACCACCGGCGCCGTGCAGGAGGCTCTACGGCGGCGCGTTGCGCGCCCCTCGGAGATGAAGCCCGAGGCATACGAACGCACGCTGCGGGCACGGGCCTTCGACGTGGCCCGCTATCTGCTGCCGCTGGCCACCAACACCTCGCTGGGCCAGATTATGAATGCTCGCACGCTGGAAACGCAGGTTTCGCGGCTGCTTGCGCACCCTGCCGCCGAGGTGCGCGACCTGGGCGTGAAGCTGCGCGAGGCCGTGACCGGCCCGGCATGGAATCTGAACGCGAAGGCCGGCGCGGCGCTGGTGGAAAAGCTTGCCACCACGGACCCGGCGCTGGCCGCCGAGGCCGCGGGCCTGCTGACGCGCGAGGTGCGCACCGCGCCCACGCTCGTGAAATACGCTCAGCCCAGCGACTACGAAATGAAGACGCGCGCCGAACTGGAGGCGGCGGCCGGGGAGGTGCTGAGCGCTCTGCCCATCGCCGAGGCTCCGCTGGTGGATCTGGTGGAGCGCACCGAAAGCCTGGAAGTGGAGCTGGCCGCCACGCTGCTCTACTCGGCCAGCCACTATCCCTACCGGCAGATTCGGGATGTGGTGGGCGGGATGCCGGCGGCGCGGGTAGGGGAGATCGTGGCGCTGGGGGTGCGGCATCGCGGCGCGCACGATGAGGCTTTACGCGCCTTCCACGCCGGAGCCGCGCTGCGCTTCGACATCCTGATGGACATGGGCGGCTTCCGCGACATGCACCGGCATCGCCGTTGCGCGCAGATCATCCAGGGGTTTAGCGCGCGGCACGGCTACGAGACGCCCGAGCACGGCGACCTGGGCGCGGAGGTGCGGATCCTCACGGAGGCCGGCGTTCTGGCGGGTTACCAGACGGCCATCGAGGGCGCTCACGCCGCCAGCGCGCAAATAGCCGCCGGACCGGCGCCGGAGGCGGCGCAGTCGGCGCTCTACCTGCTGCCGCTGGCCACGCGCATCCGCTGCCTTTTCAAGATGGACTTTGCCGAGGCGCAGTACATCAGCGAGCTGCGCTCCGGGCCGGCCGGACACTTCAGCTACCGCCGCGTGGCCTGGGAGATGTACAAGGCCATCGAGCGCCAGCATCCGGCGCTGGCGCGCCACATCCGGGTGACCGACTTTACCCAGCCCATCGACCTGCTGCACCGGTAAGGCCCGGTGATAGACTGCGCGGCGACGAAAGTAACGAATTCGAAGGGGCTGGAAAGATGCGTGGACGGGACGCGCTTATCCGGCAAACGGCGGCAGACTGACCATCGATCTGCCGCAGACCGCCTCGGTGCTGCTCGAATCCAGGCAATGAGGCGCCGGCAGCCGAGACCGTGGAATCCGGCAAGGCGGCGGGCATGCGCCCACCGCGCCCCTTGCAGTCCGGATGCCAACGAGTGCGCTACCATAGAGGAATCATCGAGGACGCGCATGTTTGTTGTTGTCTGGCAGTTTGAGATCGCCGAGGAGAAGATTCCCGCCTTCGAGGCCGCGTATGGGCCGGAGGGTGCGTGGGCCCAACTCTTCCGTACCTCGCCCGACTACCTGGGCACCGAGCTGCTGCGCGACGCGTACGTTCCCGGCAGCTACCTGACGATCGACCGCTGGAGCGGCGAAGAAGCCTTCCGCGCCTTCCGCAAGGAGCATGACGCCGAGTACGAAAAGGTGGACCGCGCCTGCGACGATCTGACCAGCCGCGAGACGCGGATCGGGGCATATACGGTTTGAAGGGGGAAGCCTGCCGGCCAAGGAGCTGAAGATCGCGCGGCGGCGAGTCTTCCCCGTTTCTTCGCTATTTTTCACTGTCTTTGTGTGTCCAGTCCTGCTACAATCCCTTCGAAATCGAATCCATGCCGGCACGCCATTTTCTTCAAAGGAAGGTCGAAGTGTGCGCGGGCGGGTATTTGTGTTGAAGGAGCGCTCCCGATGGCCATTGCCGACGACCGTACGAAAGCCGTAGAACTAGCCCTGGCTCAAATCGAAAAGCAGTTTGGTAAGGGGTCGATTGTGCGGCTCGGCTCACGCGAGGCGCTGGTGCCGATTGCGGTGATCTCGACCGGCTCGATCAGCTTTGACGCGGCGCTGGGCGTGGGCGGGATTCCACGCGGCCGCGTGACCGAGGTTTACGGGCCGGAGTCCTCGGGCAAGACGACCATCACCCTGCAGATCATCGCCGAGGCGCAGCGGCAGGGCGGGCTGGCGGCCTTTGTGGACGCCGAGCACGCACTCGACCCCTCTTATGCGCGCAAGCTGGGTGTGGACATCGACAATCTTCTGGTGTCGCAGCCCGACTCGGGCGAGCAGGCGCTGGAGATCACGGAGGCGCTGGTGCGCTCGGGCGCCATCGACGTGCTGGTGGTGGACTCGGTGGCGGCGCTGGTGCCCAAGGCAGAGCTGGACGGGGAGATGGGCGACAGCCATGTGGGCTTGCAGGCGCGGCTGATGTCGCAGGCTTTGCGCAAGCTGACCGGCACGGTTTCGAAGTCGCGCACAGCGCTGATCTTCATCAACCAGATCCGCGAGAAGATCGGGGTGATGTTTGGCAATCCGGAGACCACGACCGGTGGCCGGGCGCTGAAGTTTTACTCGTCGGTGCGCATCGATATTCGCCGCATCGCCGCCATCAAGGAAGGCGATAGCGTGACCGGGAACCGCACCAAGGTGAAGATTGTGAAAAATAAGGTGGCGGCGCCCTTCCGCGAGGCGGAGTTCGACATTCTCTACGGCGAGGGGATCAGCCGCGAGGGCGACGTGCTGGATCTGGCCGTGGCCCAGGGCATCGTGGAAAAGTCGGGGGCGTGGTACAGCTACGGCGGAGAGCGCATTGGCCAGGGCCGCGAGAACACCCGCACCTTCCTGAAGGAGAACAAGGACGTCTTTGGGAAGATCGACGGGGAGCTACGTAAGCGGCTGAACATCGGCGCGGTGAAGGCCGACGTTCCCGAGGTGCCTGCCAGCGGGCCCGCCGATGCCCGGGAAGCCGTGCGCGGACGCAAGGGATAGGCATTGGCAAGGAGACGCTGGGTGAGGAACTCTCTCGCGGTTGTTGACGGCGAGAGAGTTCTCTGATTTTTGCCGCTGGGCGATGGCGCTCGGCGCGGACGCTGCCGCCGGTTCTGGCGGTGCAGATTTTTTGTGCCTGCTTGCGCTGGCGGCGGTTGGCTGCTTTGGTCTGTAGAAAGCCCCGGCGGGCGGATCTGCGGCCCACGTTCCGGGCACCGATTCACAGCGCTGATAGAATCCGCATAGAGTCTTCCGTATGCCCGTAACCGCTCTTTATCCCGGCACCTTCGATCCACCCACCAACGGCCACGTGGACATTATCCAGCGCGGCGCGCGGCTTTTTGACCGCCTGGTAGTGGCCGTTCTGAACAATCCCGGCAAGAATCCGCTCTTTACCGTGACCGAGCGGGTGGAGATGCTGCGCGAGTGCGTGAGCGGGCTGTCGAATGTTTCCGTGGCCACCTTCGATGGGCTGATGGTGGAGTTTGCGCGTCAGCAGGGCGCCTCGGCAGTGCTGCGCGGCATTCGCGCCATCTCCGACTATGAGTACGAGTTCCAGATGGCGTTGATGAACCGGCGGCTGGCCCCCGAGATCGAAACCGTCTTTCTGCAGCCAGCGGGCCGCTACTCGTTTGTCAGCTCGCGCATGCTCAAGGAGGTTTTCACCTTTGGCGGCGACGTGACCGGCCTGCTGCCGCCGAATGTGCTCAAGCGCCTGCGCAGCCGCATCAACGGCGGCTGAAGGAATTCCGGAGTTTGCGAGTCTATTTACGGAGGCGGGCAACGCGGGGTTTTTCCGGGGGAATTTCTGCTGTCAGATTGCAGGAAAGCGCCCGGAGGGCGGCAATCTTCTTTGCGCGGGCTGAAAAATCTGCAAAGATAGAAGCATCATGACAACTTCAGCTCCCGCCAAAGTCTTTGCCGACCGTATCGGCCGGATTGAGGTTTCCGCCACAATGGCTGTGGCCGCCGAGGCCGCCAAGCTCCGCGCCCAGGGCGCGAACCTGGTGGATTTCGGGGCCGGCGAGCCCCATTTCAACACCCCGCGCCACATCAAGGAAGCGGCGGTTGCCGCCATCGACGCCAACTTTACCCGCTACACGGTTGTACCCGGCATCCCGGACGTACGCAAGGCAATCATCGAGCGCCACGCGGCCGATTTCGGGTCGGAGTATGCTCTTGACGAAGCAGTTTTTACCACGGGCGGCAAACTGGCTTTATTCAATACGCTGCAGATTCTCGTCGATCACGGCGACGAGGTGATTCTGCCCGTGCCCTACTGGGTCAGTTTCAAGGACATCATTCAGTACGCCGGCGGCAAGGTGGTCTTTCTGGAGACCAGCGAGGCCGAGAGCTTCCGCATCACGGCCGACGCCATCGAGAAGGCCGTGACGCCCCGGACCAAGGCCATCATTCTCAATTCGCCCTCGAACCCGGCCGGCTCAGTGGTGAGCGCCGAAGATCTGGAGCGCATTGTCCGGCTGGCGCACGAGAAGGGCATCTTTCTGCTGCTGGACGAGTGCTACGTTTATCTGAACTATGCCGGCAAGCCGGTCTCCGGCGGCTCGTTTACCTGGGCCAAGGAGCACATCGTCATCCTGGGTTCGCTGTCGAAGACCTATGCGATGACCGGCTGGCGCGCCGGCTTTGCCCTGGCCGCCAAGCCGGTTGCGGCCAATTTGAGCAAGCTGCAGTCGCAGTCCACCTCGAACGCCACCAGCTTTGTGCAGAAGGCCGCCATTGCCGCGCTTTCCGGTTCGCAGGAGTGCGTGGCCCAGTTCCGCGCCGAATTTATCGATCTGCGCGACTACATGCTGATGCGGCTGGCCGAGATTCCGGGCGTAACTTGCACCAAGCCCGAGGGCGCCTTCTACGTCTATCCCAACATCTCGGCTTTTCTCGGCAAGGGCGGCATCAAGACGGCCACCGAGATGGCCACCCGCCTGCTCCACGAGGCTCATGTGGTCACGGTGCCGGGCGAAGCCTTTGGCACCGGCGAGCACATCCGCATCTCCTATCCTGTCACCAAGCAGAACATCGACGAGGGCACGCGGCGGATGAAGGAGTTTCTCACCAAGCTCGCGTAAGGCGGTTCCAGCGTCTTCGCGTCCGTTGAAAGACAGGTCTTGCTCAGCCGGGTCCGCATCCGCGGGCCTGGTTTTTTGCATCTTTTCCAGTGTCCGCGTCTTTTCCAATGTCTGCGTTCAGGGGGCCGGCCGGGCGGGATCAGTCGGCGGCCAGCAGGCTGCCGATGCGCGCGCGCGCCTTCGCGATGCGGGCAGCCACTTCTGTTTTGTAGCGGACTCCCTGGTTTCGATCCACTTCGAAGAGCGTGGCGAAGACGGCGGCGCGCCGGGCGCGGAGATTCCACACGGGCTCCAACTGGCCGGGCGTGGACCACCGCGTCATGCCGGTTTCGCCTTTGGCGATCTCCGCCTGGCGCCGCGCAGCTTCGCCGGCATCGGACAATGCGGCGGGCTGGGGGTGCGCGCTTCGTAGTTTTGCCACCCGGCGGCAAAGTCGCCCTCTCGAAGCTTGCAGCGTGGACAAGAGCCAGCGTGCTTCGGCATAGGAGGGCCGCGGCGCCAGGGCGCGTTCGGCGTGCCGGCGCGCGTCGGCATCGCGGCCCATGTTCTGGAGCGCGACGGCCAGGTTGGTCGGTGGATGGAGGATGCAGCCGCAGGGCCTGTCCGAAGGCTTCCAGGGCCTCCGGCTCATCTTTTCCTCAGCGGCTCTGCGGAGCCTGGAGCCGCCGGTCCTCCTTGCCGTGCAAAATTCTCTTCTCCGGTACTGTGCAAACAGGCCGGTTCTCCGTTACGATGTGTCTTCAATGTCCGTGACGATTGATTTCCGCCCCGTGATTCTGGCTGGAGGCAGCGGCACCCGCTTCTGGCCCCGGTCGCGCCGCGCCCGCGCCAAGCAGGTGCTGGCGCTTGACGGCGAGCGATCCATGCTGCAGCAGACCGTGGAGCGGCTGTTTCCTCTCGCCACGTTTGACAAGACCTGGGTCGTCACCAACGAGTATCTGGCGCACGAGATCGCAGAGCAGCTTCCCAGCCTGCCCGCAGCGCAGTTGATCCAGGAGCCGGTGGCCCGCAACACTGCGCCTGCCTGCGGACTGGCCGCGTTTCTTATCGAGAAGCAGAATCCCGGCGCCGTGCTCGGCGTCTTTCCCTCCGATCACGTGATCGCCGACGAACCGCGCTTTCTCAAGACGCTGCAGAAGGGCATTGCTCTGGCCGCGGCCGACGACAATATGGTGGTGCTGGGCATTGAGCCCAGCCACGCCGAAACCGGCTATGGCTACATAGAGGCCGGCGACTATACGCGCGACGACACGGCCCTGCACGTCCGCCGTTTTATCGAAAAGCCCAACCAAGTGAAGGCCGAGGAGTTTGTGGCCGCCGGCAACTACTACTGGAACTCGGGCATGTTTCTCTGGTCGGCGCGCACCCTGGCCAACGCCATCCGCGAGCATATGCCGGAGACCGCGCCGCTGCTGGAAAGCATTGCCGCGGCCTATGGCACGCCTGAGTTCGATCGCGTCTTCCGTTCGCTCTATCCGGTCTGCGAAAACATCAGCGTGGACTACGCTGTGCTGGAGCCGCGCTCGGCCAAGGGCGAGCACCTGTCCCACCTCTACTGCCTGCCGGCGGAGTTCACCTGGAACGATCTGGGGTCCTGGGCCTCGCTGTACGAGTACCAACTGGAAGCTCATCTGCGCGGGGACGCCGACGGCAACGTGGCCGATGCCGCTGGCCACCTGGCTCTCGACGCCGGGAACAACTATATCTACAGCCCGAAGAAGTTCGTCGCTCTGGTGGGCGTGCAAGACCTGGTTGTGGTGGAAACCGAGGATGCTCTGTTGATTGTCCACCGCGATCACTCGCAGGACGTGGGCAAGATCGTCAAGGAACTCAGCGTGATGGGCCGAACGGATCTGCTGTAGGCAGAGCGGCCTGCCGTTTCACTGTCCCGAGCTGCCGAATCCCTTTTCTGCCCGCGCCGACACTTCCAGTGTTTGAACCGCTTGGACCAGGCCGGTCAGGACGGGGACGGGGACCATCTGCGCGATCTTTTCGCCAGCCCTGATCTCCACCGGCGCGTGGCCCAGATTCGTCATGACAATCTGCACTTCGCCGCGGTAGCCGGCATCGATGACGCCGGCGGTGGTGGCGATGCCCCGCGCAGCCATGGAGGAGCGGTCGCGCACCAGCAACCCCAGCGGCGCGCCGGTTTCCGGATGCCGTGCCTCCACGGCAATTCCCGTTCGCACCCGCACGGTGTTCTGAGGGGCCAGCGTCGCGGCCTCCAGCGCGAAGACATCGTAGCCCAGATCCTCGCCCGGATGCGCCACAACCGGCAACCGAGCCTCGTCTTCCAGCAGCTTTACACGCAACATGAGTTGATGGTAGCAGGCGGCAAATGGCCAGCCCCGGCGGGCGCGCGGCCGCCGGGGCTGTCGTCTTGCTCCCCTTTGGCAGGCCTGTCGCGGGAGAGCGCGAATCCGGCAAAAGGACCTGTAAGCCGAATTCTGTCGTGTGCGGTCATTCCTCTAGGCGCCGCGTTGCCGCGGGCGCTCATCAGCGACCTACCCGGAGGTTTCGGCACGTGCTCGAGCCGCCTGAGCGCACCGGGCAAGTGCGCGGCAGCCGCCTGGCTCTTGGCGACAGCCTCCCTCCCTATTTGGTCTTGCTCCGTGTGGGGTTTACCTTGCCTGCGCCGTTGCCGCCGCAGCGGTGCGCTCTTGCCGCACCTTTTCACCCTTACCCCGGCGGGAGTCGTGGGCGGACGGGCGAACCCTTCCGACCGATCTCCGGAGGCCCTCCGGTTGAGCCGGAGGGGTAGCCGAGGCGGTATCTTTTCTGTGGCACTGGCCGTCCACGGGCCTTCAAGCCCGCGTCCCGGACGTTATCCGGCACACTGCCCTGCGGAGTTCGGACTTTCCTCCCCCGAAGGCCCCGGCTTTCGCCAAGATCTCCGGCAGCGACCGCCCGGTCCTCCTGCCAGCGTCTAGTGTACCGCGAAAATGGATCGTTCCATGGCGCGGGCAATTGCAGAAGTCTCGCCCCCCGCGATCTTTTCGCCTCGCTGCCGGGCGCCGATGGCATCTTCTTCGCCCATCGGGAGGCGTGTGCCGGGGAGCGGCGAAGAGGCAAAAACGAATGGACCCTCGGTCTTGCGTCCGAGGGTCCATCTGCCGAGCTTTCGGGTTTGCCGAGCTTCATCGCCGTTCTTCCGGCGTTTGTCCGGTCCGCGGCGGCATGGTGGCGGGGGAGAGACTCGAACTCTCGACCTTGGGGTTATGAATCCCACGCTCTAACCAGCTGAGCTACCCCGCCGGGATGGCGTGCCACAAGCCCCTGGCGGGGCGCGCGCACATGTTTCATGATACGGGGGGCTGGGGGAGAGGTCAAACTGCGGAGACACCTGCCGCCGCGGGCGCCCGCGGCAGATGTACCGGGGCACGCCCACGATGTAAACTCGCCTCCATGAGCAAGTTCCGCATTGCCGGGGTGATTCCTGCGCGGCTCGCTTCCACGCGGCTGAGCCGCAAGGTGCTGCGCCCGCTGGCTGGCCGCCCCATGGTGGAGTGGGTGTGGCGTGCGGCCGTCGCCAGCGGCCTGATGGATCCCGTTCTTGTGGCTACCGATGCCGATGAGGTGGCAGCCGTGTGCCGCGAGCGCGGCATCCCGGTGGTGATGACTTCACCGGAGTGCGCCAGCGGCTCGGACCGCGTTTGCCAGGTGGCCCGCCAGGTGGACGCCGACATCTACGTCAACATCCAAGGCGACGAGCCCACCCTGACGCCGGAGTTTTTTCCGCCCCTGCTGGCGCTCTTTGACCGGCCAGAAGTGGAGGTGGCCACGCTGGCGGTGCGCTGCGCCGCCGAAGAACGCGACAATCCCAACGCGGTAAAAGTGGTTACCGCGCCCGACGGCCGCGCCCTTTATTTTTCGCGCGCCACCATTCCCTATGATCGCGATCGCACCGGCTTCACCGGCTACCGCAAGCACCTGGGCCTCTATGCCTATCGCAAGGCCGCGCTGGAGCGCTTTGCCGCCCTGCCGCCCTCGCCGCTGGAAAGGCTGGAGCGTTTGGAACAACTCCGTCTGCTGGAAAACGGGATCCCGCTGTACGTGGCCGAAGCCCCACGCGACCCAATCGGCGTGGATACTGAAGAGGACCTGGTACGCGCCGAGGCGCGGCTCCGGACCTTGCTGGGCGGCTGAGGGACGGGCAGCCTCTGGATCCGCCTTTAGCGGCGACGGCGCGGTGGTACCATGCTCGATGCTGGAGTAGCCAATGCGCGCACCATCCCCTTTGTTGATTCTTCTGGTGATTCTGCTATTCGTCCCGGCCGGCTGCCGAGGCGTGGCGGCGACCCACCGCTCAAATGTCAAAGGAGATTCGACCATGTCCTTTGCGCTTACCACCACTGCGTTCTCGCCGGGCGGAGAGATTCCTGCCCGCTATACGTGCAGCGGGGCGAATCTCTCGCCGGCGCTGGCCTGGACGGACGTTCCTGCCGGCGCTCGCTCGCTGGCCCTGATTGCGGACGATCCGGATGCGCCCATGGGCACGTGGACGCATTGGCTTGTCTGGAACCTTCCGGCCCGGGACGGCGCATTGCCGGAAGGCGTGCCCTCGCATGAAGTGCTCGCGAACGGCGCGCGCCAGGGCACAACCGACTTCCGCCGCATCGGCTACGGCGGTCCGTGCCCGCCCCCCGGCCGCTCCCACCACTACTTCTTCACGCTCTACGCGCTGGACGCCAGCCTGAACCTGATGCCCGGCTCGACGCGCAGCGAACTGGAAGCGGCCATGAAGCCGCACGTGCTGGCCAAGGCGGAAGTGATGGGCACCTTCCGGCGGTGAAGAATTCCGGACAGCGATCACATTCCGCGATGGACAAACCTCAACTCAGGTTCTTGGCCAATGGTGCGGCCAGTTCGTGCTGAGTAGGGATATAAATTCGGCCCGGAACGGCCGGTGTTCGTGTTTTTCACGTTTTTCCCATGTTGAAAGGGTGACGCTCGATGGAGAAATCTTTTCTCGCTTTACTATTGATCGCAATACTCGCTTTTTTCGGATTCGTCTGGATGAAGAAGACTTCCGAATCAGACGAACAAGAGAGTTTCCATATTATTCCTTCTCAAGATTCCGACGTGGATGAACCCATTCCTTGCGATGTCGCCCAAGATCGACGCTCACGAGAGAATCATCAACATGTTTCTTCGCTGAAATCCGCTACAGACACAACCATCCCCTCGGCGGTCGGCCAAGACAGACAAGCTGTGCCCGTTCTCCGCATTCCCGGATCGCCGTTTCTGCCCGAACACTTCATATTTCTTGACTTAGAGACAACGGGACTGTCCCCCGAAGTGGATGAAATCATAGAGATCGGTGCAATCCGGTTTAGCCTCGATCAGATTGATCAGGTCACATTCTCTACCCTCGTGAAGCCAGTGAATCAGATTCCAAGGCGCATTACCGAGATAACCGGTATCACACAGAGGATGATTAATGAGGATGGCGTTCCCTTGGCCGAAGCGCTATCGAGGTTTGTTGAATTTATCGGCGATCTACCCCTTGTTACTTTTAATGCAGATTTCGATATGGGCTTTCTTTGGAGTGCGGCGAGACGCCATGGTCTAGCAATCGAAAACCGCTACGCATGCGCTCTGAAATTGGCGCGTCGGGCATGGCCGGGATTGCAGAGTTACCGTCTTGTGGACCTTGCCAAGATCGGAAACTTGAGCGATGAAGACACTCGCCGCGCCCTTGGAGACTGCAAACGCTCCGCCATCATCTTTGCTTCAGCGGTGAGTAGAATCGGCGAGGAAATCCGCTGGTCCTACAGACAACGCGATTGGCATGAATATGTGAAATATCATGCTGTGCGCGACTCCAACCGTGTATTCGTCTCAGAGACCCGTCCCATGGAAATCAGTGACCCAACGCGAGCAGTAATCCGCTACAACGAAGCAATGGACCGGATGTACGAATACGAGAAGCTGATCGGCGGTCGCACTGGAGATGACCACATCCTAGACCGCTTGACCCTGTGTCTCTGGAGACTTGGACGCTATCAGGAACTGATCGATTGTGTGGAGTTCTTTAAAGGCCAATTTCCTGAAGCGAGGTCCAGCCTGATGACAGGTATCCTTAGACGAAAGGAAAGGGCCGCACGCAAAGTGTTGCCGATTGACCATGTTGTGAGTTAACTGCGCAGTATCAAAAATTCAGGGACAGTGCTCACCGGATGTTCCTCGATTCTTGCCATGTCTCTCTCTTTAGGCCAATCTTCGGACAATACGAATCTCAACGGTCATGAATGCGTTTTTGACTTGCTCCAACAGGCCGACGCGCTCGTTGAAAACTGACGATCTGATCCCGCCCCGGCAATCAGTGATTGATCCCGCTGAGCAAGTTCTGCCAGTGAATCTGAATTGCGCGCAAGAACCGGATAGCGCGGAGGGACCGCGCTGCGCGACCATGGTTCCAATGAGCGCCGCGCGGAAACTTGAACAGACGCCTGTTCCCCTCGACCCCGACGCCGCCTGGCGGCAAGTGGTGGCCCGCGACGCCGGCGGCGCGTTCTTTTACGCCGTGACCACAACGGGCGTCTTTTGCCGCCCTGGCTGCGCGAGCCGTCGTCCGCTGCGCGCCAACGTGCGCTTTTTCCGCACCGCCAGCGAAGCGCAGGCCGCGGGTTTCCGGCCCTGCCAGCGCTGCCGCCCGGCCACTGCGTGGGGCGGTCCTGCGGACCGGGTTTGTGTGGACCGGGTTCGCGCCTATCTTGAGGCGCACTTCGACCGCCCTGTGCGCCTGGCCGAACTGGCCCGGCTGACCGGCCTGAGCCCATTTACTGTGCAGCGGCTCTTCAAGCACGCCATGAGCGTAAGTCCGCTCGGCTATCAACGCGCTCTCCGCGCCGGCACTTTACGCCGCGCATTGAAACTAGGAGGTTCTGTGACCAATGCGATCTACAGCGCCGGATACGGCAGCTCGTCGCGCGCTTACGAGGGCGCGCCGCTGGGCATGACGCCGGCCCGCTTTGCGCGCGGCGGCGAGGGCGAGCGCATTGGCTGGGCCTGCGCCTCTTCCCCTTTCGGCTGGGTGATCGTAGGGGAGACCGCTCGCGGCTTGTGCTGGCTTTCGCTGGCCGCGAGCGCACGCCAGGCCGAGGCCAGCCTGAGGGCCGAGTTTCCGCTGGCCGCGCTGCACCGCGATGCCTCGCTCGCGCGCTACGTGGACGCCGCCCTGGCCGCCGTGCGCGAGGGCGCCGGGCTTCCAGGGGAGCTGGATTTGCGCGGCACGGCCTTTCAGCTTCGCGTGTGGGAGGCGCTCCGGCAGATTCCGCGCGGCCAGACGCGCAGCTACAGCGAATTGGCCCGCGCCCTGGGCCAGCCCCGTGCCACGCGCGCCGTGGCACGCGCCTGCGCCGCCAACCGCGTGGCCCTGGTGGTTCCCTGCCATCGCGTGGTGGGGGCCGCGGGCGCGCTCACCGGCTATCGCTGGGGCGTGGAGCGGAAACGGAAGCTGCTGGAGGCGGAGAGAGACTGACCGCAGTGCGTGGGCGGCTTGTGTCCAGATGCGCCCTTGGCCGTACCCGACGTTTCCTCGTCATTGCCCATGCGCACAAAGATCTACGCCACCCGGGCCGCCGCCCAGGGGCCGACCAGCTTGGGCCACCTGGGCCGGCCTGCGGGTCCTGGAACGGAGCGAGCGGGAAGACGAAGCCTGGCTCAAGCCGTCCACTGAAGCCGTCTTCGAACAGCAGCCGCAAGGCTCTTGGGAAACATTTTCAAGAGCGCTCTCAGACCTGGAGCCTGCTCCTTTGCGGCAAGAGCCGCAAGCCACATCCGGGGGTGAACTCTTGACAGGCATCGCGGCTCAGTGTTCGATGCGATGTTCTTCAATTGTTCCAGTATGGCCGTGCACTCCGCCCGTACAAAAAGCACCACGTTCTGGCAATACCAGTATTCGATATCCGGGTTATTCCAAATGCAATCCCGCAGCGTGTCTATCAGCACGAATCCTTGTCTTTGAAAGATGCCCACCCAATATTCGGGCCATTGCTCGTTGATGTGATTCGTTCCTCCTTGGCCGGGAACAGCGGCGCTGAAAAGGACAACGGAACCAAGCGAGCAAAGGAAAGATACAAAATCTTCGGCGCTGGCATGGGGCAAGTGCTCGGCAACTTCCAGCGATTCCACCAGATCAAACCGCCGCGAAAACTTTGTTGGGGCGCTCAGGTCCATCGGCATGAACCGATCTATAGGGATCAGGAGTTGATCTCGCGAAACATAGTCTCCGTCTATGCCAAAAACGTCATCCACGCCAAGTTCGAACCACGCCTTGAGCCATGTGCCAATACCACAACCGACATCAACCACGCTTTTTGGAGAAAGTGTGTCATTCAGAGTTTTCAGGATTGCGCGAGCTGAGCTCAGGGAGCCGGGCCCCTGGGACTCATAAAATGATTTACCGTAAACTCCAGTCATCATGTCTTCGGTCTCCTTCTACCGGTAGTGCTCCAGAGGGAGATGAACGTCTTGATCGAGCCAGTTTCTTGGTCAGCCGCTTTACAGTATAGTATTCGTTATCGTCCCGGGAAGTTGGCGTCTGCTAAATACACGCCGAGGTCAGCGGACAACCTCCGCGACGGCCTCCTTCCGCATTGCGACTGCACAATCCATAGTTCTGATGTGCTTGAATGGGGTGGACCATGGTGATCTCATACCAGGGACGAGGGTGGGTGGTAGGCGCGATCACGGCGGGGTGCCTGCTGATGGCCGATCTGCTTACCTACCTGCACTATCGCGATCCCAGCTACTTTGAGCAGCATGGCTGGCCCAAACTGGCCGGGTTTTGGACAGCGGCTCTCATGGTGCAGATCTTTGTACGCTCAAACGAAGGCGACGAAACGCTGGACAGGGCAAAGCCCACAGCATCCCGGGAGCCGTCGAAGCCACACCGGGACGTCCTGTTCGGCATTTCCATCGCGTACTGGCCGCTACTGCTGCTGGCGCTAGGGGTTGCGTACTACTATTTGCCCTGAGAGACCGTGAACAAGTCCGCTCAGCCGCGAGCCATCATAGCCGGAAAACATCCGCATGGGTAGGATGGGTTCTGTTGAGGGAGCTCATGTCGCTGCGGCATGGACAGAGTTCCTTCTTGTTTCCCACGGCCAGCAGCGTCTGGAAGTGGGGCGGGTCCGGCTCGCGATCGACCACCGAGGTTCGCACTTCCGTGAATCCGGCCCGGGTCAGCATGGCTTCCAGTTCCGCTTCGCCAAAGCCCAGCCACTCGTCGGCGTAAAGCGCGCGGGCCTGCTCAAAGCGGTGACGGGCGAGATCGAGAATCACCACGCGTCCGCCGGGCCGCAAAATGCGCCGTGCCTCTTCGAGCGCGCGTTCAGGGTGCAGCGCGTGGTGCAGCGACTGCGAAAAGAAGACCAGGTCCACCTCGGCGCCGCCGATGGGGATGGCTTCCATATCGCCCAGCCGGAACTCGACGTTCTCCACGCCGTGGCGCTGCGCTTGTTCGCGCCCGACCTCGATCATTTTGGCGGAAGAATCAACGGCGATCACGCGGCGCGCACTCTGGGCCAGCAGCAGCGAGAAGACGCCTTCGCCCGCGCCCAGGTCAGCAATGATCATGGGCGGCAACAACCGCAGTAGCGCCTCGGCCAGGCCCTTCCAGCTTTTACCGGGTACGTAGTCACGTCCCAGCCGTCCGGCCACACTGTCAAAGAAGGCCCGCATTTTGTCCTGGCGTTTTTCGAGGATATGCCGCATGGCCTCTTGGTCGGATGCGGCCTCGGCCAGTTCCGTGCGCGCCCTGCCGAGAATCTCCTCCAACGGCGCGTCCACCGCAGGCGTGAGGCGGTAAAGGCTGCTTTTGCCGGCGCGGCGGTCCTCGACCAGTCCGGCTTGGCGCAGTGACGCCAGATGCGTGGAGATGGTGCTTTGCCCCATGGCCAGAATCTCCTGCAGCTCGGCTACGGAAAGCTCCTCGCTTTCGAGAAGCAGAAGGATGCGGAGCCGGTTGGGATCGGCGACGGCGCGGAGAGTATGAACAATTGACGGCATCGTGTGGATTCTGATACACATCAATATATCACGATAAGTCGATTAAAGGAGAGCAGCATGGCATCCACCCCCCTTGAAACCACAGAACTGGCCTACAAGGTAGCCGACATGTCGCTGGCCGACTGGGGCCGCAAAGAGATCGCCATTGCCGAGCACGAGATGCCCGGCCTGATGGCCATTCGCAACAAGTACGCGGCGCAGAAGCCGCTGGCCGGCGTGCGCATTACCGGCTCGCTGCACATGACCATCCAGACCGCGGTGCTGATTGAGACGCTGGTGAGCCTGGGCGCCGAGGTGCGCTGGGCAAGCTGCAATATCTTCTCCACGCAGGACCACGCGGCCGCAGCCATTGCCGCCGCGGGCGTGCCGGTCTTCGCCTGGAAAGGCGAGACGCTGGAAGACTACTGGTGGTGCACCTACCAGGCCATGAGCCATAACGGCGGCAAAGGCCCGCAGCTGGTGGTGGACGACGGCGGCGACGCCACCCTGCTCATTCACAAAGGCTACGAGCTGGAAGAGGGCGACAAGTGGGTTGACAGCCCCTCGGAGAGCCACGAGGAGAGCGTGATCAAGGCGCTGCTCAAGAAGGTGCATGGCGAAGATGCGCAGCACTGGCACAAGGTCGTGAAGGAATGGCGCGGCGTCTCCGAGGAGACGACGACGGGCGTACACCGGCTCTACAAGATGATGGAGCAGGGCAAGCTGCTGGTTCCGGCGATCAATGTGAACGACTCGGTGACCAAGTCGAAGTTCGACAACCTTTACGGCTGCCGCGAGTCGCTGGCCGACGGCATCAAGCGCGCGACCGATGTGATGGTAGCCGGCAAGGTGGCCGTGGTTTGCGGCTACGGTGACGTGGGCAAGGGCTGCGCACATTCTCTGCGCGGCATGGGCGCGCGCGTGGTGGTGACGGAGATCGATCCCATCAACGCGCTGCAGGCGGCCATGGAAGGCTTTGAGGTGACAACGATCGAAGACACACTGGGGCGCGGTGACATCTACGTAACCTGCACCGGCAACGTGGACATTGTGACTCTCGAGCACATGAAGCAGATGAAAGACCAGGCCATTGTCTGCAACATCGGGCACTTCGACAACGAGATCCAGATGGACCGCCTGAATGCGGAGAAGGGCGTGACGAAGCTCAATATCAAACCGCAGGTGGACTTCTACACCTTCCCGGACGGACATGGAATCTTCGTTCTGGCCGAAGGCCGCCTGGTGAATCTGGGCTGCGCAACCGGCCACCCGAGCTTCGTGATGTCCAACAGCTTCGCCAACCAGACCCTGGCGCAGATCGACCTGTGGACCAAGCGCGACAGCTACAAGGTGGGCGTTTACGTATTGCCCAAGAAGCTGGACGAAGAGGTAGCGCGGCTGCACCTGGAAAAGATCGGCGTGAAGCTTACAACGCTGAGCAAGCGTCAAGCCAACTACATCGGCGTACCGGTGGAGGGGCCGTTCAAGGCGGAAAACTACCGCTACTAGAGTGTTTTCGACTCACTTTTTGCCTCTCTGGCATCGTGCCGGGTGTCTCCTTCCTGAGGAAGAAGCCACCCGGCGATGTATTCCGTAAGGAGCAGAATCGAAAACGCATTAACCAGCCGAAAACGCATTAACCAGCCAAGGATAGAAGCAAAAGGGCCATCCTTCAGCCGCAGGTTTCGAGCCGGTGGCGGCTGGCCTTTTATTCTTTGCCTTCCGGGACGGCGGTTCGGTGGGTCCGCTGCCCGCGCCTTCTTTTGCCGTCGCGGTGCAGATGCAGCAACAGGTCGAAGAGGGCCCAGAGGGTGCTGTGCAGCAGGCGCGTCTGCTCCGCCTTGAGCGCGGCGTAAGAACGCTCGACGTACAAGTCGAACTCCGGCGGCCAGCCGATGGTAGAGCGGCGTTCGGTGTAATCGCCTTCGGTCCACTTGGCCAGCACGGCCTTGTAGCCCACGACGTGGGTAACAAAGTCCAGCAGGCACTGCGGCATCTTTTCTTCGACAATCAGGTGCGCCTTCTCAATGATGATCTTCTCGCGAATGTCGTTGAGGGGCATGAAGATGGTGGTCATCCACAGCACCCATTCCTTCATCTCGCTGTCGAGGATGGGGAAGCTCTGGGTCTTGCCCTGCTTTTTCAGCAGCGACCGGTAGGCGATGTTGCCGGCGCGGGAGGCCACGTAGAGCGGTCCGTAAAACTCGTTGAGGCGCTGGTTCACCAACTCGAGCAAGTCGCGCCGCCGGGCTACTACGCGCGCGCTCAGGTAAGTCACCAGGTAGCCGATGAAAGCCAGCACCACGGTGAGGATGGCTGCATTTTGCAGCATGTGCCACAGCTCGAGAGTGGAGGATTCGAGTGTTTCCACGGCCGGAATCAGATGCGCCTTCGGGTTCCCCTTGCAGCCGCGCATGGAACTGCATTCGCGTGGTTTCTCATTCGGGTTGCAACGGCGGAGAAGATCGGCATTAGAGCGTGCACTTGGTGTTGTCCGTATTGTCGCAAACCAGCACGACATTGACCGGCGGGTTACTGGTGAGCTGGCTGTCGATAATCACCACCGTATAAACCTCGCCGCCGGTCAGTCCCAGGGCTGTCGAGGTATATTTCGGCGTCACCAGGCCGGTGGGCGTAATCACCATGATGACCGACTGCGAGGTGAAGGTGGTTTCGGCTGTGGAACCCACCGGCAGCGCGGTGGCCACGGGGATGGTATTGGCGAGCGTGGTGCCGGCCGGAACCATGTAGACATCCACCGCTCCGGTTCTTGGCGCCTGATTGAGGAAGCGGAAAGTGGAGTGGCCGACGGCGGAGGAGATGTTGTCTTCAAGCACGGTCACGGTGTAGCTGGTGGGCGCGGCCCCGTTGTCGGTGAGGAAGATGGAGTGCTGCATGCCGGCTTTCAGGGTCACGTTCGAAGTGACCAGGGCGTTGCCCGAGGTGGGGCTGGTCGCGGTGGCAGCCGTGACCGCCACGGAAGCGCTGTTGGCCGCCGGTACGGTGCCGTAGTTGGAGATGGTGCCCTCGCCCAGGTTGGCGCCGAGCAGCACACCTTCCACCCAGAAGTTCACTGCCGGAGCGATGTAGGAGGCATCGATTACCCGCACCAGGCTGGGCTGCGAATAGCCGGCCACGTTTTCGCAGCCCGCTATTCCCAGCGCCAGTGCCAGCGAAACTACCGAAGCTATGACCAGATGGGGTGGCGCCAGGCGCCCTACTTTTCCCATCCACGGTTTCCAGGTCGTCCTCATCCGCTTCTCCGGCGCAGGCGCATCTCTCACACCCATACTACAGGGTTGAATGGCTAGAGTTTACGACTTTTCAGCGGGTGCGGCACAGGGGGATTCAACCCGGCAACGGTCCTGTATCGGGGAACCTGTTCTCATCCCGCCGCCAGATAAAGAAACCGGAAGAGAAAGAGTGCCGCCATGACGTAGAGCAGCCATTCCTGCCGCCGGACTTTACCCGCGACCAGGTGCAGCGCCGCCCAGGCGATCATGCCAAAGCCCATGCCGTTGGCGATGGAGTAGGTGAAGGGAATCATGACCAGAGTCAGAAACGCTGGCACGGCCACCAGCGGGTCATTCCAGCGAATTTCGGCAATAGTAGCCAGCATGAGCGAGCCGACGAGGATGAGGGCCGGCGCGGTGGCCGCCGGCGGCACCACACCCACAAACGGCGCCGCGCCGATGGCCGCCAGAAAAAGAAGTCCAGAGACGATGGCCGCTACGCCCGATCGTCCACCGGCGGCCACGCCCGCTGTGGACTCCACGTAGCTGGTCACGGTCGAAGTGCCCACCAGCGCGCCGAAGACCGTGCCCACCGCGTCGGCAAAGAGGATCCGGCTGAGCCGCGGAATCGAGTGGTCTGCCTCGATCAACCCGGCCCGCTTGGTCACGGCCACCAGCGTGCCCAGATTGTCGAACAGGTCCACGAAGAAGAAGACAAAGACAATCTCCAGCAATCCCTTGCCCAACGCGCCGCGCACGTCGAGTTGGAGCATGGTGGCGGAGAGACTGGCCAGCCCGCCCTCGGCCGGAGCCGGATGCACCAACCCCAGCAGCCAGGCTGTTCCGGTCACGGTCAGCACGCCGATGAGGATGGCGCCGCGGACCCGCTTCACCTCCAGCGCCACCATCAGGATGAGCCCGGCCAGGGCCAGCGCCGTGGCGGGATTGCGGATGTTGCCCAGGCTCACCAGCGTGGAAGGATCGCCCACCACCAGTCCCGCGTTGCGGAAGCCGATGAGCGCAATAAACAACCCGATGCCGCCGGCTACGGCCGCGTACAACTCATGCGGGATGGCGTGCAAAATCATCTGGCGGATGCCAGCCGCGGTGATGACCAGAAAAATGACGCCGGAGAGAAACACCGCGCCCAGCGCCGTTTGCCACGGGATGTGCATCTTCAGGCAGACGGTGTAGGTAAAATAGGCGTTCAGGCCCATGCCCGGAGCCAGTGCGATGGGGTAGCGCGCGATGATGCCCATCAGGATGGAGCCGAAGGCGGCCGCCAAACAAGTGGCCGCCGTGGCCGCCGCCAGCGGCACGCCCGCCGCCGCCAGGATCGAAGGATTTACCAGCACAATGTAAGCCATGGTCAGGAAGGTTGTGATCCCGGCCAGGATCTCCGTGCGCCAGTTGGTGCCCAGGCGGGCGAATTCGAAATAGCGTTCAAGCCAGGCGAGCATGCGCGTGTGCGTCTAGGAAAGCACACGCGTCGGCCTCTGTAAAAGACCCTTCTTGGAGTCGTGGCCGTGCGGTCTTCCCCGGCGCAAGGGTTTTCCATGCCGCCCCGGAGGGAGAGAAGCCGGCCGGCTGGCGACCGCGGCCCGCGACACCGCGGCCGGGGGCCGCGCCGCAGGGGAAAGGGCGCCGATTACGGCAGAAGTTGCGGCTCGATCTGCCCGTAGATAATGTCCGAGGACTCCTGCAACTGCGTAACGATGTGGCGAAAGTACTCCGCGTCGGCCAGGCGCAGCGTGCCGTCAATGCGCACGAAGAGATCGCCGTCCCTGTCGTAGCCGACCTTCACCTGGTCCAGTGCGTCGTTCTGCTGCAGGAGATAGCGCATAAAATCGGTCGTGACGGGCATCCGGCGCTTCTCCGTCACGGTGACAAAGATGATCAGCTCGCTGTCTACGTCCGGCCCGATGGCCACCACCACCTTGATGTCCTTCAGATGCTTGCCGGTGGAGTGAATGGTCCACACCGTGGGCATGCTGCTGGTTTGATAGTTGTAACCGCAGGACTTCATCAGGCTTAGGACCTTGGCAATCTGATCATTGTTCGATTGCGCGCCGGCGGGCACAACCAATAGAATCATGGCCACGGCGGCGAGACAAAAGCGCGCCCAGCGCGATACGCCACGCAAAACCATCGCAGAACCTCCGATTTCTGGGGATAGAAGATGGCGAAGTATAGCGTTCTTTTCGAGCGCGCCGCAATGGTTTTCTTGGCCGGCGCCGGTGCCGGCCGCGCCGCTGCCGCGGAGGCGGTCCCGGCTCAGCTCAGCAGCCGCGCCGCTTCCTTGGCGAAGTAGGTGACGATGAAGTCGGCGCCCGCGCGGCGCATACTCACCAGCGATTCCAGTGTCGCGCGGTCGCGGTCCAGCCAGCCGTGCTCGAAGGCTGCCTGCAGCATGGAGTACTCGCCCGAAACCTGGTAGGCGCCGATGGGCACGTCCACCCGATCCCGCGCCGCCAGGATCACGTCCAGGTAGGGCATGGCCGGCTTCATCAGGATCATGTCCGCGCCTTCTTCGATGTCCAGGTCGATTTCGCGCATCGCCTCGCGCAGGTTGGCGCCATCCATCTGGTAGGTCTTGCGGTCGCCAAACTGAGGTGCGGAGTCGGCCGCTTCGCGGAACGGCCCGTAGAACGCCGACGCGAACTTCGAGGCGTAGCTCAGGATGGGCGTGTTCTGGAGGGCATGTTTGTCGAGCGCCGCGCGGATGGCCGCCACGCGCCCGTCCATCATGTCGCTGGGCGCCACCACGTCGGCCCCGGCCCTGGCCAGGCTCACGGCGGTGCGCGCCAAGAGGTCAAGAGAGGGGTCGTTGTCCACCGTCCAGCCGTCCTCTGTCTCGATCACGCACCCGCAATGGCCGTGGCTGGTGTACTCGCACAAGCAGGTGTCGGCCATCAGCACCAGTTTTTTGGCGGCGGCCGATTTTTTCATTGCCCGCAGTCCCTGCTGCACAATTCCATTCTCGTCGTAGGCGCCCGTGGCCTGTTCGTCTTTGCTTTCCGGGAGTCCGAAGAGCAGCAGCCCGCCGATGCCCAGGCTGGCGGCTTCCTCGGCCTCGCGCACCGCTTCGTCCACGGAGAGGTTGAAGACGCCCGGCATGGAGCTCACCGCGCGCCGCACGCCCTCGCCGGGGCAGAGAAAGAGGGGGTAGATCAGGTCGCCGGGCGCGACGGTGGTTTCGCGCACCAGCGCCCGCATGGCCTGGCTGCGGCGCAGCCGCCGCATCCGCATTTCAGGAAAGCTCATAAGAAGATTGTAGCCGGGAAGCGGCTCTCCGATTCGTCTTCGCAGCCGTCAAAGTCCGGCGCATGACGGCAGCCCCTGGATTCAAACGAAGCCGCCGCGCAAAGCTGACGGCTGAAAGCTGTCTTCTCACAACTGGTCATAGAGCGAGGCGTTCCGGAAGCCCATCAGCATCACCAGCGTCCAGATGCCCAGGGCGGTGCCGAAGGGGAACCTGAGCAGACTGAGGAAGGCTGCCACGATAGCCACCATGCGTCCCCACGGCGCGTGCTCCATCAGTCCCCAGCCGGCGGCCACCGCCAGCGCCGCGCGGGCGAAGAGAAAGATCCACGCGATGTGCACAAGCGCGGGGCCAAAGAAATCCGGCGGGAGGGGGCCATGGCCCCAGGGCCCACGCATCCAGTGTCCCCAGGGGCCTTCGAAGAAGGCGCTGGCGAAGGTCATGCCGATGACGCCGGTCACGATGATCAGCCCCGCATAGATGTACCACACCACGCTGAGGGCCCGGATCTTGCTGGCGTAGTTCTGCAGTTGGAACTGGAGCGAGGGGATTGGCGGAATCGGCGCGGTTGCCGGGCGTCCGCACTGCGGGCAGAAGGCCTGCCCGGGGGCTGTCTCGTGACCACATGCACTACAAAACATCGTTGCCTCCTTTGCCCGGAAGATTCCAGAGTGACGCGGAATCGCCGAGGCCGTCAAGTGTATGTGCGGCTGCGTGGCGCTTGATCCGATCCCATCCGTTCCGGCGCCGCCTCAAGCCAGCTCTTCGTAGAGCGCGGCGTTGCGCCTGCCCGCAAGCTTCACGAGCGTATACGCTCCCGGCACCAGCCCGATGGAAAACTGGGTGAGGGCCACCACGCCGGCCGCGACCGCCATCCGTTGTCCCCACGCGGTGCGCTCGCGCAGTGCCGGGCCCGCGGCTGCCGCCAGCGCCAGGCGCAGGGCCAGCAGCGTCCAGGCCGCGCCGCCGGCCGGCGTCCACTGCATCAGCGGCGGATGCGGCCAGCGCCGCCATCGAGCTTCCCGTCGGGGTTCCACACTTGGGGCAGAGTTCCTCGCCCTCTGCACAGATCTCCCCGCACTTGCTGCAGTACATGGCCGCCTTCCTTGCGCGGAACGAGCCGCGAACAGGCTACTCCACCGCGGCAGGCGCGCGTCTTACTCGGGCTGGGAGTGAGTACGCAGGTCCGGGCGCATTCGTTCCCAGCGCTCCTCGTGGCGGTCGTCGCGCAAGAGCAGCGCCGTCACACGCCCCCGGGCATCGCGTTCCACCAGGATGCGCGGTCCGCTGGCACCGTGCGGATAGAACAGTACGCCGGCCGACTCGGCGGCCAGCTCCGTGGTTTGCCCGTAAGCGTTTTTGGTGAACAACTGCTCACCCTGGCGGAAGAGGATGGCCGCCAGGTGGCCCCGGTTGTTGCGGTACTCGCCCACCATGCTTTCCAGCACGGCAACAGGCAGCCGGATGGCGGGCGGATGCACGGGAATCACCAGGCGTTCGGCCGTGGCCGGTTCGATTTGCCCGGCGCGGTGCGCCAGCAGCCAGCGCGGCAGCTCCGGCTCGTTGTAGGCGCGCGTCCAGCAGTCGTGCTTCAGCCCCTGGTACACCCACAGCCGCACCGGGATGCCGGTCTCTCGAAGCGCGGCGTACATCAACTCGCTCTCGCGTTCCGGCACCACGTCGTCGTCGCCGCCGTGAAAGAGCCACAGTGGCGTGCGGCCCATCGCCTGCGCGTAGTCAGCGGGCAGGGTAGCGGCTTTCCGCCAGCGTTCCGGCGCATAGCTCCAGAAGATGCCGCCGGCGGCAATGGCCACGGCAGCCCATCGCCGCGGATAGTCGCGGGCCAGCTCCCAGGCTCCATAGCCGCCCAGCGACAGTCCGGTCAGATACGTCCGCGCGGGGTCGCCGTGAAACTCCTTTGTCTCCTGCTTCAGCGCCGCCATGGCCATGGCCAGCATCTCCGGATCGGTCCAGAAATTCTGCGGTGGGCACTGCGGCATCACGATCACGAAGGGCCAGCGCTCCGGATGGTCGCGCACCGCCTCGGGCAAACCGATCTGCGTTTGCCACATGCCTTCCGTGCCGCGCTCGCCGCGCCCATGCAGAAACAGGATCACCGGCCACAGCTTGTGGTCGTTGCGCCGCCAATCCTCGGGCAGGTACACCTGGAAGCGATATGCAACCCGTCCCACCTTGACTGTGCGGTTGAGAAAGCCGGTGTCCTGGCGGCCGCCCAGCCTGCCCGAGCCTGCCCGGGCGCAGACGGGCGCCAGCGCGCAGGCGCACGCAACCACGGCGGCCGTCCATGCCATCCAGCGATGCATCAAAAGTTCCCTCCCACTATAGCGGGTCGGGCCGGCGGCCGCCGCCATGCGGTTCTTCCGCTGTGTTTCTCGCGCCCGCGCATGCAAGAATCGAAGAGGCATGTCCTCTGAGCCCGCTGTCGAACTGAAGCCTGGTGATCGGCTCGATCACTACCGCATGGAGGCGGTGGTGGCCCAGAGCCGCATGTCCACGCTCTTCCGCGCCACCGACCTCGACAGCGGGCGCACGGTGGCGCTCAAGGTGCCGCTGCCGCAGATGGAGTCCGACCCGGTGCTCCTGGAGCGTTTCAAACGCGAGCAGGAGATCGGCCAGGAACTCGATCATCCTGGAGTGGTCAAGACATTCAACGACGAGCGCCGAAGCCGCCTCTACATGGTGCTCGAATGGGTCGAGGGCCGCCTTCTGCGTTCCGTTCTCAACGCGGACGGCCGCCTGCCCGTGGATCGCGCCGTGCGCCTGGCCGTCGCCATCTGCGACGCCCTCGACTACATGCACAAGCACGGCGTGGTCCACCGCGACATGAAGCCGGAAAACATCATGGTGATGGACGGGGACCGCATCAAGCTGATCGACTTTGGCATTGCCATGAAGGAGGAAGCCCGCCGCCTCACATTCGCCAGCCTGTCGCCCACCCTGGGCACGCCCGACTACATTGCGCCCGAGCAGGTCAAAGGCCAGCGCGGCGACCAGCGCAGCGACATTTATGCCCTGGGCGTGATCCTCTATGAGATGCTCGCCGGCCAGCCTCCCTTCAGCGGCCCCAATCCCTTCGCGGTGATGAACGAGCGCGTGATGCGCGATGCGCCGCCGGTGCGCGCGCTCAACCCCGGCGTCTCGCCCCAGTTGCAGGAGATTCTCAACCGCGCTCTGGAGCGCGATCCGCGCCACCGTTACGCCACCGCCATGGAGATGGCCTGGGAGCTTGAGCATCCCGAGCTGGTGGGCGTGGAAGAAGAAGGCCGCCGCCCGCCGCGCCTGTCTGGCAGCGCTGCTGGCCTGCGCAAGCTTCTGCTCTATGCGGCGCTGGCCCTGGTGCCTCTGGCGCTGTTCGGGCTGATGCTCATCCTCGCGCGGCGATAAGCCGCTGCCGGGCACTTGCGTTCTGGAGACCTCGGATTTCACGAACCTGCTGCCTGTTCTCTGGGGATAAGAGCGCCGCCGCCAGGCGTAGACCGCTCTGCGCTACAATTTGCCTTTCCATCCGAACCGTCCGCGGCGCTCGATCAGGAAAGGGAGACTCGCCATGGCAACGATTCCCGCACCTTCCGGGCGGAGAGCGGTCTTACGGCAGCAGTTCAGCGCCGCAACCCCGGCAAGCGGCCCGCAGGCTGAAGCCGGGGCCCGCTTCCTTCCTCTCGATGCCTACCGCGGCCTCATCCTGCTGCTGCTTGTCTCCGACGGCTTCGGGTTTGCCCAGCTTCCCAGCCGCGGCTTCTATCGCCTCATTGCCGAGCAGTTTGAGCACCGCCCCTGGGGCGGCGCCGTGTTTTACGACCTGATCATGCCCGCCTTTCTTTTCATGGCGGGTGTGGCCATGCCCTATGCCTTCGCCCGCCGCGCCCAGCAGGGCTTTACCCGGTGCGACACCACGCGCCATGTGCTCATCCGCTGCCTGCGGCTGGTGATCATCAGCCAAATCCTCGTCTCCATCGACGATCGCCGCGCCCACTTCTCGATTCATAACGTGCTCACCGTCGTCGCCATCACCTATCTCGCCTGTTTCTTCCTCATGCGCCTCAAGTGGTGGAAGCAGGTCGTGACGGCAGCCGCTCTACTCGCCGCCCACTCCGCCATTTACCTGCTCTTTCCCGGAGCCGGCGGAGCCTTTGCCCAGGCGACCAATGCCGGAGCGCGGCTGGACCGCTGGGTGGGCCTGGCGAGCTGGAACCTGCCGTGGAGCTGCGTCACGCTCAACCTGGTCAGCGAGATTCCCTTGGTTCTTTTTGGCGTCTGGGTTGGCACATTACTGCGCAGCGGCAGGCCCCGCGCCGCGCAGATGAAGATTCTCGCCTCCGGCATGGCCGCGGCCTTTGCCCTCGGCCTGGCCTTTTCGCCCGTCGTTCCCATCAACAAGTGGCTCTGGACAGCCACCTACACGCTTTACACCACCGGCTGGTCGATCCTTGGCCTGCTGCTCTTCTACCTGCTCGTCGATGTCTTCAAACTGAGGCGCGCCGTCTTTCCACTGATGGTCGTAGGCATGAACTCGCTCTTTATCTACTGCCTCAACGACCTCGTCAAGGGCAGGATCGACAGCTGCATCGCGGTTTTCAGCGGCGGCTTCCGGTTCGCCGGCGTCTTTGCCCCCGTCGCCCAGTCCTGCGCGGTGCTTTTCGCCGTGTGGCTGATCGCCTGGTGGATGTACCGGCGGGGCATCTTCATCAAGGTGTAGGCAGGAGGCGGAGAGCTTCCGCGGCAACGCAGTTCCGGCGCGCCTTTTCGACGGTGGCGCGGGGATGCGCGCGCAAAAAAGCCCTCTCTTTGCAGAGAAGGCTTCCTGCATCCGCAGCGCCTGTCACATCGGGCTGAATCGGTTCCGCGCGTCTTACTTCGGCGGGGCCGGCGTAAAGATCTCGCGCTTATGGCCAGGTTCCGGCTTTGGTTTGGGCTTGGGCGCCTTCTTGACTTCTTTTCTGCCTTTGTCTTTATTCCCCATGGGGGCTAGTTTGACACAGGAGGTGGGTGGGGGAAAAGAAGAAAGAACATCAGGCGTGGAGATCGTGGCCGGTTTTCGGTCCGCCTCCCCGGGGCCGGAGATGAGATGCGAAGGGCGGCGTGGCGAGATGGCCGGGACGACTCTTCAGCATCGGTCACAGAACCAGCGGTTTTCAGGGTATGGGCGGGTATCACTTCTTCCTCTCCCCGTTTAGCATGGCCGCCCAGCCGCGCCCAGCCTTTTCGAACATATTTGCGCTGTTTCCGCCAGGCCGCCACTCCACGCTCTCTTTTGCCTGGCTCTCTCTTGCTTGGGAGAAAGTGCGCCGAGAGCAAGCGGGGAGCGGAGGTTGGTTGCAATTCACGGGCCGTTCCGCTATGATTCGTAGATGTGCGCAGGGGAAATCCTGTGCCGTCAAGAGCACCACGGTTTCCGGACCCGTTCGATGTGCGGCAAGGCACTCTGGGTTCCTCGCAAAGGGGCAGGCGGAAGCGGTGGGAGACGAGGGATGAATGGCCAGAAAAACCAGCAAAAATATTGCCAAGGCGCGCGCCGCTGTCACCAAGCCGGTGTATTCGCTGCCTGAAGCTGTCGATCTTCTCAAACAAGTCAAGTATGTCAAGTTCGACGAGACCGTTGATTTGACCATGCGTCTGGGTGTGGATACGCGGCATGCCGACCAGATGGTGCGCGGCACGGTGGTGCTGCCTCACGGGCTGGGCAAAACCAAGGTTGTGGCCGTGATCGCCAGCGGCGACCGGCAAAAGGAAGCCACCGAGGCGGGCGCGGATTTTGTTGGCGGCGAAGAGATGGTGGAGAAGATCCAGAAGGAAAGCTGGACCGCCTTCGACGCGCTGATCGCCACGCCCGACATGATGAAGGTGGTGGGCCGGCTGGGCAAGGTGCTCGGTCCCAAGGGCCTGATGCCGAATCCCAAGACCGGAACCGTGACCATGGATGTGGCCGCGGCGGTGAAGGAAATCAAGGCTGGCAAGGTGGAGTATCGCGCCGACAAGACCAGCCTGGTGCATGTACCGGTGGGCAAGCTGAGCTTCGACGCGCAAAAGCTGATCGACAACGCCAGCATGGTGATTGGGGCTGTGGTTCGCGCCAAGCCTTCGGCGGCCAAGGGTAAGTATGTCAAGAGCGTCACGCTCAGTTCGACCATGGGTCCGGGAGTGCCGCTGGATGCGGCGGTGGCCGAGGCGGCGGGCAAGCACTAAGAGGCAGGGGATAGGGAGCGGGGAATCGGGTGAGCTGGTTCCCGGGTTCCGCAACTCTGCCGGCCGGGAAGCGCGATGCGCGGACCTGGGAACGAAGTCCCTGGGAACAAAGTCCCGGGGGGAGCGAAATGGATCGATGCGCACCATGTGCGCAGGAAGGCGAGGGCGGAGACGGGGCGAGGTTAATGGGGGCTGATTCCCCGATCCCTGCTTCCTGTTTCCTGTTCTGGCGGAGCGAAGGCAATGGCGATTTCGAAGGCAAAGAAGACGGAAAAGGTTGAGCTGCTGGCCAAGGAGCTGGAAGGCTCCACGACGGCGATTATTGGCACCTTCACCAAGCTGACCGTGTCCAAGGACTATGAACTGCGCAAGGTGATCCGCGAGGCGGGTGGCAAGTATCGCGTGGTCAAGAACAAGCTGGCGGCGGTTTCGGCGCGGGGCACCAGGGTGGAGGAGGCGCTGAAGGGTCTGAAGGGCGTGAACTCGGTAGCCTTTACGGCGGGCGATCCGGTGGCGCTGGCCAAGGTTTTTGCCAAGTGGGCCGGCGAGAATGCCGAGTTTGAGTTCAAGCTGGGCATTGTGGACGGCAAGCTGCTGAATGTGGACGAGGTGAAGGCGCTGGCCACCATGCCGGGCAAGGAGGAGATCTTTGCCAGGCTGCTCTTCCTGATCAATGCCCCGGCGCAGCGTCTGGCGACGGTGATCAATGCCACGGGCCGCGACCTGGCGGTGGTTTTGAACCAGGGCGTCGAGAAAGAGAAGTTTGCCGCGGCCTGAGGGTTGCGCGTTGTCGGCTATCCGCCGTTGGCTTTTCGGGCCGGAAGCGGAATTGCCGGGTGCGCCGGGAAGGGCTGAAAGCGGAGAGACGTTTCAAGAGTTTTGGCGGTAGCAGGGACGAGGGGGCGCATGTCTGGCGCATCGGAAACCTTCAGCTTGAGCTTCCGGCCGGAAATACCCATTTCAAACGTATCGGATTGGAGAGAAAAATGGCGGATTTAGCGCAGTTGGAAGAGCAAATTGTATCCCTTAGCCTGCTGGAAGCAGCGGCTCTGGTGAAGAAGCTGGAAGAGCGGCTTGGCGTTTCGGCGGCGGCGGCGGCCCCGGTTGTTGTGGCGGGCGGCGCGGCAGGCGCGGCAGCGCCGGCAGTCGAGGAGAAGACGGAATTTCAGGTGATTCTGAAGGACTTTGGCGCCAATAAGATCAATACCATCAAGGCGGTGCGCGAAGTTACCTCGCTCGGACTGAAGGAAGCCAAGGATCTGGTGGATGGCGCACCGAAGCCCTTGAAGGAGTCGGCAACCAAGGAAGAGGCCGAGGCTATCAAGAAGAAGTTTGAAGGCATCGCCACCATCGAGATTAAGTAGATTGAGCGCTTGCAAGCGTCGCCGGGACGCGCTACCATAAAGGTTGCGCGTTTCGACGGCGTTTCCCTGTTCATCCGTTTTTGCGGGGATGAGGGGTTGGAGAGCGCGTGTTGATCGAATCATGTGGGGCGCAAGAGTCTAGAGGATCAGAGTGGGGTTCAGGATTTTCAAAGCACTCTGGAAGAGAATAGGCAGCTTTAGGTCAACAGGTTAGGCGGGTTCCTGTTGGCGCGTGGCAAGAGCAGGCGAGCGGCGGCAGAAGCGAGCTTTGGGATCGGCGAGAACAGCAAAGAAGAATTTGGATTTGGGCACTGGCCATTGAGCCGCGCTCGTGAGGCGTTGCGTCCTTGCGGGCTTTTCGTGCCTCATGCCGACAGAGGGGGCGGGTCAAAGTGCGAGATTCGTCGCTTCTCCTTTTGTGCGCAGATCCAACTTCGGCCTCCAGCGTTTCGCAGGCTTCCTCGGTTGTGCGCAGCATAGCGCACCTTTGGGGTGTGCGGCAATGCCTTCCATGCGTCTTTGATGCAACGCTCACGGAATGTGTTTGACCCAAGAGGAGATGCTGCGCGGCGCCGGCGAAATGGTGGAAAGGTCCTGGCGCATCGGGAGTGACGGCTGAATCCATGCAGTGGTCCAGCCTGTTTGATCGACTTTACTTACCGTAATCAGCCGGCGCCAGAGAGACTCGGGCGCTGGGTCGGGCCGCCGCGGCGGACGCTGATGGAATGAGTCTCAGGAGTGAACATGCCCAACGAGAAGCGCGCGATTCGCAGCCGGCTCGATTTTTCCAAGATTCCCACCGCCACCCACATTCCCAACCTGATCGAAGTGCAGAGGCGTTCCTACGAGCGTTTTCTGCAGATGGACAAATTGCCTAACGAGCGGGACGACTCCGGCTTGCAGTCGGTGTTCATGTCGGTTTTTCCGATCACCGACTTTCGCGGCATTTCGCAACTGGACTTTGTGGATTTTGCCATTGGCAACTGGGAGTGCAAGTGCGGCCACTTGAAAGGGCTGCATCACCTGCGCACCGCCTGCGTGCAGTGCGGGCATATGGTGATCACCGATCCGTTTCTCCCTGGCGACGTACTCTGCCAGAAGTGCGGAGCCTACAACAAGAACATCCCCGACTTCTGCAATAAGTGCGGCGACCCGGTGAGCCTGCAGTTGAAGTACGACCAGCAGGAGTGCGAAGAGCGTGGCATGACCTTCTCCGCGCCGTTGAAGGTCACCGTGCGCCTGACCATCTACGACAAGGATCCGGAGACCGGCAACAAGACGGTTCGCGACATCAAGGAGCAGGAGGTCTTTTTTGGCGATATTCCGCTGATGACCCCCAACGGCACCTTTATCGTCAACGGCACCGAGCGTGTGATCGTTTCGCAGCTGCACCGTTCGCCGGGCGTGTTTTTTGAGACGGCCAATAACCGCACCTATTTCCTGGGCAAGATCATTCCCTATCGCGGCTCCTGGGTGGAGTTCGAGTACGACCAGAAGAACACGCTTTATGTGCGCATCGACCGCAAGCGGAAGTTCCTGGGCACCATCTTTCTGCGCGCTCTGGGCCTGCGTTCCGACGAAGAGATTCTCAAGACGTTCTATACCGTGGATCGCCTGCAGATCGAGGACGGCAAGCTTTTCTGGGTGGTTCCGCAGGATGCGCACGCCAGCACGCACCTGCTCGGCTCCAAGCCGGCGCATGCGGTGCTTGCCAAGGGCGAGGAGATAGCCCATTCCGGGCGCAAGATCACGGCGAACACCCTGAAGGCCATTCGCGCCGCGAGCATCGAAAAGATCGAGGTCGAGTCTGCCGAACTGGATGGCGCCGTGACCGCGGCCGACGTGGTAGACACCACCACCGGCGAGGTTCTTGTGGAAGCCAACACCGAGGTGACCGCCGACCGCCTGCACAAGATTCTCTCCAGCGGGGCGGCCTCCTTTGAGGTGTTCTTCCCGGAGCGCGACGACGTGGGCAACATCATTGCCAACACTCTGAAGCGCGACGCCATTCACAAGCCCGAAGAGGCGCTGGTGGAGATTTACCGCAAGCTGCGCCCCGGTGATCCGCCGACCCTGGATACGGCTACGGCGCTTTTCGAGGGCATGTTCTTCGACCCGCGCAAGTACGACTTCTCGCGGGTGGGCCGGCTGAAGTTCAACATCAAGCTTTATGAGAACCAGGATTCGACGGGTCTCGATCACCGCACCCTGACCCCGGAGGATTTCTACTCCACCATCCGCTACCTGCTTAAACTGCGCAAGAACATCGGCGTGGTGGATGACATTGACCATCTGGGCAACCGCCGCGTGCGCGCGGTGGGCGAGCTGATGGAGAACCAGTTCCGCATCGGCCTGGTGCGCATGGAGCGCGCCATCAAGGAGAAGATGAGCGTGTATCAGGAGCTGTCGACGGCCATGCCGCACGACCTGATCAACGCCAAGCCGGTGATGGCGGCCATCCGCGAGTTCTTCGGCTCCTCGCAGCTTTCGCAGTTCATGGACCAGACCAACCCGCTCTCCGAGATCACCCACAAGCGGCGCTTGTCGGCGCTGGGGCCGGGCGGTTTGAGCCGAGAGCGGGCCGGCTTTGAGGTGCGCGACGTGCATCCGACGCACTACGGGCGCATCTGCCCCATCGAGACGCCGGAGGGTCCGAACATCGGTCTGATCAGTTCGCTTTCGTGTTTTGCGCGCATCAACGAGTTCGGTTTCATCGAGTCGCCCTACCGCAAGGTGAAGGAATCGCGCATTCTCGACTACGTGGAGATTGCCAACGCGGGGGGAAGCGGTCTGCGCGTGGGCGATCACATTGAGAAGGAGGAGATGCAGCGCCTGAACGCGGGGTTGCAGAAGGCCGGCAAGCGTCTCATCGAGGCGGTGCCTTACAGCTTCTATCTCTCCGCGTGGGAAGAGGACAAGCACACCATCGCCCAGGCCAACATCGAGTTCGACGAAAACGGCCTGATCACCGAGGATCTGGTGAATGCGCGCCGCCAGGGCAACTTTGTTCTCGTGAACCGCGCCGAGGTGGACTATATCGACGTTTCGCCGAAGCAGCTGGTTTCGGTGGCAGCCTCGCTGGTGCCGTTTCTCGAGCACGACGACGCCAACCGCGCGCTGATGGGCGCCAACATGCAGCGCCAGTCCGTTCCCCTGCTGGTGGCGGAGGCTCCGCTGGTGGGCACCGGCATGGAAGGCGTGACGGCCCGCGACTCGGGCGCCGTGGTGCTGGCCAAGCGCAACGGCATCGTCGATTCGGTCGATTCCGAGCGCATCATCGTACGCGTCGAGGGCGAGCACCATCCCACGCAGCTTTCGCGCGAGGTGGGCAGCGACATCTATCAGCTGATCAAGTTCAAGCGCTCCAATCAGAACACCTGCATCAACCAGAAGCCGGTGGTGCGCGAGGGCGAGCGGGTGCTGAAGGGCCAGGTGATTGCGGACGGACCTTGCACCGAGCAAGGCGAGCTGGCGCTGGGCCGCAACGTGCTGGTGGCCTTCATGCCCTGGCGCGGCTACAACTTCGAGGACGCCATTCTCATCAGCGAAAAGCTGGTGCGCGAGGATTACTACACCTCGGTGCACATCGAGGAGTTTGAGATCGAGGCCCGCGACACCAAGCTGGGTCCCGAGGAAATCACGCGCGACATTCCCAACGTCAGCGAGCACGCCCTGCGCGATCTGGACGAGAGCGGCATCATCCGCATCGGCGCTCAGATCCGGCACGGCGATATCCTGGTCGGCAAGGTAACGCCCAAGGGCGAGACGCAACTGACGCCAGAAGAGAAACTGCTGCGCGCCATCTTCGGCGAAAAGGCCGGCGACGTGCGCGACGCCTCGCTCACCTGTCCTCCGGGCATCGAGGGCACGGTGGTGGATGTCAGGATCTTCAGCCGCAAGGGGCAGGAGAAGGACGAGCGCGCCAAGCAGATCGAGGCCGAGTACGTGGCCAAGCTCGAAAAGAACCTGGGCGACGAGATTCGCATTCTCACCGACGAGCGTTTGAAGCGCCTGGACGGCATTCTGGGCGGCAAGGAGGTGCTGGCCGACCTGCACGACGAGCGCACCAACAAGCGCCTGCTCACCAAGGGCGCGATTCTGGACCGCGAGACCATTGAGCGCATCTCCACCAAGAACCTCAAGCGCATCCGTTACGCTGACAAGGATCCTCGCGTCAACGAGCAGATCGACGAGATCGAGGAGATGACCTCGCGGCAGATCGAGGTGCTGCGCAAGATCACCAACGAGAAGATCGCCAAGCTGCAGAAAGGCGACGAACTGCCTCCCGGCGTCATCAAGCTGGTCAAGGTTTACGTGGCCATGAAGCGCAAGCTTTCGGTGGGCGACAAGATGGCCGGCCGCCACGGCAACAAGGGCGTCATCGCGCGCATTCTTCCTGAAGAGGACATGCCCTATCTGCCCGACGGCACGCCGGTGGAGATTGTTTTGAACCCGCTGGGCGTTCCTTCGCGTATGAATGTGGGCCAGGTGCTTGAGACCCACCTGGGCTGGGCGGCGCACGAACTGGGCCAGAAGGTCGCCGCGCTGGTGGCGGCCAACAGCGGAGCCGCTTACACGCGCGAGCTGATGAAGAAGGAGTTTGCCGGAACCGCGACGCTGGGCCAGCTTCTGGATCTCGACGACGAAACGCTTCTGCGCGTCGCGGCCGGTATGAAGCGCGGCATCTGGTTTGGGACCGCGGTCTTCGACGGTGCTCAGGAGAACGAGATCAAGTCGCTTCTGTCGGCCGCCGGCTTGCCTGAATCGGGCAAGACGCCGCTCTACGACGGCATGACCGGCGAGGCGTTTGAGCAGCCCGTCACTGTGGGCTACATCTACATGCTCAAGCTCTCGCACCTGGTGGACGACAAAATCCACGCGCGTTCCATCGGGCCGTATTCGCTCATCACCCAGCAGCCGCTGGGCGGCAAGGCGCAGTTCGGCGGGCAGCGCTTTGGCGAAATGGAAGTCTGGGCGCTGGAGGCTTACGGCGCCGCCTACATCCTGCAGGAACTGCTGACCGCCAAGTCCGACGACGTATCCGGCCGCACCAAGATTTACGAGGCCATCGTCAAGGGCGAGGCGGCCATTGAACCTGGCGTGCCGGAATCCTTCAACGTACTGATCCGCGAGCTGCAGTCTCTGTGCCTTGACGTGGAACTGATCAAGCGCGCGGAGATTGGCCGCAAGGCGCCCGCGCCGGAAGTGGCGGCGGTGGCGGATTAAGAGCAGCGAGGGGCTTTCAACTCTCAGCTCGCATGTTGGAGCCCGCAGTTTTTGGGCGGGGCCGGCAAAGCAGTTGAAAGCTGGTGGTTGAAAGCTGAAGGCGAAGAGTATTCAGGATTCTTCCCAAAAGCGGCGCACGCCGCTTCCCGGGAAGGAAGAATCCTTCAAGAACCCCGGGAGAACCTGAGGCGGGGCGCAATCAAGCCCGCCAAGGAGGGTCGCCTTGTTCCGTTCCAACCCGTTTGAGCTTACCAGCCCGATTACCGACTTCGACGCCATCCGCATCATGCTGGCATCGCCGGAGAAGATCCGCAGCTGGTCGCATGGCGAGGTTACCAAACCGGAAACCATCAACTACCGCACCTTCAAGCCGGAGCGCGACGGGCTTTTCTGCGCCCGCATCTTCGGTCCCGTCACCGATTGGGAGTGCCTCTGCGGCAAGTACAAGCGCATGAAGCACCGCGGCGTGATCTGCGACAAGTGCGGCGTGGAAGTGACGGTCAGCAAAGTGCGCCGCGAGCGCATGGGGCACATCGAGCTGGCTTCGCCGTGCTCGCACGTGTGGTTCTTCAAGGGTTTGCCCTCGCGCATCGGCCATCTGCTCGACATCTCTCTGCGCGACCTGGAGAGCATTCTCTACTTCGAGTCCTATGTTGTGGTCGATCCCGGCGACGCGCCGGTAAAAGAGCGCGAGATCATCAAGGACGAAAACAAGTTTCGCGATCTCGACCAGCAGTTCCGTCCTTCAGGCTTCAAGGCCATGATGGGCGCCGAGGCCATCAAGGAACTGCTCAAGCGCGTCAATGTGGACGAACTGGCCATCGAACTGCGCGAGCGCATGCGGACCGAGACCTCGGCGCAGAAGAAGATCAAGTATGCCAAGCGCCTCAAGGTGGTGGAGGCCTTCCGCAAGTCCAGCAACAAGCCGCACTGGATGATTCTGGATGTGCTGCCGGTGATTCCTCCCGAGTTGCGTCCTCTGGTTCCTCTCGATGGCGGCCGCTTTGCCACTTCGGATCTGAACGACCTCTACCGGCGCGTGATCAACCGCAACAACCGCTTGAAGAAGCTCATGGACCTGCACGCGCCGGAAGTGATTGTGCGCAACGAGAAGCGCATGCTGCAGGAGGCCGTCGATGCCCTCTTCGACAACGGCCGCCGCGGCCGCGTGCTGCGCGGCGCCAACAACCGCCCGCTCAAGTCTCTCTCCGATACCCTCAAGGGCAAACAGGGCCGTTTCCGCCAGAACCTGCTCGGCAAGCGCGTGGACTACTCCGGCCGCTCCGTCATTGTGGTGGGACCGGAGCTGAAGCTGCACCAGTGCGGACTGCCCAAGAAGATGGCGCTCGAGCTTTTCAAGCCCTTCATCTATCACCGTCTGGAGCAGACCGGCCACTGCACCACCATCAAGCAGGCCAAGGAAATGGTGGAGATGCAGGAGTCGGTGGTCTGGGACATTCTGGAAGAGGTCATCAAGGACCATCCCGTCCTGCTCAACCGCGCTCCTACGCTTCACCGTCTCGGCATTCAGGCCTTTGAGCCGGTGCTGGTCGAGGGCAAGGCCATCAAGATCCATCCGCTGGTGTGTACCGCCTTCAACGCCGATTTTGACGGCGACCAGATGGCCGTGCACATTCCGCTTTCGCCCGAGGCGCAGATCGAGGCCAGCGTGCTCATGCTGGCTTCGCACAATATTCTGTCGCCGGCCTCCGGCCAACCGATCACCGTGCCCACCCAGGACATGGTGCTTGGCCTCTACTACCTCACCAAAGCCAAGAAGGGCGCCCGGGGCGAAGGCCGCATCTTTGCCAACATCGAGGAAGTTCTCATGGCGCTGGAGGCTGGAGAAGTGGAGACGCTTTCGCCTATCCGCCTGCGCTACACCGGCAAGGTTCTGGACATGACCACGGCCTACGACGATCAGGACCTGACCCATACCGAGCCGGTGGACTTCAACAAGGAATACATCAACACCACCGTGGGCCGCGCCATTCTCAACGACGCGCTGCCGCCGGGTCTGCCCTATATCAACGGCCTGCTCAAGAAGAAAGGCATCGGCCAACTGGTGAACTACTGCAACCAGAGCCTGGGGCTGGAACGGACGGTCTCCATGCTTGACCGCATCAAGTCGCTGGGCTTCCATTACGCTACGCGTTCGGGTCTTTCCGTGGGTCTTGATGACATGGTCATCCCCCCCGAGAAGTACGAGATCGTGCGCGAGCACGATCAGAAGGTCATCGAGGTGCAGAAGCAGTATCTCGACGGCGCCATCACCAACGGCGAACGCTCCAACAAGGTCATCCAGATGTGGTCCGCAGTTACCGACCAGGTGGCCGACAAGATGTTCAACAAGATGAAGAAGGACGATGAAGACGGGGCCATGAACCCCATCTATATCATGGCCGACTCCGGCGCCCGCGGCTCCAAGCAGCAGATTCGCCAGCTTTCCGGCATGCGCGGCCTGATGGCCAAGCCTTCCGGCGAAGTCATTGAAACGCCCATCACGGCCAACTTCCGCGAAGGCCTGACGGTGCTCGAGTACTTCATTTCGACGCACGGCGCGCGCAAGGGGCTGGCCGACACGGCGCTCAAGACCGCCGACTCGGGCTACCTTACCCGGCGGCTTGTCGATGTGGCGCAGGACGTCATCGTTACCGAGTACGACTGCGGCACCGTGGAAGGCATCTACGTCGGATCCATCGTCGAGTCGGGCGAGATTATCGAAGAATTGCGCGACCGCATCATCGGCCGCGTCTCGCTGGAGCGCATCAAGGACTACGACGGCAACATCGTGGTGGATGTGAACCAGCCCATCGACGAGGAGGTTGCCTCGGCCATCCAGGGGGCGGGCGTGGAGAAAGTCAAGATCCGTTCCGTGCTCACCTGCGAGTCGCGGCGCGGCGTCTGCACACTTTGCTATGGCCGCAACCTCGGCTCGGGCCGCCTGGTTGAACTGGGCGAAACCGTGGGCGTCATCGCGGCGCAGTCCATCGGCGAGCCGGGCACGCAGCTTACCATGCGCACCTTCCACGTGGGTGGCACCGCCAGCCGCGTGGCCGAGGTGTCGCGCCTGGACGCCAAGAACAACGGCTTCGTGCGCTACATCAACCTCAATACCGTTCAAAGCAAGGATGGCTCTCACGTGGCGATGAACCGGTCCGGTTCGGTGGCCATTGTGGACGAGCGCGGCCGTGAAAAGGAGCGCTACCAGGTGGTTTACGGCGCCCGCCTACGCGCCGGGGACGGCTCGCCGGTGAAGCTGGGAGAGCTGCTGGCGGAGTGGGATCCCTACACCTATGCCATCCTGACCGAAATCGGCGGCACGGTCCAGTTCAAGGATCTGCAGGAAGGCATCACGCTCAACGAAGAGGTGGACGAAGTGACCGGCCTCTCACGCTGGGTGGTAGCGGACTCGCCCGATGAAAAGCGCCAGCCGGCGTTTGTGATCAAAGGCGACAAGAGCCACAAGCGCTATCTGCTGCCGCGCGGCGCGCACCTCATGGTGCAGGAGGGCGACGAAGTCGGTCCCGGCGACGTGCTGGCCAAGATTCCCAAGGAGTCGACGCGCACCAAGGACATCACCGGCGGTTTGCCCCGCGTGGTGGAGCTCTTTGAGGCGCGCAAGCCGCGCGAGACCGCCATCATCAGCGAAATCGACGGCGTGGTTCGCTTCGGCGAGGTTGCCAAGGGGCAGCGCAAGATCTACGTCGCCGCCGACAACGGCGACGAGCGCGAGTACTCGGTGCCGCGCGGCATTCACGTCAACGTGCAGGAAGGCGAGCGGCTGCGGGCTGGCGATCCTCTGATGGACGGTCCCCTCAACCCGCATGACATTCTTGCCGTGTTGGGCGAAAAGGAACTGCAGGCTTACCTGGTGAACGAAATCCAGGAAGTGTACCGTCTGCAGGGCGTGGCCATCAGCGACAAGCACATCGAGGTGATTGTTCGCCAGATGCTGCGCTGGGTGCGCATCGACGAGGTGGGCGATACCAGCTTCCTCCTCGAGCAGCAGGTCGATCGTTTCCGCTTCCGCGAGGAGAACGAGCGCGTGCTGACCAACGGCGGCCGTCCGGCCATTGGCCGTCCGCTGTTGCTGGGCATCACCAAGGCCTCGCTCTCGACGGACAGCTTTATCTCCGCCGCCAGCTTCCAGGAGACCACGCGCGTGCTCACGGAAGCCAGCATCAACGGCGCCATCGACAACCTGCGCGGCCTCAAGGAGAACGTGATCGTCGGACGCCTCATCCCCGCCGGCACGGGCCTGGAGTACTACCGCAACGTGCAGCTCTCGCCCGAACTCGAGGAAGCGGCGGCCCGCGTACAGCAGGAAGTTCACGCCGAGAGAGAAGCCGAGGAGCGCGAACTGGAGATGATGCGGCAGGAAGGCGAAGCCGAGGAGATGGCGGCCGAGTAGCTGCGGCCCGCGACGGCGCTTTCTGTTGCAGCTCACGAGGTCCGGCTTTGGCCGGACCTCTTCTTATGCATCCTTGTCCAGCGAAGGTGCCGGGCCGTTCTGCATCGAGCCGGCCTGTTGTTTGGCGTTTTTGGCGGCGTACATCCTGGTATCGGCGGCGGTCAGCAGGCCGTCACGGGTGTCGGCGTCTTCCGGGTAGAGGGCAATACCCACGCTGGCGGTGCCGCGCAGCCGATAGCCATTCACGGCAAATGTTTCGTCCAGGCTACGCTCCAGGCGCAGCGCAATCTCCTCCACTTCGGCGCGGTTGCGCACGGTGGGAATCAGCGCGGCAAACTCGTCGCCTCCCAGCCGCGCCAGCATGTCGCCGCCGCGCAACTGCCGCTTCATGCGCAGGGCCACCTGCTGCAAATACTGGTCGCCTACATTGTGGCCATACTGGTCATTCACCTGTTTAAAGTCGTCCAGGTCGATGTAGACCAGTCCGAAAATGGTGGCATTCTCGCGCGCCTCTTCAATCTGCCGCTCCAGATTCTTTTCCAGGGAGAAGCGATTCAGGATGTCGGTCAGCAGGTCGAACTCGGAGCGATGGACCAGATCGGCATACATGCGCCGTGTTTCAATGGCCAGCGCCGCCAGCTTCGACCCCATCGCCAGCGCTTCAACTTCTTCCGGCGATGCCGCGGAGCCCAAGACAAGCCCGGCAAAGAGCTTTCCGAGCGGGGGCCCGGAGCGCGAAGGAATCTCTACCGCGGCCGCACGCGCCTCCGTGGCGTTTGGCGGCGCGCTGCCCAGCCGCGCTCCATCCGCCACCTCGCACCAGCAGGATACGCCGCCCATATGGAAGGAAACCAGCTCCGTCACCTCCTCCAGAATGCCGGCCAGCGGCTGATTGCCGTTGATATGCTCCAGGATGCGGCTGCGGCGCTGCTCAAGCTGCGAAGTGCGCCGCTCCAGCGCCGCTTCCTCCTCGATGCGCTTCCGCAGCGCTGCCGTCTGGCGCCGCACCTTTCTTTCCAGTCCCCAGTTCCACAGTCCCACGGCAAGCAGCAGAAAAAGCAGAAGACCCACCGTGCGCACCAGGTTGCGAACGCTCCAGAACGGCGGGTCCGCCACCACGGCCACGTCGTCAAACGAACGCAGCAGGATCTTGAACGGCGCGCTTCCTGAAAACAACGCACTGTCTTCGAGGATGCAGATGCCCGTCACTCTCACGCGTGCGCCCGCCGGAACCCTCTTCATTACCGGCAACTCCTGCTCGGCGGTGGAGTCGGGATGGTGGAAGATGGCCGAAAAGAGATGTCCGTCTGCGGCCAGAAAATACTCGTCCTGCGAAGCTTCCCGCGCCTCGCTCAGCACTCGCCCCTCGATGGAAACCAGGTTGTAGTGATACTTTCCAGCGTTGTCCGCACTGCCCAGATCCTCCCACGTCACGTTCATTGGCGTAATGGGCAGGTATTCGGCTTCGTCCTTCACCTCCGCGTGGGCGAGTGTCGGCGCACCGTTGGCAACCGCCGGAAATCCCGTTGCCACGGCCATGTCTCCGATTCGCAGGGGCTTATCAGTCAGGCTCTGCACCCACAGCGTTTCCGTGCCGTTTTGCAGCACAATCGCCGAACCTGGCCGGTAGTAGCCCGGCTGGTAGTACGTAATCGTCCCGTGTACCAGAACGCGCGGCGACTTGTCGTCCACGCGATAGCCGGTCAGCATATCCCCCATGGGGGTATCGCGCAGCGACCACGGGCTGGTTCTTGCCCGCCTCAGAACCTTGACATCGGAATACGACCATGCCCGCACCAGCGAGCCCAGTTGGTGCCACTTGCCGTCGTATTGTCCGTTTTGTACCCCGGTGACTTCTATATCCGCATCCAGCAGGTTCTTCAGCGGCGCTTCGTCGGAGCTGTTCACCAGTACGTCAATGGAACCGCCATCGGTGATCAGCTCAAGATAGGCAAGATGCGTCGTGAACGTCTCTGGATTGCGCACATCAGGCCGCAGAACAAGATCCGCAGCCCGTACCCTCCCCCTTACTCTCACATACCGGCAGTCGTACTTTCCGCTCATCAGCATGTGGAAGGTTGCCGGCAGTGGCTTCGGCAGCGTCCCGTGTCCGACTACGGTCACGCTGTCGGCAATCACATCTGGCCGGAACTCCGAGTGCGTCACGCCCTTGATCAGCACGCGGTCGCCGGGAGCGACCGCCGTCGATGCCGGCGCCAGCACAAAGATAGCCGCATCGCCTTGCTGCACGAATAGATAGCGGAAAACCGGGTGGTAGTAGGTAACGGTCGCCTCGAATGCCACCGGCAAGGCTCTGCTCGCTTCTGCTTTCGACAGGTCGTGGATGGCGCGCAGTGCAGTCAGCGGCTCAGGTTCTGCTCCACTGATTGCCGGTGTCCAGCAGTGAATCAGCACGAGCGCAACAAACAATCTCTTCATCGTGAACGACACTGCTCTCGGCGGCGATGCCGCGGTGCGCGCTTTCTCATCGTCCCGGCTTTGCGTCCGCTCCACTACCGGGAAAGGGCTCCCCGCGGGCCGGCCTTTCATCTTGTCCGATGGAAAAACTGCTCTGCGTCATCATACTCTCACGTGAATCTGGTTTAATAGCCCTTTCGGGGGAAAGCCATCCTCTGCCGGAACGAACATCCAGGCAGGGCCGATTGTCTGGTCCAGGAGACGGTTCGTCCGGTACAAATACCGCACCGAAGGTGATTCGCATGTCAAGCCGCGCCGGGACCAAGACTCAGGGGCCATTGCAAGAATCCAGATGCTCTTCATCGCGCGCGGGGCGAGCGATCCGCATCATCGGCGTGCCGCTCGATATGGGCGCCAGCCGCCGCGGGGTGGACATGGGCCCCTCCGCCATGCGGGTTGCCGGATTGGAGCCCCGTCTTGAAGCCCTTGGCCACAAGGTTACCGACGGCGGCAACATCCGCGTGGAGATTGCCGAAACCCAGGGCCACGGCAACGAAAGAGCCCGCTACCTGAAAGAGATTACCGAAACCTGTACGCGCACCGCCAAAGCCGTGCTCAAGACGCTCGAAGACGGCCAGACTCCCCTGGTGCTGGGCGGCGATCACTCTCTGGCCGTGGGCACGGTCTCCGGGGCCGCCGAGTTCCACCGCCGCCAGGGCCAGTCGATTGGCGTGCTTTGGATCGACGCCCACTCCGACATCAATACTCCGGAAACCACTCCCAGCGGCAATGTGCACGGCATGCCCCTGGCCGCCCTGGTGGGTCTTGGACCTCAATCCCTGGCCGGAATCTTCGGCTACTCCCCCAAGGTCTCACCAGAAAACACCGTTCTCATCGGCGTGCGCGACATCGACGCGGCCGAACGTGAAAACATCCGCCGCGCCGGCATTGCCCATGTGTACACCATGCGCGACATCGACGAGCGCGGCATGCGCGCGGTGATGGAAGAAGCTCTTCGCACCGCCAGCCGCGGCACCGCCGGCTATCACGTTTCGCTCGACATGGACTGGATCGATCCTGAAGACGCTCCCGGTGTTGGCACCCCTGTCCGCGGGGGAGCCACTTACCGCGAAGCCCATCTTGCCATGGAGATCATTGCCGACCATGGCCGCATGATCAGCTTCGAAATGGTCGAGGTCAATCCTGTTATCGACGAGCACAACCGCACCGCCGATCTTGCCGTCGAGCTTGCATGCTCCGCCTTCGGAAAGAAGATTTTGTAGTCTTGCGAGAAAAGCTCTCGCGCTTCGATCGTTTCGCGTGCGGCGGGCGCGCAGGCGCCGCTGCCGCGCGTAAAGAGCGGCTGCTTCCGCAGCTATGCGGAAAATGCGATGGCTGCCGCTGTTACAAGTTGAGGGCATCAGGGTGGCTCTTTTGCCGGGCGGCGTCCTTGTCCTGCCGGGCGCGAAAGAGCACGCCGTTGAGCTCGGCGCCCATGAGCGCGCTGAAGGTGACGATATAGAGCCAGACCAGGGTGACAATGCCGGCGCCGAAGGAGCCGTAGAAGATCGAATAGTGGGCAATGCGGGTGACGTACCAGCCGTAAGCCAGCGTGGCGGGGAACCACATGATGGTGGCGGCGATGGCGCCGGGGCCCACCTGCGCCCAGTGCTCGGTGCGCCGGGTGCCGAAATGGTAGAGCGCGCCCAGCACGCCCACGCTGGCGGTGACAGCCACGCTCCACCGCACCATGCGCCAGAAGATAAGGAGCATGAAGCGCAGCTCATGACCGGCTTTATCAATCATCCAGCCCTCGATTTCGCGGCCGAAGACCAGGATGAGCGTGGCCAGCGACAGCGGAACCAGCACCATGGGCACCAGAACAAGGGCGCGCACGCGGCGCTGCCAGAACCCCCAATCGTCGCGGCGGATGCGGTAGGCGCGGCGGAAGCCCTCCATAAATGAGAGCATCATGCCCAGGCCGGCAAAGAGGGTGAGGCCGGTGGCGGAAAGAATGATCTGTGCAGAGTGAAGTCGGCGCGTCTGCATGAGCGCCTGCAGCAGCGTCATGGAGTCAGCGGGCAGGAACTGCTCGAAGGCGGCGCGCACCTCGCCCATGAAACTGGAGGCCTCAGAAACCTGAGAGAGAAGGGCGGCCAGCATGGCCAGGGCGGGAAAGAGCATCAGCATGCCGGAATAGGCGGCGGCTTTGGCGGTGTTCAGTACATCATGTTCAAGGGCCAGCCAGAGCGCCTCTCGCAGATGGACAAGGAACCTTTTCACACTGATCACGTGGAAAGACTAGAGCATCGACGGGCTATCCGGCGACAGGATTTTGGCGAAGAAGCATAACTTTTATTTGGGCCGGGGACGCCGGGCGGAGGGGCGTCCGCGCTGACGGCCGCGCGCCCCGCGATTTATGATGACCACGCCATGATAAACCGTCTTCGTTTTCTTTTCTATGCCGTGTTTTCAGCGTTCTTTGCCACGGCCGTCTGCGCCCACGCGCAAGGCGCGCCGCCCTCGAACACGCAGCTGGCCGCGAAGGATGTGCACAAGCGCGTGGAGTCGCTGCTGAAGCAGATGACACTCGAGGAGAAGATTGGGCAACTGGTGCAGTACTCCGCCGGCTACAAGACCGGTCCGGGCGCCAATAACCTGCGCTACGACGAGATGGCGGCGCGGGGCGAGGTGGGTTCGTTCATCAATGTGGTGGGAGCCGAGGCGACCAACCACTACCAGCAGATCGCCATGGAGAAGTCGCGGCTGCACATTCCGATTCTGTTCGGACTCGATGTGATCCACGGTCACCGCACCACCTTTCCCGTGCCGCTGGCGCTGGCCGCAAGCTGGGATGCGGCGGCTGTCGAAACCGTGGCGCGCTACGGCGCAACGGAGGCCCGCGCCGATGGCATTCGCTGGGTGTTTTCGCCCATGGTGGATATTGCGCGCGACCCGCGCTGGGGTCGCATCATCGAGTCGGGCGGCGAAGATCCCTACCTGGGCTCCGCCCTGGCGCGTGCCTGGGTGCGGGGCTACCAGCGGGGCGACCTGTCAAAGCCGGACTCTGTGGCGGCATGCGTGAAGCATTTTGCGGCCTACGGCGCGGCGATTGCGGGGCGCGACTACAACGCAGTGGACATGAGCCAGATTACGCTGCGGCAGGTGTACCTGGAGCCCTATCGAGCCGCGGTGGAGGCGGTCGTGGCCACGGTGATGAGTTCGTTCAACTCCATCAACGGCGTTCCGGCCAGCGCCAATCCGTTCACGCTGACCCAGGTGCTGCGCAAGGAGTGGGGTTTCGACGGCTTTGTGGTGAGCGACTGGGGGGCGGTGAAGGAGCTTGAGAACCACTCCATTGGCGACGGTCCCACGGTGGCGCGCAAGGCGCTGGAAGCCGGGGTGGACATGGACATGGAGGGCGGCCTGTATGGCACGGCTCTTGCGGGGCAGGTGCGGAGCGGCCTGATTTCCGAGTCCGTCATCGACGAAGCGGTGCGCCGCGTTTTGCGGGTCAAGTTTGCGCTGGGGCTCTTCGATCATCCCTACACCACGCCTGGGCCTGCCTACGCGCCAACGCCGCAGGGCCGCGAGGCCGCGCGCCGGATCGCCGCGGAGACCTTCGTGCTGCTCAAGAACGATCCCGTGGAGGGCATCGGCGCGCTGTTGCCGCTGCAGGCGAAGGCGAAAAAGGTGGCGCTGATCGGGCCGCTGGCCGACAACCAGCGCGAGATGCTGGGGGCGTGGGCGGTGAGCGGCGATCCGAAATACGTGGTGACGCTGAAGACTGCGCTGGAAAAGCGGCTGGGCGACCGGCTGCTCTACGCCGAGGGATGTGGCCTGCTGAGCGGCGAAGACGAAAACGTGCTGCGACGGATGAGTTTCACGGGAACGATTGCGGGAGCGAAGAATGTGCCCGAGCCCGGGGACGCCAAGACGATTGCCGAGGCAGTGGAGACGGCGAAGAAGGCGGACGTGGTGATCCTGGCGCTGGGTGAGAGCGCGAGCTGGATGGAAGGCGAGGCCGCCAGCCGCGCGCACCTGGGCTTTACCGGCGCGCAGGAGAAGCTGCTCGAAGCGGTGGTGGCTACGGGCAAGCCGGTGATTCTGATTGTGCTCGCCGGCCGTCCCTTGCAGATCAAGTGGGCCGCCGGACACGTGCCCGCGATCCTGGAAGCGTGGAGCCCCGGCATCGAGGCCGGACCGGCGTTGACGGACGTGCTCTTTGGCGACGTGAATCCTTCGGGCAAGCTGCCTGCCAGCCTGCCGCGGGCGGTGGGCCAGGAACCGCTCTATTATGCGCAACTGCCCACCGGCCGGCCGGCGCACGGCGACCTGAGCCACATGCCGCGCAACGGCGCCGAACGCTTCATGTCGCGCTACATGGACGAGCCGAACTCGGCTCTCTTTCCCTTCGGCTGGGGGCTGAGCTACACCAGCTTCGGCTACAGCAAGCCGGTCGTCAGCAGGAGCGATATTCCGGTGCGCGAGGTGATCGCCGCGGGTCACCAACCGGTGACCACCGTGGGCGTGGACGTGCGGAACACAGGGACGGTGGCGGGGACGGAGGTGGTGCAGCTCTACATGCGCAACACCAGCGCCTCAGTGGAGCAGCCGGTGCGCGAGCTGAAGGGCTTTGCGCGGGTGACGCTGGCGCCGGGCGAATCGAAGCACCTGACCTTTCCGCTGGGCTTCGAGGAGCTGAGCTTCTACAACGCGAGCGTGGAGCGCACAGTGGAACCGACGACCTACGACATCTGGGTGGGCGGCAGCTCGCTGGCGACGGAAGAGGCAGAGCTGAAGATCGTGGAGTGAGAACAGAGGCCAGCGGCAGAAAGCTCAAGCCGGGCAGGCCGTGACGCGCTCTTGAAGGCCGACCGGGTACACTGGTCCCTGACAGGAGGTTGCGCCATGCAGACGCGCATCGTGGGTACTACCATGCCCGTGCTTGAGATCGATCTTGAACCCAACGAGAGCGTATTCAGCGAGAGCGGCGAGCTCTCGTGGATGACGGCTTCGATCCAGATGATGACGCACACCCAGATGGGCGGGGGCGGCGGGCTGTTAGGCGTGATCAAGCGGGTGGCCGGCGGGGGCAGCTTATTCATGACCGAATACCGCGCCATGCAGTATTCCGGATCGGTTTCGTTCGCGACCAAAGTGCCGGGGCACATTGTGCCCGTGGAACTGGGACAGGGACCGGAGTACATGGTGCACCGGCACGGGTTCCTGTGCGCCACGCCGCAGGTGACGATCGGGGTGGGCTTCCAGCAGTCGCTGGGTGCGGGCATCTTTGGCGGCGACGGTTTTCTGCTGCAGCGCATAGGCGGGCAGGGAACGGCGTGGCTGGAGCTTTCCGGCGAGCTGATCAAGAAGGATCTGGCTCCGGGCGAGACGCTGCGCGTGCATCCGGGCCATGTAGGCGCGTTCCATGCCTCGATGGGCTTTCAGATCACGATGGTGCCAGGGATCAAGAACATGATCTTCGGCGGCGATGGGCTGTTTCTGGCGGTGTTGCAGGGGCCGGGAACGGTGTGGCTGCAGACGCTGCCCATCTCGCGGCTGGCGCACCAGATCTACGAATATCTACCCCATAACGACACCCGGCAGGTGGCGGCGGGGGGCGTGGGCGGCGCGCTGCTGGGCGGCATTGTGGGTTCGCTGCTGGGCGGAGACCAATGAGGCAGCGGCAGGCACAGTGCCAGCGGCCGGGCATTTGAGGGAACGTAAGGCATGACTCAGCACTCCGGCAATCCGCATACGCTACGCAGCGACATTGTGTTTACGTTAGCGCTGGTGCTGGCCGGTTACGTGGCGTGGCTCATCCGCGGCGTGCTGGTGCTGCTCTACGTAAGCGCCCTGTTTGCGGTGGTGCTGACGCCGGGGGTGCGGACCTTCGGCGCGGTGCGCATCCGGGGGCGGCAGCCTTTCCGGCGGGTGGCGCTGCCGCTGCTGTTGCTGGGGGTATGGGCGGCGCTGGCCGCCTTTGCTGCGCTGGCCTTGCCGCCCATTGTGCGCGATCTGAATGGTTTTACCCGCGACGTGCCCGCGCGGCTGCCCGGCATCGTGGACAAGCTGCGGCATATACCTTTCGCGCAAAGCCTGGATGTTGCCGACATCAGCTCCAGCGTGCAGAATCTGGCAAGCCGTTCAGCCGCCTATATTCTCCTGTCGATCAGCGGCTGGGCCGGCAAGCTTTTCAACATCGCGATGGGGTTTGTTCTCACCATCTACTTCATTGTGGAAGGCGACCGCGCGTACATGTGGTTTCTCTCCTTCTTACCGCCGGCGCGACGCGGGCGGCTGGACCGCACGCTGCAGAAGGCGCGGTTGCGCATGGGCCGGTGGCTGCTGGGCCAAGGCAGCTTGATGTTGATTCTGGGCGTGTGCAGCACGGCAATTTACCTGTCGTTTCACGTGCGCTACGCGTACGCGCTGGGAGTGCTGACGGGGCTGCTGAACATCATTCCGGTGCTGGGCGCTGCGGCCAGCATCGTACTGGCGCTGCTGGTGGCGGCCATCGATTCGTGGACGGCGGTGGCGGGCATTGCGGTTTTCTACGTCATCTATCTGCAAATCGAGAACTCGTACCTGATTCCTCGAATCATGCAAAAGAGGGTGGGCCTTCCCAGTCTGGCCACGCTGGTGGCGCTGCTGCTGGGCTCGGCCATTGCGGGCGTGGTGGGGGCCATGGTTTCGGTGCCGACGGCCGTGCTGGTGTCGGTTCTATTGGACGAATACCTTGTGAACAAGGAGCCAGCGGACGACGGCAAGGTCTGAGTCGCTGTCCGCCGCTGCCTATTGGGCTGCGGCGGCCTTCCTCTCCGCCGTTACGGCCGACTTCATGACGCCGCAACTTGCGAAGAAGCGGACCAGGCCGGCGGTGAGCGGTTTCAGGTTCGCGGCCGTCTCCAGGGCGCCGGCGGGCTGCTCGGAGCGCGCCTGCCGCATTTCGCCGCTGCCCTGTGCATCCATCAGTAGATCGGCGAGCCTGCGCGCCAGTGGAAGCGGGAAGCTCTCGGCCACGAAGACCATCCTGCCGCGTGTGGTGATGACGACAGGGCCTTCGGTGGTGTTGTAGACCTGCTCCTGCGATTCCGGTTCGGGCGCGCTGCCGCCGCGCGCTTCGGCGCCGGTTGTTTCCGCGGCAGAGTCGAGCCGGACGCCGGAGAACTGCCGGCCCAGTTCGTTGGCGTAGAGGTGCGCGAAGGCCTGGGCAGAGACGGCGTTCTTCCACTGGGAGAGATAGAAGAGCGCAATGGAAGCAGTGGTGGTCTGTTCGGAGGGCGTGGCATTGCGGCGCTGGCCGGCCCAGTAAAGCCCGCCGTCCCAGGCCGGGGCCAGGTCGCGCGCAGCGGCGTTGCCGCCGAAGACCCTGGTGAGGATTTGCAGGTCGAGCTGGCCGATCTGGCCAATGTCGTAGGGTTTGTAGAGTTTATCCACCAGCGGATGAATGTTGGGCATGAGCGGCACGGACGGCTGGAGGCGTTTCTCGTATTCGAGCGGGTTGATAATCTCCCAGCTTGACGACGGCGGCCGGTCGAGAGCTCCGGCAAAAGCCGCTGTGCGCCCCTGGTCCATCCAGATGTCCTGTTCGAAGCTGAGGCCATCGCGATAGGGGAAGAGCAGCGACTCGCTGAGCAGCAGCGGTGCGCGCGCCAGCACAGGCGAGTTGTCCGAGGCCGTCATCTGCTCTTTGAGCACGTCGATGACCTCGGGATCCTTGATGAGGCTCTTGCCCAGCGGCTTGAGCATGTAGTCCATCATGACGGCGGTGGCCTGGCCTTCAGCCACGGCTTCGCGCGCGGTGTCCATCTCGTCGCGGGCCACATGATCCACGTCGCCGGCATAGTTAGTGGAGACTTCGACGGGCGTCTGGTCGTTCCACTTCTCCAGGTTGGAGTGCTGATCCTGCAGGGCGTGGGTCAACTCGTGCGCCAGCACCGGCTTCTGTTCGTCCACGCCCACCCAGTCGAGCATGTAGACGGTCTTGGTCTTGGAATCGTAGTAGGCCTCGATCTGCTCCTTCAACAGCGCCAGCAGGAACGGCTTGAGACGGAAGTCGCGGTCGAGCAGGCCGAATTTTTTGAGCACGATTTCGCCCTGCTGCATGCGTTTGGCGCCCTGGTCCTCGTCGAACTTCTTGCGCAGGTAGGCCTCGACGGTGGAGCGGCTGGTGAGCTGGCGCTTGACCTCGCTTTTGACGGGCAGGCCGGTCTCGTCGGAGGAGAACTTGATGAGCTGGTCAACCAGTCCAAAGAGTTGGCGGGCCTCTTCGGGGGTGATGATCCTGGCGGTTTTCTGCTTTGCGTCCGCTGCCGGGGGCTCGGGCACCTGGCTCTGGCCATGGGGCGCCTGGGGTGCAGACGGGCCGGATGCGGCGGTTTGCTGCGCAGGGGTGGCCCACGCCGGCGAAAGGCAGAAAAGAACCGCCAGCGTCCATGCGCGCCAGTCGCGCCTCATCGATCGGTGAAGCCTGCTCATGCGTTCTCCCTTTTTGGTCTCCGTCCGGGGTTCAGGCGGTATCAGGAAACTCACCCCGGCGGCAGACCGGGGCACTGCTGCCGCATCCTCTTTCGAGGCTATAATCAGGATGCGGTAGGGCGCACCATGGACGACCAAAAAACTGCGCAAAATCCGCGGAAAAGTTTCCCCATGACGAACACCGGCCTTGCAGCACCCGTTTCTGCCACTCCGCTTGCTGCGCTGCTTGAGTCAAAAGCGGCGCATGGTGCGTTCAGCACGTATCGCGGCGTTCTGACCCCACAACAATTTGACGCGCCCGAGGCTGAAACAGCGGCGCTGGTTTCGGCTTCGGCGGTTCACGACCTGGGATGGCTGCGGCGCGTGGCCGTGCGCGGCGAAGACCGTTTCCGCTGGCTGAGCGGCATGGTGACCAACACCGTCAACGACCTGCCGCAGGACGGCGGCGCGTGGAATCTGGTGCTCAACGCCCAGGGGCGCATCCAGGGCGACCTGCACGTGTGGCGCGAGGGCGACGCGCTGGATCTGGTGATGGCCGCGGACCAGTATGAGCGGCTGATCGGGCACCTTGAGCACTTCATCATCATGGACGATGTGGAGCTGGCCACGCTGGAGGGCGAGACGGCTTTGGGCCTGGCCGGTCCGCTGGCCGACGAGGTGCTGGGCCGAATGGGCTTGCGCGGGCTGGCAGAGCCCATGACCGCTGAACGTGTGGAGTGGAATGGCCTGGATTTGAGGATGGTGCGTGCTCATAGCGTACTGGCGCCGCGCTACGAACTCTGGATAGCGGCGGCGGGTGTGCCGCGGCTGTGGAAGTCGCTGCGCACGGCAGGCGCTGTGCCGGCGGGCGCGGTGGCGCTGGAGGCCTTGCGCATCGCCGAGGGCGTGCCCCTGTATGGCATCGATATGGCCGAGCGCGACTTGCCCCAGGAGACCTCGCAGATGCGGGCGCTGCACTTCAACAAGGGTTGCTACCTGGGCCAGGAGGTTGTGGAACGTATTCGCTCGCGGGGCAGCGTGCATCGCCATCTGCGGCAACTGGAGCTTGCGGGGCCCCTGCCGGGGCAGGGAACCGAGCTGACGCTCGACGGCAAGCCTGCGGGCACCATTACCAGCGTGGCCGAATTGCGGTTGCCCTCGGGCGCCCGCACCTTTGCGCTGGGCATGATCCGCGGCGAGGCGGAGGCGCAGAAGCAACCACTGGCCTATGTGGTGGAAGCAGGTGGCGGGACGGCAGCCCTGCTGGCCGCGACACCCCCTCTCAATGCGGGGCAAAACTGAGCGAAAGCAAACTGACAGCAAGCGGGTGGCATACTGGAAATCATGACCGATACTCCGAAGTTCACCGTGATTGACCGCCGGAAGATGAAGGCGGAGGAAGAACAGGAACACACGCAGGCCGCGCCGGCGGCCGAACCCAGGGCGGCTGAACCCTCAGGGGCGGGACCGCGGCTGGTGGTCAACGAGCCGAAGCAGGAAGCTTCGCCCACCGAAGCCGAGCAGGCGCCGGAGATGCCGCCGGCGCCCACAGCCGAGGAGAGCCTGGAGCAGAAGACGGCTTACGACGCCTCGGCGCAGCGACTGGAAGATCTGGTGCGCGCGCAGAATCCCACCATGGGACCGCAGCCGCCGGTCACCTTCGATCACCTGGTGCAGCAGTTGTATCTGACCGCGATGATCCAGATGGGGGCGGGCACCCAGGCTGGCCAGCAGCCGCGCATCGACATTCTGGGCGCGCGCCAGGCCATCGACCTGCTGGGCATTCTGGCGGAGAAGACCAAAGGCAATCTGACCGAAGTCGAGGACCGCACCCTGCAAACGGTGCTCTTCGATGTGCGTATGGCCTTTCTGGAGCTGACCAGCATGATCAGCATGCAGGGCATACAGCCGCCCGTGCCGCCGCCCGGAGGAAAGCACTAAGCGCCGATGGAGGGCCGGCTGACATTTCTCGGAACGGGCACCTCGATGGGCGTTCCCACGCTGGGGTGCCGTTGTGCGGTATGCACTTCGAGCGATCCGCGCGACCGGCGGCTGCGGCCTTCGGTGCTGGTGCGTTGGACGGAGGCATCCGACGGCGCAGGCCAGGCTCACGAGCGTGCCGTGGTCATCGACACCGGCCCCGACTTTCGCGAGCAGGCACTGCGCAATGGACTGACGAGGCTGGACGCCGTTTTTTACACCCACAGCCATGCCGACCACATCCTGGGTCTGGACGATCTGCGCCCGCTCAGTTTTGCCGTTTTTCGCGAGAGCGGGCCACTACCGCTCTATGCCTCGGCGGAGACGGCGCAGGTGGTGGAGCGCATCTATGACTACACCTTTTCGCCTGCGGCCACCTATCCCAATCGGGCGCGCGTGCGGCTGGCGCCTCTGGAGGAACGCACGGCCGTGTACAAGGTGGAGTTTGTACGTGTGCCCGTGATGCACGGCGAACTGGAGATTGCCGGCTTCCGCTTTGGCCGCGCCGCTTACCTGACGGACGTGAGCGCCATCCCCGAAACGAGTTTTGCGCTATTGGAAGGGTTGGATCACCTGGCGCTTTCGGCGCTGCGCCACAAGCCGCATCCCAACCACTCCACCGTGGAGCAGGCGGTGGGTTGGGCACGGCGCATCGGAGCGCGGCACACATGGCTTACCCACATTGCCCACGACCTGGGCCACGAAACCACCAACCGCACGCTGCCGGAGGGCATCCGGATGGCCTACGACGGCCTGGAACTGCCGGTGGACCTTGGGACAGTGAAGCCATGAGCGCAGGCGCCGCAGACAACGTAACCGTATTCCGTTCCGTGGCCGGGATTGCGGCCGGCTTTGGCCCCAGCGTGGCCGCCATTGGCAACTTTGACGGCGTGCATCGCGGCCACCGGCGGGTTCTCGCGTCTGTTGTGGAGGAGGCGCGATCCCTTGGCGCACGGGCCGTGGCCGTCACTTTCGACCCGCATCCGGAGCAGATTCTGCATCCCCGGCATGCACCCCGGTTATTGACGCCCATGGCGGTGCGGCTGCGGCTGCTGGCCTCCACGGGCGTGGATGCCGTGCTGGTGCTGCCCTTTGACCGGGCACTGGCCGGGCTTTCGGCCGAGGATTTTATCCGGCGCATCATGGTGGAGGGATTGGGCGTTCAAAGCCTGCACGAGGGCGGCAACTTTCGTTTTGGCCACCGTGCCCGCGCCGGGGTGGCGGAGCTGGCGGTCTTTGGCGAGCGCTTTGGCTTTGCGGTGCATGTGCACGAGCCGGTGCGGGTGCACGGCCTCGAAGTCTCAAGCTCGGCGGTGCGCGAGCGCGTGGCAGCCGGCGACCTGACGCGCGCCCGCTGGATGCTGGGCCGCACCTTTTGCGTGCTCTCCAGGCCGGCACGGGGCCGCGGCATTGGAACGCGGCTGCTGGTTCCCACGGTGAACCTGGCTCCCTACAACGAGATGCTGCCAGCCTTCGGCGTTTACGTGACGCGGATGACGATTGACGGCCGCCGCTTCCAGGCGGTGACCAACGTGGGCAACCGGCCTACCTTCGGCGCGGCTTCCTTCGCGGTCGAGTCGCACATTCTGAACTTCGAGCCGGTGGAGTTGGGCAACGAGACGCCGGTGGAACTGGAGTTTCTCTACCGGCTGCGCGGCGAGATGACCTGGCCCTCGCCGGATGCGCTGAAGGCGCAGATCTTCAAGGACATGACGCGGGCCCAACGGTATTTCCGGCTGGTGGAGTAAGATCTGAGACGCCTGGCAGGGAGAGTTTCTCTGCTCAATCCTCGCTGTGCGTCATGGGCGGGGCGGCTGGCCTAGCTTGACGAGCGCTGCGGGATGAGCGGATACAGGCCGGGCCGGCAGTTTATCCGGCTTCCTGAGCGTTGCCTGCTTCAGGGGCGACGGCTGCTTCGCACGGTGGTCCGGGTTTTGATCCGGATTCCGGTCCGGGTTCCGATTCTGATCGGCGAGGAACTGCTCGTTGTCCTTGCCGGCGATGGCGGCTTTCATCCAGGTCATCCAGATGGGCAGGGCGGCCCGCGCGCCGGTTTCGTGGTCGCCCAGCGACTGGTTGTTGTCGTAGCCTACCCACACGCCGCAGGTGACCGAGGGCGAAAAGCCCAGGAACCAGGCGTCGGTAAAGTCGCTGGTGGTGCCGGTTTTGCCGCCCAGGGCATGATGCAACTGGGCGGCGGCGGCGCCGGTGCCGATGCGGGTGACAGCCTCAAGCATGCTCAGCATGGCGCGTGCGGTGGAGCGGTCGATGACCTGCCGCACCGTCGGCGCGTCTTCCCACAGCGTGATGCCGTCGGCGTTTTTCACGCGGCGGATGAGGCGTGGCGTCACGCGAATGCCGTCGTTGGGAAAGACGGAGTAGCTGGCCACCTGTTCTTCGATCGTGATGGCGGCGGCGCCCAGCGCCACGGGCAGATAGGGAGCAATGTTGGAGGTGACGCCGAAGCGATGGGCCATGTCGATTACCTTGTGGATGCCGACGCGCGCGGCCAGTTTGACGGCGGGCACGTTGCGCGAGTCGGCAAAGGCGTAGGTGAGAGTCATGGGCCCTTTGAAGTTGCGCTCGTAGTCGTGCGGACTGTAGCCGCCGAAGTTGACCGGAGCGTCCAAGATGATGTCGGTGGGCTTGGCGCCGTCTTCGATGGCGGCGGTGTAGACATAGGGTTTGAAGCTCGATCCGGTCTGGCGCTGGGCCTGGGTGGCGCGGTTGAATTGCGAAAGAGCGTAGTCGCGACCTCCGACCATGGCCAGGACGTCGCCGGTAGCGTTGTCGATGGCCATCAAGGCTGCCTGCGCGCCGGAATCCTGTTCGAGCGAGGCGCGATGGGTGCCTTCGGCCGTCTGGTTGCTGATGTGGACGTAGATGATGTCGCCGGGCTTGACCAGCGCGTCGGCATAGCGCTGGCCGGTCCACTGCCAGTCTTCGGGCAACAGAAGAAGGGGAGCGCTGCCTGCGCGCGCGGAGATCTGCAGGGGCAGCACGCTGGTTACGAGGGCATGCACGTAGTCGCCGGGTCGAGTCACGGCAGTCCAGTCGGGATGGCTGTAGGCATCCAGGCTACTGCCTTCGGCGATGATGTTTTCCAGGTGACCTCTCCAGCCGTGGCGGCGCTCATAGGCCGCCAGCCCATCGGCCACGGCGCGATTAGCGGTCTGCTGCAGGTCTAAGTCGAGCGTGGTCTGCACTTTCAGACCAGCCTCGTGCACCTGTTCTGTGCCGAAGCGCTTTTCCAGTTCCAGGCGTACTTCTTCCTGAAACCAGGGGGCCACCGAAGCTTCAGGTTGAGCAATGTGCAGGCCCAACGGAGCGGCGCGCGCTTCTTCGGCGGTTGGGTGCGAGATTGCGCCGTCGGCCTCCATCTCCGAGAGGACCAGATTGCGGCGGCGCAGCGCCTTGTCGGGATAGAGCAGCGGCGAGTAGGCCACGGGCCCCTTGGGCAGGCCGGCCAGCAGAGCGGCTTCGGTCAGAGTTAGATCTTTGGCGTGCTTGCTGAAGTAGAACTCCGCTCCGGCCTCGAAGCCGTAAGCGCCGTGACCCAGATAGATCTGGTTGCCGTAGAGAGTGAAGATCTGCTGCTTGGTGAAGGCGCGCTCGATCTGGATGGCAAGAAAGGCCTCCTGAATCTTGCGCGTCATGGTGCGCGCCGAGGAGAGAAAGAGATTGCGCGCCAGTTGCATGGTGATGGTGGAAGCGCCCTGCGCGCGGTCATGGCCGCGCAGGTCGTGCCACAAGGCGCCGGCCACGCGAAATACATTCACTCCCCAGTGCGATTCAAAGTTTTTGTCTTCAACGGAGATGACTGCCTGGCGCAGAACGGGCGCAAAACTGTCGTAGCCCACCACAATGCGGCGCTGCAAGGCAAATTCGCCGATCAGGCGGCCCTTGCAGTCGTAGAGATCGGTGATGGTGGCGGGCCGGTAGCGCTCCAGATCCTTGATCTGCGGCAGATCGACGGAGTAGACCAGCGTGAGGCCGGCCAGCGAGCCGGTGACGGCGGCCAGCGCCAGCAGCACCACCAAGGCGAACCTGCCAGCGATCTTGCGCCGCCGCCGCTGGGGCACGGGCTGGAGAGGGATCGGGCGTCCTCGGCCTTGCCGGCGCGGCTCAAGCCGCTGTTTGGGGGGTGCAGCCAAGCGAGTCGGGCCTCATGGACGAGGCTCCGCCGCGAGCGCGGGGAGCCTTGCCCCAGCCTCAGGCTATCACCGTTCGGATGCGGCAGATGGCCAGGACGCAGGGTGGAACCACGGCAGTTCACAACGGGCGCCATCCAGGTAGGCGATCTGACCAGAAAGACAAGTCGCGCCGCTCTAGCCGGCCGCCACTTCCTTCAGATCGGCGCGCGCGTTCTCGTAGGTCTTGTTGTACTGGAGCAGTTTCTCGTCCGGTTCCGTTTGCCAGTGCCGGCAGGCGGCGCGATAAATCTCCGGCCACCAGTTCCGGTGTTCGGTCAGGCCGTCCTCTTTCCACTTTTTCCAGTCCACCAGTATCTTGGTCCAGGCGCGGTCGCCAAAAGCCATGGCTTCCACCTGCGTGCCGAGTTGCGGCACCAGCCAGTCCTTGCCAATGCGCGCGTGCAGCACCTCGTCGGCCCAGTCGTAGTCCTGGATGCGGGCGGTGAGCGGGTCGGCCGTGGCCACGCCAATCTCCCACTCGTGCTCCTTGCCGTTTTTGCGCGGCATCAGCCCCTGCTCGATGGTGAACAGCACCGCGTGCCGCTCCTTGGCTGTGAGCATGGTGTTCAGGCCCAGCGACCAGGTGAAATTGAATGGAATCTTCGTCCAGTCAACACCCAGCGAGACAAAGCCCACCTCGCCCATCATGGCGTGGCGCGCCTCGTCCCAGAGCTGCCGCGTCATGTCCTGGTAGTACTCCCACGGCTTGCCGGATTCCTCCGCCAGAATGCTGGACATCATCTCCGGCACGTCGATTTCGCGCATGCGCTTGAAGTAGAGCATGATGGTCTTGGGCAGAGGATCGGTCTCCGGATCGAAGAGCAGCGCCTCGGCATTTACGCCCATGTTGTAGGGGTCAATGAACCGCTCGTCGCGCCGCGGAACCGGATCGTACTTGTAAGGCGCCGCGGAAAAGATCCGCTCCACCGTTTCGCCGCTCTTTGCCTCGCGCCCATCCATGTCGCCGGCGGCTGCCAACAGGCGGTCGAGCGCCGCCAGCCACGCGCCCAGTGCCTCGCGATCCGTATCTTTCACCAGGCAGCGGATGGCTTCGCGTCCGTACTCCTCGGCTTCCCGCATCTCCAGCAGCGTGAAGCGGCAGATGCGATAGGTAGGATGGTCGAACAACCGGTTGGTGTCGGTCATCAGATGATCGAGCGCGCGGATGAGCGCGGGAAATGCCTTGTCGTAAAGCCCCAGCAGCAAAGCCGGGGTCGAGCGCGCCCCGAGCACTTCGTCCAGAAACTGGTCGAGGGCCGGATCGGGCGCCATTTCCAGGCCATAGGGCGGTTGCCGCATCTCGCGCACGCGCTTGGCAAACTCGCCCACGTGCTCGGCGCAGTAGTGCGCGTGCAGGCTGAAGGCCATCTTCAACTCATACACCGGCGTGGAGGGTATGTGCGCGGCGAGCGCGTAGTGCAGGCGCTTGAGCGACCAGTGAATACGCTTGATCCGCTCCACCGACTCGTTGACCGTAAGGCCTTTGCCGATGGCCTCTTTCATGTTCAGGAGCCCGGCCAGCGGCCTCAGCCCGGCATACCCGCGATAGTCCTCGACAGCGGCGTCGAGCGACGGGCGCAATGCCTCATTCTGTGTCATGGGATCTTCACCTCGGGGAATGGAGGTTAACCGATCGTACGGATTGTGAAGGCGCTACGCCTTCGGGGAAGTGTTTTTGTTACCTTGGTTACCGTGCGCCGCGCGGTGGCGCTCTTGGAGAACCGCCGCGCGGCGTATGTGTGAAAGTTTCAACCTCTGGACCGAGGCGAAAGGCCTCAGCCCTTTCTGGCCTTCAAAAGATCCAGCGCCTTGGCCAGAGCCGTATCGCTCTTGGCGGGCGGCGCGTTTTCGTCAAACAGATCGTCGAGCGAAGGCCCCGCCGCAACCGTGGGAATCACAGCCACGTCCTGAATTTTCTTGCCCGAGGCGCTCTCGTACTTGGCTATAGTTAGCATGATCGCGCCGCCGTCGGGCAAATCGAGGGTCTTTTGCACCGAGCCTTCGCCGAAGGTGCGTTCGCCCACCACGTCGCCGCGCTTGGCGTCTTCTATGTCGGCGGCTGCCAGCTCTGCCGCGCCATAGGTGCCGCTGTTCACCAACATCGAAACGGGCGCGCTGGTAATAAACTGGGCGGGATCGGCGGTAAAGGTTTGCGCGGGGAAGCGCTGGCCCTGGAGCGTGGCCAGAGTGCCTTGCTTAATGAAGAAGTTGGCCAGCCGCAGCCCCTGCTTCTCGTCGGGGCCGGAGCAGTCGCGCAGGTCCAAGAGCACTTTGCGATCCGGCCCGGCCGACTTCAACTGGGCCGCGATCTCGTCCACGCGCTGCGCGGTTAGCTCACCCGGCTTCAAGTAGAGGATTGTCGAGGCCTCGTAGTTCTGGATGACCATGGGCGGCAGCGGCGTTACCGCGCGCGTGAAGGTGATCTTGTCGGGATCGGCCTTGCGCGGCCGCACCACGGAGACTTCCACCGTGGTGCCGGGCTTGCCCTCCAGCATCAGGCGGATCACGGCCACCGACAGGTCGCGTGTGGATTGCCCGTTAATCGACTCAAAAACATCGCCGTCGGCGATCTTTTCCTTGTCGGCGGGCGAGCCGGGAAGCACGTTAACCACTGTGGCATAACCATAACGCTTGGAGACGGTTACGCCGATCTGCGCTTCGCCGGCCAGGGGGCGCTCTTTGTATATCTTGTATTCGGTGGGGCTCAGGTAGCTCGAGTCCGTATCGAGCGACTCCAGCAGCCCATGCAGCGCGCCCGTGGTCACCTTGTTCATGTTGGGGTCGGTCACGTAATCCGACTGGATCTTCTTGAGCACCTCGGCGTAGACGCGCATCTGGCGGTAGGCGCCATCCTGCTCGCCGCCGGCATGCACGCCAAAAAAGCCGAACTCCCCCATGGCGAAGCCGAGGCCAAGCACAGAGAGGATCGCGAAGGAAAGAGCGAAAACCACTCGCTGAAAGAATTTGTACACACACACCCCAAAGCGGCCCCAAGGAAAAAACCGCTCATCCTATAGACGCAATCATACCTTAAGGGGGTTGCTGCCGGTTCGGCGCAGGGCCTCGAAACCACGCGTCCGAATGCACTACAATGGCCACACCATGGAAAGAAGGGCAGTCCGCGCAGAATGGGCGGGACGCGTCGCCGACGGTAAATTCTCCCTCATCCAATGGTTAGGCGGATCGGACAGGTGCGGTGTATTTGTCACGGAGTGGGAAGGCCCACCGCCTGCGCGGGCCTCCATTGTGGTGAGCCTGGCCGATGACGCGGACGCCAGGGCCCACGCGAATTGCTGGACGCCAGCCTCCGCGCTTTCTCATCCCAACCTCATGCGCCTGCTCCACACCGGCCAGTGCACGATCGATGGCGCGGCCCTGCTCTATGCAGTGACCGAACTGGCGGAAGAGAACCTGGCGGCCGTGTTGGCCGTACGCCCACTCACGCCCCGGGAAGCCCGCGAAACGCTCGCTCCCATTCTCGACGCGCTCGCCTGTCTGCACGCTCATGGGCTCGTCCACGGCCATTTGCATCCAGCCAACATCACGGCCATTGACGACCGGTTGCGCCTCTCCACCGCCAGCCTGCACCTGGCCGGCCAGCCGAGCGGTCACCTGGACGCTCCCAGCGCCTATGATGCTCCTGAGGCCGCCGGGGGGCTTCTGATGCCGGCCGCCGATCTTTGGTCGCTGGGCGCCACGCTGGTCGAGATGTTTACCCAGCGCCCGCCGGCGTGGGACCGCGCCACGCAACCAGCTCCGGAGGTTCCGGCCACCGTGCCGGAGCCCTTCCATCGCATGGCGCGCGGCTGCCTGCAGCCCGATCCGCAGCGCCGGCTCACCGTTGCCCAGATCCGGAATCTGCTGGCGCCCGCGGCGCCGATTCCAGCCGCGCCTGTGGCGCGCAAGTCCTGGTGGCGCCTCGGCGCCGCCATGGCTGTGGCGCTCGTGGCGCTGGCCGTAGGCGGGGTGGTTCTGTTGTGGCCGGGCCGTCCCAGCACCGCGCCCGCCGGGAGCCAAAATCTGCCGTCCCAGACTTCTCCGCCAGAGACAGGCGGCCGCTGGAAACCTTCGCCCTCGACGCGGGCCCTGCCACCGCAGCCTTCTGCGCCGGAATCGCCGCCAGCGGCCACGGAAAGGGGGGGCACGACAAGCCGGCAGGTTCCGGCCGCAGCCGGCCCCGTTTCTCCGGAAAGAGCCGTAGCGGCGGGAGGAGAGCCCAGGGGCGCGGTTGTCTCGCGTGTGATGCCTGTCATCCCCGAAGAGGCAGCCACGACCATCCGGGGCAGCTTCCAGTCGAGTATTCGTGTCGAGGTCGACCGGCAGGGTAACGTCTCCGGCGCGGCCATTGACGCGCAGGGGCCCAGTCATTACTTCGCCGCTCTGGCGCTCGATGCCGCGCGCCAATGGAAATTCCGGCCACCGCAGGCCGGCGGGCAGTCCGCCGCCAGCGTGTGGATTCTGCGCTTCCAGTTTGCACGGGGGGCCACACAGGCGGCCGCCGAGCAGGTTTCTCCCTGACCCCACCCGCGTACGGCGCGGCGCGGCGGCGCCGCGCATTTGCCGCTACAATCGACTGGACGATGATCCAATCTCTCTATCTCGGCCGGGTGGATTACGCCGAAGGACTGCGGCTGCAGGCGGAAGCGGCCGCGCTGGTGGCCGCGGGCCGCGCGCAGAACGTTCTGCTGCTGCTGGAGCATCCGCCGGTGCTGACGCTGGGCCGCAACGCCAACCGCGCCAACATCCTGGCTTCCCAGGATTTGTTGCGGCGGCGCGGCGTTGCCGTTCACGAAATCAACCGCGGCGGCGACGTTACCTATCACGGTCCCGGCCAGCTTGTCGGCTACCCCATCTTCGATCTGCGCACGCTGCGCGCGGCCAGCGGCAGCCGCTTGGGTCCGGTGGACTTTGTGCGCCGGATGGAGGAAGCGCTCATCCGGTTGTGTGGCGCGTACGGCGTGTCTGCGGGGCGCATCTGCAAGCTCACCGGGGTCTGGTGCCACCTCTCCCCCAGCCCGGAATTTCCATCCCACCAGCCGCCTTCCGCAGGAGCGCGCAAGATTGCGGCCATCGGCATCCACGTCGCGCGCGGCATTACCTCCCACGGATTCGCCTTCAACGTGACCACCGACCTGCGCGACTTCGATCTGATCGTGCCCTGCGGCATTCGTGACCACGCGGTGACGAGCCTGGAGCGCGAGGTGGCTCAGCCCGCCGAACTACCCGGACTTGAAACCATCGCCCGCCAGACGGCGCGGTTCTTCGGACAGGTTTTCGGCGAGCAAGTGCAGACCGTGGAGAGCGTACAGGCGCTGCGTGCGCAGGCCGCTCCTGCGCAGCCTCAATCTGCGGCGGAAGATACGCCGCTTGTGGTGCCGGTGGAGTTGGAACGGTTGCGTGGCGCGGCAGAGCGCCCCGTGAAGGCCTGAAACCCGCCCGGCTGACTGCCGCGGACGCGACGGCAGCGATTTATAATCCGGCAGGAACCGGGTACGCAACGCGGAGAGTGTGACGCATGCCAACTGACGTGATCATGCCCCAGATGGGCGAGTCAATCGTTGAGGGCACCATTACCAAATGGCTCAAAAAGGCCGGCGACCCGGTGGAGAAGGACGAGCCGCTCTTCGAGATCTCAACCGACAAGGTGGATGCCGAGATTCCCTCGCCGGCGGCAGGCGTCCTGGCTGCCATCAGGGTCGAAGTTGGCGCCACAGTGGAAGTGAACACGGTGGTGGCGGTGATCGCCGAGCCGGGCACTGCGATTCAACCGGCGGAGGCTCCGGCCGCGGCGTCTGCCGCAACCGAAGCAGCCGCACCGCCCGCCAGGGTTCCTGTTGCCGTGCCCGCGGAGCCCGTCAGAGCCGGGGGGCGGCTGCGCTCGTCTCCCCTCGTTCGCCGCATTGCCAAAGAGCGCCAAATCGATCTGCGCCTGGTGCCGGGAACGGGTTCGGAGGGACGCATTACGAAGCAGGACATCCTGCGCTTTTTGAGCCAGCCGCCTGCCGCCGCGGCCGCGTCGGCGGCGCCGCTGAAAGAAGAGCTGGCGCCCATGAGCAAGATGCGAGCCATCATTGCGCAGCGCATGGCCGAGAGCATGCAGATTGCGCCGCATGTGCATGTGGTCTATCGCGTGGACATGACGCGCATCGCCCGGCTCCGCGAGCGCCACAAGGCCGCCTTCGAGCAGCGCCACGGCGTCAAGCTCACCTATATGCCGTTTATCGCCACCGCCGCGGTGGAAGCGCTGCGGAGGTTTCCGATTGTCAACGCCTCGCTCGAAGGCGCGTCGATCCACTACCACGGCAACATCCATCTGGGCATTGCCGTGGCGCTGGAGTGGGGGCTGATTGTGCCCGTGGTGCGGCAGGCCGAGGCGTGCAGCTTTGTGGAACTGGCGCGGGCCATCGCCGGCCTGGCCAGCCGCGCGCGCGCCAAGCGTCTGATGCCCGAGGAGGTGGGTGGATCGACGTTTACCCTTACCAACTCCGGCGTCTTCGGCGACGAGTTCGGTACTCCGGTGATCAACCAGCCGGAGTCGGCGATTCTCGCCATCGGCAGCCTGCGCAAGGAGCCCGTCGTGCTTACCGACGCCGAGGGCAACGACAGTATCGCCATCCGCTCCATGCAGCACTTCTGCTTAGGCTTCGATCACCGTCTTATAGACGGCGCCGACAGCGGCCGGTTCATGAGCGAGTTCAAAAAAGCCCTTGAAAACTGGGACCGCCCCATCGACTGAGGCGCGCCCGCCCGGCCGGCCGCGCCTTGGCTCGATCTTCCCGCCGTTCCCGTTATCCTGATTGCATGCAGCTTCCGGCGGAGGATTCCAGACTGGTGCGGATCGTGGACGCGACGCTGGCCGAAGCGGCGCGGGACGCGGGCGCGTGGCTTGCCTGCCGTCCGGGCTGTACGCAGTGTTGCCACGGAGTCTTCGCCATCAATGCGCTCGATGCCCTGCGGCTTCGCGCCGGTATGGAGGCGCTGCGGACGTCCGATCCGGCGCGCGCCGCCGCGGTCGAAGGCCGGGCCGAAGCCTGGATTGCCGCGCGGCAGGCCGATTTTCCCGGCGACGCGCAGACCGGATGGCTGGGCGAGTCAGAGCCCGAGCGCGAGCGCTTTGAGAAGTTCGCCAACGAAGCGGCGTGTCCGGCGCTGAATCCGGCGACGGGATTGTGCGACGTGTATGCCTGGCGGCCCATGACCTGCCGCGTCTTCGGCCCGCCGGTGCGCGTGGAAGACGGCCATGCGCTGGGCCACTGCGAGTTGTGTTTCGAGGGCGCCAGCCCCGATCAGGTGGCCGCCTGCGAGATGCCGCTGCCGCACGCGCTGGAGAACCGGTTGCTGGCCGAGCTGGGAACGACAGGCAGCACCGTGGTTGCCTATGCGCTGCGGCTGCCGCAGCAATCCGGTGTCTCACGGCGCGAAGAGCTGGATGCCGCCGCACGATAAACTGATTCTTTGGACGATCGAATGCCAACACGCCCCTGCTGGGTTGAGATTCGCACTCAATCCATTGAAGAGAATTTTCGTTTTCTGGCCGGCCAGGCTGCTCCGCACGCGGAGTTGCTGGCCATTGTCAAGGCCGACGCCTATGGCCACGGGCTGGCTTTGTGCGCGTACGCGGCGGTGCGGGCCGGCGCGCGCTGGCTGGGCGTCACCAGCGTGGAAGAGGGCGTGGCGGCGCGCGCCGTGTGCCCGGACGCGGGCATTCTCGTGATTGGCGGTGTCTTTCCCGGACAGGGCGCGGCGCTGGCGGCGCACAGGCTCGCGGCGGTGGCCTGGGAGCCATGGCAACTGGACGAGATGGAATCCGCTGCCGTCGCCGCGGGCCTGCCGCCCCAGTCGCTTCCGGTTCATCTCGAAATCGACACCGGCATGAGCCGCCAGGGCGCGGACCCCGCGGCGTTGCCGCCCCTGCTGGCGCGCTTCCATGCCGCCTCTCCCTTGAAGCTCGACGGCGTGATGACTCACCTCTTCGCTGCCGACGAGGCCGATGGCGTCATTACCGCCATGCAGATGGACCGCATGGACCGGGCGCTGGAGCAGTTGAGTGGCGCTGGGCTATGGGCCGAGTGGCTCAACGTGGGCGCCTCGGCCGCACTGTTGGCCGGGCAGGCCGCGGCTCTGGCCACGCTGGCCGCACGCCACGGGATGAAGGCCATGATGCGACCCGGGCTGGTGCTCTACGGCCTGGCGCCTGAATTTTTGACGTCCATCGAGGGCGAGCAGCCCGCGCTGCTGTCCGCCGCGCGCGGGCGCCTGAAGCCCGTGTTGAGCTGGAAGACGCGGGTGACGGGCGTGCGCAGTGTGCCCGCGGGAACCGTGGTGGGCTACAACGGAACCTTTGTGGCTACCGAGCCCATGCGCCTGGCGCTGCTGCCCGCCGGCTATGCCGACGGCCTCGACCGCAAGCTGGGCAACCGCTTCGGCCTGCTCGTCCGAGGTCAGCGCGCGCCCCTGGTGGGCCGTGTCAGCATGGACCAGTCGGTGATCGACGTAACGGAGATCCCCGGCGTCGCTCCCGGCGACGAAGTTGTGATCATCGGCGTCCAGGGCGATGAAGCCATCACCGCCTTCGATCATGCCCGCGTCTGCGACACCATTGTCTGGGAAGTGTTCACCCGCATCGGCCCCCGCGTTCCGAGGATTGCGGTGTAAGCTCTCTTCTCTTTTGGGGGCATGCTGGTGTTGACTTCACAGAGCGCGATGCGGCGAGGAATTTGCCGGTCGAACGCGCGGTGTTTCTTCTGCGGGCAATGGAGATCCGCACCCCGGGCGCGCTGTCTGGCGCCCCCGGGGCAAAGTTCATTGCGCGACCGGCTTCGCTGTGTCTCCGTGCGCCTTCAGATGAGGCACTTTGGAGAGATCCGGCGCCACGGGCCGCGGCGGCATGGGCGGGGCCGGCGGCACGGCCGAGCCGCGCTTGATGCGCACGTCGCCATTGTCCGCGCTCAGCACCACGCGCGCGCTGCCGGAGCCGATCTGGAAGTCGGCCTGCTTGTTTTCGCCCTCCACCGGCGGCATGGGAAAGTCGGAGATGATATCGCCATTGTGCGTTCGCGCAGTCACGCGGGCCGATGCGCCGGGCGGCAGGGTCACTTCCACGTCGCCTTTGCTGTTCTTGGCCTCGATGCCAAAGCTTCCGCCGGGTTCCACAGCGATGCGTCCGTCCCGGTTCTGCACAAAGCTGTCGCCGTAAATCTGGCTCAGGTCCACGTCCTTGGAGTATGTGGTGACGCGCACCTGGCCCTTGGCATCGGTCAGCCGCAGGTTGTCGGAGTCCAGGGTCATGTCCCCGGGCAGCGAAGCCACGTCGAGATCGGTAACCGAGGTGTGGAGGTGCAGCGGGCCGGTTACATTCTCGACGTGCACATCGCCGAAGATGTCCCCGGTCATGGTAATTTTTCCCTTTACGGCGGAGAGGGTCAGGTCGTTGCAGCGCCCGTCGGCGGTGATGTCGCCCTGCACGTCGTGCGCCGAGAAGTCGTGCCGGTCGCCGGAGAGGTGCACCTGCACGGGGCCGGCCACGGTGTTCAACTGCACATCGCCGTGCGGCGCGGTGACAGCGATGCCCGCTCCCAGGTTGGCGGCGATCACGTCTCCGCGTTCCGCGTTGACCGTCACCCGCGCTGACTTGGGAACGGTGATGGTCAGGTTCACGCGTCCGCGCGGATTGCCGGCCGAGCGCACCTGCACCACATTGCCGGCCACCTTCACGTTGGGCGACTCGGCGTCGAAGATCTTCTTCGCATCGTTGTCGTTATCGGCGTAGGCCACCTCGTGCGCCTGCACCTGGACGGTGTCGCCGTCGCCCGAGGTGATGCTGATGTCGCCGCGCGGGCTTTGCACGTCGATCGACGCATGGGCGGGAACCTGCGTATTGAGCGCCTGGATATCGTTTTCGTGCTCGGGCAAGCCGAAGGCGTTGAAGAAGTCTCCGTTGTTATCCCATTGGCTGAACCATGGCGTCATGTGGTTCCAGCCGGCCGCGCCCATGCCCAGAATGGCCAGCAGAATGATGATGCCCACAAAGCTGCCGCCGCGGCGCACGGGAGTCGCGCGGCGCAGGTCGAGCATCCATTCCCCCAGCAGGGCCAGTCCCGCGCCGATCAGCAAGAGCGGCCACCAGCGCCCATACCAGCTCCAGAACGGCTCGGCCGGGATGCGCCCCGTCAGCAGCAGCAGGGCTACCACGCCGGCGGCGATCAGGATGATCGGACCCACGATCGAGGGCACGCGCGGGCCGTAAGCGCCCACGTAGTTCGCTTTCCATGCGTGGCGCTGGGCTTTCCATGCGTCGCGCTGCGCGCGCCAGGCCGCCCGCTGCTGTTCGCGATAGATCCGCCACTGGGTCTTGGGGTCGTAGGGAGGATACGGCGGAGGCGGCGTGCCGCCCCCGGGAGGCGTGTTGGGAGGAACGCTGCTCATGACTGTCCTCCGCCGGGTGTCTTGTCGTAATCCTGCGTGTGCGCCGGGACCATGGCATTGCCCGGCTGCGCCGTGCTGCCCGGAGGGACGGCAGAACCCGGATAAGACGTCCCTCCATACGGCGCGGGCGGATAACCGTCTTCGCCGGCCAGCGCCGCGCGTTCCGCCAGCGCCAGCACGCCAGCCAGAATCAGGAAGAAGGGCCAGCTCTTGCCCCAACTCAGAATGTCCGCTTGGTTCAGCAGCGCCAGCGCGCCAACCAGAAGTAGAAACGCAGGGCCGCGAAGGCGGCGAATCAGCATGTAGCGGCTCATTTGGACCCTCCTTGCGTATCTCCAAGACGGCGAATGATCAACCATATTCCCAGCCCGATCAACAGCAGCGGCCACGCATAAGCCATCAGGCGTCCGTTGAAGATGTCCAGCTGGCCCATCAGGAACAGGAGTCCCAGGCCGATCAGCACCATGGCGCCAATGGGCTCCTTGCGCTTCCAATAGAGCGGCGGCGGCGGAGGCGCCAGCGGATCCGGAAATCCTGCCGGCGGCGGATACGGCGCCTGGTAACTTGCCTGGCCATAGGGCGCCTGGCCCTGTCCCGCATACGGCGGAGTGCCGCCGGGAACGGGTCCACCGCCTGGTGGTTGTGCCGGCGGGGCGCCCGGCGGCGGATACGGCGGTTTGGCCCCCAGGTTCAGCCAGTTGCCTACTTCATTCAGGCCCAGCGGATCGGGTAGGGGCAATCCGTCGCGCCGCGCCCTGGCGGTGTGGAAGGCCTCGAACGACTGGTAGAAGATCCACGCCGCGATGAAGAGTCCGAAGATCGGGTAGTGATTCGTGATGCTGATCAGCACCGCAAAGATCACCACATGAATGAATCCCTTGAAGAACTGGCCGTTGTACATGGCGCCGACGCCCGGAATCAGGCCCAGTACGGCCGCGGCCGCCGGGTTGGGAGCGCCCGGAGGCGGCGCGGCAAAAGGCTGCTGAAAGGCCTGCCACGAGGCCGCGCACGGCTCGCATAAAATCTGCCCTCCGCCCATCTGGCGCGCGCAGTTGGCGCAGAGCGGCTTGCCGCACATCTGGCAATACGCTGTCGCTGCTGTTCCGTTGTGGTTTACGCAGTCCATACAATGCTCCTTTCCCCTGGTCCCGTTCCCGTTGTGGTGTTGGGGAGCCGCCGGAATGCGCGGGCCGATCTATGAAGCGTTAGGGAAGCTTCGATAAAGTCCGGAAAGTCGTTGTTGGCCGGAACGCCCGATTGCTGCGGAGGATTGACGCGGGAGCCTCCGTCCTTGTGCATCGGCGTCTGTTTGGACTCGCCCGGCGCGGCGGGCGAAGTTTGTTCCCGGTTCTGCGGGCTGTTTTCGCCTTCCGCGTCGCGGCGCAGTTCCCGCATCCTCGATTCCACTTCGTACACCAGCCGCAGATGATCGTAGTAGCGGATGATCGGCGTTGAAGCCATGGTCAGCCGCCGCTCCACCATGGAGCGCAGGGCCGAGGGCCGCAGATCGCTGAGCCGGATGGCGCTCAACTTCACGCCTGTCAGGTTCAACGTCAGCGCAATGGAGAAAAAGGCCATGGCCGCGGTCATCAGCAGCCGCGGTTCGGCAAAGCGGTGCAAATATCCCATCAGCCCGGGGCGCTGCCACGCGGGAGGCGTGGGCAGAACGTGTCCGGCCGGTGTCACCAGCCCGTAGCCGGCCACTTGGCCCGGACCTGTCTGCGCCAGAATCTTGTCTAAAAGCCCTGCCGGAATCTCCGGCTCGGGCGAGAGAAACTCAAGCCATTCGCGGCCCCGGCGGGCTTCCTCAAACAGCGCCGTGCAGGCCGGGCAGACGGCCATGTGCGCGGCAAAGGCAGCCTCGTCTTCGGGCTTCAGCAGCCCATCCAGCGCATCGGTCAGCTGCGTCTCCCAAATGCCGCAGGCCGGGGAACTCGGAATGTTCGTGCGCTCTGCCATTTACATCACCTCCCGTTTATTACGTTCCAGCAGCCGCGCCAGTTCCGCACGTCCTCTGCTGATACGGGACTTCACTGTTCCCTCGGGAATGCCCAGCACCTGGGCAATTTCCTTGTAATCCAGGTCCTGCAAATCTCTTAAGATAACAGCCTCGCGCAATTCAACTGAAACCTGCGTCAGGGCCTCCTGCACCATCCGAGCCAGCTCTTTCTGTACCGCGGCTTCGTGCGGCGTGGGGCCGTTGGCCATCAGCCGGTCGGCGGGTTTCAGCTCGTCGGCCGCGTCCCACCCGTCGTCCAGCGACGAGGTCGCGCGTTGGTTGCGCGTGCGGCGGAAGTTGTCCACCAGCAGGTTGCGGGTCAGCGTGGTGATCCACACCTGCAGGCTGCCGCGTCCCATATCGAAGCTGGCCAGGTTGGAGTATACCTTCAGAAAGACGTCCTGGGTCAGATCCTCGGCATCCGTCGCATCGCCCGTAAAGCGGTAGCAAAGGGCGTAGACACGGCGATGGTGCGCGCGGACCAACTCGGCCCACGCGGCGGAATCGCCGTTCATGCACTGGCGGACAATTTGGGACCAGTCGGTCTCCAGAGGGTTTGCCTCCACGCGCGCTAGCCGGGCTGCAGATGCGCCAGCGGGGTTCTCCCGGGCGTCCATCTCCGGCGCATCCATAGTACGCCGTGGAGAGATCGCCTGAGCCTTCTGCCGCAAGGATTTATCGCGGCAGCGAGGGGCCGGTTCTGTCCACCCCGCATCCTTCCAGCTCAATGTGCCCACGCATTGCATATTGCCTCATACGATGCTCCGCGCGGCTTGGTTCCATGCCCGGAATCGAGCCGCCGGCTTGCCCTCGCCCTGCCCGGCGCGGGACACTGGCACTATGTTGTCTCCCCTTGCCACCGGAGTTTGCACTGGGCTCGGCGTGGCGGCTGGCGCGGGCCTGGCCGCCGGCGGATACGCCTATGCCGCCCTGTGGCCCGGTTCGCGCCTCTTCGGGCATGCTTTGGTGGCGCCGCGCCGTCCCGGTGAGCTGGCCCTCACCTTCGACGACGGCCCCAATCCCACCGCTACGTCCCGGCTCCTCGACCTGCTGGCCCGGCATCGCGTCCAGGCTACGTTTTTCCTGCTCGGCAGTCGCGCGCAGGCCCTGCCGGATCTGGTGCGGCGCATGCTGGGCGAAGGCCACCTCGTCGGCAGTCACTCCTGGAACCACCTCAACCTGGCCTACACCGCTGCCGCGCCGCTCCGCGCAGAGATCGTCCGCGGCAAGCAGGCGATTGAGGCAATTACCTGCGCTCCGGTCCGGTTCTTCCGCCCTCCATTCGGCGCCCGCCGCCCTCTGGCGCTGCGCGTGGCCCGCGACCTGGGCATGACTCCTGTTCTGTGGAACGCCCTGACCAGCGATTGGAAGGAGCCACTCGCAGAGCGGATCGCCGCCCGCCTTCAGCGCAAAATTGACCGTCTCCAGCGCCGCGGCTTCGCCGCCAATATCGTTCTTCACGACGGCGGCCACCTCGACCCTGCCGCCAACCGCGCACCTTCCGTTGCCGCCGCCGAGCGGCTCATCGCCCGCTATGCCAGTACCCACAGTTTTGTGAGGCTCGACGCCTGGGAAGCCTGCGCGTCATGACTCCTGCGTGCCAGGGAGTTTGTCTTAAAGCGCCTTGAACGCTTCGCCCACCGCAGCCAGCGTCGCCGCAATCTCCCCCTCGCCGTGCGCCGTGCTTAAAAACGCCGCCTCAAACTGCGAGGGAGGCAGCCATACGCCCTGGTCCAGCATGGCCCGGTGGAACCGGCCGAAGGCGGCGGTATCGCTCTTGGCGGCCTCTTCGTAATTCCGTACCGGTGCGGGCGTAAAGAACCAGGTCCACATGGCCCCCACGCGGTTCGTCGTCAACGCCACGCCGGCTTTTGCTGCCTCTGCCGCCACGCCTTCGGCCAGGGTCTTCGCCGTCGATTCGAGCTTGGCGTATACCTCCGCCGCGTGTTCCTGCAGGTAACTCACCGTGGCAATTCCTGCCGCCATCGCCAGCGGATTGCCGCTCAGCGTGCCGGCCTGGTACACCGGCCCCAGCGGCGCCAGCAGATCCATAAGCAGCCGTTTGCCCCCGAAGACGCCCACCGGCAGGCCGCCGCCCACAATCTTGCCCAGCGTCACCAGATCGGGATCGAGGTTGTAGCGTTCGCAGGCGCCGCCCAGCGCCACGCGGAAGCCGGTCATCACCTCGTCCACGATGAGCAGCGCGCCGTGCTGCGCCGTCAGCGCGCGCAGTCCCGCAAGGTAGCCCGGCGCCGGCGGAATGCAGCCGGCATTGCCCACCACCGGCTCCAGAATGATGGCGGCAATGGCGTCTGGATGCGCGGCCAGGGCAGCTTCCACGGCGGCCAAATCGTTATAAGGCAGCGCCAGCGTGAGCCTGGCAATCTCTTCCGGCACGCCGGCCGAGCCGGGAATCCCAAAGGTCGCCACGCCTGATCCGGCTTTCACCAGCAGACCGTCAGCGTGGCCGTGGTAGCAGCCCTCAAACTTGATGATGATCTTGCGCCCGGTGGCAGCGCGCGCCAGCCGGATGGCCGACATGGTGGCCTCGGTCCCCGAGCTGACGAAGCGCATCTTATCGAGGGCCGGATAGCAGGCCGCGATGCGCTCGGCCAGGTCAGCCTCGGCCGCGGTGGAAGCGCCGTAGCTGGCGGAGTTGCGCGCCGCGCGCTCAATGGCCTCGACCACCGGCGGAAAGGCGTGACCCAGAATCATCGGCCCCCAGGAGCCAACGTAGTCCACGTAGCGGTTGCCATCAGCATCGGTAATCCACGCACCAGCGGCGCTGGCCACAAACGGCGGCGCCCCACCCACGGCGCGAAAGGCGCGCACCGGCGAGTTCACGCCGCCCGGAAAGAAGCGTTCGGCGCGGGTTTGGAGAGCATGAGAGCGGCTGCGGCCGGCAGTCGTGGACGGAGTGGTCATGGTGGCTCCAGTATAGAAGGCGATGCGGCTTTTCCATGCGCGGATGAATCGCGTGAAACGGCGCAGGCATCCTCTACGTGCATGAGCAGCCTCAATCAACTCGGCGGACGCCTCTTGGTCGTCTATGACGGCCACTGCGGACTGTGCAACGGCTCCGTGCGCTGGCTGCTGCGCCGCGACCAGCGAGACCGCCTGCGTTTTGTGCCGTCGGAGTCGAGCAAGGTGGCGGAGTTGCTGGAACGGCACGGGTACGGAGCGGCGGAGGCCGGGCCGGAGACGATTCTGGTGGTGCGGAACGCGGGCGAAGCTGGAGAGCGCGTGCTGGAACGATCGGACGCGGTGCTGGCCTTGCTGGCCGAACTGCCGGGCGCCTGGTCGGCACTTGCTGCTGGGTTGGGGTGGATTCCGCGGCCGCTGCGGGATATTGGCTACCGGCTGGTCGCACGAGGGCGCTATCGCATCTGGGGCCGCTTCAAAAGCTGCCCCTTGCCCACGGCTGCCGAGCGCGGGCGGTTTCTATGACGTCGTGCGCTGCGCTCGCGTGAGTGCAATCAGCAATACTACGGCGGTTGCCTCCAGCGTGAGGGCCAGGCCCAGGCAGAAGCCGTGGAGAAAGTCGTCCATGGCGGCCGAGAGGTGGAGCAGCGGTCCAATGGCGTGCTGCCAGCCGATGGCGCAACTGAGCAGCAACAATCCCAGGACGAGAACGAACAGGGCCGCTGGCAGACTTTTCTTGGACGGAAGGCATGAATCGAACAACATATGCATCTCCTGTGAGGGCGATGAAGCTGGCTGCACTGAATCAGTTGCCGCGCGGTTCGTGGCCTGTGGCAAGTGCGCGGCGGGCAAAGATGCGCAGCAGTTGAAAGACGACCAGCACGTCGATGGTGCAGCCAAGTCCGGCGCAGAATCCCCGGCAAATGTCGCTGGTCTCCGGCGTCAGATGCAGCCATGCCAGCAGCGGCAGGGGCCAGGCTGCGGCGCTGGCCAGGTCAATCTGGGCAACCACCAGCAGGGCCAACAAAATGGGCAGAGATTTTTTCAGGTTGCAGGAATCGAGCAGAAACATAGTGCCTCCTAATTACGCGCAGGGGCCGTTGCGGCGGGCGCGGCGCGCAGACCATGCGAGGAATACGATGGCCAGTCCGAGCAGAAACCCCCGCAGGCCAAAGAACAGGATCGAATAGCGATGCCCCAGCCCCTCGCCAACTTGCGCAAGCGCGAGCCCGGTGAAAAGGCACAGGTTGCCGCAGGACCAGATGCGGCGGGTTTTGGGGTCAAGGTCGCGGATTTTGCGGCAGTGCGGCAGGCGCATGACAGACTCCTCGAAAAAAAAACAGCTAATTCCTGAAGCGGTGCCAGAGCATGAGAGCCACCTTGGTCGCGCCCATGGCGTAGATCACAATCACCAGATCCCAGCTCACGGAGTGCTCAACCAGAAGGTGGTACTCAAGCAGGGCAAAAACGGTCAGCGTTCCAACAACAGCCGCGGTGGAGGTGGAGCGGCGGCCATGCTCCCGAAAACGCTCGTCGGCAACGTGGTCGAGCAGGAGAATGCGATTCAGAAGCGCGTGGGTCATTGCGGGTTCTCCAGGGTGAAGATTTCGTCGGTGGGGCAGGCGAAGACGCGGGCGAAGGTCAGTGCCAGCTCCAGGCTGGGCACGTAACGGTTGCGCTCGATGGAGTTGATGCTCTGGCGTGAGACGCCGACGGCGCGCGCCAGTTCCTCCTGCGTCCAGCCTTTGGCTGCGCGCAGATCCCTGACCCGGTTGATGATGGTAGCTGGCATGTAAAGCTGACTTTCCATCACAGGGTAGCGCCGCTCGATTTTTGATGTCAAGCTGACTTGTCATTTTTTAGCAACGCCATTTTGGACCGGTCAGCGCACCCGCAAATTTACGATGGGTTTGTCCACCGGAAAGCCTGCTAAAATTTACATTTCCGGTTGATCGCGCCCGGCCTATCCCATCTGCAGAAAGCTCACACCGTGCCAGACGAATCCAAACGCAAATCCGTGACCTACGCCGATGCGGGCGTTGACATCACCCGGGGCGACCGCGCCAAGGAGCGTATCAAGTTCCTGGCGCAGAAGACCTTTAATCGCAATGTACTGGGCGGCATTGGCGGCTTTGGCGCGCTGTACCGGCTGGACTTGCAGCGCTGGAAGAGCCCCATCCTGGTGAGCTCGGCAGACGGCGTGGGCACCAAGCTCAAGGTGGCTTTCGAGCTGGACATGCACCACAGCGTTGGCGCGGACCTGGTGAACCACTGCGTGAACGACATTGCCGTACAGGGCGCTACGCCGCTGTTTTTTCTGGATTACTTTGCCAGTGGCCGCCTCGACTCGTCTGTCACAGAGAGCGTTGTGACCGGCCTGGCCGAGGCCTGCAAGGCCAACGGCTGCGCCCTGATCGGCGGCGAAACCGCGCAGATGCCGGGCTTCTACAAGGATGGCGAGTACGATCTGGCGGGCTTTATCGTGGGGGCCGTGGACCGCGACAAGATGGTCACCGGCGCGGGCATCAAGCCGGGCGACGTGCTCATCGGCCTGCCCTCCACCGGCCTGCACACCAACGGCTACTCGCTGGCCCGCAAGCTGCTCTTCGAGGTGGCCGGCTACAAGCCCACGCAATACGTCACGGCCATCAAGGAAAAGGCCGGCGCCGCGCTGCTCAAGACCCACCGCAGCTATCTGCACGTGATTCAAAAGCTGGTGGCCGCGGGTCTGACCACCGGCATGGCCCACATCACGGGCGGCGGCATTACGGAAAACCTGCCGCGCATCCTGCCCAAAGGCGCCGAGGCGCAAATCGAGATCGGCTCCTGGCCGGTGCTGCCCATCTTCGAACACCTTCGCGAGCTGGGCCAGGTGACGCAAGAGGAGATGATGCGCACCTTCAACATGGGCATCGGCCTCATCGCCGCCATTCCCGCGGCCAAGTTCACGCGCGCCAAGAATCTGCTTGACCGCGCCGAAGAGAAGTTCTACGTGGTTGGCCGTATCGTCAAGGGCGAACACCGGGTCCACTACACGTAGGTTCTTGAAGGGAAACGGCCTTGGCCAGGCCGCCAACGGCCAGAAAGAAAGAAGGGGATTGAGCCCCTGAGGAAAATCTTGGCGAATCAGCAAACGGATCGTCCCCCCCTGCGCCTCGGCATCCTGCTCTCCGGCCGCGGCTCGAACATGATCGCCATCGCCAAGGCCATCCGCGAAGGGCGGCTGAAGGGGGTGGAGATTGCCATCGTCATCTCCAACGTGGCCAACGTCTGCGGCCTGGCGGTCACCCGCGAGCTGGACCTTCCGAGCGCGATCTTTGTCTCCAAAGGCCGCTCCCGCGCCGAGCACGACGCCGACGTCATCGCCTGCCTCCAGGAGCACAAGGTGGACCTGGTGTGCCTGGCTGGCTACATGCGGCTGCTCTCGCCCGCCTTTGTGACGGCCTTTCCCCAGCGCATCCTCAATATCCATCCCGCGCTGCTGCCCGCCTTTCCCGGCCTCGACGCGCAGCAGCAGGCGTGGGATTACGGCGTGAAGGTGGCCGGCTGCACGGTGCACTTTGTGGATGAGCATCTGGACCACGGCCCCATCGTCGTGCAGCGTACGGTTCCGGTGCTCGACACCGACGACGCCCACGCCCTCGCCGACCGCATCCTGGCCGAAGAACACATCGCCTACAGCGAGGCCATTGCCCGTGTGGCCAGCGGAGAGTACGAATTCCAGGGCCGGCGGTACGTGAAGCGGGGCTGACCGGGCGGAGGGCCAGCCTTGCGCAGTTGCGTGTTGCGCTATTCCGGATCTCAAGATCGGGCCCGGGGCGCAAGGGCGGTGCTTTTTTCCGCCGCCGGGAGCGAGTCTCGAAGCCATTGTCCCGTGGCGGGAAGTAATTGTCTGCAAGGTGGAGGGCCGGGCCGGCGGGCGGCTGGTCTGCGGGGACAAGGAGCGCGGGCTTACGGCGCGGGCCGGCGGGGGATCCAGTTTCCCCAGGGTGGAGACCGGTGGTTTTCGATGTTCCAAAAGCGTGCTCACCCACCCTTGCGACAAAAAGCAAAGACGTCGCAAGGATGGGGCGCCCCCATGTGTGGGAAGGTGAAGGTCAGAAAAGCTTAGGGCGGGCCACCTGCCCTTGGTGGCGTGTCAAGCGGGCGGCGGATTGAGATCCTGACTAAGGTTCTGATTTTAAGTTGATTATCGGTGCAAATTGCTTTGCCGAAGATTCCCCTCGTATCGCCTAGCCTTAGAAGTATCCAGACCGAAGACAGAGGCGCCGTGCCCGGCGAAGGAGTACGCCCTCCCCCAGCGGATGGCGCCGGGGCACGGGACTGCCTTTGGTCCAATCGGACCGGGCTCCCGGCCGCGGGCCGGACCGGAACCACGGCAGCCCGCGGAGAGCGCAGGGAGCAGTCCAGCACGGGCGCGGCGGCGGGAAGGGCATTTTATCCCGTCCGCCGCCCCTCGAGGAATTGCAGTCATGGTGAACATCTGCATCAACATCGAAAAAGGTATTGAGGTGGGCGCCGCGGATCTGCTGCGGTGGCTCACGGGCGCGGACAAGGCGCTGGATGCCACCCCGGCCGTGGTGGCCGCGGCGGAAAAGCCCTTGTCGGAGCTGGCCGGCGCGGCCGCCAATCCGTTCAACATTCCTCTCGACATGCAGACCGCACTCGACCTCAAGGCCGTATGGCCGGAGGTCAAGGCGTTTCTGCGTACCCTGGGCGTGAAGTTCTAGGCCGGATTCGGAGATCGCGCTGGAGACTCTGGCGTGTGGCGCGCGCGGCGCGATTTCCCAATCCGGCGGAGCGGCGCGTCCGGCTCGGCAAATCAAAAGGAGCAATTGGCATGAACCCGGTAGCAAATATCTGGAAACATCCCAAAACCACGGTGGCCGGCGTCCTGATCGCCATCGTTTCCATCTCCGGCGTGCTGGCGCAGCAGGGCGTCACGCTGGGATCGGCGGGGACGGGCACGGTGGTCTCTCTGGTGGGCGGACTGGCCACGGCGCTGCTGGGCCTGCTGGCGCGCGATCCGGAGAGCGCTGGGGCGGCGGGCGCCGGATCAACGCAGAAGCTGGGCGCATGGGCGCTCATCGCGCTTTTGCTGCCTCTGCCGTTTCTGGGCGGCTGCACCGGCCAAACCGTGGCGCAGGACATTGTGAACTGGACCCCGGCGCTCGAAAGCGCCGTGGCTACGGTGGACTCGACGGCCGCGCTGCTGGCGCCCGCCGACGCGCCCATCTTCACGACCGCCACCACCGGTTTCGATGCGGCCTCTGCGCTGCTGGCGGCCCAGGCTAAGGCCTACCTGGCCAACCCCTCGGCCGGCACGCTGGCGCAGATGCAAGCGCAGATTGTCGTTCTGCAGCAGCAGGTGAACGCGGCGCTGTTGCAGGCCGCGCGCATTGTGAACCCGGCCAGCCAGCAGCATGCGCTGGCGGCCATTCAGGCCGTGGGCGCCGTGGTCAGCGCCATTCTGTCGCTGGTGCAATCCGTTTCCGGCAAGGCCGCCGTGGCGCAGATGGCTGCCGACTCGAGCATCAAGCTCGCCGCGGTGCGGTCCCTGCTCGATGAGAATCGCGCGGCCGTTGCGGTGGCCGCGCACTATGCCGAGCCCGTTGCGGTGGCACGCATGCAGGTGGCGCAGGCCGAGGCCAGCCAGATACAGTCCGGCTTCTGAAGGGCGAGGGCGGAAAACACCGCGGGCCGCTCCGGCAGGGAGCGGCCCGCGGCGTTCCGGTTTTTGCCGGGCTTAGTTGTTGTCCTGCGCCTCGCCCAGCATCAGCTTGAAGGTGATCTGTTTCTGTCCGCGGTAGATGGTGACGCTTACGATGTCGCCGGCCTGGTGCTTGTCCATGATGGCGCTGATGTCCTGCGGATCGGTCACCTGTTGTCCGTCGATGGCCACAATCAGGTCGCCGCCCAGCATGATGGGGGTGTTGCCGACGTAGGCCTGCTGGTTGCCGCCGCGCAGGCCGGCGCGCTCGGCCGCCCCGCCCGGAATAACTCTCTGGATGAGCACGCCGGAATCCACGGCGAGTCCCATCTGCGAGGCCAGGTCCGGGCCGATCCCGAACGAAACAATGCCCAGCGAAGGCCGCCGCACGCGCCCATAACGCGTGAGGTCGGCCAGCACCGCCTTGGCGGTGTTGATGGGAATGGCGAAGCCGATACCGGAGCTCTGGTCGGCGCCGTTGGAGGCGATCATGGTGTTGATGCCGATGACTTCGCCGTGCGAGTTGAGCAGCGGTCCGCCGGAGTTGCCCGGGTTGATGGCCGCGTCGGTCTGGATGGCGTCCTCGATCGGCGCGCCCTCGGAGCCGCGAATGGAGCGGATGGAGCTGATGATGCCCCGCGTCATGGTGCCGCTCAGCCCGAATGGGTTGCCGATGGCATAGACCTTCTGTCCCACGCAAAGCTGGCTGGAGTCGGCGAGGGTGACCGGCTGGAGGCCGGGGGCGTCAATCTGCAGGAGCGCGAGGTCGTGGACGCGGTCCACGCCCACCACGCGGGCCGCGTAGCGGCGCTTGTTGCTGAGCGAAACCGAGATGCCGCGATTGGCTCCCGCGATGACGTGAAAGTTGGTGAGCACGTGGCCGGCCTTGTCGAGGACGAAGCCCGATCCCTGCCCTTGCTGCGGCACGGTTCCATAAAAGAAGTCGAAGACCAGCGTCGTGGAGGTGATGTTCACCACGGAGGGCAGCACGCGCTTGTAGATGGCGATATTGTTCTGCTCTTCGGCGTCGAAGGCCGGTGCGGCCTGCGCCTCGGTCAGTTCGAGCGGCAGGCTGGAGTTTTTGGCGCCAATCAACGGCCAATGCAACAGGCCTGTGGACACATGCGCGGCGAGATACCAGAATCCCCCCACCAGCAAAACAATCAGGAATACACGGCGCAGTTTCATAGTTGATGGTTCCGATCGGCCTTCCTGTGTCTTATTTTGATGCCGCCGGCCATGCGCCCGATGCAGCAGGGAAGAGCGCGGCGGCATGCTCCTATTCTAATAACTTGTCCTGGCGCGAGCGGCTGCTCTCCGCCAGCAAGCGCCTCCAGAGAGCCTCCACCTGCGTCTCCAGCGCCGCCAGGTCCCCGCGGTTATCGAGAACGTAGTCGGCGCGAGCGGCTTTTTCCGCATCGGGAATCTGGTGCGCCATGCGGCGCCGGGCATCGGCCTGGGCGGTCTCGCGGGCGGCGCCCTCGGCCACGCGCCGCGCCACATAGCGCGCCACTTTCAGTTCGTCGGGCGCGGTCACCACCACCACGCGATCCATCCGCCGCCGCCAGTCCGCCAGCACCGTTTCCTGTTCGCTTCGCGCGCGTGCGTCCCGCTCCACCTCGAAGATCAGCGCCGACTCGATCACGGCCACCGCCTCCGGTTGGCGTTCGAAGAGCGCCTCCATCCACCGCTGTTGCGCCGCGATCACCGGCGGGTGCACCAGCGCGTTCAGTTCCTGCAGCCGCCCCCCCTGGAACGCCATCTCCGCCAGCCGCGCGCGGTTCAGGCGGCCACCGGCGTCCACCACCTCCGGCCCGAACGCCTGCACAATTGCCGCGAACACCGGCTGGCCGGGCTCCATCAGCGCGCGTCCCAGCTCGTCGGCCTCAATCACTTGCGCTCCGCGCGCGCGCAGCAGTCCGGCCACGGTACTCTTGCCGCTGCCCAGCCCGCCCGTCAGCCCCACTCTCAGCATGGATGAAGAACCTCGTTTTACAGAACCATCGCCGGCGGAGACGCGGCGGCGCCCAGACGCTGCTCGAAGCCAGTATAGGTCATGGAGAAAAGCCGCCGGCGGCCGCCACGCCGCGCCGCGTAGCCCGCGAGCGTCTGGCCGGCTTCGCCCCCCCAGGCGGATCTCTTCGCTGGCCTCCACAAACCGGCCAATCGCTTCCAAACTCAACTTCTCTGCCTCGTGCATGCGGATGTTCCATCTCCAGCATGCCTAACCCTTCAGGCTCATCTTGTGTGGGAAGAGAGTCCGGTTTGCCCCTTGCGCGCCGGTATGCTAACCTTAACTTCTGTGCCGAGCAGTGCGTAAAGCTGGAGTGTGCCTTTTGCACTTTTCGGCGGGTTTTCAGCGTCTCCGGGGTGTTGTTCCGGGTGGCCGGGCTGGCGTAGCTCAGCTGGTAGAGCATCTGATTTGTAATCAGAGGGTCGGGGGTTCAAATCCCTTCGCCAGCTCCACTTTGAAGGATTCCGGATGCTGAGGCGGTAGCAAGTTTTTCCGGGGCTCTTTGGCGGGCTCCGGGCCTGTCTTCCGCGGCGATCCCAAACATAGGCGCATGCTCCCCATGCCCGGCTGCCCGCGCGGCGCCGGATGGGATGGGACGCGCCGAAGGGGGTCGTTTGGCGGGGTTGTTGCATGGGCACAGGTGGCCGAGCGGTTAATGGCAGCAGACTGTAAATCTGCCGCTCCTTGCGAGCTACGGAGGTTCGAATCCTCCCCTGTGCACCACGATGTTGGAAGGCGGCTTGCGCTCGAGGGCCTGGTGGTATGAATCTGCATGGGGCCAAGCAAAGGCGAGCGATGGAGAGCCTTCAAAGCGCCGGCCCGGATCTGGACCGGAAGTACTGGGTGGCGCTGGCGTTGTACGCGGTTCTGGCTGTTCTGGTCTGGCTCACCATGGACCCGGGTTCGGTCGTGGTCTGGGGCAGGCCGGTCAAATTGAGGCTTCTTCCGCTCATCATCATCGGCGGACTGGCGCTTCGAACAGTTTTGGCCCGCCAGGCGGACAAAATCCGCCGCGGCGGGGGGAAAGACGGCTGACGGTTGTAAGCGGAAAGCTGGGTGTGCGGGCTGATGTAGCTCAGTTGGTAGAGCACTCCCTTGGTAAGGGAGAGGTCACCAGTTCAATCCTGGTCATCAGCTCCAGAATTTGGGAAAGGCAGTTGGCAGTTTTCAGGCAGGGGCGCCGCATGAGCGATGGAGTTGCTTGCGGAGGCGGGAACCGCACCGTGCGCTGTGAACGATGAACTGCTTTCAGGGCGGGAGTAACTCAGTGGTAGAGTCACAGCCTTCCAAGCTGTTGGTCGCGGGTTCGAGTCCCGTCTCCCGCTCCAGAATCCGGGAAGAGCGGGGAGGGCTGCAAGCGTCCGAACCGGGGTGGGCGTTGCATGTTTGAGCAGGCAGTGATTGCTGTACAGAACAAAGCGGGGTACGCGCGGCTGCATGCGCTGCTCGATGCGGCCTTTGACCTTCGCGATGTGGAGGTGGTTCTTCACCGCGTGGCGCGGAACGGGCTGCGCATCCGCGACTTCGAGAGGCTGCTTGACCGCGGCTTCTTCGGCGGGGAGGCGGCGGCGCTTTACCGCTCGTTGCCGGTGTCGGACCAGGCCCTGACGCGCGAGCGGTATCTGCAACTCGTCGAGGAGCTTCCCGGAGAGTTGCGGCAACGGTATTTCAAGTTGTACGCCTCTTATTGAGGAAGGAAGTTGAAGATGTACGGGCTCCGGCCCGGCCGCGCATAGCCGGCAAAAGTCCAAGGGAAGGAATTGAACGCGATGGCGAAGGAAAAATTTGATCGTACGAAGCCGCACGTGAACGTGGGGACGATCGGTCACATCGATCACGGCAAGACGACGTTGACGGCGGCGATCACGAAGGTGTTGGCGAAGAACAACCCGAAGA
>JAJZVX010000014.1 GCA_021846985.1 Acidobacteriota bacterium | reverse complement strand
TGCTAAAAAAGCCGTTTTTGGGAACTTCGCCCAGCGGAAGTACCCTGTTTTCACAATGACTTAGGCGTGGTCCGGGAAACTGCAAAACCTTTATGCGCCGGTTCGATCCCGGCCCGCGCCTCCAAACTTTCCCCTCTAAAATCAAGCAATTCAGAGCTATAAGCCTGTTTCGCACTGTCATTGGCAGGTGTGTCTTTTTCGTGAATCTTCGTGTCTTTTCGTCCATTTTCGTCCGCTTTCGCATAGGGGGCCGGACCAAAAGCGGACAAAGTTTTGTTTCATTCTGATGGGCAGAGGACTGATGGGCAGAGGAACTTGTGATTGCGCAGGCCCGCTGGTGTCGAAGGCGGATCGAGTCGAGCCGACGACGCACCTCGGCCGACTCGAGCAGCACCACCTTCCCGGGATCAGACCTGTAGCGTGCTTTGCAGTGTGCTGAGGCTGCTGGATCCAACGCCGATGGTCTCGCAGGTGTGGCCTGCGAGTCCAAAAGGTGACGTAATCGCCGGTGAGGATGACGGCGTCGGGCGCGAGGCGGTTGACGCGATCGACAATGCGGCGAAGGAAGAAAGGCTCAGTGAACTCGTCAAGATGAATCTCGCTGAGCTGGGCTATGCGCATGCCGTCGAAGGCGCGGGAAAGGCCGGGCAGGAAGAGGTTGTGCCGAGTGATCTAGAACCAGTAGCGTTCGACGTCGCCGGAGTAGAGGGCGAGAGCCGCCGCGCCGCAGAGACCTGCCTGCAGAAAACGCCTCCTGGCAATCGACGGCTGCCGGGGAGAGCCGATAATGGCCATGGCCTATTGTAGCGGACGTGCAGTGACGGCGCCGTGGACGGGCGGACCGGAAGGGTCAGTGGTTCTTGTCGTCTGGGGTGCCCGGGTGAGCGCTTTCCATCGAGATGGCAAAGCGTTTCTGCTGGCGATAGACGTTGACGACGGCGAGGGTCCAGAAAGGGACAAGGTCAACGCCGGGAATGAGCTTGGCGAGGAACGAAGGCAGGAACTCCCAGTGCCAGCCCAGGAGGCGCGTGAGCGCAAGAGCCACGCCGAGGTCGATGAGGTCGTCGGCGGGGGAGAAGGCACCTTCGGCGAATAGGGGAAAGATGACGAGCTGCAGGGCATCGGCAAGGATGGCCAGGATCACGGCGGCGCGAAGGCGGGGCCCGGGCGAGATGGTGATCATATCGCGGCTCACGGAAAGAAAACCGGCTTGAATTTCGCGCCAGCACGGACCGATGGCGCGCACAGACTATTCTACGGCGGCAGCGCTCTGCGAATCATCCTGCGGCAGCCGCGAACGGGCACGGCGAAGCGCGCGATGCGCACCGCGGCTTCGCAATAAGCTCTCATGCAGAGTTCGCGGCGGCCTGAGATCCGCGATTCGAGAGCGATGGGAAATTGCATTTCAGACTTCTTTACGATTGATGACGCTGCTCCGTATAATCCACAGCCAAATCCGATTCTGTTTTCAACCTACAATCCGGTTTGCGCTTGACGACCCGGCCGGCCGCCGAAATCACAGGAGAGACCGATGAAGCACTCCACTGCGAAGTTCGTCCTTACCACTTTGTTTACGGTGATCTGCCTGTGCACCGCGCTGGCGCAGGATGCCACTGATCCGCTGCGCAGCGGCTTTGCCAACCCGCCCAACGGGGCGCGGCCGCGGGTGTGGTGGCACTGGATGAACGGGAATATCACCGAGGAAGGGATCAAGCTGGACCTGGAGTGGATGCACCGCGCCGGCCTGGGCGGCTTCCAGAACTTCGATGCCGCTCTGGCCACACCGCAGGTGGTCAAGAAGCGGCTGATCTACATGACTCCGGAGTGGAAGCAGGCCTTCAAATATGCCACCGTACTGGCCGACCGATTGGGGATGGAGGAAGCCATTGCGGGATCGCCGGGATGGAGCGAATCGGGTGGGCCGTGGGTGCCTGCGTCGCAGGGCATGAAGAAGTATGTGTGGAGCGTGACCGATGTTACGGGCGGCAAGCCGTTCAAGGGGAAGCTCGCGCATCCGCCGTCGAATACGGGTGCATTCCAGAACATGGGCATTCACGATGCGATTCCGACTCCCGGCACCGCGCCGATTCCGGAGTACTATGCGGACACCGCGGTGATTGCGTATCGACGGACGCCGAGCGACGTCCCCTTTTCTTCGCTGCACGCGAAGATGACCGCCAGCGGCGGGTCGCCTGATTTTGCCAAGCTCACCGACGGCGATCTGGAAGACGCAACCGGCATTCCGATTCCCGCGCCAGGCAAGGATGCATGGATTCAGTATGAGTTTCCGTCGCAGCAGACCATTCGCGCTATCACCATTGTGACCAAGGATCCGGACTCGCTCACAGCGACGTTCTCGGGAATCGCGGTTCCCGAGAAGGCGCTGGAGGCCAGCGACGACGGCCGGAACTTCCATGAGGTTGCGAAGCTGCCCAGCGGCGGCGCGCCTGAGCACACCATCTCGTTTCCCGCGGTAACAGCCCGATATTTCCGGGTGACGTTCAAGCGCATGCCGGCACCCCCGCTGCCCGCATGGGCCCGGGACATCGATCCCGCCTCGCTGAGCATCAAAGTGGGGTCGCGGCCGGCGGAATACCAGGTGGCCGAGTTGGTGCTGCATGAGGGCGCACGCGTAAACCGGTTTGAAGAGAAAGCCGCGTTTGTGCCGGTCCCGGATCTCTATGGCTTCGCCACGCCGCACGTGCAAGCCGCGGACGCGATCAAGAAGTCCGGCGTCATCGACCTGACGGCGAAGATGCGTCCGGATGGAACGCTGGACTGGACGCCCCCGCCCGGCAACTGGGTTGTGGTGCGCTTCGGCTATTCGCTGCTGGGGATTTCGAACCATCCTGCGACCGCCGAGGCTACCGGGCTGGAAGTGGACAAACTCAACCACCAGTATGTGAAGGACTACTTTGAGAAGTATCTCGACAGCTACAAGCAGGCCGTGGGACCGGGGCTGATGGGAGCCAAGGGAATCCGCTATGTGATCAACGACAGTTGGGAGGCTGGATCGCAGAACTGGACGGACGACATGATTGCGCAGTTCAGGAAGCTGCGCGGCTACGATCCTGTGCCCTGGATGCCGGTGCTGACGGGCGAAGTGGTGGAGAGCGCCGAGGCCAGCGACCGCTTCCTTTGGGACTTTCGCGAAACCATCGGCGATCTGATTGCCAACGAGCACTACGGGCAGTTGGAAAGGACTCTGCATGAATGGGGCATGGGCCACTACGGAGAGTCCCATGAAAGCGGCCGCGCCTTCGTGGCCGACGGCATGGAGGTGAAGAAGTTCAACGAAGTTCCCATGAGCGCCATGTGGACGCAGAGGCCGGGCGTGAACGAGATACAGTATGGCTTAAACGCGGACGACCGCGAATCGGCGTCGGTGGCTCACATTTACGGACAGAATCTGGCGGCGGCGGAATCGATGACGGCGGCCGAAGCACCGTGGGCGTGGTGCCCAGCGACGCTGAAGCCAACGGCGGATCAGGAGTTTCTGAACGGGATCAACCGGTTTGTGATTCATGAGTCGGCGCATCAGCCGCTGGTGGGTCCGGGGACGAAACCGGGCCTCACGCTGGGGCCGTTTGGTCAGTGGTTTAACCGCAACGAGACCTGGGCCGAGGAGGCGAGGCCGTGGATCGACTACTTGGCGCGCACCAGCTTTCTGCTGCAACAGGGGCATTTTGGCGCCGACCTTCTCTACTTCTACGGCGAAGACTCGAACCTGACGGCGATCTTTGCGCAGAAGTCGCCCGATGTGCCGGCGGGCTATGGTTTCGACTACGTGAATGCCGATGCGCTCATTCACGAACTGAGCGTGACGGATGGACGGATTACCACAAAGAGCGGCATGAGCTACCGGTTGCTGGGGCTCGATCCCTACAGCCGGCACATGTCGCTGCCGGTTCTTCAGGCGATCTACAAGCTGGCGGAGGAAGGCGCACAGGTGGCCGGACCCAAGCCGACAAACGATCCGAGCGAAGCCGACAACCAAGCCGAGTTCAAGAAACTCAGTGATGAGCTCTTTGGGGACGGAACGGGCGTGCATCAGGTGGGCAAAGGCACAGTGCATGCGGGCGAAAAGCTGGAGGATGTCTTTGGGGCGCTGCATGTGCAGCCGGACTTTGACTATACGAAGCCGGAGAGCGACACGCACCTGCTTTTTGTGCATCGCAAACTCGATGACGGCGACCTCTACTTTGTGGACAACCGCAACGATCGCGACGAAACCGTGGAGGCGAGTTTCCGCGTAACGGGGAAGACGCCGGAGCTTTGGCATGCGGATACGGGCGCCATCGAGCCGGTGTCGTACCGGATCGCCGACGGGCGAACCAGGGTTCCGCTGCACCTGGAGCCGTGGGGCTCGGTGTTTGTGGTGTTCCGCAAGCCGGCGGCAGTAGAGTCGCTTGAACTGCCCAAGGTGACGCGTACAACTTTAGCCACGGTTGAAGGACCGTGGACGGTGAGCTTCGAGCCGGACCTTGGCGCGCCTCCTTCCATTACTCTCGACAAGCTCTCTTCCTGGAGCGATTCGCCGGACGCGGGAGTGAAGTACTACTCGGGCACGGGTACCTATACAAAAACGATCGAGGCGCCTGAGGACTGGTTCAAGACGGGCGCGCACCTCTGGATCAATTTGGGCGACGTGGAGAACCTGGCCGAGGTTCTGGTGAACGGCAAGAGCCTGGGAATCGTCTGGCATGCGCCCTTCCGCGTGGATGCGACGGAGGCCTTGAAGCCGGGCGTCAATGAGGTGGTGGTGAAGGTTACCAATCTCTGGGTAAACCGCCTGATCGGCGACCAGCAGCCCGGCGCAAAGAAATACACCTATGCGGACATCAAGCCGTATAAGGCCGATTCGCCTTTGTTGCCTTCGGGCTTGCTGGGACCGGTGAGAATAATGCGGGCAGCAACGGAATAGGGGAAAGGACAACGGCCGGAACCGCGTAGCGACAAAGATCTAGCCAAAGATATTTGAAATTTTGAAACCACCGGTCGTCTGTCCGATGATCTTGTTGCTGAGACAGGAACAAGGGAGGGACGACCGGGTTTCAGACCATTGCAAAATCTGCCGGCAAGAAGAAGCTGCAAGCCCTGGACGATGAGATTTCGGGGCCTCTGAAGAAGAGCGCGGATGAACCCATCCTGATACCCGTTGAAAAGGCAATGGATCGGCTGGAACTTGCCTGCGCCAATCTCGAATTCGAGGAGGCCAGCGACGACAGCCGCACCGCACGGCGCACAGAGCTATCATCAGCAGTTCGTGAAAGTCGTGCACAGTGGCAGGGCCGCTGCGCGGGTCTGCAAGCCCTTCCCAACAGGCGCCAAACCGCTCCAGCGTTTCCTTCCTCGACATGAAATTCCTCCTGAAAGGAACTTCATCCCGCACAAACACTTACGTAAGTGCCAACCCTGATCCGTGGCTCCTGCGGTTCAGACCAATTCCAAGTGCGATTGCCCTGGGCACGGGGCGTAGCCTGGCGGGGGAGCACTCACCGATCAAGCCCTGCCCGCCGGGCGGTTCTTTGTGGGCAGGATGGATTGCCTCATTGGAGTTGGGCGGAGTTGATGGGAGCGGGGGCATAGGGCGGACGGCTTGCTGTAGATTGATGGAGTGTCTGGACGAGGAGGAAGGACGGTTATGTCACATGCCAATCCTCTTGATGGTTTTAAGGTCGATCCTGCGCGGATTGCCTATGTCGGCGAGGGTCTCGAGCGGCCGGAGTGCATTCTGGCCGAGCCGGACGGGTCGCTGTGGACGGCGGATGCGCGCGGGGGTGTGGTTCATATCCTGCCGGACGGGAGCCAGAGGCTGATTGTTCCCGAAGCCGGGGCCGGCGCGGCGGACGGCGGGCGGTCGAGCGCGCCGGACGCAGTGGCACGGTTGACCTCGGGGCTGCTGCCCAATGGGTTGGCCTTTGCGCGCAACGGGGAGATTCTGATTGCCAACTTCGGCACCGACCGGCTGGAAGCGATGACGCGGGAGGGCAGGCTGCGGGTGGTGGCGGACACGATGGACGGACAGCCTCTGGGGAAGGTGAACTTTGTGCTGCGCGACAGCCGCGACCGGCTGTGGCTCTCGATTTCGACGCGCATGCGCAACTGGATGGAGGCGATGCGCCCGCAGGTGCGCGACGGGTATGTGGCGCTCTACGACCGGGGACGGCTGCGCATGGTGGCGGATGGAATCGGATTCACGAACGAGATGCGCCTGGACGCCAAGGAGGAATGGCTCTATGTAGCGGAGACCACGGGCCGCCGCATTACGCGGTTCCGCGTGGGAGAGGACGGAAGCCTGAGCGGGCGCGAGACGTTTGGCCCCTCGGATCATGGCGCCTTCATCGACGGCATCGCGTTCGACGGCTTCGGGAACCTGTGGGGGACGCACGTGATGACGGATCGCATCTTCGCCCTGACGCCGGAGGGCGAGATGCGGATTCTGCTGGACGACGATGGCGGCAGCGCGGCGGGGCGCGCGCTGATGGAGGCGTTTGAGCGGGATGCGGTGACGCCGGAACTGATGATGGCCTGCGGCGGCAGGATCGCGCCCATGTTTACCAGCGTGACCTTTGGCGGTCCGGATCTTCGCACGGTCTACATCGGGAGCCTGGGGAGCAAACGTCTTCCGTGGTTCCGGTCGCCTGTGGCGGGACTGCCGATGATCCACTGGCCACGCGGGTGAGGGCGGCGGGCCGGAGTTTCGCTACGGCATTTTCGGAAATATTGTGGACTGTTGAGAACCGCGAAGGTGGATTTTTCTTGAGGAAAAATCCACTCGACAGATGCGGATCCGGTCTACATCATTTCCGAAAATGCTTTAGCGCAGCAGGTCTTCGAGGGTGGTGCTAAGGCTGGTTTTTTCGTCGCGGTATTTCACAATGACGGGCGCATAGAGGCTCAAACCCCACTGCTGGCCATTGCCTTTGCTGACGGCGCGGGAGCCGGGGACGACGACGGCGTTTTCCGGGACGATGAGGGGCGACTCGGCGGTGGCGCGGAGGGTTGTGCCATGGACGAGATCGAAGATGGGCGTGCCGCGGGTGAGGATGGTGCCGGGGGCGAGGACGGCGCCCCGGCGGACGATGGCGCCCTCATAGATGCCGCAGTTGCCGCCGACCAGGACATCGTCTTCAATGACGACGGGGCTGGCGTTGACGGGCTCGAGGACGCCGCCGATCTGGGCGGCGGCGCTGAGGTGGACGTGTTTGCCGATCTGGGCGCAGGAGCCGACGAGAGCGTGGGAATCGACCATGGCGCCTTCGTCGACCCATGCGCCGGCGTTGATGTACATGGGGGGCATGCAGACGACGCCGCGGGCGACGTAGGCGCCGGCGCGGATGGAGGAACCGCCGGGAACAATACGGACGCCGCCGCCGGCATCGAAGTGGCGGACGGGATAGGTGGACTTGTCAACAAAGGAGAAGCCGGCGGCGGAGAACTCCTGGAGGGCGCCGAGGCGGAAGCCGAGCAGGATGCCCTGCTTGACCCAGGCATTGACGCGCCAGCCGGTGGGGGCGGCGGGGTCGGGCGAGGCGGCGCGGACTTCGCCGCTTTCCAGGGCGGCGCGGAGGGTGAGGAAAACGGTCATGGCCGCATCGTCGCCCACGGCGCCGGGGCCGGCGGCGAAGTGGTGCTCAATCGCTTTCTGAAGCTGGGCAGTATTCATGGTATCCCGAGTCTATCAACTGGGCTCGGGAGCGGGGCGGGGCAGATTTTTGGTCCGGGCATGGGCGTTGACGCGCAGGGGTTCGAGGCGGAAGGCGTTTTTGCCTTCGGGGACCATGGCCATGAGAATCGAGCCGCGGTAGACGGCCGCGTGCAATTGCTTGGACTCGAGCCATGCGCCCAGGCGGGGATCGCGGATCTCCGGATGGCCGCACCAGAAGCCGGGTTCCAGGCCGCATTGAATCTGGAGATGGTCCAGAAGCAACTCGATGACGGCGACGTTTTTAGGAAAATGGCGGCGGACGTTGTTGACGCCCACATGGAGGGAGGTGACTCCATGACCTTTGCACTGTGTTCTGACTACCATAGAAACCTTCCGTTCTGCGCCGGATGGAAGATGGAGCGGGTTCATCGGCCGCGTGCGGAAACGGAGAAAGCGGTGGCCGTTTGCCGCGACAGATGGTCGGATCACGCAACGGGAAAAAGGGAACAAAGATCCATGTGAAGCCGCTCAAGCCGGAACAGGAGTAACACGCCCTTGCACGGGCTGCGATGGAGGCGCGCAAGAAGCCACGCACGCAGCGCTTTGGGGGCGGGTCACTCGGAGCCGCTGAAGTAGTCTACGGAGGCCTGAGGCAAAACCTTTGGCCTTCTTCTGGAGGATTCGACGCAAGAGGTTCCACATTGGAAGCCTGTGAGGGGTGTTCTTCTTTGGGATTTTTTTTGATCTTTGATCGAGCAATGAAGCGCGCGAGCGGGGCTGTCCGGGTGCGAAGGGGATGGGCGCTCGCGTATACACTGGAAGGTTCCGCAGCCGGGCGGAGAGGGAGAGAAGCGCGGCTCCGCAAAGAGGAAGAGGGCCATGAAGAGAGCAGGGATGCTGGTTGTGACAGTTGTGGCTGCGACGGTGGCAAGCGCTGCGGCGCCGAAGTACGATTTGGGGGCGGTGCGGCTGAACAACCAGGGCGTGGCGGAGATGAGCCAGCAGTTTCCGGGCAAGGCGGCGGCGACGTTTGCGGCGGCGTTCAAACAGGATCCGAAGCTGGCGCAGGCGGCGATCAACGAGGGAATCGCGCTGCTGTATCTGCAGAAGACGGCGGAGAGCAAGGCGGCGCTGGAGGCAGCGCTGAAGCTGGAGCCGGAAAATCCGCAGGCGTGGTACAACCTGGGGCTGGCGCAGCATGCGGACTTTGAACTGGAGGCGGCGGCGGCCAGCTTTGCGCATGCGATCAAGGCCGATCCCAGGGACGCGGATTCGTATTACTTTGAAGGCGCGTGTTACCAGGAGCTGAAGCAGTTTGACAAGGCGATCAGCCTGTATCGGGAGGCGCTGGGGGTGAATCCTCTGCACGCTTCTTCGGAGTTTGGTCTGGCGCGGGCGCTGCAGCACGAGGGCAAGGGGGCGGAGGCAAGGGAGCACTTCAAGGCATTTCAGCACCTGACGAACGCCAAGATTTCTTCGGCGCTGGGGCTGTCGTATGGGGAGCGCGGGCACTATTCGACGGTGCTGCCGGTGGAAGAGCCGGAGGCCGTGGCGGCGGGGATGATCCCGGTGCGGCTGGAGGCGAAGCCGATGCTGGCGGGGACGGGGTTCACGACCACGGGCGGGGCGTGCCTTCTGGACGCGACGGGCACGGGCAGCATGGACCTGGTGCTGATGCAGGCGGGGGAGCAGGCGATTCGCGTGCTGCATGCCAGGGCCGGCGGCGGCTGGGCAGACTGGGATGCGGCAGGAGCGGGGTTGAAGGCGAAAGGCCGCGCGGTGGCGTGCGCGGTGGGCGACTACGACAGCGACGGGCTGAACGACCTGGCGGTGGCGATGGACGACGGCGTGCTGCTGTTCCGCAACCTGGGGAAGGGGAAGTTCAAAGACGTGACGGCCGAGGCGGGTCTGAGCGCGCGCAACAAGCCCGCGGGGATTACGTTTGTGGACTTCGATCACGACGGGGATCTGGACCTGTTTTTGACCGGATCGGCGCTGAAGGCGGGCGGGACGGCGAACGTGCTGTGGCGGAACGATGGGGACGGCAAGTTTACGGAATGGACGGAGCCGACGGGTCTGGGGGGCAGCGGGGAGACGCGGACGGCGATCCTGACTGACTTCAACAACGATCGGGCGGTGGACCTGGCGGTGACGGACAACGGGGCGGCGCCGGTGATTTATGTGAATCCGCGGGAAGGGAAGTATCCCACGCAGGCGATCTACGACGCCAAGCTTCCTGCCACGGAGGGCATGGCGGTTCTGGACTACAACAAGGACCGGTGGATGGACATTGCCGTGACGCACGCGGGCGCGCCGGGATTGACGCTGTGGCGGAACGAGGAGAATCCGAATCATGTGGGGCGGCGGTTCGAGCGGGTGGATTTGCCGGTGAAGGGCGCGCTGCGCGGCTGGGGCGTGACGGCGGTGGACATCGACAACGACGGCTGGATCGATCTGGCGGCGGTGGTGGAGACCAAGGCGGGGCCGCGGGTGGTGGTGCTGCGCAACCAGGGCGATGGGACGTTCCGGGACGTGAGCAAGGCGCTGGGTCTGGACCGGGTGAAGCTGAAGGCGCCGCGGGGGATTATAGCGGTGGCCGGCGACGGGGCGCCGGACCTGATCGTGACGCAGGCGGACGCGCCGCCGGTGCTGCTGCACAACGTGGGCGGAAACAAGAACCACATGGTGCAACTGGAACTGACGGGCTATGCCGACAACCGCACGGGGCTGGGCGCGATTGTGGAGATTTTCTCGGCGGGCCACTGGCAGAAGTGGGAGCTGGCTGGAGCGTCGGGCTACCAGACGCAGGCTGCGCCGCAGATTCTGGCCGGTCTGGGCCAGGGCGACGGCATCGAACTGTTGCGGATTCTGTGGCCGACGGGCGTGCTGCAGGACGAGATCAATTTGCCGCATACGCCGGTGGTGACGATGAAAGAGGTGGACCGGCGGGGCAGTTCGTGCCCGGTGCTGTTTGTGTGGGACGGGCACCGGTACAAGCTGGTGACGGACGTGATAGGGGCGGCGGTGGTGGGGCACTGGTTTACGCCCCAGCGGCGCAACATTCCGCGGCCGGAGGAGTGGATCAAGGTGGAGGGCGGGGACTTTAAGCCGGTGAACGGCAAGTTGAGCCTGCGCTTTATCGAGCCAATGGAAGAGGTGAACTACCTTGACCAGTTGCGGCTGGTGGCGGTGGATCACCCGGGGAACGTGGAAGTGAATCCGGACGAGCGGTTCCTCGACGATCCGCCATTTGCCACGGGGCGCGTGGTGGCGAGCGCGGATACGCGGCTGCCGGCGGGCGCCTGGGACGGCGAGGGCCGGGACGTGCTGGCAGCGGTGAGCGGGCGCGATCACCGGTTTGCGAGCGGCTTCAAGGCTTCGCCCTACGACGGGTTTGCGAACACGCACACGCTGACGCTGGACCTGGGGCGGGTGGATGCGGCCAAGCCTCTGCGGCTGCTGATGACGGGCTATGTGAACTACTTCAGCGCGACCTCGCTCTACGCGGCGTGGCAGGCGGGGATCAAGCCTATTTCGCCCTATGTGGAAGCCGAGCGGCCGGACGGGAGCTGGCAGCGGATCGCGGGCGAGGCGGGATTCCCCGCGGGCCTGGAGCGGACGATCGTGGTGGACCTGACGGGCAAACTGCCCGCGGGAACGCACCGCATCCGGCTGGTGACGAATCTGGAGATTTACTGGGACCAGGTGCTGATCGACAACCATGCCGGCGGCGCGTGGCGCACCACGGAGCTGCCGCTGGCGCTGGCGACGCTGCACTTCCGCGGCTACCCGACGCAGATCGAGGGCAAGAGCCCGGGCGATCTGGATTATGATTACAACCGCATCAGCCTGACAGGGCCGTTCCAGCACGAACGGGGCAACTACACGCGCATGGGCGAGGTGACGGAACTGGTGAAGAGCGTGGACGACCGGTTTGTGGTTTTCGGCAGCGGCGAGGAGGTGGCAGCGGAGTTTGACATGACCAAGCTGCCCGTGCTGCCGGCCGGCTGGAAGCGCGACTACTTTTTCTATGCCAACGGCTACGAGAAGGATATGGACTGGTGGGATGGATCGCCGTTTACGGTGGCGCAGATGCCGTTCCATGCCATGACGACGTATCCATATTCAGCCAGCGAGCATTATCCGGACGACGCCAAGGCGCTGGACTACGAGCTGAACTGGAACACGCGGTTCGACTCGGGCGAGCATGTGCACTCGTACCGGTTCGACTACAAACTGCTGCCGTCGACGCCGGCGGACGATTTGCCGGCGGCGGGGCCGCGCTGACGAAGCGGATGCGCGGGTTGCGCGGCGGCCGGGGGGCCGAACCGGGCCGGCGAGTGCGCCCGGCGGCTCTCGGCTTTCTTCATCTCAATGCTTATCAGACATAGGGCAATCCTGTGATTGACAGAGTGGTACTGCAATCCGCGACGCGGCAACTGGAGCTTCTGCAATCCGGAGCGATTTCGATTCCGGAGCTGGTCGAGGCGCACATTGAGCAGATCGAGCGGCTGAATCCGCGGCTGAACGTGTATGCGGACTTCGACGCGGAGCGGGCGCGGCGCGAGGGACGGCGGCTGGCAGAGTGGAAGGGCGCGCGGGGGCCGCTGCACGGGCTGCCGGTGAGCATCAAGTCGTCGATCGCGACGGCGGGGATGAAGTGCGAGATGGGGAGCTTGCTGCACGCGGGCGACGTGCCGCGGGAAGACGCGCCGGTGGTGGCGCGGATGCGGGCGGCGGGCGCGCTGATCCTGGGGACGACGAATTGCCCGGAGTTCCTGATGGCGTATGAGTCGGCGAACCTGCTGCACGGCCGGGTGGCGAACCCGTGGGATCTGGAGCGGTCGCCGGGCGGGTCGAGCGGGGGCGAGTCGGCGGGGATCGCGGCGGGACTGTCGGCGTGCGGTCTGGGATCGGACAGCGGTGGCTCGGTACGCGTGCCGGCGCATTTCACGGGCATCTGCTCGCTGAAGCCGACGCCGGGCCGGGTGCCGGGGCGGGGCCACCTGCCGCCGTGTGTAGGGCCTTTCTCGACGCTGGGGGCCATGGGTCCGATGGCGCGGACGATGGAGGATGTGGCGCTGCTGTTCCGTGTGCTGAGCGGGCAGGACGGGTGCGACCCGGCGAGCCCTCCGGTGACGCTCAGGGAGCGGACACGGGAGGAACTGCGCGCGACGCCGATTGGCTTCTTTGAGGATGACGGATTGGCGCCGGTGACGGCGGAGACGCGGGCGGCGGTGCAGGCGGCGGCGCGAGCGCTGGGCGAAGCGGGCTTTCGCGTGGAACCGTTCCGGCCGCAGACGCTGGAACGGCTGCGCAAGCTGTGGTGGACATTTTTTGTGCAGTGCGGGGCGATGTTCTACGCGCCGGAGATACGCGGGCGCGAGGAGCATCTGAGCCCGATATTCCGTGAGTTCCTGGGGATGGCGGCCGAGGCGGCGCCGCTGACGGCGGCGGAGCTGCTGAACGCATGGGCGGAGCTGGACGCGCTGCGGTCGAAGACGCTCGAAGAGCTGCGGCGGTACCCGGTGTTGCTGTGCCCGGTGGCGAGCGTGGCGGCATTCCGGCATGGCGAGCGCGCGTGGACGATTGAGGGACAGACGGTGGAGTACCTGGACGCGTGGCGCTACACGCAATGGTTCAACACGCTGGCGGCTCCGGCGGCGGTGGTGCCGGTGGGGCGGTCGGCGGAGGGATTGCCGATTGGCGTGCAGGTGGCGGCGCGGCCCTTCGAGGACGAGACGGCGCTGGGAGTGGCGGCAGTGGTGGACGCGGCATTTGGTTACCGGCCGCCGGCGCTGGCGGAGTAGCGATGCGCCTGCCCCACCGGGGCGCGCAGGCAAAGGCGGGCCGACTTTGGGTGGTTCCCCGCCGCGATGAGGTTCCTCAACCTTTGGGTGGAGGCGCGTCCCGTACTGGCCGAGTACCCTGAGACTTCCCCAGAACGGAGTACGCAGGGTGCAAGAAAGCTGGTACGAACGATTTGCCGAAACTCCCGATGTGCTGAAGAGCGCGCGGCATCCGCGGACGGTGGTGGCGGCGCTGGATGTGGAGATAGGCGGCGATGAGTTTGTGACCATGGCGGGCCCGTGCTCGGTGGAGACGGAGTTCCAGTTGATGGCGACGGCCCATCATGTGCGGCGGGCCGGAGCGCGCATTCTGCGCGGAGGGGCGTTCAAGCCGCGCAGTTCGCCGTATGGGTTTCAGGGTCTGGGCGCGGAAGGGCTGAAGATGCTGGCGCAGGCGCGCCAGGAGACGGGCCTGGCCATCGTGACCGAAGTGATGAGCGAGGACGACGTTGCGCTGGTGGCCGAATACGCCGACATTCTGCAGATCGGCACGCGCAACATGGAAAACTACGCGCTGCTGGAGGCGGCGGCGCGTTCGGGCCGTCCGGTGCTGCTGAAGCGGGGGATGGTGGCGACGGTGGCCGAACTGCTGCGTTCGGCGCAGGTGATCCTGGACAACGGCAATCCGCAGGTGATTTTGTGCGAGCGCGGGATCCGGACGTTTGACACAGCGCTGCGCAACACCTTCGATGTGGCGGCGGTGGCGCTGCTGAAGCTGATTTCGCACCTGCCGGTAATTGCCGATCCCAGCCATGCTTCGGGGAATCGCGAGATGGTGGCGGCGCTGGCGCGGATTGCGGTGGCGGCGGGGGCGGATGGACTGCTGGTGGAGGTTCACCCGCATCCGGACAAGGCGCTGAGCGATGGCGACCAGTCACTGGATTTTTCCGGCTTCGACCGCATGATGGACGAGATCGATCCGTATGTGGCGCTGCGGCGAATGGCGCAGCCGGGAGGGGAGACGCGACTTCCATACCGCGAGGAAACCGGAGCGCGGGTGATGGAGGCCGTTGGATGAGATTGGGGACCGGGGTTCTGGCGGCAGCCGCATTGTTTTTTGGGATAATTCCGGTTGATGGGGCATCGCCCGGCAGGGATCAAGCCGACATCATCGTGACCTCAGCGCCGGCGTACAGGCCGCTGGCGGCGCTGGTTGGAGGAGAGCGGTTTCCGCGGGGAGCGCAACTGCTGCTGGTGCACGAGGGGAAAGCCGAGCCGCTGGTGAGCGGTTTTGCGGCCAGCGCCGACGCCAGCGTTTCGTTCGACGGCAAGACGGTGCTGTTCACGGGCAAGAAGGCGGCCGGCGGCCGGTGGCAGATTTACGAGTTGACGCTGGCGACGCACGCGGTGCGCCAGGTGACGGCGGCGCAGACGGATGCGATCCGGCCGCTTTATTTGCCCACCACGCTGCCGGGCCGCCGCATGGTGTATGCGCTGCGCACGGGGCAAGGATTGGAACTGGAGAATGCGCGGGTGAGCCCGCTGCCGGAGGAGTTGGCGAAGCTGGACCCTTATCCGGCGAGTCTGCCGCTGACCTACATGCATGGCAACGCGTTGCCAGCGGAGGTGCTGGCCGACGGGCGGATTCTGTTCGAGTCGGCTTATCCTCTGGGGACGGCGGGCGGAGCGCGGCCGGTAGCGGAGTTGTATCTGGTGTACCAGGATGGCTCGGGCGTGGAGTCGTACCGCTGCGATCATGGGCGGAGCCGCTGGGGCGGCGCGCAACTGGCGGACGGGGATGTGGTGTTTACGCACGGAAGTTCGCTGGCGCGGTTTACCTCTCCGATGGCGCACGAAGTGCCGGTAGCCGCGCCGCACGCCGAGTACGCGGGCGGGATTGCGGAACTGGCGACGGGACAGTGGCTAGTGAGCGCGCGGCCGGTGGCGGGCGGTCACTATGCGCTGGAACTGTGGAAGCCGGGCGCGGCGGCACTGGCGCCGCTGGTGGCCGAGAGCGGCAAGGATCTGGTGGAACCCGTGGTGGTGGCTCCGCGCAGGCCGCCCAACCGGCATCCGACGGCGCTGCACCCGTGGAGCTACGCAAACCTGCTGGCGCTGGACGCGCGGCTGTCGCGCGAGGGAAATCTGAAGGGCGTGCCGGCGGCGCTGCGGCTGGAGACACTGGATGACGCTGGGCGCACGGTGGTAAACGGGACGGCGCCAGTGTGGTCCGACGGCTCATTTTTTATCAAGGTGGCTGGCGACAGGCCCATTCGCATTCTGGTGCTGGACAAGAAGGGCACAGTGCTGCGGGGAGAACACGGGTGGTTCTGGGCTCGCAGTGGCGAGCAGAGGGTCTGCGTGGGCTGTCATACGGGCCCGGAGACGGCCTCGGAGAATCGCGTGCCGGAGGTGCTGATGCATACAACCACGCCTGTTGACCTGACCGGCGCGGCTGGCGGAGAGCAGAAAGCCGCGGGAGGCAAATGAGATGAGAAGGGGCCTTCGGGTTTCGACGGCGAGACAAGCGTGGATCCAGTGTGCGACGCGAGCCGCGCTGGTGAGCGTCTGCGTGCTGCTTTCTGGCAGCGGGGCAAGGGCGCAGGCGCAGGCGGCGCATGGCGGGCAGGAGGCAACGCCAACGGCGGCGCCGGGCGCAGCAGGACAGCCGCAGATCCGGTTCGAAGACGCCACGGCCAGCTCGGGGATCGATTTTACGCACAGCTTTGGATCCGCCAAGCTCGGTTCTCTGCTGGAGGGGACGGGTTCAGGCTGCGTGTGGTTCGACTACAACAACGACGGGTTGCCGGACCTCTACGTGCTCAGCGGGAGGCCGCTGGATGACTACATGCACCCCTACCCGCTGAAGGTGAAGCCGGTGCCGCCGCCGCACAACCATCTCTACCGGAACGACGGCAACGGACATTTTACCGACGTGACGGAGCAGGCGGGGCTGAATCCGGATGCGTACTCGGTGGCGGTGACGGCGGCCGACTACGACAACGACGGCAAGGAAGACTTGCTGGTGGCGGCCTACGGCAAGGTGATTCTGTATCACAACGACGGCAACGGGCACTTTACCGACGTGACGAAGAAGGCCGGCATCAACGTGGACGGGTGGGCGATCAGCTCGACGTGGCTGGACTACGACAAGGACGGCTGCGTGGACCTGTTTGTGGGCCGCTATGTGAAGTTCGATCCGAAGTACCGGGCCTTTTATGCCGCGGACAATTATCCGGGGCCGCTGGATTACGAAGGCGAAACCAACATGCTGTTCCACAACAACTGCGATGGAACGTTTACCGACGTGAGCCAGAAGTCGGGCATCGCCAGCTATGTGGGGCGGACCATGGGAGTGACGGCGGCGGATTTCGACGGCGACGGGTGGGACGACATCTACGTGGCCAACGACCGGACGGAGAATTTTCTCTTTCACAACAATCACGACGGGACTTTCACCAATGTGGCGGAAGAGGCAGGCACAGCCTATGGCCAGAACGGCGAATCGACCTCGGCGATGGGGCCGATTTTTGCGGACCTTGAGGGCAAAGGCAAGCTGGACCTGTGGGTGACCGACGGGCGCTACAACCGGATGTTGAGCTACACGGGGCACGAGAGCTTTGAAGACATGGGCGCCAGCAACGGCGTGTCGCAGGCCAATGCGCAGTACGTGAGCTGGGGTTCGGGCGTTTACGACTTCGACAACGACGGCAATCTGGACATTCTGATCTTTCACGGCGGGCTGATTCACCTGATACCGCAGGAGCACTCGGTGTTTCGAGGGCTGGGCGGGGGGAAGTTCGCGGATGTTTCGGAGTCAGCGGGCGAGGCGGTGAATAGGCGCAGCGTGGCGCGGGGCGCGTGTTTTGCCGACTACGACAACGACGGCAAGGTGGACGCCTTTGTTGTGAACCTGGGCGCGCGGGGCACGCTGCTGCACAACGTGTCGGTGAACACCGGCCACTGGGTAGCGATCAAGCTGGTGGGGACGAAGAGCAATCGCGACGGCATTGGCGCGAAGGTGGATCTGTACGCGGGCGGGCGGCATTACCTGCAGGAGCGGGTGGCTACCTCCGGCTATCTTTCGCAGAACGAAGGCCGCCTGCACTTTGGGCTGGGCGCGGCCACCAGCGTGGACAAGATCGTGGTGCGCTGGCCGAGCGGGACGGTGCAGACGCTGGGGGCGCAGGGCGTGGATCGCGTGTTGACGGTGGAGGAGCCGAAGTGAGCGGCCAGCGTCAATGGATGCTGCGGGCCGCCGTGGCGGGGGCGCTGGCCGCGGCCAGTGTAGTGTTTTTCACGATGGCGGTGCTGCCGGCGCGGACGGCGCACGCAGACCGGCGCGACACGCGTTACGACCGGCTGGATTACGCCTCGCCGCTGGAGATGGAGTTTTCGCCGGACGGCGAGCGGCTGTATGTGTTGTGCGAGGGCACGGACGAGATTCGCGTTCTGGACGGAAACACTTATGCGCCGATCAAGAGTATCGCAGTCGGGCATTTGCCGCGCGGCATGGGGCTGTCGGCATCGGGTGACCGCCTGTACGTGACCAACACGTGGGACGACACGCTCACGGTGATTGATACGGGCGCGCTGCGCGTGGCGGCCACGTGGCATGTGGGCATGGAGCCTTCGGGCGTGGTGGAGGGCCGGACCGGGAAGTATGTATTCGTGGCCAACCGCATCTCGAACGACATCGCGGTGCTGGATGCGCAGACGGGCCACGAGGTGAAGCGGCTGCTGGCGGGGCGCGGGTCGAGCTACCTGACGCTTTCGCCGGACGGCAGCCGCATTTACGCGACGCACGTTTATCCGAACACGTTCGAGGGGCCGGCCGGGATGGCGAACCGGACGCCGCCCGAGTCGGAGATTACGGTGATCGACGCGGCGCGCGCGGTGGTGGTGGAGCGGATGCAACTGCACTCGATCGCAGGCGTTTTTCATTTGGCGATCTCCGCAGACGGGCGGTTGGGGTCGGCGGCCGCATACCATCCCAAGAACATGGTGCCGCTGGCGCACCTGGAGCACGGCGGGGCCTTCGCCGACACGCTGATGCTGTTTGGCGCGGATGTGGGCAAGCCGGTGGAGATACCGCTGGACGAGCTGGAGCGCTACGCGTCGCAGCCCTTCGGGGTGGCGATTGCTCCGGACAAGGCGCAGATTTTCGTCACCTGCGGCGGTTCGGAAGCGGTGCTGGCGATCGATGTGCGGCGGTTAATGCATTTTCTGCGCACGCATGCGCGGCCGGCGTCGGGATCGTTCGAGCAGGATCTGGCGGCCAGCGGGAACTACGTGACGGCGCGCATCGCGGTGGGACACAATCCACGCGGCGTGGCGGTGAGCAGCGACGGCCGCCGGGTGCTGGTGGCCAACCGGCTGGAGGACACGATCAGCGTGATCGACCCGCGCACCGACCGCGTGGCTGCGACGATCAAGCTGGCGGGCCCGAAGATCGTTTCGGTTCTTCGCCACGGCGAGCAGACGTTTTATGACGCGCGCTATTCCTTTCAGGGTCAGATTGCCTGCGCTACGTGCCATATCGACTCGACCTTCGACGGACTGACGTGGGATCTGGAGCCGGATGGATTCGGGCGCGACATTGTGGACAACCGGCTGATTGAGGATTTGAAGGGCACGGAGCCGTACAAGTGGAACGGGGGCAATCCCGATTTGCCCACGGAGTGCGGCCCGCGGACGGAGTTGTATTTCTGGCGGTCGCAGCAGTACGACGATCTGACGCTGGCGGACCTGGTGACGTATATTCGCAGCCTGCCGGCGCGGCCCAACCGGTGGCGGCTGCCGGGTGGCGAGCTGACGCCGGCGCAGGAGCGCGGCAAGGAGATCTTCGAGCGCACGGTGGACAAGTTCGGCAAGCCGATTGCAGAGGCGAACCGGTGCTCGTTCTGCCACAGCGGTCCCAAGGGAACCGATCAGCAGCGGTTCGACGTGGGCACCAAGGCGGCCACGGACAATTCCGGGCTTCTGGATACGCCGCAGCTGACCAACATTGCGCTGACCGCGCCGTATCTGCATGACGGGACGGCGACGTCTCTGGAAGAGATCTGGACGATCTACAACCCGCATGATCAGCACGGGCGCACCAACGACCTGACCAAAGATGAGCTGAACGATCTGATTGAGTACCTGAGGACGCGATGATGAAGCTGGCAAAAACGATTTTGCTGAGCGCGGCGCTGCTGTGGGGGGCGGCGCAGGCATGGGCGGCAGTGCCGCAGATGCCGCGCTACCGCTTTGAGAATTTCACGACGGCCAACGGGCTGCCCAACAACCATGTCTACTCGGTGCTGGTGGACGGAGACCGCATTTGGGCGGGTACGGACGATGGACTGGGTCTTTACGAGAAGGGCAAGTGGAAGGTGTACACGACCAAGGACGGGCTGGCGCATCGCGCCGTGCTCTCCCTGGCGCTGGACAAGCGGACGGGGGACGTGTGGGCGGGGACGATGGGCGGGTTGAGCCGGATTTCGGGCGGGCACATCGATACGTTCACGCAGCTCAACTCGGGGCTGAGCAACGACGTGGTGTACGGGGTGTCGGTGGAGGGCGACAACGTGTGGGTGGCGACGGCGGCCGGCGCCTGCCGGTTGAGCCTGCGCACTGGGCAGTGGTCACTCTACAATGAACGCAATACGCCCATGATTGAGATATGGGTTTATAGCGTCTCCGCCACGCCGAGCAAGGTATACTACGCGGTATGGGGGAGCGGGATTCTCGAGTATAACCAGAAGACCGGGGCCTGGGATAAGTACGAAGACCCGGATGGCGAGACCGAGATCGTTCTCTTCAAGGACCAGGGGCTGATCCACGAGATCACGACTTCAGTCAGCTACGTGGACAACATCCTCTGGGCGGCAACCTACTTTGGGGCCAGCCGGTACGACGGGCGCCGCTGGCATAACTTCCTCACCAAAGACAGTGGACTTCCCTCAAACTTTATCAACTCAATCAAGGGCGTTGACGCTGATCGCGCCTGGTTTTGCACGGACAAGGGGCTAGCTTACTACGACGGCACGAACTGGGCCGTCTATACGCCATCTCTGACCACGCGCAAGCCGGAGATGATGGTGCGGGACGCGGAAGGGCATGTTACCGCGATACCGGTGACCACCGCGCCGGCGCACAACTACATTCTGGGCATCGACTTTCAGGGCAAAGATATCTGGGTGGCCACGGCGGAAGGTCTGAGCCATGGAATTCGAGAGCAATAGAGAAAAACTTCAAGAGCCAAACAGGAGTATTCATCATGAATGCATTTGCAGAGATTCTGGAAGCCATGGGACACGCGCCGATCGAGAAGCGAGCCATCACCAACCATCATGTATTGAACGAAGCCTACTGCTACGGCAAGCCGAGCTCGTTCTCGCGGGGCATGCGGATCGATATAGGCGGGGTGAGCATTCTGCTGATTTCGGGGACGGCGTCGATTGACGAGAACGGGCAGAGCGTGCACATCGGCGATTTTCTGGCGCAGCTCCGGCGCACCTTCGACAACATCACCGGGCTGCTGAAGAGCGAGGGCGCGACGTGGCACGACGTGGTGCGGACATCGTGCTACCTGCGCGACATCGACCGCGACTACGACGTGTTCAACCAGGGACGCACGGAATTCTTCAAGGAGCAGGGGCTTGATCCGCTGCCGGCCTCGACGGGCATCCAGGCGCATCTGTGCCGGCCGGAGCTGTTGGTGGAGATCGAGGCGATTGCGATGTTCCGCACAGACAAGGACGGGGCAAAAAGCAAGGAGTAACGGCCATGTGCAAGGGATGGATGCTGGCTTTGGTTTGCTGGTGGGCCGCGGCAGGGGCGGCTCCGTGCGTGGCGGGGCAAACAAAGGCCACGCCGCCGGGTGAGGCGAAGGCTCCGGCCGCGTCCAAGGGCACGCGCTGGTGCGCGTGCGGGGCGCATCCGCCGGGACCGCCGAAGGATCGCGACGTGGAACCGTATGCGGACGAGCCCAAGGATATGACCCCGTGGGAGAAGTTCGCCAAGCCCTATTTCCTGAACTACACCCATCCCAACATCTATTCAGGCGCGGGACGCGATATTCCCGATCCGAAGAATGTAACTGAAGTGCGCATCGGCTTTTTTGCGCCCCTGGAAGATACTCCCGACGAGGTTTTCGGGCAGCGCATGCTACACGGGGCGCAATTGGCGGTGGAAGAGGCCAACGCGCGCGGGGGTTATGGCGGCAAGCCTTTCAAGCTGATGCTGCACAACGACTACGACAACTGGCAGGCGAAGGCGTCGAGCGGTCCGTACCGGCCCACGGACGCGTCGATCTGGGGTTCGTCATCCAACGAAGCGGTGAAGATGATCTACGACGATCACGATTGGGCGATCTTCGGGTCGATCAGTTCGGAGTCGACGCATATCATGCTGCGTGTGGCGCTGCGCGCCGAGATTCCGATCGTCAACTGCGCCTCCACCGATCCCACGATTCCGGAGACCTACATTCCGTGGTTCTTCGAAGTGCTGCAGGACGATCGCGTGCAGGCCTATACGATTGCGCGGCGCATCTACACGGAGTTAGGTCTGAAGCGGGCGGCGCTGTTGCGCGTGAATAACCGCTATGGCCGGATGGGTGTGCCGAAGTTCCGCGACGCTTCGCAGCGGCTGGGCCACCCGGTGGTGATCGAGCAGAAGTTCCTGCCCGGGGATACGGACTTCCGGCGGGAGTTGCGAATTATTCGCGACTCGCGCGTGGACGCCATTGTTTTGTGGGCGGACGAGCCGGAGGCGGCGGAGATTTTGAAAGAGATGCGGGCAATGGGCATGAAGCAGAGGGTCTTCGGCTCGTATCGCACGCTGGGGCCGACGCTGCTGAAGGAAGCGGGAGCGGCGGCGGAGGGATTCGAGGCGGTGTTTCCATACGATCCCACGCGCAAGGATCCGCAGTGGGAGGATTTCAACCGGCGTTTTGAGGCGCGTTTTCATGAGAAGCCGGAGGTGTTCGCCTCGCTGGCCTATGACACGATGAATGCGCTGCTGGAGGCGATCTGCGAGGCGGGACTGAATCGCGCGCGGATTCACGACGCGCTGGCGGACATGAACGAATACGACGGCGTAACGGGGCGCATGATCTTCGACCCGAACCAGAAGAATGTGGCTCCGATGTATCTGGGGACGGTGCACGACGGGACGATTACTTACCGGCGGGCGACGATGGAGGAGGAGCCGGCAAACAAGGCGGCAAACGGCAGGACGAGCGAGGCGGCGCCGCCGAAGCCCTATGCGCGGGTGGGTGAGGACGGAGTTTCGTATAACGGACCGCGCGAGCGCGATGTGCCGGCCGGGCCGGTGCGGGTGATTGTCTTTGGTCCGCGTGCGACGGAGGTGACGCAGTCGGCCGAGATGCGGAAGGCGGCGGCGGCCGGCGCGGGAGATGGACGGCAGATCGAACTGTTGCCGGTGGCGAGCGACCAGAACTGGGGAGCCGCCTCGACCCAACTGGTGCACGCGCTGTGGGACGAACATGCGCTGGCGATTGTGGCGCTGGATCGCGCCGCGGGTCATCTTTCAGAACAACTGGCACTGAAGGCGTTTGTTCCGGTGGTGGCCATCAGCAGCGACAAGACGCTGACCTCGACCAATGTGCCGTGGATTTTCCGGCTTCCGGAGTCGGTCCCGCCGGCGGCGGCGTTGCGGCTGATCGAGACCGGCGTGGACCGGACCTCGGCCAATCCCGAGCGGCTGAGGGATGTGCTGGCCTCGGGGAAAGAGGTGGATGGATTTGCCTTTCTGCCGACGGGCGAGCCGCGCTTGCAGTGAAGCGGAAACGCGCGCGTTTCTTCAACGCGTGAGCTCAAAGCTGTAGCCGAAGTGGATGGAGTTATCGATGTAGCGGAACCACTGGGGCCGGAAGACGTAGAGCGCGGAACGGCGGATCGCGAATTGCAGCACGTGTCCCAGGGCGAAGCGCTGGCAGTAGGCCTTGACCATTTGCTCTCTTGTCTCCGATTCGGCAAGCGCCTGGACGCGGCCGCGCATCTGCACGCCGCAAATCTCCTTCCAATCAAGCGTATGGCGATAGACGGCGGCGGAGGCCTCCGGATGGGCGGCGAGGTTGCGGCTGTGGAGGCTGGCCGGGGAGGAAAGCCAGTAGAGGTTCAGGTGGTCATCGGGGATGTAGAAGAGCGGGGCGACTGCGGGGACGCCGTCCTCGCCGCAGGTGGCCAGAGCGAGGGTGGACTGTGCGCGCAGAAGCGCCGCAATGGCGTCGAGCTGACGGGATGCCGGGTTCATGGCGCGTGCTGTTTCCATGGTAGTGCGGCCGGCCGGGGTGGCCACCCGCACGGCGGCGAGGCGTTACGCGGGATAGGGCAAGGCCGCAGGGGGTAAAACAAGAGGGGCAGCCCATGGCGGGCTGCCCCTCTTGCGGCAAACTCGATGGTTGTCGAGGTTTACGGCAGGTAGTAACGGAGCGAGGTTTCGATGACGTTGTCGTCGCCGTAGGCGTTGCCGCCGGGGTTGGTGGTGCCGCCGGCGCCGGACCAGAGATAGCGGCGGAAGTAGCTGTACTGAAGGCCCTGGCGGAAGCGGCCCTTGGGTCCGTTGTAGAAGTTGAACCAGTAGCCGAAGGTGGTTTCCTGGACGTCCTTGTTGTTGCCCCCGCAGTTGGAGGGATTGGTGACTCCGCTGAAAGAGCCGCCGCTGGAGGGCTCGGTGTTGCATCCGGACATGTTGACGTAGGGGCTGCCGTAGCCGATGGCGGAGGAGCCCGTGCCGTAGTAGTGGCGGAAGACATAGTCGCCGCCGTAGTTCATGTAGATGTTGAGCGCCTTGGTGGGATTGAGTTCGACGGTGGAGAGGGCGGAGAAGGCGCGCAGGGGAGCGAGCGAGCCGTCGGGACGGATGGTGACGTCGGCGATGGTGGAGTCGCCGTAGCGGCCCATGCCCTGGCCCCAGAGGCCCTTGAGGCCGATGGAGAGCATTTTGTTGGCCAGGGGAACGCGGAAGCCTCCGCCGATGCCGCCGGCCGCGACGGTGTCGTTATAGGGGTTGGCGCCGGTGGGGTAGATGCGGTCGCGGAAGAAGCGGCCGATGCCGAAGACTTCGTAGTGGCCCCATCCGGGCTCGAAGACGGCCTTGAGGATCATATCCGGGGCGACGTTGAAGGAGTAGTTGGCGGTGGGGTTATAGAGGCCGCCGCCGACGCCGGCGGAGCCGATGAGCAGGTTGGAGGGCAGATTGCTGCCGGCGGGGTTGAGGGTTTCGGCGTTCTCAGCCGAAGCAGCCAGCCAGAATCCGGGCATGACGCGCTTGCTGACGCGGAAGCCGTACTGGCGGGTCCACACGAAGCCCGCTTGGTATTGCGGGTCGATGGTGGCAGGCAGGATCTCCGATCCGTTCGATGTGCCCTGGGTGGTTTCCGTGGCGAGTGACCACATTTGGCCGCCGCTGACGGTCCAGCCGTTGTTGAGGGCGGCCTCAGTCCACAACTGGCGCTGGCGCACTACATAGCTGTTGCTCTGATTGTTGTTGGAGGTGATGCCGGTACCCAGCCAGTCCATTTCGTAGTAGCCGGTGAGCGTTCCCCATGGGAGTTTGCCCTGAGCCTTGATGGCGATGCGGGACTGGCGGCCGGAACCGAAGAACTCGCTCACATTGTGCGTGTCGGCGAACTGCAGCGGTATACCCGTAAACGGCGTATTGATGCCGCCGCCGGTGGCGGAGGTGCGGTAGACCGTCGCGGCTTCAATGAAGCTCCCGGCCGGGGAGATGGTGACGCCCTTGTAATGGATGGCACCGGGGTTTTCGATTTCCTTCTTGATACTGACCGCCTGTTCGCTGATGTCGGAGGCCAGCGAGGCGTTGGCCTGCTTCATGTCAGTAACGGCGCTTTTGAGCGTGGAGACGGCCTGGGTGTTTTCGGTGACGGCCTGCTGACCGGCGGTGGCGTCGGCCTGAGCCTTCTGGGCGTCGGCCTGGGCCTGAGCGGTAGCTTCCTGAGCCTGCTTCAGTTGGGCGTCTTTCTGGGCCAGATCGTTCTTCAGGCTGTCGATTTGTCCCTGAAGCTCCTGGCGCAATGCCTGAATCTGCTCCTCGACCGAAGGCGCAGGAGGCGTCTTGTCTTTTCTGGTTGCGACGTGCTTCTTCGCCGGAGTTTTGCCACCCTCTGCGAGAGCATAAGAAGCAACGAGACTGGCCGCCAGCATGAGGGCTGCGGCAGTTTTGAGATGCAAGTTCATCGGGCCTCTCTCTTGGTTTGGAATCAGGTGTGGATCTCGACTTTGCCCGTCAGCGACGAGCGATTTTTCCCGCATGGCCAGAATCTGTTTCATCAAGCCGGATGCAATGCCCAACGGTCACGCGAGACGATCGTGATAAGCCTGAGAATCCGGTTCCGCGCGGGCATGGGATCAGCCCGCTGTTTCTGTAAACAAGCGTCGCAAACTTTGATGAAGATTTGACTAATTCATATACTTTTAACAAAGTTGAGCGGCGCGAGATTATAGCGGAACGCGGGCGATCGAATGTGGAAAATAGGGGGTGAAACTATTGTGAGGAATAAGAATTCATCGATTATTCAAAATAGAGAACCTATCGTTTTCGCGTGATTCTGCGCGGGCGCGGTCATGTCGGCCGGCGTGACAAGATGGAGGAGCGAGGAGGCTGTAGATCGAGTGTAAGTGATCAGTTAGCGGCGGGGGTTTGCCTGGCGGAAAGTAAGTTGGCCAAGAGGCGATACGATCCGGGCACTAACTCGGGCAGTTGGCGATAAAGGGCGTAGGCGACATAGATATAGGTACCCTTGCCGGGGTGGGCAACAAGCAGGCCGCCGCGCTGCGGATCCTGTCCAGGGTCGGCGGTTTCGGTGAGCGCGGTATAGCCGGGATCCCAGGAGTGGAGGAAGCCGTGTCCGCGTTCCTCGACCCAGCCGTCGAAGTCGGCGGTGGTGATGTGGTTGGGGGTGGTGAGCAGAGGGTTGGCGGCATCGAGGAGCTTGACGGGTGCGCGCTCATCCACGACGCGCTCGGCAAGGCGGCCGCCCATGTCGAGAGGCAGCGGGGCAGGGAAGGTGCTGCTCTGGTACTGGACGATGAGGACGCCGCCTTGGCGGACGAACTGGTCAAGGCGGGCCTGATTGGCGGCCAGTTCCGGGCGCGTGGAGTAGGCGCGGATGCCGACGACGACGACATTCCAGGCGGAAAGGTTGGCGCCGGCGATCTCCTGAGCGGAGAGCATGTGGGGCGTGATGCCCATGCCTTCGAGGGCTTGGGGGACGAGGTCGCCGGGGCCCATGACGTAGGCGACGCGCAGGCCGGGAGCGATTTTGACATGGATCTTGCGGGTCTTCAACTGGGCGGGCCGGTAAAGGTTATAGGGGCGCAGGCCGGGATAGCCGATGACCTGCCAGCCGTCCTGGTAGGCGCGGCCGTTGCAACGGACGATGGCCTGGATGGAGTAGGCGCCGGTTTGCGCCTGATTGGTGGAGACGGAGAAGAGGACGGGCGCGGTGTCTCCGGCGCTGTCGCGGGAAAAGGGCGCAGTGGCGGGATCGGCGTGCCAGCCCGGAGGCAGCTTGAGCTCGACGGTTCCGCTGGCGGGGCCTTCGGCGTGGACGGTGACGCGGACGGGCAGGGGGGAGCCGTCGAGGGGCAGGATGCGCGCGTCCGGCTCGATGCGGACGCCGATGGCCGGGGTAACGACGAGCGGCTGATAGATGCCGCCGGGGCCTGTGACGCGCTGCATGGTTTGGACCACCTGGCCGAGGCGAATGGGCAGGCCGTCGAAGGTGAACTGGGCCCAGGCGGCCAGCGGATAGGGCGCAAAGGAGCGCTCGCGCCAGGCGGGGACGGAGATGTCGTAGTAGGGCTGTTCGATGGAAGGCCGTGTGAAGTAGGGTTCGGTGGGAGTGGCGTTGGCGGAGGCGACGACGCGATAGATATGGTCGCCGACGGCGGCACCTTGACCGGCGCTGAAGATGGGCTGCCAGGTCCAGGCATTGCCGCCGCTGCTGCGCAGCCAGATGCGCTCGAGTTTGGCCTCGCTTGCAGCCTGCGCGGTGTGCACGCGGACGAGGAAGGTTTCGCCGGGCTGGACACTGCGCGGGGTTTCATCGGCGGAGCCTCCGCGGAAGGGGCCCTCGGCCGGCAAGCGCTCTTCATGGGTGGTGAAGGCGACGAGGTCGAGGCCGAGGAGGTCGCGGAAGGCCTGCTGGAATTGATCGATCTTGGCGTCGAGCTCGAAGAGAAGGCTGGCTTTCGACTGGGAATCGAGCGCACTGGAGTTGACGCGGGCATAGAGCGCGAGCGTGCGGCGATAGAGGGGAGCGAGCTTGTGGGCGGTGGCGAGGCCGCCGTGGGGGGCATCGGAGATGCCGATCTGGCCGAGGCCGGCGGCGATGGCGTGAAGGTCATCGGTGAGCCATGCGGGCGCCGGGCCCTGGACGAGCGCGGCGAGGCCGCCGATGCCGGTGTCAATATCGACTTTGTTGTTGTGGAAGAGATCGAATTCGTCCGTGCCGCCGCCCTTGCCGGCGAAGCGGGGCTCGACGGCCCAAAGGTGATAGCGCGCGGAGCCGGGACCGCTGAGGGTGGGATTGGCGCCGCCGTTCTGCGATTTCTGCTGGCCCCAGCCGGTGCGGGCGATCTGGATATAGCTTTGGCCGAGTGCGGCGTCCCAGGCGCCCACGGGAACGGCAACGTCGGAGGAGGGCACGGTGGCGAGCCACTGGCGGGTGACGTAATTTTCAAAGCGGGCGGGGGCCCACTTGCCGGTGGCGTAGTCGAACATTTTGCCGTTGGTGACGGGTGCGAAGGGGACCATGCCGTAGACGGCGCGCGGCTGCCAGACGGTGAGGCCGAGGCCGCCTTCGGAGAGCGGCTTGAGCTGATCGGGAAAGACCCTGGGGTCGCCGGCGGCCTTGAAGACCTCCTGGGCGATTTCGCCGGAGACCTGGTGCTGGCCGTGTCCGTCGGTGACGGCGCCGATGAAGGTGGCGACGATGATCTGGGGGCGCTCGCGGCGCACGGCGAGGACGGCATCGTAGAGCACGCGATCGTGGCTCCACTGCGAGAAGGCTTCCTGCTGGGTTTTCGAAAAGCCGAAGTCGGCCTCGGTTCCCCAGAGCTGCGTGGCGCCGTAGTAAGCGTCGGCCTTGAGAAGTTCGTTGGTGCGGAGCAGGCCGAGGGCATCGTAGGTGTCGGCCGACATCACGTTCTGTCCGCCCTCGCCGCGGGTGAGGGTAAAGAGCGTGGCGCGCACGCCGAGGCCGCGGCTGAGGTAGGTGAGCAGGGGACCGTCTTCGTCGTCGGGATGGGCGACGATCATCAGGACGCTGGCGGTGGTGGAGAGGCGTTTGAGATCCTGCGCGGCGGCGGCCAGGCCGCGGTCTTCAGGCAGCGGCAGCGCGGCGAGCGCGGGATCGGGCAGGGGAACGGCGTCGAGTTGGCGCGATTCGCCGCTGGCTGGCGGGGCCTGTTGCGCAAGGAGAGAACGCGGCGATGCCAGGGCGAGAACCAGCCCAGCCAGGGCGGAGACGGAGACGGCTCGATGTGCGGCAAGGGAGAAAATCATAATCTTCGTCAGTGTACAATCCGGTGAGCACCGCATCGCCTCTTGATTTCTTCCACTTCCAATTCGGCAAAGGCGCTGGAGCGGCGCATCGGGCTGCGGTCCGCCGTGCTGTTCAACATGCTGGAGATGATCGGCGTGGGGCCGTTCATCACGCTGCCGCTGGTGATTGCGGCGGCGGGCTACCGGTTGTCGGTGTGGGCATGGGTGCTGGGCGCGGCCATTGCGGTGGCCGACGGGCTGGTGTGGGCCGAGCTGGGGGCGATGTTCCCGCGGGCGGGCGGATCGTATGCGTTTTTGCGCGAGATCTACGGGCCGGAGCGGGCGGGCAACTGGCTGGGCTTTCTGTTTGTGTGGCAGTTGAGCTTTACGGCGCCGCTGTCAATTGCCTCGGGGTGCATTGGACTGTCGAGCTTTCTGGCGTTTTTCTGGCCGGGTCTGGAGTCGGCGCCGCTTGCGGCATTGCCGATGCTGCGCTATGCGAACTTTGCGGCGGCGGCCGCGTGTTTGCTGGTGACGGCGCTGCTTTATCGAAATTTAAGTTCGATTACGCGGCTGGCGTGGGTGCTGTTCGGGGGCGTGTTGACGGCGATTGCGGGGGTGATGGTTTCCGGCTTCAGCCATGCGGCGGCGGGCGGATGGCAGATGCCGCACGGCCCCGCGCTGGGTGCGGCGGCAGCGCTGGGCGGGCTGGCGCAGGCCACGCTGATCACGACGTACGACTACTGGGGCTACTACAACATCTGCTTTTTGGGCAGCGAAGTGCGGCGCCCGGAGCGGACGATTCCGCGAGCGATTCTGCTGTCGGTGGCGTTTGTTTCGGTGTTCTATGTGCTGATGAACATGGCGGCGCTGCCGGCGGTGCGCGAGGCGGCCAGCCGCGCGGCGGAGTCGGCAACCGCAGGGCTGCAAATGGCGCGGCTGCAACTGGTGGCGGACATGGCGCACTCGGCCTTTGGCCTGTGGGCCGGATATCTGATGGCGGCGCTGATCGTGTGGACGGCGTTCGCGTCGGTGTTTTCGCTGCTGCTGGGCTACTCGCGGGTGCCGTATGCGGCGGCGCGGGACGGCAACTACTTCCGGTTTCTGGATGCGGTGCACCCCAAGCACGGGATTCCGCACCGGTCGCTGGTGGCGCTGGGGCTGGTGGCGACGGCGTTTTGCTTCTTTTCGCTGAGCCAGGTGATCACCCTGCTGGTGATTACGCGCATCCTGTTGCAGTTTTTTCTGCAGCAGATTGGGGTGATGGTGCTGCGGGTGAAGCGGCCGGAGCTGGAGCGGCCGTTCCGGATGCCGCTGTATCCGCTGCCGCCGCTGGCGGCGATGGCGGGTTTTGTCTTCATCCTGGTGAACCGGGCGCACGCGGTGGGCGGGCTGGCGGTGGCGGTGGGGATTGGGGTGGTGGGAACGGCGATCTATATGGCGCGGGCGTGGCGGCTGCGCGAGTGGCCGTTCGCGGCGGCTGCGCAGGGCGATCGGGCATGATCGGCTTGTGAAGCCAACGCGGCCCGATGCGGAGATCCGGAACGAGTTCACGCGGCAGGCGGCTGGGTTTGCGTGGCGGGCGGCGCGTTTGGCTCGATGACACAGGAACCGGCACGAAAGCGCAGAAATGCTGTAACGCAGGACGGCCGCAGTGTGTCTAATAGAGACAAGAGGCACGTTTCCCCCGTGCGAGGTCAAACGAGATGCTGATTGGCAAACCACCCGACATTCCTTCTTCCGAGATCACATCACGCGCTGCGTATTTCCGGTACCTGAGCCGGCGGCGGTTTTTGAAGAGCGCCGCGGCGGCGGGCGCGGGCGCGCTGGGCGCAGGGCGTCTGGCGGAGATCTTCGATCCGGCGACGCGCGCGCTGGCCGGGACCAAGCTCGAAACGGTGAAGAGCCCGCTGACCACCACCGGCGAGACGCTGACGAGCTACGACGACATCACGCACTACAACAACTTCTACGAGTTTGGCGTGGACAAGAGCGAGCCGGCGAAGAATGCCGGCGCGCTGCCGGCGCGGCCTTGGTCGGTACAGGTGGAAGGGCACGTGAAGAGGCCGAAGACCTTCGACATCGACGCGCTGATGAAGCTGCGGCCGCTGGAGGACCGCGTTTACCGGCACAGGTGCGTGGAGGCGTGGAGCATGGTGATTCCGTGGGTGGGGTACTCGCTGGCGGAGTTCATCAAGGAGTGCGAGCCGCTGAGCTCGGCGAAATATGTGCAGTTTCTCTCCTACTGGGACCGGAGGGTGGAACACTGGGGCGCCGAGCAGACAAGCATCTCCTGGCCCTACTCCGAGGGGCTGCGCATGGACGAGGCGATGCATCCGCTGGCGCTGCTCACCTTCGGGCTCTACGGCGAGACGCTGCCCAACCAGGACGGCGCGCCGGTGCGGATTGTGGTGCCGTGGAAGTACGGCTTCAAGTCGGCCAAGTCGATTGTGACGGTGCGGTTTGTGGACCGGCAGCCGCATACGACGTGGAACGATCAGGCGTCGAACGAGTACGGCTTCTACTCGAATGTGAATCCGCATGTGGACCATCCGCGCTGGAGCCAGAAGGTGGAGCGGCGGATCGGGCTGCCCTTCTGGGAGCAGCGTAAACAGACGCTGATGTTCAACGGGTACACGGACCAGGTGGCGTATCTGTATCAGGGGATGGATTTAAGGAAGAATTTTTAGAGGCGGGGAACGAGGGAACTTGGGAATCGATCAGCCGGCGCTTGTCTTCCGTCATGCTTGTCTTCTGTAGTGCGCGGATGGTTTCACTGCGCTGATTTGCACATCATGAAACGATCGATACTGATTCTTTTGAAGACGGCCACGTGGGTTGCGTGCCTGTGGCCGCTGGGAAAGCTGGCTTGGGAAGCGGCGGCGAACACGCTGGGGCCCGACCCGACCGCGACCATTACCTTTACAACGGGCGCGACAACACTGAACCTGCTGACGATCGGACTGGCGCTGACGCCGGCGCGGAAGCTGATTCCCCGGCTGGGGTGGCTGGTGAAGTTTCGGCGGCTGGCGGGGTTGTTTGCGTTTTTTTATGCCACGCTTCACCTGACGGCATACGTGGCGCTCTACGCGGGTTTCAGCGCGGGTGCGATGGCGGCCGATCTTGCGCGGAGGCGCTTTATCGTGATGGGACTGGCGGGGTGGCTTCTGCTGCTGCCGCTGGCGGCGACCTCGACGCGGTGGGCGATCCGCACGCTGGGCGGCAAGCGCTGGAACCAACTGCACAGGCTGGTGTACGCGGCGGCGGTGTGCGGGGTGATCCACTACTGGTGGCAGGTGAAGCCGGGCGTGTTGACGCCGCTTACGATCACGGTGCTGCTGGGGCTGCTGCTGGCGGCGCGGCCGGTGCTGGGATGGGCGGAGCACAGAAAGATGCGCATGCGCGGGGCAGCGGCGGACTGAATCAATCTGGAGGGCGGGAGCGGGGCGCGCGGAGTTTTTCGAGCGCCCAGCGGGCGGCGGAACGCAAGCCGTCATCGGCGGCCGCGGCCCATGGTTCAAGCTGCGAGGCGAAGCGGCGCAGGCCGCTGTTGCCCATGGCGATGGCCACGTTGCGGCGCAGCCCGAGAAAACCGGCGCGGCGGATGGGCGAGCCGTTGAAGGCGCGCTCGAAGGCAGGCTCGTCGAGGGAGGCAAGCCATTCGAGAGGCGGGTTGACGAGCTCGGGACGAGAGGCGAGCTCGGGGTCGGCGGCGAGGGGAGATTTGCGGTTCCAGGGGCAGACGTCCTGGCAGATGTCGCAGCCGAAGACCTGGCGGCCCATGCCGGCCATAAGCGTGGAATCGATGGGGCCGCGGTGCTCGATGGTGAGATAGGAGATGCAGCGGGCGGCATCCATCTGGTAGGGCGCAAAGAGCGCGCCGGTGGGGCAGGCGTCGAGGCAGCGGCGGCAGGTTCCGCAGCGGTCGGGGACCACGAACGAAGGAGACTCCGCGGCGGGTTGTGCGTTCTGAGACTGTCTGGCTGAGGTTTGTGGTGTTCCAGGTCTCAGGATTGAGAGCTGGGATCCCCGATCGTTTTTCTGAACCGGGATTGAGGTGAGGAGAACCGCCAGAAAGCCGCAGGAGCCGAGCCGGGGGTGGAGGAGGCAGGTGTTTTTGCCGATCCAGCCGAGGCCGGCGGCGGCGGCCAGGGCGCGTTCGACGACAGGGCCGGTATCGACGTAGGCGCGCGCTTCGAAGGCGCCGTAACGCTCGTGGAGGCGGGTTTCGAGAGCCTTCGTCCGCTTGAGCAGCACCTTGTGATAGTCGGAGGGGCGGGTTTGGCCGGTGTTGTCGATACGGTTGGTCCAGGCGTAGCGGGCGATCCAGCCGGCGCCGGGCGGAGCGGGCTCGATGGAACGCGGATGGTCGGAGTGGTAGTTGGCAAAGCACACGAGCGCGGAACGCGCCCAGGGGAAGGGAAGGGCCACGCGCGAACGGACGAGTTCGCCGCTCTCGGCGGTGCGCGACATGTAGCGCATGGTGGCGGCGCGGCCGGCGCGAACCCAGTCTTCGTAGCGGGCGGCGTCGCGGGCTTCGTCCGGGTGCGGTAAATCGACGAGGCCGGCGTCGGCGAATCCGGCCTGGAGTGCGAGGGCGCGTGTCTGGGCAGCGTCCCATGCGGGTGCGGGGCTGGATGGGTTACTGGGCATGGAACCGGCGGCACTCCCTTTTACGTATTGAAATTTAACCGTTCAAGTACGACTGTTCGCCAGCGGACGCCGAAGACGGAAAGCGGACAGGACGGGCTGCGGCGGGGAAGTTCCAAGGTTGGGTATCCCCTGTAATTCGAGCATATTCTTCCTTTCCGGTTTTGGCTGTTCACGTGCAAACAAGGGAGGACAAGGCAACGGTAGGTTGGATGCACCGGCCCGCGGGCAAGACGGTGGTGGGAGGTACACATGACGAGCGCGATGGGGATGACAATGGACACGGTGATGCTGGCAAGAGGCGGGATGACCGAGCTGGTCCGCGGCTGCGATGAGGATCTGAAGCGGCGCGTGACGCCCCTGGTCCGCGAGCACAATGTCGCGCTCGATCTGGGCGGGGTGGAGCGCATCGATGCGGCGGGCATTGCGGCGCTGATCTCTCTCTACGGGAGCGCGCGGGAGACGGGGCACCAGTTTACGCTGGCCAATGTGCCGGCGCGGGTGGCGGAGATTCTGGCGCTGGTGGGGTTGGACGGGATTCTAATGACGCAGAGCAGGGCGGCGGCGCGGCGCGAGCCGTGTCTTGAGCGGCCAGCCGCGTGAAATCATTTCTCTACAGTCTGGCGGCAAAGGCGGGCCGAATTGAGTTTTCCAGGGGAGATTTGAGTGGAGCGGGAAAGCGCGCCATGCGTTTTCCCTTGTTCTCGCAATATGGCATTGATTTCGCGATGCGCTCTTTATGGCGCCGATGCCGTTTTGTTGGCCTGTGCGGGCGCTGCCTTGTTCCCTACTGTTGCGGCTCCCGGGGTGAGTGACGCTGGGGCGCGGCGGGTTCCAGGCCGGGGCGCCCCCGTATGTGATCCTGGGCACAGGCGGCCGGGGGTACGGAGTAATATTTCTGATAGTGACTTTTCAATGCCGCGCAGCGGAGTCCAATGTCTGGGTGGCTTGCACGCGATGAGTCTGTCAGCCGCACATAAGCGTGACTAGATGCTGTGTTTTCGCGTGAGCAACTGTACATTCAAACCGCATCGGCGGAATCCCAAGAGTGGAGGCAATACCCCATGACGCAGGGCGTGGTGGCTCAGGCGGGCGCTTCGGCGACCAAAACATCAACTCCTACGAAATACGTATATTTTTTTGGTGGCGGCAAGGCCGACGGCAATGGAAACATGAAGGACGTGCTGGGCGGCAAGGGCGCCGGCCTGGCGGAGATGACCAATGCCGGTCTGCCGGTGCCTCCGGGATTCACGATTCAGACCGAAGCCTGCCGCGAGTACATGCGCGGGGCGCTGAATCCGAAGATCGATGTGGAGATGCATGCGGCTCTGGAGCGTCTTGAGAAGATGCAGGGGCAGAAGCTGGGCGCGGGAGACAATCCGCTGCTGGTTTCTGTCCGGTCGGGCGCCAAGTTCTCGATGCCCGGCATGATGGACACGATTCTGAACCTTGGTCTGAACGACAAGGCCGTGGAAGCGCTGGCATCCCTCAGCAATAATCCCCGTTTTGCATACGATTCCTATCGCCGTTTGATCCAGATGTTTGGCGACGTGGTGCTGGAGATTGGCAAGAAGAAGTTCGAGCACATCTTTGACGCCGTCAAGGCCAAGGAGAAGGTGAAGTTCGACTACGAGCTTCAGCCCGAGGCGCTGAAGAAGATCATCGCCGAGTACAAGAAGCTGGTGAAGAAGGAGACGGGCAAGGACTTTCCGCAGGATCCGCTGGAACAACTGGTGCAGGCGCGGGACGCTGTGTTCCGGAGCTGGGAGAACGATCGCGCCAAGACCTACCGGCGCATCAACCGGATCGACGACTGGCTGGGCACCGCCGTCAACGTGCAGTGCATGGTCTTCGGCAACCTGGGCGAGAACTCCGGCACCGGCGTTGGATTCACGCGCAATCCGGCCACGGGCGAGAAGGTCTTTTTTGGCGAATACCTGATGAACGCGCAGGGTGAAGACGTGGTTTCCGGCGTGCGCACGCCGCTGCACATCAGCGAACTGGAACGCGCCATGCCCGCGGTCTACGAGCAGTTGCGCACCATCACCAGCAGGCTCGAAAAGCACTATCGCGACATGCAGGACTTTGAGTTCACCATCCAGGATGGCAAGCTCTACATGCTGCAAACGCGCAACGGCAAGCGGACGGGTCTGGCCGCGGTGCGCGTCGCCATCGACATGGTGCGCGAAGGACTGATCACGCAGGACGAAGCGATCTTCCGCGTGGAGCCGAACCAGCTTTACGATTTCCTGGTTCCGCGGCTGGTGGAGAAGGGCGAAAAGATCGAGGTTCTGGCCACCGGACTGCCGGCTTCTCCCGGGGCTGCGGTGGGTCAGATCGTGTTTACCGCCGAGGACGCGGTGAAGATGCACCAGAAGGGCACCTACAAGAGCATCATTCTGGTGCGCGGCGAGACCACGCCCGAGGATATCGCGGGCATGGAAGTGGCGTCGGGCATTCTGACCTCGCGCGGGGGCATGACCTCGCACGCGGCGGTGGTGACGCGCGGCATGGGCAAGTGCTGCGTGGCCGGGGCCGGCGACTGCACGGTGGACGAAGCCAAGAAGGAACTGCGCGTGAAGGGCAAGACCTTCAAGCAAGGCGACTACATTTCGCTGGATGGCACCACGGGCCGGGTGATTGCCGGGCAGTTGAAAACGCTGCCGGCACAGCCGGACGATCCGGATCTGGTGAAGTTCATGAACTGGGTGGACCCCGTGCGGCGGCTGCAGGTGTGGGCCAACGCCGACATTCCGCGCGACGCCAAGCAGGCCCGCCAGTTCGGCGCCGAAGGCATTGGGCTGTGCCGCACCGAGCACATGTTCTTTGCCGAGGATCGCATCGAGCACATGCGCGCCATGATTCTGGCCGACAACGAAGCCGATCGCCGCGCCGCGCTGAAGAAGCTGCTGCCCATGCAGCGGGCCGACTTTGCGGGTTTGTTTAAGGCAATGGAGTCGCTGCCGGTGGTGATCCGCCTGCTGGATCCTCCGCTGCACGAGTTTCTGCCCAAGCGTGAAGATCTGCTGGTGGAGATCGCACGGCTTGAGGAAACCAAGCCTCGCTCGCCGAAGCTGAAGGAACTGCGCACGCTGCTGACGCGGGTGCAGGAACTGCACGAGATGAATCCCATGCTCGGCCTGCGCGGCTGCCGCCTGGGCATCACCTTCCCGGAGATTACCGAGATGCAGGCGCGAGCCATTCTGGAGGCGGCGGTCTCGATCAAGAACAAGGGCGGCAATCCGCACGTTGAGATCATGATTCCGCTGATTGGCTCGATCGAGGAGATGCGCAACCAGACGGCGATCGTGCGCCGCGTGGCGGAGGAGGTTTTCAAGGAGAAGGGCGTGAAGGTGGACTACATGGTGGGCACCATGATCGAGCTGCCGCGCGCGGCTTTGACGGCCGACCAGATTGCCGAAGAGGCGGAGTTCTTCAGCTTCGGCACCAACGACCTGACCCAGACGACGTTCGGCATCAGCCGCGACGACATCAACAACTTCCTGCCGGCGTACCTGCAGGCGGGCATCTTCAAGCAGGATCCGTTTGCCACGCTGGACCAGGCGGGCGTGGGCCAACTGGTGAAGATGGCCACAACCAAGGGACGCAACACGCGGGCCAACCTGAAGGTGGGCATCTGCGGCGAGCATGGCGGCGATCCAGAGTCCGTCAAGTTCTGCCACAAGATCGGCCTGAACTACGTTTCCTGCTCGCCGTTCCGTCTGTTGACGGCGCGGCTAGCGGCGGCGCAGGCGGCAGCGGAAGAGAAGACCGGCTCCGGCCACACCAACAAGTAAGCCCGCCGCTGCGGGTGAAAAGGCAGGGGGCGCGGCCATGGGCCGCGCCCCTTGCCTTTCCCGGGGATTTCTTCAACAGCGGAGGAGAATGCGAGGGACTTACGGGTTTTTCGTGGAGGTGTAGTAGCCCTCGCGCGTAACCGCTTCGTAGCCATGCCGGTCGGTTGCGAGGGCGAGCTTATGGTAGCCGCCGTTGTTGTCCACCTGGCCGGGGGTGAAGGTCAACACGTACTGGCCGCGTAACTCCTGGGCGATCTGGGTGTAGATGGCATTGAGATTTTCAGCTTTCCGGGCTTCAAAGGCGCGTCCGCCGGTGCGGCGGGCGATGGTTTCGAGAATCTTTTTGCCATCGACGCCGGCGGCGCGGCTGCCACTGGCGGGATGGACGCCTCCGGGGTAGCCGCCGGGCCAACCGCTGCCCGGCCATGCGCCGCCCATGCCGCCGTGGCCGGGAAAGCCGCTTGCGCCGGATTCAGGTCCGCCTTTGAAGTGAATGGTGTAGATCTCCACGTTAGCGCGGTCGGCGGCGTCGATCGCGTCGTTGAGCGACTCTTTGCTGCCATGGTCGATGCCATCGGAAAAGACAATGAGCGCCTTGCGGCCGTCCTTGTTCATCATCAGTTCGTCGGAGGCGAGGAAGATGGCGTCGTAGAGTTGCGGGCTGCGCGGGTTGCGGTTCCACTCGCGGCCGCCGGAGGAGGTTTCCTGCGCCTGGGGATCTTCCTGGGACTCGTTCGATGTAGGCCCCAACTGGTCCAGTTCGCTGTGGAGTTTTTGCCGGGAAGAGGTGAAGTCGCGCAGCAGCTCGACCTCGCGGTCGAAGTGGATGAGGAAGGCCTGGTCATTGCCGGCGGCCGGGTTGGAGGGCAGCATGGCATCGACGAAATTCTCCGCTGCTGTGCGCTCGGCGCCCATGACGCGGGACATGCCGCCGCTGGTGTCGATGAGCAGGCCCAGGCGGAAGGGCAGGGCGGAGTCTTGGGTGAAGCTTTCGATCTTCTGGGCGCGGCCGTCCTGGGTGAGGGTGAGGCCGGCGGCGGCGAAATGGCCGGCGAGCGCGCCGTGCCTGTCGCGGACGGTGACAAGGAGCGTGACCGGCGGGGTGTGGACCTTGAAGGAAGGCGCAGGCTGGGGAGGAGATTGAGCCAGGCAGGCCGGGAGCAGGCAGAGCATCGACACGGCGGTCAGACGCGGGGATGGGATTCGCAAGGCGGGCGCAGTGTCCATGCTCTCACCCCCATTAGACGAAGCAGCGCCGGCGCCGTTGTGGCCGCGGGCGCGGAGGCCGGGCGCAAAAGATGCGCAAGCCGGGCGGAGCAGGCCGCCCGGCTTGCAGAGGAGGCGCGGAGGCGCGCTAGAAGGTGAAGTTGGAGAGGAACTTCCAACTGACGCGCAACGACTCATCGACGGGCAGATCGGTCTGGTCCTGTTCGACGAACATCTGCTTGACGCCGATGCGGCGGGCTTCGCCGAAGATGGCTTTCCAGTCGAGCGTACCGGAGCCGACTTCAGTGAAATGCGCAGCCTGGGGTCCAGGGACAAACGATATGGGCGCGCCGGGCTTGCGGTCCTTGAGGTGCATGAGGGCCAGGCGCTGGCGGGTCTGGCGCATGAGCTGGACGACGTTCTGGCCGGCCTGGGTGGCCCAGTAGACGTCGAGCTCGAAGCGGATGGATGGGTCGAAGTCCTTCATCAGGACGGCAAAGCCGGTGCTGCCCTGGATGGGCCTGTACTCGTAGTTGTGGGCGTGGTAGCCCAGCTTCATGCCGGCGGCCTGCACCTTGACGTTGACCTTGTTGAGGTACTCGGCGGCTTTTTTGTAGCCGTCGAGGGTATTCCACTGGGCGCGGGGAATGACGGGGCAGACCATGTATTCGAGGCCGGCTTCCCGGGCGTAGTCGATTTGGTCGCCGATGGTTTCGTACTCGAAGTGGCCGCTGGGAGCCGTGAGGCCGAAAGACTCGATGAGCGACTTGAGCTGCTGGGGGGGGTGGTTGTAGACGGCGGGAAAAAGCTCGACTTTGGTGTAGCCGATGTCGTGGACGAGCTGGAGGTTTTTGGCCAGCGGGTGAATCTGCTTGCGGAGCGTGTAGAGCTGAACGCCGAACTCCATGCCGGAGCGGGTGGGGGCGGCACGCAGGCTTCTCGGCAGGGCGAGCGAGGCGGCGGCGGCGGCGGAGAGGGCGGCGAAACGGCGGCGAGTGAGCATGAAACCTCCTTGAAACGACGCAGACCAGCATAGTGGATGGACCCAGCGAATGAAAAGCAGGCCGTTATCGCGCACGGATGCCGGAAGCGAAGAAAGATGACCGGCTGGCACGGGCGGAGGGTGAGAACGCGGCAATCCGGCAGGGCGGAACGGAAAGGACGCTGACACGTGGCGGACGGGGGCGCTCACTCCGCTGCGCACCGGGCGAGGCCGCAACCGGCCTTCTTGCGTCAGGGCGCAAAAAGACTCTCTGCCCTGCAACCTGGCGTATCCCGGTCCCGGCGCGTCGAGGCGCGGCCGGTCAGTTGGATTTGCAGGTTTTGATGCCGAAGGGGAGATAGGCCGGGCACCAGCCGATGAGGCCGGTGAGGAGCGGGACGATGCCGATCCATCCCCACCAGGGCAGGTGATGGGTGAGGGTGGCGGCGATGAGGGCCGCGCCGATGAGGATGCGGAGGATGCGGTCGAGGGAACCAACGTTCTTTTTCATGTCCGTAGGCCTTTGTGGAGATGGAAGAAGCAACTCTACGGTACACGGCGCGGGGCTGGGGAGGAAATATTTTTTGCTTGGGCTGAGTTTGCGAAGCTTCCCACGGGTGCAGAAGCCGGCTAATTTTGCCGACGGGACGGTGTGACTCAAGCTGTGCTTGATTGCAAAACTTCGAGTTATGCCGAGCTACCTTGAAGGTCGATTTCGGCGGCGCGCTGCTGGAGGGCGTGGAGGCAGAAGGCGATGTGGGTGTCGAGGTCGACGCCGAGCTCCTGCGCTCCCTGGAGGATGTCGGCGCGGTTGACGCCGCGGGCGAAGGCTTTGTCTTTCATTTTTTTGCGAACGCCGGGGACTTCGACGTCGGCGATGGCGCGGGTGGGCTTGACGAGGGCGCAGGCGGTGAGGAAGCCGGCCAGCTCGTCGCAGGCAAAGAGGACGCGGGCGAGGTGGGTTTCGCGGGCGACGCCGGAGTACTGGGCGTGGCCGAGGATGGCGGCGCGCAGTTCAGCGGGCCAGCCGAGGCGCTCAAGCTCGCGGACGCCGGCGAAGGGATGCTCTTCTGGGGTGGGATGGCGTTCGTAGTCGAAGTCGTGCAGGAGGGCGGTGGTGGAGTAGAGGTTGAGGAAGGCGTCGCGTTCGGGGCCGGCGAGGGCGAGGCGGCCGGCTTCGGCGTGACCGTAGGCCAGAACGCAGATTTCGACGGCGAGGGCGTGCTTGCGGAGGCTCTCGCTCTGGGTCCATTGGGTCAGGAGCTGCCAGGCCTGCTGGCGGCTGTAGGCGGCGTCGCCGGTTGAGGCGGTGGTCATAGGTGTTGCCTCCTCTTTGATTGTGCCAGAGCGGGGCGGCGGAAGCTCAGCCGGCATGCTCTTCGAGGAGGCGTTTGCGCTGGCGGGAAGAGATGAAGTGGCGCTCGACGAGGAGGTAGAAGAGGCGGCCGAAGAGGATGGCGACGGCGACCTGGATCCAGAAGGATATCCAGTAGAGATTGCCATTGAGCCCCACGCGGCGGGTGAGGACGCTGACAAAGGGGAGGATGACGGTGTGGGTCAGGTAGAGGCTGTAGGAACAGGCGCCGAGCCAGAGAAAGGGCCTGAGCCAGCGGCTGTTGCCGAGAGAGCGATCGACGCGACGGAGAGCGATAAGGAGGAGGAAGAAGAGGAGGACGGCGGCGGAGCTGATGCGGGTGTGCGGATCGGCAATCCAGGCATCGTCGTTTGGATGGAGGAGAACGCTGAGGGTGGTTAGAGCGAAGAGGGAAACGGCGCTGGCGTTGAGGAGCCATCGGATACGGCGGGAGTAGCCGGGGAAGGTGTCGGGCTGGGCTTCGAGAACGAAGAAGAGGATGCCGCCGAGGGCGAACATGTGCCAGAGGTCGAAGGGGAACCATGCGCCGTGCAGGAGGATGAGAGAAAGCACGGAGAGGCAGGTGGAGGCGGCGAGCTCCAGAAACAGGGCGAGGGCAGCGGGGGCGAGGCCATGCCTGGCGGCGATGAGCCTGGCGGTCCAGAGCATGACGCCGACCACGGCGTAAAAGGCGATTTCGTAGGAGAGGCTCCAGAAGACAACGTTGACCACTTCCACATGAAACTCGGACTGCAGAAGGAAGAGATTGCCGATCCAGTAGACGACAGAGGTTCCAAGGAAATGGGGGTGGTTGATGGGGGCGATCCAGTGGTGAGCGCTGGCGAAGCCCAGGGCGAGGATGGTGGCGGCGGTGAGGATGAGGGCGGCCAGGTAGGGGGGATAAATGCGGCGGACGCGATCGAAGGCGTAGCGGCGGAGGGGCTTGCCGGCGAGGAGGGCGGCGTAAGCGGCGGCGGTGATGCAGTAGCCGGAGATGAGAAAGAACAACATGACGCCGAGTTGTCCGCGCAGGGCGACAAAGTAGAGGGGTTCGTGGGCGAAGTGGAGATTGGGACCGGCGACAAAGGTTGCCGAAGCGTGGCGCATGACGACCCAGGCGGCAGCCAAGCCGCGCAGGGCGTCGAGCGAGCGGAAGGGAGGGATTCGCTTCACCGAACCTCCTGGGTTAGGGGGACAAGAGCCGCGCCGGCGCTGTGGTACGGGGCGAGATCGGGGTGATTCTGGAATAGCGTGTTGAATCAAGGGGATTCTTTCACAGTGGATGGTGGACGGCAAGGAGAAAGCCTTGTAGCGGCGTTGGAGGCCAGGAGTCAGGGCTGAGGCAGAGGGGGTTGGGAAGGCTGCCGGGAGGATGGGTGGCCTGTTGCTTCTTCTGGTTCGCGCTGCTTTGGGATTTTGGGGGGTCTGATGGGAGAATCGTGGGTTTGACCCAGGGTTTGGACTTGACAATTATGGTTCATTTCCGGGAGAGTAGCGGTAATGCGGTGCATAAATTGCACCGCGGAGAGCTCGCTCTGGCCCTCCGCACACAGCCGATGGCGACGACTTTAGTGAGCGTGGAAGCACGCGAAGTGTTGCGCTGTGACTACTGCAAGCTGGTGCAGTACCGAACCGTCAACTCCCTTTGCAGACGATGCCACAAGCCACTGGACGCCGAGGAGCCCGCGCAGGCGGGTCCGGTGGCGGTGGGGATTCATGCCGTAGAGACGGCGGCGGAAGCCGGCCTGCAGGTGGCGGGGCAGGTGCGGGAGATCCGGCGCTCGCGGCACATGAGCCAGCGGCAACTGGCGAACCGGATGCAGGTGCCGCGGACCTATATCTCGAAGATCGAAAACGGGAAGGCGATTCCGACGCTGGGGTCGCTGGAACGGCTGGCGGAGGCGCTGGGCGTAGACGTGCGCCAACTGGTGCGGGATACACGCAGCCGGCGCGAGGACGAGGTGACGGAGATCCTGGGGGACGTGTACCTGGCGGAGATTGCGGCGGCGTTGCCTCACCTGGATGCGCTGCACCGGACGCTGGTGCTGGGGCAGGCGCGGGATCTGGCGATGGGGCGGCGGCGGACGGCCTGAAGCGCGGCGCGGCGCGGAAAGCGGCGATTGCGGCGCCTAGGCGCTTGTGCTACGGTCGAGGAAGCGGGAATCGGGCGCGGCCGGCGTGCGTTTCATGAAGAGGACGCCGGGTGGCGCGGGGCCGGCCCAGACGGGACCGGAGCGGAAGCTCTTGCGGGAGCGTCGAACAAGATGTGATCCGGGCGGCGGCCCGGCAAGCCTGGAAGCAAGGTAGAGGCGAATCCTTTGTATCCGACTGGCACGCTGCGCATCCACGAACTGAGCGCGGACGAGCGCGCGATCTACGCGACGCTGAAGCCGGAGCGTTTGCCGGAGCACGTGGCCATCATTATGGACGGTAACGGGCGGTGGGCGGGGCGGCGGTCGCTGAAGCGGTTTCTGGGGCACCAGCAGGGCGCCAAGGCGGTGCAACTGGTGACGGAGACGGCATCGCGGATCGGGCTTCCCTGGCTGACGCTTTACGCTTTTTCCCTGGAGAACAATCTGCGGCGGCCACGGGCGGAGGTGAGCTTTCTGATGCGGCTTTTGCGGTCGTATCTGGAAGACAATCTGCAGCGCATGATGGACAACAACGTGCGGATGCGATATATCGGCCGCACGCAGGAGCTTCCGCCCGAGGTGCAAGAGAAGATGCGCTGGGTGGAGGAAGAGACGGCGGCCAATACGGGCACGACGCTGACGCTGGCGCTGAACTACGGGGGGCGGTCGGAGATGGTGGACGCCTTCCGCCGGCTGGCGGTGGAGATCGAGGGCAAGCGGCTGAGCGCGGAGCGGATCACGGAAGAGGACATCCACCGGCATCTCTACACGGCGCACATGCCGGACCCGGATCTTCTGATCCGGACCTCGGGGGAGATGCGGATTTCGAACTATCTTCTGTGGCAGATCGCGTACACGGAGATCTTTGTGACGGAGCGGCTGTGGCCGGACTTCCGGGGGATACACCTGCTGGAGGCGATTGCGGATTTTCAGCGGCGGGAGCGGCGCTACGGCGGACTGGGCGAGCGCGGCGGCGAGGTGGAAGAAGACCCGGAACGGATGAAGCTCGCGGCGGGGTGAGTTTTTCCTACAAAGATTGAGTGTGCGGCGGCGCTGCGAGGCGGCGGGCGGGATGGTTGCGCTTGCGCGCGCGGAGCTTGGCGAAACGGCTCAGAAGAGCGGATTGTTGAAGTCGGCGATGAACTGGATGCCGGGGACGTCGAGGCGGGTGAGCTTCTGGTCGCCGGTGAGGAAGAGATCGATGCCGGCCGAGGCGGCGCAGGCGAGGTGGATGGAGTCGGCGACTTTGATTTTCTGTATTGCGCGGAGAGTGCTGAATGGCGTTACGGCGCCGTTGTCAAAGGGCAGATAAGAGAAGCCCATTTCGTCGATGGTCGTGCGGATGGCAAGGGCCTTTGAGGGCGTGGCTGTCTTTTCCGCGCCGGCCATGACCTCACCGAGGGCGAGAAAGCTGGTGAAGAGCGCGTCGCCGCGACGATAGGCCCGGTCGAGAATCTGCTGGACGCGCGGCGAGAAGACGGGATGGTCTTCAAGCAGGTAAATAAAGAGCATGGTGTCCCAGTAGATGCGGCTCATGCGGCGTCCTCGTCTTCGGAGCGAACCCAGCGCAGGAAGGCTTCGCCGCCGCCATAGGCCGCTAGTTCTTCCTTGAGCAGACCGCGCAGTTTTGCTGTGAGGCGCATGGCGCGCGCGGAAGGATCCTCAAGAGGCCCGGACGAATCCGGGGTTTCCGCGGATTCATTTTCCGCGCCGGCAGCCGTGGGTTCCGCCACCCGGTAATGCACGATTACGGTGGAACTTACCTTTTTCGGCGGCCCGTCGACCGCTTCGATCTCCAATCCGTTCTCGCGGAGAAACTTGGCGGTTTGAATGGCGGAGCAGATTTGCGGGGTACGGCTGCTAGGGAATCCCTCGGTGGAAAGATCTCCCAACAGATCGCGGACGCGGATGGTGAGTTGCCTTTTGCCCGCAGTGAGTGCGGGGCTCACGTATTTTGCCCGCGCCAGGGCGCGGATTCTGTCGCTGAGGCCGACGTTCATGACACCCTCCTTGTGAAATGTGGCCACCGGGGTACGGGAACCCCGAGATTAGACTTAACATAGATAGATATTCTTATTTTGTCAAGACATTTTTAATAGACACTCTGTCTATCTTCCGAAGAGGGGTTGTACCGAGAGGGATGGCTCCGTGCGTCGTTCCCGGATGGCCCGGCGGTGTATTCTCATCCCTGGATGAAACGCGTATTTACAGCTCTTGTTTTGATTCCGCTGGTGTTGACGCTGGTGTTTATGGGGCCGCGCTGGCACTGGATTTTCATGTTGGCCACGGCGCTGGTGGCGGTGATGGCGGCGTGGGAGTTTCTGGGCATGGCGGAGCGGGGCGGGGCCAAGGCGCCGCGGGTGGCCGTGCTGCTGGCGGTACTGCTGCTGTTCCTGGGGAACTATCAATGGCCTGACCAATCGACGGCGATTGTGGGGATGTTGAGCCTGGCGCTGCTGGTGTATTGCACGTTCAGTTCGCCGGTGGAGCGGATGATGCCGGACGCGGCGGTATCGATTCTGTGCCTGTTTTATACGGGGTTTACGCTGGAGGCGCTGCCGGCGCTGCACGACATGGCGAACGGGCCGTCACTGGTGACGTTTCTGCTGTGCGTGGTGTGGGCCGGGGACATTGCGGCGCTCTACGTGGGTCGGGCGTGGGGACGGCGGAAGCTGGCGCCGCGGCTGAGTCCGAACAAGACGTGGGAGGGGACGCTGGGGTCGCTGGGAGGCAGCCTGCTGGCGGCCGGCGCGCTTCTGGGTGTGGCGGCGTATATGCAGACGTGGGAGTCGGCGCGGATCTCGTATTCGGAGGAGACCTGGTACTGGCTGCTGCTGGCGGTGGTGGTGAATGTGGCGGCGCAGGTGGGCGATCTGGCAGAGTCGGCCTTCAAGCGGTCGGTGGGGGTAAAGGATTCGGGTTCGCTGCTGCCTGGACACGGCGGGGTGCTGGACCGGATTGACGCGCTGCTGCTGGCGGCGCCGGCGCTTTGGTATGCTCAGCTTATTCACCAGAGGTTCTGAGAGGCCCAAGCGAGCGGCCTCAAGAGAGCGAATGAGAAAGGTTCCCGCACCCATGTTGAGGGGGGCTTCGGGGTATAGAGAAGACATTGAAACGACTCGCCATACTTGGTTCCACAGGTTCGATTGGGCAAAGCACACTTTCGATTGTTGCGCAGTTTCCGGAGCGCTACGGGGTGACGGCGCTGGCGGCGGGGCGCAACGTGGAGGAGGCGTTTGCGCAGGCGGCGCGCTGGCGGCCGCGGGTGGTGTCGCTGGCGACCGAGGAGGCGGCGGCGAAGCTGGCCGGACGGCTGAAGGACGCGGGGATTACGGGCATCGAAGTGGCGCACGGAACCGAGGGAACGGTGGCGTGCGCGACGCACAGAGACGCGGACTTTGTGGTGTCGGCGATTGTGGGCGTGGCGGGGCTGGAGGCGACGCACGCGGCGATCGTGGCGGGCAAGCCGGTGGGGCTGGCGAACAAAGAGTGCATGGTGGCGGCGGGCGAGATTCTGACCGCGGCGGCGCGCGCGCGGGGAGTGCCGATTTTGCCCATCGACAGCGAGCACAACGCGGTGCACCAGTGTTTGCGGGTGGGGGCGCACGGCGAGGTGAAGACCATCTGGCTGACCGCTTCCGGCGGTCCGTTCCGGCAGATGCCGCTGGAGCAGTTTGCGCAGATTACGCCGGAACAGGCGCTGAAGCACCCGACCTGGGTGATGGGACGGCGGATCACGATCGATTCGGCCAGCATGCTGAACAAGGGGCTGGAGATTATCGAGGCGTGCCGGCTGTTCGACGTGGGTCCGGAGCAGGTGCGGGTGACGGTGCATCCGCAATCGACGGTGCACTCGATGGTGGAGTATGTGGACGGGTCGATTCTGGCGCAGATTTCGGTGACCGACATGCGGCTGCCGATCCTGTATGCGCTGGCGTATCCGGAGCGGCCGGCTTCGACGCTGACGTTCGATCTGGCGGCGCTGCGGCATCTGGACTTTGAGGCGCCGGACTTTGAGCGGTTTCCCTGCCTGCGGCTGGCCTACGAGGCGGCGGCGAAGGGCGGGGCGCACTGCATTGCGCTGAACGCGGCCGACGAGGTGGCCGTAGATGCCTTTCTGGGACGGCACATTCCGTTTATGGGCATCCCGCGTACAATTGAGAAGGTGCTTGCCGCGACGCCGGAGGCGCACCCCGCGACCATTGCGGAGGTGCTGGCGGCCGACGAGCGAGCCCGCGAAGCGGCCCGTGCGCTGGTGCAGTAAAGCGCGTGGACAGCCCCAGCGCCAGGAGAGCGATGCGGAAGCGCTGACGGCACAACAAAGGAAATAACTGAAAACGTATGCATGACTTCCTGGTATCTGCGGCAGCTTTTATCGTCCTTGTGGGGCTGCTGATTCTGGTGCACGAGCTGGGGCACTTTATTGTGGCCAAGCTGTGCGGGGTGCGCGTGGAGGCGTTCTCGATCGGGTTTGGCCCGCGGCTGTTCGGGATCAAATACGGCGAGACGGACTACAAGGTGTGCCTGCTGCCGCTGGGCGGCTTTGTGAAGATGACCGGCGAGATTCCGGGGGAGACGCCGGAGGGCGCGACAGGCGAAGGGGCAGAGGCGGCCGATCCGGGCGCGTTCACGGCGCATCCGCGATGGCAGCGGATGCTGATCGGGCTGGCCGGGCCGGTGGCCAATTTTGTGCTGGCATTTGTCCTGATGGTCGTCTACTTTGGCTGGATCAACGAGGTTCCGGCGGTGGAGGTGCGGCAGACGACGGTGGAGTGGGTGATGCCGGGGTCGTCCGCGGCGCAGGCGGGGATCCAGGCTGGCGACGTGCTGACGAGCTTTGACCGGGTGAAGAATCCGAGTTGGGACCAGGTCTATGCGCAGGCCACGGTGGACCCCAACGAGACGGTGGCGCTGACGGTGGAGCGGGACGGGAAGATGCTGGCGCTCTCATTGCGCGTGCCGGGCAAGTTGACGGGCGACGACGTGGCCGGGATGCTGCCGCAGTACCTAGACGGACCCATCGGGGTGCGGATGGTGCAGCCGGGGACGCCGGCCGACAAGGCGGGCCTGCGGGGCGGCGACGCGATTGTGTCGGTGGACGGGCACGCGTTCCACGAGGTGACCTCGCTGCTGGCCTATATGCAGGCGGGCAAGGGAGCGCCGCTGACGCTGCTGGTGAGGCGCGACGGGCGGCTGCTGCCGCTGGTGGCGCATCCGGCGGTGCTGGATACGGGATACAAGCTGGGATTCCAGACGGTGCCAACGCCGGTGCACCAGAGCCCGCTGCCGCTCAAGCAGGCGTGGAGCAAATCGACGGCCTTCTGCAAGGACAACTCGTTTCTGATTGTGGAGGTGCTGCAACGGATCTTCGAGCGCCGGGTTGCGGTTTCGCAGCTCGCGGGGCCGGTGGGGATTGCGCGCATGGCGGGCGAGGCGGCGGAGATGCGGGGCTGGTATCCGAAGTTTGCGCTGACGGGAGAGATCAGCCTGAACCTGGGCATCCTGAATCTGCTGCCGTTTCCGATTCTCGACGGCGGGATGATTTTGTTTCTGCTGATCGAGAGCGGTCTGCGGCGCGACATCAGCCTGATGATCAAGGAGCGGATTTACCAGGCCGCGTTTGTGGTGCTGGTGGCGTTCTTTGCGTTTGTGATCTTCAACGACGTGACGAAGCTGCCGATTTTCACGCATATGCGGTAGGAGCAGGGAGCGCGGAGTGGAGTTGCCGGGGAGCGGGCGGGGATGGCGGTGACAACGGAAGTGCGGGTGCGGTACGCAGAGACCGACCAGATGGGGATTGTCTACTACGCCAACTACCTGGTTTGGTTCGAGATTGGGCGGGTGGAGCTGCTGCGGTCGCTGGGACTGGCCTATAGCCAACTGGAGTTGGAACATCAGTGCATTTTGCCGGTGGTGGAGGCGAACTGCCGCTATCGCGCGCCGGCGCGGTACGACGATCGGATCCTGATCGAGACGCGGCCGGCGCTGCTGCGCGGGGCGGTGCTGAAGTTTGCGTACAGGATTCTGCGCAAGCCGGGCGGCGAGGGCGAGGAGCCGGCACTGCTGGCGGAGGGCGAGACGACGCACATGGTCTGCGACGACCAGCTCAACAAGAAGCCGCTGCCGGAAGCGTACGCGACGGCGCTGCGAGGGATGATGAACGGCGCGTAGAGAGCGCCATCCCGGGAAAATCTGAAACAAATTGAAACAAGCTGTCAGGGAATCGGGCGGACCGGGGCGAGGTGTGTCCTCCGGCGGATCTGCACGTACGAGACGTTAAGCCAGGACGAGGGCGAGGGCGAAGCCGTCGTAGCCCTTGGCGCCTGCGGTGGGCAGGACGGTGGCGCTGAGGCGGGGTTCGGCGGCGAGCATCTCAAGGAAGCGGCGCACGCCCTGCACGTCGGGATCGGGGCTGGCGGGGTCGAGGATGTTGCCTTTGCGGACGACGTTATCGGCGACGATGAGGGCGCCGGGGCGGACGAGGCGGAGCGACCAGGCGAGGTAATCGGGGTAGGCTGGCTTGTCGGCGTCGATGAAGATGAGATCGAAGGGCTCGGCGCCTGAAGCGGCGAGCGCCTGGAGCGAATCGGCGGCTTTGCCAATGCGCAGCTCAATGCGGCCGGCGAGTGCGGCATTCTGCCAGTTGGCGCGAGCCACCTCAGCGTGCTTCGGGTTCAGTTCGAGGGTGACGAGGCGGCCGCCTTCGGGCAGGGCGCGGGCCATCCAGATGGTGCTGTAGCCGCCGAGGGCGCCGATTTCGAGGATGCGGCGCGCGCCGGTGAGGCGGACGAGCCACTGCAGGAAGCTACCCTGAAGCGGGGAGACGCCGATGGGGGGAAGGCCGGCCTGGCGATTGGCGGCCAGGGCGGCATCGAGCTGGGGATCGGTGGGGGCGAAGAGGCCGCCGAGATAGCGGTCTACGTTGGTCCAGATTTTCTGCATGGGAACCGCCGGGGAAGCGAGTGGGGGTTACTTGTCACGTGCGACGACGAAGTCAGGAAGCCAGAGCAGGGCGCGCTTGAAGTCGGAGTCGGGCAGCGGGGCGAGCGCCTGGAGGGCCTGGCGGGCGTAACGGCCGGCGGCGGCCATGGCGTACTCGACGGAGCCGTTGCGGTCGAGAATCTCCTGGATATGTTCGCGGCTGACGCGGGTGAAGCTGCGGTCGTCGAGGACCTTCTGAATGGCCTGGCGATCGGCGGCGGTGCCGTGGTCGTGAGCGTGGATGACGGAGAGAGTGGCCTTGCCTTCGCGGAGGTCGCTGGCGACGGGTTTGCCGAGGACCTCTTCGGTGGCGGTGAGGTCGAGAACGTCATCGACAATCTGGAAGGCGAGTCCGACGGCGCGGCCGTAGGCGGCGAGGCTGGCTTCCTGCTCTTCGGTGGCGCCGGCCAGGACGGCGCCGAGGCGCATGGAGACGGCGAAGAGGCAGGCGGTTTTGCGGTAGATGAGGTCGTAGTACTCGGCCTCGGAGACGGCTTTGCCGAGCTTTTGGATCTGGAGGAGCTCGCCCTCGACCATCTGCTGGGTGAGCTCGATGAGGAGGTCGAGGACGCGGAGGTTTTTCTCTTCGAGGGCGACCTTGAAGGCCTGCATGTACAGCCAGTCGCCGGCGAGGACGCATTTTTCGTTGCCCCAGGTGGTGTTGGGGGAGGGGCGGCCGCGGCGCATGTCGGCGCCATCGATGATGTCGTCGTGGACGAGGGTGGCGGTGTGGACCATTTCCACGACCGCGCCGAGGCGGATGGCGCCACGGTCCGCATAGCCGAGGGTGTGGGCGGAGAGCAGCAGCAGGGAGGGACGGATGCGCTTGCCGCCGCCCTCGCGGAGATACTCGGCAATTTCAGTGATGGTGGAGACGCTGGAAGAGGCGTCGCGGCCCAATTCCTGCTCGATGGCGGCGAGGTCGTCGCGCAGGAGGTCGAATATTTCTTTTACCGTGGCTGTGGCCAATGTGCTCAAAGTCAGCTAGTTCCCGCTCGATGTTGTCCGGCGCGGCCCTGGCGGCAGCCGCCGGCGGTGGTTCAAAAAGTACGGTAGTTGGTGAACTGCAAGTCGATGCCGAGGTCGCGACCGCGCAACAGGGCGATGATGGCCTGCAGCTCGTCGCGGTCTTTGCTCGATATTCTCACTGTATCGCCCTGGATGCTGGCCTGGACTTTCCTTTTTGATTCTTTCACCAGGCGCACGATTTCCTTAGCTTTTTCGGCAGGGATGCCCTGCTGAAGGTTGATTTTCTGGCGGACACTTTTGCCGGAGGCCTGCTCCATCTTCTCGTAGGTGAGGTTCTTCAGAGAGACGCCGCGGCGGACGAGCTTCTGTCCGAGGATTTCCTTGACTGCTTCCAGATGGTACTCCCCGTCGGAGGCAAGCTGCATGGCGGTGTTGGATTCGAGGGTGATCTGGGAGTGGGAGTCTTTGAGGTCGAAGCGCTGGCGGATCTCCTTGATGGCCTGGTCGATGGCGTTGCGGACCTCCTGGAGGTCAACCTTGCTGACGATATCGAACGAATTTTCCTGAGCCATGGCTCTTCATCCTCTGGTGCGGCCGGTGCATCGTCAGCCCGGCCAAGCGGGCGGGGACGCAACAGCGCGACTCTAACAGTTTCCCACGTCCGGGCCGAGGTCAAACAGCCGGGAGAAGTTTTTGGTGGTGGCGGCGGCGATTTCTTCCGGTGTGACGTGCTTGAGGGCGGCGAGAGTTTCAGCGGTCAGGCTGACCCAGGCGGGCTCATTGCGCTGGCCGCGATGGGGGACGGGAGCGAGCCAGGGAGCGTCGGTTTCGACGAGGAGCGAATCGAGGGGCGCCTGGGCGGCGACGTCGCGGAGGAGCTGGGCCTTGGAGAAGGTGAGGTTGCCGGCGAAGGAGAGGAGGAAGCCGAGGTCGAGGGAGCGGCGGGCCTGTTCCCATCCGGCGCCGAAGCAGTGCATGATGCCGCCGAGGCCGGTGGGTCGCCAATAGGTATCGAGGACGAGAAAGAGGTCGTGCCAGGCGTCGGCGGACTCTTGTGTTCCTCGGCAGTGGATGAGGATGGGGCGCTTGCGGGCGGCGGCGATTTCAAGCTGCTGGACGAGGCGGGTGCGCTGGATCTCGTGGGGCGCGCCCTGATGGAAGTAGTCGAAGCCGATCTCGCCGCAGGCGATGACCTCCGGTTCGGCGAGGAGATTGTCGAGGCGGGCGAGGACGGCGTCGTCGATGTGGGGAGTCGAGTGGGGATAGACGCCGGCGCTGGCGTAGAGGCGGGGCAGGCCGGGCTGGCCGTTGAACTGGCGGCAGAGGTCGCGGGCCTGGTGCATCTCGGCCGGCCCCTCGCCGATGCCGATGGCCAGAATGACGCCGACGCCGGCCTCGTGCGCGCGGCGGAGCATGGCTTCGCGGTCGTCGGTGTAGCGCGGACTGTCGATGTGGGCGTGGGAGTCGATGAGCAAGAGTGAACCTCGGGGATGTTCAGCGGAACAGAAGAGAGCAGGACGCCGCGCCCCGCCGCGGGAATCGCCGGGTTACTTGAGGCGCGCGCCCAGGGGCACGTCTTCGAGGAAGCCTGCCAGGACGGGAGCGCCATCGGGCGGAAGCGAGGCGGCCAGCAGCATGCCGTTGGATTCGAGGCCGCGCATCTTGCGCGGGGCGAGGTTGGCGACGATGACGATCTTGCGGCCGATGAGCTTTTCGGGCTCGTAGTACTGGGCGATGCCGGCCAGGATCTGGCGCTTCTCGTAACCGAGATCGACTTCGAGGCGGAGGAGCTTGTCGGCCTTGGGAATGCGCTCGGCCACGAGAACCTGGGCGACGCGGAGCTCGACTTTGGCGAAGTCGTCGATGGTGATGTGTTGATCGGCTGCTGCGGGCGCGGGTTCAGCGGGGGTGGCAGGCGCGGGCGCGGTCTGAGGTGCGGGAGTTTCGGCGGCTGCGGGCGCGATCACAGGTTCCGGTGCGGGATGGATTTCTTCCATGGGTTTCTTGTCTGCCTTTTTCTTGAATTCGGCCGCCTGCGGGGGGGCGGACTGGGGCTGCGGCGAGGTTGGGCCGCCGGCGGCTTCAATCACGGACTGGTTGTTCTCTTCCTCGATCTTCACCATGCGCTCGACGGCGTCTTTTTCGGCGCGGGGGAAGAGCGGCGCGGACTCGGCAAAGCGCGTGCCGGGCTGGAGGCCGCCCCAGGCAATTTGCGTGAGGAAGGCGTTTTTCGCCGCGTCGGCGATTTCACCCTGGCCGAGCTGACGCCAGACCTTGGCGGCGGCATCGGGCAGGACCGGATAGACGAGCGCGGTGATGATGCGGATGGCCTCGGCGGCGGTGGCGAGGACGCGGGCCTGGAGCGCGGTCTGATCGGCTTCGGAGCGCTCGGCTGGCCTTTTCCAGGGCGCGTTGGCGGTCAGATAGCCATCCACCTCGGCCACCAGGGACCAGACGGACTTGAGGGCCTCGGAGAAGTTGAGGGCGTCGAAGTCCGGGCCGAAGGCGGCGATGGCGGCGGCGGCGCTTTGGCGCAGGGCGGTCTCGGCCGGGGTTTCAGGGCCGGGCTCGGGGACGACGCCGGCGAAAAACTTGTGCACCATGTTGACGACGCGGCTGACCAGGTTGCCGTAGCCGTTGGCGAGGTCGCCATTGTAGCGCTGAACGAGGGCGTCAAAAGAAAAGTTGCCGTCCTGGCCAAACGGAATCTCGCGCAGCAGGAAGTACCGCAGAGCATCGGAACCTAAAACGGCGTGAACCGTTTCGGCGCGGACGATGTTGCCGCGGGACTTGGACATCTTGCCCTGGTCGAAGAGGAGCCAGCCGTTGGCCTGGACAGAGCGGGGCAGGGGAATGCCGGCGGCCATGAGGAAGGCCGGCCAGTAGATGCAGTGGAAGCGGGTGATCTCCTTGCCGACCAGGTGCATATCGGCCGGCCAGAACTTTTTGAATTTTTCGTCGTCCGTGCCGTAGCCGAGGGCGGTGATGTAGTTGGCCAGGGCGTCGAGCCAGACGTAGATGACGTGCTTCTCGTCGCCGGGGACGGGGATGCCCCAGGAGAAGCTGGTGCGGCTGACGGAGAGGTCTCTGAGGCCGCCGCGGACAAAGGAGATGACCTCGCGACGGGTGGACTCGGGGCCCATGAAGTTGGGATTGGCCTCGTAGAACTCAAGCAGGCGGCGCTCGAAGGCGGAGAGCTTGAAGAAGTAGTTTTCTTCGCTGACGGTTTCGGTCGCGCGGCCGCAGTCGGGGCAGAGGGTGCCGGGAGGGCCATCGACGTAAAGCTCGTCGGAGACGCAGTACTGGCCGGTGTAGGAGCCTTTGTAGATGTAGCCGCGGTCGCGGATGGCGGTGAAGAGGTGCTGGACGCCGCGCTTGTGTCGGTCTTCGGTGGTGCGGATGAAGTCGTCGTAAGTGAGGCCGAGGCGGTCCCAGAGGGCGCGAAACTCGCCGGAGATGGCGGTGGCGAACTCGAGGGGGGTGCGGCCGGCCTGGGCGGCGGAGCGCTCGATCTTCTGGCCGTGCTCGTCGGTGCCGGTGAGAAACCATGTGTCAATGCCGAGGGCGCGCTGGCGGCGGGCGATGGCGTCGCAGACGATGGTGGAGTAGGCGTGGCCGAGGTGGGGGCGCGCATTGACGTAGTAGATCGGCGTGGTGAGGTAGTAGCGTTCTGTCGTGGATGTGGTCATTGCTCTAGAGGCGTACACGCTCACCCTTGCCAGGGTGGCGGAAGAAAAGGTGATACCTCTTCATCTTACGGTATTGGCCTGGTTGCGGGCTGCGTGGAGCCGCGGCGGAAACAGACGCCTCCGGCAGCGGCAGAGATGGCTGTCTGTTAGAATCAGCCTTGAAAATCAAGGATTTTGAGGCCTTTCTTCGTGTATCTGGAGATGCAGCAGCGGCTGGGCAACGCGCTTCGCGGCGTGTTGAAAGAGAAGTACGACCTGGAACCCGGAAACATTGCCCTGGAGATCCCGCCGGATTTGCAGTTGGGCGAGCTGGCCACGCCGGTGGCGTTCGAGCTGGCGCGGAAGCTGCGCAAGGCGCCGAAGATCATCGCGCAGGAGATGGTGGCGGCGCTGGGCGCGGTGGAGGGTTTTGCCGGGTTCGAGGTAGCGGGCGCGGGGTATATCAATGCGCGGCTGGACCGGGCGGCGGGCGTGCGGGCGATTGCGAGGTCCGAGGGTTCCCATGTCGCAGAATCGAGACCAGGGGCGCCCGGCGTGCATGCGCTGGTGGAGCACACGTCGATCAATCCCAACAAGGCGGCGCACATAGGCCACCTGCGCAACGCCATCCTCGGCGACACCTTTGTGCGGTTGCTGAGGGCGGCGGGGCAAAAGGTGGACGTGCAGAACTACATCGACAACACCGGGGTGCAGGTGGCCGACGTGGTGGTGGGATTTCTGCATCTGGAAGGCAAGACGCCGGGCGAGGTGCGGATGCTGGTGGCGGAACGGGAGCGCGCCTTTGCCGCCAGCGGGCGGTTTGAAGACGCGATCGATTACTTCTGCTGGGATCTCTATGCGCGGACTTCGCAATGGTATGGCGATGGAACCGGCCAAGCGGCGAAAGAGCGGAAGCTCCTGCGCTATGAGACGCTGCACGCGATTGAGCACGGCGGCAGCGAAACCGCCGAGATTGCGGAGCTGATTTCGACGGCGGTGCTGAAGAGGCACCTGGAGACGATGCTGCGACTGGGGATCGAGTACGACTTTCTGCCGCGGGAGAGCGAGATTCTGCACCTGAAGTTCTGGGAGGCGGCGTTCGAGCAACTGAAAAAGACGGGGGTGCTCTACTTCGAGAACGAAGGCAAGAACAAGGGCTGCTGGGTGATGACGCGGCCGGGCGCGGAGACCGCCGAGGGCGAGACGGACGAAGACGCCAAGGTGATTGTGCGGTCGAACGGGACGGTGACTTACGTTGGCAAGGACATTGCCTATCACCTGTGGAAGTTTGGGCTGCTGGGGAAGGATTTCGGCTATAAGCCGTTTTTCACTTATGGCGACCGGGAGTGCTGGATCTCGTGCGAGGGAGGGGAGCGGGAGCATCCGCAGTTTGGCGGGGCGCAGGCGATCTATAACGTGATCGACACGCGGCAGAGCGATCCGCAGGCCAACGTGATCCAGGCGCTGCGCGGGATGGGCCACGCGGAGCAGGCGGACCGTTATACGCACTTCAGTTACGAGATGGTGGCGCTGACGCCGCGCTGCGCGATGGAACTGGGCTACGACGTGCCGGAGGAAGACCGGACGCGGCCGTACATCGAGGTGAGCGGGCGCAAGGGCTTCGGCGTGAAGGCCGACGACCTGATCGACAAGCTGATTGCGGCGACGCTGGAAGAGGTCAACAAGCGGCAGACGGGACGGGACGCGGCGGAGCGGCAGAAGATCGCGGAGCAGATCGCGATCGGGGCGTTGCGCTACTTCATGCTGAAGTACACGCGGAACTCGGTGATCGCCTTCGACTTCAAGGACGCGCTGAGCTTCGAGGGCGAGACGGGGCCGTATATCCAGTACGCCGTGGTGCGGGCGCGGAATATCTTCCGCAAGGGAGAGACGACGGCGGAGGCGGCGCTGGCGGCGCTAGCGGAGCTGGCGCGTCTGGACGAGTTTCTGAGCGGACCGGAGGACGAGGACCTCTGGGCGCTGTGGCTGCGGGCGGCGCGGCGCGGGCTGGTGCTGGAGCAGTGTCTGGCCACCTCGGAGCCGGCGTACCTGGCCAAACATGCCTTCCAACTAGCGCAGGAGTTCAACAACTTCTATCACCGGCACCACATCTTGACGGAAGAGAATCCGGCGCGGAAGCGGTTTCTGCTGGCGACGGCGGCGGTGGTGATGCGGGAGCTGCAGCTGGCCCTGAGCTGGCTGGGGATCGAGAGCCCGGAGGCGATGTAGAGGCAGTTGCCGTTCTTGCTGATCCGGCCCTGGGAGGTGAGACTTACCTGTCCCACCCTGGCCACAAAAACAAAGACGTGACGAGGGTGGGGCACCCGTAGGTGTCTTATCGATTTGGGCCGGATCAATAGCCGTTTGGCGGCTGGGGTACGGCGGCGAGCGGGATGTGGACGTACTTGATGGACTGGCGATTCCAGGTGTAGGTCAGGTCCAGGTCGCCCTTGGCGTCCTGGATGAGGGCGGGGTAGGAGTATTCGCCGGGGGCGTCCTCAAGGATTTTGAAGTTGCGGAAGTGCGTGCCATCGCGGGAGACGGCGAGGTTGAGGGGTGTGCGGCCGGTGGCGGTGTCGTTATAGACGAGGACGACGCGGCCGTCGCGGAGGGCGATGGCGTCGATGCCGGAGTTGGGGTTGGGCAGGTCGAGGGGCCGGGCGTGGGTCCAGGTGAGGCCGTTGTCGTAAGAGTCGGCAACGCAGATGCGGGCGATGTCGGACGTGGCGCGGGCATAGAGACGCAGGTGGCGCGGGCCGAGTGCGACAACCGAGGGCTGGATGAGGCCGGTGCGGATGCCGTCGTCGGGCAGGGCGGCATGGCCGGGCCGGGCGGCGGGCAGGATAGGGCCAATCTTGGTCCAGGTGAGGCCGTTGTCGGTGCTGCGCTCGATCCAGATGGAGCGGGTGAGGTAGGCCTCGAAAGAGGTTCCGCTGACGATGACGCCATCGGGGAGGACGAGGGGCTTGGCGCGGATGGGGCCGAGGATGCCGGCGGGGAGGCGCTCGACAGGCGACCAGGTGCGGCCCTCGTCGAGGCTGTACCGGCGGGCGGCGGCCCACTCCAGGGGGTTGGGGCCGAACTTGTAGTAGAACCAGAGGCGGCCGTCGGCGGAGTGGAAGAGCACGGGATTCCAGCAGGGGACGTGGGGCTCGCGGGCCAGCTCGACGGGGGCTGACCAGCCGGCGGCGGTGTGGCGTGCGGTCCAGATGGCGACGTCGGGGCTGCCCTCCTCCGTGCCGCCGAACCAGGCGGCCATCAGGGATCCGTCGCGAAGCTGGACAACCGTGGAGGCGTGGCTGGCGGGGAAGGACGTGGAGCCGACGGGGAAGATGAGTCCGGCGGAGGCCTGCGCATGGGCGGAGCCGAGGGCGAGAGCGAGGGCAAGAGCGGCGGCGATGCGTGGAAACACGGCGGATTCCTCCGGGGAGAGCGGCAGTGGAGAATGCGTTAGAAGCTCCTCACCCACTCGAGGATGGAACGAACGGCGACGCCGCTGGGGCCCTTGGCGATGTAGGGCTTGGAGTCCTCGACCCAGGCAACGCCGGCGATGTCGAGGTGAATCCAGGGGGTGTCTTCGGCGAAGGCGTGGAGGAACTCGGCGGCGGTAATGGCTCCGCCCCAGCGTCCGCCGGTGTTTTTGATGTCGCCGATGTCGGATTTGATCATGTCGGCGTACTCGTCGCCCAGGGGAAGGCGCCAGAACTTTTCGCCGGAGACGGCGAGGGCGGTTTCGAATTGAGCCCAGGTCTGGTCGTTGTTGGCGAAGGCGCCGGCGTTGATCATGCCAAGGGCGACGACGCAGGCGCCGGTAAGGGTGGCGGCGTCGATGAGGTGGGTGGCGCCAAGCTGGCGGGCGTAGGTGAGGCCGTCGGCGAGGACGAGGCGGCCTTCGGCGTCGGTGTTGATGATTTCGATGGTTTTGCCGGGCTTGCCGGGGGCCAGGGGCATGGCGGTTTGCAGGTCGCCGGGCTTCTGGGCGGTGCCGGAGGGCATGTTTTCAGCCGCGCAGACGATGCCGAGGACGCGCACGCGGGGCTTGAGCAGGGCAATGGCGCGCATGGCGCCGAGCATCGCCGCCCCGCCGGCCATGTCGTACTTCATCTTGTCCATGTTGTCGGAGGGCTTGATGGAGATGCCGCCGGAGTCGAAGGTGATGCCCTTGCCGACGAGGCCGAGGAGCGGGGCCTCCGCGGACGGGTCTTTGCCGGTGGGGTGCAGCACGGGACCGTCCGCGACGCCCTGCGGCTCGTAGCGGAGAACGATGAGGGCGGGCGGCTCGGCGGAGCCCTGGGCGACGCTCCAGAAGGCGCCCATGTTGAGCTCGTGGAGCTTTTCAGTGGAGTGGACTTCGCAGTGGAGGCCGACTTCGGCGGCCATCTGGGCGGCGCGCTGGCCGAGGATGGTGGGGGTGAGCTTGTTGCCGGGCTCGTTGACGAGGGTGCGGGCGAAGTTCTGGCTTTCGCCCACGATGACGCCTTCGGCGCAGGCGGTCTGAAGGGCGGCCCGGTCGGCGGCGGCAGGGGCGGCGAGCGTCAAGGACTGGATGCTCTGGTCCCTGCGGTCGGAGCGGTAGGTGTCGGGGTCGAAGTCGCCGATGAAGGCGCCCTCGACGGCGGTGCGCACGCTGGCCGCGTGGGGCAAAATTTGGGGGTTGCTTTCAGGCAGGACGAGGGTCAGCTCGCGAATGGCGCGGGGCTTGAGGAAGCGGATGGCGGCGCCGGCGGCGTTGCGGAGGCTGTTGAGGTTGATTTTGGATTGCTTGCCGAGACCGACAAGCAGGAGGCGGCGGGCGGCGAGGCCGGCCGGAGCGTGGAGGAGGAGGATTTCGTTGGCGGCGGCCTTGAATTCACCGTTGGAAAGGACGGCGTTGGCGGCGGCCTGGAGGACCGGGTCGGCGGAGAGCAGGACGGGCTGGGGTTTGGCGCCGGATTCTTGGGAGGTTTGGGCGTCGGCGGCGAGAACGGCGAGGAGTTCGGTCTGGATGGCGGCCAGAGGGGCGAAGGAGAGTTCAGTCTTCATATCAGTCCTTATTTTAATGGGCTGATGCGCATTTGAGCGATTGGCGCGGAGAAACGGGCCAGCGGGAAGCCGGGAGCGGCTCGGGGCGGGGCTCAGCGGCCCATGCGGTGTTTGCTGGCGTTGATGGCGGCGCGGGCTTCGCGGTCGGCCTCGCGGCGGCGCTCGGTTTCGCGCTTGTCCCAGTCCTGCTTGCCTTTGGCCACGGCCAGTTCGCATTTGACCCGGCCGTTGCGGAAGTAAAGGCGGGTGGGGATGAGCGTGTGGCCCTTGATCTGCGTCTTGGAAGATAGCCTACGAACCTCCTCCCGGTGCAGCAGCAGCTTGCGGGTGCGGGTTTCGTCGTGATTGGCGATGTTTCCGTGGGAATAAGGACCGATATGCAGGTTGAGGAGGAAGGCTTCGCCGTCTTTGACGAGGCCATAGGCATCCTTGAGGTTGGCTTTACCCTCGCGAATGGATTTGACTTCGGTGCCGCGGAGGGCGAGGCCGGCCTCGAATTTGTCGAGGAGGAAGTAGTTGTGTCCGGCGGCGCGGTTATGGGCGGCGTCGCGCTGTCCGGAGGCCACGGGGTCACGGGGACGGGCGGGCTTTTGGGGGCCGGCGGCGTCTTTGGGAACAATGACGTGGCTGGATTGGCGGGCCATGGGAAGGCTTCCTCGAATCTTCATCGTAGCATTGGCGCGGTATCAGGATGGATAGGTTTGGGCGGGCGGGGGAGTGCGCCGGGCTTCTTCCCTGGCGGGGGCGGATTGCGGACATTGTCTTTCGGGAAGGTTCAATCTGGGATTGTGGCGGGGGGTGCGCGGGCCGGAGCGCGCCGAGGCTTTGATAGAATGAGGCATCTTTGGATGAGGACAGCCTTGACGCGTCAATGCGCGGGCAGCGGTGCGGGCAGCAGCGAGGAAGACTGTGGCCGAAGCGGGAGAGCCAGCCGGCCGACGCCGGGCGAGGGCAGCAGGCCGGTGGAGACGCCAGGGAGTTCGATGAAGATTTGCGCTGTGGTTCCGGCGGCCGCCGGGAAGGGATTTTCGGGGGTCAGTTTCCGGATAGCGCTTTGTTTTGTGCTGGCGGTGCTGGGGTTGGGCAGCGCATGTCTGTACGGGCAGTCGGCGCGGTCGCTTTACAAGCGCGGCGAGGACGCCGAAGCGCGCCAGGACTACGATGCGGCGCTGAACTACTACCAACAGGCGCGGCAGAAGAATCCCAAGGAACTGCAATACCGGGCTTCGGTTTACCGGATACGGGTGACGGCGGCGGGGGCGCACGTGACCAAGGGCCGGAAACTGCTGGCGGCCGGAAATCAGCAAGGCGCGCTGGTGGAGTTTCTGCGCGCGTCGGAGGAAGATCCCGGGAATGAAGCGGCGCAACAGCAGATCGCGCTGATCCGGTCGAGGATTCAGGCACAGGCCCCGCGGCAGGAGACGAGCCTGCCGGAGATGGCCACGACAGAGGAAGAGCTCGACTCGATGGGTCCGCCGCCGGTGCTGAAGCCGGTAACGAACGAGCCGCTGACGCTGCATATGACCGAAGACTCCAAGGTGGTGTACCAGGCGGTGGGGAAGGCGGCTGGCATCAATGTGCTGTTCGATCCGGACTACAGTTCGAAACGCATCCAGGTGGACCTGAGCAACGTGACGCTGCTCGAAGCGCTGCGGATTGTGGCCACCATGTCGAACACGTTTTGGCGTCCGGTGACCAGCAACACGATCTTTGTGGCGCAGAATACGCGCGCCAAGCGGACGGAACTGGAAGAGCAGGCGGTGCAGACGTTCTATTTGACCAACGCATGGCAGCAGAACGACCTGAACGACGTGCAGACGGCGCTGCGCAACGTGCTGCCCAGCGCGAAGGTGTACGGGGTGGCCAGCCAGAACGCGATCGTGATGCGAGGCACGCCGGACGAGCTGCTGCTGGCGCAGAAGATTGTGGACGATCTGGACAAGGCGCGGTCGGAAGTGGTGGTGGACATCGCGGTGCTGGAGGTGAGCAAGAACTGGGAGCGGACGCTGGGGCTGGAGTGGCCGACCAGCGCGGGGGTGGCGATTGTGCCGCCCACCACCGCCGCGAACTCGACCACAACCACCAACCCCACCACGGGCGCGACGACCACGACGGCGACGCCGACGCTCTACAACTTTGCGCATCTGAACTCGTCGGATTTCCAGATGACGGTGGGCGCGGCGACGGCGAACCTGCTGCTGACGGATTCCGCCACCAAGATTTTGCAGAATCCGCGCATCCGGGCCACGGATGGGCAGAAGGCGTCGATGAAGGTCGGATCGCGGATTCCGATCGCCACGGGTTCGTACCAGACGGGCGCGGCCACGGCCATGGTGAGTTCGCTGGTGAATACGCAGTTCCAGTATCTCGACGTGGGCGTGAACATCGAGATTACGCCCACCGTGCACTACGACCACGACATCACGCTCAAGGTAAAGATCGAAGTGACGTCGCAGAGCGGATCGACGACGATCAGCGGGGTGACGGAACCGATCATCGCGCAGAAGACGAGCGAGCAGACGGTGCGCCTGCAAGAGGGCGAGGCCAACATCCTGGGTGGAATCCTGGACCAGCAGGACCAGACGAGCTGGACAGGCATTCCGGGGCTGAGCTCGATACCGATTCTGAAGTATCTGTTCGGGTCAAAGGATCATACGATCACCAACGACGAGATCGTGTTCCTGATGGTGCCGCATATTGTGCGCTCGCAGTATCTGAGTCCGGTGAACCTGCGCACCATCGATACAGGCGTGGGGCAGAGCATCGAGTTGCGCCATGTCTCGGTACCGTTGACGGGTGCTGGCGCGCCGGCTGCGGCAAGGCCGGCTGCGGCTCCGCAGCCGCAGGTGGGAACGGTGCCGGGACAGACGGCGGAGGCTGCAGGTCCGGCGGCGCTGGAGCAGTTGCGGGCGGCCGCGGATGGAAATACCCGGCCCGAACGCGCGAATCCACCGCCGCCAGCCGGGCCGCCCGGAGGGATGACGGTGGCGATGACGCCTCCAGCGGGAGCGGTGGCGGCGGGGACGACGTTCGACGTGCCGGTGACGCTGAGCGGAGGCGTGGATGTGACATCGGTGCCGGTGCAGATTCAGTACGATGCGTCGAAGCTGGAGCTGGTGGGGGTGGATACGGGCGATCTGCTGGCCAAGGACGGCCAGGCGGTGACGCTGGTGCACCGGGACGACGGGCCTGGCCTGCTGACGATCAACGTATCGCGGCCGCCGGGGTCGGCTGGGGTGAGCGGTTCGGGGGTGGTATACGTCCTTCATTTCCGGGCCAAGGCTGCGGGCGCGTCTTCGCTGACGATCCTGCGCGCGGGAGCGGTGAACAAGGCGCTCAAACTGATGCCCGCCCAAGGGGGGCAGGCGACCGTCCAGGTGCGGTAGGGAGGAGCGCCGATGCGCATGGAACAACCGGTGCGGATGCGGCCCAGGCGGGAACGCGGCCTGACGCTGGTTGAACTGATTGTGACGGTGACGATTCTGTCGATTCTGGCGCTGGCCGCGGTGCCGATTGCCCAGTTTCGTGTGAAGCGGGAGAAGGAGCGGGAACTGCGGCGGGATCTGTGGGAGATGCGGGACGCGATCGACGCCTACAAGGACGCGGCGGACCGCGGCGCGTTCCAGACCAAGGTGGACAGCCAGAATTATCCGCCCGACCTGCAAACACTGGTGGACGGAGTGGAAGTCCAGACCAAGAAGGTGCGGTTCTTGCGGCAGATTCCGGTGGATCCGATGACCGGGCAGGCGGACTGGGCCACGCGCTCGATGCAGGACGATCCGGGCTCGGACTCCTCCAGCGGCGACAACGTCTTCGATGTGCACTCGAAGTCCACGGGGATCGCCCTGGATGGAACGAAATACTCCGACTGGTAGACGGCATCGGTGGAGCGCGGAAGTTCGATGGGCAGAGAGAAAAAAAGCGAGGCGGGATTCACGCTGGTGGAACTGATGATCGTGATGGCGATCATCGGCATCCTGGCGTCGCTGGCGATTCCCAGCTTTGTGGGCGCCATCCGGCAGGCGCGGGAGGCGGTGCTGCGGGAGGATCTGCACGTGATGCGGACGGCCATCGACAGCTACACGGCCGACAAGGAGAAGGCGCCGCAGTCGCTGCAGGACCTGATTACGGACGGATACCTGAAGTCGATCCCGATTGACCCCATGACGCACAGCAGCGACTCGTGGGTCACCGACACCAGCGACGAACTGAGCTCGGTGGACCAGACCGAGCCGGGGATCGACAACGTGCATTCAGGCTCGGAGGAGACGGGCTCGGACGGGCAGCCTTATTCGTCGTGGTAGGCGCGTGCGGCCGCGGCTGGTTTGCAGGGAGCAAAGCCGATGATGAGTGAATCCGGGGGAGGGCTTTGCTTTGCCGCAGCGGTGGAGCGGTTCTACGCCGGGCTGCTTCCCTGGGCGAACCTCGATGCGCAAACGGGTGCGGAGCCGAGCCTGGGCGGAAGCCTGCTCTATGCCGGAGAACTGGACGCGGCGGGCAGCGCGCCGGCGGCAGCGGGCTCCATGGCCGGCGCCGCGTCCCTGGCGGCGCTCGAGGATGGTGCGCGGCAACGGCAGGCGATGCGCGACGGAGTGGTGGATTTTGTGGTGACCACGCTGGACGAAGCGCTGCGCATTCTGAAGAACTCAATCCGCAAGCGGGAGGCGGCGGCGGTGTGCGTGGCGCAGTCCGCCCGCGCGGTGGAGCGGGAGATGGCGGAGCTGGGCGTTCTGCCCGATCTGCTGCCGCCGGGGGATGCTTTCCTGCCGGAGCGGCGATGGTTTCTGGAGCAGGGAGCGCGGCAGGCGCAGGCGGCGAGCGTCCCCGAAGGGCAGACGGTGCTGATGTGGAGCGTGGCCGAGGAGCCGGTGCGCTGGATGGCGCGGCTGGACGAGACGGCGCGCGCGTGTCTGGAGGCTTCCTCGGACCGCGGACGCGGGGCGGCGCTGCGCTGGCTGCGGCTCTCGCCGCGCTACCTGGGCCGGATGGCGCGGGGAGCGCGGCTGCTGCGCTGCGAGATGGAAACGGCGCGGCGGTTTGACGAGCGGGTGCGGGCGCAGAGGGCCGACGGCACGATTGCCGTGCCGGTGGAGATGCACTGGAGTTGATGCGCCGGCCCGCGCATGCGTCCGCATCTGCCGCCCCGCCGGAGGTCGAAGAGATGCCTACCGCGCGGGCGCGGCCGCGGCCTCGATGCGGGTCCACAGTGTGGAGATGCCATAGCCGGTTTTGGCCGAGACCGCCAGCAGATCGTCCAGTTCCAGATCGTTCCGGAGGAAAAGCAGGCTTTGCGCGCGCCGATTGCCGCTGAGGCGGTCCACCTTGGTGGCGGCGACGACAAAGGCGCGGCCGGCGGCGCGCAGCCATTGGATCAACTGGCGGTCGCTGGGCTGCGGCGGAACGTTGGCATCGACCAGGCAGACGCAGAGGGCAAGGGAAGGCCGCGCGGCGAGATACGGCTCAATGAACTGCGGCCAGGTGGAGGAGATGGATTTGGCAATCTTTGCGTAGCCGTAGCCGGGCAGGTCGGCAAAGCGGAGGCGGGGACGCGCCCGCTCGTCGAGAAGATCGAAGAAGTTGATGGCGCGGGTGCGGCCGGGAGTCTGGGATACGCGGGCGGCCTTTTCGCCGGCGAGGGCGTTGAGGAGCGAGGATTTGCCGACGTTGGAGCGGCCGAGGAAGGCAATCTCTGGCGCGCCCAGCGGGGGGAAGTGCGCGGCGGCGGTGGCGGAGAGCAGAAATTGGGTAGTGTAGCGCATCCTGTACAGCATAGCGGCCAGAGCCTGTTGCCGGCATGTCGCCGCGTCTGTGCCGTTCACTGGATCGGCGGGAAAGGAAGCTCCGCGGGCGGGCCGGCGCTGTCGAGGGCAATCAGCCACGCGCACAGGCTCTCGCGCACCGCGTGGACGCACACGCCGCCAAATACCGCCGGATACGCATCGAGACGCTGGAGCGCCCGCCGCAGCAGCGAGGCCGCGCCCACGCGGTTGCCGCGATCGAGATGATGCAAGGCCGCCGCGATCTGGATGAGCGCCTGCAAGAAGGACTTCTCCGGTTCGGCGCTGCGCAGCCAGACGCTCTCCCAGTGCTCGTGGGCGAGAAAGAACTTGCGGTTCCGATAGCAGCGGAGACCCTCGGCCAGTGCGCCTTGATTCCAATCCAGCGGCATCGTCTTTTATTAACACAAATGCCCGAGCGATCCATGCGTTCGCATGGGTAGCCCGGGCTTTTCTGCCGAGAGGTCTACTGCGGCGCCGTCACATTCCCGCCCCTATCCGCTTGCGGTACGGCGGCGAGGACTTCGGCTTCGGGGGGCACGGCGCCGGGCAGCGGGCTTTCGAGGGCGAGTTTGAGGACCTCGTCCATGGAGTCGACAAAGTGGAGCTTCATGGAGCTCTTGATGTTGTCGGGCAGATCGGCGAGGTCTTTCTCGTTGGCGCGAGGCAGGATGGTCTCGAAGATGCCGGCGCGGAGGGCGGCGAGAAGCTTTTCCTTGAGGCCGCCGATGGGGAGCACCTTGCCGCGGAGCGTGATTTCGCCGGTCATGGCAATGTCGCGGCGGACGGGAATGCGGGCCAGGGCGCTGGCCAGAGCGGTGGCCATGGTGATGCCTGCGGAGGGGCCGTCCTTGGGGATGGCGCCCTCGGGCACGTGCAGATGGATGTCGATGCTGCGGTAGAACTCACGCGTGAGGCCGAGCGCCTGGGCCTTGCCGCGGATGTAACTGAGCGCGGCCTGGGCTGACTCCTGCATCACGTCGCCGAGCTGCCCGGTGATGGTGAGCTTGCCCTTGCCGTCGAGAACCTGGACTTCGGTGGTAAGGATGCTGCCGCCCACTTCGGTCCAGGCAAGGCCGGTGACGAGGCCGATTTCGCTCTTTTCGTGGACTTCCGATTCGCGGTACCTGGGCACGCCGAGGAACTCGGCGATATTCTGCGCGGTCAGTTCTTCCTTGTGTTTTGCGTCGGCCTTGACGACCTTGCGGGCGACCTTGCGGCAGATGTTGCCGATCTCGCGCTCCAGGTTGCGGACGCCGGCTTCGCGCGTGTAGTTGCGGATGATTTCGAGGATGGCTCCGTCGGCGAAGGCGATGTTCTTTTCGCTGAGGCCGGTTTGCTCGCGCTGCTTTTTAACCAGGTACTGGCGGGCGATTTCGAGCTTTTCCTGCTCGGTGTAGCCCTGCAGGCGGAGAACTTCCATGCGATCCTGCAAAGCGGCGGGCACGGTATGGAGCACGTTGGCGGTGGCCAGGAAGAGAACCTGGGAGAGGTCATAATCCACGTCGAGATAGTGATCCTGGAAGGTGGTGTTCTGCTCGGGGTCGAGGACTTCAAGCAGAGCGGAGGCCGGATCGCCGCGGAAGTCGGAGGCCATTTTGTCCACCTCGTCGAGGAGGAAGACGGGGTTCCTGGTGCCGGCGCGCTTCATGTGCTGGATGATCTGGCCGGGCATGGCGCCGATGTAGGTGCGGCGATGGCCGCGAATCTCGGCTTCGTCGCGCACCCCGCCCAGGGAAAGACGCACAAACTTGCGGCCGGTGGCCTTGGCGATGGACATGCCGAGAGAGGTTTTGCCCACGCCCGGCGGCCCCACGAAACAGAGGATGGAACCCTTGGGGTTTTTCACGAGCTGGCGCACGGCCAGAAATTCAAGAATGCGCTCCTTGATCTTTTCGAGGCCGTAGTGGTCTTCATTGAGCACCTTTTCGGCGTAGTCGATGGAGCGGGTTTCCTTGGAACGCTTCTTCCACGGAACGGCGAGGAGCCAGTCAATATAGTTGCGGCTGACGGTGGACTCGGCAGACATGGGGGGCATGGCTTCGAGTTTCTTCAGCTCCTGGATGGCCTTGTCGAGAACCTCCTTGGGCATGCCGGCGGTCTCGATCTTCTTGCGCAGCTCGTCGAACTCGCTTTTTTCGCCGCGGCCGAGCTCTTTCTGGATGGCCTTGATTTTTTCGTTGAGGTAATACTCTTTCTGGGCGCGCTCCATCTGGCGCTTGACGCGGGACTGGATGTTGCGGTCGAGATCGAGCTTTTCGATTTCGATGTCGAGCACGTCGGCAATGCGGGCCAGGCGCGCGGCGGGATCGAAGATGGAGAGCAACTCCTGCTTTTCCTCGATGCCGAGCTGGAGATTGGCGGCAATGGTGTCGGAGAGCTTGGCGGGCTCGTCCATGCGCACGGTGGCGATGATGGTTTCGTAGTTGAGCGACTGCTGGAGCTTGACGTACTGCTCGAAGAGGCTGGTGACGCGGGTCATCAACTGCTCCGCGGCGGGCGTCATTTCGAACTCGGATTTGGCTATGCGCACGGTGGCGACAAAGAAGCCGTCGCGGTCGGTGAGGTCGATGGACTTGGCGCGCTCGATGCCCTCCACCAGAACCTTGATGTTGCCGTCGGGCATTTTGACGCTCTGCACAATGCTGCAAATCGAGCCGACCTGGTAGATGTCTTTGGCGCGGGGCTCGTCGTTGGATGCGTCGTGTTGCGTGGCGAGAAAGATTTTGCGGTCGCCGTTGAGAGCTTCCTCGAGAGCGCGCACGCTGGATTCGCGGCCCACGACGAAGGGCGTCATCATATAGGGAAAGATGACCATGTCCCGGATGGGCATCATGGGCAGCTTGCGCTGCTCGGATTTTGCGCGAGAAGAAGACATACAACCCCCACTCGAGTTAGACGCACAAAAGCATCCTCCGGATTCGGGGCTGCCTGCGATGGTCCTTAACGGATTGTACAGCGGAAAAGAAAACCGGGAGGGCGGAGAGAAAACAGAGCAGAGAAACAGCGAAAGAGTGCGGCGGGCGGCGGAGAATCCAGCGCAAATCGCTCTCCGCCGCCCGGCTGCCGCCGTGAACGGCAAGACTACTTGCGCTGGAGGACGATCAGTTCCACCGTGTCGGGCGGGAAGGCCGTGGAAATCTTCAGGCTGCCGCCGCTCGCGGATTTGTTTTCAACCAGCGCGAGGTTCTGGGTCTTGGAGAGCCGGTAGCGCTGGACGGTGAAGGCAGCATCGCCCCAGGGCAGATCGGCGACGGTGAGGTTGTAGCCGGCGTTGTTCTTGTAGACGATGCCGGTGCGCTGCGGCAGCTCGTTTACCGGAGCAGGCTTCTTCGTCTTCGCCTTCGCCGCCTGCTCGGCCATGGTCTTCTCAAACATTTTCTGAAGCTGCGGCGACAGATGCATCCTCTTGGGCTTGTAGCCGGCGGGAATTTCGTAGTTGCTGAGGAAGATCTGAACGGTGCGGTTGTCGGCGGATTTTCCGGCCAGTACGGCGAAGCCGTCGGTGTCCGCTCCGGTGGCGGCGAGGCGCTGGGGCGTCTCCTGCATCTGTCCCATGGCTTTGAAGGTATAAGCGGTTTTGAAGTAGTTGCCCTTGAGGTCGAAGAGGCCCATCCAGGTGGCGTCGCCGCGGTAGAAGATGGCGGCGTCGAGGGGGGCGTCCTGGAAGTAAGTAAGGGCGGCGCCGATGAAGGCGGCGTTATGCACCCCCTGCAGCTCCGCTTTTTCGGCTTCGGTGAAGTCGGGGGTCAGGTTCCACTCGGAGAGAATGCTCTGCGCGTGCGGATAACCGTGTTGGTCGAGAATCCTGCGGAAGTTGCGGGCCAGGCGAACACCGTCATACGGATCGGCGGAGCCGATGGCGTAGGTGTGCCAGGAGTAGAAGTCGAAGGGAACATGGTTCTTCTTGCAGTAGTCGAGCAGGCCCTCGCGATAGGGCGAGGGATGGGCGGGATCGGCGATGGCCGGGCCGCCGATCAGGATGGAAGGGTCGGCCGACTTGAGGGCGCGTGCGGTCTTGGCGTAGAGCTCGTAGAACTGCTCGGGAGTGCCGGTCCAGAAGACTTCGCCGGGCTCGTTCCAGAACTCCCAGTACTTGATCCCGTAGTGGAAGCCGTGGTCCCAGCCCTGGTTGTAGTGCATGGCGACGTGCTTGACGGCGTCGGCGTACTTGTCGAAGTTGACGGGCGGGGTGGCCTGCGCGCCCCAACTGCGGCCGATGCGGTAGTAGACATGGGCGCCGGCGGCGTGAATGGCGGCCATCACTTCGTCGGTGGGACCGAAGTTATAGCTGGCGGGATTTTCGGGGTCGGCGTTGGGGTCGGGGAAGAGGATGCTCTTGTTGCCGTGGTCAACCGCGCCGCGGCGAACCGCCGGATCGGGGATGAGCCATTCCTGCCAGATGTTGTCGAACTTGAAGACGGCGTCGATGTCGGTGGGGCCCATCATGTCGTGGGTGCGGACGAGGCTGGTGCGCAGTTCCTTGTACTGGCGCACGAGGTTGGGCAGGCCCTGGAGCACGGGCGTGGGCTGGCCGTTGAGCCCCTGGAAGTCGTGAATCTGCCCGATGACTTTGCCGGCATCGACATGAACGGCGCGATAGCCGGCGGGCGCCGTGGCCTGAGTCCAGGCGGCAACAGAAGCGAGAGAAAGCAGGAGAAGACAGGCGAGGTGTTTCATGATTCCCATTTTCCTTTCCAGGCGCGGGGGCCGTGCATCTCAGCATGGAATTCTACACGCGCAAAAGCATGGTGCGGCAAGAGGGCCATGCGGCTGCGCTGCGTTTACATGCCCCTGCCTGCCGAACTCAGCCAGTTGTCGTTGGGATAGATCTTGTTGACGTTTTGCGGTGTGAGAAGTTCGTGATGGGTGAGGACAGCGGGAGGAACGCTTCTGCCGGCGAGGATATCGGTGGCGAACTGAATGAGGCCCTTGCCGTAGTGCTCGGGATAATAGGCGACGGTGCAGACGAGGCGGGAGTGGGCCTTGCGCAACTCGTTGCGCGCCTCGATGCAGCCGTCCTGTCCGGCGATGGCGCATTCCTCCTCGGCGCCAAAGTCGCGAAAGGCCTGCAACGCGGCGAGAGCGGAGAGGTCGTTGACGGCGCCCACGAGGACGCGGCGCAGCTTGCGCAGGCGGATGTAGCGGCGCAACGTGTCGAGGGTGCGCTCGAACTGGCCGCGGGTGTCGAGATGGCAGCAGCGCAGGGTACGGAGGGCGGGCAGAACCTCGATCATGCCGTCGTACATGCCGCTCATGCGGGCGGCCAGGCTGGGGCCGCCCACGTCGGCGCCGATGAGATAGATTTCGTCGGCGAGGCCGTTCCAGTGGCGGCCGGCCCACCGGGCGAGATAGCGGCCGGCAAGGCGGCCAGCCTTGTAGTTGTCGGCGCCGAAATAGAACGCGCCGGGATGGGGAATATCGACGGCGATGAAGGGGATGCGCTCGTCGGAGAATTTCGCGGCAATTTGGGCGGAGATGGTGGAGTCGATTTGGGAGTCAATGACCAGATCGACCTTTTGCTGGACGAAGCTGTCGGCGTTGCGCAGGGCCACGGTGGGGCTGAACTTGTTGTTGAGGACGACCAGGTCGATATGGGCCTCGCTGGCGGCGGCGATGAGGCTGTCCGTGACGGTGGCGGTGAAGGCGACCACGCTGCTTTGGGCGGCATAGCCGATGCGGCAACGCCGGCTGGGGGAGAGATCGACGCGGAGGCGGTAGCCGTGGGCTCCCACGCGCTCCAGCAGACCGGCCTCCACGAGAGTTTCAGAGAGGCGGAAGGCGGTGGCCTTGGTCTGCCGGGTGCGCTGCGTGATGACGCGGAGCTCGAGGATCTCACCGAGGGAGGAAAAGCACTGGAGAATGGCGGCGGCCCGCATGACGGCGCGGACGGTGTAGGTGCGATGTTCGGCTTGCGCCGCTTTCGAAACAGAAGAAGACGTGCGTTTCATGACGCGATACAGGCTACCATGCTCGATTCCATCCGGGAAAGAAAGGGAGAGGCGTTACGCCCGCCAAAGACGGACCGATTCGGGCAAAAGGCGACGGGAAGAGGATGCGGGGAGGACTCGCTTGCGTTTCGCTCAGCAAAATGATGGCCCCTCGCCTGAGCACGGAAACGATCTCCCGGCGCCAGCCGCAGGGGGCGGCGAAGGCGAAAGGAGGACCAGCGCGTGGCGTTGGATGGGGGCCGAGTGGGCGGCTCTGGAGACGGCCGGGAAAGCGCAAAGAGAGCGCCCGGAAGCGCGTCTTCGCGTATATAGTTAAGCGTGTTGACAGAAGGCGGCGAACCAAGCCGCCCTCTTGCGGACCGATGCAGGGATGAAGAACGCACAAGAGATGAAGGCGGGAAACCGGCTGAAGGTGCTGCGGCTGCTGCGGCGGGAGAGCTTGTCGCGGGCCGAGCTGGCGGAGCGGACGGGGTTGACGCGGGCGGCCATGTCGCTGATCGTGGGCAAGCTGCTGACGGAGGGCATGGTGGAAGAGGCGCCGCGGCGGAAGAGCGCGGCGGGGCGCCGGCCGGTGCCCGTGGAACTGCGCCCGGAGTATGCCTACACGCTGGGGCTGACCATTTCGCGCACGGGCTCGGATGCGGGCGTGGCGGACTTTCGCGGGCGGCTGCTGTGCCGGGAGGCGATCGAGATTGCCGGGCTGACCCGGCAGGAGGCGCTGCGGCGGATGAAGGCCTGCCTGTGCGGGTTGATGCGGCGTTGCGCGCCGCCGTCGCGGCGGTGGCTGGGGTTGGGCATCAGCACGCCGGGGCCGGTGGATGTGGCGGCGGGGACGATTCTGAATCCGCCCAACTTCGAGATTTGGCACAACGCCTGCTTGGCGGCGGAGATGAAGGATCTGGGCGTGGGCTACGTGTTTCTGGAGAACAACGCGCAGGCGCTGACCATGGCGGAGAAGACATTTGGCGCGGGGCGCGCCTCGCGGAGCTTTGTGTTGCTGGAGGTAGAGGCGGGCATCGGCAGCGGGATTGTGAGCAATGACCGGCTCTACGCCGGCTGGCGGGGATTCGGCAACGAGATTGGGCACACCTCGATCGACATGAACGGGCCGCGGTGCGACTGCGGGTTGCCGGGGTGCGTGGAGATGTATGCGGCGGTGCCGCGCGTGCTGGCGCAGGCGCGCAAGCGGGATCCGCGGATCAGAAGCTGGCGCGCGCTGATGGACCGCGCGGCCGGGGGAGACGCCTTTTGTCTGGAACTGGTGAAGGAGCAGGCGCGGGCGCTGGGCACGGCGCTGGTGAATGTGATCAATGTGCTGGAGCTGGATGCGGTGGTGCTGACCGGCGACGTGCTTGAACGGGGTGAGATGCTGCGCGCCGAGGTGGAACGATTTCTGAACCAGCACGCCATCAACCGGTGGCTGCGGCAGGTGCCGGTGTTGCTCTCGCCGCTGGGCGAACGGCCGGAGTTGATGGCCGCGGCAGGGATTCCGGCCGAGAAGTTCTTTGAGGGTTTGTGCCAGGCGGTGCGGGTGCGGCCGGACAGACCGAAGCGGAAACGCCTGGAGAGCAAGGGATGAAGCTGCGCGCTTTGCCCGTGTTCATGGCCTTTCTGGCCATGGGGTTTGTGGATGCCGTGGGGCCGTTTGTGGGCCTGGCCAAGAACGAATTTCACCTGAGCAACACGGCGGCGGCGCTGACGCCGTTTGTGGGCCTGAGCATGTTCGGGCTGCTTTCGATTCCGGCGGGCGTATTGCAAAACAAGCACGGCAAGAAAACGGTGCTGCTGCTGGGGCTGGCGGTGGCGCTGGCGGGCGTGCTGATTGCCAGCCTGGGATTGCACTCGTTCGCGGAGTTTCTGGCGGCGATGGTGCTGCTGGGCGCGGGAACGGCGGTCTTGCAGGTGGCGGGCAATCCGCTGATGCGCGACGTGTCGCCCGAGGGCAAATATGCGCGGAACCTTTCCCTGGCGCAGTTTGTGAAGGCCATCGGGTCGCTGTGCGGACCGTTGCTGCCGGTGCTGGCGGCGCGCTATTTCGGTTTGAGTTGGAAGGCGATCTTTCCCATCTTCAGCGTGGCGCTGGCCCTGACGCTGGCGGCGGCCTGGGGGCTGAAGCTGCCCTCCGGCGGCGCGGGCGCCGCCGCGGCAACGCTGCGTTCGTGCCTGGCACTGCTGAAGAATCCTTACGTGCTGGCCATGACCTGCGGGATCTTTCTTTATGTGGGCGCGGAGGTAAGCGTGAGCGCGGGGATTCCGCTGTTTTTGCGCGAGCGCTTTGGGCTGGAGATCGGCCAGGTGGGGTTGCTGGGCACGGGGCTGTTTTTCATGGCGCTGACGGTAGGGCGCTTGGGCGGCGGCATGATTCTGAACTGGGTGAAGCCGGCCACGTTTCTGGTGGCCACGTGCGTCCTGTCGCTCGCCGGACTGGCGGTCATTCTGGTTCCAGCGGGCAGCGTGGCGGCGGCGGGATTTTTCCTGACCGGGCTGGGCTTTGCGAACGTGTTTCCGCTGATCTTTTCATCGGCGGTGGATCGCATGCCGGAGCGGAGTAACGAGATTTCGGGGCTGCTGGTGACGGCCATTGTGGGCGGAGCCGTGCTGCCCATGGCCATGGGTGCGGTGGCCGACCGCACCAGTGTGCGGACGTCGCTGGCGGTGCCCGCGCTGGCCATTGCGTATGTGTTTGCTCTGTCGCTGGCGCAACTGCGCAAGCGGCGGGCGGAAGGCCCGGAAACAGGCGCGGCAGCGGCATAACGCGAATTGATGAAGTTGATTGACAAAGTCGATGGCGCTTCCCATAATGAAGGCGCGGTGCGGCCTGTCCGCTTGCGGTGGTGCAGGCTGCATTGGTCATGATGGCAAGCCATGGCAATTGGGGCGCGGCTGGCGGCGCGCGAGGAAAGAGAACACACGAGTGAGCAGAGATCTTTGGGTAGGCGTGGATATTGGCGGGACCAAAACCGCGGTGGTGATGGCGCGCAAGCCTCCGGAGGCGCTGGCGCGGACGGAGTTTGCCACCCTGCCCGCGAACGGCCCGCAGCCGGCGATTGAGCAGATGCTGGCGGTGACGCACCGCATGCTCGGCGAGATGGGCGCGGGGCCGGATGCCATTCGCGCGATCGGCATCAGTTGCGGCGGGCCGCTCAATCCGCACACCGGCGTGATCCAGGCGCCGCCGAATCTGCCCACATGGGTCGATGTGCCTATTGTGGAGATTCTGCGCAAGGAGTTCGGCTGCCCGGTGGCGCTGGAGAACGACGCCAACGCCGGGGCGCTGGCCGAGCACCGTTACGGCGCGGGGCAGGGCACGCGGAACATGGTGTTCTTGACCATGGGCACGGGACTGGGCGCGGGCATCATCGTGGAGAAGAAGCTCTACGCGGGATCGAGCGGCCTGGCCGGCGAGGTGGGGCACGTGCGGCTGACGCGCACCGGGCCGGTGGGGCACAACAAGGCCGGCTCGGTGGAAGGCTGGGCGAGCGGCGGCGGACTGGCGCAGATTGCCGCGACCATGCTGAAGGCGGCGCGCCGGCAGGGACGCGCCTCGTCGCTGCTGGATTTGCCGGCGGACCACACGATCACGGCGAAAGACGTGGGCGTGGCCGCGGAGAACGGCGATGCGGTGGCGCGCAGCATGATCCGCGCGTGCGGCAGAAAGCTGGGGCTGGCGCTGGCCATCCTGGTGGACGTGCTCAATCCGGACCGGATTGTGATTGGCGGACTGGCGATGCGGCTGGGCGATTTGCTCCTCGATCCGGCGCGCCGCTCGCTGCGGAAAGAGGCGCTGGCGCCGGCGCTGGCGGTGTGCACGGTGGTTCCGGCCACGCTGGGCGAAAGCATTGGCGACGTGGCGGCGTTGTGCATTGCCATGGATGCGGGCGAACCAACAGACGCCTGAGGAAGGTGAAAGAGTTTAGGAGGAGAATGAGCAGTTTTTCCAAATCGCTGCAGGAGACGATGGGGGTCATGGCTTCGCTGGCGGAACTGGAGCCGGCGCTGACGCGGGCGGCGGAGCGGTGCGCCGCTTGCCTGAAGAGCGGCGGCAAGCTGCTGATCTGCGGTAACGGCGGCAGCGCCGCGGAGGCCATGCACCTGGTGGGCGAGCTGGTGGGCCGTTACAAGAAGGATCGCGCGCCCCTGGCGGCAATTTCTCTGGGCACCGATCCGGCGCTGACCACATGCATCGGGAACGACTACCGCTACGAAGAGATCTTCTCGCGGCAGGTGCGCGCGTTGGGACGCAAGGGCGATGTGGTGGTGGCGTTCACCACCAGCGGACGTTCGCCGAATGTGCTGGAGGCGCTGAAGGCGGCGAAGGCGATGGAGATCGAGAGCATTGCCTTTCTGGGCAAGGACGGAGGGCCGGCGCTGGCGCTGGCCACTGAAGCGATGGTGGTGCGGCACACGGATACGGCGCGCATTCAGGAGGGGCATCAGTTTCTGATGCACAGCCTGATGGATTTGCTGGAAGCGGCCGTAGCGCAGATGAGCGGCAACGCGTGATGGCCGCGGGATGACGGCCCGCGGGGGAAGAAGCGGGGCCGGCGTTGCGGCGCAATGGCTTTGACAAGAGAAGTGAGGAAAAGGAGAGTCATGGAGCGGATGAGGGAGCAATCGCGGAAGGGTTGGACAAGGCGCAGCGTGCTGAAGCTGCCGGTGTTTTGCTGGCTGACTTCGATGCTGAAGGGCAACGCCGTGGCGGAGGCATTGGCGGCGGAGCCGGCCAGCGTGACGGGCGTGCTGGCGCCGCGCAAAACATGCCTGAATGGGCTCTGGAGCCTGACCTACGGACCGCTGGAGTCGTATCCGGAGAAGACGCCGAGCACCAGGCCGCCGTCGGACTGGCCGACGATTCCGGCGCTGGTGCCGGGAAACGTGGAGCTGGACCTGGCGGCGGCGGGCAAGATCGAGCCGCTGGAGAAGGGCGATCGCGTGCTGCAGGCGCTGAAGCTGGAGAACCACCAGTGGTGGTACAAGCGCACCTTCCAGGCCGGACACGGAGCGCCGGGCGAGCGGCCGGAGCTGGTATTCGAGGGACTGGACTGCATTGCCACGGTGTGGCTGAACGGGCAGGAGATTGGCAAGGCGGCAAACATGCTGGTGCAGCAGCGGTTTGACGTGAGCTCGACTTTGCGCCCCGGGGAGATGAACGAGATTCTGGTGAAGATCGAGCCGGCGGTGCTGGTGGGACTCTCCTATCCGCACACGGGCTGGGAGTACCCCACCGACAATCACTGGGAGTCGCTCTATGTGCGCAAGGCGGCGCACATGTACGGCTGGGACATTATGCCGCGCGTGGTGAGCGCCGGCTTGTGGAAAGACGTATATGTGGAGTGGATGCGGCCGGCGCGGATCGAGAGCGCTTATTGGTACACCAAGTCGGTGGACGTGAAGCAAGGCAAGGCCGCGGTAGCCGTGGCGTGGGCGCTGGAAGGCGCCCAGGAAGGCACGCAGACGGTGGAAGTGGTGCTGCGGCGTAACGGCGAGATGGCGGCGTGCTGGGAGACGCGCGTGACCGGATCGAGCGGCGAGCACGAGTTCAACCTGGAGCAGGCCGAGTTCTGGTGGCCGCGCGGCTTCGGTGAACGGCCGCTCTACGAAGCGACGGTGTCGCTGGTAAATCCGGACCGGAAGGTGGTGGACCGGAGGGTGGAGCGGATTGGCATTCGTACCATCGAGCTGGACCGGACAGACATCCTGACCGACGGCAAGGGCAAGTTCGGATTTGTGGTGAATGGCGAGCCGGTGTTTGTGAAGGGCACGGACTATAGCTGCCTGGATGCGCTGCACAGCCGCGACCACCTGCACCTGGACCGCACCGTTGATCTGATGGTGGAAGCCAACTGCAACATGGCCCGCTGCTGGGGCGGCAACGTGTATCCGGAGGACCGCTTCTTCGATTTGTGCGACGAGGCCGGCATCATGGTGTGGCAGGACTTCAACATGGCCTGCCAGGTATATCCGAAGACCGAAGAGTTCCTGAACGAGATCGAAATGGAAGCGCGGAAGGTGGTTCCGCAGTTCAGAAACCACGCCTGTCTGGCGCTGTGGTCGGGCAACAACGAGTGCGACGACGCCTTCGAGTGGGCGGAGCGCAGCGGCAGAAAGCCGATCGATCCGAATCTGGACGTGAGCACGCGGAAGACGATTCCCGGCGTGCTGAAGGAACTGGATCCGAACCGCGCCTATCTGCCCAGCTCGCCGTATCACAGCCCGGCGGTCTTTGCCGCCGGCAACAAGACGAGCCTGATGCCGGAGGTTCACCTGTGGGGGCCGCGGGGCTACTTCAAGGCGCCGTTTTACACCCAGTCGCCGTCGCGTTTCGCCAGCGAAATCGGCTATCACGGGTGCCCGTCGCGGTCGTCGCTGGAGCGGATGATGGATGCAGGCAGCGTGTTTCCGTGGGTGAAGGATCGCGAGTGGAATGAGGAGTGGCTGACCAAGTCGTGCCGCGCCACGCCAACCGACACCAGCACGCTGCACCGCAACGATCTGATGGTCCACCAGATTGAGGCCTTCTTCGGAACGTGTCCGGATACGCTGGACGAGTTCATTCTGGCCTCGCAGATCACGCAGGCCGAGGCGATGAAGTTTTTTGTGGAGATGTTCCGGCAGCGCAAGGGATCGACGGGCGCGGCCGGCGAGAAGCAGGGCATCCTGTGGTGGAACATTCGCGACGGGTGGCCGATTCTTTCCGACGCGGTGGTGGACTACTACTTCAGCAAGAAGCTGGCGTTCTACTACATCCAGCGGGCGCAGCGCGACGTGCAGGCGCTGTGCTGCGAGGAAGAGAACGGCAACCATGCGGTCATGGTGGTGAACGACACGCTGAAGCCGGCGCGAGGCCGCTTGGAGATCAACCGCGCGGGCGAAAGCGCCAAGCTGATCGACACGGCCTTTGAAGTGGAGGCGAACGGCAAGGCCACATGCGGGACGCTGCCGCATCCGGCCAAGAATGAGATGTGGCAGATCAAGTGGACGACCGAGGGGTTGGGCGAACACACCAACCACTACCTGGCGTTCACACCGAAGGTGAGCCTGGACGAGTACAAGGAATGGCTGAAAATCCCAGGGCTCCTGCCGGTGTAAGTGACGGCAGACGGAGCCCGGACCAGGCAGCAGAAACCCGAGTGGCTCTTTCCCGGCGGAAAGAGCCACTCGGGTTTTTTGAAGGCCGGCTGCGAGCCGGGTCCGCGGCCGCGTTTTGCGGGAGCGGGAAAGGTTTCATGGAACGAAAGCGGCAGACCGCCGGGGATGCCGCGTTGCATGGTGAGCGGAACAGCCCAAGGGCAATGAAAAGGCGCGAATGGGCGGCTGGCATGCGGCCGTGCGGATGGATGCGATTTCGTGGATCGAAAAAGCGCCAGGCGCGAAGATTCTTATTTCGTCCGGCAGGGACGCCGGAATAGGCTAAGTGGTTTGAGCGGCGCGGGACACGGTGCGGAAAGCGGACGGGCGGAGAGCGGGAAGGTGACGGAAGGATTGCAATCGAGGCGCGAAACGATCCGCGCGATCGTGGCGCGGAAGCAGGTTCCGGGCTGCGGCTTCTGGCTGGGAAATCCCGATCCGCAAACGTGGCCGCTGCTGCACCGGCACTTTGGAACGCAGACGGAGGAAGAACTGCGGCAAAGGCTGGGCGACGATGTGCGCTGGATCTGCCCGCAATTCTATCAGGATGCTTACCAGGATCCGGAGGGGCGCGCGCTGTTCGACGCCAGCCTGGATCGCAAAAAGCACGGCAGCGCGGGTCCGCTGGCGCATTGCACCCGCCCGGAGGAGATTGACGACTTTCCGTGGCCCCATCCCGAGTATTTGAACTTCGATGCGTGCCTGCGCGATTTGCGCGCGGCCTCAGACGTGTACCGGCTGAGCGGCTTCTGGTGCTGCTTCTATCACAACGTGGCCGACCTGTTCGGGATGGAAGAGTATTTTGTGAAGATGCGGACGTGCCCGGCCCTGGTGCATGCGGTGACGGAGAGGGTATGCGCGTTTTACTACGATGCGAACGAGCGCTTCTTTGCGCAGGCGGGCGGCCTGGTAGACGGATTCTTTTTTGGCAACGACCTGGGCAGTCAGGCGGGACTGGTGTGCAGCCCCGCGCTGTTGGAGGAGTTTGTGCTGCCGTGGTTCCGGCGGTTTGCAGAGCAGGGACACCGGCACGGCTACCAGGTGGTGCTGCACTCGTGCGGCTCGGTGTGCAAGCTCATCGACCGGTTGATCGATGCGGGTGTGGATTGCCTGCATCCGTTGCAGGCGCTGGCGCGGGGAATGGATGCCGCGCAGCTTGCGGCGGAGTTCAAGGGGCGGATCGCGTTTATGGGCGGCGTGGATGCGCAGCACCTGATGACCAACGGCACGCCGGATGAGGTGCGCGCGGGCGTGCGGCGGGTGCACGCGCTGCTGGCGCCGCACCTGATCGTGAGCCCGAGCCACGAGGCGATTTTGCCCAACGTGCCCATGGAAAATGTCGCGGCGCTGGCCGAGGCTGCTGCGGAGATTCAGAAGGAGAGCGTATGACCTCAAAAGAACGGATGGTGGCCGCGCTGAGCGGCGCCATGCCCGACCGGCTGCCGGTGACCACGCATCACGTGATGCCGTACTTTCTGGAACGGCGCATGAACGGCATCTCGGACCAGGAGTTTTTTGACGCGTTTGGATTGGACCCGATCACGTGGACGGTTCCGCACCGGCCCAAGCCGGGGACGAGCGACTATCCCGATCCGCTGCAGGGAGAGCCGGGTTTCCTGGAGAGCCATCGCGTGGCCAACGATGCGTGGCGATGCTTCGCGGAGGATATTTCGGCGGACGGACGCACGATGACGCGGTACCGGTTTGTGACGCCAGAGGGCACGCTGAGCATGGTGATCGAGGACGCAGGCTATAGCGCCTGGGTGCGCGAGCCGCTGATCAAACAGAAGCGCGACATCGAGTTGATCGGCAAGTATGTGACCACACCGAACTGCGACGTGGAGGCGGTGAACCGCACGGTGGAAGCCTACGGCCAGCGGGGACTGGTGCGCGGGCACATCTGTTGCTTCGACGTCTTTGGGCAGCCGGGATGCTGGCAGGACGCCTGCTGCCTGGTGGGCACCGAACATCTGATCATGGCGGCGCAGGACGATCCGGAGTGGGTGCACGAGCTGCTCGCCATCCTGCAGCGCCGCAAGCTGGGCTTTATCGAGTCGCTGGCGGGGGCAAAGTACGATGTGCTGGAACTGGGCGGAGGCGACGCCTCGGCCAGCGTGATTTCGCCGCGCATGTTCGACCAGTTTGTGGCGCCTTACGATACGCCCATGGTGGAGGCCGCGCACAAGTCCGGTCAGCGGATCGTGTATCACCTCTGCGGCAAGATCATGCCCATGCTGGAGCGCACGGCGGCCATGGGCGTAGACGCCATCGAAACCTTTACGCCGGTGGGCATGGGCGCCGACGCTAAGCTGGCCGAAGCGCGCCGGCGCCTGGGCAACAAGGTGTGCATGATCGGCGGATTCGACCAGTTGCACTTCTTTACCGAGTGCTCCGAGCAGGCAACGCGGGCTGAGGTGCGCCGTTGCTTTGAGGAAGCGGGCGAGAGCGGGCCTTACATCCTGGCGCCTTCGGATCATTTTTTCGAGGCCGATCTCCACCTGATTCGCGCCTATGGCGACGAAGCGAGAAAGTGTGTGTACGAGGGCGCGTTCAAGGAATGAATGGATTTTACTCATGCCCGGTGAGGCGGTTCCGGAGCGCGAGACGGCAGCGCGAGAATGAGCGGGACCGCCTGCGCAGTGTAGTAGCAACAGGTGCTGCGGTGCGGGCAACACGCAAGCGGAAGGAGGCAGCGATGCGAAGGATGGAAGAATGGAGTTTGCGCGGCCATGCCGGGACGGGCGGAAGATCAGCTACCCCGCGGCGGGCGGCTTGGGCGGTGGGGATCTTTCTGCTCACAGCAATCGTAGTGTTGGGCGGCGCGTGGGCGGCGGTCGCGCAGGAGGCGGGATCGGCTGTCTACAAAAAGTGGATGATCGGGCCGTTCACGCAGGATGACGCGGTGAATCCCATCTTGGGGCCGGAGTTCGATCCGCTCTTCTTCTGTCCCATCCTCAAGCAAAACGTGCGCTGGGAGGCGCGGGCCATTCTGGGTGCGGCGGCGATGGTGAAGGATGGCCAACTGGACCTGATCTATCACGCCGAAGACTCGTCGAATGGATTTCACGGCGAGCGCGGCACCTGGGGAACCTTCCGGCAGGGGTTGGCAACGAGCACGGACGGATTGCATTTTACGCGGCGCAGCGAGCCGGTGCTCTATCCCGACAACGGTCCGATGAAGGATGCGGAGTGGAGCGGCGGCGACGAGATTCCGCGCCTTGTCGAAGGGCCGGACCAAACTTACTACCTCTACTACAGTTCGTGGAACCGGAAGGTGACGCGGCTCTCGGTGGCGACCAGCAAAGACCTGGTGCACTGGACCAAGCGCGGCTTGATCTTTGCCAAGGCGTACGGTGGCAAGTACGACAAGCTATGGAGCAAGGCCGGGGCGGTGGTGACGGAGTTGAAGAACGGCCGGCTGATGGCGGTGAAGATCAAGGGCAAGTACTGGATGTACTTTGGCGAAGGCAATATGCACATCGCCACCTCGGAGAACCTGATCGACTGGACGCCGCTCGAGCGCAAGCCGGGGGAGAAGAACGCGCCGGGAGCGGGCGAGCGCAGCTCAGATCATCCCAACGATTCGCCGGATCTGCTGGTGGTGCAATATCCGCGCGAGCACAAGTTCGACAGCGAACTGGTGGAGGGCGGCGTGGCGGTGCTGACGGCCAACGGGATCGTGCACATCTACAACGCGTCGGACCAGGACTCGCCGGAGTCGGCGGTGTGGAAGAAGCAGTCGAAGTTGTACTACTCGCTGGGGCAGGCGCTCTACAGCGCAGACGATCCGACGAAGCTGCTGGACAGGTCGGATGTGGCGTTTCTGAAGCCGGACCGGGATTTCGAGGAGCTGGGCGCGACGCCGCACGTGGTGTACCTGACGGGCATTGCCTGGTTCCACGGCCAGTGGATGATCTACTACAACGGCGCGGACTGGATGGTGGGGGTGGCGACAGCGCCGTGAGCGAAAAAGGCGCCGGCGTTTCGCCGTGCGACATGCGGTGTGAGCGCGCAGTTTCAGCTTGCGCGCGCACCGTCGGATGCATAGGATGTTCGAGTGAAAAAGGAGAGTAGAGCGATGGGTGGATGGACGAGGCGTGAAGTGTTGAAGCTGGGGGCAGTGGCTTCGGCGACGGCCGTGTTGCCAAGGTGGGTGGAGGCGAGCACGGAGCGGAATATGGCGCTGAACCGTGCGGCTTGGGCGTCGAGCGCGGCGGACTTTATCAACACAGGCCACATGGCGACGGACGGGCAGGCGAAGACCATGTGGCAAAGCGCGGACGCCGATTTCCAGTGGATTTATGTGGACCTGGGCGCGGAGTGCAAGGTGCGGTCGGTGGTGTTGCGCTGGGGAGGCAATTACGGACTGGCGTACAAGGTGCAGGCCTCGCGAGACAGCGCGCCGTCGCCGGAGACCGGGCGGGTGGAGAACTGGAGCGACGTGCATGAGACCCTGGACGGCAAGGGCGGCGTGGAGCAGATTGCGCTGCCGGAGACCGAGGCGCGCTATGTGCGGCTGCTGCTGAACGGCAAGGCGAAGACAGGCGGCTACGAATTGGTGTCGTTTGAAGTGTACGGGACGGGAGGATTGGAGCCGGTGGCCGCGCCGCTTCCGGCGCCGGAGGCGGACGGCACTCTCAGGCTTTCCGGCGGCTGGCGGCTTGTGAACCAGGCGTGGATAGCGGCCAAGGCGGAGGCGGTTTCAACCTGCGGCTACGACGACAGCCAGTGGCTGATGGCCACGGTGCCGGGGACGGTGCTGACCAGCTACCTGAACCTGGGCGCGGTGCCGGATCCGTTTTACGGCAACGATCTGAGCCAGATTTCGGATTTCTTTGCGCATACGAACTGGTGGTATAGGAACGAACTGGAGATTCCGGCCAGCTATGCCGGCAAGCGGGTGTGGCTGAACTTCGACGGCATCAACTACCGGGCCTATGTCTTCGTGAACGGCAAGACGGCGGGCAACATCGACGGAGCGTTTGTCCGCGGCAAGTTTGACGTGACGGAGATGGTGACGCCGGGCAAGAAGAACTGCATCGCGGTGATGATTGTGCCGGTGCCGAAGCCGGGCACGGTGATGCCCAAGCTGCTGAGCGGCTACGAGTGGCCGCCGGATTATCCGAAGAACGAGCCGACAATTTTGGCGGCGGATAGCTGGGACTGGCTGCCCACCATTCGCGACCGCGACACGGGCATCTGGAACCATGTGACGCTGACCACCTCCGGCGACGTGACGGTGGAGAATGCCTTCCTCAGCACGCATTTCCCCGAGGCAGGCAACCTGAAGCGCGCCGACCTGACGCTGAGAGTGGAGGTGAAGAACCACTCCAACAAACCGTACAAAGGCGATCTGCACGTGCGCCTGGGGGCGATCGAGTTTACGCATCCGGTGACGCTCGATGACGGCGAGACGCTGCCCATCAAGCTGGACAAGGCGAACTACAAGCAGCTTGCGATGGCCGATCCGAAGTTGTGGTGGCCGAACGGGCATGGCGAGCAGAACCTCTACGATCTGACCATCGAGTTCCGCGCCAACGGCAAAACGGTGGATGTAAACAAATCCAGGGTGGGCATCCGCGAATTCTCCTACAGTCCCGCTTTGCATACCCGGTGGGACGTTACCAGCCTGATGAATGGCCTGGAACTGAAAGATCTCGAAGAGAAGGCGGTCAAAAGTCCGCTCACCTTTTTCTGCAATGGCAAGCGCATCTTCATTCGCGGCGTGAACTGGGGCATGGATGAAGGCATGCTCCGCTGCGACCGCGAGGGTTTCAAAGTCCGCGTGGGCATGGAAAAGGCGATGAACTTCAACCTCATCAGGAACTGGGGCGGCAATCTGGACAAGCCCGAGTTCTTTGAGGTCTGCGACGAGTTGGGCATCCTGGTGTGGGACGAGTTCGGCATTGCCAACGGCCTGCAGCCCGACGATGCCGCCATGTGGCTGGTGAATGCGCGCGACCGCTTCCTTCGCCACAGGAACCATGCTTCGCTGGTGCTTTGGTGCACGGCCAACGAAACCATCCCCGACGATCCCATCGCCACGGAGATGCCGCGCATGGCCGAGGAACTCGATGGCACGCGCATGTTCCTGCAAAGCTCCATTCAGGTTCCGCCCACCAACGGAGACAGCCCGTACGATACGCGGCCTGCGAGTTTCTACTTCAGGGATCTGGCGCGCGGATTCCGGCCGGAGCTGGGATCGCCAACCATTCCGCCGGTGGAGAGCATGCGCCGCATGATGCCGTGGAACAAGCTGTGGCCGGTAAACGAAATGTGGGCGCAGCACGACTGGTGGCTGGGCACCGGATGGGGCACCGGCAGCGGTCTCTGCGGGAACACCATGAAAGCCATTGCCTGTTACGGCGAGCCGAAGGGAATCGAGGACTTTTGCCGCAAGGCGCAGATGGTGAACACCGAGGTCTTCAAAGCCATCTACGAGGCATGGAACGACCGCATGTGGAACGACTGCACGGGCGTGATGATGTGGATGAGCAATCCGGCGTGGCCGTCGCTGACGTGGAACACCTACGACTACTTCAAGGAGCCGACGGCGGCGTATTTCGCGTGCAAGAAGGCCTGCGAGCCGGTTCACATCCAATGGAATGTGGCCACCAACAAGGTGAAGGCGATCAACTGCACCTCGCAGGATCTGAAGGGAGTGAAGGCCGAGGCCACGATCTACAACCTGGACGGCAGCGTGGCCCAGACCAAGGCGGCGCAGGCGGATTGCGCCGCCAACAGCGCGCAGGAGTGCATGACGCTGTTTGAGGATCAGGGCGGCGCTCTGTCGAAGGTCCACTTCATCAAGCTGGAGTTGAAGGATAGCGCCGGCAAAGTGCTGGCCGACAACTTCTACTGGAACAGCAAAGAGGAGTGGCAGTACCAGGATCTTGCCGGAATGAAGCAGGCGCAGGTGAAGTGCACGGCCGGCGCGCTGCAGGACAACAAGCTGAGCGTGGAGGTGGCCAACGGCGCCGGCGGCATCGCTCTGGCGGTGCGGCTCAAGCTGGTGGATACGGCCAGCGGGTTGCTACTGGCGCCGGTGCTCTACTCGGACAACTACGTTTCGCTGGCGCCGGGCGAGTCGCGGCAGATCGAGATCAACCTGGAACTGGCGCACAACTGGCGCACGGCCAAGCTGATGGTCGAGGGATGGAACATGGAGCCTGCGGAAGTGAGCGCGGTGAGCGCATAGACGCGAGCAAACCGCGGACGGGCGGGCCATTCCTGCGGATGGTCCGCCCGTCTTTTATTTGTGAGCACAAGTTTGCGATTGCCGGCCGCGCCGGGCAAGACCGCTCTTGTTTATCCAGCGTAGGCGGGGACGGCGATGCCGAATTGCTGAAGCGCGGAGAAATCAGGCGCCGGGTTCTGGTAAATGAAGCTGATCACGCTGTCGCTGCGGAAGGGAAGCCGGCGGCCCAGCTTCTCCCCGAGACGGAGTCCGGCATAGAGCAGTGGCCAGGGCACGGGAAGCAGCGTGACATGGCGGTTTTCTGCGCGCGCGATGCTGTGGATCAGTTCGCGAAATGGATAGGGAGTGGGGTTGGCGAGGGTGAGCGGGCGTCCGCCGGCAGAGTCGAAGCGGCCCAGGACGGCATCGGCGACCAGCGCGGCCAGCGCCTCTTCGGGAATCAGAAACTGCGGCGCTTTGCCGCTGCCGATCAGGGGGACAAGACGGCTGTTGCGAACCTGGCGGCGCATGGAACCGAAGACGCCGCCGGAGGACTCTCCAAAGACGAGGCCGGGGCGCAGGATGACGCCCCCGAGGCGTGCGGCCGCGGCCTCAACTTCAAGCTTGGACCTGCCGTAGAGCGAGCGCGCACCGGCAAAGGCGCTGATGGTCGAGAGAAAGACAATGCGGCGCACGCCGGCCTGCCGAGCCATGCGGAAGAGGCGCATGGATCCTTCCACATTGACGCGCCAGATCTCGTTTGGCGAAACAGCGCGAAAATCCCAGGCGGCGTGAACCAGGGTGCAGACGCGGTGCTGGCTGAGAAGCGGCGCGATGTCGCCGTTGCCCTCGAGGGTCCACGCAATGCTGGACTCGTTCTCCGGATTCCTGCCGAGAGCGACCACCTGGGCGCGTTGGGCGACGGCCTGGGCAATGCGCGACCCAACGTAGCCGGTGGTCCCCGTGATAGCACAGATTTGCGGTGCGGCGGTCATGCCAGTGGCGCCCTCCTGACAGGCTAAGAATATTGATGGAGCTGCGAGGCAATGCGATAGGCATTGGCCATGGCCGTGAGGGTGATGGTGGTGGCGGCAATCGAGGGAAAGACGGTGGAGTCAACGGCGTGCACGCGGCAGAACCCAACGGGGCGGCCGTAGATGTCCGATTGGCCATCGGCCGGCTGGGCGTGCATGGGGAAACTGCCGCCGGTGTGATAGCCGCGGCCGGGCTCGCCTATCTGGAGCAAAGGGAACATGGGCATCGAACCGGTGGAGGGTGACAGCGCAATCAGCTTGCGGACCAGCTTCTTCATGGTTGCCCGCGTGGCGGGATTGCGAACGCCAGAGACGCGCAGCACATCGCCGGCATCCATCCGGTTGAGGCGCGCTTCCATCTGCGCGGAGTGGTCGGAGTGCAGATAGCCCTGGAAGAGGAGCAGCCTGCCGAGGAACGAATTGAGCGGGAAAACGCTGCGCAGAGGACCGAGAGCGCTCTCCACCGGCGCCTTGAAGAGATCGTTGTAGGTGTAGGTTTGCAGGTGGATGGTGTAGGGGCTAATGCGGCTGTCTTCGATTTCGAGAAAGAGTTGAGCCAGGGTGTGAAGCTTCTCTTCGGTGACCTTGCCGGCGCCGGCCGCGCGCAAGATGGGGAGAAGGAAGTACTGTGAATCGAAGAGGCGGACCGGACGGTCGAAACGGTTCATGGAGCGGAGCAGGATCGCAGTGGTGGCGTAGACGCCGGCGGCAAGATAGACGCGCTCGGCGCGATAGGTAACGGAATCTCCGGCGGCGTCGATGGCCCAGACGGTGACGGCGGCGCCGGTCTCTTCAACGCTGCGTACGGCCACGCCGGGGATGTAACTGAAGTTCGGGTCAGACTTCAGCTCTTCTACGGCGCGGTCGGTGCAGTAGATCAGCCTGTAGGGGCAGCCGTACATGCACAGGCCGCAGAGAACGCAGGCATCCGCGCCGGAGAAGCCGTTGGCGGCCACGGCGATTCTGGATGCGCCAAAGCTCACGCCTGCGCGCTGCAGGCGGGTTTTGCTCTTGCTGAGAGAAGCGAGAAGTTGCCTCGCCTGGCGGCTCATGGCGAGCGGCTGGGGGTGGTCGCAGTAGAGCGGGAATTGCAGGGCGAGATCGTCCCGGCGAGCCGAGAGCGGCATCCAGCGAAAGATGGCCTCGTAGGCCGGGGCCAGATCCTGTGCGGCGATGGGCCACGCGGCCATGTCGTTTTGGCGATAAGGCATGACCGCCGATCCCCAAACCGTGCTGAGACCGCCGACGGCATGCGATGGGCCGGCCTTGGCATGGGTGAATTCCACGCGCGTGGTTCCGGGCGCGTCGCGATAGGGATAGCTTGAGCCATAGGTGAGCTTGACGGGAATGCCGCCGGCGCCGCTCTCCATGCCTTCGCGCAGAAAGGCGCCGGAGGGGCCATTCCACTCGGCGGCCGGAGCGGCCCGGAGAGTGGCGAGTTGTGCCTCGCGCTCAGGCTCGAGCCGCAGGCCCACGTCAAGCATGGATACTTTGTGCCCCTGCGCCAGCAGCGCACGCGCGCACGATACGCCCGCGGGACCGGAACCGACAACCAGATACATCGAGCACCTCCGACCCAAGGAAGAGTATGCGCTGCCGCCATGAAGGGCGAACAGGCAGGTCAGGAAGCGGCCGTCGCCTGCGGACTGTACTCGGCAGGAGGCTCGGCCGGATGATGGCGCGTATTCATTCCCAGGGTGCTCAGGAAGAAGCTGAAGAGAATGGTTTCGATCCCCAGGGTGATCATGAGTCCGGAGGGAACCACGAGGCGCGCGATGTGCTCGAAGTCGAGCAGGCCAAACGCCGCATGGCGCCACTCCAGCAGTGCGTCGGCCGTCATGGCGAATCCTGCCACAACAAGCAGGAGTCCGGCGATCAGGCCGCGTTCAAGACGGATATGGCGAAAGAAATAGTGGTACGCCCGGCCGGGCGGATAGAGGCGCTCCTGCACGGCGTAGACGCGCGAAAGGACGGCAAAGAGGACGGATTGAAAGCCGGCAATGATCATGAAAGCGAAATAGATGAGAGAGTCGATGCCAAGCCGCACATGATGGATATGGATGGGGCTCGCCATGAGCAGAGAGGCGCCGGCCAGTCCGGCGAGCATGAGCAAAAGGCCGGGCAGGAGAAAGAGCCAGTTGGGGCTGAAGAGGAGCATGAAGCGCAGGTGGCGCCAGCCATCGCGATAGGGACGCAGATGAGGCGGTCGCGAGCGGCCGTCGGGACTGAGCGTGGCCGGAACCTCGGCAATCTTCATGCGGCCAAGCGTGGCCTTGATCACCATTTCAGAGGCGAACTCCATGCCCGTCGTACGCAGATCCATGCGCGTGAAGGCGTCTTTGGAGTAGCCGCGCAGGCCGCAGTGGAAGTCGCTGGCCGGGCAGCGAAAAAAGATTTTGCCGATCGTGGAGAGAATAGGATTCCCGATGTAACGGTTCTTCCAGGGCATGGCCCCGGGCATAATGCCGCCCTTGAAGCGGTTGCCCATCACTAAGTCATAACCCTCGCGGAGTTTCTCGACAAAAGGATCCAGGCGGGAGAAGTCATAACTATCGTCGGAGTCGCCCATGATGATGTACTTACCGCGGGCAGCCAGGGTAGCGCCGTAGAGTGCGGCTCCATAACCTTTTAACGGTATGTTCACAACGCGCGCGCCGCAGCCGAGGGCAATCTGTTGCGAGCCGTCGGTGGATCCGTTGTCGCCAACCACCACTTCGCCGGCCACACCCGAACGCTGCAGATAGCCCATGGCCTTGCCAATGCAGACGGCAAGGGTTTCCGCCTCGTTCAAGCAGGGCATGACGATGCTGAGCTCGATGGGCCGCGTCGCGGTTTCGCCGTTCATGACAGGATGGTACCATACCCACATGTCGCCAACCGGTTGTGATTTCAGGGGGTTGAATGGACTCTGCCGGCACTGAGACCACGATGAAGATGAGAAGCGAACGCGCGTCGCATCTTTCCTGGTCCGAGCAAGCGATCTATGTGGGCATTGTTGTTTGCAGTTTCTTTGGCGCTCTCGTCAATCAGCGATTTGTTACCGCGGATACCGTAGCTTATCTCGATCTTTCCGATGCCATCCGCGACCACCGGTGGCACGCGGTGGTGAATGCCTACTGGTTTCCGCTGTACCCGGCGTTGCTGACGATAGGCAGGGCCTGTTTCGGATTCCGGCAGCAATATGAGCTGATGGCCGCGCGGCTGGTGGGCGCGCTGACCGGTCTCCTGTTCGTGCTGGCCGCCATGGCCGTGGCGGCGGCGGCGCGGCGGCTGATGCTGGCGCGCGGCGCGCGGGTTGACGAGTTACTGCCTCCGAGAATTCTGTATGTGTGGGTGGCAACGCTCGCGTATTTCTTCTGCGCGCAGGATATGGGCTGGTACACGCCGGATGCGCTGGTGTCCGCGCTGATGCTGCTGACGGTGGCGGCGGTTCTTTGGGGCGCGGCAGAACAGAGCCTCTTCGCCTTTGTCGCGGCTGGCTTGCTGGGTGGATTTGCCTACTGGGCAAAGGCGTTCGCGTTCCCCTTCTTCTTTCTATGGATGCTGCTGGCGGCGGCAGCCAGCTTGCGCAAGCCGGGCATGCTGCGCCGCCTGGCGGTGTCCCTGGGGGTTTTTGTGCTGGTGGCGGGGCCCTATGTGGGGGCGATTTCCGCGGCCAAGGGGCGGTTTACGTTTGGTGATTCAGGCCGGCTGGATATGGCGTGGTACGTGAACGGAGCGGTGGAGGGCAATCCGGGTTGGGGACCTCCCGGTCTGCTACACGAGACTGCTCACGCCCATTTGAAGCATCCAACAGAATTGCTTTCCAGTGATCCAAAGGTCGTCTACTTCAGTCCAAGGCAGGTTCGTGGCACGATACCGGAATGGGATGATCCCTCCTATTGGGAAGATGGGCTGTCGCCTCACTTCAACCTTGGGCAAATCGAAGCCGCGGTCAAGAGAAACATCCCGGCTGCTCAGGCGGCTATCATGCGCATCCCGCCCATCCTCCTCTTGGGGGTGCTGTGCTACTGGGGCTACACTGTTCGCCGCCCATCCTTTGTGGATCCGATTCTCGCGATGACCTTTTTCCTGGCGATTGCGTGCATTGGAGCCTATTCGCTGGTTCTGTTAGAAGGACGCTACATAGCATTCTCGCTGGTTCTTATGGGGGCCTCGTTCGCTTCTTGTTCGCTTGCCAAGCAGCCTACTGGGAGTATGCGATCTCTTCATCTGGCTGTGGCGCTAATAGCGGGCGCGATTCTGTGTTTTGCTTTCAGGTTGAGCCTATTGCAGGAGAATGTGGAACGGCTAAGGCATGGAGCCCATCCTTTACAAGGCATCTATGACATGCCGATGATATCTGCTGGAACTGGTCTGGCAGTCCGTTTTCCTCGTGGAACGGAAGTTGCCTGCATGGGATACCTCGCCTGCTATGACGATTCTTATTGGGCAAAATACGCCGGTCTTAGCGTGACTGCAATCATCGAGTCAGGGCATCAATGGGATCATACGAGCGCGGCGGAGGGCTGCCAAAAGCTGGACGAGAACCCCGGCGTGCTCGACCTCCTCAAGGCGCGCGGCGTGCGGGCGGTGGTGGGCAGATTCAAAGGCGCGCCTCCGTGCTCGGCGGCGTGGCAGCCGCTGGAGGGCTCGGGAGACTTCTATTATCTGCCGTTATAGTGCGGTTCCAGAGCTTGCCGGCACGAAGCGGAACCTCACGATGCGGCGCTTTGGTTGTGAGCGGCCGCGCCGGCGCGCATTTCCGCGGGCAGGAAAATCCTGAATCGACGCGGAGGCGCGTGGGGCGTTTCTGAAAGAACCAGGAGCCTGAAAGGACAAAGCCCTCGGGCGGAAGGACGGGCCGAGGGCTTTGCTGACTGGAGGGTTGTGGAAGCGCTCAGCCGGCTTTTTCGAGCAGGCAGAGGGAGAGGTCGCGGCGCTCGACCATTTCGCGGGTGATTTCGACGTCGCGGACGCGCTTGTTGGAGGGCAGGTGATACATGAGGTCGAGCATGAGCTCTTCGAGGATCATGCGCAGGCCGCGGGCGCCGACCTTGCGCGCCAAGGCCTCGTGGGCGATGGCGGCGGCGGCCTCGGGGGTGAAGTGCAGGCGCACGTTCTCGTACTCGAAGAGGCGCTGATACTGCTTGAGGATGGCGTTGCGGGGCTTGGTGAGGATCTCGATGAGCGCGGCTTCGTCGAGCTCGTCGAGGATGCCGACGACAGGCAGGCGGCCGACAAACTCTGGGATGAGGCCGTACTTGATGAGGTCCTGGGGCTCGGTGCGGCGGAGCAGTTCGGTGTCGCGATGGGTCTGCATGCCCACGACCTCCTGCTCGATGTCGGTGGCGCGGAAGCCGAGGGCTTTTTTGCCGACGCGGCGGCCCACGACGCGCTCCAGGCCGACAAAGGCGCCTCCGCAGATGAAGAGGATGTTGGTGGTGTCGATGGCGGTGAATTCCTGGTGGGGATGCTTGCGGCCGCCCTGGGGGGGCACGTTGGCCACAGTGCCTTCGAGAATTTTGAGGAGGGCCTGCTGGACACCTTCGCCGGAGACGTCGCGAGATC
>JAJZVX010000036.1 GCA_021846985.1 Acidobacteriota bacterium | reverse complement strand
CCGACCAATGCACCCGCCCCAGCCCACCGCGGTCTGGATCAACCCACCCACTCCGACACATGCCACAGAGGGAAATCTACACTAAACTCTCACGCAACCTGTCTCAAAGTCGTTGACACGCTCCGAACTTCGGGCTGTTGCATCTCGCCTCCTCAACCCGGTTCACCTCCGGCAGTTCGGTCTAGTGCTCCAACAGGACCGCATCGTCGCACCGAATCGAAACGATCGAGTGTTCTTGGACAAATCTGAGATGCTGATTTTGCAGCAGTTAATGCAATCAGGAAACTGAATTCGAGAATTCCGATGCTTCAGCAGCAATATGACGATCGCACTCAAGGACTACTCCCATGAAGATCAAACAAGAACGTGGATGGTTTCCTGCAGGTGACGAAATGTTGAGGGCATTCAATATCTTGTCTGATGGCGCGTTCCGACTGTATTTTTACGTCTGCCTTCACGCATCGCGCACCTCCGCGACGTATGTCTCTTCGCAGGCCCTCCTTGCCAAATCCGTTCACCGGAGCAAAGGGTCAACTGGCAAGTACATCGAGGAAATGAGGGCGGCGGGGGTTCTGGACGTAAATCGCGCGAGAAATCAACACGAAGAAAGCGCCATGAAGATCTGCGAGAGGTTTTGGCCATACGTCTATTCTGACGGCGCGGACCTCCCGACCGAGCAAGTGACGTTTCTGCAAGGTATCTCCCAGCTCCTGCACGAGAGAGCCTGTGTCAAATCACGCTTTTCGAACGCAGACAATGACTACGCAATTGAGCTCTATGCTCGAGGAATAAGTTTGCTCCAGATTGAGCGTGCTGTCCATCTAGCCTGCTTCCGCAAGTATTCGAGTCTCCTTTCTCAAACCACAAAAGATTTGATCGTGTCCTTCCTGTACTTTCAGGATGTCATTGATGAAGTGACCGATCCCGAGCAGCCTATTCACGGGCAAACCGACGAGTGGTACGGCAGAAACTTGAGACTCAGAATGTTGCAGGTCGAGCAGCAATGGATCGCGCAGCATAGTAAGGGCCTGCACCTAACGTGAGAATGGCCGCCAGTATATGCGGCAGTCGTTAACTGGTGTCTTGGCGCGGGGCTTCAGATGGTTTTACTGTCCGATCTCCGATGCACGTCTCTCATTGCATAGCCGAGTTAGCTAGAGCAAACTTTGTGCCAGCAGGCGCCTGAAGAGCAGAGACGAAATGAGGTCCCATTAAAGTACAAGTAGATGTATTTCTCATTGCCAGCACACCACAAAAGAATGGAGCAGACAGGTGTCTGCTCCACTAAAAGTACATAAAAGTAGTCAACTGCATCCGCTGGTTGTTCCGCAGCTCATGCAGCGATAGCAGCTCCCGTTGCGCACCATGATGGCTCCGCAGGTCGGGCAACTGGGCGCATCGCCCATCTCATACATCTCCCGCATCGCCTCGCTGGCATGGTAGATGCCGCGGTCTGCCAGTTCCGGGCCGTGCACCGAGGCGCCCTGCCCCGCGGCCCAGGTCTGCGTCTCCGGCGCCGAGGCGCTGCCCGGCTGCCCGCCTACCTGGTTCAGCCGCTTTGCCACCTCCTCGGCCAGCCTGGCCAGGTGGTTCTGCTGCAAAGCCTCTTCCTCGCGCTCGCTGTCCGGAATCAGGCTGGGCGAGACCGGCAGTTGCGGCGTAGGAGTGGCCAATCCCGCGAACAGCGTGAGTTGCGTGCCGGAAAGGAAGCGGAGATTCAGCCAGCGGAAGATGTAGTCCATAAGGCTCTTGGCATAGCCGATCTGCTCGTTGCCGGTCCAGCCCGAGGGCTCAAAGCGCGTGTGTGCAAACTTTTCGCACAGCACCTTGAGCGGTACGCCGTGCTGCAAGGCAAGCGAGATGGAGGTGGCGAAAGCGTCCATCAGACCCGATACCGTCGAACCCTCCTTGGCCATCTTGATGAAGATTTCGCCCGGCTGCCCGTTGGGATACAGGCCCACCGTGATGTATCCCTCGTGGCCCGCAATCGAGAACTTGTGCGTCACCGACGCGCGCTCCTCCTGCAGCCGGTGCCTGACCGCGCGCGGCGGAGCGTTCAGATCCTGCCTGGCCGCTTCCTCGAGCGTTTGGGCAAGCGATCCTTTGGCCGTTGGCTCCAGTACCGGCATCGCCGCGGTCCGGGCCATCTGCTCCAGCGCCCTCTGGAAGGCCGCGGCCGCCGCGAGCACCGACTTCGCGCTCACCTGGATCTTTTCGCCGATCTTGGCCTCCAGCGTCTTGACATCGGCCTCGGCCGCCGCCTGTCCTGCTCCCATATATGTGAGTACGCGGCCGGCCGCCGCTTCCAGCGCCGAGGGCTCTTTCTTCGCCTCGATGCTGGTATTCAGCGGCTGTGTGCCCTTCGAGCCGTCGCGATAAATGGCGATGGCCTTGAGTCCCTGGCGCCAGCTCTCCGCATAGGCCTCGGCCACATCCTCTACCGTGGCCTCGTGCGGCAGGTTCACCGTCTTGGAGATCGCGCCGCTCAGGAACGGCTGGGCGGCCGCCATCATCTTGATGTGTCCCATGTAATGGATCGAGCGCGTCCCCTTGGCCGGTTTGAAGCTGCAATCGAACACCGCCAGGTGCTCCGGCTTGATTCCCGGCGCTCCTTCGATGGTTCCCGTGGCGTCAATATAGGCCACAATGGCGTTCACCGCCTCGTTGTCGTATCCCAGCTTGAACAGCGCCGCCGGAACCGTATTGTTGACGATCTTGATCATGCCGCCGCCCACCAGCTTCTTGTACTTGACCAGGGCCAGGTCGGGTTCAATGCCGGTGGTGTCGCAGTCCATCATGAAGCCGATGGTGCCGGTGGGCGCCAGCACCGTGGTCTGCGAGTTCCGGTAGCCGTGCCGTTCGCCGTGAAGCAGCGCCATATCCCAGCATTCGCGGCTGGCTTCCTTCAGCGCCTCAAGCTGCGGCACGGCGAAAGACTCGCCGCTGCCGGCGGAGCGGCCAATTTTGTTCACCTCGGCGCGGTGCATCCGGATCACGTCAAGGAAAGGTCCGCGGTTGATGTAGAAGCCCGGGCAGGCGCCACCCTCGCGCTCCACCGAAGCGGTGAGCGGCGTGGCTGACCCGATGGGCGGGCAGTTGGCGGCAAGAATGGCGGACTGCAGATAGGCCTGTCCGCACATGATGGCCGTCATTGCCGAGGCCAAATCACGCCCCGCCGCCGAATCGTACGGAATCCCGAAGCTCATCAGCATTGCGCCCAGATTGGCGTAGCCCAGCCCCAGCGGACGGTAGTCATGCGAATTGCGCGCGATGGCCTCGGTCGGGTATCCCGAGTTATCCACCAGGATATCCATGGCCGTGATGGTCACCGAGATCGCGTGCCGGTAGGAAGAGATGTCGATCGTGCCCGACGGTGAGACAAACTTCATCAGATTGAAGCTCGCCAGGTTGCAGGCCGAGTTGTCCAGAAACATGTACTCCGAGCACGGGTTCGAGGCGTTGATGCGCGCCGTGTTCTTGCAGGTGTGCCACTTGTTCACCGTGGTGTCAAACTGGATGCCCGGGTCGCCGCACAACCACGCGGAGTCAGCCATCTTGCGCATCACCTCGCGCGCCTTGAGCGTCTGCACCGGCTTGCGGTCCTTCACGGTCAGCGTGGAAAACTCGCCGTCGCTCTCATAGGTGCGCATGAATTCGTCGCTCACCCGTACGGAGTTGTTGGCATTCTGGAAGAAGATGGAGGAATACGCCTCGGAGTCTGGACCCGAGCCGTCATAGCCCGCCCTGACGAGCGTAAAGGCCTTGGCCTCTTCCCTGGCCTTGCACTCGATGAATTCCAGAATGTCTGGGTGATCCACGTTCAGAATGGCCATCTTGGCCGCGCGCCGCGTTTTGCCGCCGCTCTTGATCACGCCGGCAAAGGCGTCCAGGCCGCGCATGAAGCTCAGCGGGCCGCTCGCCGTGCCTCCGCCCGTCACCGGCTCATGGCTCGACCGCAGCGAACTGAAGTTGGTTCCCGTGCCGGAGCCGTACTTGAAGAGCAGCGCTTCCGTGCGCGCCAAGTCCATGATGCCTTCCATGGAATCGTGCACCGAGTTGATGAAACAGGCCGAACACTGCGGATTGCGATAGCCGGTGGCGCCGTAGACCACACCGCCCGTCGCCGGATCCCAGTGCCAGTTCTGCCCCGCCGCGTGCGGCTCCAGCCGGTCGCAGCCCACGTTGAACCACACCGGCGAGTTGAACGCCATCTTCTGCGTCAGCAGCATGTTCACCAGTTCGTCGTGAAAGATCTCCGCGTCTTTGGCCGTAGCAAAATAGCTGCCGGCAATGCCCCAGTCGCGAATGGTCTCGGCAACCCGCTCCACTAATTGCCGTACACCCGTCTCCCGCTCTGGCGTGTTCAGCCGGCCGTGCAGGTATTTGGAGGCCACAATATTGGTCGCCGTCATCGACCAGTCGATGGGAACCTCCACGTCTTTCTGCTCAAAAATAACGTTGCCTTTGGTGTCGGTGATCAACGCGGTGCGACGCTCCCACTGCACCTCGTCATAGGGTGAAGTCCCTTCCGTGGAAAAACGGCGGCTAAAGACCAAACCCCTCTGCGTGTGGGGAGTCTGCGGGTCGGCGGATGTCTGAAGGCTGGTCTCGTTCATGGAATCCTCTCAATGGGCTGAAATTCGGAGAAAAAACCGCCCGCCCGGCGCATGGCAGCCTGGGAGACAGTAAACCTTTGGCAAAGAACAGGATTGTGGACTTGAAGGAGTTTGAACTTGGATCCTGCAGCGGCTACCGCGAAGAGCTTTGCGCGGGCATTACTTAACAGTCCGTTTACAGCCGCAGATGAAAAAATACCGCTGTCTATGGTGCATGTCAACAAAAAACCACAATATCTTGTATTTTGTTTACCTTCGCGGAACCATTCTGCGAAACAGGGGCATTTGCCTGTGGAAAGCTCCAAAAACCTTGTCCGGCGCGGCCTTCAGCACCCCGCCTGCCTCAAATACGGTGCAAATTGGCTTTATCCAGTCCCCTTGCGCTCACTGCAACACTAGCCCCCTTCGCCTCCGTACACAAGGCGCAGAACTGGTGCAATTCTGCCCAGATTCTGTGAGAATGCGGACAAACTTCCCATGAGGGCCGAGGCTCTGTATGGTGATCCGTTCGGAAAAGTCGCAGGAAGGATGATGAGGCCTATGAGGCACTCGCTTTTGTTTCTTTGGCTTGCACTGGCATCTGCGGTGGCCGGACTCGCCCAAAACCCGCTCAAAGCTGGAGCGATGTCCAACTCCGCCTGTTTCGAGACGCTTACAGGTCTCACGCACACTTCTCCCGATTCGGCAGGTTGAACTTCTCTCGAATCTTCTCAAATACCCCCGGCTCTGCTATTCCGCTGTCTAGACCATCCTGAATCGCCTTCTGTAGCGCAGCCATCTTCTCCTCGTACGCGCGCTCCTCCCGCTCCAACAACCGCAACCCCGTACGTATAACCTCGCTGGCATTCGCATACTGCCCGCTCTTCACCTGCTCGGCGACGAACTTGTCTTGTTCGTTGGTCAGGTTCACATTGCGTGTCGGCATAAGGCACCTCTGCCGTCCGTCTAGCCTCATTGGCAAACTTTGCCAATCCAAACTCACCTCGCCCTATCTCCTTTCCCTGCTACGCTGGAAGCGTGACCCCATCTCAGCCTCTCCCATGGAAACCCGTCCCGCCGCCGTGCCCCATCACCCTCCGCGGCCGGACCGTCGTGCTCGAATCGCTCGACGCTGAGCGCCACGCCGCATCCCTCTGGAACGCCATCCGCGGCCACGACCAACTCTGGACCTGGATGCCTGATGGCCCTTTCGCTACCGAAGCCGCCTTCCGCCAGAGCCTCGCCCAGAAGCAAGCCGCGGCCGATGCCGTTTTCCTGGCCATCGTCCCCATCGGCGCGGGAGCCGCAGCCGGCTACGCCAGCTACATGCGCATCGACGCGCGCAACGGCGTGGTGGAGGTTGGCAACATTCTTCTCTCCCCCGCCCTCCAGCACACCACCGCCGCAACGGAAGCCATGTTCCTCATGGCCCGCCACGTCTTCGAGGATCTCGGCTATCGCCGTTATGAGTGGAAGTGCAACGCTTTGAATGAGCCCAGCCGCCGCGCCGCTCTCCGGCTCGGCTTCTCGTTTGAGGGCTTATTCCGGCAACACATGGTGGTCAAGAACCAGAATCGCGACACCGCATGGTTCTCCATGCTTGATCGCGAGTGGCCTGCGCGCAAACGGGTCTTCGAGGCCTGGCTCGACCCCGCCAACTTCTCCGCCGACGACCGCCAGCTTCGCTCTCTGGGCGATCTGCGGTGAAAACATAGGCGCATCCGTTCAGTGAATTCAAGAGATCGCTCCGTGCCACTACACATGTCGCCTATCCAACGATCACCGGTCTGTTTCTGCTTCCAGTCTTACGTCCTTGAAAAGCGAAAGGAAGGAGAACGCACCCCGGGGGGGGTGTCTCCAAGCGCAACGCATCACGGTTTCGCGCTGTTTGCGTGCGAACCGGCGGGATGAAGGCGCAACGCGGCAGGATGCTCTTATGCGCTGCGGAGGGGAAATAGCCTGCGCTGAAAACCCAGGTATACATTCCCTGGATCCAGTATATGATTCATCCACCCCTCTTTTGTTCTTCCCGGGGACGAGGCGCTCCATGCGAGGCCGCAAAAGGCAGCCGCCGTCCTACTCCTCGCTCTCGCACTCGACGAGGAACTTCACGTACTCCGCCACCGCATGCTCAAGAGGAGTGAACGGCGCCGTATAGCCTGCCGCGCGCAGCTTCGACATATCCGCCTGCGTAAAGTACTGGTACTTACCGCGCAGAATCTCCGGCATCTCGATAAACTCGATATTGGGCTTTACCTTCATTGCCGCGAACACGGCGTTCATCAAATCCTTCCAGCTTCGCGCCTTTCCCGTTCCGCAGTTATAGAGACCGCCTATCTCGCGGCGATCCCAGAAGTAAAGAGTGACAGCCACAGCGTCCTTGACATAGACAAAGTCGCGCATCTGCTCGCCGTCGGCGTACTCCGCACGGTAGGACTTGAATAACTTCACCTTGCCCGTCTCTTTGATCTGGCCCCAGGCTTTGTGCACCATCGAGCGCATATCGCCCTTGTGGTCTTCGTAAGGCCCGTAAACGTTGAAGTATTTCAGGCCCACAATCTTGTCCAGATAGCCCATTCTCTGCGCCCATAGGTCAAACAGGTGCTTGGAAAACCCGTACATATTAAGCGGGCGCAGCTCTTTGAGCGGCGACTGGTCGCTATATCCCTTGCTGCCGTCCCCATAGGTTGCCGCGCTCGATGCATAAATAAAGCGCGCCCCGTTCTTCAGGCTCCATTCGCACAGCGTCCGCGTATAACGGTAGTTATTGGCGAGCAGATAGTCGGCGTCGCGCTCCGTGGTTGCGCTGCATGCGCCGAGGTGAAAGATGGCGTCCACGTCCTTGAGCCTGCCCTCTTCTACCTGGCCCAAAAACGCTGCCGGATCGAGAATGTCGTCAAACTCCAGCCCGCGCAGATTGCGCCACTTCTCTTCCCTGCCCAGGTTATCCACCAGTAGCAGGTTGTCATGTCCGCGCGCATTCAGCTCAGCGGCCAGATTGCGCCCGATAAACCCGGTTGCTCCCGTCACCACAATGCGCTTAGCCACGCTGCGCCTCCTTCTTCCCGTAGACCTTCACAATCTTTTCAATCACGCTGGTTGTCGAACGGCCCTCGACCATATCCGCCAGCACCACGTGGCCGCCGTTCGCCTCCACCACTTCTCTGCCGCTCACATAGTGCGCCCAATCTTTCCCCTTCACCAGTACCTGCGGCAGTATCTGGGCAATAATCCCCTTCGGCTCCGGGTCGCCAAAGAGCACCACGTAATCCACGGCCCGCAGCGAGGCTAGAACGAACGCCCGATCCTCTTCCGAATTAATGGGACGATCGTCGCCTTTGTTCGCCTTCACCGATGCATCGGTATTCACCGCGACCACAAGAGCATCACCCTGGTTGCGCGCAAAGGTCAGGTAGGTCACGTGGCCCCGGTGCAGAATGTCGAAGCATCCATTGGTGAACACCAGCTTTTTGCCCGCTGCCACCAGCCTGTCGCGCTCGGCGCGCATCTCCGCAATGGTCAAAATTTTCGGATTTGCAATCTGCATCGCACCCTCCCAAAGTTTCCGTGTCTCGTCCTGCGCCGGCCGCTCAGGCCAGCTTCATCACCTTCAGAATCGCCGACAGTTGGCTGAAGTCCGGCGCCAGCAGCGTGGCCCCGGCGCGAATCAACCGCGTGCGCTTGGTGAGATTCCAGCCGAACCGCCGCAGTTCATCGCTGGCGATGCCGATGCACAGCCCGCCCACCTTCTGGGTCTCGCGCATCTCCACCGGCCCGTCTCCAAACGTGGCAAACTGGTGTCCGGCCAGCTTATGTTCGCGCACAATCCGCTCCAGCACCATCTTCTTCGCGTCCGCCTTGATGTCGCCCACCGATCCGAATATCCGGCCTTCGAACAGGCCTGCATAGCCCATGGCCATGGCCTCTGCCACCACGTCCGCCTGATCCGTTCCGCTGGCCAGGTAAAGCCTGACGCCGCGCTTGTGCAGCTCCTCCAGCATGCGGCCCGCGTTCTTGATCTGGAAATCGGCTGACTGCAGCTCGCCCGAGTGCAGCTTCTCCACGCGCCTCCGGATCAGCTTCATCAGATCGTCATTGAAGATCTTCTTGTAGCCGTGCGCATCCAGGATTTCGCTCTCCGGCACAAACCCGCCAGCCCGCACCAGATCCACCAGGCCACTCATCTGCATGAGGGTCTGTATGCCGGTGGTGCGGTCAATCAAGCGCCGGACTTTACTGGTAACCTCGGCAAACAGCGCCGCGGAGGCGTTGTCGTACTCAGGCCCCAGAATCGCCCGCACCATCATCGGCTCCATCACCGTCTCCCAGCCCTCGCGCAGTGTAGAGATGGTGCCGTCGTGATCGAAGATGCAGTGCTCGATGGCCAGGTCCCTGGGCACCCCGCCGATGTACTCGATCTCAGTGCCTTCGATGAACCGCGCCCGGTGCGGAGCCTCGGCCAGTTCCGGCTCAAAGATGTAATCCGGCGACGGTCCCACGGCCAGAATCTCCTCCGGCGTCGCCGTGCCCGTGGTTTGCAGCTTCTGCACCGTCACCACGGCGGCGGTATTGGCCAGCCGCGCCGCTGTCAGCGGCGTTTGCCCGCTGCCCAGCGCCGCCGCCAGCGCGGCCACCACCGTATCGCCCGCGCCCACCGGATCGGTGTCGCCCAGCACCTGGATGCCCGGAACCTCGTCTACCTTGCCGCGGTCCGCAACCACCAAGCCGTGTTCGCCGCGGGTCAGGAAGACCGGCTTGCCGGTCTGCCCGGCAATACTCAGCGCCAGTCCCCGCACCTCGGCCTCGGAGAAGAATCCGTCACCTGCCTTGCCCAGACACTCCGCCGCCTCGCGCGCATTCAATTTCAGGATGGCGCCGCGATAGAGGCTCTGCCGGTGGCGCGCGTCCACAATGAACCGCGTCCTGGGATACTTGGCGATGCACGCATTGATCCGCTCAATCACCCGCGGAGGGCTGATGCCCGTCGGCACCTGCTGGTTCAGGATCACCACGTCGCTCACGGCGGCCGCGGCCTCCAGGCCTGTTATCAACGCATGGATGGTCTTCGCGCCCAGTTCGTTGAAGGCGCCAAAATCAAGGCGGCTCTCTTCCGCGGCGCCCGCGCACGGCTTGGCATAGACCATGGTCTGCCACTCTGGATCGACGACCATGCCTTCCTCGGTTTTCACTCCGTGCGCTGCCAGCAGCCGCAGCATCTCCGCGCCAAACAGGTCAGCTCCCACCACGCCGATGGCGCGAATGTTGCGCACACCCAGAGCGGCGAGGTTGGCCACCACGTTGCCGGCTCCTCCCAGGCTGTAGCGCTGCGCGCGCACACGGCGCACCGGCAAACCGGTTTCAACCGACAATTCAACCGATTCGGTATCGAGCAGCCAGTAGGCATCCAGGCAAAAATCACCCAGAACAGCGGCATTCACTTTTCCAAGAGGGGCTAGAGCGGCTTCCAGCCAGGAGGGCTTCGTCAGGTCTGTCGGCATTGTCCTTCTTCCATCAAGAAGACTTGCCGTGACGAGTTTCTGTGCAGATGTGCAGAACTTCGCTTCCCTCAGCCATACAGGGAGCACACGTCCGGGTTCTTCCGTCGGTGCAAACCAGCATAGCACACCGCAACCACAACCCAATGGCCGCACGCATCTTTATTCGTGCAACCGTCTGGAACCTTCTATTTATTCGCCCGTCGTCTTCCGTAATCCTTCGCCACCACGCAGGAAGAGCCGTCTATCGGCAGCGCAGGCGCGACAGGATGCAGAGATGAACGGAAGCAGATTGGAGAAGGAAGACAGGATGCGCGGCGCTCTGGGAGAGAAACGCCGCGCGCATCCTCGCAAGGGGATTAGTTGTCGTTTTCAGGCGGTTCGGGGTTATCTGGCTGGGCAATTTCCGAGGCGGTCAGCAGGTAGTTGCCACCTTGATCGACAAGGAGATAACCGTGGACCTGGAGGGCAGTGTTTGCACCCAGGGTGGGGAAGGTGGAGGCGGTGAGCCCGTTGCTGTAATCGGTGTTGGGACCGGTCACAGCGTTGAGCGTGACGAGCTTCTCATAGGTATTGAGGAACGACGGCACGGCGAGGCTGAGCGTGAAGTCGAGATTGGAACCAGAGGCCTGTGGCGCATTCGTTAAAGTGCCACGGACGTTTTCGCCGCCGAGGATAATCTGCGCGGCGTCCAGGTTGCCACTACCATCTATGGAGCCACCCACAATAACAGCTTGTCCGGGGAAGATCTCCGAGGCGTTGAACATGGAGGCGGTGAGGCCAACCTGCTGGGCATCCTCCGTGACGCCGTAGGCAGTGGTGGAAGCAACGACGACATTGAGGGTCATGGAGTTCGACATGGTTGAGCCGAAGTCTTCCTGCGAGATCATAGTGAAACCGGTAAGGTTGCCACTGCCACCATGCGAAACGGTGACTACGATGCCCTTGGCGCCACTATTCTCCTGTCCCTGCCCCATGGCCGATTCGGTCGAAACCGGAGTAATGGAAAGCGCGAGAAGTGTTCCGCTGGACTGCGTTTGACCCTTGACTTGAACAATGGAGTTCTGGGCAATGGAAGAGGCAGTCACGCCATTGGAAAACTGCGTTGTGCCATTGATGGCGAAGGTGAACTGCATGCCCGAGTCGCCCGATTGCACCGTGATGCTGCTGCTGCTGATGGCGATCACCGTGCCAGTGACCCTGACATTGCGCTGGCTGCTGTTCTCCTGGTCCACCTGGGCGGCGCTGGTGCTGATTGCCGGGGTAAACGTGACGGTGGAACCAGAGATGCTGAAGGACTGGGAGAGGCTGAAGGCGAGGTGGAGATCGACTTCGCCCTGCGTGCTGAAGTTGAGCGCCGGATTGAGAGCCACGGTTACCGTTGGCGAAGTGATGGTCGCGTTCGCGGTAACGGGCTGGCTCGTGGTGGAGTCAAGATAAGTCACCTGCGCGGATGAAACCGTAACGGTAACTGAGTTGTAGGTGCCGAAGGGCAGGTTGGTCAGTTCAATGGGCTCCCGCAGAGAGCCAAGGCCGGAAAGCTCGACAGTCTCAGGCTGAGAAAGCACGCTGACGGGGGAACCGTTGGCCCCGACGACAGAGACTGCTGAGATGGTGATCTTTGCGGCGAATATATTGCCGAGCGGCGCGTCGCTCACGGTCACGAGCATGGGCGATGTACCGGACGTGCTGCTTGTGGCGTTTGTCGAGTTGCAGCCGGACAGGAGGAGAAGACTGGCGAGTCCGGCAGCGCTGAGAGCGGCGAAACGCATCGATGTTGTCACTTTCATGATTTCTTAACCTCCGAAAGCTTGAACTGAAACCGGAGCCGTTGAGCTGACGGGCCTAATCAGGTATTCATTCTGCCGTGCAATGCCACTGCGGCTGACGTTGCATCTCTCCCATGTCGTCCGGCACAATCTTGCCCTCCAGCGCGGCGTACGCAACGCGGCCACCGATGGAGAGGCGGGAACCGGCAGCCTCTTCCGGCCCACGCCATGACAATGGAAGATCGAAGAAACAAGTCGAGCCGCATCCTGAATTCCCTGCCGGGACCGGAGCATGGGGAAGGGAGGAAGGATAGGCCCATGGGGAAACCATACACTCACCGACCTATACCTGGACGAATAATGGGTTCAAAAGTGAGATGATGTCATGAAAAATTCATTTTGAAATGATTCTTAAGTGACCGCAAGATGACAGTTTATTCATCTTCGGCAAAAAGGAGTGGTGGATGATATGCGACTTGGCCGTGAAGCATGTTGGGATAAGCTCTGTCCGGTCCGCCGCACTTATTGAGGGTGTATTGTATGAGGCGCCAAGTCACGACGGCCAAGACGTTCGAATCAATCCAGGAAAGTATCCGGCTTGAACTTACTCTCCCTGTCTTCCTATCGGTGAAACCGCCAAACGCGGAGAAATGCTTTCGCGATTTTATGCAGCGCGCGAGGCTTTTACCGCCGCTGCCTGGACCCACTGGAAGGGAGGGAATTCGCGTTGCGCAAAGAAGTTCCGAATTCCGCCGGCGCAAAAGAACGCCGCCCGTTGCCGGGCGGCGTTCCACAGGTAATTGCATGGCGGAATCAGTTGCTTGACTTGGTTTCGATTCTCATGCCATAGAATGACTTGTGCACAAAGAACACCGAAACCAGGAAGAACGCCACGGCCAGCGAGGCTGCCAGCACCGGGTTCTTTGCGCTCAGCGTGACCGCAAGTTCCACAGCCAGCAGTCCGAACAAGGTCGTGAACTTGATCACCGGGTTCAACGCGACCGATGAGGTATCCTTGAACGGATCGCCTACCGTGTCTCCTATCACGCATGCATCGTGTAAAGGCGTGCCCTTCTGTTTCAGGTCGACCTCTACGATCTTCTTCGCATTGTCCCATGCGCCGCCGGCATTGGCCAAAAAGATCGCCTGATACAGCCCGAAGGTCGCAATCGAGATCAGGTAGCCGATAAAGAAGAACGGCTCCACGAACGCGAAGGCCAGCGTAGCGAAGAAGACAGCGAGAAAGATGTTGAACATGCCTTTCTGCGCATACTTGGTGCAGATTTCCACCACCTTCTTGCTGTCGGTGACCGAGGCCTTTTCCACGCCTTCCAGCTTGATGTTGGCCTTGATGAACTCCACTGCGCGGTAAGCACCAGTGGTCACAGCCTGCGTGGACGCGCCCGTAAACCAGTAGATCATGGCCCCGCCGGTGATCAAGCCTAGCAGAAAGGGCGCGTGCAGCAGCGAGAGTTTCTGCACGTCAACGGTCAGTCCGTGGGTCAGGGCCATGATGATCGAGAAGATCATTGTGGTTGCGCCCACCACCGCCGTGCCGATCAGCACCGGCTTGGCCGAAGCCTTGAAGGTATTGCCGCATCCATCGTTGGCTTCCAGCAGGTGCTTGGCCCGCTCGAACTTTACGTCGATGTTGAAGTCCTTCTTCAGCTCGGCTTCGATGCCTGGAACGTTCTCGATCAGCGACAGCTCGTAGACGGATTGCGCGTTGTCGGTAACCGGCCCATAGGAATCCACGGCGATCGTCACCGGACCCATGCCCAGGAAGCCGAACGCCACCAGGCCAAACGCGAACACGGCCGGGGCCAGCATCATTCCCGCCGGATTGTTCTGCAGGTCAGGGATGCTGAGGCTGAAGTAGTAGCCCATCGACATGAGCGCGACCATGCTCAATCCCAGCCAGTAGGCCGAGAAATTGCCGGCCACAAAGCCCGAAAGGATTCCCAGCGACGCTCCGCCTTCATTCGCCGAAGTGACAACCTCTTTAACATGGCCAGATTTGGTGGAAGTGAAAACCTTCACCAGCTCTGGGATGATGGCGCCTGCCAGCGTGCCGCACGAAATAATGGAAGACAGCTTCCACCAAAGCGTTCCGTCCCCCAGATCCGGGATGATCAGGTACGAGACGGCGTAGGTTAAAACGATCGAGATGATCGACGTGATCCATACCAGCGAAGTCAATGGTGTCTCAAAGTCCATCTCCTCCGACTGGGCGTATTTTGCGTGGGCAATGGCGCCGTTCAGGAAGTACGCTCCCGAGCTGGAAACCAGCATGGCCACGCGCATCACAAAGATCCACACCAGCAGTTGCACTTGCGTCGCGGGATTCTTCACCGCCAGCAGGATGAACGCGATCAAGGCCACGCCTGTCACGCCGTAGGTCTCGAACCCGTCCGCGCTCGGGCCAACCGAGTCGCCCGCATTGTCACCCGTGCAGTCCGCGATCACACCCGGGTTGCGCGCATCGTCTTCCTTGATCTTGAAGACGATCTTCATCAGATCCGAGCCGATGTCGGCGATCTTGGTGAAGATGCCGCCGGCAATGCGCAGCGCCGCCGCGCCCAGCGATTCGCCGATGGCGAAGCCGATGAAGCACGGACCCGCATAATCGCCCGGGATAAACAACAGGATGATCAGCATCATGAGCAGCTCGACCGAGATCAGCAGCATGCCGATGCTCATGCCGGCCTTCAGGGGGATCGCATAGACGGGGTATGGCTTGCCTCCCAGGCCCGCGAACGCCGTACGCGAGTTCGCAAAGGTGTTCACGCGAATGCCGAACCATGCCACGCCGTAGCTGCCCGCAATACCCAGCAGCGAAAACAGCAGAATGATCGGCAGCGTGACCCCGATGGGCTTATTCGGCACCGGCGCCAGGTAGCCAAAGTAGAGCGAGATGATGACCGCGATGAAAACCCACAGCAGAAGGATGAACTTGCCCTGCGTCAACAGATAGGTTTTGCACGTCTCGTAGATCAGCTCGGAGATATCCCGCATGGTGCGGTGAACCGGCAACTTCTTCAACTGCATATAGATCGTGAGGCCGAACAACATGCCGCCGATGCAGAAAAGCAGTCCGTACAGGAGCAGGTCATGGCCGTTGATGCCGAGAAAATTCACCGTGGTCAGATCCGGCAACTTCAGGCTAGCTTCTCCTCCGCCGCCCTGTTCCTGCGCGTGGGCGAGCGCGGGGAGGAACAGCGCGATAAGCGCCGCCGCAACCCTGTAATACCGCTTCACCCAAGCTCCAGCCCAATCCCCAGCGGCAGTAGCCATGCTTTGCAACATTGGCGCACCGGTGGCGAACCCTATCGCCCGGCGCGTAAGCAGAAGGGCAGCGATGAGGGAAATCGCGCACGCCCCCACAAGGAGATAAACCCCACTCAGTACTGTCACAATTCCTCCGAAAGCCTAAGGTTTGAGGCCGTCCACAGACAGCCCGGGAATAACACGACCCAGCGAACGCCAGGGGAGAATCATTCGAAGCCTATCACCCGGCAGCGGCACAGTCGAGTGATTCCAATCACAACGCAAACCCGGCATGCATTTCCCGTCTCTTTCCTTGCACCTTTTTTCACAATGACTTAGCAGAAGAGGCATCCACAGCGACTTCTTTATTCTATCGGCCTCCCCGGGCGCTTTGGCAGCAGTTTTCCATGGCGGCGCCGAGCCGGAAGGGCGCCGTTTGCCCGAGGAACCTTAGGGCTCCAACTTATCGGCAAAAAAGCGGTCGATTCTGCCCAGCGCATCAGCGGCATCGGCCGGGCGATAGCCCATTTTGTTGTTTGGATTTTCAAACGCATGACCGGCGTCGGAGTAGATCTTGATGTCCACCGGCTTGCCCAGCGAACGCATCGTGGCTTCGAACGCATGCACCGCCTCCGGCGGAATGCCACGGTCTTCGCCGCCGAAATTTCCCAGAATCGCGGCGTGGATGCGCGAAAGAGCCGCTTTGTCGGTGGCCAGCGATCCGTAATTGATGGCCACCGCCCTCAAGTGCGGCGAGGCCATGGCGAGTTGCAGCGCAAAGCCGCCTCCCATGCACCAGCCCACCGCCCCTATCCGGTTGCGGGCAACATCCTTGCGCCGCTCCAGGTACGTTACAGCCGAGGTTAAATCCCGCACCCCCTGATCCTGCGGAAGGCCCCGGGAAAGCTCGTGGGCCAGCTCCGGATCGGTGGCCACCTTGCCGTGATATAGATCCACCGCCAGCGCCACGTAGCCTTCGTTTGCATAGCGCTGCGCCTGCAGCTTCACCCAGTCATTCAACCCCCACCACTCGTGAATCACGATCAGCGCGGGGTGCGGCCCGGCGCCTTTGGGCAGATACAACAAGCCTTCGCCCGTTGCGTCGCCGCTGGGGAACGTTATCGCCTGCTGGGCGCCGGCGCCCATGCACAGCAGCAAACCAAACACGCACAGCATGGTGCGGATCGTCTTCATTGCCAAACCTCGCTCTCGCATCGAATTTGTCTTCTATTTCAAGCCCGTGAAGCGGCTGCTCGATCGCCGCCCCGCCCACCGCGCGCATCTGCAAAGTTCCTTTATCCGGGAGGGGCATCACAACGAACACGCACCTACGACGCCTGGGAGTTTAGATGCGGCCAACAGCGATTGAGAGGGTGCTCGTCCTGGCAAGGATCGTGGCCGGCAGCGGCGCTTCGACGGCCTCGTGCAGCGCCATGCCCCCGGCCGACGCGCCACGCCAACCTCGCCTTCGCGCCGTGCCGCACTGCGATTATCCTGATCAGAGATCGTCCTTTCGTGAGGCCCGCCATGACCGAGGTCTGCAGCGGTAAAGTCGCCGTCATCACCGGCGCCACGGGCGGCATCGGCGCCGCCGTCGCGCAAGCCCTCTCCGCGGCGGACTATCGCCTCGTCCTCTCCGCGCGCTCCAGCGAGAAGCTCACTTCCCTCACCTCTGAGCTTCCCGGCCCGGCGGTTTCGATTGCCGGAGACCTCTGTGACGCCGCGCTTCCCCAGGGCCGGCGCGGCGCGCACATCGCAACTCGCCGCCGCCTTCACTGAGTACAATCAAGCCATGACCCTTACCGCTGCCGATCGAGCCCGCCGCATCCAGATTATTCTCTTCGACGTTGATGGCGTTCTCACCGATGGCAGTATCTGGATCATTCCCGTTCCCATGGCCGCGCCGGACGGCACGGTCACCACCAAGACAATCGAAGCCAAGGGCTACAACGCGCACGACGGCACCGCCATCTCGCTGGCCCGCCTCGGCGGCCTCAAGCTGGGCATCATCACCAAGCGCATCTCCGAGACTGTGGCCTTGCGGGCGCGCGATCTGAAGCTGGAATTCGTTTACCAGGGCGAGGCCTTCAAGATGCGCCCCATCCGCGAGATCATGCAGAAGGAAGGCGTGACCCTCGACCAAATCGCCTACGTTGGCGACGACGTGATTGACCTGCCCGCCATGCGCCAGGTGGGCCTTGCCATCGCCGTGGCCGATGCCCGCCAGCAGGTGAAGGACGAGGCCCACTACGTTACGCCCAGCCGCGGCGGCCATGGCGCGGCGCGCGACGCCGTCGAATTCATCCTCTCCGCCAAGGGCCTGCTCCAGCAGTGCATTGACGCCTACATCGACGAGAGCAACCCCATCTCTCCCTCCATGGACATCGGCAAGGGCGGCGACCTGAAGTAGCGCGCCCCTCGGAGCTACGCATGATCGAGTCATCAGGAAAGAAAGCAGTGGTACTTCTCAGCGGCGGCCTTGACTCGGCCACCACGCTTGCCATCGCCATCAGCGAGGGGTTCGCGCCATACGCGCTTTCCTTTTCCTACGGCCAGCGCCACGCGGTGGAGCTGAAAGCGGCGGTGCGCGTGGCCGCCTCGCTGGGTGTGGCAACGCATCGCACCACCGCGATCGACCTGCGCGCCTTCGGCGGCTCCGCGCTCACCGCCGACATCGCCGTTCCCAAGGGCCGCGATGCCGGCCAGATGGCGCACGGCATCCCCATCACCTATGTGCCCGCGCGCAATACCATCTTTCTCTCCTTCGCACTGGCCTGGGCCGAGGTACTCGGTTCGAGCGACATCTTCATTGGCGTCAACGCGCTGGACTACTCCGGCTATCCCGACTGCCGCCCGGAGTTCATCGCGGCCTATGAAAAGATGGCGAACCTGGCCACCAAAGCAGGCGTCGAAGGCCGGCAATCGCTCCACATTCACACGCCGCTCATCGCCCTGACCAAAGCGCAGATCATTGCGCGCGGCCTTGCCCTGGGGGTTGACTACAGCCTCACCAGCAGTTGCTACGACCCATCGCCCGAGGGCGCTCCCTGCGGCCAATGCGACTCGTGTTTGCTGCGGCAAAAGGGCTTCCGCGAAAACGGCCTCGAGGATCCGCTTCCCTACCCAGAGACAAGCCTTTAGCTTTCCGCTCAGAGCAATTAGCATCGAAGTTGCAGTCTTCTTCGCGCGGGGCTCGATACAGAGCGCTTTCGCACAACGAGCCGATCGCCAAAGGCCGAGAGCTGAGAACTTGCTGGTATGGCTTACGCCGTTAAAGAGATCTTCTACACCCTGCAGGGCGAGGGCGCGCAAGCCGGCCGCGCCGCCGTCTTTTGCCGCTTTGCAGGATGCAATCTGTGGACAGGCCGCGAGACCGACCGGCCCTCTGCGATCTGCCGATTCTGCGACACGGATTTCGTTGGCACGGACGGCGCCGGCGGCGGCAAATTCGAATCGGCCGAGGATCTTGCCGCCGCCATTGAAAAGACCTGGCCCAACGATGCTCTCCTCGGCAAGCCCTTCGTGGTCTGCACCGGCGGCGAGCCGCTGCTGCAAATCGATACCGGCCTCATCCATGCCCTGCACCGGCGCCGCTTCGAGATCGCCGTCGAAACCAACGGCAGCCTTGCCGCTCCGCAGGGCCTCGACTGGATCTGCGTCAGTCCCAAGGCCGGCGCGGCTTTTGTCCAGAAGAGCGGCGACGAACTGAAGCTCATTTATCCGCAAACCGGGTCCAACCCCGCCGACTACGAACTGCTTCCCTTCCGCCACTTCTTCCTGCAACCCATGGACGGCCCGCATCGCGCCGCCAACACCACGCTGGCACTGCGCTACTGCCTCGACCACCCGCAGTGGCGCCTGAGCCTCCAGACGCATAAGATCCTGGACATTCCATAGCCGTGGGCCGCGGCCGCGATTTTACAGCGCGCCCCACGTTGCGCCCGTGTTTTTGCTCCCCTTGCGCGCTTCCGCATCGCCCACCCATCCGCGCCGCATCTTTTCCACCGGCACGCTCGACAGGTAGGGTTTGATGTCCAGAATCGGCGTACCGTCCACCATGTCCACGCCGCGCACATAGAGCGAGGCGCCTTCGCGCCGTAGCAGTTCCACTACCGTCAGGGCCAACGGATTGGGCCTGCGCGGGGAGCGCGTGGCAAAGACCCCGTGCAGCTTCTCCTCGCTCGGCGGCGCAAACTTCAGCGAGAATCCCTCCGCCTTGTCGAAGACCCAGATGACATAGAGATGCGAGAAGCCTTCGATGTCCTCAAGCCCCGCCTCGAACTCCGGCAGGATTCGCAGGACGCCTTCTTCCGGATGTTTCGCGCCCACTCCTTTGGGGATGCCGGCTTTCTCTTTGAACGGGCTCAAAACAAATCCAATCGGTTTCGGTGTAAACATCGTGAAGGGCGCCTCCGTTCCTCATCCTACATCCCGCCCCATCTAGGTAGCCCCATGCATCTCCAGTTGGCCTCTCAACAGCGCCGCATAAAGTTTGTCCGCGGCCATGCCCTTGCCCGCCACCACCACCGGCGCCTGGGAGCAATCCATGGTGCTCGCGGGGGTTCCGAATTCGTCCATCCACACCAGCCCGTCTGCGCCCGCGCGCAGCGCGATGCGCGCAGCCGTAACATCGGTCCACAGCACTGCCTGCGACCCGGTAGGCCCCGCCGCCACATAGCCGGTGACGCCGTCCAGCAACTGCTCATCCAGCCGGTCCAGCGCAAAGCCGAAGACATTCACTCCGGCCACCTGCGCCGGCGTGCTGGCGATCGCGCCGAAGAGTTCCTTTGCCCTGTCCTCCAGCGCGCCTACGCCGGGCATCATCGGGCTGGCCTTCATGCCTGCCGTTGCGGCAAACCGGTCCCGGGCGCGCACGGCCCAGCGCGCCAGCCCCAGCTCGGTGAGCGCCGCCAGCCCCGCTTCCGCCTCCTGCCGCTGCTTCCAGGCGCGATACCTCAGTTCGCCCTTCAGCGCATGATAGAAGACCCGCGCCTGCAACTGCGTGAAACCCGTCGCCGCCTGCTCGCCGCGCAGCCGCTCGGCGTACTGCGGCGCCTTGGCCGTGGCCAAGGCCCTCTTTAGCGCTTCAGACGCCGCGGCCAGTGGACCCGTGATCCCCGCCTCCAGCCCAGCCACGTGAAACGCCAACGCCTCGTCCGGTTCACGATCCACCCGCATGCCATCCCACGGGTCGCCGGGATGCTCATAACGGCAGATTTTCAGCACATCTTCCATGCCGCGCCGCAGGCTCTCGAAATACCCCGCCAGCTCCGCGTCGCCGAAGTAGAGCGCCGCGTATTCCCGCAGCGACCGGCTCAAATCGCGCTCCGGATTCCACAGCGCCTGCGGATACAGAAACATGTTGGCCAGGGGCGTTACAAAGTTGCCGGTCTGGGTCATCAGTGCGCCAGCCGCTGGAATTCCCAGCTTGCGGTAGTACTTCAAATCCGCGCTCATCACCTCTGTAAGCGGCGGATTGGTCATGCTCTCATACAGGATCTGATCCGTGTAATACTCGAACACCTCCGCGCGTTCGCCGCCAAAGGCCGGCAGTCCCTCTTCCAGCGCCAGCGCATACTTGCGGTTGAGGGCGCAGTCCGGATCGCTGAGCGCATGCGCGTAGCAGCGTTCCCGCGGCGCATAGAGATACACCAGCCCGGGCTCGGGCTTCACCGCCTTTGGCGGGCTCACCGTATCGTGATAGGCCAGATAGGCCAGCTTCGCCTGTGGCAACTTTTTCCGCACCCGCCGCACCACGGCATTGGCTGCCAGCAGCGACTGGTCAGAGGGCATGTACGATGCCTTGCCCGGCTCGTGACTCCAGCCGCCGCCATCGATGTCGTCGGCCCACACGTGCACCATGCTTGCCTCCGGCATCTGCTCCACCCATGCCGCCGCCCCCGTGGACAGATACTCCAACGCCTCCGGATTGAATGGATTCAGATTGAAGTCGTTCACTCTCTTCCCCTGCTCGTTCATCCGGAACCACTCCGGATGCTCTACAAACAGGCCGCGCGGCAAAAACGTGGAGAGAAAATGCCCGCCGACCTCAATCTCCATCCCGCGTTTCTTCAGTTCCGGCAACAGCGCATCCCGCTGCGTCAGGTACCAGTCTCTCGCCGGCCATGTGGAGTGAAACATCAGGCGGTTGATTCTCGCCTTGGCGCAAAAGTCGATCCACTCCACCACGCGCGTAAAGTTGTTCGGCCAGTAAAACAGAATCCGCGCGGGAAACGCCGGCGACTCCTTCACGTCGAGCCGCACATTCCAGTCCACGCCGTGACGCGGCACAACTTCGTATTGCCTTCCCGGCGCAAACCAGCGCGCGCCCTGCGCCTCAAGGAACGCGTAGCACCCGTAGAGAACGCCGCGGCTTCCCTTGCCGAGAATCGCTACGTTGGGTCCCAAGGAACGAATGACAAATCCATCCCCTGCCAGGCTTTGCACTTCGCCGCGCAACGCGGCAGTCTCTGCCCCAAGTTCCTCCGCGGACAGCTCGCCCACAACGATGCGATGGGCCGCGCCGTCTGCATTCAGGCTCACCTGCCCGGCGCCCATCTCGTTCAGATAGCGCGCCAGTTCCTGCGCGGCAAATTGCACCACGCGGTCAGCGTTGCGCGGCTGCACAATCGCCACCTTCGGCCCGGCCTCCGCTTGCCCCTTTCCTGCTTCCGGCGCTGCCAGGGCCGACGTTGCAGGGTTGCCTGATGCCATTGCTCCTGCCGAGGCTGCCAGCCCCGCTTTCAACAAGGCGCGGCGCGTATATCGCGGCATCTCTTCCTCCGTTTCCGTTGACCATAGCACAGCATCTTGCCTCCCGGCTGAAGCTCCCGGGCATTGCAGCATCGTTCGCGAAAATCAATGAGGCATTGCGCATTCTCCGGAGTATTCTTGCTGCGACGGCCGGAGGACCGCGCAACACCGGCTCGATTCGCCCGGCATGAAAGCCGTTACCGAAAGCCGGCCGCATGAACCTCAAATCCTTCGTCCCTGTTCTTCTTATCGCGCTCGTCGCCGGCGGCCATCGTCTTTTCCTGGCGTTGTGCCGCCCCTCACCGCCGCCCGTCCGGCAGCCGGAACGATACAATTGCCACGAGCCAATGTGGTCTTTGCAGACAGGAAACGTATCCAGCATGGACCTTGAAATCTGCGTCGAGTCGGTCGAGTCGGCCATCGCGGCCGAGCGTGGCGGCGCCTGCCGCGTGGAACTCTGCTCCAGCCTGGCCGAGGGCGGTGTGACACCCGGCGCCGGGTTGATCGCCATGGTCCGCCGTCACATTCAAATCGGCATCTTCGCGATGATTCGTCCCCGCGGAGGCGACTTTTGCTATACGCGCCATGAGTTCGAAACCATGCAGGAGGAGATTCGCCACGCACGCGCACTCGGCGCCGACGGCGTTGTCCTCGGCGTGCTCGACGAACGCGCCTGCGTAGACGTCTCGCGCACCCGCCAGTTAGTCGAGCTGGCCGCGCCGCTTCCCGTCACCTTTCACCGCGCCATCGACATGACACCCGATCTGTCCGAGGCCCTCGAAACCGTCCTCGCCACCGGCGCCGCCTGCATCCTGAGCTCCGGCGGCGCGCCCGATGCGGCCCAGGGCGCCACCCAGATCGCCCGCATGGTTACCCAGGCCGCAGGCCGCATCGCCATCATGCCCGGCGGCGGCATTACCGCCCGGAATATCGCCGCCCTCGCCCAGGCCACCCGCGCCACCGCGTTTCATGCGAGCGCCCGCACCGCTGTTTCCAGTCCGGTCCGTTTTCGCAAACCCGGCATGGCGATGGGCGCCACTCGGGGCCGCGAATACGACCGCTTCATCGTCCGCGAGGAGACCGTGCGCGGCCTTGCAACCGCCCTGCAACGATGCGCCCGCCCTGACAACCCGCATCCAAGCTGAAAACCCCCACGCCAAGGAGCACAGGCCAGCATGCACTATCTTTTGTTCTACGAGGCCGGCGACGACTACCTCACTCGCCGCGCACAATTCCGCGATGCGCACCTAGCCCATGCCGGGAAGGCCTGCGAGCGCGGCGAGCTGATTCTTGGCGGCGCATACGCAAAGCCCGCCGATGGCGCCGTCCTGCTCTTCCAGGGCGACGCGCCCGATGTTGCCGAGCGATTCGCTCGCGCCGATCCCTACGTCATGCACCAAGTGATCAAGCGCTGGTATGTACGCGAGTGGACCACCGTCGTGGGCCGCGACGCCGCCATGCCCATCCGGCCCGCCGCCGCTCCTTCAGACTCGTAGCTCAGTACGCCAGCGCCACCCCGTCGGCCCGCATTTCGCTGGCCGCCGCATACACGCGGTCGCTGCCGTTCTGCCGCGGCTCGATGCACTCGTAGCGGCCAAAGCCGCCGTCCGAGCGTCCCATCGGCCAGCCCAGCGCGATGAGCGCCTTGCGCGTCTCCACGGGCACGCCCGACTCCAGATGCAGCACGCCCTCCGGACCCAATCCCGGCGGATCTTCGCCCATGCTCTGCGACGACCCTTCGTGGTGCCAGCGCGGACTGTCGCCCGCCGCCTGGATGTCGAGCCCGTAGTCCACGCGGTTGAGCACAATCTGCACCTGCCCCTGCGGCTGCATATCGCCGCCCATCACGCCAAAGGACATCCAGGGCTTCCCGTCTTTGACGGCGAATCCGGGAATGATGGTCTGGAACGGCCGCTTGCCCGGCGCGTAGAGGTTGGGGTGTCCATCCTGCAGCGAGAACAGCTCGCCGCGGTCCTGGAACATGAACCCCAGCCCATCCGCCACCAGTCCCGATCCCATGCCGCGGAAGTTCGACTGGATCATCGACACCATCATCCCGTCCTTGTCCGCAGTGGTGAAGTATGTTGTGTCGCCGTGGCTCGGCGCCTGGCCCGGATAGGCCGGCGTCAGAATTCTGTCCGGGCGAATCAGCTTGGCACGCTCCCTGGCGTACTCCTTCGAGTTCAGCCACTCGATGGGGATCTTTGAAAAATGGGGATCAGCGTAGTAGCGCGCGCGGTCCTCATAGGCCAGGCGCTTGGCCTCCACCTGCGCGTGAATCGCCGCCGCCGACTGGAATCCCATCTCGCGCAGATCGAAGTTCTCCAGGATATTCAGCATCTGCAGTGTCGCCAGTCCCTGCGTGTTGGCGTCCATGCCGTATACCTGGACGCCGCGGTAGGTCGTCACCAGCGGATCGAGACCCTA
>JAJZVX010000013.1 GCA_021846985.1 Acidobacteriota bacterium | reverse complement strand
TGGGCCACGATTACGGTGAAACCAAAAATGCGGCCCACATCAAAACGGAATCCCGGCCCACATCACACCGGAATCAGTGGCCCACATCCAATGGAATCACCGGCCCACATCGACCGGAATACGCAGTTGGCCGCGGATTGCCGGCGTCATCTCGTGCCACCGGCACGAATTGCCACTTTCCATTGACGGTGCGATACTGCGTAAGAGAGATTCGCTTCATGTTCTTACTGTCCACCTACTGTCCTAGTGTCGAGCGCATGACGCGCTGCGGGCTGCAAACCACACCGCTCAAGGGCTCCATCTTAGCAGATTTGGACAGTAAATTGGACAGTAAGGGCGACACCTTCTCGTAAATGATTGATTTTAATGGGCGGGAGTAGTTCAGTGGTAGAACGTCAGCTTCCCAAGCTGAATGTCGCCGGTTCGATCCCGGTCTCCCGCTCCATAAAATCAACAATTTATAGAAAAAAGCCAATCCCCACGATCCCCACACTTTTTTTTGCAATACGCTGCATGGGCAAATATCAGCGTGGCTCCATCCGCAAAGTGGGGAGCTCTTGGGAGTGGCGCTACCGCGGACTGTCAAGGGCGACTGGGCGGAGTAAAATAAAAGGAGTAAAAGGAAAAACTCCCCGAAAGTGCAATTGACCTGGGGCACCAACGCGAAAATCCTGCGGAGTTACCCCGGGCACGGATGCCTGCGGTTGCGCCCCGTGCAGCCGGAGATGGGAATCAGGTAGAGGGTGGGAAGTTTATCTTTCACCAGGGCCAAAGAAAACCCCGCGTTTCAACAGGCCGTTCGCGCGGGACTCACTGCGAGCTTTGTTCTGGCCGCTTATCTGGTTCGATCGGGAATCGAACACCTGTTCGACGTGACGTTGTTTCCCTTTGTCACCTTTTACCCGATGGTGATCATCGTCGCCGTACTGTGGGGCCCATGGATGGGTCTGCTGGCTACGGGGCTGTCGGCTGTCTTCGTCCTCAAACCCCTGGGCTCGTTCCAGCTCGGGGAATGGTCGGAAGCCTTGACGCTGGCTTTCTTCACCCTGAACTGCGTACTGATGAGCATCGTGGCCGATCGCTATCGCCGGCATCAACGGCAACTGGCCGGGATGCAGGCCCAGGAGGCGAAGCGGGAGAGCGAAGAACGCTACCGGACGGCATTCCAGACCAGCATGGATGCGATTGCGATTTCGCGGGCACGGGACGGCGTGTATCTGGATGCTAACGACGCCCTCCTGGCAATGATGGGCTACACGCGGGAAGAGTTGATCGGGCACAGTGCGCTGGAACTGGAAATTTGGGTGAACGTCGAAGAACGCGAGAAGGCGATTGAGGCTGCCCTTCATTCGACGGACAATCGCAACCGGCTGGTGCAACTAAGGAAGAAAAGCGGCGAGAGGTTTACGGCGCTTCTCTCGGCAGCGCCATTCGAGATGGCGGGCGAGGCGTGTGTGCACTCGGCGGTACGGGATCTAACCGAGGTGCTGGGAGCGGAGGAGCAAATCCGGAACCTGTCGTTCCGCGACCCGCTGACCGAACTGGCGAACCGGCGGCTGGTGATGGAGCGGCTGGAGAGAAGCATCGCCTTTGGGACGCGCACCGGGCAGATGCGGGCGCTGCTGATGGCGGACCTGGACAACTTTAAAATGCTGAACGAGACGCAGGGCCACCCCGCGGGTGATGCGCTGCTGCAAGAGATGGCGCGGCGGCTGACGGCGTGCGTTCGGCAGGTCGACACCGTGGGACGGCTAGGCGGAGACGAGTTTGCGCTCTTGCTGGAGGACCTTGGCAAGACAGCGGAAGAGGCGGCCGATCACGCGCGGTGGGTGGCGGAGAAGGTTCTGGCCGCGGTGGCGCAGCCCTGCCCAATCCAGGGAGTTGAGTGCCGGAGCACCTGCAGCATCGGCATCTCGGTCTTCGGAACGGATCACATCCGCGTAGAAGTAGAAGATGTGCTGCGGCAAGCGGAACTGGCAATGTACCAGGCGAAGGCAGCAGGACGGAACGCCATGAGCTTCTATTCGCCGGAACTGCAGGAGGCGGTGCGGATCCGGGCGGCGATGGAAGAGGAGATGCGCGCGGGGATCGGCGGGGGAGAATTTGTGTTGTACTACCAGCCACAGGTGGAAGCCGGAAAACTGGCCGGGGCCGAGGCGCTGGTGCGGTGGAAGCATCCGCAGCGGGGCATGCTGGCGCCGGGCGCGTTTATTAAGCTGGCCGAGGAGACGCGGCTGATCCTGCCGCTGGGTCGCTGGATCCTGGAAGAAGCGTGCGCGCAGATTGTCGCGTGGGAAGAGCGGATTCAGCCGGCGAGACTGACGGTAGGAGTCAACATCAGTCCGCTGCAACTGGCGCATCCCGATTTTGTAGAGACAGTTCTGCAGGCGCTGGAAAAAACCGGCGCGAATCCACGGTTACTGGCTCTGGAGTTGACAGAGTCGATGCTGGTGGATCGCGCCGAGGACGTGACCGCCAAGATGACGGCGCTCAGGGAGCGCGGTGTGCGCTTCTCCATTGACGACTTCGGGACCGGATACTCGTCGCTGGCGTATCTGAAGCGGCTGCCGCTGGACCAGCTGAAGATCGACCGATCATTTGTGCGGGATATTCCGCGGAATATCAGCAGCACGGCCATTGTGCAGACGGTCATTACGCTGAGCATGGTGCTGGGACTTTCGGTGATTGCCGAGGGCGTGGAGACCGAAGAGCAGCGGGCGCTGCTGGACGACATGGGCTGCCATGCATTCCAGGGATACCTGTTCGGCAAGCCGATGCCTTCAGAGGCGTTTGAGGCGCTCATCGAGCAAAATCGCGGCTGCTTCACGTTTCACTGAGTTTCGGCAAGACGCCCGGTCTCGACGGCGCCGGCTGCGGGCTGCAATGGCAATCGGGAGAGGACCGGGCGTGGTTGCGAAAGTGGGCGGGCGTGGTAACCTTCTGTGCGGCGCGGCCCGAAAGAATCCGGCGGCTCCAAATCGAATCCCGGCCCCGTCCGCAGGCAGCAGCAGAGCCGCGAAAGGCCGGGGATGCTTTTTTTGAAGAGGAAAGCCAATGAATTGCATTCGTCTGACATCCGTTTTGCTGCTGACGGCAGGAACCGTCTTTGCGCAAACGGCCGCGGCTCCCGACAACTCCAGACCTACGGAGCCGGCGGCCATCAAGAGCTTCGATCTCAAGGCAATTGACAAAAGTGTCGATCCCTGCGTGGACTTTTATCAGTACGCGTGTGGAAACTGGATCAAGGCCAACCCCATCCCCGCCGATCAGGTGCGTTGGGCGCGGAGCTTCTCGCTGCTGGGCGAGCGCAATCGCTATCTGCTGTGGGAAGAGTTGAGCGCTGCCGCCAAGGATCCCAAGACGCCGCTGGAGAAGCAGTATGGCGACTATTATGCGGCGTGCATGGACACGAGCCGGATCGAGCAGGAGGGACTGAAACCGCTGGACCCGGCGCTGAAGCGCATCAGTGAACTGAAGGACGCCAAGGGCGTGAGCACGCTCATGGGCGATCTGGAGGGGGCAGGCGACGCAGCGCCGCTCTTCCGTTTCGGCGTGCAGCAGGACGACAAGGACTCGTCCAGGCAGATTGCCGCGTTGTCGCAAGCAGGCCTTTCGCTGCCGGACCGGGACTACTATCTGGTAGACAATCCGCGCTTCCAGAAGATTCGCGCGGAGTTTGTCGAGCATGTGACCAGGATGTTCACGCTGGCCGGAGACTCGCCGGAAGAGGCGGGGAAGGAAGCGGCGGCGGTGATGCAGATCGAGACGGCCCTGGCCAGGAGCTCGACGAGCCGGACGGCGTTGCGGCAGCCCGAAAACCGCTATCACATCTACACGCTGACGGAGCTGGACAAGCTGGCGCCGGAGTTTGATTTCAGCTACTACTTCAAGGCCGTGAAGGTGAGCCGCTTCGACACCCTCAACGTGGCCACGCCGGACTACTTCAAGGAACTGAGCGAGTTGATCGCCACCGAGCCCGTGCCGGCATGGAAGTCGTACTTCCGGTGGCATCTGCTCCATGCGGCTGCATCCAACCTGCCCAAGGCGTTTTTTGACGAGAATTTTGCCTTCTATGGCCGCACGCTGGCCGGGCAAAGGGAACCCACCCCCCGCTGGAAGCAGTGCACCAGCATGACCGACCGGGCGCTGGGCGAAGCCGTGGGCCAGGACTGGGTGAAGGTCAACTTCCCGCCCTCGTCGAAAGCCAGCATGGAAAAGCTGGTGGCCGCGCTGGAAAAGAGCCTGGGCGAGGACATCCAGACGCTGCCCTGGATGAGCGAGGCGACCAAGAAAGCCGCCGCGGAGAAGCTGGCCATGATCCGGAACAAGATCGGCTATCCGGAAAAATGGCGCGACTATTCCGCGCTCAAGGTGAGCCGCGACGACCTGATGGGCAATTTGCGCCGCACAGCGGTCTTCGAGCGCGATTGGAACCTGGGCCATCTGGGCAAGCCGGTTGACGAGAAGGAATGGGACATGACGCCGCCGACTGTGAACGCCTACTACGACCCTTCCATGAACGACATCAACTTCCCGGCCGGAATCCTGCAGCCTCCTTTCTTTGATCCCACCATTGATCCGGCCGTGAACTATGGAGGCATCGGCGTGGTGATTGGCCACGAAATCACGCACGGCTTCGACGACGAAGGCTCCCAGTACGACGGCAAGGGCGACCTGCGCGAATGGCAAACGCCAGCCGACCGTGCGGCCTTCAAAGAGCGCACCGGCTGTGTGGCCGACGAGTACTCGGGTTTTGAAGCCGCGCCGGCGCATGGTGATGTAGCCGAGCAGAAGCTGAATGGCAGGCTCACGCTGGGCGAAAACACCGCCGACAACGGCGGACTGCGCATCGCCTATATCGCGCTGCAAAACACGCTAGCCTCCGAAGGCAAGAACCTGGACGAAACCATCGACGGCTACACCGAGGCGCAGCGCTACTTCCTGGGCTTTGCCCAGGTGTGGTGCCAGAACCAGACCGAGCAGGCCGCGCGGCAATCGGCGCTGGTCGATCCACACTCGCCGGGACGCTGGCGCGTGAACGGCTCGGTGCAAAACTTCGATGCCTTCGGAAAAGCCTTTGGCTGCAAGAAGGGGCAGCCGATGTATCCGCAACACTCCTGCCGCGTTTGGTAGAAGGCGCGGCGCTTGAAAACAGCGGTTTCGAGGTCCGCATGTCTCTTCGAGATTTGCGGATGCCGTGGCGGGTGGCGTTTTCTGACAAAATGCCGCCCGTAACCGGACTTCCCTGCCCGGGGACAGAAAATCGACCGCAATTTTGCCCTGGAAAGCCAGGTAGAGCGGCTTGTCCGTGAGAAACTAGGCACAAGCAGCCCTTGGCTTTTACAATGCATCAGGGACGGATCCCAACCCAGCTCTGCTGTGGAATCAGGAAACTTGGCGGCGTACGCCTGCCCAGGACGAAGGAATCGCATGAAGTTTAGGAAATTCGGCAAGGCCCTACTGATGGGCGCCCTCTCTGCAACCGTCATTTTTGGTGTATCGTCTTGCATCGAGAGTTGGTCGGTTGGTTATTTGTTTATCACGGGCACCGTAACGGCTCAAGCGAACGGGGCGGGCATCATATCGGGCTTCAAAATCAACCACAACACAGGGCAGTTGACGGCAATCAATGGACTGCCGATCTCCTCCGGCGGAGCAAACCCCTCCCGCGCCGTGCTGATCAGTGGAAGCCGTTTTCTTTATGTGCTGAACCGGGGCACAACGGCCTCGGGCGGGGCAGACTGCACAACGGCCGACCCGTGCATCAACTCGAACATCACGCAGTTCGTGGTGGGCGGAAACGGCATTCTCACTCCGCAGCAAACCTTTTACACGCAGGGAGTGAATCCGTTCCGCATCATCTCCGATGCTACGGGGACGTTTATCTACGTTCTTGACCACGACTCGCCAAACAGCCCCAATAATCCATACTGCGCGGCGGCGCTGGGCAACGATCGCAATAACCAGCCCATCAAGGCATGCGGCGACATCACGGCCTTCAAAGTGGATCAGACCACCGGACGGCTCAGCCTGGTGATTAACGCACAGGCCTCCGCGACGCTGAACGAGACCGTGCAGTTGCCATACTTCCCGGTGCCCACCAATGCCGTCGATTTTGCGTTTGCCGGCACTTCGATACTCACACTAAACGGATCGGCCTCGACGGACTACCCCTACAGCGGCGGCACCACGGTCTTCCCCTACATGTACTCGACCGGCACCGGACAGTTGACCCTGAGCCAGAACACCTCGCAGTCGTTCTCGAATTTCACCCAGGGCACGGCGATTGTCTTCTCGGGACCGACCATTTACTTGCTGGATAATGAGCCCCCGGCGGGCACGAACTCCATTGGAGCGATGAGCCAGATTTTGCCCTTCACGCTGGGTTCAGGTGGATCGCTGAATCCACGGACTGGCGGCCCGATCGCCGACGATCCAACGCTGGCCAACCCGGTGGCCATCATGACCGAGGCAAAAGGCAAGTGGGTGTACGTGGCCAACTTCGGGAATAACAACACCGGCCAGACCACGAGCGAAAGCGGAATCGCCGGCTACGTGATCGATCCTGCCACGCTGCAGTTGAGTTTCATCGCCGGTGAGCCGTTTGGCTCTGGTTCCGGACCGATGTGCATCGTCGAAGATCCATCCGATCAATATGTCTACACGGCCAACGCGAATGATTCGTCTGTGACGGGAAGAATGCTCGATGAAAACGCGGGTGTGCTCAACAACCTCCGTGCGCCGGGAAGCTATCCGCTGCAAGGGCCGGCAAGCTGGTGCCTGGTGAGCGGGCGCACCGATTAAGCGGCAGCGAACGGGACGGGGCGCTGGACAACAGCGCCTCAACCGGATTGGCGCAAGCCGGGACAAGGAACGAAGGCGGATGCCGCGCGCGGAAAATGAAGGCGAGCGGGTTCGAATCCAAACCTGACTGAGGACTGGACAGCCGGTCCGCAGACGAAAGATGCGCATGAAGCTCAACAAATCGGGACAGTTGCTCGCGGTATCGGCGGCCAGCCTGCTGGTAGCGGGGCTGCTGACGGCCTGCGGGGCCACGAATACCGTGGACTATGTGTATGTGACCAGCTCGCTGGCGGCGGGAACGAATAACTACGGGCAGGTAGACGTTTTCGAAATCAACATGCGGTCGGGCTTTATGCGCCAGATTCCGGCATCGCCCTTCCCTTCGCAAGGCCGTAACCCGGTTGCCGCGGTGGCATCCACGGACTCTCAGAACCTTTATGTCATAAACAAGGACGACAATTCGATCGTGCAGTTTGTGATCGGCATTGACGGCAAACTATATCCCCAGGACACGGTCAACACGCCCGGAATCTTTCCCACGGCGATGGCAATCACCAGCTCAAACCTCTTTGTGCTGGACACCTATCAACCGTTGAACAGTTGCTCGACAACCTCGCCGTGTTCGGGATCGATAGCTGTCTATCCCGTTTCTGGACCGCCGGCGGCCGGATCAACCACGGTGGATGGAACCCTGGGCGCGCCACTGGTAAATGGGAACTTGAATTACTGGCCGCTGGCTCTTGCCGGGAGCAGCGACATCATCCAGCCCACCGGCATCGCCGTGTTGCCGTCGGGAAGCAACCTGTATGTGTCTGCCTACGATACGACGGCCAATGCGGGATATGTATTTGGATTCTCGGTGGCATCCACGGGCGCGCTCACGCCCCTGAACGGCGGCGTGCCGCTGCCCGCGGGAATTCAACCATCGGCCATTACCAGCGACCCCACGGGAAGCTATGTTTACGTAGCTGATTCCTCGGCAGGGAAAGTGCTGGGCTACGCCGTGAACAGCGGAACCCTGACGCCGCTGACCAGCGGAGAAGGGGGCGGAAACACCTTTCAGGCTGGTACACAGCCCTCCGCAATCCTGGCGGATCCCTCCGGCCACTACCTCTACGTGACCAACCTTCTGGACGCAACCGTCACGGCCTACTCCATCAATGCCGGAGCGCTGACGCAGATTGGCACCTATGCCACCGGCCAACAGCCTGTGGCTCTGGGCATCGACCCGGCGCTGCATACCTATCTGTACACGGTGAATTTTCTGGGCAGTTCGGTATCCGATTTCCAGATGGATCCAACCAGCGGCACCCTCATCAACTCGCAGGACTCTCCGTATCGTGCGAATGCGCTGCCGACAGCAGCAGCGGCGATTCCGCACGGAGTGCCGCCTGTAACCTAGGAAGAACCAGGGGGATGCGAGGATCGGGCGGCGCGTGCCGTGGGGAAGTGGCAGTACCCCTTACCGGGCTTTACAATGAATGCGGGATAACCCAAACAAGTTTTATTGCGGGGGCTAGTAGCCATGGCCCACGACGAAGGAAGCGCATGAAGTTCAGGAAATTGAGCCAGCTCGTTCTGGTCTCTGTACTCGGACTGGCAGTGGCCATGCTGTTGGCGGCCTGCCAGCTCGTTTCGATCGACTATATTTATCTGACCACTTCGTCGTCGAACTCAAGCGCGGGCAGCGAGGGGCAGATCCAGATATTCGCGGCCGACGGCGCGTCGGGAGCGCTGCGAACGGGAATGCCCTCGGTATCGTCGGGCGGCCAGAATCCGGTTGCGCTGGCGCTCACCTCCAGTTACACGAGTCTTTACGTGGCCAACCAGGGGACGAGCAATAACATTGTGCATTTTGTGATCGATACGAGCGGAAATCTGACCCAAAAGGACACGGTGACAGGGTACGGAAAACCCGTATCGATCGCGGTCAACCAGGCGGGGACCTACCTGTATGGATTGTTCATCCAGGGAAGCGGAGCCGGATCGGCGATGCTGGTTGCGTTTCCCCTGGCCTCGGACGGAACCATAAACGCCGCTGCCGCGCTGCCGCCCACTGTCCTGCTGGTCCCGGGCCACACCGGCGACACTTTGATTCCGACGCAAGTTACCGTCCTGCCAACCAATGCCGCGGTCTACGTAACAGCATACGACCAGTCGGTCTATAATCCGACCGGCTCAACGATTCCAGGAGACACGGCCAATCCAGGCTGGATCTTCGGATACAGCGTGGATTCCAATGGCGTCTTGACGCAAGTAGGAGGAGGCCCGTTGGAGGCTGGCGTGGAACCCATGGCGTTGAGCGCCGACCCAACCGGCCGGTTTGTCTATGTAGCCGATTTCGCATCGAGCCAGCTTATCGGCTACACGGTGCAATCGGGCAGCGTGCTCAACTTCCTCCTTTCTCCTCCCACCGCAACCGGCAAGGAGCCGGACGCAATCACCATCGACCCGCGTGGCCTGTTTGTGTACGTGGCCAACGAGCTGGACTCGACCGTCTCCGCGTTTTCAATCGATCTTTCGACAGGCGTGCTGACAGCCACAGTGAACGTAGCGAACGGATTCACGAATCCGACCGATACCTCGCCGGTGGCAATCATGGTCGATCCGTCGCTGGGACGCTTTGTCTATACGGCAAACTACTCGGGCAACTCCGTCTCGGGATTCATTCTGGATCCGATCGCTGGATCGCTGACCCCGACGCAGTCAACGCCTTACCCGTCGGGACCGCAGCCCACTGCCATCACAGGCATCCCCAACGGCAACCACAACGTGCAGTCGGTCACGCCGTAATCCGCGTATCACGCACGAAAGCGTATGGCCCAGCCAAATTGGCTGGGCCATTTTGCCGCGCCAGAGGAGGAGGACGCGCTGGTCCTGGAGGCAAAACGCACCTGCCTTCCGCCGCTCTTCCGCCCCTGCCATAGAGCGTGTCTTCGAATTCCTCCATCCTTCCACGTCCCGGGCGCGCGAATCAGGCCGCCATCCACTGACGGAGCTTGCGCTGCGCCGGCTTTTCAACCAGGTGAAGGGCGAGCACCGCCATCGCGACGAGAATGATGTAGCTGATCCACGGGTCGAAGCGGGCCAGACCCAGACGGTTCAGGACGTGCGTATCGTGAATCAGATTCCAGAAGTTGAAATGCAGCAGATAAAGGCAGTAGCTGGCCTCACCAACGAAAACCAGGGGACGCCAGCCGAGGACGCGCGCCAGGGCGTTCTGTCCTGCCAGGCCGAGAATCATGCAGCCGAAAATGGGCATGAGCAGGCCGTCATGAAGAAGAGCGTAGGGGACGCGCGTGCCGTATTCGAGAATCCAGAAGAGGGCGGTAAAGCCAAAGAGACCGAGAAAAAGACGGAGGCCACCGGCGCGCTCGATGAGTTCGTCGAGCGCGGCAAGAAGAACGCCAAACACAAAACTGGCAAGGTGAGGCAGAGGGGTAAACTTCAGCGCCTGCAGCCAGGGCCCCCAACTGAAGCGGTTCGGGTGGGCAATGCCGTCGGGATTGAAAACAACATAGAGTGTGCCAGGAACCAGCCCAATAGCCCAAACGATGCCCAACTGCACCAGATAATGCCAACGGCGGGCGGGGCGTCTCCACCGCGCCAGCCAGGGAAAAAGAAAGTAAAAGAATCCCTCGGCCGACATGGTCCAGGCCGGCGTGTTGAGAAATGTGGCCAGCATGGGAACCCAGCCTTGAAGCAGAAGCGGAGTCAGTACCATCCCGGTCCAGAACATGGCGTGTGTGTGAGCGCTGTATTCAGGGGCAATCATGCGCCAGCTCAGCAGCAGGCTCAGCAGGTAGATGGGATAAAGACGGGTGAAGCGCGCCTTCCAGAATCGCACCCTGTTGAGCTGGCCGTTACGCGCACGGGAAGAGTAGTTGTAAGCCAGAACGAAACCGGACAGAAGAATAAAGAAACTGACCGAGGCATAGCCGGCGTTCACGACAGGAGCAAAAATGCCGAACCAGCGGGGGTTGGAAAAGTGAAAGAAAACAATATTGACAGCCGCGAAGCTGCGCAGGCCGGTGAGTGCGTTCAAACGTTCTGGCTTGCGAAGTTCCACGGAAAATTCAATGTCTCCGGCGGCAGGCTACCCGGCCGAGTGGACTTGCGGAAATCGCGGCGCGGCGCCACGGAACCGGCGCGGTCAACTGAGCACCCCTGTCAGTTTGACGCACATGTCGATGCCCCCGGCTGACAAAAAATCGACCAGCGCGCCTCCCCAAACTCGCAAATGCGCCATGGCAGGCCTAGGCCGTAACCAGGGAGCCGACTTTCTCGCCTCTCACCACCCGGCGGATGTTGCCGGGCTGGTTCATATTGAAGATGATCATGGGCATGTTGTTATCTTTGCAGAGGCTGACAGCGGTGAGATCCATAACTTTGAGGCCCTGCCGGAGGATCTCCATATAGGTAATCTGGTCGTACTTGACTGCATTCTTGACGCGTTCGGGATCGGCGTTGAAGACGCCCTCCACCTTGGTGGCTTTAAGAAGAACATCGGCCTTGATCTCCATGGCGCGAAGGCTGGCGGCGGTGTCCGAAGAAAAGAAAGGATTGCCTATGCCGGCGGCAAAGATAACCACGCGGCCCTTTTCCAGATGACGCACGGCGCGGCGGCGGATGTAGGGCTCGGCAACCTGGTTCATGAAGACTGCGCTCATCACGCGGCACTGGACGCCGCGCTGCTCCAGCGCGTCCTGCATGGCAATGGCGTTGATGACCGTTGAAAGCATGCCCATGTTGTCGGCGCTCACGCGGTCCATCTCGCGGGCCTGATCGGCCACGCCGCGGAAGATGTTGCCGCCGCCGACAACAATGCCGATCTCCACGCCCAGGGCATGAACATCCGCAATTTCGCTGGTGATTTCGGCGATCTTGGTGGCATCAAGGCCAAAGCCGCGAGGACCGGCAAGCACCTCGCCGGAGAGCTTGAGGACGATGCGTTTGTACATAGCAATTCGAGTATCGCACATGGGCCGATACGGAGTGTTTTCAGACGGAGCAACAGCCTTGCTACAACAAGAGCCCGAAAACATCTCCGGGCTCTTGCCACATCGAATGCGAAGTGGGAAGTTACTCCGCCCCTTCGCCGGCGCTGCGCGTAGTGGCCACCGTCCAGTCGGAGGCGCCCACCTTGAAGCGGGCGAAGCGCCGGACGGTAATGTTTTCGCCCAGCTTGCCCACCTTGGTGGCAATCAGTTCCTCGATGCTGACGGCCTGATCCTTGATGAAGGGCTGCTCGACGAGGCAAACCTCCTCGTAGAACTTGGACATCTTGCCCTCGACAATCTTTTCAACCACCGCTGCGGGCTTGCCTGTTGCCGCGGCCTGGGCGCGGAAAATCTCCTTTTCCCGCTCAAGATCGGCCGGCGTCACGTCTTCCGGCCGCACATAGCGCGGGTCAGAGGCCGCAATGTGCATGGCAATGTCCTTGAGCAGTTCCTGGAAATCCTCGGTGCGGGCGACAAAATCACTCTCGCAGTTCAGCTCCAGAAGAACGCCAATCTTGCCCCCGGCATGAATATACGTGCCCACGGCGCCCTCATTGGTGGTGCGGGCAGCCTTCTTCTGGGCAGAGGCCATGCCCCGCTTGCGCAGCACAACAAAAGCTGCCTCTATGTCGCCCTTGGTTTCCTGCAGGGCCTTGAGACAGTCGCCCATGGGGGCGCCGGATTTGTCGCGAAGTTCCTTCACTAATTTGGCATCAATCTTTTCGCTCACAGTGGTCATCTCTCTTTTCGTTTTCCGTCCCGGCGCCGCCAACAGGCAGCCAGCGGGGCGCATGGCGGTTAAGATTTCCCGCATCCAGGGCCGAGGCGCGCGCCACGGAGCCGGATGCCGGCCGGTGCCGGCAAAAGAAAAGCGTGGCGCTCAACCGTGGGGCCACGCTTCCCTCAGGATGCGCACACCAGGTGCGCAGGAAGATTAAAGAGCGCCCTCGATGGCATCGTCCTCTTCGAGCGCGGCCACAACGGCCGGAGCCTTGCGGATGCCGCCGCCGAGCGCGGCTTCGAGGTCAACATCTTCACCATTGGCGGGCTCGGCAGCAGCCTCGCCGCCACCTTCCCCAGAAACAGGCTGATCCTCGACAAAGGCCTTGTCGCCTACCAGATTCACACCCTCGGCAGCCGAATCGGCGATCTTGGAGGTGAACAGGCGGATGGCGCGCAGAGCGTCGTCGTTACCCGGAATCACGTAGTCCACCAAAGTGGGATCGCAGTTTGTGTCCACGACGGCAACCACCGGTATGCCCAGCTTGCGCGCTTCCTTGACAGCAATGGTCTCGTTATTGGAATCGATGACGAAGAGGGCGTCGGGCAGCCGTTTCATGGCCTTGATACCGGCCAGGTTGGCCTGCAAGTGCTTGCGCTCTCGTTCCAGCTTAATGACTTCTTTCTTGGTCAGCAGCTCGTAGCGGCCGTCCACGGCCATTTCATCGAGTTCCTGAAGGCGCTTCACCGACTTCTGCACGGTGACCCAGTTGGTAAGCAGTCCGCCCAGCCAGCGCTGGTTGACATAGGGCATCCCGGCGCGGGCGGCCTCCTCGGCAACGGCATCCTGAGCCTGACGCTTGGTGCCAACAAAGAGAATCGTCTTGCCGGAGGCGCACAGGTCAGTGACGAACCTGGATGCGTCTTTGAACAGCTTGAGGGTCTTTTGCAGGTCAATGATGTAGATTCCGTTGCGCTCGCCGAAGATGTACTCCTTCATCCTGGGATTCCAGCGCTTGGTCTGGTGCCCGAAGTGTACTCCCGCTTCGAGCAGCTCCTTCATCGTGATCGTGGCCATTCGTCTCCTTCGTGGATTGCATCCGGGCTAGCCTTCGCCTGGCCCGGATTGAACCCGCCTTTGCGGGAATTTGGTGAAACGGCGATCAGGGGCCGGTGATCAGTCCGTGTCCCAACCGGTTCGGCTGAACACTGACCACTGCAAACGCCCTAGCGCTTGCTGAACTGGAACCTTGCCCGTGCGCCGCGCTGACCGTACTTCTTGCGCTCCTTCATGCGGGCGTCCCGGGTCAGCAGGCCTTCCGCCTTCAGCGCCTTGCGCAACTCGGGATTGAACTCGATGAGAGCCCGGGCGGTGCCCATCTTCACCGCATCCGCCTGAGCGGTAACGCCGCCGCTGCGCACATTGGCCACAACGTCAAAACTCGAAGACAGCTCCACCACGGCCAGGGTGCGCTTGGCGGCAACCCGCTGCTGCTCGGTGACAAAATACTCCTCGAACGCCTTGCCGTTGACCTTCCACTCACCCGTGCCCGGGCGCAGGAAGACGCGGGCGATCGCGGATTTGCGGCGCCCCGTTCCGTAGTACTGAACCAGATCTGCCATTCCTTCTCTCAACTCCTCGCTGTCAGCTCTCCGCTTTCAGCTTGTTGGTGCCAATCCGCTTCCCGGCTCTTCTCGCCTCTCCATCCCACAAGAAAAAAACCGGAAGCTGATGGCGGATAGACGCTCTTACGCAATCTTCATTTCCACCGGCTGCTGCGCCTGATGGGGATGCTGGTCGCCACGGTAAACCTTGAGCTTGGAGGCCATGCGGCGTCCAAGTTTGGTCTTGGGCAACATGCCCTTGATGGCCTCTTCCAGAACCCTCTCGGGCCGGCGGTTGATCAGCCGCGTGTACGACTCCTCGCGCAGCCCACCCAGAAAACCGGTATAACGCCGGTATACCTTGCTGTCGGCCTTGAGGCCCGTCAGGCGAACCTTCTCCGCGTTGATGACAATCACGTGATCGCCGGTATCGAGATACGGCACATACTGGGGATTGAGCTTGCCGCTGAGAACACTGGCAGCCTTGGTCGCCAAGCGCCCCAGCGTCTGTCCGCTCGCGTCAATCACAAACCACTTGCGGTCAATTTCCTTGCCGCTCGGAACAAAGGTAGACATCTCTCTCCTGCCCTTTAGAAACTCGACAAAAAACCTGGCGCAACGCGCCCTAACCCCGCGCCAACCACGCACGGGCCTCTCTTTCACCCACTGCCAAACAACACTGTTCGGGTGAGGATTGCGCGAGCTGACCCCATCAGGAGCTTGATCGCAGCGGAAAGGCAAGTGAAAATCCCCACCCCCGCTGGCCTGTTGCCTGCTGAACCCTCAAAAGGGCCTCACCGGGCCGGATCCGGGCGCGAACACACAGACCCCAGGCGCAACACCGCGCAAGGTCTTCAGAATACTTGATTCCACGCGCAGAGTCAACGAATTACGCAGGGTGATGGCATGAAGAGAAGGCGAAAGTAGAAGGAGCATGAGGTTGCCTTGCGATCATCCCAGTCCGAGTAGATGGGCGCGGTAGTTGTCGCTGGTGGCGGCGATGATTCGTCTGGCTTTGATTCCGCCTTTTCGTTTCACCGGATCCATGCGGATCAGATTCAGGGTGAGCTGTTTCAGAGAGGCCAGATGGTGCGCGGCGTGGCGTGTGCGGACGCGCATCTGATCGTCGTTGAAGGCAATATCCATGCACCAATGCAGGCGATTCTCCACCGGCCAATGGGCGCGCACCGTGGCCGCCATCCGGGCCGCGTCCGGCGCCAGGCTGCTGATGTACAGCCTTTGCTCGTGCGTCGTCTTGCCTCCGGCGGCGCGCTCGGATTCGATCACCGCGAAGGATTTCAGTCCCGGCCATTGCTTGAGAGTGTGCGGCCTCATCTCCGTCGTCGCTACGCGCATCGGAGCCGCTCCTTAGTCATCTCCCGCCATCCGCATGATCGGCAACCGCCTTGCCGCGAGTGGCGCCCGCCTTTTCCTTCACGACCGCCTGCTGGCGGCACAACATCATCTTGCCGCTGTCGTTGCGCACCCAACGGCCGTGGCGGGAGGCTGTGATGCACAGCCGTTTGCATCGCCTGCGGGCGCAGATGAAAATCCTCGAACGCAGAACCGGTCAGGGAGCGCAATCCGCTCGCGTGATACCCTTATCCCCGGATTCTTAAAGAGATTTTTCCCGTTCGCAAACGCCATGTTGCGGGCCAAATTTTGGAGGATATGCAATGCGCAACTTGCTTGCATTTGGAGTGGTATCCTGCGCCCTTGCCTTGGGCACAGTGGGTCTCGGGAGCCAGCCGGCGCGCGCACAGGGCGCCATCGCGCAGAACGCCGTGCTTTCGCTCGACAACGGCTGGCAGTTTCGCCAGGTCAAGGCTGGTCAGGCCGCCGATGATGGCTGGCTGCCCGCCAAAGTTCCCGGCGATGTCCACCTCGACCTCATCGCCAATAAGAAGATTCCCGATCCCTTCTATCGCGACAACGAAGCCAAGCTCCAGTGGATCTCCAAAGAGGCATGGGAATACCAGACCACCATCGACGTTCCCGCCGCCATCATGGCCCGCGCCAATGTCGATCTCGTCTTTGATGGGCTCGATGCCGCCAGCGAAGTTTATCTGAACGGCGACAAGATTCTCGACGCCGACAACATGTTCCGCATCTGGCGCGTGCCGGTCAAGGCTCATCTGCATGTGGGCAAAAACGAGCTGCGCGTGCTCTTCCCGCCGCCCGAAGAGGCAGCGGAGAAGATCGCCGCCACCGATCCCTGGCAGCCGAAGACGCACACCGCTCCCAAGACCTATGTTCGCAAAGCCGCCTACGAGTACGGCTGGGATTGGGGGCCGGTCTTTGTCACCAGCGGCATCTGGCGCCCGGTGCGTATCGAGGCATGGGACAAGGCCCGCATCTCCGACTTCGCCATCCATCAGCGCGACGTGAGCAAGGAAGTGGCCCACATCGACGCCGAGGTGGACGTGGAGGCGTCGAGCGATGGCCCGGCTACTGTCACCGTCAGCTATACCGCCGCCGGCAGGCCGGTCACCCTCACCGCCCAAACGCTTCTCCACATCGGACTCAATGTCATCGACCTGCCCGCCGAAATCGTGCATCCCGACCTCTGGTGGCCGAACGGCTACGGCAAGCAGTCGATGTACGCCTTTACCGCTAAACTCGACGCCGGCGGCGGCCAGGCCGAGGCGCGCAGTGTCAAGACCGGCCTGCGCTCCGTCGTTCTCGACCGCCATCTCGACAAGTGGGGCCGCTCCTTCCAGTTCCTTGTGAATGGCGTTCCCATCTTCTGGAAGGGGGCTGACGTCATTCCTTTCGACAGCTTCCCCAACCGCGTCACCACCGCCGATTACCGCCGCATTCTCGAGTCCGCGCGCGACGCCAACATGAACTCCATCCGCCACTGGGGCGGCGGCTACTACGAGACCGACGAGTTCTACACCCTCTGTGACCAACTTGGCCTGATGATCTGGCAGGACTTCCAGTTTGGCAATGACTGGCAGCCGGGTCTCTACTCCTGGAAGCAGAACATCGAAGTCGAAGCCGAGGATCAGGTGCGCCGCCTGCGCAACCATCCCAGCATTGTCCTCTGGTCCGGCAACAACGAGACGGAAGCCGCTTTCCACTGGGGCGGCCGCGACAATCTGCCGCCCGATGTCCGCTTGCAGATGTGGCAGGACTACCTTACCGAGTTCAGCGGCATCCTGCCTCGCGTGGTCGCGCGGCTCAATCCGGAAACGCCCTACTGGCCCAGCTCCTGGAGCGCCGACTACGAGCCGGTCACTCCCACCTTCGAGACCGGCGACATGCACGACTGGAGCGTCTGGCACGGCCGTGTCCCCTTCACCGACTACGAGAAGCACCACTGGCGCTTCGTCTCCGAGTACGGCTTCCAGTCGTTCCCTGAGATGCGCACCGTCGAGGCCTTCACCACACCTCAGGACCGCGCCAGCATCTTCACCCCGGTGATGCTTGCCCACCAGAAAAACAACGAGGGCAACTCCATCATCCATGACTATCTGCTCAAGGACTACTCCGAGCCCAAGGACTTTGCCAGCTTCCTCTACGTCAGCCAGGTGCTGCAGGCCGAGGGCATCAAGATCGGCTCCGAACACTGGCGCCGCTCTCGCCCTGAAACCATGGGCTCCATCTTCTGGCAGTTGAACGACTGCTGGCCGGTCGCTTCCTGGTCATCCATTGACTACTTCGGCCGCTGGAAGGCGCTCCAATATTACGCGCGCCGCTTCTACGCGCCCGTCCTCGTTTCTCCGCACCTCGAAGACGGCGCCGTCAAGTTCTACATCGTCTCCGACAAGACCGAGGCCCAATCGGCTTCGCTCCACGTGCGCCTCATGGACTTCGACGGCAAGGTCCTGCTCGAAGAAACCCGTCCCGTCTCCATCGCCCCGCTTGCCAGTCAGATCTATCTCGACTGGCCCATGCAGAAGCTCGCCGAGGCCGGCGCCACGGATACCTCGCGCGTCTTTGTGCTGGCCGAACTGAGCGCCGGAGGCAGGCAGATCTCGCGCAACCTCATCTATCTGGCTCCGGTCAAGCAAATCCGCCTCGAGCCGGCCAAACTCAAGGTTGAAACCACCGGCGCTGACGGCGTCTACAAGATTCGCGTCAGCGCGCCGGTCCTGGCCCGCAGCGTTTATCTCAGCTTCGGCAACCTCGATGTGGATCTCTCCGACAATTACTTCGACCTCATTCCTGGCGAACCGGTCGAAGTCACCGCCCGCAGCAAGGCGTCTCTCAGCGAACTGCAAGCGCAAATGAAGGTTGTCTCGCTCGTTGATGCCTTTGCCCCCGCCTCACAAACCGTATCGGTGGCCGCCGGTAACTAACCGCAAACCCCAAACGGCCGAGGGCCGGAGCATTGCGCTCCGGCCCTCAACGTCTCAGCAGCAGGCATCCATCAACCGCATCCCATCCCGAGCGCTTTGCGTTGCCCTCTAACCCCTGCCCTTAAGTAATATCGTCCGTATCGTACAGAGGCGCGATGGTCCGCTTCTTCGGGATGCCGTGTACGGAGCTGAGCAGATCCTCCACCACGTCTTCAAGCTGACGCTGGCTCTCGATCACCGCGCTCATGCTCTTCACTTCTTCGGACTCCGGAATCCGCTCCACCAGCGCCACCGCGTGGCACTGCGCCACGTGATCCAGGTTCAGCCCCTCCGGCGTTTTGGCCTTCACGCTCACCTTGCCCACGTCGATGCGCAGCAGGTCGGCAATGCGCTCCCGCATCTCCGGCGCGATGGGCGCAATCTTCGGCGCCGCCAGAATCATGGTTACGTCCACGTTCAGAATGTGATAGCCGGCGTGCAACAGTTCTTCCAGCGCCAGGCTGATGAACACCGCCGAATCCGCATTCTTCCAGCGCGGATCGCCCGGCGGAAAAAAGCTCCCGATGTCGCCCGCGGCCACGGCGCCCAGCAGCGCATCGGTAATCGCGTGCAGCACCACGTCGCCGTCAGAGTGCCCGGCCAGTCCCTCCGGGTGATCCAGCGTCATCCCGCCGATGCGCAACGGCACGCCGGGCTTGAAAACATGCGAGTCGTAGCCAAATCCAATGCGTGTACTCATGATCCGACTGGGTCTCCGTGCCTCGATTCAGCCGGCGCGCTGTTTCAGGTAAAACTCCGCTAACTCCAGGTCGCCCGGCTGGGTAATCTTCACATTAACCTGTGAGCCGTGCACCACGGCCACCGGCAGCCCCGCCCGCTCCACCACTGAGGCTTCGTCGGTGCCCACAAAGCCATCCGCTGTGGCCTCGGCAAAGGCCTTCTGCAGCAGCCCGTAGCGGAAACCCTGCGGCGTCTGCGCCAGCACCACGAACTCGCGCGGAATCGTCGATGTGATCACGGCGCCATGCGCGGTCCGCTCCACCTGCTTGATGGTGTCCACCGCCGGCAGACCCACAATGGCCGCGCCGTGCTCGATCACGGCGTCGATGGTGCGCTCAATGGTGGCTGCGTCGATCAGGGGACGCACCGCGTCGTGCACCAGCACAAGGTCGTCGCCCTCGGCGGGCACCGCCGCCAGCGCACGGGCCACCGAATCCTGCCGGTGGTCGCCGCCTTCCACTACGCGCACCCGGCCCGCAAATCCGTACTCCGCAATCTGGGCCTCCACGCGCTCCATCTCGGTCTTGCGCACGGCAACATAAATCGCCGTCACTCGCTTCACCGCGGCAAAGGCGCGCAGCGAATGAATCAGAATCGGAACCCCGGCGAGGGCCAGAAACTGCTTGGGCTGCGGGCCGGCCATTCTGGTTCCCAGTCCCGCGGCAGGAAGAATCGCAAATACTTGCATACCCGCTGGAGTATACAACGGTACACACCTCCAGGGGCAGCCGCGCCGGCAGGCGTTTCCCCTCGCTTGCCGCACCGTCGCCCTTCCCGGCTTATCATTTTGGGATGCGCCCGTCGCGCTCCACTCCGCTTCCCATCGATACCGGATTGCTCCGTCCCGGCCTGCGTCTTGCTGTTGGCCTTTCCGGCGGCGCGGACTCCGTGGCCCTGCTGCGCGTCCTCCACCAATGCGCAGCGGGACTTGGTCTCGTCCTCCATGCCGCCCACCTTCACCACGGCCTGCGCGGCGCGGAAGCCGGCGCCGATCTCGAGTTTGCCCGCGCGCTGGCCGCTGAGCTAGGGCTGCCATTCCACGAGGCCCGCGTTGACACCGCTGCCGAAGCCCAAAAAAACAACCAGACCATCGAGGAAGCGGCTCGCCATCTGCGCTACTCCTGGTTTCGTCAGCTTCTGGCCGAGACGCCGCTTGATGCCATCGCCACCGCCCACACCCTCGACGACCAGGCCGAAACCGTAGTGGCCAAGTTCCTGCGCGGCGCGTGGACTGAGGGCCTCTCAGGCATCCATCCTGTGGTCGTTTTTCCTGAGGGCCGCATCCTGCGCCCTCTGCTCGCCGCCACGCGCGCCCAAGTGGAGGTCTATCTTCAATCCATGGGGCAAACCTGGCGCGAGGACTCCTCCAACCGCCATCTCACCTTTACGCGCAACCGTATTCGTCACGAGCTGTTGCCGCAACTGGAGTCCTGGAACCCGCGCCTGCGCGAGCACCTGGCTCAGATGGCCGCGCTGGCCCGCGACGAAGAGGACTGGTGGCAGGCCGAGCTGGCCCGCCTCGCCCCGCAGCATATCCTTGCCGGACGCCCCATCCGCGGCGGCGGCCGCGCTGCGGCTGAGGCGCTGGCTCTCGACGTTACCCGCCTGGCCGCGCTCCCTGCTGCCGTGCAGCGCCGTCTGCTGCGTCATGCGGCGCTGCAACTCGGCGCCGCTCCCGACTTTGCCGCCACCGAGGCTCTGCGCCATTTGGCCCTCGGCGGCAAGGCCGGCCAGAAGCGCGAGCTCGCGCACGGACTGCTTGCCGAGCGCACCCCCCGCGAACTGCGCCTTTCCCTGGCGCCCGCGCCAGCTGCCCGCGAAGCCGCCTCTGAGCAGGGAAGCGAGTCCATTCCCGCATACACGGTCGCCATCCCCGGCGCAGTCACTGCTCCCGCCTTCGCTCTGCATCTGACCCTCTCTCTCCAGAACCCAGGCCAGGACCAGATCGTCCACCGGCTTGCCACCCTGCGCAACTGGAGACCCGGCGACCGTGTTCGCATTCGCTACTCCCAGGCCCCTAAAAAAGTGAAGGAAGTCCTTGAACGAATGCGGGTTACCGGCACTGCCAGGAGGGTCTGGCCCGTCCTTGAACTCGACGGCCGTATCCTTTGGATGCGCGGCGTCGAACTCGAACCCGAACCCGGCCTCATCATCCATGCCGTCATCCTCGATTTGGCCTCGGCCGCGCCGGTCATACCTCCCCTTTCTCCCCCGGCGCCCCAAGCCTAAATGCAGAAAATTCAATCCCTGCATCGTCTTACTTGCTGAAACTTGGCCGCTCTTCGGCGTACAATCCTAGTTACTGTTCATCCCTGCGCCGGGCATTTGCCCCTGTCGCAAGGGTGCCGTGTACTTTCTGTGACGCGAGGGAAGGTTCCAGCGTCTAAGAAAAGGAAGCGGGTGGTGTTGCAACTCCTCCGAGCGGACTCCCCCGCCGGGAAAGAGGGATCCTGGTGAATTCGACCGTCAAAACGATCATGTTCTGGGTCTTCATCCTCATCAGCCTCATGCTGTTGTGGGGTGTGGTGCAGAAAAGCACCAGCATGGGCGCAAAAGACACAGAAGTTGGCTACTCCGATCTGCTCGACAAGATCGAGGCGGGCGCGGTGCAGGATGTCACCATCCAGGGAACCGAACTGCACGGCCATATGAAGGGTTCCAAGGATCAATTCCACACCACGATCCCCGGCAACTCCGACACCCTGGTCAAGGAACTCCACACTTACAAGGTCACCTTCAACATCAAGGATCCCCAGAACAACGGCCTCCTGCTCCAGTTGCTCTTCAACATCGGCCCGTTCATCCTGCTCGGCGCCATCTGGTTCTTCATGCTCCGCCAGATGCAGTCCGGCGGCAACAAGGCCCTTTCCTTCGGCAAGAGCCGCGCCCGCCTGCTCTCCATGCAGCAGAAAAAGGTCACCTTTAAGGATGTGGCTGGCGTGGACGAGGCCAAGGAAGAGCTGAAGGAGATCATTGACTACCTCAAGGAGCCGCAGAAGTTCCAGAAGCTTGGCGGACGCATTCCCAAAGGCGTTTTGCTCGTCGGGCCTCCCGGCACCGGCAAAACCCTCCTGGCCCGCGCCGTGGCCGGCGAGGCGAACGTGCCTTTCTTCTCCATCTCCGGCTCCGACTTCGTGGAGATGTTTGTCGGCGTGGGGGCCAGCCGCGTTCGCGACCTCTTCGAGCAGGGCAAAAAGAACGCCCCCTGCATCATCTTCATCGACGAAATCGACGCCGTGGGCCGTCATCGCGGCGCCGGCCTCGGCGGCGGCCACGACGAGCGCGAACAGACCCTTAACCAGCTCCTCGTCGAGATGGACGGCTTTGAGTCCAACGACGGCGTCATCCTTGTCGCCGCCACCAACCGTCCCGACGTTCTCGACCCCGCCCTGCTCCGCCCCGGCCGTTTCGACCGCCGCGTGGTCGTCGGTCTGCCCGATGTCCGCGGCCGCGAAGAGGTTCTGCGCGTTCACATCAAGAAGGTGCCTATCTCCGACGATGTGAACCTCAACGTGCTTGCCCGCGGCACCCCGGGATTCAGCGGGGCCGACCTGGCCAACATGGTCAACGAGGGCGCCTTGAATGCCGCCCGCGCCAACCGCAAGCAGGTCACCATGTTCGACCTCGAACTGGCCAAGGACAAGGTGCTCATGGGCGCCGAGCGCAAGTCCATGCTGCTCACCGACCAGGAAAAGCGCGTCACCGCCTATCACGAAGGTGGCCACGCGCTGGTCTCCATCATGCGCGAGCACTCCGACCCCATTCACAAGGTCACCATCATCCCCCGCGGCATGGCGCTCGGCGTCACCGTCTTCCTGCCCGGCGACCGCCATAACTACCCCCGCGAGTATCTCGAAGCCCAGTTGGCCATCGCCTATGGAGGCCGCGTCGCCGAGGAAATCTTTCTCAACCAGATGTCCACCGGCGCCGGCAGCGACATCGAGAACGCCACCGATCTGGCCCGCCGCATGGTCTGCGAATACGGCATGAGCCGCCTCGGCCCTCTCACCTTCGGCAAGAAGGAAGAGCAGATCTTCCTCGGCCGCGAGATCGCCCAGCACCGCGACTTCAGCGAGGAAACCGCCCGCCAGATCGACCTCGAAGTGCGGCGCCTCATCGATGAGGCCTACCAGTCGGCGCACTCCATCGTCGAGTCCCACTCCGACGCCATGCACCGCATCGCGGCTGCGCTGCTCGAGCGCGAAACCATCGACGCCGAAGAGGTGCGTATGCTCATCGACGGCAAGGAACTGCCGCCGATGCGTTCGGTCCTCGCCTCGCCCAGCGATACCGGTGGCGGAACGCAGCAGGTCCTCAAGCCCGAGGGCTCCCACGGCGGACCGAACTATCCCGAGGGCTCGCCTTCGCCGGCATAGCCGCGCCGCCCAGCCAGACAGCGAAGGGCCGCTCCGATCGGAGCGGCCCTTCAGTTGGTGCGCTTATGCGGCTTCCGTCCGCCTCAGAAGATCCGGTACCCAAACCCCATGCTTACGCCGTAGGGCTTCAGCGAAGAGTTGCCCCACTGCGGCCAGTACTGGTACTCCGCGTCGATGGCGCGGAAGGTGAATCGCTTGTTGAGATGAATATCGGCCCCACCGCCAAATGCCGTGGCCGTAAAGCGCCCTGTGGCCTCGCAAACGCCGCTGCACAGCCCCGGATACAGGCCCAGGTCCATCTTTCCGTAGCCCACCAGCGCCTTGCCATACACCGTTGCCTTCCAGAAGCTGCGGATCGGCACCCGCGGCCCGATCAGGTAGTTGTCCTGGCGAATGTGCTGGAACTCGTTGAAGCGCAGCCAGCGCCCCTCAGCCTCGATCTGGATCCAGCGCGTAAAACGCACGTCCACGTACGCGCCCACCCCAAACAGGCCGTTGGCGCTGGTGTTGGCCACCGGCGCGCATACCGAGATGCTGTAGCACGGCGAGGCCGGCGTCGTCTCCGCCGCCCAGTCGCCCTGAAAGTCGGGCTGAAACAGCGAGGCCATGCCGCCCGCGGTCACGGACAGATGTCTCCCGGTCGCCGAGGGCGCCACCTGCGCGCGTACCCCTGCGGTTCCAGAGAGCAGCAAAATGCAAAACAACACAGCAGATCTTTTCATGTGCGCGTGCTACTTCCAATCCGGGGGAGGGTCAATGCGCCTGTATCGGGATTCTTGTGCGCAAGGCCGTCGGCGGAAGCCCTATCCGCCGGGCGCTTTTTCGCTCGCTGCCCGGCGGACAGATCCTTCGCCTGGGCCTATTGCGCGGGTGGATTCGAAGTGCCGCTCGTCTCGCCGCCGTTCTGTGCGGGCGTCGCCGGCGCGGTCAGCTTCGATACGTCGTATCGCCGCAGCTTGAAGAAGATCGGCGTCACCTCAAACGGCATCTTGTCCCGCGCGTTCATCGGCGCATACCGCTTGGCGTTCAGCATGTAGACTTTGTCGTCCCAGGGGTCGGTCTTCAGCCAGCTTCCCAGCGGCAGCGCCGGAATCTGCGTCAGGTCGTCCCAGTTGATCTTGGGCGCCATCCGCGCCAACTGGTCCATCCATGGCGTCCCGTCCGCTTTCAGCATGGAGTCGCCCAGCTTCGGCGTGTTCATCGCCTTCAGTTCCTTGCCCCGCTCCGCCAACTGTTCCCAGTACAGCCCCGCCGACGCCATCTTGTCCTTGTACATCGACGCTTCCAGATACTGCATCGCCTTCCTGGCGGCCGTGGTGTCGTCCACATCGGAGTGGTACATATCGATTCGCTGGAAGGTCGCCTCGTCGGGGAACAGCAGCCGGTCGTTGAATGCGTAGCGCGTGTCGATGTGGTGCCCCAGCGCGATGTGCGCCAGTTCCAGCGCCACCACTGACGCAATCGACTCCTCGTTGGGCAGAGTGTCCACCAGGCCCTTGCTCATTAGAATGGTGTTGCCCACCGTCGTGGCTTCCACCGTGTCCGTCAGCAGCACCCGGCAGTGTACCGGGTCGGTAAACGCCAGATTGTTGGGCACCGCCAGGTTGATCACAATCTGATCCAGAACCCGGCTCTCGTAGCCGCCTGGATTCAGTGGCGCCACCAGACCGGCCTCTACCAGCCGGTCGATCACGTTGTTTTCCGCCTGCGCAACCCAGGCGCGCGTCGCCTCCAGTGGGCCCACGTCCTGCGAGTCGTCGCTGCGGTCCACCGCATCGTCCACCTTCACGCTTACGTTCTCGCTCTCCCGCGTGGGCAGCTTCAGCGAGTAGCCCCAGAATCGTGTCTGCGCCTTCAGACCCACCGACTTGTTGCCTTCGATCCGCTCCGTCTCTTCCACATACACTTCCACCGGAAGCCAGATCCCCGGCTGCACGTTCATCCGCCAGCTATCGAAGTGGAAGTAGTAGCGCGAATCGCCCTCCGAGCGCGGAGCCGTGTACGTGCCGTTGAAGCGCACAATGTTTCCGCCCTGATCCTCGATCCACACGCGGCCGTAAAAACGGCCCATTCCGTTCACCTTGGGATGCACGTCGTACACCCATGTCCGCACCGTGCCCAGAAACTCCCGCCGCACAAAGCTGAAAGCGTAATGCTGCGTGTCAAAGCCCGAGGGATCCAGAAACATCATCTCCGTAAATCCCAGCGGGTTGTAGGTAAAGTGCGTATCCAGCCGCAGCAGATGAGTCAGGTTGGCCATCGCCGATACCGACTGTTTGAAGAAGCCGTGCTTGGCCGCCGACCGCGGCTCGTACGGCTTGTCAAAGAACCCTTTCCCGAAGTCCACCCGGCTCAGCATGTACGTGTCCTGCACCGGCACCTGGTAGAGCTTCACGTCCGGTTTGATGTTCTGAATGTAGGTCTCCACCAGGGGGGTGCGCTGCTGAATATCCCTGATCAGCACCTTCTCCCGCACAATGGCCTTTTGCACCAGGGCGGCCTGCGCCGGTGTCAGAGGATGGCCCTGCTCGTACTTCGGCTGCTTCTTTGCGTACGCGCAGGACAACGCCATCAGCATCGTCAGCAAGGTGAGAGGCGTCTTCCGAAAAGTCATTCCATGCTCCTAGGTGGATTCTTCCGCGTCGTTCTTGGGGCCGCCTGCTCCCTGTTCGCCGGCCCGTTTTAGGTGGCCGCCCGGGTTTCCGGCGTCCTGCCTCGATGCTACGCCAGTTGAAAGGTAATGACGATGTTCGTGGTTGTGTCGATCGGTTGCCCGTTGCGCGTGGCCGGACGGAAGCGGATTTGTTCCGCCACCCGTTGAGCCTCTTCGTCCAGTCCGTGTCCCAGCCCGTGCACCACCCCCTGCACCACCACCTGGCCCTGCGCCGTAAACGTTACCCGCAGAACCACGTCGCCCTGCACTCGCAGCCGCCGCGCCTCGGACGTGTATTGCACCGGCGGCTTCGACAGCACTTCCAGATTCGTGAAGGCGGGCTTCTCCTGCATGCGCGGTGCGGCCGCCGTGGCCGTCATCCCTGGAATCCCCGCCGCGGCCACTCGTCCGTGCGTACCCCCGTATCCGGCGGCCTCGCCCGGAATCCCCGCTGCGGCCACTCGTCCACCCATGCCCGCGTTTGGATCGGCCTTGATCCCGTTGCCGATCCCCGTTGATCCCACCACGCCATGAGGCGCAATCGCCGCACCTCGCATTCCCCCATAGGGATTGCCAATCGCCGCGACCGTCGCCGGCCGTGTCGCGTTCGGGTTGGGCGTTACTCCGTAAAGCTGCCCGAAGTGCACCCGCGCCGTGGACGCCTTCATCTGCGGCGTCTGCGCCGGCATTGGCGTGGCCAGCGCGGCCTTCGGTTGCGGGGCTTCCACAATCGCCACCTTGGGCGTCTTGATCACCGGCGCCGTCAGCTTGGCTTCCATCTCAATCGGTTTCAGGTCCGGCTTCGGTTCCGGCTGCGGCATCTTGATCTTGGGCGCCTCCAGCTTCACTTCCGGCATCTTCGGCGGCTCCGGCAATTTGGGCGGTGGTGGCGTCTTCACTTTCGATTGCGGCTGCGGCCGGTCGGGTACAATCAGCGTGGTCTGCTCGAACTGGTGATGCTGCAATGCGTGACGCGCTGTGGCTCCGATATAGAGCACAAACCCCAGCATCGCGCCGTTGATCACGATGCTGGTGATAAACGAGGCGGGCCTGGCTTCCGGCTCGGGCAGCAACCCGAAGGTCGCGCGTTCTGTGGGCGGTTTCACCGGCATATCTTCAATCCTAGCTGGCACAAGACAGAACTGCACCGGGTTTTTCATGCGCAGGTGACGGTCTTTGCACGGGCGCCATCCCGGGACAACCGCGCCCCAGCCATCTCCATCGCCGCTCCCATGCAACCTGTGGATGAATGTTTGCGTCCAAAACCCGCCTCGGACCTCCGTCCAGCCAGCACGGCGGAGATTCCCCGCGCCGGCTTCCACCTCTCGTCGGGCCTGCAAGCCTCTCCACAGTGACTGAACCCCGAAATCCAGTCAACCAGGCAATGCCCGTCTTAAGACACATCCGCCTTGCCATTCCTTCACATAAGGACGCATCAATCTTGGAACCGCTCGAACGGCCGGCTGGGCGGCTGGCGCAGGCAACACGGAAGGCATTGACCTTGCCTCCGGTTCCCTGGGCTGTGACGACGGCTTCCGCGCGGCATCTCTGCGCTCATGCCGTGCCGCTAACCAACGGCTCTGCCCGGCGGCCCGGGCCACTCTCTCATCGCCTGTTGGGGAAACAAAAAACCTACTTCCTCTCCGTTTGCATCAGGTGATCCTGTGTTTTCCGCGGCAACTGAAGGGTCGCCTCCGCCGTGTCGCCTGCACCCTCGCCGGAATACAATGACAGACGGTGCGGAACAGGTCGTTGGCAGTCCGTTGAAAGAGTGCATCCGCGCTTCTGTTCCTCGGACGCTTCTCTCTTCCTTCAGACAAAAGTACCACAGAAAGGTTACTATCCAGTGAAAGTATTAGTTACGGGCGGCGCCGGCTATATCGGCGGCACGGTCGCGGGTCTGCTGGCTCAGCATGGCCACACCGCGGTGGTTTTTGACAACTTGAGCCACGGACGCCGCGATCTGGTTCCCGCCGGTGCCGGCTTTGTCCAGGGAGAGCTTGCGGACCGCGCCGCGCTCGAGAGTCTTTTCCTTGCCGCCAAACAGCAGGGCCAGCCCTTTGACGGCGTCCTCCACTTCGCTGCCCTCATTGAGGCGGGCGAGTCCATGCGCCATCCCGAGCAGTTCTTCCGTAACAACACTGCCTCCACCCTCGCCCTCCTCGAGGCCATGCTCGCCCACGGACCCCGCCGCCTGGTCTTCTCCTCCACCGCCGCTGTCTACGGCGAGCCGGCGTCCGTGCCCATCCGCGAAGATGCGCGCCTGCAGCCCACCAACGCCTATGGCGAATCCAAGTTGCTGGTCGAGCGGATGCTTGAGTGGTTCAATCGCATCCACGGCCTCCGCTATGCCTCCCTGCGCTATTTCAACGTGGCCGGCGCTCCCGAAGATCCAGCCGGCATCCTCCGCGGAGAGGCCCACGAGCCCGAATCCCATCTCATCCCCCTCGTCCTCGATGTCGCCCTCGGCCGCCGCAACTCCGTCCGCATCTACGGCGACGACTATCCCACCCCCGACGGCACTTGCATCCGCGACTACATTCACGTCTCCGATCTTGCCGATGCCCACCTGCTGGCCTTCGATGCCCTCCAGAACCACGACCGCCTCATCTTCAACCTGGGCAACGGCCAGGGCTTCAGCGTCCTCCAGGTCATCGACTCCGCCCGCCACGTCACTGGCCATCCCATTCCCGCCGAGGTCTGCCCCCGCCGTCCCGGCGACCCCGCCGTCCTGGTCGCCAGTTCCAGCAAGGCCATTCGCGAACTGGGCTGGAAACCCCGCTACACCAAACTCGACGACATCCTCCGTACCGCCTGGATCTGGCACCAGAAACGGTACGCCACGTAAGAATGAGAGGGTTCCAGTAGTCTGGGGAAGGGCAAATGAACAGAACGGCGCCAAATAGAAAACCGCCTCTCAGTCCTGAGGTCACGTTCCCGGACATCGATCTGGATTCGTACTTGCCTCTGGCCCTTCAGATACCCTCCTTGGACCAGACGGTTATACCCAGACTGGCGCGGGACAGCACCGCAATCGCACTTGCCGAGCAGGCAGTCAGGCAAATCCAGACACTCCACTACCTCGTTCGAGGCGACGCTCGGCGAATGAGTGCCATGCATGATGGTTCCGCGCATCTGGTTCTTACCTCACCGCCATATTGGACGCTCAAAGCCTATGACGAAGTTTCGGGGCAGCTTGGCCACGTAGGGGAATACGATCTGTTTCTCTCGGAGCTGGCACGGGTCTGGCGGCGATGCTGGGACATCCTCGTTCCTGGGGGCCGCTTGGTATGTGTAGTCGGCGATGTGTGCCTATCAAGGCGGCAAAACGATGGCCGACACACTGTTGTACCGCTGCACGCATCAATTCAGGAAATCTGTCGCGGCATTGGCTTTGACAATCTTGCCCCCATCATCTGGCACAAAATTGCGAACGCTGCCTATGAAGTTACGGGGGGTGGTGGCTTCCTCGGGAAACCCTACGAACCGAATGCTGTGATAAAGAATGATATTGAGTACATCCTGATGTTTCGCAAGCCAGGCGGATACCGCAAGCCGACGAGCGCAAAGCGCTTGCTTTCAATGATCAGTGCAGAGAATTACCAAAATTGGTTCCAGCAGATTTGGGCTGGCGTTACAGGGGCATCAACCAAGGCTCACCCCGCCCCATATCCGCTTGAACTGGCAGATCGGCTCATCAGGATGTTCAGCTTTGTTGGAGATGTTGTACTTGATCCGTTTTCGGGTTCAGGCACAACCGTAGTCGCTGCTGCCCGAAACGGGCGTAATAGCGTGGGGTATGAAATCAGTGCTAAGTATCACCAGATGTCGTTATCACGCTTCTATCGCGAAACCGGTGGCCTGTTTGGGCAACCCGAGTTGAGAATTGTCGAGGAGCTATGACACTTCAGCCACGCTGGCAAAGGCGTCTTCGAGACGCGACGAAGCGATTCTGGGGAACACGCTCATTACAGGCAAACCGGCAGGGAGCAAAAACCGGCGAGCGAGATGCTGGAAACAGAACTGCAGTGACCGGTGGCAAGCAAATGGATGGCTTCGTCGAGCTTGCAAAGGAATTCCTGGAGGAGTGCGGAGTAGATCGCAGTTGCATATTTTCGAGCCAGTCGGTTGAACTTCCTGGTTGGTTCAGAGCCGAAAAGAAATAGGATCTCCTGGCAGTCGTTAACAGGAACCTGATTGCTGCGATGGAGTTCAAGTCGCAGGTCGGTTCATTCGGTAACAACTTTAATAACAGAACAGAAGAGTCTCTGGGCAGCGCAACCGATATCTGGACGGCTTACAGGGAAGGCGTTTTCGCGTTATCCCAGCGGCCATGGCTTGGCTATGTCATGGTCCTTGAGGAGGCAGCAGGCTCCACGAGCCCAGTCAGCGTTAAGGAGCCCCATTTCCCGGTTCTCGATGAGTTTAGGGACGCTTCATACGCAAAGAGGTATGAAATCATGATGACGAAGTTGCTCCGCGAAAGGCTCTACGATGGAGCCGCCTTGTTGATGACGAGCCAGATGACCGGTCCGGAGGGGCATTACAGTGAACCAAACCCTGAATTGACCATCGAGAACCTCCTGAAATCGCTGAGGGCAAGGGTCGTTTCAGCGCTCGAATAATATGAACCGCCCCAAATGCCGGCCTGATCCCAGCCGCCGAATACCCTCTGAGCCCGTGTTGGACTCCGCGGGTAAGCGATCTCCGCCCTTGCCCGTCTGCCGCACTTGCCGATCCTGCATCTATCCCGATAAAGTGGACCCCACGAGGTTTCCCCGCGGACTCATCTGTCGCCGCGAGCCGCAAGCCGTCTTTGATCCCTTATTCCCGAAGGAAATAGCATGGCTTCCTTGCCCGTTCCCGCTGCTCCTCATCAGGACATCGACTCCACCCTCCGCGAAAGCCGCATCTTCCCCCCGCCGCCGGAGTTCAGCTCCAACGCGCACATTCAGAGCCTTGCCCACTACGAAGCCCTCTACAAGCAGTCCATCGACGATCCTGAGACGTTCTGGGCCGCCGCGGCTCGCGAACTGCACTGGTTCAAGCCCTGGGACAAGGTGCTCGAATGGAATCTTCCTTGGGCGCAATGGTTCGTGGGCGGTCAGCTCAACCTCAGCTATAACTGCCTCGACCGCCATCTCGACGGCCCCCGCCGCCACAAAACCGCCATCATCTGGGAGGGCGAGCCCGGCGAGATTCGCCGCCTCACCTACGCCGAACTCCACGCCGAGGTGGCGCGCTTCGCCAGCGCCCTCAAGTCGCTCGGCATCCGCAAGGGCGACCGCGTCGCCATCTACATGGGCATGACGCCCGAGCTGGCCATCGCCCTGCTCGCCTGCGCCCGCATCGGCGCCGTCCACTCCGTCATCTTCGGCGGTTTCGCCGCTTCTGCCATCGCCGACCGCGTCAACGATGCCGGCTGCGTCGCCATCCTCACCCAGGACGCCAGCTACCGCCGCGGCAATCAGATCCAACTCAAGCGCACTGTCGACGAAGCCCTGCCCGCCTGCCCTACTGTCCAGCACGTCGTGGTCTACCGCCGCACCGGCGCGCCCGTCGTCATGGTCGCCGGCCGCGACCACTGGTGGCACGACCTCGTCGCCCAGGCCGCCCCTGGCTGTCCCGCCGAGCCCATGGACTCCGAGGATCCCCTCTACATCCTCTACACCTCCGGCACTACCGGCAAACCCAAGGGCCTCGTCCACACCACCGGCGGCTACGCGGTCGGCACCTACCTCACCACCAAATACGTCTTCGACATCCGCGACGACGATGTCTACTGGTGCACCGCCGACATCGGCTGGGTCACCGGCCACTCCTATGTTGTCTACGGTCCCCTGCAATGCGGCGCCACTGTCCTCATGTACGAGGGAGCGCCCAACTTCCCTGACCTCTCCCGCTTCTGGAAGATCGTCGATGATCACCGCGTCACCATCTTCTACACCGCACCCACCGCTATCCGCGCCTTCATCAAGTGGGGCGACGAGCACGTCGAAAAGCACAAGCTCGACTCCCTCCGCCTCCTCGGTACCGTGGGCGAGCCCATCAACCCCGAGGCCTGGATGTGGTACCGCGAAAAGATCGGCCGCAACCGCTGCCCCATCGTGGATACCTGGTGGCAAACCGAAACTGGGGCCATCATGATCGCACCGATTCCCGGCGCCGTGGCCGCCAAGCCCGGTTCCGCCACTCGCCCCTTCTTCGGCATCCAGCCTGAGGTCGTCACCCGCCCCGATGCCGAGGGCCGCTTTCAGGCCGTTCCCCCCGGCCACGGCGGTCTCCTGGTCATCCGCAAGCCCTGGCCCTCCATGGCCCGCACCGTCTACGGCGATCCCGAGCGCTACCGCACAACCTACTGGTCCGACGTCCCCGGCTGCTACTTCACCGGCGACGGCGCCCGCCAGGATGCCGACGGCTACTTCTGGCTCATGGGCCGCGTCGACGACGTCATCAACGTCAGCGGCCACCGCCTCGGCACCATGGAGGTCGAATCGGCCCTGGTCGCGCATCCCAAGGTGGCCGAGGCCGCCGTCGTCGGCCGCCCCGACGACCTCAAAGGCCAGGCCATCGCCGCGTTCGTCACCCTCGAAAGCGGCAACCCGCCCTCCAACGACCTCAAAGACGAACTCCGCCGCTGGGTTGCCAAGGAGATCGGCGCCCTCGCCCGCCCCGACGACATTCGCTTCACCGATGCACTGCCCAAAACCCGCAGCGGCAAAATCATGCGCCGCCTCCTCCGCGAGTTGGCCAGCCACGGCGAAATCAAAGGCGACGTCACCACCCTTGAAGATTTCACCGTCATCGCCAAACTCCGCGAAGCCGAGGAAGGCTGACAGCCTGTGGCAAAATCCGGCCTGGAAAGGGTACGGCTCAGGCGTGCCAAAAACGGCATCCAGACTCAAGAATTGAAAACATGCGAGTGTGGATGAAGGGGGGATCACGTCATAAGCATGACGGCACTCTGCGTGATGAATCACGGCTGGGCGTGCCGGGAAGCCGGAACCGGCTCCAGTTTTATGGCTCCGGAAGAATCAGGTACTGCCACCCAAATACATCTGTCCTCTAACATGGAGGGCCGGCCGTGAAAGCCATAGATGTTCATCCTCTGTCCCCCTGGCTGTTTTTCAGGCTTGACTTCGGCAAGGGAACACTCTTGATGTGGGACCGCTGCTGTCCGAATTAGCCGGAGCCGGGCTTGTGGGATAGCGAAATCTGCGGTGTTTTCATGCCGTGGCCGTCGTTTGCGGGTTGAGGTTGGCCTTGGTGCTGTCCAAGTTGATTGACGCAAAGAAGCAGCATCTGCTGTGCGGCGCCGGTGAGCATGGGCGGCGGCTGGAAGGGTTCATCGATCCACAGCCAGAGGTCGCGATAGACGAATAACTGCTGGCGCAGCTTGCCTTCGCTGGCGGCCAGCCCGCCGCAAATCTCGCGCAGCGACTGGGCGCCTGCCAACGGGCAGAAGAGCATGGCCACGAACTGGCCCCAGCAGGTGAAGCCGCGGGCGTGGCGTTCAGCCTTGTGCTCGCGCACCGCGGCCTGAAGCCTCGCACTCAAGAAGTTTCTGGAGAGTGACCTGAACTGGTTTCTATCGCCTCAAACTCGTGTTGTAGTTCGACACCCGCGAGCGGTGACAAGTATCTGGCCGAGCTGCTCTCCGAGTTCGATGTGAACCAGGCAGCCGCCAGCGTGAAGGTCGATGCGATCAAGCCGGCCGCCAAGGCTTTGCCGCGCGCTTGCCAAAGGCGATCATAACGCCGGCGCGCACAAAGCAATCCGCATTGACCAGGTGGATTTCACGTCCAGTCTCCCTGAAGAATTCACCGCTCGTAAAGCGTAAGCTTGCCCTGCTCAGGGCTTGTTCCCACTACCCGGCCGACGCCGAGCCGCGTAATGGGAACAGACCTAGTTCAATTTGTGAAAAATGCCTGCCATGTCCAGAACGTGCCAGACCAGCATCAGGGTCATAAGGATCAGATACCCGCGCAGAACAATCAGGGAAATACGGGCACTTGGAGTCATGGCGATAGGACCAAGGCCCTCGGTCTCGCATTTTTGCTCCGGAGCGTCCTCAAGAGGATGAATGGCCCGGAAGTATTCAGATGGATAAGAGTTCTGCATTGTAGCCATGGTTCACCTCGCATTTTCAGTTAAAAAGTTCGGGGAGCATCACCTGTGTAGCCAGCAGCAGCGACAAGGCAAAGAGGACGACGATGATCGTCCAGTTGATCCAGTTGTTCCAGGGGCGATTCACCCACTGGTCGCCCAGGAGGGCGCGGTCGTTGAGCAAAAGCTGCAGGAAGATGATGGCCGAGGGCAGAATCAGGCCTGCAAACACCTGCACGCTCACAATGACGAGCTGCAGTGGCATGTGCGGGATAAGGACGATACCTGCAGCAAGACCAACGCAGCCGATGTACACCGAGTAGAACCCCGGAGCTTCCCAGATCTTCTTATGTAGTGAATGGGGCCAGCCGCGCACTTCACCGTATGCCCATGCGCTGGCGAGTGAGATCGCCGTTGTCCCGAGCACTGCGGCGTTGACCATCAGAAGCAAGATGCCGTTACGTACGAAATGTCCAGCGATAGGCGCCAGCGCTTCCGCCATCTGGGCCGGGTCCCGGAACGGAATTCCATGCTGATAGCCATAGTTGCCGATGATCATCATGGCTCCGGCAACGAGCACCGTGAAAGTCGCGCCGATCAGGGTGTCAAGACGCGCCCATTTCAAATCGGCGAAGCGCAGACGTTTTTCTGCTACGCAGCTCTGCTGGAAGAAGAGCTGCCACGGAGCAATGGTGGTTCCCACGATGGCGATGATCAGGAAGATCAGATCGCTGGTGATCCGGCCCGGCGGCAGGTTGGGGACAAATGTGTTGTAGGCGACTGCTGTCCACTTGGGATGTACCAAGGCCGTAAGAACAAACCAGGTGAGATCGAGCAGGCAGAGAACGATCACCGTGCGCTCCCAGCGCAGATAGCTGCCGGTAATCACCAACAGGATGAGGCCCACCGCCGAAACGGGTACAGCTATCCATGGAGAAACGCCCATTGCGCTCAGGGCCAGGGAAATGGCGGCGAATTCCGTAATCAGCGTCAGGAAGTTCACCACCAGCAGGTCGAACAAGGAAAAGCGCCCCCACCATTTCCCGAATCGCTCGTAGATCATCGCCGCATGGCCCTTGCCCGTCGCAATGCCCAGACGAGCCACCATCTCCTGCACAAAGTAGGTGATCGGGAGTAGTAGAAGCAGAATCCAGAGCAAGTGAAGGCCATATTGGCCTCCGGCCTGAACGTAAGTGGATACGGCCCCGGCATCGTTATCCGCTTCCATGACGATCAGGCCTGGGCCGAATACCATGAGAAACGTCAGCAGGCTCTGTTGCCAGCGCCTGCGCACAACAATGCCGGGCTTCTCCTTCGGGTCCATCACCAGGACATTTGAGTTGATTGGATTCATGCTGGGTCTCCTGCCTGTGTTGGAATCACGCGCAAAGCCGCCAATTTTCCGGCTCATCTGCTCCGGTTACGGCGACATCGGCACTGGACAGCGAACTCGATGTCCATCTGCAAACCAGAGGCTGGGCCGGGTTTCCGGTCCTGATCCAGACACACGACAGGGGAGCTGTCCTGCGAACGGGAAAAGTGAGAATGATTTCGGTCATGACTTCCTCCTTCCGGCACAGCGCATCCTTCGGGCGGGCGGACCAATACACAAGTCCGCGCCCCAGGCGCGAGTTGGCCAGACTTTGGTATTAGGAGGGGGTGGGTAGGAGCCGCCGGTGATTCTTGTCTCGGTGGTTTCTGCTCACTCGCTCAAACAGGGTCATACACTGTGAGAAGTGAGCAGGCGATCAACTGGACCTAATCGCGGGCCTCACCGTCACAGCGCAGGCAGGCACTCCCGTAGCGCAGACCCAGCCGCTCTGATGACAGAGCGGCGGAATTGTTGCTTCGCGGAGGTTCTAACGCAGTTTCAGTTCTCATAAGTTTGATTGGGTGCTTCCATCTTGGCAGAGCATCGCTTCAGATCTTATACCATATCCCCATGGGATATAGTCAAGAGAAAATGAACACGCAAGAAGGACATCCAAGCATGCCAATCGATTCGCGGGAACAACAGAAGCTCATTGCGCGCATCCGGAGGATCAAGGGCCAAGTCGACGCCATCGAACGGTCCCTTACTGACAAGGGGCATTGTGCCGATATCCTGATGCTGTTGGCGAATGTGCGCGGCGGTATTAACGGCCTGATGGCCGAGGTGCTTGAGGACCATATCCGGTTGCACATGGTGTCGCCGGAGAAGAGTTCAACAGTAACGAGCGAACTGGCAGAGGATCTCATCGATCTCGTCCGGGCCTATCTGAAGTGAAACAAACCGAGTCCCGCGTGATCCCACTGTTTTCCAATCCGCAGAGATCGACTACTCTGCGGCCAGAAGCTTCTCCCGCTTCAAAAGCTCAAGGACGCGTCTCCTGATCTCGTCGCGGGTCTGGCGGACGGTTTCGATTCCCTGTCCCTTGGGGTCAGGTAGCGGCCAGTCCTCGCGGCGCAGTCCGGGGACATATGGACATTCCTCGCCACAGCCCATGGTGATGAGCATGTCGGCTCCCTGGGCCAGTTCGGAGGTCAACTTTTGCGGCTTTGCTGAACTCAGGTCGATCCCAATTTCTTTCATGGCGTCCACGACAACGGGATGAACGTGTTCGGCAGGCTGCGTGCCGGCAGAGATGGCACGTGCAGCCGTTGAATCAGCAAGGCGATTGAACAAGGCGGCCGACATCTGCGAGCGCCCCGCGTTGTGTACGCAGGCGAAAATAAAAGTCCGCATTCCGAGTATTCCTCAATGGTCTTGAATCGTCTTGAATATTCTGAGATCCAGAAGTGACGTCTACTGGTGGCCGATGTCGTCAAGGCTACGTTGCAGCGCCATCTGGTCCAGGGAGGCGAGCGGGAGCGAAAGAAACAGACTGATCCTCCGTTCAAGGATTGAGAACGTGGAGCGAAACGCTCGTTCAATCTCTTCCGGGGTTCCATGGACGGTCGCAGGATCAGGCACCCCCCAATGAGCCGTCATGGGTTGACCGGGCCAGATCGGGCAGACCTCCTTGGCAGCATTGTCGCAGACCGTGAAAACGAAATGGAGATGAGGCGCACCGGGGACAGAAAACTCATCCCATGATTTGCTCCGCGCTCCTGCTGCATTCAGTCCTGCTGCTTCGATTTGCCGTAATGCCTCTGGACGCACTTTTCCGGAGGGATGGCTCCCGGCGCTGAAGGCCCGGAATGTGGGCGCGCCCTTGCGGTTCATGATGGCCTCAGCCATGATCGACCGGGCAGAATTGCCTGTGCAGAGAAACAGCACGTTGTAGCTTGTCTTCATTCATTCTCCTCGCCCTGAGTCAGGACCGACACGCTGTGGCTGGTGACAGCGATCACAAGAGCAATTGCAGTATATGCTATCATCTATGTATGCGTCTATCCGCATACACTGTGCGAGGCGGAGTTTTGAGAAGCTGCGCTGCCAGACGCGGGTTAGCTTGAAGTTTCTTCAAAGGAGATGAAGAATGCCGAAATTGCAGGTCTTTGATCCGGCCATGTGTTGTTCAACGGGAGTTTGTGGACCGAATGTAGATCCCACCTTGCCGCGGTTCGCAGCCGACCTGGAATGGCTGAAAAGCAAAGGGGTGGAAGTCGAGCGGTTTAATCTTGCGCAACAATTAGCTGCATTCTCGACGACTCCCCAGGTGAAAGAGGCCCTCAGCAGCCGGGGCACGAAGAGTCTTCCCATGATCCTTGTCGATGGGGAAGTCAAGGCGAGTGGCGGATATCCGGATCGCGCCGGCCTGGCGCGGTTTGTTGGGGTTGAGTATGAGCCGGGGCCTGTAGCTATCGCCTCAACTCAGGACCTGGTCGGGATTTCGATCAAAGGGAGGCAGGGGTGATCGCGGTAAAAAGCGCTACGAGGAATTTGCTCTTTACCGGCAAGGGCGGAGTCGGCAAGACCTCGACGGCCTGTGCAACGGCCGTGTCGCTGGCCGATGCCGGAAGACGCGTTCTGCTTGTGAGCACGGATCCAGCCTCGAATCTGGATGAAGTGCTTGAAACACAGATCGGAATGGCCCCAACCCCGATACCGGGCATCTCCGGCCTCATGGCCATCAATATCGATCCGGTCGAAGCAGCCCAGGAGTATAAGGAACGAGTCGTTGAGCCGTACCGCGAGCTTCTGCCAGAGTCCGCAATCAGGAGCATTGAAGAGCAACTTTCCGGCGCATGCACGGTCGAGGTCGCAGCTTTCGATGAGTTTGCAAAACTCCTCGGCGACCCAAAAGCCACAGCCGAGTTCGATCACGTGATCTTCGACACGGCTCCAACCGGCCATACGCTGCGCCTGCTTCAACTGCCTGCCGCCTGGAGTGAGTTCATCGCGACGAATAACTCCGGGACGTCCTGTCTTGGTCCGCTCGCTGGCCTCAACGCCCAGCGCGAGCTGTACGAACACACGGTTGCGGCGCTCAAAGATGAGGCGGCGACGACGGTATTCCTTGTGACGCGTCCCGACAAGACGTCTCTCGCTGAGGCTGACCGCACAAGAGAGGAACTGGGGGCGCTCGGAATTACCCACCAGAGACTCATTGTGAACGGAATCTTCCGGGCCACGGATCCAGGGGATTCGATTGCGCAGGCACTGGAGAAGCGGGGCCAGATCGCATTGACTGCGATGCCGCGGGGATTGAGTGGATTGCCACGCGCCGACGTTTCTCTCGTAGAGCACTCTCTCATTGGTGCTCCAAATCTACGACGTTTCGCAACGGGTGGAGATGGAACCAGCAGTGAACCCGCAGTCAAGCAGATCGAGTTGCCGCCCGACTGGACCTCGTTGCTGCCCGAGCTCTCGCGTTCAGGGAAGGGCGTCATCATGACCATGGGGAAAGGCGGAGTTGGAAAGACCACCGTCGCGGCGCACATCGCGATGGCTCTGGCATCCATGGGGCATCGCGTCCATCTCACCACAACCGATCCTGCGGCGCATATTCTCGATGCGGTTTCCTCGCCGATGCAGAACCTGAAGGTGAGCAGGATTGATCCCGCCGCGGAGATCCACCAGTACTGCGCCGAAGTAATGGCAGAAGCAGGAAAAGATCTGGATGCGAACGGGCGCGCACTGCTGGAAGAGGATTTGCGCTCGCCGTGTACTGCGGAAATTGCCGTCTTTCGCGCCTTTGCCCGAACCGTCCACGAGGGCAACAACGGATTCGTGGTGATCGATACGGCGCCAACCGGCCATACCCTGCTGCTTCTTGATGCCGCGAGTTCCTATCACCGTGAGGTGGAAAGAAGCCTCAGTTACATTCCGGAATCCGTCCGGGAGTTGTTGCCGCGTTTGCGCGATGAGACATTCACCAGAGTCCTGGTCGTAACCCTGCCGGAAGCGACTCCCGTCCACGAAGCCGCTCAACTTCAACAGGACCTCCGACGTGCGGGCATTCGCGTCTTTTCGTGGGTGATCAATCAGAGCCTTCTGGCAGCGGGGACAAGCGATAAGATCCTGGCGAAGCGCGCTCTTCTCGAAGGTCCCTATATCGACGAGGTCCGCACCCAGCATGCCAATCGGGTCGTTTTGATTCCGTGGATGGCTGATTCCACGGCTGAAGTCGGAGAGTCAACCGAACCAGTGCAGGCAGGAGCGAACTATGACTGAACTCGAAAAGTATTGTAAGGGAATTGCCGATATCAATCGGCTTCGCATTTTGAATCTGCTGGTGCGCGGAGAGTTGTGCGGGTGCGACATCCAATATGTGCTTGAGTCGCCTCAACCCAATGTCTCGCGTCACCTGCAGTATCTTAAAAACGCCGGCCTGGTATTGGATCGGCGCGATGGCTATCGCGTATATTACCGGCTCGCTGAGCCTTTCACCGGTATGCGCAAGAATCTTTTTGCATTCCTTCAGCTGGCTTTTCAAGGCGAGGAACCATTTCGCGGGGACACCAAAAGGTTGAAGGAAGCCATCAGGGAAGGATCCTGCACCCTCAGTGAGATGAGCCGTTCTACGGCTTTTGTCGCGCTACAACCAACCCAGCAGGCTCGGGCTTGAAATTATCCGCAAACGGACAACGAGGAGAGCAATGACGGCTACTTTGAAGCGCTTGAATCTGTTTGAACGATATCTTTCTGTCTGGGTCGCGCTCTGCATGATCGCTGGCCTGGCGCTCGGAAAATTTGTCCCATCCCTCATTGGACAACTCCGCACGATGGAGTTTGGGAAAGGGAGCCAGATTAATGTGCCGATCGCGATTCTCATCTGGCTGATGATCATTCCCATGATGATGAAGGTCGATTTCGGGGCGATCCGCGATGTTGGGCAGAAGCCTCGCGGGCTGCTTGTCACGCTGTTTGTCAATTGGCTGGTCAAGCCATTCTCAATGGCCCTGATTGCGTGGATTTTCTTCCGGCACATCTTTGCTGCATGGATCAGCGCCGGTGAGGCGGACCAGTACATCGCGGGTTGCATTATTCTGGCTGCTGCGCCGTGCACGGCCATGGTGTTCGTTTGGAGCTATCTGGCAGACGGAGATCCGGCCTACACGCTGGTACAGGTGTCAGTGAATGACTTAATCATGCTGATTCTGTTCGCGCCGATCGTCCGGTATCTGGTAAGCGGCGCTTCCTCCCTGAATGTTCCCTTTATCGTCCTGCTCTACTCGGTCATCGTTTTTATCGTCATTCCTCTTACAGTCGGTGTCGCCCTGCGACTGTGGCTGACACGTACTCGCGGCAATCAGTGGTTCAATCAAGTATTCCTGCCAAGATTCAACCCCGTGACAATCGTCGCCTTGCTCGCCACCCTGGTTTTGATCTTCGGTTTTCAGTCGGCGAACATCCGCGGAAAGTACTTCAATGTAGTGTTGATTGCAATTCCGATTCTGATTCAGGTGTACTTCAATTCATCGCTTACCTATAGCCTGATGCGTTTGTTCAAGGTCGAGTATTCTGTCGCGGCGCCAGGCGCGCTCATCGGCGCCAGCAACTTTTTTGAATTGGCCGTCGCGACAGCGATTGCCCTGTTCGGACCGGGTTCAGGCGCTGCTTTGGCCACGGTCGTCGGAGTACTGGTTGAGGTTCCGGTCATGCTCTCGGTCTGCAATGCGTGCAACCGCACGCGCCATTGGTTTCCCAAAGAGCATCCAGCTGTCAGTCAGGGGCCTGCAACATAAGGAGGGTCCGATGGAGTGCTACCAGTGTTTGCAGGATGGCGTGACCAGGGAAGCGGCTGGAGGCGGCAGGCGACTTGTGGAGAGCGTTACAGCCGGTTACGGGTGTTGATCGAGCCATTCCGACGAATATCGTTCAATCGCAATACGGACGAGTTGGCTGCGTGTCCTGACTCCCGCCTTGCGGAATAATTCCTGGATAACGGCTTTGACCGAGGTCTCGGAGGTATTCAGTCTCCAAGCGATCTCTTTATTCGCAAGTCCATCCAGGATTCCGCGCAGCACCTCGCTTTGCCGCGCCGTTAGCGGCCGTGCCCGCTCCATGGATTGAGCCCGATTTTGTTTGGCGGCCAGAAGAGACTTGAGCGTCTTCTCGTCGAGCCACACTTCGCCTGCATGCACGCGTTGAATTGCAGTGAGGAGGCGGTCCGGATCATCGTGCTTGAGGAAGACGCCCGCGGCGCCGGCTTCCATCACTTGCAGGGTTTCATTGTCCGATATGCCGGCCGTCACCAGCAGGATGCGAAGTTCTTTCCAGCGGCGCCTCAATTCCCTCAGCAGGGGCAGAGCGGTTTCGTCGCCGAGATCGTAATCCAGGAGGATCACATCGGGCCGTGTCCGCGCAAGCCGATCGAGCGCTTCGGACGAGGTGGCGCATCGCGCCACAATGCGGAAGTCGGGCGTGCTGTCGAGCAATCGCCCGAGACTCTCGCGAAACAATCCATGATCGTCTACGATGGCAATGCGCACCTCGGTCATCATGAGGTCTCTTCTCCCGGTATTGCTGGATTCAAGCTGACGACAAAACAGGCGCCATCCGGAATGGCGACGTAGCGGAGCTCTCCGCCGAACGAGCGGAGAAGCGCGCGCGACAGATACAGCCCAAGACCTGTCGATTCCGCTCCCTCTTGAAAGGGGCGAAAGAGCTGTTCCGGCTGCGCCACACCCCCGCCATTATCGGAAACCTCCACGCGCACCAGATTGCTGGAGCGCTTGGCCACAACCGACAGCAGGGGATTGTCACGGCGCGACAGCACGCGCAGGCTGTTCGTGAGCAGGTTCAAGAACACCTGCATGAGGCTGGAGCGATCGGCCCAAACCTGGGGCAGGCCGGGTTCGCACTCCCACCGGCAAACAATCCCTTCCTCCTGGAGCGAAGGCGCAATGACAATGCGCAATTCGTCAAGCAGAGCCGCGAGATCCAGCTCTTCCGGATCTGATTTGGATTGCTGCAGATTGAGCCTGGCGATGCGTTCAAGCCCGGCGATCAGGCGGCCAAGGGCGTCGAAATCCTTGCTGCGGGCCAGAGCCTGGTTGCGGGAAAGGTTTTGGTGTACGGCTGTGATGGCTCCGCATATGTTTCGAATCTCATGAGACACGGCCCCGATGGCAATCCGCGATCCGGCGAGCAGTTGGTGAAGTCCGGAGACCTCGTGGCTGCGCAATTCCTCAGAGGCGTCTACGACCATCGCGGCCAGGCGCATCCCCTCATCCGTCCGATAGGTCGAAAAGCTGATGTCTGCCAGAAATGTATCGCCATCCTCGCGCTGTCCACGCGCCTGCATGACGGTTCGGAACGACCACTGGGCAGCGGCTCCGCCCAGGACATTGCGCAAGGAAGGCAGATAGCGATGAATTATCCGTCCTGGCATCTCTTCGCGAGGAACGGCAAACATGCGATGAGCTGCTTCATTGGCCATTAAGACGGTGCCATTCGCATCGGCCAGAAGAATGGCTGCCGGGCTGGTTTCCACCAGAACCCGCAGTTGCTTCTCCGCTGCCTGGCGCGCTTCGCTCTGCCGCTCGATCTCCGCGAGGTGCCGCGCCGCGGTCTGCCGGCTGCGGCTCACCTCGCGGACAAAGAGTCCGGCCCCGAGAAAAGCGACAAAGTAAAGCACATCGCGCACGGTGCCGGCGCGCGGGTTCCAGAGCAGATCGTCGAAAACCTCAGCCAGGCACGCACACAGGGCGGCGGCGGCGGCGATCTGCCAGGCTTCCAGGATGCTGCCCAGCATCATCATGGGCGCCAGATAGAGGATGCCAAGCGGAATTTCGCCGACAATGCGCCAGTCGAGTAGCGCGATAGCGGCGATGAGAGTGCCTGCTTGCAGCAGAATCGCTCTCTTGCTAGAGTGAAAGATAGCTCCGAACATGGCTCTGTCGCTGAGCGGCGGCTTGCCGCCCATTCATTCTATAGAGAGGCGCCGCGGGCGCGCTTCCGGCAAGTGCGAAGCAAGGGAAAATGGCCGAAAGATAGGTGGCTGCGACTCGAGGACAGGCCGCTCCGGCCAAAAGATAGATTGGCATGGCGCTCTCCGGCATCTAATCTGTAATTTCTTTGTTGACGGGCAGGTAATTTGCCCGGGAAGCGGTGCGGGTCTGCTTTTTCCGAGTCGATGCATGAAGAAGCCGAAAATCATGAAAACCGCGTGGGCAGCAAGATTCGCTGTCATGCTTCTTGTCTGCGGATTGCGGGCGCAAGCCCAGCAGAGTCTCACATGGGAACAGGTCAAGATTCTGTTTGAGGCGAACAACCCCGCGCTGGGCGCCGATCAGGCCAGTGTAGACGAGATGCGGGCCAACGAAATCACCGCGGGACTGCGCCCCAATCCGCAATTCACGCTTTCCCAGGACGGCACGCAGCTTGCTCCCAACAACGGTGTGTGGCAGCCGCTCACCGGCACCTTTGTGGTTCCCAGCGTCAGCTATTTGCACGAACGCGACCATAAGCGCGAGCTGCGCGTGCAAAGCGCCAAGGAGGGCACGCAGATCGCCCAATCGCAGCACCATGATCTGGAGCGCACCATGCTGTTCACGCTGCGGGCGGTCTTCGTGCAGGTGTTGCAGGCAAAGGCCGTGGTCAGCCTGGCGAAGCAGGAACTCGACTACTACGACCGCATCATAGCGCTCAGCGATGAGCGGTTCAAAAAAGGCGATCTGGCCGAAATGGATTTTGAGCGGATCGAGTTGCAGCGGGTCCAGTACGAGTCCGATCTGCAAACCGCCGAAGTGAACCTGCGCACGGCCAAGATCCAGATGCTGCAATTGCTCAACGAGCAAACCCCCATCGATCGGTTCGACGTGCAGGGGCCATTCGAATTTGCAGACCAGTTGCCGCCCCTTGACGCGATCCGCCAGACGGCGCAGGACAACCGGCCCGACCTGCGCGCCGCCCTCGAAGCGATAGAACAGGCAGAGACAAACCACAAACTGGCCATAGCCAATGGCTCAACCGACCCAACATTTGGCGGCTGGTATACGTACAATGCCTCGACCAATAATCCCTTCGCCAATCAGACGCTCGGGCTCAGCGTAAGCGTGCCGCTGCGGATCTTCGACCGTAATCAGGGCGAAAAGCAGAGAACGCAGATTGACATTGCCCGCAACCGGCAGCTGGCGGAGGCAGCGCGAGCTCAGGTCTTCAGCGACGTAGATTCAGCCTACACACAAGTGAACAGCAATCTCATCCTGCTCCGGCCTTATCGCGGCAAGTATCTGGCGGAGGCGCGGAAAGTGCGGGAGACGGTTACCTATGCGTGGCAGCACGGAGGGGCTTCCCTGATGGATTTCCTGAATGCGCAAAGTGACTACCGCAACGTGCACCTGGCCTACCTGCAGTTGGTCGGCGCGTACTTGACGGCAGCCGGTCAACTGAACATGGCTGTGGGCAAGGAGGAGATTCAGCCTTGACGAAACCCGTTCTCCAACTACTCGCCGCCGGCGCCCTCTGTGTCCTGATTTCTGCATGCGACAAGAAATTTGATCCCGCCGCGGGCGCTCCGCCGCATCCCCTGGTGGTGGATGTGAGCCAGGCGGGACAGGTGGCCATCGACCACGCCGAGCGATTCCCGGCAGTGCCGGCGGAGAGCCTTGCCCTGCCCGACACCCTGGCGGTAACAGGCTCGGTCAATCCCGACATCTCGCGCGAGGTTCCGGTCATCTCGCTAGCCAGCGGCCGCATCGTCGGCATTCACACGCGGCTCGACGATTACGTGCGCAAGGGCCAGGTGCTGCTGCAGGTGCAAAGCCCGGACGTGACCAATGCGTTCGATATCTATCTGAAAGCGAAAAGCGACGAGCATCTTGCCAATCTGGCGCTGGCGCGCGCCGGCGATCTCTATCAGCACGGCGCGATTCCACGGGCGCAGCTCGAACAGGCGCAGAACGCGGAAGACGATGCCCAGGCCGACCTCCAGGCGGCCAGCGAGCAGTTGCGCACTTTGGGAGTCGACAAGAGTCATCCGTCAAACATCGTCAACGTGCCCGCCCCGATCTCGGGTGTGGTTGTGGCGCAGAATGTGACTGACGCGTCGGCCGCCGGCATGGCCTATGCCGGAACGTCGAATCTGCTTACCATCGCCGACCTCTCGCAGGTCTGGATTATCTGCGATGTTTACGAGAACGATCTGCCCAAGGTGCAGTTGGGCCAGCGTGCCCAGGTGCACTTAGCAGAGTATCCGGACCGGGTGCTGACGGGGAGAGTCAGCGATATCGGGCCCATCCTCGATCCGACCACGCGCACGGCGAAGGTGCGCATGGAGGTGCCCAACCCAGGCGGCATTCTGCGTCTGGGCATGTTCGTCACGGCTACCATTCAGAGCCGGGCCCGCACCGCGCGCGCCGTGGTTCCTGCTGCCGCCATTCTTCATCTGCATGATCGCGACTGGGTTTTTGTGCCCACAGGCGGAAATCACTTTCAGCGCGTGGAAGTTGCGGCGGGCAGCATGCTGCCGGGCGGCAAACAGATTCTTCTGGCCGGGATTGCGCCCGGACAGAAGGTGGTCGGCAACGTGCTGGCTCTCGAAGCGGCGCTGGAGGCGCAATGATCCGGCGGATCGTTGACTTCGCGTTGCAAAGCCGGTTTCTGGTGCTGGCCATGGGGCTGTTGCTGCTGGCTTGGGGTGTAGTTTCCTTCCATCGTCTGCCGGTGGAGGCCTATCCCGATGTGGCCAACAACTATGTGGATGTGATCGCGCAGTGGCCGGGCATCTCCGCGGAACAGATCGAGCAGCAGGTTACCATTCCGCTTGAAACCGTGATGAACGGCATCCCCGGCGTGACTGTAGTGCGTTCGTGGTCCATCTTCGGCCTCTCCACGGTGGAGTTGATCTTTGGCGAAGACACAACCGACTTTGAAAATCGCGAGCGCGTGCTGGAGCGGCTCTCGCAGGCCACCTTGCCCGCGGGCGTGGTTCCGCAGATGGGTACCGACTGGAGCCCGGTCGGGCAAATCTATTTCTACACGCTGCGCAGCAACAATCCAGCCTACGACGTGATGAATCTGAAGTCGCTCGACACCTGGGTGATTCAGAAAAATCTCAAGTCGGTTTCCGGCGTGGTGGATACCAATCCCTTCGGCGGTCCCACACGCGAATATCAGGTGCGGCTCGATCCGGACAAACTGGTCGCTTACGGCCTGAGCATTGCCCAGGTGGAGCAGCAGCTTGCCGCCAACAACGCCAACGCAGGCGGCAGCTTCATTCAGGCGGGCAATCAGCAGATCAACGTTAGAGAAATTGGACTGGTCAGGAATATTCAGGACATCGGCGATACCGTCATCGCCACAAAAGGCGGCACGCCGCTTCGCGTAAAGGACATTGCCGAGGTTACGCAGGGGCCGATGATCCGGCTGGGCCAGTTTGGCGAATGCTATCACCGCGAAAACGGCAAGCTCGTGGATAACAGCGATGTGGTTTCTGGAATTGCGCTGCTCCAGAAGGGCGCCGACGCGCAGCCCGTGCTGGATGCCCTGCACAAAAAGATCGAGCAGCTGAACAAGCAGATTTTGCCTGCCGGCGTGAAGATCGTTCCGTTTATCGACCGCAGTGATCTGCTGCACTTCACCACGCACACGGTGCTGCATAACCTGGGCGAAGGCATCGTGCTGGTTGTCATTGTTCTCTTTCTGTTCCTCGGCAACGTGCGCGGGGCGCTCATTGTTGCGCTTACCATTCCATTTTCGCTTCTCTTTGCCGCCATCTGCCTCGACCTGAAGCACATTCCCGCAAACCTGCTGTCGCTGGGGGCGCTCGACTTCGGCATGGTGGTGGATGGCGCGGTTGTCATGGTGGAAAACATCGTGCGCCACTTGTCGCGCGCGGAAGAAAACGGCCCTCCCGTCCAGGTGCGCATCTCCCAGGCCGCGCACGAAGTGCAGCGGCCCGTCTTCTACGCCATCGCCATCATCATCACGGCTTACTTGCCCATCTTTACGCTGCAATCGGTCGAAGGCCGCCTCTTCCGTCCCATGGCTTGGACCGTGGCCTTCGCGCTGCTGGGGGCGCTCACGTTTTCCATCCTGCTGGCTCCGGTGCTTTCCAGCCTGCTCTTTGGCAAGGGCGCGAAGGAGTGGAAGAACCCCATGATGGAGTGGCTGCGCAACCACTATCGTCAGCGGGTAAGGTGGGCCATCCGCCATCCGCGATTCACCATTGGCATGGGGTTGCTGGGTCTGGTCCTGGCGGTTTATCTCGCCTTTGGCGGCGTCATCGGTTCGGAGTTCCTGCCCCACCTGGACGAAGGATCGCTCTGGGTGCGCGGCACACTGGACCAAAGCGTCGGCCCCACCGAAAGCGTTGCCGTGGCCAACCAGGCGCGCCTCATCCTCTGCTCGTTTCCGGAAACCACAGAGTGCACCAGCCAGACCGGACGGCCCGATGACGGCACCGATCATACAGGGTTCTTCGATACCGAATACTACGTCGGGCTTAAGCCCAAAGAGCAATGGCGACCGGTCTTCCGCCAGGACAAGGACAACCTGATCGCCGCCATGCAGGCGCAGTTGGAAACGCGCTTTCCGGGCGTCATCTGGGGTTTTTCTCAGCCCATTGAAGACAACATGGAAGAGGCGGTGAGCGGGGTCAAGGGTGAGCTGGCCACCAAGGTGTACGGCAGCGACCTGCATGTGCTCGAAGCCACGGCCAGCCAGATCGAGGCCATCATGGCCACGGTGCCCGGAATTACCGACATCGGTGTTTTTCACGTGACCGGGCAGCCGGATTTGGATGTGACGGTGGACCGCGTCAAGGCGGCGCGGTGGGGCATCAATGTGGCAGATGTCCAGGATGCCATCCAAACCGCCGTAGGCGGAACCGCCCTTACGCAGGTCTTGCGCGGCGAGCAGGTCTACAACCTGACGCTCCGGTATCTGCCGCAGTATCGGGACACGCGTGAGGCAATCGAGAATATCCGGCTGCTTTCGTCCTCCGGGGAGCGCGTCTCGCTTGCTCAGCTTTGCAGCATTCGCGAGGCGGATGAGGGCTCGGAAATCTATCGCGAGAACAACGAACGCTACGTGGCCATTAAATACAGCGTCCGCGGACGCCCGCTGGGCGACGTGGTGAAAGAAGCCATCGCCAAGGTAGACGCGCAGGTGAAGCTGCCGCGCGGTTACCACATGGGCTGGGAAGGCGAATACCAGAACGAGATCCGCGCCGAGGCGCGCATGGCGATCATCGTGCCCATCACGGTTCTGCTGATCTTCATCATCCTGTACACCATGTACCGCTCGTTCAAATGGGCCCTGCTCATCCTGGCCACGGTGGCCATGGCGAGCATCGGAGGCCTTCTGGTTCTGCTCATTACGGGCACAAATTTCAGTGTGTCTTCAGAGGTGGGCTTCCTGGCGCTTTTCGGCGTTTCCGTCCAGACCGGCGTCATCATGCTTGAATATATCAATCAGTTGCGCGCGCGCGGAAACTCCGTTGAGGATGCGGCCGTCGAGGGAGCCGTTCTCCGCCTGCGCCCGATCATGATGACCATGCTGGTGGCTACGCTCGGCCTGCTGCCTGCCGCCATGTCGCATGGCATCGGCTCCGACGCGCAGCGGCCCTTCGCCATTGTCATCGTTGGCGGACTGGTGGCGGATCTGCTCATGAGCATCTTCCTGTTGCCCACGCTCTATGTGGCCATGGCGCGGGACCGTGACGTTCTGCCCGAGCCGGGAATTGAATGCGAGCATTGATTACAAAGTTCCGGTCCAATGGCAGTCCGGCCGGGAAAGGCCGGCCTGCCATATGTGGCAGGCGGATGCCCCGGCGTTCGTCTCGGCGATGCACGGGGGCGGCCAGGCAATCACCGTTTCATGCCTGCGCGGCACCTTGAGCGCGTCGCGCGCGCCGTCATTGCGGCCATGAGATATGCGGCGAGTTCGATCGCGCGATTGCCGGCAATTCGGTTGAAGACTCATTCCTCAGCGAGGCTCGTCCTACCGCGACCAGAGTCTTGCATGGTTTGGTCAGTCGCTCCCCCGGCTGCAACCAACGATGCGGCGGTGTGGCGTAGATCGTGCCAGCGGCATTCAACCTTCGCGTTGCGCTTGGCGGTAGTCCATGCCTTTTTGAACGAGTCTATCGGCTTGGTTGGGTCAGTCGAGTACGGCACTACATCGCAACAAGGCCGGAGAAAATCTGCCTTCACGCTCAGCGGAAGGGCCGGCCTTTGACGATGCCTTCGCCCTCGCGAAGGGTGACAAGCTGGTTGCAGGCGACGGCCTGGTGGGATTCGACGAGGCCGGAGGGCCAGCGGACCTGGATGTCGGCGGTGGCGGCGCTGCCCAGTCCGAAGTGGAGGCGGGGGTCGTTGGAGGAGAGGAAGCTGGACTGGCTGAGGCGCTCCTGAACCTGGACATTGCCGCCGTAGTGGACGAGGACGCGGGCGCCGATGGCGCTGCGATTGCTTTTGGTGCCTTCGAGGAAGATCTTGATCCAGTTGTTGCCGGGCGGGGCGTCGTTGCGGAGCAGGGAGGGCGGCTCGTTGACGTTCATGATGACGATGTCAATGTCGCCGTCGTTGTCGAAGTCGCCGAAGGCGGCGCCGCGGCCGCAGTGGGGTTTGTCGATGTCGGTTCCGGCTTCGCCGTGAACAAGCTCCGTGAAGGTGCCGTCGCCCCGGTTGCGGAAAACCATGGAAGGGCTGCGGGCGGGAATGCGCGAGGAGACACGGGCGACCTGGGGATAGACGCTGCCGCTGGTCATGAAGATGTCGGGATAGCCGTCGTTGTCGAAGTCAACGATCTCGCAGCCGAAGCAGACGAAGCGGGTTTCCTTGTTGAGACCGGCCGCGACGGTGACGTCGTCGAAGTTGCCCTTGCCGTCGTTGCGGTAGAGGCCGGGGGCCTGGGTATAGAAGTGGGTTTTGAAGATGTCGGTATGGCCGTCGAGGTTGTAGTCGCCGGTGGTGGAGCCCATGCCGCCCATGAGCTGGCCCTCGCCGCTGAGGGCGACGCCGCGGAACATGCCTTCTTCACGGAAGGTGCCGTCGTGGTTGTTCATGAGCAGCAGGGAGGGGGTGGCGTCGCAGGTGACGAAGATGTCGGGCCAGCCGTCCTCATCGGCATCGAAGCAGAGGACGTTGAGGCCGTAGGAGCCGCGGAAGCCGGCGACACCGGACTCTTTGGAAACGTCGGTGAAGGTGCCGTCGCCGTTGTTGCGGTAGAGGTAGTTCTGGGCCTTGGGCAGGCCGAGCGGACCGCAGATGACGGGAACGCCCTGGTAGTTGCAACTGGGCTCGGTCATGGAGGGTTTAGGCGCGGTGGCGAGGTCGATCTCGAGGTAATTGGAGACGAAGAGATCGAGGTGGCCGTCGCGGTTGTAATCGACAAAGGAGCAGCCGGTGCTGTAGCGCGTGGCGGGATGGAGGAGGCCGGCCTTGGCGGTGACGTCGGTGAAGGTGCCGTCGCCGTTGTTGCGGTAGAGGCGGTTCTGGCCGTAGTAGGTAAGGAAGAGGTCTTCGAAGCCGTCGTTGTTGTAGTCGCCGACGCAGACGCCCTGGGCCCAGCCAGTGTCGAGGAGGCCGGCCTTGGCGGTGACGTCGGTAAAGGTGCCGTCGCGATTGTTTTTGTAGAGGCGGTTGCTGGCGTTGGGAGGAGTGTTCTGGAGGCGGCGTCCGCCGAGGATGAAGATGTCCATCCAGCCGTCGTTGTCGTAGTCGAAGAAGGCACAGCCGGCGGCCATGGATTCGACGATGTAGGTAAAGTAGTCGATGTCGCCGTAGACCATGGTTTCGGTGAGGCCGGCGGCGTGGGCCACATCGACGAAGCGGGAGAACGGCGCGGCGGTTTTTGGGGCCGGGGCGCCGGCGTGCAGGAGGCGGGGAAGGACCGCGGGAGCCAGCGTGGCAGGGAGAGCGCGGAGCAGGCGGCGGCGCGTCCACCTGCGCTTATTTGCATTGGCCATGGGAGCCAGGATCCTCCTGAAAGGGTGAGATGCTTAATGCCGCTTCATGGCGGCCGCGATCATGCCGCGCAGTTTGAGGGCGACGGCGTTGTTGGGGTCCAGCCGGAGCGCGGTGACGACGGCTTGTTGGGCCTCGGGGAAACGGGATTGCCGAGCCAGGGTGGATGCCAGGGCACACCACGCGGGAACATTGTTAGGAAGCGCCTCGATGGTGATGCGAAACTGTTTTTCCGCGCCGGGATCATCACCGGCCTGAAAGTCGAGATAGCCGAGCTGGTACTGGGCCTGGACGAAATTTGGATTGGACTGAATGGCCTGTTCGAGGGCGGCTCGCTCGCCCGGAACGTCACCCATTTCGCCGAGAATTTGGGCAAGCCGGTAGGGCAGGCTGGGGTCGGAGGGCTGGAGGGCGCTGGCCTTGCGGAAGAGATCGGCGGCTTTCTGCTTGTCACCGGCGCGGAGAGCACGGCCGGCCTCGGCTACGCTCAACAGGGCCTCGTACTTGTCGGAGTTTTCCTTGAGCTGCTTTTGGTAGAGAGCCAGTTGCTGCTGTGCCTGGGCGTTTTCTCCCAAGGAGCGCAGGGCCCGGGCCAGTTCGAAGTGGATCTGGAGATCACTGGCGCCCAATGCAAGCGCTTTCTGCAGTTGCGTCCTGGCGCCGGCGGGATCGTTCATCTGCACAAGGACGAAGCCGAGGTTGGCGTGCGCGTTGGGGTCATTGGGATCGAGGGCAATGGCCTCTTCAAGGTGCTTGCGGGCCGTGGGGTAGTTGCCGGCCTTGAATTCGAGGTAGCCGTTCATTTGCAGGATGTCGGCGTCGTGCGGAGCCATCTGCAGCAATTTGCGGCCAACCGGCGCGGCGGCATCGTTGTTACCGGCAACGGCGAGGGCGTGAAGGTAGATGCGCTGCGCCTCGACATCGCCGGGCTTTCTTTGCGCCAAAGCGGCGGCGACCTTGGAAGCAGCCTCATATTGGGTGTCGTGGACGTAGAGCGAGGCGAGGGAGCCGGTGAGCAAATCGGAGTTGGGGTAGGATTTGAGCCCTTGATTGAAAACGCGGGCGGCCTCGTCGATCCGGTCTTCTTTCTGGTAGGCGGTGCCGAGGTCGAGCATAAGCCGCTCGCTGGGGGGCGCGGAGCCGAGGCGGGCAATGACTGTGTCATAGTCGCCCGCAGCAATGAGTTCTCTTGCCCAGCCATCGAGGGCCTTTGGAGAGGCGGGGTCGATGGCAAGGGCGCTCTTCCACTCGGCAAGCGCCTCAGAAGGGCTTCCGAGGCGGTCCAGGGTGGAGGCCAGGAGCATGTGGGCCTGCGCACTGCCAGGCAGTAGGCGGACTGCCTGCTGCAGCGGTTCGCGCGCGTCGCCCAGGCGCCCTGCGTCGTAAAGGGTGGAACCAAGCAGGAGGGAAAGCTGGGCCGAGCCGGGATATAGCCTGACGCCGGCCTGAAGGGTCTGGATGGCGCAGGCCGGCTTGTGATTACGAACGAACCAGGCGCCAAGCTTGAGATAGGCGTCAGCGCCGAGCTGGCTACGGAAAGCCTGCTGCAGGGGAGCAGGGGCGGAACACGACTGACCGGATGCGGCCAAGGGGGAACAAAGAAGAAAGAGAAGAACCCACGCGGACCGGGATTGCGCCAGCCACGACCAGCCGCTGGCATTCGGGCAACCTACAGGGGTTAAGCTCATCATTTCCGGTCCACAGGTGTTCTTACGGAAGGGGAGTATACGCAAGTGAAACAAGAGGTTGCAAGGGGGGATGGCAGGTTCCTCTGCCGGGGGACGGAAAGTTCCCATTGAAACCATTTCACGATGGAAGGAAGGGGGAATGCTCCCTTGTTTCAAGCGGATCTCCGGCAGAAAAACGGAAGGACTGCATTGCCGCATCCTGTAGACGATCTGGCCAATTCGGGCCAGCGAGGCGATAAGTGAGCGTGAGGCTGGGTGGCTCATTGCTCAGAAAGAGCCGCCCCATCGAAGCCCGGCGAAGGCGCGGTTCCTGTGCTCCGCCTTAATCGGCCACTTGCCAGGTACGATCCGGATCGAAGACGGCGATTGACTTTGCGATCTTCTCCGTCTGCGGCCCGAGATCCTTCTGATAGACCACGCCATTGGAACCGACGAGGAAGGTCATGACACCGGAGGACCGGTACTGCGCGGGGTAGGCAAGGAAGGCAAATCCCGCCGTCATCTTGCCGCCGCTGAGGTAGCTTTTGGCTCCTCCTGGAGCATGGGCTCCCTGCGCCTTCAGGATGCGGTAATAGTAGCCATGGAACGGCATCCGGCGCAGAGACGCGCCCGGGGGATAGCCCTCAGCCTCAGCCGCAGCCAACATGGGGCCGAGCGGGCTCTCGACGCCACCGGAAGCGACCTGCCAATAGAGGCCGTCTTCCCTGCCGGGACTGCTGACCATCTTTTGCGCGTATTGCTTCACTCCCGACCCGTCGTGCGGCTGGGCATGGTACTGGTTTTCCGCGTCAACCAGTTCATCGCAGATCTGGACCACGGTGAGCTCGTTCTCGCCGATGCGGCGGTAGAGAACTTCTTTTTCGCCGGCGGGCGTATCGAAATACCACAGGTGGCCGCGATGCGCGAGCGGGATGGGGGCCGGCCAGTTCTCCGCGCCCACAAACAAAGTTGTCAGTCCGTTTCCTTCCGTAACAAGGCGGTGCATCTGCGCGTATTTGTCGAGAAACTGCTGCTGGTCCTGCTTATCTTCCGCAGCATCGCCCGAGGAAAGAAGCTTTTGCGCATCGGACCCCAACATCCTGGCGAGAGCTGCGCTGTCATCCTGTTTGAGCGCGACTACCAGGGCATCGACAGCGGCCTGGGCCGAACCAAAGGTCTGCTGTCCCTTTGCCGGAAGATCAGGAAACAGCGGCGCCAGAGGGACGGCGGCCGACGCCGCGCGCAAAGGCGGATGCGCCTTCGCCGGCGGCTGCTGCGCCGCAATCATCCCGCCGGCGCCAAAGACACCTAACACAACCAGCGCCACGGCAAGACTGCCGCCGCGCTCATTGCGCGGGCTCGGTCGCCCGCTCCATGTGCATGCCATCGCGGCCTCCATGAGGAAACGGTTTTTCTTCGAGATACTGTCTGCCATCAGCCGCCTCATCGTCTTATGCCTCCACCGCCATGGAAACCGCCACCGCCGAAGCCGCCGCCGTGGAAACCGCCGCCACCGAAACCGCCGCCATGGAAACCGCCACCGCCGAAGCCGCCGCCGTGGAAGCCGCCACCCATGCTGGACATGCCGCGCGAGGAAAAGCTGCGCACGTCGCCTCCGTGCCCGAAGCCGCCGAAGGCGCCGGATCGCATGCCGGTCATGGGCCGGGATGCAAAACCGCGCATGGCGCGATTCTGATTACGAAGGCCGCCCCGGAATCCGGCATTGCCCCGGCCACGGCCACCGGCGAAGGAGGCCGGCCTTCTGCCCCAGTGAAAGAATCCGTGCCGGCCGCCAACGCCTCGATAATTTCCGTGCAGGAAGGCGCGCCGGTCATAGAATGCGTGGCTGCGCGAGGACCAGCGCTCTCCGCCATACCACACCCCGGCGCGCGGGCCCCAGCCAAGCCCCCAATGGCGCCATCCCCAGCCAAAGCCATAGAACGGCTGCATGCCGATCCCGATGCCAAAGGAGATATAGGGACCGCCCATGGTCCACCACGGGTCGAAACCGGGCCACATGCCCACCGGGTATCCATACACAGACTCAGGGTCGTACATGGGAACGTAGACTACGTCAGGGTCAGCCGGTTCAATCTGGATGTCGCCGCCGGCGTCATCGACGGATTGCTGCGGGGTGTTTTGCAGATTGCCCGCCTGCTGGGCCTGCTGGCGCATGAACTGGATGGCATTCATCACGTCCTGAGGCTGGTTGTAATTCGCGTCCCCCAGCTCCGAGGTCCAGGAGAGGTTCTGGTTCATGTCAGACAGCACGCTGGGGAAGGCCGTGAGCGCTTTTACGCTTGGGGCCCAGTCTTGCGCATCGACCGCGTTGGCCAGCGCCTGCCCGGTGAGGCCCTGGTTCTGTTCGACGAACCGCTCGGCTTCCACGATCTGGGTGGGATAGGTGGCGGCGGCGAGGATCTGAGCCACCAGCGAATCGGGATAGAGGGCAATGGGCGCCACCAGTTCCTGCAACTGATCGGGAGAAAGGGGAGCGCTGGGTGGCGGAGCGCCGGGCGGCGGCGGCGGCGGCGGCGCCTCTTGCGCAGCGGCAGCAAGCGACAGGACAAGGCCGAGCGCCACTCCCCGCGCGATTTTCGACAGCAAAGTCACACTCGATGGTTGCAATCCCGTTTTCCTCCCGCTTTCCTGCCTTGCGTCTGCCCGGCTCACAAGAGCCTGCCGGGAACTTCCGCAGGGCTGTTCTGGCACACCGACACTCCCACTGCCGGCGCGGCTGCGGTTCCGTACAGGAGAGTAACCAGTCGATTAGATGCGATTGTCTGGTGAACGTTAGTTAAGTGGATGAAATTCCTACACAATTGTTGTTAAGGGCTCTTTGCGCCGGCCGAGGCCATACGGCGAACGCAGGGGACCAGGCCGGATTGGGCTTCCGGCCCAGGCGGAGGAACCTATTGCACGCTGCCCTGCGGACGCAGACGGCGCAGGTCGAGGGCGCATTGCACGGCATTCTGGGCATTCAACCGCAAATTGTCCGATGCGGCCCATAGCCACAGCCGCGTTACCTGTCCGGTTGGCCCTCCCTTCTCCGTCCTGAGCCGTACCAGCACATCATTTTGCCCGGTTGCAGCCAGGTTGGAGGGCGAGTCGGTATCCTCCATCACCAGGTCCACGCGCTCGCCGCTGAGCGCCTCTTCGAGATCATCCACGTCTGCGGGACGCTCCAATTCAACCGCAATGGAGAACGTGTGTCCATGAAAGACGGGGGCCTGCACGACCTGAAGCGCGAGGGCGGGCCAGCGATTGCCGCCCAGCGCGGCATAATGGCGGCGGATGCGCGCCTCGGCGGCGCTGAGGCTTACGCCTGCGCTCTCGCCCAGGCCCGCCAGCAGGTTATAGGCGGTCTGCGCGTCGTAGACGGCGCGCGGCAGGCTCTGGAAGCTCAGCAGGCTGACGGTCTGGTGGTGCAGTTCGTCCATTGCGCCGCGGCCATACTCGCTGGCCGGCTGCAACAGCGTGGCGGCGGCAAACCGCACCCCGGACGCGTCGCTGAGCCGCTCCAGCAGCAAGCCCAGCACCAGGGCCGCCGGGTGAGCGGGCGCCACCGCAGGTGTAAACAGATCGGCGTCAACCCGCGCCGGCCCCAGCCAGGGCGCCCGCACCAGGACGCCATTTTCGCCGTCCAGGGCGCCGGAGAGGTCCAGTACCGTGGAGCCGGCCCGCAGCGCCTCTCGCCAGTATTTGCGCGTTAAACTCTCGCTGCCGCAGAAAAACGTGAAGTCAATCCGCTCGAAGGTGTCCTGCCCGATGGACTGCACGATCGCAATCTCGTCGCCGATCTGCTCCAGCTTCCTCTCGGTTTCTTCCTCGTCGAGCAGTGAAATGGTGGCCGCGCCGAGGGGCGACTCCTCCAGCGCTTCCTTCAGTTCTTTGCCCAGAAGGGTCGAGGCTCCGGCAATGGCAATTTTGTACACAGGCGTCCCTTAATTAATTGAGTGACGTGGGCTGGGGCGTATTGGTTCCGGCAGGCGGATCGGTTGCGGCGAGCTCTGCCAGAGGCCGCCGGCGCCTGCGGCGCGACCACGAATAAGCCGCCCGCGCCCAAATGCCCGAGAACATATACACGAGCGCCATGCCGAACAGCATGACGTCGGAGAAGCGGAGGATGACGTAGGCCACTACGGCCAGCAAGAACAGCAACTGAAACGGATGCGCACGGGAGAGATTGATCTCTTTACCCGACCAGAAGCGCCAGGTGCTGACCATCAGGAAGCCGCACAGTCCTACCACGCCCAGCCAGATGAGCGACACCCACCATGCCTGCACCGGAATGCCGTTGAAGAAGTGCACGGTTGCCGCCAGCATTCCCGCGGCCGCGGGAATGGGCATGCCGACGAAGTATTTGCGGTTGGGCCGGCCGGGGTTGCGCGGCTGCGCGTCGTGGCTGATGTTGAAACGCGCCAGGCGCGAGACCCCGCCGATGAGAAACAGGAAGCAGATGAACGCTCCGGCCTGGCGCAGGTGCATCAGCAGGCGCGGGTTGACTGAGTCGGGCAAAAAATGGAAACCCCAGATGAGCGCCAGCAAGCTGGGCGCCATGCCGAAGGTGATGGCATCGGCGAGCGAATCCAGCTCCTTGCCAAACTCGCTGGTGGTGTTTGTCATGCGCGCGATGCGGCCGTCCAGGGAGTCCAGGGGAATGGCAATCAGAATTGCGATAGCCGCCAAGTCCAGGTGGAAGGCGCCGTTGCCCGCGCTGCCCAGGGCCTTGATGGTCTCGGTAATGGAAAAATAGCCCGCCGCGATGTTGCCCGCCGTGAACAGCGACGGAAGCAGAAACATGCCGCGGCGCAAGCGGGCCTGCGCCCTGGCTCGTGCAAGAGCCGGATTCACGCCGGTCACAAACCGTCTCCCTGCCGCATGGCCGCCACCACGCTTGCGCCGCCCTTGACGCGCTGGCCCACCTTGACCTGGAGCTTGGCCTCGCCGGGGACCACGATGTCTACCCGCGATCCGAACTTGATCATGCCGACGCGCTGGCCGCGCTCGACCCGGTCGCCTTCCTTCCTGTCGAAGACAATGCGGCGCGCCAGCAGCCCGGCGATCTGTTTGAAGGTGACCTCCATGCCCTCGCCAGTCACGGTCACCGTATTCTGCTCGTTGCGGTCAGCGGAGGCCGGATTCATGGCGTTGAGGTATTGTCCCTTCTGGTAGCGCACGCTGCTGATCACCCCGGCAATGGGCGACCGGTTGATATGCACATTGAAAACGCTGAGGAAGATGCTCACCCGCTGGCGCGGGCCTTCGGGGGTTTGGATGGCCACGGTCTCCGTGACCAGCCCGTCACCGGGCGAGACAATCAAACCGGCTCCGGCCGGGATGGCGCGCTCCGGATCGCGAAAGAACCACAGAAAAAATGCCGCCAGCAGCAGCGGCGCGATGCCCCCGGCCCAGTGTCCCGTGGCCCATCCCACCAGCCCCGCCACCACTACAAAGCTACCGCCGTAGATGTAACCGTCACGAACCATGATTTCCACCGATTATACGGCGAATCGCTTCATTCGTGGGGTTCTGTCTGCCGGGCTGTGGCACACACGACCCTTTCAGCGGCTGTCCCCTGCTGCCGCCTTGCCTGCACGTCTTATATAAGCCGCTCCGGCCGCGAGCTGTTTCTCTTCCGCCGATTCCGGAGCCCAAGCCCTTCCGCCACGATTCCGATCACGAGAATCACGGCTCTGCGCTTGCGCGCGCGGACCCGGTCACCGGGGAAGAAAGGCTTTAAGCCGGAACCTGCAAACGCCGCTCCAGGGCGAAAATCATATCTTTGGCGTGCAGTTTCAGCTTCTTCAGCTTGACTTCCTCAATCTGTTCCTCATCGGAAAGATAGGGCTTGTTCAACAACTCTTCCAAACGCTGAGCGTAGTGCTGGTGTTCAGCCTGCAGGCGCCGAATTTCTTCGCCCAGCGTGGAATCCTTGATTTCGTCCATCAAGCACCTCCGTACTTTACAGAACATTTACATATATCGCCAGTGCGATAGAACGGGCAAGTCCCCCGCGGATCGAAAGTCATTTGTTCTGTGGAATTCACGTCCGCGGCGCGGCTGGCGTCTTGGCCGCGTGCCGTTCTTTTATCCGAGCCGCAGCCCTAGTAGCGCCGCATCTTCAACGGGATCAGCGTAGTAGTGCGGCCGGCGCCCGGTTTCTGCAAAACCCAGCGAGCGATAGAAGCGCAGCGCCTGCCGGTTGGAGGCCCGCACTTCCAGAAAGACATGCGTAACCCCGGTTGCCCCGAAGCCAGCCAGGAGCGCCGTCCATAGCTGCCGCCCCAGGCCCTGCCGCTGCCGCGCGCGCTCTACGGCAATCGACTCCAGTTCCGCCTCTGAGCCGACCACACTGGCTACGGCAAAGCCCACCACGGCACCTGCCGCCTCGGCCACCAGAGCGCTCCGGCGGCCTGCGTCCTGGCTGGCCAAGGCCTCGGCCCATTGGGTCGAGGTCCAGAACGCGAGCTCCTTCAGCCCCGCGGCGATCTCCATGGCCTGCTCAATGTCGTCCGCCCTCATGGGCCGAATCTTGATCTTGCGGATGGCGTCCTTCATTTTTGTCTGGGGGCGGCTCCCGGCTCGCCGAAGATTTCCGCGTCGGACCGCCGCAGGTAATGTCCATCGAGTTGCGCCACGTCCACAAACGCCGCCGCCGCAACCAGCGGCGCCGCCAGATGCAGCGCATCGGCCGCCGTGGGCGCGGCTCCATGCAGCAACTCGGCGCCCGGCCATGCTTGCGCGAGCAGTAACGCCGCCCCGTCGTCGCAGACCGCAACGCGATGCGGCGCCGGGGCGATGGCTTCCAGCTCCGCCCGGCCCGCGAGCAGCTCCCGCGAGTGCGGCGGGACATCAAGGCGCAGAAAGATCTCGTGCCGGTGCGCATCCAGGGCCGCCGCGGCCACGCCCTCCCGGGCCGCCAGCACGGCCAGCCGCGAGACCGCCGCGACGGGCAGCGCCGCCGCCTCCGCCAGCCCCTTGACCGTGCTGAGCCCCACACGCACGCCCGTGAAACTGCCCGGGCCGCTCACCGCAACCAGCGCCCGGAGGCCGCTCAGCTTTGCGCCGGCCTGCGCCAGCACCGCGCTCACGGCCGCGGCCAGCGTCGCGGAATACGTACGCCCCTCGAGCGCTCGTTGGGCGAGCACCTCCACCGCGCCGCCCTCCATCCGCCCCAGCGCCACGGACCCCGAGGGTCCGCAGGTGTCAATCCCCAACAACAGCGCGCCTTGCATCATGGCTTGCACCTAGACAGCTTTGAGCGCCTGTTCGAGATCGGCGATCAGGTCGTCTTTGTCTTCGATTCCCACCGAGAGCCGGATGCGCCCATCGGTAATTCCCATCGATGCGCGCTGCTGCTCGGTAACGGAGGCATGGGTGGTGGTGGCCGAGTGCGACGCCAGCGACTCAACCCCGCCCAACGACTCCGCATTGAGAAAGATTCGGAGCGCAGCCAGGAAGCGCCCCGCGGCTTCGCGCGACTCGACCTCGAAGCTCATCATGGAGCCGAATCCGCGCTGCTGCTTGACGGCCAGTTCGTACTGGGGGTGAGTCTTGAGGCCGGGATAGGCCAGGTTCTTCACTTTGGGATGCGCTGACAGAAACTCCGCCACCGCCCGGCCATTCTGCTCGTGCTGCCGGATGCGCACGGGCAGCGTGCGGATGCCGCGCAGCACCAGAAAGCACTCGAACGGCGACATGACGCCGCCCATGGCCTTTTGCACCAGCAAGAAGCGCTCCTTGTGCTCCGGGCGGGAGCCGATCAACGCTCCGCCGAGGCCGTCGGAGTGGCCGTTGAGATACTTGGTGGTGGAGTGCATCACGATGTCGGCGCCGAGCTTGAGGGGGTTCTGCAAAGCCGGCGAGAGAAAGGTGTTGTCCACGCTCACTTCCGCGCCCCGCGCATGCGCCAGGCGGCTTACCGCCGCGATGTCGGTGAGGACCATGAGCGGATTGCTTGGCGTCTCGATGTGGACCAGCCTGGTATTGGGCTTGATGGCGGCTTTTACCAGCGCCAGGTTGCTGGTGTCCACGTATTCGATTTCGATTCCGTAATGGCGCACGATCTGGTCAAAGAGCCGCACCGTTCCGGCATAGACATTATGCGAGCAGATCAGGTGGTCGCCGGCCCGCAGCATCGCCACCAGCGCGGAGATGGCCGCCATGCCGCTCGTGAAGGCGTGGCCGCTGCAGCCGCCTTCGAGCACCGCCAGGGCTTCTTCCAGACGGTCGCGCGTGGGGTTTCCGGCGCGCGAGTAATCCCAGCCGCGGTCCGAGCCGATGCCGGTAAGTTGAAACGTGGAAGAAAGATACACCGGCACATTGACAGCGCCCGTTTGCGCGTCAGGATATTGCCCGGCGTGCACAGCTATCGTGTCCAGTTTTGTGTAAGGGGAATCCGGCATCTGCGTCGCTTCAAGCCTCCAGACTTTAGCTTACCGTGACCGGAGCCATCTCCGTCCCGGGCGGTGCGGCACGCTGCGGGCTTCCAGGACTGCTTGCCCGGGCAACTCTACTGGGCCGGCGGTCCGAGGGGCTCCTTCGGCATGCTCGCCTCCGGAAAGTAGCCAGTTCGCGTCCGCACCGTGAGCTTGTCGTGGCTGGAGTCTTTGGCCACTACCAGAACCCGGCGAAATCCGGGCACCGAGCTGGGCTTGGTGGAGTGGTAACCGATGGTGTACTGGTTGCGGATGTCGCGCGCCACCTCGGCCGCGATCTGGTCCACCTGCCCGATGGATTTGGGAAAGAATGCTATGCCGCCCGTCTCCGTCGAGAGCATCTCCAGAGCGCGGCGCGCATGCCGGGACTCCGACCGCGTCATCTCATCTCCGAAGAGCAGTCCGATGGAGTAAATGACCGGTCCGGAGAGCTCCTGCACCCGGTGGATGGTCTGCTCCAGATTCAGCATGGAGGCGTTGTCCTCTCCGTCGGTAATCAGGATGAGCACCTGCTTGGGCCGTTTAGCATCCTGCGCCAGCTTGTCGGCCGAGGCCACCACCGCGTCGTAGAGGGCCGTTCCTCCGCGCGACTCGATGTGCGACATGCCCTCCCGCAGCTTGGCGATGTCGGAGGTAAAGTCCTGGTCGATGAATGCCTCGTCGGAGAAATTCACGACAAACGCTTCGTCCTGGGAGTTGGACGCCTCGATCAGATCCAGCGCGCTTTTGTTGACCGACGGCCGCTTGCGCGACATGGAGCCGGAGTTATCGATCACGAGCCCGATGGATACGGGAAGATCGGTGTGCTGGAAGCTGATGATTTTCTGCTGAACACCGTCTTCGAAGACCTGGAAGTTGCTCTTGTTGAGGCCGTCGACCAGTTGGGTTCCATCCAGCACCGTGGCATTGAGAACCACTTCTTCCACGTCCGTGCGCAACACATAGCCGCCGTTGGCCTTTTCCAGCCGGGTTTTGGCTGGGGATTCGCCATCCGGAGAGCGCACGGGATCCCGGTCGACCGTGAGTGAAGGAGCCACTCCGGGCGCCTGCGCCTGGAGCGCGGCGGGCCTGGCCGCCTGCTGACACGGCCCCAGCCCTGCTGCCAGCAGGATGACCAACACCGTCTTATGGCAATGGCGCATAGTAGCTTGCTCGCGCGTGGACCGTCAGCGGCGGCAGCCAGTCTGACGGAGCGGTCTTCACTTTCACTTTACGCCACTTACCGTCGCGCGCAACTGGGGGGCCGGAAGCCGGGAATGGGCCCGCCGCGCGCCGGCGATCGCTTCCTGATGCCGCCGGGCCGCGATGGATTGTGATCGTGACGCGCCATTTCCGATGGACACCGCCTGCCTGCTGCTTCCATCCCAACTCCCGGGGCCGGGACTGTGCAATCGCAGAATCCCAACCTCCGCTGGGATACAATTTACCCTGAACGCGCCAAAGTCCCCGCTCACTTCGAGAGAGGTCCGCAAGCGCCCCAACCATCTTTCCCCGTGGAGCACGACCTCTCGCATGGCCCGCATCTATCCATTCCGCGCATGGCGCTACAATCCTTCGCTTGTTCGCCTCGACGACGTTGTTACCCAGCCCTACGACAAGATTTCTCCGGCCATGCAGCAGGCCTACTACCAGCGCAGCCCGTACAACTTGGTGCGCATCATCCTGGGCCTGCCGGAGCTGTTTGACGGCGAACACGAGGAGAGCATCTATTCGCGCGCGGCGCGCGACTTTCGCGACTGGCGCGCCAGCGGCGTCCTGATGCAGGAGAAAGCTCCCTGCGTTTTTGCCTACTCCCAGCGCTTCACGGTTCCGGGAACATCGAGTGTGAAGGAGCGCCGCGGTTTTATCGCGCTCGGCAAGCTGCACGACTATGCGGAGCAGGTGGTTTTCCGCCACGAGCAGACGCTCTCCAAGCCCAAGGGCGACCGCCTGAATCTTCTAAAGGCCACCCATGCGCACTTTGGCCAGATTTTCATGCTTTACTCCGACCCTGCCGGGACGGTGGAAAAGATACTGTTTGACGGCAACGCCCCCGCCGAAGCCGAAGTGACCGACGAGTACGGGGTGCTGCACCGCATCTGGAAGATCGCGGACCCGGCGGCCATCCGCCTGCTGGTGACCGCTATGGCAGACAAAAAGCTGATCATCGCCGACGGCCACCACCGCTACGAAACCGCCCTGAACTACTCCCGCGAGTACGCGCCGGACGCGGCCGCGCAGACGGAGCACAGCACGGGCCGGCTTCCCCAGCCCTCGTATCCCGAGGCCGCGGCCATGATGACCTTCGTGAGCATGGACTCCGACGGGCTGGTCATCCTGCCCACCCACCGCGTCGTCCACTCGCTGCCTGCCTTCGAGCCCGCCGCTTTTCTGGCTCAAGCGGAAAAGTTCTTTTCAGTGGAGAAGCTTCCCGCCGGCGAGGCGCCCAGCTACCTGCAGGCCCTGGCCGCCGAGCGCCAGGCGGCGTTTGTCGCCATAACCCGCGCCGGCGCGTTCCTTCTTCGCGCCAGGCCGGAGGCCTGCGCCTCGATCCTTGCCAGCCTGCCCGAGCGACAGCGCCAGCTCGACCTGAGCTGCCTGCACGGCGTCATTCTCGATCACCTTCTGGGGCTCGACCCGGAGAAGGTTCGCGAACAGACCAATCTCCGCTACCTCCGCGACGCCGCCGAGGCCGCCGAGCAGGTCCGCCGCGCCGAGGCAGACGCTGCCTTTCTTACCAATCCGGTCACCATGGAGCAGCTCCGCGAGGTTGCCTTCGCCGGCGAGGTGATGCCCCAGAAATCCACTGACTTCTTCCCCAAGCTGCTCAGCGGACTCGCCATCTATGCGCTGGATTAGCCCCGTTCTTGCGGTGGTCGCGGCCGTCGCGTTCTCGGCCCAGGCCGCGCCGCCCGCTCTCGCAGGACGGTTCGCCGTCGTCCTCGACGCGGCGCACGGAGGCGACGACACCGGCGGCCATCTTGCCAGCGGACAGTTTGAAAAGGCCTTCACCCTCGCCTTCGCCGTCCGCCTTCGCTCGCTTCTTGCCGCCCGCGGCATCCAGGTGGCGTTGACGCGCGACTCCGACGTCACGCTCGCCCCCGGTCGCCGCGCCGAACTCGCCAACCATGCCCGCGCCCAGGCCTGCCTGAGCCTGCACGCCTCGGAAGCCGGCTCCGGCGTCCACCTTTTCGTCTCAGATATGGCTCCCACTCCGGCCGCGCGTCTGCTGCCGTGGAAGACCGCGCAGTCGGCCTGGGTGACCCGCTCCCTGGCTCTGGCCGGAACGCTCAACTCCGCCCTCGGGCACGCCGGTGTCTCCGTGCTCCTTGACCGCATCGCCCTGCCGGGCATCGACAGCATGACGTGTCCTGCCGTAGCCGTGGAAATTGCCCCCCAGCGCGATCTCAACCGCAACACCGCCGGGCTCGACAACGCCGATTACCAAGCCAAGGTTGCCGACGCTCTGGCTGCCGCGCTCCTCGAGTGGCGCTCGGAGCAGCGCCAGCCATGATTCCCCGCTATCAAAAAGTACTCTTTGTTCTTCTCTTCCTTGCCTCCCTGGCCATGGGCATCGAACTCTGGCGCATGCGGGACAGAGCCCACCAGGAACTGCTGGCCGGCGAGGTCTCCGCCCCCACCAGCGCGCCCCAGGTCGCTCCTGCCGTGCAGGCCACTCTTTTTGTGGCCAGCGACGCCGAAAACACCCTGATCCCGGAAGTCGAATCCCTGCCGCTGCCAACCGATCCCAGCGCGCGGGCCCGCGTGATTCTGGGCAAGCTTCTGGACCTCTATTCCACGCCGGATTCCTCCCACCCCGCTCCCGGCGGCGCGGCTTCCGTGGCCCATGTTTTCCTGCTTCCCGCGTCCGGCCCCCGGGATTCCCAGCACGCCGATGCGCTGCTGGCCGTTGTCGATTTGACGGGCGCCTTTGCCGCCGGCCATCCTTCGGGACTGGAAACCGAAGCCCTGACCATCCAATCCATTTGCGCCACGCTGCACGCCAACTTGCCCCGCGTCACGGAAGTAGAGTTCCTGGTGGATGGCGCGCAGCGGCCCACCCTGGCCGGCCACGCCGACCTGACTCGCACTTACCTTGCTGCCAGCACCGTGCCGACGCCGGAGGGAGCTACACCATGACCCAATCCACTGTTGCTGCTCCCGCCATTGGCGTCTTCGACTCTGGCTTCGGCGGTCTGACGGTTTTGCGCGCCCTGCTGGCCCACCTGCCCCGCGCCCGCTTTGCGTTTCTGGGCGATACGGCCCGTCTGCCTTACGGCTCCAAGTCCCGGCGCACCATTGCGCGCTACGCCGTCGAGAGTGCGCAATTTCTGGTTGGCGAGGAGGGGGCCGAATTCCTGGTCATCGCCTGCAACACCGCCTCCGCGCTGGCCCTGGACGCCATTCAGACCGCGGTTCCGGCCATTCCGGTTCTGGGCGTCATTGAACCGGGCGCCGACGCCGCCCAAGCTGCCTCGCAGAGCGGCGATGTGCTGGTGATCGCCACCGACGCCACCGTGCAGAGCCACGCCTACGCCGCGGCCTGTCGGGCGCGCGGGCTTCGCGCCCTGGAAAAAGCCTGTCCCCTGCTGGTGCCTCTGGTGGAAGAAGGCTGGACCTCCCATCCCGTCACGGAGCAGGTGATCCGCATTTATATTGATGAGCTTCTTGCGGACGCGCGCGGCGCCAGCCTCAATCCCGACACGCTGGTGCTGGGTTGCACGCACTATCCGCTTCTCCGCACCCTCATCGAGGCTGCCGTTCCGCCGGGCATGCGCGTGATTGACTCCGCCGAAGCCGCCGCCCAGGCCGCCTCGCGGCTCATCGACGGCCGCGCCGCCGCCGCGCCGCAGCCGATTTTCGCGGCCTCCTCCGCCGAGAGGATCGGTCTTCTGCCGAATCCCGCTCCCGAAACCTGCCTGCGCTTTTTCGCCACCGATTCCGTGGATAAGTTTCAACGGCTGGGCTCGGCTTTCCTGGGCCGTCCCGTCCCCCGCGTGCACCTGGTGGACCTGGGCGGCTGATATTCTATGGATTGAGCAGGTTTGCGCCGCTTCCATCCCCACAATCACCACGGAGGAATTTTCAGAGCATGATCAATCTGGCGGGTAAGACGGCCGTCATCTTCGGGCTGGCCAACAAACGTTCCATTGCCTGGGGTATCGCCCAGCAACTCTCCCGGGCCGGCGCCACCCTTGCCGTCTGCTACCAGAACGAGCGCATGAAGCTTGAAGCCCAGGCCCTCATCGACGAGCTTCCCGGCGCCGCCGGCTTCTCGTGCGACGTTTCCAGCGACGAGCAGATCGACGCCCTCTTCGCCCAACTCAAAGAACGCTACGGCCGCCTCGACACCCTCGTCCACGCCGTCGCCTTCGCCCCCCCCGCCGACCTCAAGGGCGACTTCCTCAACACCAGCCGGGAGGGTTTCCGCATTGCCCACGATGTGAGCGTCTACTCGCTCATCGCCGTCAGCCGCGGCGCCGCTCCGCTGATGACCGAAGGCGGCAGCATCATGACGCTGAGCTTCTACGCGGCGGAAAAAGTGGTTCCCAACTACAACGTGATGGCCCTCGCCAAGGCCTCGCTTGAGTCCACCGTGCGCTACCTGGCCTTTAACCTCGGGCCCCGCAATATCCGCGTCAACGCCATCTCCGCCGGCCCCATCAAGACCCTGGCCGCCCGCGGCGTGGGCGACCTTACCGATATGCTGCGCTCCCACGCCGAGCGCGCCCCCCTGAAGCGCAACGTCGATCAGCTCGAAGTGGGCGGCGCCGCTGTGTTTCTGGCTTCCGATCTCTCCACCGCCATCACCGGCGAAACCCTCTACGTGGACTGCGGCTACAACATCATGGGCTTCTAGGGCGGCTCAGCAATTCCCGCGGAGTTACTCCCGTTCTGCAAGGCGGCGTCTTGCTGGGGGAAGTTGCGCGCGGCCGGTCTGTCTGTGGCCTCCGGCGGCAAGGCGAAAGCTGTTGCGCGGCGGGGGTGCGATCTTGCCGTCCGCAGCTTTTCGATCTCGAGTGAACTCCAAGAGGAGGAAGCAGGACGGAGCCTGATACCGCCGGGGAAGAAGAATACGTCCATCCATACACAGAAAGTGCCAGTCAGAGAAGTTACGACAGCATCGGAAATGCATTAAAGTGATCCTATGGGGAGTTATCACTCAGTTCCCGAACCGGAGATTCTGCCGCCGGAGCCCGTGTATGCACAGACGCCGAGACCGGCGCGTCGGCCGCGGCCGGTGTGGGCGTCGTCGCCGGCGACCAATCTGCTGGTGGGGATCAACTGCGTGGTGTTTTTGTACATGCTGGCGCACGGAGTGAGCGCCGGCTCGCCGTCCGTCGATCAGTTGATGCACTATGGCGCGGACCGCGCCGGTAATGTGTTGATCGACGGGCAGTGGTGGCGGATTGTCACGGCGATGTTCGTGCACGTCGGCTTTCTGCATTTGGCCACCAACATGTGGTGCCTGTGGAACCTGGGATTGCTGGCCGAGCCGCTGATGGGTTCGGCGGGGCTGCTGGCGGTGTATATCCTGACCGGCGCGGCGGGAAACCTGCTATCAACGTTTGTAAACTGGCTGGCGTATTATCCTGACTGGCTGCACTTTCACGATGTGCGTGTTTTTCCGGCGGGGGCAGGGGCCTCGGGTGCGGTGTTTGGGATTGCGGGCGCGCTGATTGTGCTGCTGAAGTCGAAGCGGCTGCCCGTGCCGCCGCTGGAAGTGAAAAAGCTGCGCAAGTCAGTGATCTATTTCGCGGCGCTGAACCTGGTGCTGGGGCTTTCCATCTGGATGGGTAACTTCGTGGTGCACTCCGGGCTGAACATCGACAACATGGCGCACGTAGGCGGATTCGCAAGCGGGCTGCTCTTTGCCGTGCCCATGGTGCCGCGCCTGGGCTCGCCGCGGCCGATGTTTCAAAGGCGGCTTCGCTGGGCAGTGACGATGCTGGCGGGGCTGCTGGTGTTATTTGGTTTTTATCTGGCGCACATTCCTCCGCAACTTTAGCAAGAAGCTGAGGCGGGATGCGCGCGCGCCTGAACGCATACGACATTTCCAAACGATCCACATTGGAGGTAAATGAATGATAATGCGCCGTGAATTCCTGAAGAGTGCTGCAATGACCGCCGCGGCCGTGGCGTCGGCCCGCCGCATGGAGGCTTCGAAGACGACGCCGATGCAGCCTATCGCACGGCGGACGCTGGGCAAGACGGGAGAGAAGTTGTCGATCATCGGATTTGGCGGGATTGTGGTGATGAACGAACAGCCCAATGATGCCAAAAACATTGTGGCCGAAGCCTTCGACCGCGGAATCAACTACTTTGACGTGGCGCCGAGCTACGGCAACGCGCAGGAGAGGCTGGGACCGGCGCTGAAGCCCTATCGCGCGAAGAGCTTCCTGGCATGCAAGACGGAAGGGCGGCTGAAAAACGATTCGCGGGCGCAACTCGAGGAGTCGCTGCGCCTGCTGGAAACCGACCACATCGACCTCTACCAATTTCACGCGCTGACCAAGATGACGGACCTGGACAAGGTGCTGGGGCCGGGCGGCGCGATGGAAACGCTTGAAGCGGCCAAGAAGGAAGGCAAGATCCGCTACATCGGCTTCTCGGTTCACTCGGCGGAGACCGCGGTGGCAGCGCTCGATCGGTATCCCTTTGACACGATCCTGTTCCCGCTGAACTGGCTGCTTTATACGCAGGCGGGATTCGGTCCGCAGATTCTGCAGAAGGCGCAGGAGAAGGGGGTGGGGATTCTGTGCCTGAAGAGCATGGCGAAGACGGTGTGGCCGGAGTCGGAGAAGAATGACCATCCCGAGCCGAAGTGCTGGTATCAGCCGGCGGCGTATCCAGCCGAGGCGTCGCTGGGACTGCGCTGGACGCTGGGCCACCCGATTACGGCGGCAATTCCTCCGGGAGACGAGCGCTACTTCCGGCTGGCGATGGACGTGGCGCAACGCTACAAGCCGCTGGAGGCGCACGAGGAGCAGGCGCTGCTGGCCGGCGGCAAAGGCGTGGAGCCAATCTTCCATCTGGGGAACGACGTGTAAAAAGCGAGGAATTGTGCGCAAGAGAGAAGGGCGCGGCCACGACCGCGCCCTTCTCTCTTCATGGAGCTCAGCGCACGGCGGTGGAGGCGAATTTCTTGACCATGGCGAGGAGCAACTTGCGGTCGCTTTCGTTGAGGTTGGCGGAGTAACGGCGGATCTGGGTGAGGAAGCGAAGCTCTTCGTCGGAGAGATTCTGGCGGTTGAGTTGCCGGCTGAGCGAGTCGTCGGCAAAGAACTGCGCAATGGGCAGGTCCAGCGCCAAGGCGATTTTGGAAAGGGTATCGAGAGAGGGAACCGTGTGTCCGTTTTCGACGCGGGAGAGATAGCAGCGGAGGAGACCGGTTCTTTTTTCGATGTCTCCCTGGGAGAGGCCTTTCTGGAGGCGATGGGCGCGGATGGTGGTGCCGATGTTCATCACGATAGGGATCCTGTTCGATTGCCGCCCTGGTTTACTTTTCCGGTAGCAATGAAGTGATTATTGACCTAACAGTTAACACAGGTGCGCACGGATTGCAAGCCTTTTCGCGCCGCAGGTGAAGGGGAACATGCGTTCCGCGGCGCAGGAGCAGGCCGCGCGGCGAGAACGGCGTAAAGTGGGAGAGAAATACAACCACGGAAAGGAGCGGAACCATGGATGCGGCGAAGATTACGAGACGCAGTTTTGTAAAGGCGGGGGCGCTGGGATCGGCGGCCGTGCTGGCGGCCGGAACGGGTCTGGCGGGCAGCGCGATGGCGGAGGCCGAGCCGAAGCAGGTGCTGCGTTTCGGGGCCAATTACACGCCGCGGAAGCGGTGGTGGTACTGCTGGCTTGACTGGGACCAGCGGGCCGTGGCGGAGGATCTGGAAGGCGTGGCCGGGTTGGGACTGGATCACATCCGGATTCAGTTGCTGTGGCCGTTTTTCGAGCCGGGAATCTCGACGGTGAGCCAGCGGAGCCTTGAGAACCTGCGCGGGCTGCTGGATGCCGCGGACCGGGCGGGTCTGGATGTAGAGATTACGGTGCTGAACGGGTGGATGAGCGGGTTGTCGTATCTGCCGGCGTGGGTGATGCCGGTGGCGCGGCCGGAAAAAGGCGAGGACTGGAACATGTTTACCTCGCGGCGGGTGATCGAAGCGGAGAAGCTTCTGTTCAGCAGGATTGTGGAGACAGTGGGGAACCACAAGCGGTTTATGGGCTTCGACATCGGCAACGAGCTGGGCGTACTGCAGGCAATCAACAATCCGGCCACGCCGGCGCAGGCGGATGCATGGACGACGGAGATTCTGGGCTACTGCGAGCAGATTGCACCGGGCAAGTTCCACGTGAACGGCGCCGACGACTCGCACTGGTTTGCGGACTTCGGGTTTACGCGCCGGAACCTGGCCACCCAGGGCAGCGCCACGGTGATGCACTCGTACATTTATTTCACCGGCGTGCTGGAGCGGTACAAATACAACGATCCGGCGTCGCTGCACCTGGCCGACTACATGATCGAGCTGGGAGCGGCGTATCAAACGGACCTGAAGCGCAAGGTATGGGTGGAAGAGATTGGCGTGGCCAACGGCTGGATGCCGGAAGCGTACAAGCCGGAGTTCATGGAGCACGCGATACGGAACATCGCCGCCACGGGGAAAGCATGGGGCATCACCTGGTGGTGCACGCACGATATCGACCCGGGGATCAAGGATTTCAACGCCCTGGAGTACAACCTGGGTCTGCTGGATCTGAACAACCGGCCGAAGCCGCTGGGGCGGAAGTTCGCGGAACTGGCGGCGGAACTGAGGAAGAGTCCTGCGGCGACGGCGCCGCGGCCGCTGGCGCTGGTGATTCCCGACGCGGGCTTGCAGACCAAGGCCTATCCGGCGGACTGGAAATATGCCACGCCGTACATGCATCTGGTTGAGCAGGGCAAAACGCCGCAGATCGTGATCGAGAGCCGGGCCAGCGACAAGACGTACCTGGCGTCGCGGGGGATCACGGAACTGGTAAGGATCTGAGCGGAGACGGGGGGCACGCAGCGCGGGCCGCGGCATACTTGCCGCGGCCCGCGCTGCGTGCGCGCTTTATTCGTAGGCGAGGGCGTCGATGGGGTCTTTGCGGGAGGCCATCCAGGAGGGATAAAGAGCGCCGCCGAGCGCTCCGGTGAAGGCTATAAGGGTGCCTTTGACCATCCAGGCAGCGGTCATTTCAAAGCTGAAGGTGGCGAATTTGAGGTGGAGCAGCTCGCGCACGCCGTAGGTGGCAACGATGCCCAGCAGCACCCCGGCGACGGCGAGAACGGCGGTTTCGCGCAGTACGACGCTGACAATGGTGAGCCGGGAACAACCGAGGGACTTGAGAATGCCGATTTCGCGCGTGCGCTCGAGAACGGCCGTGTACATGGACTGGAAGATCACAAGGAAGCCGACAATAACGGCGATGGAGATAACGACATTGAGAGCGAGATTGAAGCCGGGGATGCGGGAGGGCGTGTAGAGAGAGATGATGTCGGCTATGGTCTGGACGCGGTAGTCCTGGAGCCCGCGGGCGGCGTGGATTTCTCTCATGATGACCTGGTCATTGGCGGGATTGTCTGCCTTGATGTAGATGACGGAGGCCTTGCCATCGGAGCCGGTGAGCTCGGCCATGGTTTCGATGGGAATGAGCTTTCGTCCGCCCTTGCCGCTTTCGACGATGCCGCAGATGCGGAAGGGGTGGTTGAGGATGCGGATGGACTCTCCCAGATGATGGCCGGTGCCGGTGCCGGCGAAGACATCGTCAACGATCATGTCGTAGGGGCCTTGGAAGGGCCCGCCGGCAAGGAAGACGAAGGGCTTGAGGGCGTTGTAGCTTTTGTAATCGATGCCATAGAGGACTTCCACCGATCCGGACATGGAGAAGTTGGAGATCACGGGCGCGGCAACGGCGACATGGGGCAGTTTGGCGAGGAAGCCGGCCAGTTTGGCGTTCATGGAAGCGCCGCTGACGCCGTTCATGAAACTGGCGTTGGAGGGGCTGACGACGAGATCGGCGCCAATGCCGTTGGTGCGGTCCTTCGTATCGTCGAGCATGCCCATGAAGATGGCAACGATGGAGAGGATCATGACCACTTCAATGGCTACGGCGAAGACGCTGATGAGGGAGCGCAGGGGGCGATGGAGAAGGTTGGCGAGAACGAGTTTGTTCATGTGAGGGTCATGGCCCGGGCGGAGGCATGTGCCAGCATCCGAACCTACCTTTTCAAGGGTAACAGCAACCGGGCCGGGGCGCAGGAAGGAAGCGCCGAGGCGCAGGGCGGCGAGGGGTTGATGAAAGAGAAACAAAGGCGGCGCGGGCCTTTGACGGCGTGCTAAGCGCGGTTTATTGTTGTGGTTGAGATCTCAGAGAGCAACCTCCCCCTGCTCATTGGTTGGCGATGGGAAACTTTGGTGAAGACCTGCGAATGGAGCGGCTGGCTCGCGGCATCTCGCTGGAAGAGATCACGGCGGTCACCAAGATCAGCCGGCGCCATTTGATTGCGCTGGAGCAGGAGAAGTTTCGCCAGTTGCCAGGCGGAATTCTGAGCAAGGGGATTGTGCGGAGCTACGCCGACGCCGTGGGGCTGGACCAGGAAGACTGGATGCAGCGGTTTCTGAAGGCGTACTCGGCAAGCGGTCAACTGATCGAGGACGACCGGAACTGGATCGCATTTGCTTCGAACGTGGGCAAGGCGCGGATTCTGCGGCGGGAAGCCGTGGAGATCCGCTGGCGTTGGGCAGGCGCGATGCTGCTGGTGGCCGTGGTGGCCGCGGCCGGGTATGTTGCGGTGCGATACTACGGACTGCGGGCGGGCTATTGGCCCACACTGCTGCCGGTGAAAGAGGTTTCAGACGCGCTGCGCGGCTTTTTCACGTGGGTGGGCGGCGTTTGGGACCGCGTAGTGGCTTGGCTGAACCGGTGAAGCGGGCGCCCAAGGCACGCGGATTTGCGTTTCAAGCCGCTGGAATCGCCTTTGGGAGGCCGGGAAGCGCCGTTCGGTGGAAGACTTTGCGCGGGCCTGCCGGGCACAATTACCATAAGAAGACAGGCGCCCGGCCGAGGCCGTGGGCGTGAATGGCGTGTCCCGATGCATGTGGAAGAGGTAGAAGCGGCGCTTCTGGCCGCTCTTCCGGAGTGAAGCGGCCATTGCGGCAGGCCACCAACGATGAAGCCCTTCAATGGGGAGGAATGCGAAGTTGAGCGACCGTTTTTTGTTTACCTCTGAGTCGGTGACCGAGGGTCATCCGGACAAGATAGCCGACCAGGTGTCGGATACGATTCTGGATGCGTGTCTGGAGCAGGATCCTTACAGCCGGGTGGCGGCGGAGACGCTGACGGCGACTGGGCTGGTGATGATCGCCGGCGAGATCACGACCAAGGCATATGTGGACTTCCAGAACCTGGTGCGGGGCGTGGTGGCCTCCATCGGCTACGACAACGCGCTGTACGGATTTGACTCGAACACCTGCGCGGTGCTTTCCAGCATCAACAAGCAGTCGGGCGACATTGCGCAGGGCGTGGACACGGGGGGCGCGGGCGACCAGGGCATGATGTTCGGCTACGCATCGAACGAGACGCCGGAGTTGATGCCGGCGCCGATCTCATTGGCGCACAAGCTGTGCCGGCAGTTGACGACGGTGCGGAAGAACGGCAAACTCCCCTATCTGCGCCCCGACGGCAAGAGCCAGGTGACGGTGGAGTACGACGAGCACGGGAAGCCGGCGCGCATCGACGCGGTGGTGATTTCGAGCCAGCACGCGGAAAGCGTGACCAACGAGGAGTTGCACGCCGACGTTCTCAAGCACGTGATCCAGGCGGTTCTGCCGGCCAAGTGGCTGGACGAGCACACCAAGTATCACATCAACCCGACGGGGCGGTTCGTGATCGGCGGTCCGATGGGCGACACGGGCTTGACGGGCCGGAAGATTATTGTGGACACCTACGGCGGCATGGGACGGCATGGCGGCGGTGCCTTCAGCGGCAAGGATCCGACGAAGGTGGACCGCTCGGCGGCGTACATGGCGCGTTACATTGCCAAGAACATTGTGGCCGCAGGCTTGGCAGAGAAGGCGGAAGTGCAACTGGCCTATGCGATCGGCGTGGCCGAGCCGGTGAGCGTCCTGATCGACACCTTCGGGACAGGAAAGCAGAGCGCGGCAAAGCTGACGTCGCTGGTCAGGAAGAACTTCCAGTTGACGCCGAAGGCGATCATCGAAACGCTGAACCTGCGGCGGCCGATCTACCAGAAGACGGCGGCCTATGGACACTTTGGGCGCAGCGAGCCGGAGTTCACCTGGGAAGCGACGGACAAGGCTGCGGCGCTGGCCGAGCAGGCGGGGTTGAAGACAGCGGCCGCCAAGTAAGGCAGCGGTGCGCGCCCCAGAAAACCAGATGGGACTCTTCCGAGGAAGGGTCCCATTCTTTTTTCGGGCGCAACGTGAATGCAATAGAATTTTCCAGGACAAGAAGAAGCCAAACCAAACGGAGAGTAATCAATGCGAGGTAGTGTATTTGCCGTGATTGCGTTGTGCGTTGCTTCCGTTGCCTCCGCCCAGACGGCGGCTCCCTGGAGCTACAGAGGCGATGATGGCCCCTTGCGCTGGGGCAAGCTGGATCCGGCGTACCGGACGTGCAAGGCGGGTCAGGAACAGTCTCCGGTGGACATTCGCAGGGCAACCTTGAACGTCTCGTTGAAGCCGATTGAGTTTCATTACCTGGCGGGGCCGGTAACAATGGAGAATGACGGGCACACGGTGGTGGTGCAGGTGAATCCGGGCAGCTACATTGTGGCCGGCGGGGTGCGGTACGACCTGATCCAATTTCACTTTCATCATCCGTCGGAGGAGTCGGTGCGGGGCAAGCTGTCGGATATGGACATCCAGCTGGTGCACAGGAGCGCGGACGGAAAGCTGGCGGTGCTGGCAGTGCGGCTGAGCGAAGACAGGGGCTACCCGAACGCGACGCTGGCTACGCTGTGGGCGCACCTGCCCACGAAGCCCGGGCAAACCGAGAAGATCACCGACATGGTGAATCCGGGAGGGCTGCTGCCCGACGATCGCAGCTACTGGACGTACATGGGCTCGCTGACGGCGCCGCCATGTACAGAGGGGGTACGGTGGTATGTATTTGAACAGGAACTGAGCATCAGCCGGGATCAGTTGCAGACATTCGGGGCGATCTACCCGATGAACACAAGGCCGCTGCAAGACTTGCACAAGCGGAAGATCGAAGCGCACGAATAAGACAGGGAACAGAAAGACTAGCCTGGCAGCGGGGCGAAAGTGAGGGTGATGCCCTGGCCGCCGGGGAGCGGGGAGACAGCTACGCCGGTCAGGTCGGTGACGAGGTAATGGGCGGGGCCAAGGGAGTCTATGGGGTGGGAAAAAGTGGTGGCGACGACGGTGCATCCGGCGGCGCGGCCGGCCCGGACTCCGGAGGCCGAATCCTCGAAGACGACGCACTCCTGCGGCGGGAAGCCGAGCAAGGCCGCGCCGGCGAGGTAGGGATCGGGATGCGGTTTGCCCTGAGCCACCATCTCTGCCACGACCATATGGCTGGGGGCGGGGATGCGGCCGGCGGCAAGGCGGACCCGGGCGACGCGCTCGCTGGCGCTGGTAACCACGGCCCAGCGGTGGATGGGAAGGGATCCGAGCAATTCTATGGCGCCGGGCAGCGCATGCACATCGGCGTGGTCGGTGAGCTCGGATGCTTCGAGAATCTCGATCTCCTCACGGGGATCGAGATCGGGCCGAAGACGGGCGAAGGTGTCAAAGGCGCGGCAGCCGTGGGCGGCCTGGCAGGCATCATCGGGATCGACGCCGCGCAGAATGGCCCATCTTCTCCAGGCGCGCTCGACGGACTCAAGCGAGGAGATGAGGATGCCGTCCATGTCGAAGAGGACGCCCTGACAGCGAATCTGAACCGGGGTAGGAGCTACGGATGAGGCCATGTCTCGATTGTAGCGGGCAGGTTTGGGAAGTCCGGACGGCGCGAGGCCGGCGGTAGGCGCAACAGAGGCATCCGCACGCAGGAGGTCTTTGCCTCTGCCCGGAGCTTTGCCGGAGCTTCCTTCCGGGCGCATCAGCCGGCTTGCTTCCGTCTGGGCAGCTTCGCGGCGGGAAACGCATCAGCGCTTCATGGGCGGCTGATTGGGAAAGGTGAGCCGGAGGGGTGCGGCGAAGCGGAGGGTGGCCTCGACGGCTTGTTTGCGTGCGTCCCGCTGGACGAGATCCTGGCGGATGGCGACAGCGCCGTTGCCGATGGAAGCGTCACCGGTCCAACGGTCGAAGCGGACGAGGGATGGAGGAACGGCGTCTGGGCCGGAGGCGGCAATGGCGCCGTGGCGCCAGTCGAAATGGAAAGAACCGGAGACGGAGGCGGCGAGATCCTGGGCGGTGTAGCCAGAGACCTGGATTTTGCCGCCTGCGTCGATGGATTTACCCGAGGCGCGGAGACCGAGGAGACGGCCGACGTCGGCCGGTCTGAGAGCTTCAAAATCGGCCTTGAAGGTGTAGGCGGGCTTGTCGCCGGGCTCGATGGTACCGGAGGCATGGAGACGGCCGCCGAGGAGAGCTGCGTCGAGGCTGGCGATCTGGACTCCAGAAGCGGTGGTGCGGAGAGCCGCGGAGACGCCGTGCAGCGTAACGGGGCCGAGAAGGAGGGAGCCAGCGGAGACAACGCCTTCAGTCCGCGGCCAGACAGGGGGCGAGGAGAGGCGCAGGCGAGCCAGCAGCGTGGAGAGAAGCGTATCGCGCCGGCGCGCGCCTAAGATCGCGGCTTGCAGGGCTTCGGCGTCAAGCTGATCAAACTGAAGGGCGAAGTGGGGAACGCAGGACTCGACGAGACCACAGTCTTCGGGAAGAACAAGGCTTGCGGTTCCCTTGACAGGGCCGTAGGCAAAGGCGATGGGGTTCCAGCGGAGCTCGTCCTGGCCCAGGTGGAGGGTGGCCTGAGCGATCTCGACGGGATTGTTGAGGTAGGGGGCTTTCCATGTGGCGTTGTGAAGGGTGACGGTTCCATCGAAGCGCAGGACGAGGGGGGGATAACCACCCAGCGGAGGCATGGGGCCGGCAAAGGGGACGTTGCTGTAGGCGGACCAGGGAACAGGGAGCCAAGGCCCTTCTGCGGTCAGATCGATTGTGAGGGGGCCTCCGGCAAGGTTGTCGAGAAGGGGGGCGTCCTTGATATCGCCGACGCGAGCCAGTTCGTGCGCGCGGGCCATGGCCGCCTGGCCCCGGACGGAGAGCTGGTAGCCGGAGAGAGCAAGGCGAGTGGTAACGGTAAGGGGGCCTCCATCGCCGGGGATGGAAACCGTGGCGGCGAGGGCTTGGGGCTGGCCAGGCGGGGCGGTCACGGGCTCGAAGACGGTGCGCGGCAGGCGAATGGGTGCAGAGAGCGTACCACCGCTGAGTTGGAAGCCCTCAATGGCGAGGCTGCCGGAGAGGGGACCGGCGGGAGCTTTGCCGGGAGGGGCGTGTCTTCTGGCCGGAGCGGGCTTGAGAGGCGTCGCGGCAGTCTCGGCGTAGACGAGAGATCCGGAGATGGCTCCGCTGGCTTGAAGGCCGGTGCCGAAGCCGCTGCGGATGGTGCGGAGAAGATCGAGGCCCGCCTCGACGGGGATGCGGTCGAGAGCAACGGAGAGGTGGGGCGGCGTGGTTCCAGGGGGCAGGCTGCCCTCGATGTGGATGTGACCCTGGCCTAGAGGCGAGTCGCAGGCGAGGTTTTCGAGAGAGCGCGCGGTGTAGCGATAGAGGAAGGAGCAGTTGGCGTCGAAGTCGAGGGCCTCGGCAGGGGCGAACTCGGCGCGGTGCACGCCTTCGGCGCGGAGGCGGGTGCGGATCTGGGCGGCATTGGGGGTGCCGTCGAGGCTGAACTGGCCGGTGAGGTTGCCGCGCCAGCCGGGATCGGCGCCGAGAAGAAGGCGGCTGAGCTGACCGAACTGGGCCTCGCGCCATTCGAGGTCGATGTGGACGGGCATGCGACGAAGCTCGGGAGCGCGTTGGCCGCGGGCCTCAAGGCGGACGATGCCGGTGTCGGCCATATCGAGACTAAGATCGGTACGGGCAGGCTGGCCGCGGAGGCGAAGACGCCACTGGCCGGGATCGGGCTGCCAGAAGGAAAGGTCGGTGGAGAGGAGAGAAAAGGGGAGCTTTTCAACGCCGATTTTGATGTTGATGCGGGAGTTGGTGGCGTCAATCGAAGGCAGCTGCCGAGAGGTGGCAGCGGCGGCGGCAGGTCCGGATTTGGCGGCGGCTACGGAGCGAAAGAGCGAGTCGAGATTCCAGTGGCCGGCGGACGTGCGGACGAGGTTGAGGCTGGCTTCATCGACGCTGATGGAGCCGATTTCGAGGCGGCCGCGCCAGAGCGAGAGGAGACGGATCGAGGCGGTGACGGAGTTGGCGTGAAGAATGGGCTCGGCGCCGTAGGCGGGGTCTTCCTCGACGGTGAGGCCGGTGAGGACGAAGGCGGGCCAGGGGAGCAGGCGCACGCCCACCGAGGAGAGACGTACGGGACGGCCGAGAGAAGACGACATGAGGCCTGTGATCCGGCCGCGGTAGCGGTTCACGTTGACCAGGGGCGGAACAACAAGGGCGGCAACCAGAGCGAGCAAGGCGGCAAAAGCCAGCCAGAGGCGCTTGATGTTCCGTTTGCGGGGTTCGGAGTCTTTTGTCATAGGCCGAGCTGAAGGATGAGACAACGGAATCGGAACCTGAGAGAAATCAGCGTACCATGTGCATGGTCCGTTCCCAACGGGTATCGGTAATGAAGTGAAGCGCAACGTGGCCCAGCCAGACGATGGTGTTACCGATACCGGTCTGCTCATAGCGATCCTCGGGGGTTTTGAAGGACCAGTAATTGAAGAGCGGACGGCCGACAATGTTCTCTCGCGGGACGAACCCCCAGTAGCGGGAGTCGAGACTGTTGTGACGGTTGTCGCCCATCATGAAGTACTTGCCGGGAGGGACAACGAGGTCGCCATTGACGACATGGTTGGGGAAATCGACGGACCAGGTTTCAGTGGCGCCCAAGTCAACGGAAGGGGGCACGGAGGGAAACTCGTCGAGGAAGTCCTGGTGATTCTCCGGCGTGGTGGGCTGGGCGTGCGGCTGGGGCTGGGCCACGCCGTTGAGGATGACAATGCCGTTGCTGATATGGAAGCGGTCGCCGGGGACCGCGATGAGCCGTTTGACGAGAAACATGTCGGGCTCACCCGGCTTGAGGAAGACGACAATGTCGCCGCGGTGTGGTTCGCGGTAGCGCATCAGGGGCATCCACCGGGCGGGCGGCGCAAGATTGATGCGATCAACGACAAGGTGATCGCCGACCAGGAGAGTCTTCTCCATGGAGCCGGAGGGAATCACGAAGTTCTGGGCGATGAAGGTGAGGATGAAGAGGCCGACGACGAGGATGGAACAGATGCTGGCCAGGGCTTCGAAGGGGGTTTCCTCAACATGGACGCGATCCCCTGCATTGAGCGGCTCGGCATCTTGAGCCGGCGCGGGCTGGGGGGCCGGTTTGAGGGGCTGCTTTTTCGATTTTGTCATCCTGTCGTTCATCACCAAGGGGCAGGGCCGAAGACCGGAAAGCAACGATCAGCGTGAAATCGCGCAGCGTCTGGGCTGAGCGACCCTTGACCGGAGACTGATCCGGCGCCTGCGGAATCATCAGAGATTCTGCGGTTTTGACGAGATGGCGCCTGGCTGACACTCCCCGAAGGCGGCATCAACCCGGCATCCCGTTTGGGGGTAATGCCATCTGCGAATGCATCAGTGCACAACACGGAAGATGCGCCTCCAGCGGGCGAAACCGAGAAGCCTGCAGGAGAGACACCTATCGTGTCCGAGTCTATCATCCGAGGCCTGTGCGGCATTGGCTTGGATGTCGGTGGAGGAAGGCCGGTCGAGGGAGAAGTAGATGACGAGAGGGCGGGCAGCGATCTGCCGGCGGCCGACGAAACCCCAGAAGCGGGAATCGACGCTATGGTTGCGGTTGTCACCAAGAACGAAGTACTCCCCTTGGGGCACGACGAGCAGGCCGTCCCGGGTGAGGCTCTGCATCTGGCGCCACCATGAGGGATCAACCTCGGGGTCGGTGTAGAGACGGGGAGGAAAATTGTCACGGAACGGGTTGCTGGGCGCGGGCTCGAAAGCGGCGTACGGCTCGCTGAGGGGAACGCCATTGACGGTAACGCGACCGTCGTGGATGCGGAGGCGGTCGCCAGGAAGGCCGACAACGCGCTTGACAAGAAAGGGCGGCTGGGAGTGGAAGAAGAAGACGATGTCGCCGCGCCGGATGTCGCGATAGGGCAGCACCCAGCGCGAAAGGGGGCCGGAAGGGGCGTAGACCTGCTTATTGACGAGGATGAAATCGCCGACCAGCAGCGTGCGCTCCATGCTTTCAGAAGGAATCAGGAAAGGTTGGAGGATAAAGGTCAGCAGAAAGAGGGCAACGACAATGGTTTGCAGCAGGGATACAAGGGCGTGCGTGACGGCGGGAAGGTGGAAGGTGGGCGGGACATTCTCCATGCTGGAAGCGGATTCGGGAGAGGAGGTGGAGCCAGGGCCGGAGGTATGAGCGGGAATGGTCATTGAGCCGCTTCCCCCTTCAGCGAGAGGGCGGAGGTGGGACCGGCCGGACTGAGGTCCGGCAGGAGCGGGGAAGTGATCCTGTCGCGGCGCGGCTTGGCGAGGCGGGTGAGGGCGCGGCGGGCGGCATCCTGCTCGGCGAGTTTTTTGGTGCTTCCCAGGCCGCGGGCCAGGGGTTTTCCGGATTCATTTTCAGAGCTCTTGAGGCGAACTTCGACGAGGAAGCGTTTGCGGTGATCGGGACCGCTCTCGCTTTTGACGCGATAGATGGGAACGCCAGCCTTATCGGCCTGGAGGCGTTCCTGGAGGGCGGATTTGTAGTTGCCGAGGGCGGCTCCGGAGCGCAGGTCGCGGGCAAGCTGGGCCTCGGTTTCACCCAGAATGCGAGAGCGGACGAAGGCGCGAACGGGATCGAGGCCGCCATCGAGGAAAATGGCGGCCAGGACAGCCTCCATGGCATTGGAAAGAACGGTATTTTTGCGGCGGAGACCGCCGCGCTCCTCACCCCGGCTGAGGCGGAGGAAACGGCCGAGGTCGATGGAGGTGGCAACCTCGGCCATATACTGCCGGCTGACCAGTTGAGCGCGGACGCGGGTCAGCTCTCCCTCGCGCCACTCGGAATGGGCTTTGAAGAGGGCCTCGGCGACGACCAGGCCGAGGACCGCGTCGCCGAGAAACTCAAGGCGCTCATTGTCTCCGGCGGCTCCGGCCGGGTCGATTTCGGCTCCGGCGGCCTGTTCGCGGGCCAGGGAGCGATGGGTAAGCGCGCGGAGCAGCAGATCGCGGCTTCTGAAGCGATGTCCAAGAGCGTTTTCCAGTTCGACCAGATCAGCTTCCACATGCGCCTCGCTGGGTTGCTTTCCGGGAGGTGGGACCCGGCCCTTCCACGGCCGGACGATCAAGCCCGCGCAGCGCGGGCGGGAAGTCATCCAGATTCCCAGCTTCCGGAGGAGCGTTTTGCGGCATTGTACCCCTCCATTCCCTCATCACGACGGTGAAAATCCGGTGGTAGCTGCGCTGCCACGCAGGTTATGGTGTCGTTCCGGCTCCATGGGGAAGCGGTGCGGGCGCCGCAGAGCCAGTTGGCCGGTTCGTGCCGGGCGCGGCGGTCTCGGGCTGGTCCGATGCGGGAGGGGGGCCGTCATCGGCATCGTCGTCGCAGACGTGGCCGCGGACCGCATAGGCCTTCTTGAGGCCGCGCTCGGCGGCGAGCCGGGTGTCCTGCTGACCGTCGCGGGCGGCCAGGGCAAGCTTGTATTCGGCCACTGCCTCGTCGCGCTTGCAATCGAGGTCGAGCATGCGGGCAAGGTAGATGTGGGACCAGGCGAGGAGGCGGGGCTCCTTGCTGGTAGCGAGCGTTTGCTGGAAGTCGCTGATGGCGGCTTCAGGCTGGCCGGAGAGGATGGCGGCGCGGGCAAGAATAAAGTCAGCGCGGGCGGCGTCGGCAGTTCCCTTTAGAGTGTCGGGGTGGGAGTCGAGAATGCGCTGAGCAATGCTTCGGGCGCCGGCGGCGTCGCCGTTGGAGAGACGGGCTTCAGCCAGATCGAGGCCTTCCAGCTTGCGGGGCACGGGACGCTCAAGGACATCGACATCGGAGACCGTGTCGAACTGGATCCGGCGGGCGCGATGGACTTCCTCGTCCACGTCCATGCTGTAGACCATTTCGCCGATGGTGTCGCCGAGACTGGCGGGTTGTTTCTCGAAGATCAGCATCTCTCGATAGAAGTATTCGGTGAGAACGTATCCCTGGACCATGTCGTGATGGACGACGGACCAGCGGAAAGCGTTGACCTTGTCTTGGTAGAGCTGGCGCTCGTGTTCATAGCGGGGCAGGTCGGAGCGATCGATGCCGGCGGGAATCTTGTATTCGGGAATGCCGGTATCCATGATGCGGGCCTCGATGGCCTTGATGAGACATTCGACGGTGAGGGCCAGGATGTTGGAACGGTACATGAAGGGCAGGGGCGCCTCGCGAATCTCCTTGAGGATGGGGTCGGCGCGGTCGATGGCGTTGGAACGGGAGTAGAGGAGCGGCTCGATGATGTAGTGCAGATAGATGTGTCGGACATCGTTCATGCGAATCTGTCCGTTGACGGGAGAAACGACCACGACGAAGTCGGCGCCGTAGATGCGGGCGTTGACGAGGTGGGGTGAGAGCATGGGCTCAAAGACGACGATGAAGCGGCGGCCGCTATAAGTGGAGGCCGGCATTTTGAGGTAGAGGTTGGTGTTGACGATCATGCGTGAGAGAGCGTCGTGGAGCTGATCGGCCTCCTGGTCGTACGTAAGGCGCATGGCAAGCCAGATGCCATGGAGATCGACGGAATCGGCAAAGTCCTTGAGGAGGGGAACAATCTCAGCGACCGCCGTGGAGTCGGGAGGCATTTCGGAGAGCTGGGCAGTAAGCTCGGTCTGGGGCGGCGGGGTGGTGTAGAGGGCGAGCGAGACGTACTGGGAGATGTCCCTTTCCGTGCCGGTCATGCGGTGCTGGGCGATGAAGAGGCAGACCTTGTCGCGGGCGTTGCGGGCATCTTCGCTTTTGGCCAGGGCCTGATTAATCTCGGCGCGGACGCGCTTGCGGAGGGGCGCGCTCTCGTCGAGCCCCTCGTCGTACCCACAGGCATTGAGGGCGGCTGCCATGACAAACATGGGTTCGAGACTGACGAGGGAGATGGTAGGTCCGGCGGGATCGACGAGGGTCGGCGTCTTTTCCTGCTGATACATCTCCATGGTGGACGAGGAACTGCTTTGGCCGCTGGCGGAACTGTCGCTCTGCGACTGAGCCGGAAGCGGCGCCGGGAGAAGGCCGGCAAAAAGGAGAAAAAACGCCGAGGCGAGAAGAACGAAGGAGCGAAGAGGACGAACCGTCATAAGCAATTCCTGTGTGTGTTTAAGTCTAGTTAGACGCAGAAGCGGGGTCAAACGCGCGGGGGGATAGGAGACAGGGGCCGGGAAAAGTGCACCCCCCCTGTAGCCCCCAAATGCCAACTCGGGAAGTTGTCATCTTGGTAAACATCTACAGCTCATCTGATTTTTATGTGGTCTCAAAACAGCAGTCAATCCATATTTGAATTGTGGGACTTCGCCGCGTTCAGAATGTATGGAAGAATTCAAATTTGGGATGTAGCCTGCTTCAATGCATTATTGCCGATGGTCTAGTACGCGCTTGCTCGATTTGATTCTGCCTTCCGTCGCCCGTCAGATTTCCCAACCTGACAGAATTATTTTGGCTTGGTTTTGTCTGTAGGTGTTGGCCGTCGCGGTGGGGGAGGCGGTGGGGTCCGGGGCGGTGTATATGAATCTTGGGTTCGACCGCGATCCTTTGGAGAATCCTTCGGAGTTGCCATGTTTCACCTCATCATTTTTGCGGCGGCGGTGTCTGACTAGGTTGTGCAGGAACTGACTGGCTCGGCGGTGGGGGTGGTGGAGTACGTGGCGGCGTGTAGCTCTTCTTTACCACTTCTGGTTGGGAAGGTGATGGCGGGTTGTTCGACATTTTTCCTCCAGATTCCGCAAGGTTTTCAAAGGCAAATACGGACCATGATAACAGCCCCACAAACAGAAATGCCACACACAGAGCATTTGCCCAATCCGTCGCGGTTGACCATCGGTTTATTGGCCTGCTGACCTCTGGATTTTTCAGTGCATCAGCGCCTATGTCAATCTCGAACATGCACGCTTTATGCCCAAACAAAAATGACAGAATTATCGACAGCAGGCCAACCGAGAACAAGCCCCACGAGATTGCGAGCCATTTCAAGGTGAACAGTTCAGGTTTTGGCGCTACGTCCTTGATGAAAGCTATTGAGCCCCCAAAAACCGCAGCGCCAAAAGTCAATACCGCCTTGTCAAAGGTGCGTGCGCTTTCACGAGCAGCGTCGATCAATAGCTTGCGTTCCTCCACATACTGTTCGTGTGCCTTGTCAGCTTGATCCAATTGTTCACTGAGCATACTCGGAATTTTATGCCTCTTGGATAGTGTCTGCTGTTTCACGCTGCGCGATGCAGCGTCTGCTATCAACCCTCAATCGTTCCCCTGATTTGCTCATACACGTTCCTGCCCCGCTCATCCTTCTTGAGAGCCATCAGGAACAACGCCCGGCCATTGCTACCCTTTGCCCACACTTCCCCGAGCATCTTCTTTTCCTTGGAATCATCATTGGTGGCGTAGTCCTTGCCCTTGTACTCCACCACCAGAAGACGGCCATCCAGCGTTTCCGCCACAAAATCCGGGTAGAAGCGATCCGTTGAGGTCTGGAGCCAAAACGACGATTCCGGCTGGAGCGCCAAATTCCGCACCCACGTCCTGATGCCCGATTGAGCATCCAGGGCCTCAGCACAGTTGAACTCTTCGCCAGTGCTCTCCAACTCACCGACCATCGGGTAGAAATGCTTTGGGAAGCGGTTCCGCCCGCTGTAGTACCACTTGGCCGGGTACACGTTTGGGTCGTATTTGAAGGCGTAATCAAAGCTGGTTTCTGGTGCGGCGTTCGGCCCAAAGAGCAAGTCCTGATACCCGGCGTTGTACGCGGATGCCCGGCACTCATCCCGGCGCTCTGCCAGCTTGCGTGCAAGGATGAATTTAGCCCGCACCAGCAACGGCAAGTCAAAGCCCTTGCGCTCCAAGAGCTGCCGCACGCACACGCGGAGCCATGCGAGGCTTGCCGCTTGCCGAATATCCTGTTGCCGCAATTCCTTGTCCAGCCATCGAATCAGGTCATTCTCTGTCCACTCTCCCGGCAGCAAATTCAGGTCAAGTTGCTGCTCACCTTTGAACGCATACACAACCTTGCTGCCCTGCACATCGAATTCAAACGTCTTCGATGTGTCGTTGAATCGGAAGTCACTCAGGTCAATGGCGCATTGGCTCAGGTCCCATGAGGCGGCATCAAGCACCAGCTCTTTATCGAACGGCAACAGCTCGCCTTGGTAGCGCACGCACAGGCGCGGGACCACCAGCTTTTCCCCGCGCAAGGCGGGCGCTAGGCGCGATTCCTGCCCTGCTATGTACTCTGTGATTTTCCGCTCGATTGCTGCGCGTTCCGGCTCCGGTACGGCGGCAAGAACCGCCTTCTGAATCTCCGGCGTAATCTGCCCATGCACTTCAATTTCGATTTGGCCCGGAGCTTCTGACTTCGGGATGATGGATTGGCGCTCCCGCTCTGACAGGTCCTCCAGCTTCAGCGGCTCCGCAACCGTCAAGCGAAGCGGATTCTCCTGAAGGAATAGCGGCAGATTCGGGATGGAAGGCTGCTGCACTTCGATGTATTGCTCTGCCTCAGCCTCTTCAAAGCCCATCTTCTCAATCATGCAGGTTTCGAGCTGCTTCGCGGCCTCCAGAAAATTCGGGCTGGAGACGTGCGCATAGGCTTTGTTTAGCTCCGCCGCCTTGCGCCGTTTCGCATACGGCATCCGCAACACGCGGCCCAATAGCTGCTCCACATCCCGGCTGCTCCCGATGTTGGCCGTGGAGCAAAACACATAGGCGAAGGAACAATCCCAACCCTCTTTGAGCGCCTGTACCGTGATGACTGCTTCAACCTTGCACGCCGGGTCAAAGAGATTGATTTTGTCCAGGTCCCTTTGGTCTCCCGTGGCAATGGCAATTTGCTCTTCTGTGAGGTGTTCGCTGTCCAGAAGGAATTGCTTGACGGCCTCCACATTCGCGGGCTTGTCTTTGTTCTCCGCCTGAATCAGCAGAATGGGGCGAATATACTCCGGCTCACCCGCTGCCGCCTCCGCAAGCCGTTTGCGCGTGCGGCAGGCATCCCCGATGGCCTCTTGCCATCCGGCCTCATGCACCGTCAACGCAATGGGCAGCTTAATCATGTCCTCAGCCTTCAGCTCTAAGGCGGAGACGCGATACAGCACATTGCTGCCCGTGCGTGGGTCCGTGGCGGGCGTTGCCGTCAGTTCGATGATGGCTGATGGGGATAGCCGCTTCAGCGTGTCAAAGGTCAACGGAGTACGCGCATTGTGCGCCTCATCCATGATGATGAGCGGCTGGTGAACCATCATCAGGTTGGCAAAGGAATACTTCACCTTGCCCGCGCCAGCGCCGTTCTCGATTCTCTCCAAGCCGGGCACGTTCACATTCAGCTTGGTGAAGTGGTCCTCCAGCGCCTCTTTGTGCGCGTACACATCCCGGCCTTCCGTGCTGGTGACGCGCAACGATTGGATGGTGCCCACCACCACGCACACGGCGTCCCGCAAGTCTTGCGGGCGAATGTTCTCAATCTCCGATATTTCAAACACCCGCACCCGGCCATCGAAGGCTTCATCCAGGGCAATACGGTAGGGATGTGCGTTGTTCTTGAGCGCCTGTGCCGTCTGTGTGCGAATGGAGTTGGATGGCACCAGCCACAGCACAACCGGGTAATCCTTTTCGATATAGCTTTGCCCGGCAACGCGAATCGAATAGGCTCCCACAATCGTTTTGCCGCCGCCCGTGGGCAACCGCAAGCAAACATAAGGAATACTCTCCAGGTCCGGCACTTTCCGGTAAAGCGGCAACCGGCCATCGGGGGGCTTCACCACCTTGAGGAATGCCGCCTCCGGGTCCCCGCATAGGCGCACAGCCTCCAGATAATCCTTCAGGGCCTTGAGCGTGTCTTCTTGAAAGTTCTTCAGCCTCATGCCATCCCCTTGCAACCCGAATCAATCCGCCGCCCGTGCGGCGAGCACTCAACGCGCCTTCACATCGTAGGGTGTTTGCTTGAACGTGATGCCAAGCTGGAGCAGGCTTTCCTTACTCAACCGGCTGCTTTCGCCGTAGATGACCTTGGGACCATCGTGCGCGGGCAGCTCCGCAAGCAACCGGCGCGTGAGCACGTTCCCACCATCAGGCCGCTTGTCCCCAAGGATGCCGTTGAAAAGCAGGTAATAGCCCACGCCATCATGCACGCCCAAGAGCGGAGAGCGCCTCCGTGGATGCGGCAAGGGCGTGCGCGTCTCGGCAAACCATACGTGCGCGGCAAGGTGCGCGAAACGCACAGCCGGATTGATTTGTCCCTCTTCATCGAACACGGCACTGCCAAGCTGGTAGAAGTGGAATCCGCCGCCTCCCTTCCAGTCCACAGCTTTGGAGATGCCGCCCGGCTCACCGTCCACCACTTTCTTGAGGCGTGGAGCACAATGCGTGATTGCGTGTTCCCCGTTCTCAATCCCGATGTAGCGGCGGCCCATCTTGTGTGCCACAGCAGCGGTTGTGCCGGAGCCGAGAAAAGAATCTAAGACGACCTCATCAGGCCCCGTGGCAATGTGCATAATGCGCTGCATGAGCCTTTCGGGTTTGGGCGTGAGGAAAACGTCTTTTCCAAAAAGCGCCAGAATCTCTTGCTTGGCTTCCTGAGTGTGCCCCACGTCCTCATACGACCAATAGGTTTGCGGTGTCATGCCCTGCTTAACCTCAGAAAGAAACCGCTTAATCTGAGGTATGGAATCTTTGCTTTTTCCCCACCAGATGCGCCCGTCCGCATCCATGCTTTTGAAGTTCTCTTCGGACATGCGCCAATAGTTCCCGCCCGGAGGACCGGATATGACCCGGCCCTTGGGTGTGGTGATCGGATACCGGCCCAAGCTGTAGTAATTCCTTGCCGACAAATCGCTAGGCTTCCAAGGCCCCCGAGCATCATTGTCCGGGTTTTTGTAAGCCTTGTCTTGCTTCTCTGTGCGCGGCATAGGATTTGGAATCCATGCCTCAGAATCCGCCGCGTACACAAGTATGTGGTCGTGGTCTACGGAGAAGTGCCGGGCGCTTGATTTCGGGGAGTAGTTCTTGCGCCAGATGACATTCGCAATGAAGTTCTTTCTTCCAAAGAGTTCATCCATGACCACCTTCAGATAGTGCGCCTCATTGTCATCAATGGTGATCCAGATGCTTCCGTTCTGAGTGAGCAACTCCCGCAACAGCTCAAGACGCGGATACATCATTGCAAGCCATTGCGTATGCTCCAGGTTGTCATCGTAGTGCTCAAAGGCACTCCGGGTGTTGTAGGGCGGGTCAATGAAGATGCACTTCACTCGGCCCGCGTAGAACGGGAGCAGAGCCTTCAGCGCATCCAGGTTGTCCCCTTGGATGAGCATGTTTTCGGTGTTCGGATCGCCATAGGAATGCTCCGGCACCGCCTCCAGGAGCCGGTAGGGAACGTGCGCGGAGACCTTCTCATCTTCGCTTCGGGTGAGCCAATCGAGTTTCGGCATGGGCGGTTCCTATTCTAAATACTCGCCGCGAGGATGCGCTCATGTTCTTTGAAGTGGTGTTGAAATTCAATTTTGGCTCGCTGTCTGGTACATCCTTACTCAATCCCGTCAACTCAGTCAGCACTTTCCAATGCCTCGGATGCGGCACACGGCCCTTGCGAATATCATCGGCGTAGCTGTAGGAAACGTTCAACCGCTTCGCTATCGATGTGGCTGAGACCGAGGCAAGGGAAGGCACTACTTTCTCTGAGTAGAACACGGCTGTTAGCCAATCCGGTTGGTCTGACGATTTCCAATCGTACCGTGCTCGCGCGTTGATTTGTTGGGTCGCCGATCTTTTCTGTTGAGCCTCCGGAGCCTGCGCTGCAATGCGTCCTACCTTGGCCGCCTCGATTAATTCTTGGGTATGGTTCTCACGAGAGCATGATCTGCAATGCGTAGCAGAGCCCGCAATCACCACTCCGCAACCTTGGCAAGCCTTTTCAGGCTTCAAGCCGACTGCTGCGGTTGACAGCGAGTTCCCGCCCCTCGCCTCTCGTTTGTTTTGTTGCGTCAGTCTCGCAGGAAAGTGATTCCGTCTAGCTTTCGTTTCCCCCATGATGGCCCGTGCAAACCACTCCGCAACCGGCGCAACCAGTCGCGCCCATTTCGGCGCGGTCTGCGACAGGATGGAGGCGAAGCCCGCCATCAAGCGACAGTTGCCGTCTCGCTGCTCGAAGAAGTGATTGCGCGGGAGTGGACTATACTTCAGCCAATCCAAGACGTATGCATCAACACGGGGCCGGATCGGCTCCATCAGGTCACATGCCAAGCTGTCCCGATAATGCAGATCGACGTGCAAAACGCCAATTCCAGGATCAAGCCCTAATGTCGTAGCGGCGAGGCGCGTCTCCGTTTCAAGCATGGCGTACAGGTAATTCAGAATCGCGTTTGCGGGATTGACGGCAAGACGGGGCGAACCAGTAAGGGGAGATACCCGCAAACCGAAATTGAGCCAATGCTCGGGGACACGTCGCAGATCACTCTTTGGAAACATCACAGGCACAGCCCGCCATGCTTGCCAGTAGGCGCGCGCAGCCTGTGATTCGATAAGCCTAATTGCATCGATAGACTGCGCGGCGGGTAGATCGGATCGGAACCGTTGTATTGCTGATGCGGCGGATTCGTCGCCAAGCGATTCGATTGCGACCTTCTCCTGCCCAGCGAGTTTGCGGTCAATCAGATCGCGGCTGATCCGCAAAGCGGGCCCATTTTCGAGCGACAAAGCCTGTGCCCGCCTGAGCTTCACATCCGAAGAACGTACCGGTCCGGTTGTAGCAAGCACCGAGCCGTCACGTTCGAGCATGACGAATGACGCATCCTGATCTGCCAGCCAGCGCAAAGCTGCCAGGGAGATCATTCCGTCTGAGCCAATCACAACAAGGCGCTTCAGGCCGTGATTGACGCGCGGGAGTCGGCACTGTCTGCGGTCTGTGGCAATGCCATCTTCAAGGGTTAGATGCCCGCGATCTACATTCACGCGGATGCCGTACCCAGCGAGAGTTATCACGCCATGCTGAGGCTTCAGACATAAATTCCGATGGGCGGATAGGCCATGTGCTGAGAGAGCATGATCTATCGGGGGTTTACGCGATTGAGACGGGTACGCTACGGTTTGGGTAGCTGCCATTGGAGTGCACTCTCCTTCGGTGGTTAGGGTTTGCCGCCTGCTCGCAACAGGTGGCAAGCCCGCTCATTGGTCTCGTGATGCGTCTGATTCGGATGCAGTAGGTAGATAGAGAATTGCTCCGCAATCCCTACAACTGTGGTTTTCGGAGCGGCCTTTATAGCCACAGGAACACTCAATCCAGAATTCGTACCGGAGAATGTGGTGTCGCTGTGCGTCGCGCGCTCTTTCCTCTGCGCAGATGTCACGCGATCTTCGTGGCGTCACTGCTCCGCCAGCGCCAATTGAATCCGCCAGGAAATTGATTTGCGCTTTTTTCCGCTTTGGGAACTTCGGCTCTTTTATGACCTTGAGGATCAAAGGTGCCAGCAGAGAGAGTTCATGGGGGTAGCCAGGAGGGACGCGCCGAAGGGCAACAGCGACTTCCTGTTCCGATTGCGCTGCCAAGAGCGGGTCTTCCAAATCATTCCATCCTCTCTCTAGCAGTCTTCGGTAATTGTCCGCGCAACTTCTGACAAGGGCAGCAGGAACCCACCGCGGACGACCTCGCCCACGTTTCCCCGAAAGCCTGTCAAGAGAAATCTTTCCTGATTTTCCGTCATTTTTGGGTTTTCGCATTTTTGCGTGGGCCTCCTGAAATTCCAGTCTTAATTATACGGTAAAAAGTTACTATTGAGCGAAATATAATACGACAAACTCTTCGAGTATCAATCGGTTATCTAATTTATACAAATGACCTTATTCAAACCATCCATGATTAAATCGAAATCACGATCCGCAAAAAATATGCGGAACTCATACTTCAAAATGAAAAGAGAGAGAAATGGCCTCGAAGAAGAAACTGAAGCGGAAGACGATTGGCAACAGGGCAACCACAACCAGCCCAGTGAAGAAAAGGAAGATTACGCGGCCCCGGACATCGAAGCAGTTCTACGCTCTCCCGGAGGTCCAGCAGGAAACTTGGAGCCGCGTGACCCACGTGATTTCCAAAATGCGGTCTGAGGGCGCATCGCTCACTCAGGCATCACGCGAATTCGGCCTTGATCCCCGCATAGTCAGGAACCGCGCGGGTTCAGCACTACGGAAGACAAAGAATGGGCGCTACGTCGCACGGCCCAGCGACAAGCTGCTCCGCGTGCTTGTCATCCCTTCCCCAGATGGTTTGACAGAGGTTGCGGTGCGCGGCTCTGAGACCGCCAGCAGAATTGCTGAATACAGCGCCGCAGTCCAGAAATATCTGCAAACAGGCGATGCATCCCGCCTGAAGAAATTTCGACGCATGAAGCTACTGGATGAAAAAGGCGAGCGCATCAAGCTCGTTACTGATTTGGCGGAGCTGCAAAAGCTGGGTTCTGCTGGAGTGCTTTCGTTTGAATCCCTATACAGGAGTGTAGTCTAATGAGAAACGAAATTCCTTCACGTGACCCGGTAGGAAAAGAGATGCGCCGCAGCCGTGCGCAGCGCCGGGTAGGCCCGGACGCCAAATGCGCGTGCGGAGCATCGGAGCCACATGCCTTAATTGCCGGTTCAAAGCCGGTGATTTGTAGGGAATGCAGGCACAAGCAGAGAGGACTGTCTGTCATGGAGCGTCATCACGTTGCAGGAAAAAGAAACCATGACCTGACAGTCTCGATTCCGGCAAACGACCATGCAATCCTGACCGATGCGATGTATGACTGGCGAAAGGAAACGCGCGAAAATCCAACCGGCTCTCCCTTGCTTGCTGGAGCCGCGTGCATTCGGGGCTTCTGCGATACCGTCGTCCATCTAATCGAGAGGCTTCTTCTTCGGGTAGCAGAACTTCTAGAAGCCCTACACAATGAATTGGTGCACAGGCTCGGCGAACATTACTGGCAGGTGCTGAACATCAGGCCCACAGCATGGCAGCAATAGAGGCTCTCTCGTGTGTGAACCCGGCCCCGTTGACCTTGCAATTCGTGTATACCCGGAAATTGAGGGTGTGACACGCAGGCCCAGAACGCGCGAGCCGTGGCATCGCCCAGGCGCGATGATGGTTTTTGACACAGAGACGCGGACGGATGCAACACAAAGTCTCAAGTTCGGTTGCTTCCGGTACATCGTTGATGGCCATTGTGTCCGCGAGGCTCTATTTTATGCAGGCGATTTGCCGGAGAACGAACTTGGCTCATTAAGGGACTACGCGGACTCTCATTCTGCAAATGTTGCCCGGCATGGCCATCGCACGCTTGACCTGCTCACGCTAGACGAATTTCTTTATGAACTATTCCGTACAGCCTACAAAACCAAATGTCTGCTCGTGGGCTTCAATCTCCCCTTTGATCTGTCGCGGTTAGGATTTGATGTTGCGCCGTCCAGAGGTGAATTTGCGGGCGGATTCTCGATTGGCCTTTGGCAATACGTTGACAAGAAAGGACGGCGTAAGCGAAATGCGTTCCGGCCACGAATCGGGGTCAGGCATATCGACAGCAAACGCGCCTTGATGGGATTCACCGCTAGAAGAAGCCCGGACGAAGGCGATTTGGACAAGGACGAGAAAACAGGAAAGGTAAAAACCTTCCGAGGAAATTTCCTCGATCTTCGCACGCTCGCATTTGCTCTCGACAGGAGCCATTCCCTCAAATCCGCGTGCGATGCCTTCGGCGTTGAGCACGGAAAGATGGAAGCATCGGGACACGGCAAGATTTGTGATGAATACATTAACTACTGCCGAAGGGACGTTGAGGCGACTGCCGAGCTTGCAGAGAAATTGCTGGAGGAATTCGACGGCCATCCCATACCGCTTCGGGCAACAAGCGCATTTTCACCTGCTTCCATCGGCAAAGCATATTTGCGTGCGATGGGCATTTCTCCAGTGTTGGACCGGCAGAAGAATTTGCAGCCGTATATCGGTTATACGCAATCTGCATTTTTCGGCGGGCGTACGAGCGCCCACATCAGGAAATTCCCCGTGCCGGTCGTATACACGGATTTCCTATCCATGTACCCCACGGTGAATAGTCTCCTTGGCCTTTGGAAATACGTCATCGCCAAAGAAATCAGAATTCGCACCGGCACAAACGATGAAATTCAATCGTTGCTTGGAAAGATAACGGCGGACGAATTATTTCAGCAAAGCATTTGGGGGCAGTTGACCGCATTTGTCCGAATTCAGCCCCAGGGCGATATTCTCCCTGCCCGCTGCCAATACAACCGTGCGACAAATGATTGGCAAGTCGGAATCAATCATCTTTACGCGGAAAGCTCTGATGATGCGATTTGGTTCTCTCTGCCGGATGTTGTGGCCTCTGTGATTCTGACCGAGCGCATCCCGAAGATCGTCGATTCGTTCATCTTGGAGCCTCACGGGATACTGCCGAATCTGCGGCCAACAAGATTGCGCCGAAAGATCGAAATTGATCCGCGTGAAGATGATTTCTTTCGCGTTGTGATTGAACAGAGAAAAGCGCTCTCGCGCAGAAATGACATTTCTGACGTGGAAAAGGAACGGCTCTCGAAGGCTTTGAAAGTGCTGGCGAATTCGGCGAGCTACGGAATATATGCCGAGATGAATCGAGACGATTCGGCGGGACCGGTGCGTATTCCGGTGAAGTGGGCCACCGATTCCGGTGAAGTGGGCCAGGGTCGGAGCGAAGCGGCGCTGGTTGTTTTCTTACAGTAGCTACCTGGCCCACATGAGTCAAGAAAAGGGCAAGTAAAA
>JAJZVX010000035.1 GCA_021846985.1 Acidobacteriota bacterium | reverse complement strand
GCCGGATGCCCCCACTGGAAGCCAGTTAAAGAACGATCCCATCACAACAAGTATGTCGATGTCGAACTTTCCGTCTGATTGAGGCTGGATGCGCGTTTTCCGGCGCACCGATCCAATGAGCTTCGTATCAACGACGCCGACATGGTTGTTGTGCAGATAATCGCGGACTGCATTTTGACGCTGCTGGACCAGCTCATCGAATCGGGGCGTGAGTTCGAGATTGCTTTTCAGTTGCAGAAAGGCTTCGGCGAGCATGGAATTTGCTGGCACATTGCCGGGAAATTTGTGGTGACGGCAGGCCTACGCTAATCATAGGCACTGGCAATCCGCTGTCAACCTTGCTAATGCAGGATATTGTGCGCCGGAACAGGAAGATATGCACCGGCGTATGATGCTAAGTAATCTTCAGGAGGGCAAACATGCGAATCATTCGGGTACTCGTCATTGCCGCCGTACTGGGCATGGTCGGCGCGCTCACGAGTGCGGCGGCAACGCTTTCCGCCGCCGACGCCAAGAACCACATCGGCGAGCAGGCCACCGTCTGCGGACAGGTCGCGAGCGAGCGGACCGCCACGGGCAGCCGTGGCGAGCCCACCTTCATCAACCTCGACGCGGCGTACCCCAACCAGATATTCACCATTCTGATTTGGGGCGAAAACCGCCAGAACGTCGGGCCGCTTCCCTCTGACGGAGAGCGCGTCTGTGCTTCGGGAAAAATCCAGGAATACCGGGGCGTTCCGGAGATCGTCGTGAGAAGCAAGGCGCAACTGAGTCGGTAACAGCCGCCGACCGGCTCCGCGCGCGGAATCGCCTATCTTTTCTCCGAGACAATTCTCCGTAGGCTGATACTGGGCCGCCCAACGGGCAATCGCCACTCGAAGCGCGAAGGTGGCGATACCGCAGGTTCCCTACTCCTTTCCTGCGGCTCCATACCCCCGTGCTCAACCATGACGGGCGGCCTCATCTTCCCACATAGGCGAATCGGTATTCCCCGCCGATTCGCCTATCTTTTATATTTCCCCCTCCGGCGTAAGGTGGAGGGACGCTTCGATCCATAAAGGTCGAGATCGAAGCGCCTCCATCTTCCTTCATCCCCATCCACCCCTCATGCTCGGCCCCTTGAGTTACATCGGCGGCAAGCGCGCGCTCGCCAGACAGATCATCGCGATCTTCCCGACGCACACGACGTACGTCGAGGCGTTCTGCGGCGGTGGGCAGGTGTTCTTCCGTAAGGAACCGTCGAAGGTCGAGGTTATCAATGATCTCGACCGTGACGTGGTGAACTTTTTTCGGGTGGCCCAGGCGCATGCAGAGGAACTGATCCGCACCATGCGCTTCACCATTGCGAGCCGGGCGTGGTTCGATCTCATGATGCGGACCGATCCGGAAACCCTCACCGACGTGCAGCGCGCGGCGCGGTTCCTGTACCTCACGAAGAACACCTATGCGAGTCTCATCCGCCGTCGCAATTACGGCACGAACGTCACCCAGCCGCCGCCCTTCAACCCCGAACGCCTGCCGGAAATCCTGGAGGAGACGCGCAAGCGCCTTGCCCGCGTCCAGATCGAAAATCTGCCCTATGAGCAGGTGCTCCGGCGGTACGACCGCCCAACCACCCTCGCATATCTGGACCCTCCGTACTACGGGCGCACACTGTACCGCTACAACCTCGACCACGACGACTTCGTGAAGATGGCGGCACTCCTGCGCGGCCTCAAAGGCAAATTCGTGCTGTCCCTGAACGACGTGCCGCAGGTTCGGGAGATATTCAAGCCCTTCACCATTCGCGGCGTGGACCTCCATTACACCGCGCAGAAGGTTGCCGGGAAGCGGTTCAAGGAGGTCCTCATCACGAATTTCTGAGATCGTCCTGCGCCATGCCCAATGCCTTTGACCATTTCTTCGCATCCGTATGGAACAAAATCCGCGACCGGCGCGATGCAGAGAAGCGTTCGCCCGGGCTTTCCCTCGGGTTCGAGGTGGTGGACGAAGCGGCCTCCCACAAGCGCCACTCCGTGAGTTCCCTCCGCCGCACGACCCACCTCGCGGTCCTCGGCAAGACCGGGAGCGGCAAAAGCTCGCTCCTCCGGCACATGGGCCGCGAGGACATCCGGGCGGGGCGAGGGTTCGTATGGTTCGACCTCCATGGGGATGCCACACCGTTCCTCCTTAATGCCATCGCCGAGCGGGAGCGGTCGCACGAGCGGCACCTCTCCGACCGCGTGATCGTGATCGCACCCGGTGATCCCGCAGTGTCAGTAGGATTCAATCCGCTGGGTGCCGACCGCCCGGACTTCGTGCGCATCGCGGAATTCGCGGCAATCCTCCGCGCCCGCTGGGGACTCGACCACTTCGGCGCGCGCACGGACGAACTCCTCCGGAACGCCCTCTACGTGCTCTCCGCAAACGGCATGACGCTCCTCGAACTCGCGCCGCTCCTCACCCATAACGGGTTCCGCGCAGCGTCTCTAAAAAATTTGGAGAACCCCGAGGTCCGCCAGTACTTCGAGACGCGATACGACCGGACGAGTGACGGCATGAAGACCGCTATGCGCGAACCGATCCTCAACAAGACCTCGGCCTTCACCGCCGACCCGCACTTCCGCCACATGGTGGGCCAGAAGCGTTCCACGTTCTCGATGCGCGACGCGATGGACCGGGGCTACTGGGTGATCGCCGACCTCAATAAGGGCCGACTTGGTGAGCACGCGCTCACGCTCGCGAGCCTGCTCTTCGCGGTCGTGAAAAGCGCGCTTTTCACCCGCGAGCGCCGGTCGCTCTTCACGATCTACGCAGACGAGATGCAGAACTTCGTCGTGCGCGAGAGCGGCGTCGAATCGGTGCTTTCCGAGGCGCGCAAGTTCGGGGTGTCGGTCGTGAGCGCCAACCAATTCCTCGACCAATATCCGGCATCCATGCGGGCGGCGATCCTTTCCGTGGGCACCCACGCGTTCTTCCAGCTTTCGCCCCAGGATGCCGTGGTGGTCGCCCAGGCCCTCGACGGCGGAAAATCGCTCGCCGAACGCCTGAAGAACCTCCCGCAGCGGCACTTCATCGTGAAATCCGGCGCGGATCGCTGGAAGGAGATCGTCGCGCACAGGGTGGTGGACGCGAGTGAGGAATACGGCGACCTCCTCACGCGGGTGCGCGCGGTGTCCGCCCGTCCCCGCGCCGAGGTCGAGCGGGAGATCGAGGAGCGACATCGGGCGCTCCGACGCTCTGCTGATGACGTGCTCCATGCCTGGGACTGAGCGCATTGTCCTCCAGCCAAGGGACCGGGAATTCCTCAAGGAGCTTTCGGTCATGCGCGTCATCGACCACGCACAGGCGAAGGTGGTTGCCGGATTCGGATCGGTAGACCGGGCAAACAAGCGACTCCTCAAGCTCACGCGGGCGGGCCTCCTCCGCCGGTTCTTCCTGGGTTCGGGCGGGGGCAGGAAGGCGCTCTATGCGCTCTCCGAAAAAGGTGCGCGGTGCGTCGGCGTTCCCCTGCGAGGTCCGCGTCGGCCCCAGGGTGCCATCCTCGTCGCCGACTCCTTCGTGGACCATCAGCTCGCGGTGAACGCCCTCTCCATTGCCCTCAAGTTCGGGACGCTGCCCTTGGGCATCGCATTCCGCCGTTGGATCGCGTTCTCGCAGCCGATCACGCCGGACCTCCCGCTGATCCCCGACGGGTACGTCGAGCTTGTCTCTCCACAGGGCGTCATGGCGGCATTCGTCGAAGTGGACCTCGGGAATGAATCGCTCCGCGTGTGGCGCGAAAAGGCAAGGAAGTATCTCCAGTTGGCGATCTCGGGGACGTACGGGCGGTTGTTCGGTGGTGAGCGCTTCCGCGTGCTCGTCGTCGCGCACTCTGCCCGCCGCACGGAGTCGCTCTGCAGGGCCGTTGCCCAGGAAACCCAAAAAGTCTTCCGCTTCACGACGCTCGAAGCGGCGCGTACGCAGTTCTTCGGCCCCGTCTGGAAGCGGCCCGTGGGCGACCGCCCCGAACCCCTCATCCCACCCATCCCATGAGCGCATACTGCTACTTCTGCGGGCACGTCACGCCCGGCGAACCCTTCTTCTGCAATTACTGCGGCCGCAGCTACGATGTGAAGCGCTGCCCGCGCCTCCACGCCAATCCGCGCGGTGCCGACGTGTGCTCCAAGTGCGGCAGCCGTGAGCTTTCCACCCCGCAGCCCAAAGTGCCCGCCTCGTGGAAGCTCCTTGCGATCCTCGTGCGGCTGGGCGCGGGACTTCTCCTCATCTCTCTCACGCTCGCGTTCCTCGTGGTCGTCGCGCGGTCCCCGAAATTGGAGCAGGCGTTCGTCGGCATCGGCTTCGTTCTCGTGAGTCTTTGGCTCGCGTGGACCAAGCTCCCCGACTGGCTCCAGGAGGCCCTGCGCCGCGCCGTATTGCGCCGCAGGGACGACGAGGACGACTAACCCAAGAGAGACGTATGTCGGATGCGACACAAGCCCGAGAAGCATCACCATTCCTTGCGATCTTCGCTCCCCGCCTCGCCGAGTGCTCGGCGAAGCATTCGGCGAGGCGGGAATGCGCCCGACCGCACCTTTGGCGGACGCCGACGGATTCTCCAACTGCACCTGAAAGGAGGTGAAACGCATGATGACCGAATCATCAACACAACCGAACCTGACCGATCCCGACGAGGCGGTCCGCAACCGGATTCTTGAACGCGCCCAGGCGATCAACACAAAGCTCCTGGCCCGGCTCCAAACCGTCGCGGACGACCTCGACGCGGGAGGCCATCTCGCGGCGCTCGGCGGCCTCGACGGCATCGAGCGCGAGGTCGAGCAGATGCGCAGTTTCCTGCTCCTGCTCCGATAGCGGGAGTCCTGTTCCTTCACAACTCAACCCATACGCACAAGGAGGCGTTATGGCAACCCAGAAAGCACCACAGGCGGGAGGGCAGAAGCCGGAATCGTCCGGCCCGACGCCTCCCGCGCAATCATCAACGCAGTCATCAACCCGCAAACCCTGGATCAAGAAGACGCCCATCGAGGTGTTCCTTGAGCAAATCGAAAAGCAGGAAGAGAAAGTCGCCGATCTGCGCAAGGCACTTGTCCAGGAAGAGCGCGGGCTCGCCAAGTTGCAGGAAGCCCGCAAGGTGCTCGAAGCGAAGTAACCCGAGGGGGAATGCCGATGTACGGCAGACCCCCTCTTTTCTTGGGAATGTTGCCATTCTTGGTTTGCTAAAAGAAAACTCTTCACCGCGTCACCCATTGCTTAGGGAAAAGTACTACAGAGCAGATGGTCCCGCGCACGATCAAAAGCGGTTGCAGGGACGGCTGCGCCAGTGCATCATGGATGCGATGCAGGAAGTGCTTTCAAGGACCGTCGATCCGAAGGCTCCGCTTCAAGGGCAGGAGTTTTACGAGCTCCGGATCGACGATTCGGACGACGTGTGGCGTCCCGGCTTCGTGGTATCCGAAGCCCATGCCCAATGGAGCGAAATCGACCAGAAGATCGTGTGGGATGAGACCGAGCACGAACGATGTTCCACGTATGCGCACGCAAAGGAGCGATACGCGGCACGGCGGCAGGTGCTCGCCGAAAAGGGGTTCATCTATTCCGATATGGACCCACTCGTGTGATGTGAACGCGATTCTACTCTTTGAGCCGCATGAGCATTTCGCCCTCCGGCACGTCCTCGACCACGATGTTGAAGAATGATAAGCGGCCTTCGTGGCACGAGAAGTGCCTCGTCTTCACGTTGCGCACGACCGTTAATGCCCTTCCACTCCGAGACCGGGATTAACCAACCGCATTTCGGCGTGTGATATTGGACCGTGGAGGAGTTTTCCATGATTGAAATACTGCGTGCGTTATCGAAGCCCCTGAAATGGATTTGGGCAAATACAGAGCCGTTGAGCAAATGGATTCAAGTAGGAGCGCTCGTTGTAGCAGCATATTGGGCATATACTCGCTTTTCTTTAGATGAGAAACCCGCTCTGGAAACTCGTGTGCGTGTTACATCGCACCTTACAACAGAACCAGGTCCAGTTCCGAACACGTGCTACGTATTTCTTGATTACAGCCTCTCGAATCAAGGTGTGTCATCGTTTGATATAAAGAGTGTTCATATCCGTGCTTGGCGAAGTGAGCTTCCAAAGGTCGCAACGGATACGCCTCGGTTTATCGACACGGGAGAGCTTGAGCGCGGACGACAGGTAGTAGACAACAATAGTTTAGAGTTGCTCGATATGCATTTTGCTCCCGGAGAAACCAGTGGAAGGACATTCACATGGATATTCTCAAAGCAGAAACCAGCTTTCACCCTTTTCCAGGTAGACGTAGAAGCTGTCAGCGGCAAAGACATAAAGCATATCTCGACACAGACCTGGAGTCAGGATGTATGTACGAGTAACTTTCGTCGCTGACGGGTCAGTTTCAAAATTGCCTACGAGGTCAAAGCGTCCGGGAAAACCTTCGCGATCAGCTCCCGCTTCTTTCGGGACGGCTGGTGCTGGCCTGTTTCCCACTCTTGGATCGTGCTCGGATTGATGCCGAGTTCGGTGGCCAATTGCTTTTGGGTGAGCCCCCGCGCTCGGCGGACGACAAGGAGCCGTTCGCGGAATGAGACTGCTTGAGGCGAAGGGTCATACCCTAGAAATCGGATGATGGCCGGGACATACTGGATCGGGGGCCGGGATGCGTTGCCCTCCCAGTTGGTGACGGTTAACGGATGCACGCCGATCAGCGCGGCGACCTGCGATTGGAAGAGGCCGAGGTCGATCCGGCGGGCACGGATGTGGTCGCCTAAGCTCTTCAATTCGTTGGGGTAGCGGTCGGATTTCGGTTTTGGCGTCCGAAGCTCGGCATGGCAAAAAGGCAACGCAGGGATGCCCCTGCGGCTTCTTCAATGACAAGTCCCGCGAGTGCCTCTGCACCCCGCCCATGATCCAGCGCTACATCGCCAAGATCTCCGGCCCGCTCCTCGACCGCATCGATATTCATATCGAAGTGCCCGCCGTTCAATATAAGGAGCTGCGCGGCGCCGCCGCGGCCGAGGGCTCTACCCAGATTCGCGACCGCGTCATGGCTGCCCGCGAGCGTCAGCGCCAGCGTTTCCGCAAAAGCGGCGACAAAATCTACTCCAATGCCCAGATGACCACCCGCCAGATTCGCGCCCACTGCGAGCTCGGTCCCGACGCCGAGCGCCTCCTCGAACGCGCCATGCAGCAGCAGGGCCTTACCGCCCGCGCCCACGACCGCATCCTCAAGGTCGCCCGCACCATTGCCGACCTCGAAGGCGCCGCCGCTCTGGCCGTCTCCCATCTCGCCGAAGCCATCCAGTACCGCACCCTCGACCGCAGTTACTGGGCATGAGGAGTCTGCAACCGTAAGGGAAAAGCCGTAAGAAGTGCGGGGCGCAAACAGCCAGGCCGCTGCGGCTGCGCCTCGGCATTGGTCCCTCGTGCAAGCCATCCGTTCTTGACAACCCCGGTAACCTCATCCCCGCCTCTTGTCTTGCCTAAAATTCGCTCCTCCCGGCGCATAATCCATGAAGGTCTGCGAAACCGCGATTGGTTGCGCCTGGAGATTGAATCTGGCCCCCACCCCCCCCGGGGGGCCTTCCGTTTTCTTTCGCCTTTTTCGTGAAGCGCGTCGCGGCTTCCACGCGTCTCTGGAGCCTGCCAAAAGAACGGACCAGTGTCCCGCAGCCGCTCGCGAGCGCGGCTTCAACCCGGCGGCGACCGGCGCAAATGCAGCGTGCGCCTCGTCTGCAATCGGCCTGGTGCGCCTCCGCATCGCTGGTTGTTGGGCGCGGTGCTGGTTTCTGCCCACTCTGCAAGTTCCATTCCCGTGCTCGTATACTCAAGCCAGCATATGGCGACACACCTGGACACAATTCTGGCGGCAACGCGAGCCACGGTGGCGGCGGCAAAAAAGCTTGTGGCCGCGGCGGAGTTGGAGCGGCGCGCGGCGCAACACCGGCCCCGCGGCTGGGCGGCGGCGCTGCGCCAGCGCGCTGCGGCGGCTCCGGCGGTCATCGCGGAAATCAAGAAGGCCTCGCCGTCGAAGGGCCTGATCCGCGCGGATTTCGACGTCGAGTGGATTGCGCGCCGCTACGCAAGCGGCGGCGCGGCGGCGCTTTCGGTGCTTACGGATGAGCCCTTCTTCCAGGGCAGCCTGCGCAATCTGGAACTGGCGGCGGAGGCGGTCCGGCTGCCCTGCCTGCGCAAGGATTTCATGGTAGACGAGTACCAGATTGCCGAGGCCCGCGCGCACCGCGCAGACGCCATTCTGCTCATTGCCGCTGCCCTCGACGACGCGGAAATGAGGCGCTTTGCCCAGCGCGCGCGCGAAATGCAACTGGATGTGCTCGTCGAGGTGCATACCGCGGATGAACTGGACCGCGTGCTCGATGTGCTGGGCGCGGCGGGCGCCGACGCCATCGGCGTGAACAACCGCGACCTGAAGACCTTTGACGTGCGCCTGGAAACCTCCCTCCGGCTGGTGGAGAGGATTCCGTCCAGCACCGTGCGGGTGACGGAGAGCGGCATTGCCTCGGCAGAAGACATCGCGCGGCTGCGCGCGGCGGGGTTTCACGCCTTTCTCATCGGCGAAACCCTCATGCGGAAGCCGGACCCCGGCGCGGCGCTGGCGGCCCTGCTTACCGGCGCCGGTGGGGCGCGATGAGTCTCTGGGTCAAGATCTGCGGCACCACCTCGCTGGACGACGCGCGGCTGGCGGTGGAGGCAGGAGCCGATGCGGTCGGGTTTGTCTTTGCCGCCAGCCCGCGCCGTATGACCGTGGACCAGGTGGCGGCGATTGTGCCGCGCTTGCCCGCAACAGTGGAGAAGATCGGGGTCTTCGTGGATGCGGCGCTGGAAGAGATGGCCGCCGCCGTGGAAGGCTGCGGATTGACCGGGGTGCAACTGCACTTTGCGGCAGCACGCGAACTGACGGCTCGGTTGCGGGCGCAACTGGGGCCAGGAAAGCGGATTCTGCGCGTGGTGCACTACAGAACCGGCGCGGCCGCGGAGACCGCGGCGCTGGCCCTGGACACGAATGTGGACGCGATGCTGGTGGATTCGCGGACAGCTGCGGCCGTGGGCGGTACGGGCGTGACCTTCGACTGGGAAGAGGCCAGGAGCGGGCTCTTCGGGAAAACGGGGGGACGGAAGTAGGTGGCAGCGGGGGGATTGACGCCGGAAAACGTGGCGGAGGCTGTGCGCAGGCTCCGCCCGTGGGGTGTAGACGCCGTGAGCGGCGTGGAGGCCGCGCCCGGCCGCAAGGACGCGGAAAAGGTGAGCGCGTTTGTGGCGGCGGCGCGCGCGGCAGAGAGCAGAGGCTGATAACGGCTGGCGGCGGGCAGCCAGCCGGGCAAAGGCTACCTGGATGCGGGTTTGGCCTTGAAATTGGCGACCGCTACCTGGACAAACCAGATGCCGAGGGCAATAAGAACCAGGCCGGTTACCAGGTTGAGAACACCGAAGGCTCCGTGGATGAGTTGGGACAGAACAGTTCCAAAACACGCCAACGCCAGCAGCGCTTCGACAACGCCGATGACAAAACGCATCTTCGATCTCCTCGATGAGACAAGACCGCGATCATTCACTGACAACTGGCCCGGCACGGATTCGTTCCACCCATGCTACGCCCGTTGGGCGCAACGGGAACGGCGATTCTGCGGGTAACTGTACACTAAAAGGTTCCTCTCTTTTTCTGAACCATGTGGCAGGAGGCCTTTATGGCATCGGTGATTATGCCGGCGGTTCCGTCGGAGTCGCGGCCCGGACGGTTTGGCATCTATGGTGGACGCTATGTGCCGGAAACGCTCATGGCGGCCCTCGTTGAGCTGGAGCACGCCTACGACGCCGCCAAGGCGGATGCGGCATTCCAGGCGGAGTTGGGAATGCTGCTCAAGGACTATGCCGGCCGGCCCACGCCGCTCACCTTTTGTCCGCGGCTCACAGAGGCACTGGGCGGAGCGAAGATCTATCTCAAGCGCGAAGATCTGCTCCACACCGGCGCGCACAAGATCAACAATGCGCTGGGACAGGGACTGCTGGCCAAACGCATGGGCAAGAAGCGCATTATCGCCGAGACCGGCGCCGGACAGCACGGCGTGGCCACCGCGACCGTCTGCGCGCTGCTCGGCCTGGAGTGCGTGGTCTACATGGGCGAAGTGGACATGGCCCGCCAGGAGCTGAACGTCTTGCGCATGCGCCTGCTCGGCGCGGAGGTGCGCGGGGTTGCGTCCGGATCGAAGACGCTCAAGGACGCCATCAGCGAGGCCATGCGCGACTGGGTCACCAACGTGCGCACCACCTATTATCTGTTGGGCTCAGCCTTGGGGGCGCATCCCTATCCGACCATGGTGCGCGATTTTCACCGCTGCATCGGCCGCGAAATGAAGCAGCAGATCCTTGAAAAGGAAGGACGGCTGCCTTCGGCCGTCATTGCCTGCGTGGGCGGCGGGTCCAACGCCATCGGCGCATTTTACGAGTTTCTGCAGCACCGCGAGGTGAGGCTGATCGGCGTCGAGGCAGGCGGCAGCGGAATGGAACTCGGTCAGCATGCAGTGCGCTTCAGAAGCGGTACCCCCGGTGTCTTGCAGGGGACGTTCAGTTACGTGCTGCAGGACGAGAACGGTCAGATCGCGCTCACGCACTCGGTCTCCGCGGGCTTGGATTATGCCTCGGTGGGGCCGGAACACGCGGCCCTGCACGACGCGGGACGCGCGGAGTATGTCTCCGCCGACGACCATGCGGCTCTGGACGCGGTGGTGAAGCTGGCGCGGACCGAGGGCATCCTGCCGGCGCTCGAAAGCGCGCACGCCGTGGCCGAAGCCATGCGGATCGCTCCTGCCATGACGGCGCATGACATACTGGTAGTGAACCTTTCAGGGCGCGGCGACAAGGATATGGGCATCCTGGCGCGCGAACTGAAGTTGTAACCGGAGTTTCTGGCTTCGGGATGTTCCCGGTTCCCATGGCGAGCCCGGGCGCCCGGATCTTACACAATCGTTCCTAGCTGCGCAGGTTTCGATGCCAATACGCTTCGAGCACAAACCGGGATTGGTGGTTTATCTCACGGCGGGCGACCCATCGCTCGAGACAACACGCGCCATTGCCATCGAGGCGTTGGACGCGGGCGCGGAGGTCATCGAGCTGGGCGTGCCCTTCAGTGACCCGCTGGCCGACGGGCCCGTGATCCAGCGAGCCAGTGAGCGCGCGGTGGCCCGCGGCGTGCGCCTCAAGGACGTGATTGCACTGGCGGGCGAAATTCGCGCGGCCAGGCCCCAGGCCGGGCTGATCGTCTTCAGCTATCTGAATCCGATTTTGCGCTACGGCATGGCGCGGTTTGCCGACGATGCGGCCGCCGCCGGCGTGGATGGCGTGCTGGCCACCGACATGATTGTCGAAGAGGCCGCCGAGTATCTGAAAGAGATGACGCGCGTGCGCCTCGCGCCGGTGTTTCTGGCCGCGCCCACCAGCCCCGACGAGCGGCTCCAGGCGATTGCCGCGCACTCGCGCGGATTTGTCTACGCCATTTCGCGCGTGGGCATCACGGGCCGGCAGCAGAGCCTCACCGCTGACGCCAGGCCGCTCGTGGAGCGCATCCGCCGATGGACAAGGCTGCCGGTGGCCGTGGGGTTTGGCATCAGCAACGCGGAGCATGTGGCCCAGGTGGCCGAGTTCGCGGATGCGGCGGTGATCGGCAGCGCGATTGTGGAGCTGGTGGAGCGCTCCACCCCGGAGGCTGCGCCCGGCGCGGTGGCTCGATTTATCAAGGGCCTGCGCGCCCCCCAGGCAGCGCCGGCCCGTTAAACGCCGTGATTGGCTCTGGGCGGCTTTTCGCCGGCCAGGGCATGGTCGATTCGAAGACTCTGATGGGAACAAGCCTGCATCCGCATGAATGTGCCGGTCGCTCGTGGCGGGCCCTTCATGGCCGCGGGTCTTTTTTCACGCAACGCGAGGGTGGTATGACGCTGGAAGAATTGCGGGCACAGATCGACGTTTTGGACCGGCAGCTTGTGGAGTTGCTGAGCGAGCGGGCGCGCGCGGCGCAGATGATCGGACACCTCAAGGCGGCAACGTCGTTGCCGGTCTACGAGCCGGCGCGGGAAAAAGTCATCTACGCCAACGTGCGCGCCGCCAACAAGGGGCCGCTGCCCGACATCGAGCTGACCCACATCTACGAGCGCATCATCGACGTGATGCGGGCCTTGCAGAGAAACGAATTGGCATCGGAAAGAAACGCCCAGGCGCAGACGCCGCCGGGCCCAGGCACAACCGGAGCGACGCCGGAGACAGGGAACAAGCAATGATTGTTGCAATGCAGGAAAAGGCCAGCGAAGAACAGATCGACGCGGTGATCGACGCGATGCTGGAAGAAGGTGTGGAGGTGCACCGGACAACGGGCGCACAGCAAACCATCCTCGCGGGCGTAGGTCCCACCTCGAAGGTGGACCTGAGCAAGTTTGAGAACTTGCCCGGGGTGCTGCGCGTGCACCGGATCAGCTCTCCGTACAAACTCACCGGGCGGAGCTTCAGGCCGGAAGGCACAGTGGTCGAGTTCGCCAACGGAGTGAAGGTGGGCGGCAAGCAGGTGGCAGTCATGGCCGGTCCTTGCTCCATTGAAGGCCGCGAACAGATCGTGGAGACGGCGCGGCGCGTGAAAGCCGCAGGGGCCGCGTTTCTGCGCGGCGGCGCCTTCAAGCCGCGCAGCTCGCCCTACTCCTTCCAGGGAATGGGGATTGAAGGCCTGCGCATCATGCACGAGGCGGCGCGGGAACACGGATTGCTGACCGTCAGCGAGGTCATGGAGATCGCGCAGATTGAGCCCATGCTGCCCTATGTGGACCTCTTCCAGGTGGGCGCGCGAAACATGCAGAACTTCAACCTGCTGCGCGAACTGGGCGAGGTGCGCAAGCCGGTGCTGCTCAAGCGGGGCATTGCCGCGACCATCGAGGAACTGCTGCTCTCGGCCGAGTACATCATGGCGGGCGGAAATTACAATGTGATCCTCTGCGAGCGGGGAATCCGCACCTACGAAACCGCCACGCGCAACACCATGGACATTTCGGCCATTCCGGTCGTCAAGAAGCTCTCGCACCTGCCCATCGTCGGCGATCCGTCGCACGGCACCGGATTGCGAGACATGGTGGCGCCGCTCGCCCGGGCCGCGGTGGCGGCGGGGGCCGATGCCATCCTCGTCGAAGTGCATCCCCACGCGGACAAGGCCGTCAGCGACTCGGCGCAGACGCTCTACCTCGAACAGTTTGAGGAGTTGATGGTGCAGTTGCGCGTGATGGCCGCCGCGGTGGGAAGAACGCTTTAGCTCTGCGCGGCAAATCCCACCCATAATCCCATTCATGCGCCGCCGCGATTGCCGCCAGCGCCGCATGAATGGTCCGCAAGATACCGCCGCCTCGTCATGCGCTGCGGCGCCAGGGAAAAGCGGCAAGTGTGCCTGCGTGGTGATCTCTTGGGACTGCTTCAGACCGATTCCGCTGCGTGCAGTTTCTTCTCGATCTCCTGGGCCAGAACTTCAAGTTCGGTGGGAAAGGCTTTGCGCTCGCGCGGCGGAAGCTCCTCGATCAGGTCGCGAAAGGGCGTCACTAGACAGCCGGGGAAGGCGGGAAAACCGGCTGTATCCGCCATCCGGCAGCTGAGGCCGGTAAGCCGCGCGATGTTCCAGTCCCCTCCCTTCCTCCCAGTGTGATGGTCGGCGACCACGGGCTCAAAGTCCGGCGGCAGGTTCCAGTCAGCAATCAACTGCCGGCCGGCCTCGCAGTGGTCCCAGCCGAAGAGGTCGCGTTCGCCCTCAAGGATGCTGGCCGGGGGACCGTTGTGGGAGGTGAGCAGATTGGCATACTCCAGCGGCCGGACCACCGCCAGCGCCAGACGGCCAATGTCGTGCATCACGCCGCTGGTGAACGCGATGTCCTTGTCCAGAAATCCGGCCACCGCGATCTGCTCCGCGATGAGCGCGGTGGCCATGTTGTGGCGCCAAAGCGCGCGCATGGCGGGCCGGCTCAGCGATTTGCCCATGTAAGCCCGCGCCGCAACCGTGAGGCAAAGGCCCTGCAGGTGGTTGGCGCCAAGCACCGCTATGGCTTGCAGAATGCTCGTGGATGGAAAGCGCGGAGAATAGAGCAGGGAATTGGCAATGGCGAGCACTTCGCTGGCAAAGGCAGGATCGGACGAAACCAGATCGCTGAGCTGATGGAGCTGGACGCTCTCGTTGTTCACCAGTTGCAGAACCCGGATGGCAACTTGCGGGAAGGGTGGAAGGCGGAGATGCGCCCATGGGACGTTCTTTGCATCGCTCCATCGATTGTCAGGCTGCGCCATGGAAGGCCCTTCGTTTCCTATAAGAATCTGCCGCGAGAGCCGGCTTGCCCGGAGATTCCCGTTACCCCTTCTTTTCGGCAGCGCCGCAAAACAGTTGAGATCAGTTGTTCAGACCGGGCGGTGCAATTCCCGTAATGGAACATAGTCTGCTTATAAGAGACGTCAAACAGACCCGGAACGTCTCGTGCGCGCCGCTGTCCTGCAATGCTGGCAGCCGTCTCGATCTCCTCGAAGAAGAAGACACAGGGCAGACTTATTGCGCCTTCCAGGTCTTGCCGTCCGGGCTGGTCCAAACCTGATTCCCGCCGTTGACAATGGCAAAGACGCCCACGGCAGTTGGCGCGGCAGCGGACTCCGCCTGCGCCGGAATCTGCACGCGCACTTGTATGAGCCGGCCCGTCCACTGGCGCGTCACCGGCGCCCAATTCCCATCGGGCCTGGCTTTCATGTAAAGCGAGCCTGCGCGATCGATGGCTACGGTCCGCTTCCCGAGGGTGGCGCTGGAAAGAACGGCGAGGCCGCTTGGAAGCAACACGGTGGCTGGCTGCGCGGCGGTCAGACTCACATTGCCTGCGGCGGCGCTGGCGGGGGCGGGCTCAAAACCCTCCGGCGTCAGCGACTTGGTGGCGAAGTGCGCCGTGGAGGCGGACTCGTCGGCAAGGTTGGGAGCGGACTGCAAGGCGCCGGTGCTTGCCTCGGACCGCGCGCGCTCCGCGCGCATCGCTCTGGAAGCGTGGGAAAGCTCGGCCTGCGCGCGTTCCGACTGCCAGGCGGCCACCGCCGGTGCGGAAGCCGAGGCGGCTTGGCTGGCAGGAGCCTCCCGGCCGAAAGCGATGGATTTGGCGGAAGACTCGGCCGGCTCCACGCGGGGAGGTGGCGCGGCCGCTGCGGAAACAAGATCCCCGGAAGCAGAGGACGCCGTTAGACGCGGCGTTGTCGCCCCGTGCGGTGCCGTCGCCGTGTTCCTTGCCGCATGGGCGGCAGCGGGTGGAGGCGAAATCGGTTCGGGAACTGCCCGTGACGCGGGCGCTGCCAGCGGAGCTGGTGGCGCAACGCGGGCAACTTCGCCATCTCCCGGCACGTGCCACAAATGGACGGAAACGGCAATGGCGGCAAGAAGCGCGAAGGCCGCCGCCGGAGCCCAGGCAAGACGCCAGTCCCGCGTCCAGCCGTGGAACCGCCCCGCCCAACGTGGCGGCGCCGCAGCCTCCCGAGCCGCCTCCTGCGCGGGCTCTTCCGCGCCGGCCTGCTGCGCCAGAAACACAATCTGCCGGCAGCGCGCGCACGTGGCCAGGTGGCCGAGGATTCCAGCGCGCTCTTCGCGCGGCAGGGCCTGCTCGATGAAAGCGTTCAGGCTCTCCGCATCGGGGTGAAGCTCGGGTTGGAGCGTGCGGCTCATAGGGCTGCCTTCTCTGGGAACGTTTCAGGGGAAGGACTTTGCAGCAAACTCTTCAGGTTGATATCGAGGTCGCGCGGGTCGGCGCCGAGCGCCTCCTGTGCCGCCCGGCGGCTCAGACCCGATGTCTGCAGGTTGCGAAGCACCTGTTTGCGGAGAGCGTCGAGCGCGCGGTGGAGCTTGCGGCTCACGGTGGCTTCGTGCACCGCAAGCAGACTGCCAATCTGGGCCAGGGTACGCCCGTCGATGTAGTAGGCAGCAAGCAGAAATCGCTCCTCGCGCGGCAGCGGGCGTAGCGCCTCTTCAAGGGCGGCGCGCAGACGGCCCAATTCCTCCGGCAGAGGATCGCATGTGGGGTCGGCAGCCGGCGCGTCGTAGTCGTCCAGCGGTTCTTCGTGGCGCGCCGCGCGAAAGTGATCCACATGGCGCTGGGCCAGGATGGTGCGCAGCCAGCCGAGCAGTGAGCCGCGCCCGCGATACGACTCGAGGGGCGAGCGGCGCTTGCCGTCGCGCTCCTTCAGCCCGTAGATCTCGCCGTACAGTTGATCGGCCAGATCATGCCCCCTCGTTTCGTTGCCGGCAATGGCCGTGGCGGCGCGCAGCAGGGGCTGCCGGTAGAGCGCAAAAAAATGTTCCCAGGCCCGCTCATCGCCGGCGGCGCACGCCCGCGCCAGCATCAGGTCGTTGAATTGCAGGCCGTGAAACCACGCCGACTGCTCGCCGGGCGTTGCCGTCTGCGACGCCGGCAGGCCAAAGTTCCAGGCGGCGGCGATCTCGGCAAGCAACTGGTCAAAGAGCCCGCGCGCCAGTCCCCAGACCGCGGCGTCGCTCGTCCGCCACAGTTCGTCGCGGAGCGAACTCGGCACTGGGCAGGACGCCGCTGCCATGGCGGGCCCCGCCGCGCCGGAGTTGGAGACGGATTGGGCCGGCGTCACTCCCACGCCCCAAGATACCCCAGCGCAGCGGCGAATAAAAGTGCAAGAGGCGCGCCGGCGCGCGTTCCAGGGTCATGAGGCCGCGCAAGCGTGGCCAACGGAGGTAGGTCGATGAGGAAGTGGGACAGAATAAGGTGGATGGCTGTATTGCTGCTGGCGCTGGCCGCGCTCTATCGCGTCGGCGGAGTGCATGCCGCCGGTGGACCGGCGGAATCCGCCAGCGGCCCCTACAAGGTATTGGCGCCGATCGAGAGCGGCAATCTGTTGCTCTTCCCGGTGGTCCGCGAGAGCGGAAAGTCTCCCGCCACAACGCCGTTTCTCACCCTCGACGAGGGCATCCGGAGCGGCGACGTGGAAGTGACAGAGGCGGGCCGCGTGCGTGGGCTGGTGCGTCCGCGAGGGCGGGTCGGCGTTCCGCCTTACCGGGACGGTTGGAACTCCGATCGCCAATCCGGGGACTACGGCGGCGACCAGGTCAACACGCTCGTGCTCGTCAACCACTCCGGCAAGCCGCTGCTGCTGCTGGCGGGCGAGATCGTTACCGGCGGAAAGCAGGATCGCGTCATCGCCAAGGACAGAATCGTGCCCGCCGGCGCGGACCCCATTGATCTGGGCGTCTTCTGCATCGAGCCGGGACGCTGGACCGAGACCTCGCCGGTTTTTGGTTCGTCGGCAAAGGGCACGGCGCACAGCTTCATGGTGCAGCCGCAGGTGCGCGAGAAGGCCATGGCGGCCAGGGATCAGCAACAGGTGTGGGATTCGGTGCGCGGCTCCATTGCCCAGTTGAACGCGGTGGCCGTGCCCGCCATCGTGGGCAGAGCTGTCCAGAGTGACGGCGATTCCGGAGCTACCACAAGTTATGCCCGCACCATGGAGAGCAGTGCGGTGAGCGCCAAGGTGGATGAAGCCGCCGCTCCCGTCGTGCAGGCCCGTGAAAAGGTGCTGGCGCAGCTTCAGGCCGAGCACGCGGTGGGCGTGGTGCTTGCGGTGCGCGGCGAAATTGTGTGGGCAGACATCTTTGCCAATACCGATCTGCTCACTCGTTACTGGACCAAGCTGGTGCGCTCCTACGCGGCCGAAAGCCTCACGACGCGCGGCGCGCGCGACGTACCTACCGTGGCCGGCGCGCAGCGCTTCCTCAATGAGCCCACGCGCGGCTCGGAGTCCAGCGAGGGCGATGTCGGCGTCTACCTCTACCGCGACCTGCGTTCGGACAATACCGAGACCTTCATTCTGGAGTCGCAGCTTCCAGACACCGGCTACAACGTCCACATCAGCAAGATGAAGCTCCGCCAGACCGAGTGGCATGCGAAGCTGCATCCGGTTTACCGTCCGGATACCTTCCATCCGCTGCTCGACAAACCGGCCGCCTATTGGACGCATATCGACCAATGGCAGAAGTAGAGCCGCCGGACCGCCGGAGATGCGGGTAAACAAAGCGCGGGCCCGGGCCGCATATCGTCCGGGCCTGCGCGTCTTTGCAGCATGCGGGCAGCGGCAGGCGATCAGGCCGGTGACGCGTTGTTCTGCCTGGTGCGCGCCAGCCGCGGCACGGCAATGAGGGTCACGGCAAAGACAAAAATGGATGCGGCAATAAACTCGAGCTGGCCGTGGCGCATGTCTTCAAACAGCAGCTTGGCGGCCACAAACACCAGCAGCGCGTAGGCAATCCAGTTCAGTTCGATGCGCTGCCAGCGCGCGCCGCCGAAGGCCGTCGCCAGCGCCAGCGCGCAAAGAACGAAGGTCCGGATAAAGGCAATCTGCGGCGCGGCGGGAACCATGCGATGGGCCAGCAGGTCCAGCAGCCCGTGGATGAGCAGCGCTGCCATGGCGCAAACCGCCAGACCGGCATGAAACAGGAGCACAAGCCGCCTGCTGCCCGTTCCGGATTTGACGGCTACGGAACAGGCCACGGCGCACGCCGCCACCAGTGCCACATCCCATGCTGGCGCCGGCGTTACGCGGCCGCCAACCGCGCCCAGAACATACGCGGGCAGTCCTGCCGCCACTGACGCGGCGCCCAGATAAATCGGCCCTTGCGCGGAAAGAGCGAAGCGGCCAAGGTAGATACCCAGAAGCGTCGCCGCCACGCAGGCCGTGCTCAGCCATGCCGTCAGCCAAGCGGGGGGCGCGGCCAGCCAGCTTCCTGCCAATACAAGTCCTACGCTCCAGGCCGCGAAGATCGCAAGATTGCGCTGTCCCGCGGCTTCTCTAAACAACGTGAAGACGGCCGCGTAACACGCCGCGGCCAGAATCAGGCACAGCAGAGCGAGAACCGCTGCCCCGGAGCCGGGCGCGAAATCGAGCAGGCTGGCGGCCGCGAGAACGAAGGAGATCAGGGCTTGGACGGATTCGAAAAGGGTGATTCTGCCCCGGCGCAGAACCGTCTTGTATCCGATGCCGGCAGCGGAGATGAGGAAAAGCAGGATGGCGGGAGCCAGCAACCCCGGCGCGCTTAAGGGCGCATAGGACGCGCGCGATTCCGGTGGACCCGCGTAAATGAAAATCAGAGCCCAGATGGCGGCATCCGTCACCATGGCCACCACGGGCCGGATGCTTAACTCGTGATCGCGTCCCGCGGCCGCCTCGCAGAGGATCGTCATCAGCAGCAGCGTGGCGTCGAATGGCAACAGGTCGTGGGTGGCGGCGGAGAGGGCCAGCGCCACCGCGCACGCGGTCAGGTTCGCAACCCAGAATATCGCCGCGAGGTTGCGCTTCCAGGCCAGCAGCGAAGCCGCAACCGCAAAAAACGCCAGCACGCCCGCCGCGGATGCTGGCGAGAACACCTTGAAGCGGAGGGTCAGCTCCCAGAGCATGGGCGTCAGAATCAATGCGGAGGTGCAGGCGTAGATGATGGAGGCTAGCCACCGGCTCGACTCCAGCCGCGCGGCCCACACCAGCCACAGAATCGCGTAAAGACAAGCGAAGACGGCCACGCCGAAACGGGGCAACGGGCTGGACTCGGCAATGGCGCGCAGCACATACGCGCCGGCAATGCCCAGCATGGCTCTGCCAAGCACAGAGAACAGCGTGCCGGTTTGACCCAGAGAGAGATCGCCTGCCGCCGCGGACGGAACCGGCGCCACCTCTCGTGGAGCCGGTTGAGCGGCAGGCGCGGCCGCGTCTTCCAGGGCTTCAATGCGCCGTTCCAGCAGATCGAGCCGGCTTGCGAGCTGTTGCAGTGTGACGGGAATTTCGCCCATAGCCGCCCCCGCGTTGCCGATGGTGACGCGCTTCTCAGAATCAGTCGGCGGCTGCCGCTTGCGGCCTCTTCTCCGGCCATGGCGGCAGCAGCTTCAGCAAGACCGCCAGGATAATGAGCGGCAATACCATCAGACCGATGGAAACCAGCAAACCCTCTTTCGAAATCAGCGCCACCTTGTAGGTCGTGTAGCCCAGAAAGCTCTTGGAAAAGAGCTGGCCGCCGATTACCACGTTCCAGCGCATGGCGAAGACGCTGATCAGAATCAGAGAGCCGCAAAGTACGTAGATCCGCTTGCGCACAATCTCCTTGAACTTCACTACCTGGGTAAGGAAGAGCAAGAACAGAGGCACCAGCGTCCCAATGAAAATTTGCAGCACGATCTGCGAGAAGTAAAGCTTGGTGTGGACCATGAAGTCGAGACTGCGGAACGACTCGTCGGCCTCATAAATGCGGTGGACAAGATCGAGCATTTCGAGGCTGAAGTCGATGATGAAGATATAGAACATGTACATGGCGATGGTGTCGACGCACTGCATGTCGATCTTCTGCTTGCGCAGCTTCATGATGGCCATGTAGAGAAGCATCACACCGGCCACGCCGGAGACCATGGCGGAAAAGATGAAGACCACGGGAATCAGCGGCGACGACCACCAGGGATTGGCCTTGATGGAGCCAAAGATGAACCCAACGTAGCCGTGTAGCAGGAACGCCGAAGGGATGCCGACAAGAGTGACAATCCAGCCTACCTTCTCGTCGATGTGCAGCGAGCGCGGGCTCACGTTGTTGGAGCCAAGCGTCATCACCTTGTAGATCAGGCGCAGAATGCCTTTGCTGGTTTGCGACAAGGCCACGATCTCGGCGCGATAGTCGAGCCAGATTTCCAGTACCAGAACCGCCATCAGATACCAGAGATACACATAGCCGAACATGGCCATCGCCGAGGTGCTGTGCGGCGTAAAGTACATCTCCGGAGCGCGTTCCGGATGGCCCAGGTGCAGCACCAGCGGCAGAGGGGCCACAATCAGAAACGCCAGAGCTGTGAGCAGCGCCAGCCGGTAGGTGGGCTTCACCGCCTCCACCCGGAAAACGCGCTCCAGCGAGGCGAGGATGAATGCGCCCGCCACCAGTCCCGTGATGTACGGGTACAGAACAATCAGTATGCTCCAAAACAGGCTGATCTCGTTCGGATACATGTAACCTTCAACACCATTCATAGCCGCATCCTTTAAAAACCCTCAGCCATTCGCGGTTCGCCTCTGGCTGGTCGCTGTTCGGTTGTCAGTCGTCCTCGCTTCGGCTTTGTGCGCCTGCCTTGCCTTCGGCATCCCCGGCTCGCTGCAATGCGCGGCGCTCTATCGCACTGACCCATCCAAATCGTTGTAAAAGACCTTCGCGCCGGTGGCCATCTGGGGCTTGAGCACCTGCACGTTGTGGGTTCTCAGGAACTCGTGGATCGGATCCTTCGGGTTCTTGAGGTCCGCGAGTTGCCGCGCGCCCGTCGGGCAGTTTTCGCAGCACGCCGTCGTCAGCCCCTTCGTGATGCGGTGATAGCACAGAGTGCACTTGTCGGCTACCTTCTTCTCGGGATGGATATAGCGGCAGCCGTAGGGGCAGGCCTGCACGCAATAGGCGCAGCCCAGACAGTACGCTTGGTCGATCAGCACCGCGCCGTCCGGAGCCACAAAGGTGGCGCCCACCGGACAAACCTGCGTGCAGGGCGAGTCCGCGCACTGGTTGCACAGCTTCGGTACGTAAAAAAACTTGCCGTTCGGATCTTCGGCAACCGAGGGAAAACCCTCCTTGCCGCCGTCGGGCGAGATCACCTGCGGATTCTCCAGATGGTAGTCGTCTACGTGATAGCGCTCCACCCAGGTGCGGAAGTGGCCGTCGGGCACGTTGTTTTCCGCCTGGCAGGCACGTACGCAGTTGCCGCACCCGATGCACTTCGAGATATCCACGAGCATGCCCCACCAGTGGTCGGACATCTTGTAGTTGGGGGCTTGCTCGGGAGTGCCGGCAAGCACGGATTCCCAGGCCACCGCTGCGGCCGGCATCAAAATCAGAAAATGACGGCGGGAAATATTCACTTGGCGCCTCCTGCATCCACCGCGGGGCTATGGGGCTGGTGACAGGTCTGGCACGGAACGCCGGAAGAGTGCTGCTCGGGATCAACCTGCGGAAACCCCTTGGGCTTGGCAGCCGTGGCCGTGTGGCAGCGCGCGCACAGGACCGCCGTGTCGGGCAGCTTGGGCGTCACCGAGGTCGGATCCTCGGCGTGCTTTTCCAGCGCCCCATGACACGCCTCGCAGTTCACGTGCGCATGTTTGCCATGGCTCTTCAGATCGGCCACATCGCTGTGACAGCTTTCGCAAGCCTGGTGTCCGGCGTAGTGGATGGGAAGCGCCGCAATCTCGCCGATCGCGGCTCCGCGATAGTGCCCATATTCCCCAAAACTCTTGGGGACTACAAAATGGCGCACCACCAGAAACACCAGGAATGCGAGCACAAAGAGTCCCGCAAACCGGAAGAGATGACCTGCATCCTTGAATTGATTCATGAAGCCCAATCTCCGTGTGGCTCTGCCGATAGCTCGGGGAGAGTATGCAATGGAATTGAGGAATGATCCTGCAAAAACCACGATACGAGATACAGGATGTTCGCTGTATGTGAGCCGTGTCACATATTGCCGCCCATGTCTCCGCGCTCGCTGTGACCTGAATTACGTCGGCCGTCCCCCTCCGCCGGATCGCCCGGCGCAGCTCCCGCTGCAAATCTCGACGCGTTAGGATGTTTCTTTGGAGGAACGATGGCAAGGATTCTGGATGGTGTGGCGATCGCGGCAGAAATCAAGCAGGAAGTCGCCCAGCAGGTCAAGGCGATGGCGGCGCGCGGCCTGCGCCCGGGACTGGCTGCAGTGCTCGTCGGCAATGTGCCCGCGTCGCAGATTTACGTGCGCAGCAAGGTGCGTAGCTGCGAGGAACTCGGCATCTATAGCGACCTGATCACTCCACCGGAGACCGTGTCCACCGATGAGATGCTCAAGCTGGTGGATGAGCTGAACGGCCGCGACGAGATCGACGGAATCCTGATTCAACTCCCGCTGCCCAGCCAGGTCGATGTCAAGGCTCTGCTCGATGCCGTGGCGCCTGCCAAGGACGTGGACGGATTCCATCCCGTGAACGCGGGCCGCCTCCAGGCGGGACGCCCTGCGCTGGCCCCATGCACGCCGGCCGGTGTCATCGAGATCCTCAAGCGCAGCGGAATCGCGATGGCCGGAGCCAACGCGGTGGTGGTCGGCCGCAGCGACATCGTGGGCAAGCCGGCGGCCATGTTGCTGCTGCACCAGAACGCCACCGTCACCATCTGCCACTCGAAGACCCGCGACCTCGCCGCCGTCACCCGCCAAGCCGACATCCTGGTGGCAGCCATCGGAAGGCCCGGCTTCATCACGCCCGATATGGTCAAGCCGGGCGCCACGGTAATCGACGTGGGCATCAACCGCATCGCCGACCGCGCGCAATTCGACCGCTTCTTCAGGGGCAATGAAAAACGCGAAGCCGCCTTTGCCAAACACGGCTCCGTGATTGTGGGTGACGTGCATCCCGCCGCCTTTCAAGTGGCGGGAGCCTACACCCCCGTGCCGGGCGGCGTTGGCAGGCTCACCATCGCCATGCTCATGGCCAACACCGTGCAGGCGGCCCGGATGCGCCGCGGTCTCTAGCGCCTCTCCGGCCTGCATGCGCAAGCCGGGCCTGCCGCTGCGCCTTCCGCCCCCGCGAGTCCCGCCGCGCCGCACTGCGTCTGTCCCGCGGCATGGGCATGGCGCAACATGGGTTGCTCGCGAAACAACGCCGCGCGGCAGTCATCGGGGCCAACACCGTTGGCCCGCCTCCGGAACCCGGTTCCATTGAACATACGATTTTAAAAATGGTAATATGCTGGCAGCGATCCCCGCCCCAAGCGATGGCCGGCGGGCTCGCTGCATGGCGGCGATAATCTCCTTCCGGCGGAATTTCATGCGCGATCTCTTCAGCGATGCGGGCACCCATCTCAGACGCAAGGTGGTGGGCATCTACGCCCTCCTGATTGCCTTGAACCTGGCTGCGTGGTTGTGGGCGCTGGCCGCCTTCCGCCACTATCCTGTCCTTTTGGGCACCGCGTTTCTGGCCTATAGCTTCGGTTTGCGCCATGCCGTTGACGCCGATCACATTGCCGCCATCGACAACGTAACCCGCAAGCTGATGCAGGAGCGCAAGTGGCCGGTCGCCGCAGGCTTCTTCTTTTCCCTCGGCCATTCCACCGTGGTCGTGCTCGGCTCGGCGGCCATTGCCGCCATGGCGGTCTTGCTGCAACGTCAGGCCACCGGATTCAGAAGCGCCGGCGGGGTCATCGGCACTCTGGTCTCCACGCTGTTCCTCTTTGGCATCGCCTTGGCCAACCTTCTCGTCTTACGTTCCATCTACGCGGCATTCACCCGCGTCCGCAGGGGCGAACCCTATGTGGAAGAGGATCTCAACCTGCTCCTTTCGGGCCGCGGATTTCTGGCCCGCATCTTCCGTCCCGCCTTTGCCCTCATTCGCCGTAGCTGGCACATGTATCCCCTGGGCTTCCTCTTTGGCCTCGGCTTCGACACCGCCACCGAAATCGGTTTATTGGGCATCTCGGCGGCTGAAGCCTCGAAGGGACTGCCCATCTGGTCCATCATGGTCTTTCCGGCCCTCTTTGCGGCGGGAATGTCGCTGATCGATACCACCGACAACATCCTCATGCTCGGCGCTTACGGCTGGGCCTTCGTTAAGCCCGTGCGCAAGCTCTACTACAACTTGACCATCACCTGTGTTTCGGTGGTTGTGGCGTTCGTGGTCGGGGGCATCGAGGCGCTCGGGCTTCTCGCCAGTCAATTCAGCCTGGGCGGAAGCTTCTGGCAAGCCGTGCGCGAACTCAACGAGCACTTCGGGGCGCTGGGCTATTTCATTGTGGCCCTCTTTGCCGCCAGTTGGATCGTCTCGCTGGCCATCTACAAATGGCGCCGCTTTGACCATCTCGATGCCGGCCGCGAAATGCAACCGGCGCCGTCCCCCGCGGAAAACTGATCGCGCCCCGCTGCGCCGCGAACTCCTCAGACCCTCCCGGCTCAACCAGATCGCTTCGCGTCGGCCCTCTTGCTTCCGGCCTTCGATCCCGCCAACAACCCATCCCCGCCCATTGACACACCTTCGTTGCCGTTTCGCCTGCGGGCCCAAGTGGCCTGCGCACCAGACGGACATCCCACAATCGGGAAACCCCGGCGGTCCAACCGCCCCGCAAAGCCTTCCATGCCCGGAAAATCGGAACCTTTCTCCATCTCAAATCCCTGTAGCTAGAGATATTTAACAAACATGGTTCCGGGCCTATGATTTGACATATCGAGTCACGCTAAGCATATGATTTGACGGATGTTTGCAGCTCTCGCAGAGATTAAAAAACAGCTTGACAAAGAAGGCCTGCGCCCTCGAAAATCGCCGCTGTGTCGAGAATAGGGCGAGTTGTGTATCTATGCAGACGTTCTCTCGGCTCGGGCCTTGGGGATCTTCTCGGAATCACGGGTTTTTTCTCTGTGGCAACAAAAGTGTGGCAACAAAAAATAGATGAGCGCCTTCCGGTTCAAGTCGAAGCCCGTGTAAGCAACTACGCGGAAGTGGAGATGGCAGGACCGGGGAGTGTCATCAACGAAGGCAGCACCTGGACAAGTAGCACGTTTTGACTCTTCAGGAGGACACCATGCAAACAAGCGCAAAAAGAGGCGCTTCGTCGGGTTCGTTCTGGCCCGTGAAGCACGTCGGTTTGCTCGCTGTGATTGCGGTTTTCATGCTCTGCATGGCCACGATTACAGGCAATGCTCAAACATCGTCGGGCACCATCGTCGGCACGGTCACTGACCAGTCGGGCGCGGTGCTCCCAAGCACGGTTGTGCAGTTGGTGAACCAGGGAACCGGAACCAAAATGCAGGCAACCAGCAACGGATCCGGCTACTACCAGTTTGTCGACGTTCCGGTGGGAACGTACGAGCTCGTGGTGCAGAAGCAGGGATTCAAGAAGCTCACCCGGCCGGGCGTCGTTCTGCAAACGATGGCCCGCATCGAAGTTGACCTCTCCATGACGGTGGGCGCCGAGACGGAAACCGTCGAGGTGACCGCGGCCAGCCCTCTCATCGAGGCTGACAGCGTCTCTCTGGGCACAGTGGTCGACCAGCGCGAAACCAATGAGTTGCCGCTGAACGGCCGCAACCCGATGAACCTGACTGCTCTGGTGGCGTCGGTCATTCCGATGGGCCAGACCTCGGGCACGCCGACCGGCGTGAACCCCATCGCGTGGGGCAACTACCAGATCGGCGGCGGCATGGCCGGTCAGAACAACGTCTTTATTGACGGCGCGCCTGACTGGGGCACTTACGACCACAACATCGAAATCATTCCGACCCAGGACTCACTGGCCGAGTTCAAGGTGGAAACCAACAACCTGACGGCTGAGTATGGCCGGCTGGCGGGCGGCGCCATCCAGTTCACCACCAAGTCGGGCACCAAGGACTTCCACGGCAACGCGTGGGAGTACATCCGCAACAAGATATTCAACTCCAACACCTGGTTTGCCAACCACGCGGGTGTAGCTCGTCCTGCGTTCACGCAGAACCAGTACGGCTTCAACATCGGCGGCCCGGTCTGGCTGGGACATCTGTATGACGGCCGGAAGCGGACCTTCTTCTTCGTGAACTGGGAAGGCTTCGGCCTGCGCATCG
>JAJZVX010000012.1 GCA_021846985.1 Acidobacteriota bacterium | reverse complement strand
CTCCATGCTCACCACACGAACCCTTTACGATCCCCAGCGCAGGGCCGCTTGACCGCAGTGGCTCGTCGGCCCCCTGATCGGCGGCCGGGTCCCTACTGCTCAAAAGTTGACAAATGGTAGGGAGTCCTCCCCCCGGGGCATGTTCTCTTTCACTTCGCCCGGCGCGCCGGGCCTGCCGCGCCGAGACAAACGTCGGCCAAACAGCCGCGCCGTGGCAGCTCTTCATCGTCTTCCTGCCCGCTGGCATTGAAACATGCGGGTTATACCCCTGCGGCGGTGGGCAGGGCAGGTCCGCGTACAATCGCATCAGGCGGCCGGATCCGCGCCCGGCGCCAGACACCCATGTCCCGCAATCTCTATATTCTCGCCGCCGTCTTCTTCCTTTTCGCCTTTGTTTCCGGCGTCATGGCGCTGATACCCGCCGGCTTCCAGCCTGGCTTGCCCGCCAACGGTTCGCTCTGGCGCACTGTGGCGCTTATCCTTCTCCTCACCGCACTCGTGGCTGGCCTCATGGGAGTGCTCTCGAACCTGTTTGAGCAGCTCGACCGGCGCAGCGAACAGGCCCGCCTGGCCGCCCGCCGCCGCCGCAAGGACGAAAGGCGATAGAATGGAGGCGGGGAATCCTCCCCGCACAGGACAGCCAAAGGACAATGTTTGAAGTCAACGTAGAGGCCGGTTTTTCCTCTGGCCATTACCTTCGCAACTACCGGGGCAAGTGCGAGAATCCGCACGGCCACAACTACAAGGTGCGCGTGACCCTGGCCGGGGCCGAACTGGACGCGGCGGGTCTTCTGCTCGACTTCAAACAGCTCAAGCAGGTTCTGCTTCCGGTGATTGACCGCCTCGACCACCAGATGCTCAACGACATCGAGCCCTTCACAGTTCTCAACCCCTCGGCCGAGAATTTGGCCAAATACTTCTACGAGCAGACCAGCACCCAACTGACGAGCCTGACCCAGGGCCGCGTGCGCGTGAAAGACTGCACGATATGGGAGACTGACACCACCACCGCTACCTATTACGAGTAGCCGCTCTCAGTTCATCTGGATCGATTTCGACTTGAGATACTTGTCGAACGGGATCTCAAAGTAGAACAGTTCGCCTCCGTCCGCGTTGCGGATGGTGTGCAGGTTCAGCTTTGCGCCCACCAGCGGATGGTTCAGACCCGAGAGGTCGTAAAACAGAAATCCTGCGTGCGTGGAGTGCGGCTCCACAATCAGCGCGTCGTACTCGAACTCGTCAAAGTCCGCCTCGATCTCCTTGTTGCTGGCCTTCGGCTTGAGCTTGATGGACGGGAACGGTCCCGGCATGGATATTCTGCCACCCTCGCGTTCCTTGCGGGTCATCAATCGCTCTACATCTTCCGGCTCCGCGGCCTGGATCCGTTCTCCATCGGCGGTGACAAACAGAATCCGGGCGTCGCGCAGACTGATCGGCCGGTCGCCGTTATTGGTCACAATCACGCGAATCGGCATCACGTCGTGGGCCAGATAGTCCACCCGGAAGATCGACTCCTTCTCCTTGGTATCGTACGGCTCCACGGCAATCGCTACCTTCTCCTGGGGGTGCACCTCCACGGCCGCGAAGGCCGTTGCCGGCTCGACGGGCGGCGGCTTGTGTTCCCGCGCGACGGCCGGCATCGCCAGCCCCAGCAGGACTGCCGCATGTGCCCACGCTCTCCGCATCGGTCTCGACTGTATCATTTGAGGGTTAGACCGGCGAAAGGCTTGCTCCGTTTCGAATGATTCTCTTCTTCTACAACCTGGCGCTGTTTGCGACGCTGCTTGTTGCCGCGCCCTGGTGGCTCTTCAAGATGGCCACGACCCACAAGTACCGTCACGGTCTCTTCCGCCGCCTTGGCCGCGTTCCCGCGCGTCTTCTCTGCGCCGATCCGCGCCCTGTTCTCTGGCTCCACGCGGTTTCCGTGGGCGAGGTTCTTGCCGTCAGCCGGCTCATCACCGAGTTGGACCGTGTGTTGCCGGCGTACCGTCTGCTTGTCTCCACCACCACCCGCACCGGTCAGGATCTGGCCCGCCAGCGCTTCGGCCGCGAACGCGTCTTTTACTGTCCTCTCGATCTTCCCTGGGCCGTCCGCGCCTACCTTCGCGCCCTCAGGCCCCAGCTTCTCATCCTCGTCGAAACCGAGTTCTGGCCCAACCTGCTCAGCGGCTGTTTTCGCCGCGCCATCCCTGTGGCCGTGGTCAACGCCCGCATCTCCGACCGTTCATGGCCGCGCTATCGGCGTCTTCGCTGTCTCTGGCGTTCCTTCCTGGGTCCACTTGGGTGCGTACTCGCCCAAAGCGCGACCGACGCCGAGCGTCTCCGCGCCATCGGCTGCGACCCGGCCCGCGTTCGGGTTGCCGGCAACCTCAAGTTCGACGTCCGCGCCGCCGCCGAAGCCGAAGCCACACGCGCGCTGCGGCGCCTGGCGCCGGGGCTTCGTTTCGTCGTTGCCGGAAGCACTCTGGAAGGCGAAGAATCCGCCCTCGTCGATGCCTGGCCGCGTTTGCTTAGCGCCGATCCCAACCTCGTCCTGGTTCTTGCTCCGCGTCATCCCGAGCGCTTTGCCGCTGTCGCCGCCCTGCTGGACGCCTCAGGACGAGCCTGGTCCCGCCGCAGCCTCTGGACCCCGCAGGCCGCAGCCCCGGTCATCGCCGGCCATATCGTTCTCCTTGACACCATCGGCGAGCTTGCCTCGGTCTACTCGCTCGCCGCCGTTGCCTTTGTCGGCGGCAGCCTGGTTGCCGCCGGCGGCCACAACCCTCTCGAACCCGCCCAGTTTGGCGTTCCCATCGTGATGGGCCCGCACTACGCCAACTTCCGCGCCATCGCGGAAGACCTTCTGGCTCATGACGCTCTCCGCATCGCGCAAAAGGACACGCTGGATGCCGCGCTCCTTGATCTTCTCCGCGAGCCCGGTGCGGCGGCCGCGCTCGGGGGCCGCGCCCGCCAGGTTTTCGAGCAGCAGTCCGGAGCCACCGCCCGGTCCGTTGCCGCCATCCGCGGGTTGCTTTCCGCCGAGGTGGCCGCGCCATGAGCCGCCGCATGAAGCGCCCGTGGCTGGCTCCGCTCACGCCCCTCTACGCCGCCGCCGCCGCGCTACGCAACCGGCGCTTCGACCGCGGTTCGGCCGCCATCCGCCGTCTCGCCCGCCCGGTTGTGAGCATCGGCAATCTCTCCGCCGGCGGCAGTGGCAAAACGCCTCTCGTCATCGCACTCGCGCAGGCTCTCAGCGCCCGCGGTCTCCACGTGGATGTGCTCTCGCGCGGCTACGGCCGCCAGTCCTCCCTGCCCGCGCGCGTCGATCCCAACGGCAGCGCTCTCGACTTTGGCGACGAGCCTCTCCTGATTGCGCGCACCGCTCAGGTTCCCGTCTACGTTGCCCGCCAGCGCTACGACGCAGGCCTGCTTGCCGAAGCCGAAGCCGCCGCGCCGCTTTCCGACGCAGCGGCTCACCTTCTCGACGACGGCTTCCAGCACCGCCAGCTTGTCCGCGCCGTGGATATCGTACTGCTCAGCCGCGCGGACTTCCAGGACACCCTTCTGCCCGCCGGCAATCTTCGCGAACCGCTGCGCGCGGCAGCGCGCGCACACATCCTTGCAGTTCCCGCCGGCGACTCCACCCTGGAAGAAGCCCTGGGCGCTCACGGTCTTCAGCAACCCATCTGGCGTCTTCGCCGCGTCATGGAGGTTCCCGCCGTCTCAGGCCCGGTGGTCGCCTTCTGCGGCATTGCCCGCCCGGAGCAGTTCTTCGCGGAATTGGAAGCTGCCGGCCACGTCCTTGCCGCCCGCATCGCCTTCCGCGACCACCACTTCTACTCCCGTGCGGATCTCGACCGCCTGCTGGCCCGGGCCCGCGCCGCGTCCGCCGCGGCTCTCCTCACCACCGAGAAAGACGCCGTGCGGCTTTCCGCTCTGCTCGCATCCGCGCCGCCGCCCATGGCCGTTCTCACGGTGCCTCTGCGCATGGAGATCGAGAACGCGCCGGCGGCTGTGGACGGGCTCCTCGCGCGCATTGGCGTGCTATCTTAGCGCCGTACCAACGTTCGGATGTCTCTTGGAAAGCCGGGGAAGAAGAGTGGCATTTTCTGAAAGAAGATGCCACTCGATTGCTTGCTTTGGGAGAGCAAAACCGGTGAACGCGCCGCGAACATTCTCTTCCGCGGCCACGCATTGCGCACATCCCTGCCCGAGGGCGCAAATCATCCAAGGCGCGCGGAGACGGGCTCCTGGGGAGAAGTTGCTATTGATGCAAGACCAGCGTCTGCTCCAGCCGGAAGGTCAGAATGGACTCTGCCGGCAGCTTCACGTCTTTCCCGCGGGTCAGATACTGCGTGAGCGCTCCCATGCCGCCGCCTGCCAGTGTGCCGATTGCCGCGCCTTTGCCCCCGCCAAAGACTGTACCGAGCAACGCGCCCAGAGCCGTGCCGCCGCCCGTATAAACCGCGGTGCGCTTATTCAAGCCAAATCCGGCCTTGCTATTTTCCCTCACGGAGGAAGAATCCACCCGGTACTCATTGCCATTGACGGTGACCGAGTAGAGACCCAGGGCCAGATCGCGCGAACTGCCGGACTTGCTCTGGTTGCTCTGATTCTGGCTCAGGTCCAGCACCTGCAGTTTGGCCGATGTTCCCGCCGGAATCGCCACTGCGCCCGTACTGTCGGCAATACTCTGTTGAATGGTGCCCGAATAGAGCTGGCCCACCGCGTCTTTGGTCGTGTCGATGGGAACGCCGGTGCGCACCGAAATCTGCGTCCCGGATGGAATCACCAAAGCGGTCGCCACCGACGTTGTTCCGCTGCCCGGCACAGACGGAACGCTGGCTGGAAGCGCCGTATTGGTTTGCATCCCGGCAGAAGCAGGCGGAACGACCCCGTTCTGCGTCACTTGCTGCGCCGTCGTCTGCTGGGCCGCCGTCGCGCCAGTTCCTCCGGTGAAGATGATCGAGGAGATGTCCGTCACCGCAAACACATACTTGATGCCATTGACGCCCATGAAGGTAATGTTCGTGACGCCCTGCAACTTGCCTGAATAAGATTGTCCGTTATGCAGGGAGATGTGGTCGGCATCGTTGGAAAAGACCACCGACTGTACGGCGCTCAACGGAAAGGTGTACTGAATTCCGGAGCCGTCCTGAAACGACAGCGTTCGGCTCTGCGCGGCTGAAAACGTCCCGGAATAGCTCCTGCCATCGTGCAGAATCAAGTAGTCGGCGCGAGCTGCTACGGTTGAGAGCAGCAGGAACAACAAGGAAAGCACAACAGACTTTTTCATCTTCAATCCTCCTGGGTTTCCTCCGAGGGTAACCTGGACGGTCTCAGAATACACGCCGGAGAATCCTGCCGTCCAAAAGGATCCGGGCCGCTTTGCGGACACAGCATAGCACGAATCTGACGTCGCCGGACCCTGAAAACCCGCCCTTCTGCTCAACCTCTCCGTTCATCGGCCTCGCCTCCACGCGGCTGTTGTCCTCGACTATTCACGTCAGGCGGATTGCCACCGCAACGCCGTGCGGCGCGAAATGGTCATGGAATCTCTCCTTCACTCGAAGCCGACCCGCGAAGGAGAATCTTACTGCGCTCGCCTGTAGGCGGCAACCACCTGTTTGAAGACGGTGAGCACGTAGTCTCGATCAATCGGTTCCTGGCGCAGCAGCAGCCGCAGCAGCAAGGGGCCGAAGATGGTTTCCAGGAAGACGTTCACGTTGACGGAAGCGGGGAGCTGGCGCTGCCGGATGGCCGCCCTGACCATGGCCCGGAACTCCTTGTCGCGGGGCGAATAGACCCGCTCCAGGAATTCTTTCCGCAGCGTGGCATTGTCCTGGATGGCCGCCAGCAGCCGGGCCGCCACAATTCCGCTTTCGCCGGTAAACGACCGTCCCACCTGCAGGACGTACTCGCGCAGGCTTCCCAGGGGCGATCCCTTTGCCTTCAAGAGCGGCGCGGAATCCGTTTTGTACAGAAAGGCATCCAGCAGCAGCGCTTCCTTGTTTGGCCACCAGCGGTAGATGGTGGCCGTGCTCACCCCGGCCTTGCGCGCGATCTCCACCGTGGAGATGGATCCCACCGGCCGCGCCTTAACAAACCCATAGGCCGCCTTCAGCAGGGCCACCCGCGACGACTCGCTCCGCGGCCGTCCCAGCGTCCGGCTGGGCGCCGTTTTTTTTGCCGCTTTCATGCCCTCATCCGCGCTCCTGTAGTATCATTTTATACGAAACGGGCAGTTTCGTTTCTGAAGTGATTGTAATACAGGGTACGGCGTGAACCAACCCCTTTCCTCCCCGCAGTGGAAGCCCAGGTCCAACCCCTGGGTCATCGCCGTGGTCGTTGCCCTGGCCGCCTTCATGGAGGTTCTCGACACCTCCATTGCCAATGTCGCGCTCCCTCATATCGCCGGGGGGCTGGGCGCGTCCATTGACCAGGGCACCTGGGTTCTTACCACCTACCTCGTCTCCAACGCCATCGTCCTGCCCATCAGCGGCTGGATCACCAGCGCCATTGGCCGCAAGCGTTTTTTTCTTATCTGCATTCTTCTCTTCACCTTCAGTTCCTTTCTCTGCGGCCTGGCGCCCAGTCTTCCCACGCTTCTTTTCGCCCGCATTCTCCAGGGCGCCGGCGGCGGCGGCATGCAGCCCATGTCCCAGGCCATCATGGCCGACAGCTTCGAGCCCCGCCAGCGGCCTCAAGCCTTCGCCCTCTTCGGCGTCACCGTCGTCGTGGCCCCCGCCCTCGGTCCCACCCTGGGGGGCTGGATCACTGACAACTTCTCCTGGCGCTGGATCTTCTTCATCAATATCCCCGTCGGCTTTATCGCCTTCGCCCTCATCTATCTCCTCGTCGAAGACCCTCCCTTTCTGCGCCGCTTCAAGCCCGGCGAAATGCATCTCGACACCGTCGGCCTCTCGCTTCTCGTTCTCGGCGTCGGCGCCCTCCAGATCTTCCTTGACAAAGGCCAGGAAGACGACTGGTTCGGCTCCCGCTTCATCACCACCCTCATCGCCGTCTCCGCCGTCTCCCTGCTCACTCTCATCTTCTGGGAGTGGCGCCACCGCCGTCCTCTCATCGACATGCGCCTCTTCCGTCATGCCAACTTCTCCTCCGCCTGCATCATCATGTTCATGGCCGGCGCCGTCGCCTTCTCTTCCACCGTGCTCATGCCGCAGTTTCTGCAAACCATGATCGGCTATACCGCCCAGGACGCCGGCATCATCGTCTCCGTCGGCGCCGGCGCGGTGCTGGTCACCCTTCCCTTTGTGGCAATGCTCACCGCCCACGTCCCCGCCAAATACATCATCGCCTTCGGCTGGTTCATCTCCGCGGCCGGCTTGTATATCTCCACGCGTCTCTTTTCTCTCAATATCAGCTTCGGCGTCGCCGCCTTCATCATGCTGCTTCAGTTTGTCCCCGTCGGCGTGATCTTTGTCCCCGCCACCACGGTTTCGTACGTTGGCGTTCCCCAGGACCGCAGTGACGCCGTCGCCGGCCTCACCAACTTTCTTCGCAATATCGGCAGCAGCGTTGGCGCCTCCATCGTCACCACCATCCTCGCCCGCCGCGCGCAGTTCCACCTTGTCCGTCTCTCCGACCATCTTGGGGCGGGGTCTTTCGGATTCGTCACTTACTTTGCGGAGACGATGGCGCGCATCCGCTCTCTCGGTCTCGGCGCTTCCGGCTCCATGGCGGCCACCATCGCGTCCATTTATCGCGGTTTTCTGATGCAGGCCACGACGCTGGCCTATATTGATGTTTACGTTGTCCTCGGCCTGGGCTCCGCCGCCATGTTTCTTCTCTCATTTTTTCTCAGTTCCAACGATCCCAAGGCCACCGAGCAGCATCTCGGCCACTGATGCTACCGTTTCCCTACCGCCCATTCCGGCCCATCTCCGCCTCTCTGCTATGCTGTAGGGTTTAGCCGCCGAGGAATTGCCATGATCGAGAACCGGAAGCGCAAGCATCATCAGGACCGTGTTGCCGAGGCGCTGCGCACCGAGATCGGCGCCATGATCGAAGGCGAGCTCTCCGATCCTCGCATTGGCTTCTGCTACGTCAGCGAAGTTCTCATCAATCCTGGCGGCAAGTCCGCCCGGGTCTTCATCGCCGTTGATTCCTCCGTCCCGGACATCGCCGGCGCCGAGGCAGAAACCCTTGCCGGCCTCGACGCCGCCAAGGGCTACATCCGCTACGAGATGAAGGAGCGTCTTGGCGTCCACCATGTACCGGAGTTGACGTTTGTCGCGGACCGCTCCGGCCGCTTCCAGGCTCGCATCGACGAGCTGATCGGGCGCGCCCGCAAACGGCAGAAGCATGCCATCGCGGCCGCCGGCGGTGCGCCGCCGGTCCGGCCGGAGTAGCCGCGTATGGTCCCGTCTCTTCCCCTGCCGGAAGATCCTCTCCAGGCCGTACTCGATGTCCTCCGCTGTGGGCAGCGTTTCCTGGTCTGCTCCCACACGCGCCCCGACGGCGACTCGGTTGGCAGCACGATCGCCCTGGGCATGCTCCTGCAGCAGATGGGCAAGCGGGCCGATCTTGTTTCTGCGGATCACATTCCCACCATTTACTCCACGCTTCCCGGAGTTGAATCCATCCGCACGGTGCAGCGCGCCGACGGGCCTTTCGACGCGGTTATCCTGCTTGAATGCGACACTCTGCAGCGCGCCCGTCTGCACGGCCTCCAGAGTTTTTTCCAAATTAACATCGACCATCATGCCACGGGCCGTCCTTTCGCGCACCTCAACTGGATTGATCGTGAGGCCGCCAGCGCCGGCGAAATGGTTTACCGGCTGGCCCTCGCCGCCAGCGCCGCGATCACGCCCGCGATGGCCACCTGTCTGTACACCACCGTTCTTACGGATACGGGCGGATTCTGCTATGGCAACACGCGCGCATCCACCTTCGCTTTTGCTCACCAGCTTGTTCTGGCCGGGGCCGATCCCATTCGCATCGCGCGGGATGTTTATTTTTCCATGGCCACTTCGCGTCTTTTGCTTTTGGGCGCGGCCCTGGCCAATCTCAAGCGCGAGGGACGCCTCGCCTGGCTTTTCGTCACTCAGCACGACATGATCCGCTCCTGCGCCGCCGAAGAAGACTGCGAGGGCATTGTGAACTTCGCTCTTTCGATTGCCGGCGTGGAGGCGGCGTTTTTTCTTCGCGAGCTTGCCGACCGGTCCATCCGCGTGAGCCTGCGCGGCAAAGGCCAAATCGATGTGGCCTCCATCGCGTCTCGACTTGGCGGCGGAGGCCACCGCAGCGCGGCCGGCTGCACTCTGCCCGGTCCGCTTCCCCGCGCTCTCGACGAGATTCTCTTTCATCTGCGGCCCCTGGCGGCCGCCCTTGTTCCGAATCGTGCCTGACGCCTCTTGAGATTCCATCAAAATCTGTTAGCCTTGACCCTGTCGCTGTGCTGGAGAGCCACCGCGCTCGTACCCGGCGCGACTTATACCTAGGCCAGGCATGTCTCCCCCCGATGCATCCTGACCGCAGGGGAAGATATTTTTCTCGACAGGGAAGCCTTGCCCGCAGGAGAGACACAGATCGTGGACACCACCCTGGGATCCTCGGCGCCAGAGCCGCTGCCTACCTGGCGCGGCCGACTGCCCCGCTGGGCGGCCCTCCGCGAAGCCGCCGTCTTTCTTGTTTTCTCGGGCTTCTTTCTTCTTTATGGCCTCACGCCTCTGTTGGGGGGGGATGGCCTGGGTCTGGTGGGCGCCGATGAGCCGCGCTACGCCCAGATTGCGCACGAGATGCTCGCCCGTTTCGACGCTGCCCACACGCTCAAGGGCCGCCTTGGCGCCTGCGTTACGCCCTATCTCTACGGGCATCCCTGGCTGGAGAAACCGGCGCTTTACTACTGGCGGGCCATGTTTCTGTTTCAGGATTTCGGCGTTCACGACTGGAGCGCGCGTCTTCCTTCCACCACCTTCGCGTTCATCATGGTGGCCCTGATTTATTTTCATATGCGGCGATTTCGTCCGGGCGGCCACCTGGACGCCGCACTGATCACCGTTGCCTGCGCCGGGATTATCGGCTTTTCTCGCGGCGCGTCCACCGACATGCAGATGGCCGCTCCCCTGGCGATCGGTCTTCTCGGCTGGTACGCCTGGTATGAGACGGGCTCCAAGTTCTGGCTCTACGACATCTACTTCTTCACCGGACTTGCCACCCTCGCCAAGGGTCCGGTCGCTCCCTTTCTCGCCATTCTCATCGTTGCCGTTTTCGCTTTTCTCCGCCGCGAGTGGTCCATTCTGCGGCGTTCCTTCTGGTGGCCCGGCGCGCTTCTCTACTTTGCCATCGTCCTGCCCTGGTTCATCGCCGTGCAGCACCAGAACCCCACCTTCTTCCACGAGTTTTTTCTCCAGCACAATCTTGAGCGCTTTGCCACCAACCGCTTCCAACACGAGCAGCCTTTCTGGTACTACCTGGTGGTGGTGGTTCTGGCGCTGATGCCGTGGACGGTGGTCGCCATCCAGGCGCTGGTTGACGGGGTGCGCACCTCCGTGTGCGAGTGGCGCATCCGCCACACAACCCGATGCGCGCCGTGCAGCGGCGCTCCCGGCGACGCATTTCCTGAGTTTCTGGTTATCTGGGCTCTCATCCCCGTGCTTTTTTTCTCTTTTTCCCGGTCGAAGCTTCCCGGCTATATTCTGCCTTCGATCCCACCCATCACGATTCTGACCGGCGACTACCTTTTCCGGCGCCGCGGGCCCGGCCTTAATCGCTGGCTCGTGGCCGGCCATGCTCTGCTTGCCGCCGTGATGACCGCCTTCGCGCTGCTTGTTCCATGGTTTGTTGGCCGCGGCGCCAAGTTGCCGCCCCTCCCCGCGCTGGCCGCCGCCGCCGCCGCCGCCTTCGGAGCCGCCGCGCTCATCTTCATTGTCGTGCGCGCCTATGGGGTTGTCCGTCTTCGTCTCGTCACATCGGGCGTTCTTGTCGTTCTGGTTTTTTCCCTCTACGGATTTGGTCCCTTCTTTGGCGTGCCGGCCATTGCCGCCACCAAGCACACCATTCACATTCTCGACCGCACCTACTCGGCGCGCCCCCTCGCCCAGCGCATCGCCGCCATCGCGCCGCCCGGCGCAACCGTTGCGGTCTTCCGCGTGCGCCGCGATGTCGAGTACGGTCTTTCCTTCTACCGCAACCATGCCGTCGTCAACTACGAGGAAGACGGCGTTCCCGACGGCGAGCACATTCTTGTCGCGCGTGTCTCTGGCCGCCGCGGCGTGGATCTCCACACGCAGGCAGCCCTTGACGAGTGTCTGCGCGGCCGCCGTTACACGCCGATCTTCAGCTGGCCCGAGCAGGGCCTGATCGTCTATCTCGTCGGCGCCCGCTGAATCCGCCGGGCGCGTCCGTCCCCGGGCTTTTTTCTTCCATTCCGCCCTCCTTACTACGGTATCCTTTTGAATATTTAGGGTCTGTTCGCACTTTTCCGGCAGCCTGCCGCGCGCGCGCAAATTGCCCTCAACCATTCATCCCTGGCACACGTCCAACCTGAGGAACACCATGGCCTCCGGCGTTTCCATTGAGATTCTCGACCTTCGGCACTTCACGGCTCCGCAGCTTCGCCATCTTCTCGAAGCCGAAAGCGAGATTTGGAAAGAGCGCCTTCACTGGGACTACCGTTCCTCGGTCAAGCTCCTGATGCAGTATCTCGACAGCCGCATGCTACCCGGCTACGGGGCTCTGGACTCGGGACAGGTTACCGGTTACGCCTTTTGCGTTTACGAGCAGGCCAAGGCCGTCATCGGCGATCTTTTTGCACTTTCCAGCCCTGCTGGTTCAGCCGCCGACATCGAGGAAACGCTGCTCCGCCACCTGCTGGAGACTCTCCTGAACTCGCCCCAGATCGATCGCATCGAGTCCCAACTGCTTTTTCATCCCTCCGGGGATCACGCCTCAGTTTTTCGCGAGAACGGCTTCCACCTTTATCGCCGTCTTTTCATGGTTCACAGGCTCCAGGCCCACGAAAGCCCGGCGCCGGTGCAGCTTCCTGCGCACCTGGAGCTGCGCCCCTGGCGCGACGACGATCTGACGGCGGCGGCGCGCCTGATTTCCACGGCGTACGCCGGCCACCCCGATGCCCTGATCAACGACCAGTACTGTTCCGTCTACGGCTCCCAGCGCTTTCTCCACAACATTGTTCGCTACGCCGGGTGCGGCGCCTTCTGCGCCCCCTGCTCCCACGTCGTCGCGGACCGTCTGAGTCACGAGGTTGTCGCCCTCGTTCTCGGCTCCCGGGTCAGTCCCGAGAGCGGGCATATCACCCAACTGTGCGTTCACCCGAGCCTGCGCCGCCGCGGCATCGCGCGCATGCTTCTGGGCCTCGCCGGCCACCACTTCTTCCGGCTCGGGGCCGCGGAGATCTCTCTGACTGTAACCCAGGCCAATACGGAAGCCGTGGGGCTTTACCGCTCCGAAGGTTACCTTGTTGCGCACTGCTTCGACGCGGCGGTCTGGGACCGCGAATCCGCCGTCTAGGCCGAAGCCGGGCCGCGGGTGCGATTGCGGCGGTTCTGGAAGGAGTCAACCCGCGGTGGCAGGGCGCAAAAGACGCAAATGTCCGCGAGGCGACCCATCCACGCAGGAGCCGCCATGCGATGGATTTCGAACGAGCAAGATTCTCTTGGACGGCGCCCAAGCTTGTCGCATAACGCGCGGATCTATCCGAGAATACTGACAAGGCCCATGCCAGCCGCCGCGTCCCAACTCGCCTTTGCCCTGCACGTCCTGCGCACCCTTCGGGACGCGGGACACCAGGCCTATCTTGCCGGCGGGTGCGTGCGCGATCTTCTCCTTGGGCGCGAGCCGGCGGACTACGACATCGCCACCTCGGCGACTCCCGAGGCGGTTCTCGGCCTTTTCCCGCGCACCTTTGCCGTGGGCGCTCATTTTGGCGTTGTGCTGGTGGCCGACACCGTCTCAGAAGAATTGCCGCACGCTGTTATCGAGGTGGCCACCTTCCGCTCCGACGGCGCCTACTCCGACGGCCGCCATCCCGACGCTGTCCGCTACACCGTGAGCGCCGAGGAAGACGTTCTGCGGCGCGACTTCACCATCAACGGCCTGCTCCTCGACCCCCTTGCCGGTCCGCTCTCGGTCGCCGGGCAACTCTCGTCCGAGAGCCTGCGGCACGCAGTGCTCGATCACGTCGGCGGCCTCGCCGACCTCGATGCGGGTCTCATCCGCGCCATCGGCCGTCCCGAGGAGCGTTTTCACGAGGACCGTCTGCGCATGCTCCGCGCCGTGCGCTTTGGGGCGCGCTTCGGTTTTGCCATCGAGCCAGCCACTTTTGCCGCCATCCGCGCCCTTGGGCCCCGGATCGCCAGCGTGAGCCGCGAGCGCATCCGCGACGAGCTGACCCGGATGCTCACCGAGGGCCGAGCCAGGCGGGCCTTCGAGTTATTGGACGAGAGTGGTCTTCTTCGCGAGGTTCTGCCCGAAATCGCCCGCATGCGGGGCGTGGAGCAGCCGCCGCAGTTCCACCCGGAGGGTGACGTCTGGACCCACACGCTTCTGCTGCTCGACCAGATCGAGAGCGGCTGCCCCATGACCCTGGCGTGGGGCGCGCTGCTCCACGACGTGGGCAAGCCGCCCACCTTCCGCCTTGCCGAACGCATCCGCTTCGACGGTCACGTCGAGGTGGGCGCCGCCATGGGCGCGGAGATATGCCGCCGCTTCCGTTTTTCCAACGAGGAAACGCGGCAGATCCTCTCCCTGATCGAAAACCACATGCGTTTCATGGACGCCCCGCGCATGAAGGACTCGACCCTCAAGCGCTTCTTCCGCCTCGACGGCTTCGACCAGCACCTGGCGCTGCACAAGATGGACTGCCTTGCCGCCACGGGCAACCTGGAGAACTGGCGTTACGTCCGCCAGCGGTACGAAACCATGCCCGCCGAGGCTGTTCGTCCGCGCGCGCTGCTGACGGGCCGCGAGCTGATCGCCGCCGGCTACCGGCCCGGGCCCGCCTTCCGCTCCATGCTGCAAGCCGTCGAAGACGCCCAGCTCGAAGGCGTCATCGCAACCGCCGAAGAAGCTCTTGATTTCGTTCGCCAGCGGTTTCCAGTTCCCGCGGGTTCTGCTGAAGGCCCTCCCAGCCTTGATAATGGGGAGGCGGCGGCTCAGCCCAACGCCTGATTCACCAGGGAAAGAGATACATGGACGTTCTCAAGCGCCTTTTCGAGCAGCACTTTCATTCCCCGGCCACCGCCGTGCAGTCTCTCCAGGGCCAGCTCGGCGCCTCCGGCCGCGTCATCGTGCGGCTCTCCGGCGCGGGCGTAACGGCTATTGGCATTCTCTACCCGGTTCGGGAAGAAAACGCCGCCTTCCTCGACTTTTCGCGCCACTTTCGCCGTCATGGCCTGCCCGTCCCGGAGATTTACGCCGAGGAACTCGAGGCGGGCGCTTACCTCATGGAAGACCTTGGCGACACCACGCTCTTCCAGTTCCTCTCCACCCACCGCTCCGGCAGCTTCATCGCTCCCGAGGCGGTTGCAGCCTATCGCAAGGTCGTCGCCATCCTCCCACGCTTCCAGGTCGAGGCCGGCCGCGACCTGAATTACAAAGTCTGCTATCCCCGCTCCAGTTTCGACCGCCAGTCCATTGCCTGGGATTTGAATTACTTCAAGTACTACTTTCTCCGCCTGGCCGGAATCCCCTTCAACGAGCAGGCGCTTGAAGACGACTTTGGGCGGCTCACGCGTTTTCTTCTGGCCGCTCCTCACGACACCTTTCTTTACCGCGATTTTCAGTCGCGCAACGTGATGCTTCGCGACGGCGAGCCGTTCTTCCTCGACTACCAGGGCGGCCGCAAGGGCGCGCTGCAATACGACATCGCTTCGCTACTCTACGACGGCAAAGCCGACCTGCCGCCCCAGTTACGCGAGCAGTTGCTGGGCCACTATCTCGATTCTCTGGCCAGCTATATGGACCTGGACCGCGGCGCATTTCAGTATTCCTACTACGCCTTTGTCTATGTCCGTATTTTGCAGGCCCTGGGCGCCTACGGCTTCCGCGGCTTCTATGAGCGCAAGGCTCATTTTCTGCAGAGCGTGCCCTACGCATTGAAGAATCTTCGCTGGCTTGCGGACAACGTCCGTCTTCCCATTGCGCTGCCCGCGCTCATGGAAGCCCTCGACGGCATCGCCGCCTCGGAAAAGCTCGCCTCCATCGCCGCCGCGGGCGCTTTGAAGGTCCGCATCTTCAGCTTCAGCTTCCGCGGCCCAATTCCCTCCGACGAGTCCGGCCATGGCGGCGGCTTTGTCTTCGACGCGCGCAGCCTTCCCAATCCTGGCCGCGAGGAGCGCTTCCGGCAGCTCACGGGGCGCGACGGCGCGGTGATCGAGTATTTGGAGCGCGAACCCGCCGTCCACCGGTACTTTGCCGGCGTCACCGCGCTCGTTGACTCCAGCGTCGCCAACTATCGCGAGCGCGGATTCACGAGTCTCATGGTTTCCTTCGGCTGCACAGGGGGGCAGCACCGCTCCGTATATCTCGCCGAGCAGCTTGCCCGCCACCTGGCCGGCACGGCCGGCGTTGAAGTTTCCCTGCGCCACATCGAACTCGAGAAGAAAGCCCTGGCCGCCGGCCGGCCGCTGCAGGAGGCCGCGGCGCCATGAAGGCCATGATCCTTGCCGCGGGCCTCGGCACGCGCCTGCGTCCGCTCACCGATGATCGTCCCAAAGCGCTCGTCCCGCTGGCCGGCCGCACCCTGCTTGAAATCACCCTGGCCCGTCTGCGCTCGGTTGGCGTTCGCGAAGTGATTGTCAACGTTCACCACTGCGCGCAGATGATCATTGATTACCTCCAGGCCAATCACAACTTCGGCATGGCCATCGCGATCTCCCGCGAGGACGACCAACTCCTCGACACCGGCGGCGGACTGAAGCGCGCCGCCTGCTTTTTAGGCGGCTCGGCCGAGCCTTTCCTGCTTCACAACGTCGATGTCCTCAGCAGCATCGACCTCGCCGGCATGATGCGGTTCCACCGCGAGCGCAAAGCCCTCGCCACGCTTGCGGTTCAGTCCCGCGACTCCTCCCGCCACCTTCTCTTCGACGCCCAGGGCCAGCTCTGCGGCCGCCGCGCCGGCCGCGGCGCCGCGCCCCAGATCGTCCGGCCTGCTCCCGGTCTCCAGCCGCTCGCCTTCTCCGGCATCCACGTGCTCTCGCCCCGCATCTTCGATCTGCTCGAAGAGACCGGCGCCTTCTCCATCGTCGCCGCTTATCTGCGCCTCGCCGCCCAGGGTGAGGCCATCCTCGCCTTCCGCGACCGCAACGCCTACTGGCGCGACCTCGGCCGTCCCGAGCAGCTCGCCCAGGCCGAACACGACATCGCACTGGGGCAATTTCCCATCATCTGAACCGCGCTGGATTTTCTGCCGCTGTCCTCCCTCCTGCGTCCCAGATTGTGACCTCGCGCACTGCTGTGCCAACCCCGGATGAGATAAATGAGATATACGCCTTTTTCCCTTTCGTCCGATCAAGAGCGTCCATTCGTCCCCTGAAAGAGAGTTGAACCATGAACCCCGCCGCCGCCGGTGACGCCGTAGTTGACTTCCAGGCATGCTGGTCCGCGCTCGATCTGCCCGCTCATGTCCGTCAGGTTCTTAGCGCCGCGCCCCTCGTGCAGACCCCCGAAACCCGCGACCAGCTCCTCGACTGGGCGCTGGGACGCGCCACCGGAGAAACCGACTGGACCCTCGGGAACCGCGAGGACCACGGGGTCTACGAGGCCGCCTTTCAGACCACCGGCCACGGCCGCATCACCGAGGCCATCATTACCAAGGCCCGCAACGGACTGGCCATCAACTACCCCGATCCCGCCATGCGCCGACGCGATCCGGACGCCATGGTCATCGGCGACCGCCTGCCCACGGACAAGCCCACGTACCAGCAGCGTTTTGGCGAGCCCTTTGACAAGACGCGCAAGCAGACCCTCGACTGGCTCAAGACCCAGGAACTGGTTGCCATGCCTTTCTATGCGGGCACCGACGCGCTGAATTACGGCTCGCTCCTCATCGTTCCGCGCCAGGCCGCTTTTTTTGCCGCCGCCCTGGCCGATCTTCAAGGCATGATTCCCCGCAGCCAGGTTCCGGCCAACTTCAAGATCACGGGGGGCGTTCTCTTTGTCGCTCCGCCCTTCCGCCACACCCACTTCGGCGGGCGTCAGGTGGTCGTACACTACCGCACCTCCACCCATCAGGAGGTCTTCGCCTACAACCTTTATCCCGGCCCCTCCGCCAAAAAAGGCGTCTACTCCATCCTTCTCGACATCGGCGAGCGACAGGGATGGATCACCAACCACTGCGCCGCGGTTGCTGTCGTCACTCCTTACGAAAATCGCCTCATTCTCATGCACGAAGGCGCCTCGGGCGGCGGCAAGAGCGAAATGACCGAGCACATCCACCGCATGGAAGACGGCCGGCTTCTTCTGGGCCGCAATGTGGTCACGCACGAAGAGCGCACACTCAATCTTCCCGAGGCCTGTCACCTGCAGCCCATCGCCGACGACATGGCCTGCGCCCATCCCCGCTATCAGTCCAACCGCGCAGGCTTCGAGGGCCGCCAGGGCCGCCTCACCGTGGCCGACGCCGAATCCGGCTGGTTCGTTCGCGTCGATCACATCCACAGCTACGGCACCGCGCCCAACCTGGAGCGCCTCTGCATCGATCCGCCCGAGCCTCTGCTCTTCTTCAACCACTACATTGTTCCCGGCGGCACCTGCCTTACGTGGGAGCATGTGGAAGACGCGCCGGGCAAGCTCTGCCCCAATCCCCGCGTCATTCTTCCCCGCCGCCTGCTCCATGACGTTCTCGACGGCCCGCAGCGCGTCGACGTGCGCAGCTTCGGAGTCCGCTGCCCGCCGACGCACAAGGACAGTCCGCTGTACGGCATTCTGGGCATGATGCATGTTCTCAGCCCGGCTCTGGCCTGGCTTTGGCGTCTGGTGGCTCCGCGCGGCCACGCCAACCCCAGCATTCACGCCCAGAAATCCGCCACCATGCAGTCTGAGGGTGTGGGTTCCTACTGGGCCTTCGCGACCGGCCAGCGGGTGATCCAGGCCAATCTACTGCTGAAGCAGATTGTGGAAACTCCCGACACCCGCCATGTGCTCATCCCCAACCAGCACATCGGCGCATGGAAGGTGGGTTTCATGCCGGAGTGGATTGCCCGCGAATATCTCGCGCGCCGTGGCAGCGCGCGCTTTGCCCGCGACCAGGTCAGCGAGGCCGTCTTCCCCCTTCTGGGCTATCTACCCAACCAGCTCCGCATCGAGGGTTCCACCATCGCGCGTGTTTTTCTGCAGGTCGAAGAGCAGCTTCAGGGGGGTCTGGAGATTTACAACGAAGGGGCACGCCAGTGGCGCGAGTTCTTCTGCGCCGAGCTCAAGCAGTTTCTCGTTCCCGAGCTCGACCCCCTCGGCAAGCGCATCATCGAAGCCTGCTTCGACGGCGCCCACCAGGAAGACTACCGCCGCCTTATTCCTCACCCCATGTTCCGCGACGACGGCATCTAGCGAAGGGGCCTCTCCTCGCATCCTCTATCAACCTTTAGGCGCAGGCCGAAGGTGGGGAAAAACTATCTCCCGGGCAGCCAAAGCCGCATTGATTGGGCGAGGTTGACGGCTGACGCCGTGTCTTTTCAAAAAGAAGACAGGATCTGAGCCAGAGGCTTCTATCCGCGATTTCAGCATGGCCGAAGCCTGCACGTTATGTGAGACCGTGCGCGCTGGGGCGGGAGGCGGGCTATCCAGGAGGCCAGGAGAGCGAGCGGCCGCCGAGCAGGTGGACGTGGAGGTGATCGACGGTTTGACCGCCGTCGGGTCCGGTGTTGAGCACGGCGCGGTAACCGCGGGCGAGGCCTTTGGCGCGGGCGATTTCCGCGGCGGCCCACAGCAGGTGGCCGAGCAGGGCGCCGTGATCCTTTCCGGCGGAGGCCATGGAGTCCATGTGCTGGCGCGGGACAATGAGCACGTGGACGGGGGCTTGGGGATGGATGTCGGCAAAGGCGTAGCACAGCTCGTCCTGATAGACGGCGGTGGACGGGATGGAACCTTCGACGATTTTGCAGAACAGGCAATTCATGGCGAAACCAGTGTACACGGCGGCGGGCGGGGCGGTTGCGGGGTGAGCGGAGGCACGCGCCGCCAGCCGTGATTGCGCCGTCAGTCGACGGGAGGGGGCGAGGGGATGGGGTTCTTGACGATGAAGACGTAAGAGAGCGCGCCGAGAAGAGTGACGAGGCAGCAGATGATCAGGGTGAGGTGGAAGCTGTGGGTGCGGTCGAGGAGCCATCCGGCGACGATGGGGCCGGCGGAGGCGCAGACGAAGCTGCCGAAGTTCTGAATGGCTCCGACGGAGGCCACCATGCCGGGCGGCGCGATGGACTGGACGAGGCCCCAGCCGGAGTTGCCGGCGAAGTAGATGAAGAAGAGGGCCATGCCGATGCCGAGGGCGGCGGTGGCGCCGGAGGAGAACCAGGGCACGAGGAGCGTGGAGAGCGCGGAACAAGTCATGCCGAAGACGAGGATGGAGCGGTGGGCGCGGATGGGCGCAACGCCGTGGCGGACGAGCAGATCGGCGGCCAGGCCGCTAAGGATCATGCCGACGCCGCCCAGGAAGAAGGGAATCACGGCGAGCATGCCGGTGGCGCGGACGCTGACATGGTGCGCGGCCTCGAGGTAGTTGGGCATCCAGGACATGTAAAGCCACGCGGTGTAGTTGACGCCGCCGAAGCCGAGCATCATGCCCCACATGGTGCGCAGGCGGAAGAGGGCGCACCATTGCGCGAGGGAAAGGCGCGGAGCGCCAGCGCGCGAGGCCGTTCCGTCGAGGTAGGTTTCTTCCTGGGCGGTGAGCGGGACGCTTTTTCGGTCGCGGTAGAAGGCGAACCAGAGGACGGAGAGCACCAGGCCGGGGATGCCGATCGAGATGAACATGCCGCGCCAGCCAAAGGCCAGCATGATGGCGGTAAGGATGGGCGGGGCGATGGCCTGGCCGAAGGCGGTGCTGGAGTCGAAGATGCCGGTGGGGGTGGCACGGTCGCGGACGCTGAACCAATCGTTGATGGTTTTGACGGAACCGACGACGTAGGGGGCTTCGCCGAGGCCGAGGCCGATGCGGACGGCGACGAAGTTAGCGAAGTTGCCGATGAGGCCAGTGGCGGCCTGGGTGGCGGACCAGAGAAACATGCCTGCGCCGAGGACGATGCGCTCGCCCACGCGGTCAAGGAGCAGGCCCACGGGGAGCTGCGAAACGGCGTAGGAGAGCGAAAAGATGGAGAGCAGGACGCCCATGCGCGTGGCGGAGATGCCGAGATTGGCGCGGATGGTGGTGTTGGCGATGGCCAGCGAGCCGCGATCCATGTAGTTGACGATGCCGGCGAGGGAGAGCAGAGAGACAGCGAAGAGCTGCACGCGGGCAATGCGGGCTGATTTGTGCGAACGCGGATGGGAAGACATGCTGGGTGAAATCGCCCGAGGCGGCGCAGGGCCAGTGTAGAGCATTTGACTGGGCGGATGCATGCGCGCCGGGGCGGGAGCCGCGTCTTCGGCACAATCCGTGGCCGTCTGGCCGGGATCAGTCGCCCGCGGGGATGGGATGGTTGACGACGAAGAGGTAAGAGAGCGCGCCGAGGAGGGAGACCATGGCGCAGATGGCCAGGGTGAGATGGAAGGAGTGGGTGCGGTCGAGCAGCCAGCCGGTGAGGATGGGCGCGCAGGAGGCACAGACGAAGCTGCCGAAGTTCTGGATGGTGCCGACGGAGGCGACCATGCCGGTGGGGGCCATGGACTGTACCAGGCCCCAGCCGGAGTTGCCGGCCATGTGGGTGAAGAAGAGAGCCATGCCGATGCCGAAGGCGGCGCCGATGGCGCCGGCGATGGAGGGCACCAGCGCCGTGCATGCGGCGGAGCAGACCATGCCTCCGATGACGAGGAGGCGGTGGGTTTTGACGGGAGGCAGGCCGCGGCGGATGAGGAAGTCGGCCAGGACGCCGCTGAGGAAGATGCCGACGGCGGCGCAGGAGAAGGGGATAACGGCGACCACTCCGGTGGCGGCGATGCTGAGGTGGTGGGCGGCTTCGAGGTAGTTGGGCATCCACGACATGTAGAGCCAACTGGTGTAGTTGATGCCGCCGAAACCGAGCATCATGCCCCACATGGTGCGCCGGCGGAAGAGGCCGAGCCATTGCGCGAGGGAGACGCGGGGGAGTTGCAGCCGGGGAGCCGAGCCGTCGAGGTAGGTTTCTTCTTCGGTGGTGAGAGCGATGCTGTTGCGGTCGCGGTAGAAGACGTACCAGAGGAGCGAGAGCAGGATGCCGGGGATGCCGATGAGGATGAACATGCCGCGCCAACCGAAGGCGAGCATGGCGGCGGTGAGGATGAGCGGGGCAATGGCCTGGCCCAGAGCAGTGGCGGCGTTGACGATGCCGGTGGGGGTGGCGCGGTCGCGGACGCTGTACCAGTCGTTGACGGTTTTGACGGCGCCGACGACGTAGGGCGCCTCGCCGATGCCGAGGCCGACACGGGCGGCGGCAAAGGAGGCAAAGCCGCGGATGAGGCCGGTGGCGGTCTGCGTGGCCGACCAGAGAAAGACGCCGGCGCCGAGTACGATGCGCTCGCCCGCGCGGTCGAGCAGAGCGCCCATGGGGAGCTGGGAAACGGCATAGGTGAGCGAAAAGATGGAGAGCAGGATGCCCATCTGCGTGGCGGAGAGGCCGAGATTGGCGCGGATGGTGGTGTTGGCAATGGCCAGCGAGCCGCGATCCATAAAGTTGATGACGCCGGCGATGGAAAGCGCGGAAACAGCAAAAAGCTGGATGCGGGCGACACGGGCTGACTTGTGCGGCAGGGATAGGGAAGGCATGCTGGGTGAAATCGCCCGGTGCGGCGGCGCACGGCCAGTGTAGAGCATCCGAGGTCATTGTTGACATAAGGAGGTGGTGATTTCAGAGGGAATCGGGGTCAGACGTAGCGCAATTCATCAAGGCGCCGACTGCGGCGACGATTCCGGTTTTGAACGGCGCCATGATTGTCGCCGGTGGCCGCGCTCAAGGGCGGTGAGGATCCGCATTCGGCTTACAATGGCGGTATGAGCGCGCCGGCCGCGGCTTCCCTCTTCCGTATTGTCCGTGCTGTCTGCTCGCACGACTGCCCGGATTCGTGCGGCGTGTTGGTCACGGTGGACGCGGCGGGCCGCGCCGTGAAGGTGCAGGGCGACCCGGCGCACCCGGTGACGCAGGGATTTTTGTGCGGCAAAGTGGCCAAGTATCTTGACCGGGTGTACGCGCCGGAGCGGATTCTTTACCCGTTGAAACGGAAGCTGGGAGCGCCAAAGGGCCCACAACCGCATGGGCGGGAGCACGAGGCCTTTGAGCGCGTGAGCTGGGATGAGGCGTTGGAGGCGATTGCCGCGCGGCTGAAGGCGATTGCCGCGCGCCACGGGCCGGAGTCGATCCTGCCCTATAGCTACGCGGGCACGATGGGCGTGCTGGGCTACGGGTCGATGGACCGGCGTTTTTTTTTCCGCCTGGGCGCGAGCCAACTGGACCGGACCATCTGCTCGGAGGCGGGCGGGGTAGCCTGGAACCTGGTGTACGGCAAGAAGCTGGGGACGCCGCCGGAGGATTTCCGGCTGGCCAAGCTGGTGCTGGCCTGGGGCGCGAACATTCACGGCAACAACGCGCATCTGTGGCCGATGATCGAGCAGGCGCGGCGTAACGGGGCGCGGCTGATCGTGATCGATCCCTACCGGACGCGGACGGCGGCACTGGCCGACTGGCATATCGCCATCCGGCCGGGCACGGATGTGGCGCTGGCGCTGGGCATGATGCACGTGATCCTGAACGAGGGGCTGGAAGATCGCGCTTATATCGCCGGGATGACGCACGGCGTGGAGCAACTGGCCGAGCGGGCGCGGGAGTATACGCCGGAGCGGGTGGCGCATTGGACGGGGATGAGCGCGGCGGAGGTGGAGCGGTTGGCGCGCAGCTACGCGACCACGCAGCCGGCGGCGCTGCGGATGAACTACGGCGTGCAGCGGTGCGAGAACGGCGGCACGGCGGCGCGGGCCATCGCCATGTTGCCGGCGCTGGTGGGCGCGTGGAAGTACCGCGGCGGCGGCGGGCAGCTTTCCACCTCGGGCGCCTTCGCGTGGAACAAGCGGGAAGTGGAGCGGCCTGAGCTGGCGCTGGCCTCGCCGCTGGGGCGAGCGGCGCGGGTGGTGAACATGTCGGCGCTGGGACGGGCGCTGACAGAGCTAGGGACGAGGGGACGAGAGAACGAGGGAATTGGGGAGCCGGAGGCACTGGATTGGACCGCAGATGGACCAGCGGTTCATGCGCTTTTTGTTTACAACTCGAACCCGGGGGCGGTGGCGCCCAACCAGAACGCGGTGCGGCGGGGGCTGGCGAGGCCGGATCTGTTTACGGTGGTGCACGACCTGTTCTTCAACGACACCACGGATTACGCCGATTACATCCTGCCCGCGACGACGTTCCTCGAGCATACCGACATACAAGGCGCCTATGGGCACTACTTTGTGCAGCTTTCGAATCAGGCCATCGCTCCTCTGGGCGAGGCGCGATCCAATGTGTGGCTCTTTGGGCAACTAGCGCAGCGCATGGGCTTCTCAGAGGCGTGCTTCCGAGAGACGGCGGAGGAGATGACCGGACAAGCGCTCGGGCTGGGACCGGATGGCCACTCGACCAACCCGGGTATGGAGCATATCACGCTCGATGCGCTGCGGGAGAAAGGACATATGCCGGTGGCCTTTCACCGCGATCCGGAGGAACAGCCGTTTCTACCTTATACCAGCCTTCCGCTGTCCACGCCGACGGGCAAGATCGAGTTCTACTCCGAAACGCTGGCGGCGCAGGGGCTGGACCCCCTGCCTGCATTTGTGCCGCCGGCGGAGTCGCGCTGGGGCGGAGAGGCAAAACGCTACCCTCTGGAGTTTCTGGGGCGCAAAGCCGACAACTATATGAACTCGACCTTCGCCAACCTCGACGGGCACCGCAAGATGGAGGCGAAGACCCGCCACCGGCTGGAGATGCATCCCGAGGACGCCCGGGCGCGGGGCATCGAGAGCGGCGACGAGGTGCGGGTGTGGAACGACCGGGGCGAGCTGACGTTGACGGCTCTGGTGAATGGCAAGGTGCCGGCGGGCGTGGTGGCCGGTCACATGGACTGGGCCAAGATGCACGCCGGCGGCAGCAACCAGAACGTGCTGACCAGTGAACGGCTGACCGATCTGGGGGCGGCGGCCACGTTCTACTCGGTGCTGGTGGAAGTGGAAAAGGCCGGGGAACCGGTAAACTGAAGAATATGAACTGGACCTCTATTCTTATTGTCTTTGGCGTTCTAGTGCTTTTCTTTCTGGTCAAGAAGATCGGGCAGGTTTCAGCCAAAGATGCGCAGCAGTACCTGAAGGAGGGCGCGCTGGTGATCGATGTGCGCACCGCGGCTGAGTATAACTCCGGCCATTTGCCGGGCGTCATTCACATTCCCCTGGACCAGATCGAGGCCGGCGTGCCCCGCCGCGTAAGGGACAAGAACAAGGTGCTGCTGCTGCACTGCCAGAGCGGAATGAGGAGCGGAACGGCGAAGCAGAAGCTGAAGGGCATGGGATACACGCAAGTCTTCAACCTGGGTTCCTATGGCCGCGCGGCGCAGATTGTCAAGAGCCGTTGACAGAGGCTCATTTTTCAAATTTGTTGGGGCGATGGCGCGCAGAATGCCCGTGGACGGACGAGGCGATGGCGGCGCGGCGGAAGCTGGAACAAGGCAGAAGAGCGGGATCAGGGACTTGAGTTGAAGGGGGAAGGCTTGTTTTCCCATTGGACGAGCACGCGGCGCAGGCCGCGGACTGCGTTGCAGAGGTAGACCGCATCGGCGTGGCGCAGGTCGTCAAGATAAAGGCGGCGCTCCTCGATGCCGGGCATGGTTTGGAGCAGGTGGCGGCGATAGACGCCCGCCAGCAGGCCGCACTCGACGGGGGGCGTGAACCAATGGCCGGCCTTTTCAACCAGCACATTGCTGATGGCTCCCTCTGTGAGCTCGCCGCGCGTGTTGAAGAAGAGCGCATCCGCGAAGCCGGCGGCGGACGCGGCCGAGAAGGCTTCGGCATAGTGCGCGCGATGCGTGGTTTTGTGAAAGAGGAACGGATCGGCGGGGTCGGTGCGCGGGGCGGCGATGCAGACGCGAGCGGGCGGGCGGGCCGCGGGTTCCGGATCTTCGTCGAGGGGCTCGCTTTGAATGTGGACGGCGCCATCGCTGTCGAGCAGGAGCCGCACCTTGCGGGGGCGTGGATCGCCGAAGCCGGCCGCGTGGGCTTCGAGCGCCTCCTTCGCCGCGGCGCGATCGCAGAAAAAATCGAAATAACCAGCGGAATCGGCGAGCCGGTCGAGATGTAATTCGATGAGCGGATAGCCGCCGCGCCAGAGCATGGTTTCGATGAGCGAAAACGGCTCCTGATGTTGCGTGAAGAAAGCGGCCTTCAGCAGGCACTCGCGAAACTCATCGCCCGCATCGGAGTCGATGACAATACCGCTGCCCACGCCCATGCGGCCCTGTCCACCTTCCAGTTCCAGGGTGCGGATGGCGACATTGAAGACCGTGCGCGGGCGCGAAAAGAAGCCGATGGAGCCGGTGTAAACGCCGCGCGGCTCGCCTTCCAGCCCGGCGATGAGTTGCATGGCCCGGATTTTGGGCGCGCCGGTAACGGAACCACAGGGAAAGAGGGCGCGGAAGACGGCATGAAAGTCCACCTCGGGGCGCAGCTCGCCGGTCACGGTTGAGGTCATCTGCCAGAGGGTGCGGTAGCGCTCGACCTGGAAGAGGTTCTCGACGGCGACGCTGCCGAAGCGGCACAGGCGGCCGAGATCGTTGCGCAGCAAATCGACGATCATCACGTTTTCGGCGCGATTTTTTGCATCGTTGCGAAGCCATTCGGCGATGGCTTGATCTTCGCGGGAGGTGCGTCCGCGGTGGGCGGTTCCCTTCATGGGCCGGGTGGTGATGCGCCGTGAGGCGCCGAGCGGCTCGATGCGAAAGAACAGCTCGGGCGAGAAGCTGAGGATGTGGCTGCCCGGTTGCCAGTGCACAAAGGCGCCGTATTCCACCGGCTGGCTGCGGCAGAGCTGCGCATAGAGCCGGGCGGGTTGTGCGGCGGCGCGGAGATGGAAGGGAGCAGTGAAGTTGAGCTGGTAGATATCGCCGGCGCGAATCCAGTCGTGGAGGGCGGCGATGCGTGTGGAGTACTGCGGCTGGCTGAGGCAGAAGGCCGCGTGGAGGGGCTCGGGCGCATGCGGCCGTTCGCGCGAGGAAAGCTCCGCGAGTGCCGGCGGGGGGTCCCCGGCAAACTGGCCGGTGCGGTGGTCGAAGGCGAAACAGCGGTCATAGATGGCAATCCATGCGAGCGGCTGTCCTGGGCGGCGGGGGGCCATGCTTGCCGTGGGCTCGAAGCATTGGCCGCACTCGTAGGCAAAGAAGCCTGCGGCGAAGCGGCCCGCGGCGACGGCCTCCTCAATTGCGGAGAAGAGGCCGGGGAGCTGCGCGGGCTCCTCCACCCGGTAAATGCGCCGCGGGGAAACGAAGAGCCGGGTGCAGGATTCGGCATTGGATTGCGGGCTTTGCCCTGTCAGGCGGGGATCGGCGCAGGAAAGCAGCACGGTCGCGGGCGTGCGCTCGACCAGAGCGCATACTTCCGCCGGCAGGGGATGCCAACAGTGCGCGCTGTTCATGGCGGCAGGCTATTGAATCGTAAGCGCCAGGGTGGTGGAGTGCGTAATGGCGGTAACGCCGTTCGTGGACTGCGCGGTGACCTGAACAATGTAGGTGCCGGAGGGCGTGGGGGAGATGGGCACGGGGCCGTAGTGTTCGTAGTAGTAGAGGGGATTGCAGCCGGTGGTTCCGAGCACGGTAACGAGGCCCAGCAGCAGGAGAAGCGAGAAGCGGCTGAGCCAGCGGCGGCGGCCAAAGGAGAGGCCGACAAGGGCGAAGGCGCCGGGCAGCAGGAAGGCCCAGGCCACCGGACTCGCCTTGCGGCGCGCCGCCGGCATGTGCAGAGCGGCGGTGCCGGTTTGGGTTTGGAAGACGAGGGAGCTGGTGACCGGAACGGTGGTGTTGGGCAGGATTTCAACGTTTTCCGGCGTGTAGATGCAAAGGGACTGGTCAGGATTGCCGGAACAGGAGAGGGTGACGAACATCGGACCCTGAAGAGCGCTCGCATTCTCTGGCGTGATGCTGGCGATGAGTGTGGCCGACTGGCCGGCAGTGAGGGTGAGGGTAGCCGGCGCGATGGAGACCTGAAAATCGGGTGTACCGGTGTTGGTCTGGGCGTGAATGCCGGTCAGGAGGGAGGCAGAGGGCCGATGGGTGGCGTCGCCGGTATAGACAGCGCGAAGCTGGTGCTGGCCGGCGGGCAGGGAGAGCGTGAGGCTGGCTGTGCCCTGGGCATTCAAAGCTACGCCGGCAAGGTCGCGGCCATTGTCCTTGATGGCAGCGGTTCCGGTGGCAGGTGTGCCGTCTTCGCCGGTGACGGCGACGGTGAGGGCAGCCTGGGTGCGGCCGGCGCGGTCGTGCGTCTCGGCGGTCAGCGTGGTTTGCGTGGCCATTCCCTGCGTGTTTTGCGCGGCAAAAGCCAGCGCGGGCATGGCCAGTGCAATGCCCAGTCCTGCAACTAATTCAAGCCGCTGACTGCGGCTGCGAACGCCTCTCACGTGCACCTGCTCCAAAAACTCAAAATCCTGCGCCGGGCGCTGGCCGCGGCATAGAAGTCCATTGTATCCGGCGGAGGCGAGGCAGGGCTATACGCGCACGAAAGTCGGTTAAAGGGAGGGCGCGCGGGCCACGGGGAAGAACGGGCGGGCGGAGCCTGGCTTGACCGCGTTATGCTCTTTGATTGAGGAAAACGACCATGACCCAAGCCGCCGGACGCCCGCAACTTGCCTATTTGACTGCCGTTCTGGATGAATTGCGCGTCAGGGGAACGCACTTCAACCTGCGCGTGCTGGAGGATCAGCAGGCGCCGGTGTGCCACTACGACGGGAAAGAGGTGATCAACCTGGCCAGCAACAACTATCTCGGCCTGGCCAACCATCCCCGGTTGATCGAGGCGGCGCTGGAGGCCACGCGCAAGTACGGCGTGGGCTCGGGCGCGGTGCGGACCATCGCCGGCACCATGCGCATCCACATGGAGCTCGAAGAAAGGATTGCCCGCTTCAAAAATGTCGAGGCTTGCGTCGTCTTCCAGAGCGGCTTCACGGCTAATGCCGGCACGGTCAGCGCGATTCTGGGCAAGGAGGACTTTATTCTCTCCGACGAGCTGAACCACGCCAGCATCATCGACGGGGCGCGGTTGTCACGGGCCAAGATCAAGGTGTTCCGGCACAAGGACGCGGGGCACTGCGAGGAGCTGCTCCAGGAAGTGGCCCACGAGCCGGGGCGCAAGCTGGTGATTACCGACGGCGTATTTTCCATGGACGGCGACATCGGGCCGGTGGACCAGCTTGCGGCGCTGGCGGAGAGATACGGCGCCATCATGATGGTGGACGACGCCCACGCATCGGGGGTTCTGGGGCGCAACGGGCGCGGCTCGGTGGACCACTTTGGCATGCATGGCAAGGTGGATGTGCAGGTGGGGACGCTGTCGAAGGCGATTGGCGCGCTGGGCGGGTACGTGTGCGGATCGAAGGACCTGATCGACTATCTCTATCACCGCGCGCGGCCCTTTCTGTTTTCCACCTCGCATCCGCCGGCGGTGGCGGCCAGTTGCATGGCGGCCTTCGACATTCTGGAGCAGGAGCCGGAGCGCATCGAGCGGCTGTGGGCCAATACGCGCTACTTCCAGGGCGAGCTGCGCCGCGCCGGCTTCAACGTGGGCGGCGTGAACACACCGGCGACGGAGACGCCGATTACGCCGGTCATCCTGGGCGAGGGGCGCATCGCCATGGAGATGTCGCGCGCGCTCTTTGACGAGGGCGTCATGGGCACCGGCATCGCCTTCCCCACAGTGCCCGAAGGCAAGGCGCGCATCCGCCTGATGCTCACCAGCGAGCACACACGCCAGCAGCTTGACCGCGCCCTGGAGACCCTGACGCGGGTGGCCAAGCGCATGGGGATTCTAGGATAAAAAACCATGATCGCTCATCTGCGCGGCAAACTCATCCACAAGGAGCCCGGCCAGGCCATCGTCGAGGCCGGGGGCGTGGGCTACGACGTGGCCATCTCCGTACCCACCTTTACGGCGCTGCCTTCCGTCGGCCAGGAAGCCGCGCTGCACATCCACACCCAGGTGAGCGAGGACCAGATAGCGCTCTTTGGTTTTCTGGACCGGGAAGAGAAGCGGCTCTTCGAGCGGCTGATCACGGTGAGCGGCGTGGGGCCGAAGCTGGCCATCAAGATGCTGAGCGGCCTGTCGAGCGAACGCACTGTCCAGGCCATCCGCGGCCAGGACCACGCACAACTGGTGCGGATTCCGGGCGTGGGCAAGAAGCTGGCCGAGCGGCTGGTGGTGGAGCTGAAAGACAAGCTGGAGGACTTTGCCGTAGCGCCGGCGCCAGCCGCGGTGGCAGGGCCGGCGGTGGACGATGTGCTGTCGGCGCTGGTGAACCTGGGCTACCAGCGCGCGGCGGTGGAAAGGGCCGTAGAGCAGGCCATCGCCAAAGACAAGGCGCTGAGCGGGGACTTCGACGGGCTCTTCCGTGGAGCGCTGAAGATCATCCGGTAACGGACAAGCCGGGGACCAAGCCGGTTGCGAGAAGCCGCAAAGTGCAGTTCTCCGCACGGTGCGGGAACGGTCCGTTGAAGGCGGGTCAACGCGCGGCCATGCGGGATGACATGGCGCGCACAGGAAGGCGCGAAGGCCCGCCACGCCGGCGTTATCGGCAGATGCGGTCCAGACTCTGCAGCGGCTCCGGTTTGAAGGCCGGCCACTTCAGATGGCGGGCCTCGATCAATTGGCTGGGCAGCGTGCCGCCGTCCGCCAGCCCCAGGCTGGGATCGAGGGCGTAGGCGGAGTTGCGCTCCACTTTGGCCAGGGGCATAAAGCGAAAGCCATCCTGGCGGAGGATTTGCAGCAGGCTCGGCAGCATGAGCGTGGTGAACCCGGTAGCGTGCAGCAGCAGCACGTTGGGAATCTCGTGCCCGAAGACGATCAGTTCTTCCTCGCGTCCCAGCCGGATCAAATGGGCGGCGTTTTCGACATAGCTCTGCTTGAGCCAAGCGATGCCGGCCTCATCGTGTTTGGCGAGACAGCGGATATAGGGGTCGCTCCAGTCGTCGTCCTGAATGGTCAGCGTGACCTGGGCAATGCGATAGCCGTGCTCGCGCAGCCATTGGCGGACGTGGTTGCGTTTCTCCAGCGTCGCGCCCTCCTCCAGGTAAGGGAAACGGAACCAGTGCCAGTCGCGGTCTCCGGCGTACTGGCGCAGCGTGGGTTCGTCGCGCGCAATGTCCTGCTCGAAGGTATGGGCGCTGACGCTGTTGAGCGAGGGGTGGGACCATGTGTGGTTGCCGATATTCATTCCGGAAGAGACCCACCTCTGCAAGGCTTCCTGAACGTCGGAGTCGTTCTCAAGGTCGATGGCGTTCACAAAGCCGTAGACGCCTTTCAGATGCGCGGCCTTCAGTTCGTCCGCAAGCCGGGTCACAATGTCTACGCGCGTCTCGTCCACAGGCAGGCCGCCGGCCGCGGGCAGATCATCAAAGGTGAGCGCCACTCGCGGATGCCGTTTCAGATGCGTGTGGACATGCGCCGCGGCACGTCCAGGCGCCTGGCCCTTGGGTACGCGGGCCGACTGCGCCTCCGCATGGGAAGCAGCCGCGCCGAGCCCGAAAACGATTACATGAAACAGCCTACAAAACCTCATGGGACCATTTTCGCTTATCCTCCCCTGCGGTTGCACGGGCTCGAAGAAGGCGGCCGAGGGAGCGTAGCGCCGCCAGAGAACGCGCATAGTGCCGCCGGTTGAAGCGCTTCGCCCGCATCGCTTGCCGCGGCCGAGCAACGCTTTCGCCATGGTTTTCCGCGTGCCGGGCGCGGCACAGTTCACCCTGCGCAGAGAGCGTTTTTTCACCCTGCCGGGAAAGCTCACTCACTTCATTTCTTTGAACTTTCCCTTGTCCGAGGAGGGTGTGGTAGCTTTTCTTCACGGCGGGTCTTTCTTGCGCGGGATTGGACAGCACATTGCTCCGGGACCGGGCCAAGCCGCTGTTTGCGCCAACTCCATGGCGGACATCCTGCGACAGGCAACGCATCCCCCTGGGAAAGGACTTGGTGCAGTAGTCTGAAAAGAACCATGATCGAGCGCATCGCTATCTTCGGAATGGGACTGCTGGGCACCTCGGTGGGGCTGGCGCTGCGGGCGGGGGGATTTCGCGGCTCCATCGTCGGCTGGAACCGCGGCGCCGAAGGCGGACAGACCGCGCTCGCCATGGGGGCCATCGATGCGGTAGCCCTGGAGCCTGAGCAGGCGGCGCGAGAGGCGCAGGTGACGGTTCTGGCTGTGCCTATCTACGCCACGCTCGACTGGATGGAGCGGTTGGCGGAACTCCTGGGGCCGGAGCATCTGGTGACCGACGTGGGCAGCACCAAGGGCGCAATTGCGGAGTTGGCCAGGCGGCTCTACAACACGCCGCGGCGAGCGGCATTTCTGCCCGGACATCCGATGGCGGGCAAGGAGCGTGGCGGCGCGGCGCTGGGGGATGCGAAGCTGTTTCGCGGGGCGGTGTGGTTGTTTACAGACGACCCACAAGCCAGGCGGGCAGCGCAGGGCGAGGCTCTGGCACAAAGCTGGCGGGAGTGGGTGACGGCGATGGGCGCCCGGTCACTGGATCTGGACGCGGCGAGGCACGACGAACTGGTGGCATGGGTCAGCCATTTACCGCAGTTCACCGCCACGGCGCTTAGCGCACTGCTGGAGGACGAGGTGGGCGACGCGCCCGAACTGAAGGACGTGGGCGGCCGCGCCCTGCGCGAGATGACGCGGCTGGGAGCCAGCCCTTATTCGATGTGGCGCGACATTGCCATGACCAACACGGCGGCGGTGGAGCGGGCGCTGTACGCGCTCGAACAACGGCTGGCGGAGCTGCGCGAGAATCTGCGCGCGCCGGGATTGCGCGGTGAATTCGAGAAGGCGAACCAATTCCGGCGGGAGTAAGCGAGGGCGCCGTTTTGGAGGGCAGGGCAGTTATACTGCTGAAGGTAGCGTGAGTTTATTCATTTCCCCAGGCGAGGTGAGACGACCATGGCAGAACCCGTGATTGCGCAGAAGGGCCCCTATGCAGTTGAGGTAGAGACAGGGAAAACGTATTACTGGTGTGCATGCGGACGCAGCGCCAAGCAACCGTTCTGCGACGGCAGCCACAAGGGAAGCGGGATGACGCCCGTCAAATACGATGCCACGGAGACCAAGAAAGTTCACTTCTGCGGGTGCAAGCACTCGGCCAATCCGGTCTTGTGCGACGGAAGCCACGCCCGGCTCTAAAAGACAATAAGACAGGCAAGTGTGAAGGCGCCCGCGCACACGGCGCGCGCGGGCGGAAGGGTGGTGTGTGTGTGTGTGCGCAGCCGCCCGGTATGGCATGCCATTGCGTGCAGTGCCGGCTTCATAGATATTCCACCCATGGAGGGGATGCGCGAGCCGTGGGAGAGAAGTTCTCTTTCGCGTGAACTTTTTGCCGGGAACCAGCGTCACACTTCATAAGGAAAGTACTGCAAGAGAAACTCAGCGGCCAAGAATGCCGGTTCTGGCACGGCATGCGGAGGGGCGGCGATGCGCCGAGCGGGGGGCAACCGATGAAGAACAAGGAGAGCATCGTACGACAGCAGAACGCGAGGATGATGGCGGCGGCAGCCGCCGCGCTGGGAGTGATGCTGGCATGTCTGGTGGCGCTGCCACCGGTGGAGCAAGTATCGGCAAATGCGCGCGAGGCCGCTAGTTCCGCGCCTCTGGACCAGACAAAGGATTCAATCACCATTGACTATCCGCAGCAAGGATCGATCTTTCCCCCGGGCATTACGCCGCCGACGTTTATCTGGCGAGACTCATCGGCGGCGTCGAAGTCCTGGCGCATCCGGCTTTCGTTCGGAGGGCATGCGCCGGCAGTGGAAGCCGTATCCCACGGCGAGCGAATGAAGATCGGGCCCATCGAGCCGGCGGCAGTTTCACCGACGAACGAACCGCCCAAGCTGACGCCGCAGCAGGCGGAGTCATGGGCGTGGGAGCCAACCGCGGCGATGTGGTCGGTGATTCAGCAGCGCTCAAAAGAGCGGACGGCGACGATCACGATCACCGGATACGACCAGACGCGCCACGTGACATCAAAGGGCGAAAGCACGTTTTTGACCTCGAAGGATCCCGTGGGTGCGCCCATTTTCTACCGAGACGTGCCTCTGATGCCGTTTGAAGGGCAGAACGGCGTGATTCAGCCGCTATCGCCATCAGCAGGCCGTCTGGTGCACTGGCGGTTGCGAGACATTACCAAACCCACCAGCAAGGTGCTGATCGAAACCGTGCCGACCTGCCTGAACTGCCACTCGTTTTCGGCGGACGGCAAGACCATGGGGATCGACGTGGACGGGCCGGCGAATAACAAGGGGATGTACGCAATTGTGCCGATCTCGAAGCATATGTCGATCGAGAATAAGGACGTGGTGCGGTGGAATCTGGACGGGCAGCGCTCGACCACGCGCGTGGGATTCATGTCGCGCGTATCGCCGGACGGCAAGTATGTGATCAGCACCTTTGGGCCGGATCCAACTTTTGCGCGAAGCTACTACACCATGAACTTCAAGGACTACCGGTTCCTTCAGGTATTTTTCCCGACGGAAGGAATTCTGGAGTGGTATAGCCGCGCCGACGGGACGCGACACCCCCTTCCGGGGGCGGACGATCCGTTCTACGTGCAAACGGGCGGCGTGTGGAGCCCTGACGGGAAGTGGATTGTGTTTGCGCGAGCGGTGGCAGAGCCGCCGGTATCGCCGGGACAGAAGAAAGCTCTGGCGGCGAACGATCCCAACGAGACGCAGATCAAGTACGACCTGTACCGGGTGCCGTTCAACGATGGCAAGGGCGGAACGCCGGAGCGGATTGTGGGCGCCAGCGAGAACGGCATGAGCAACAGCTTTCCCAAGGTGTCGCCCGACGGCAAGTGGATCGTGTTTGTGGAATGCCGGAATGGCGAAGTGATGCGACCGGACAGCCAGCTTTACATTGTGCCCTTCGAGGGCGGGGTGGCGCGGCGGTTGCGGGCGAACATGTCCCCGATGAACTCCTGGCACAGCTTTTCGCCTAATGGACGGTGGCTGGTGTTTTCCTCGAAGGCGCGCTCCCCGTATACGCAGATGTATTTGACGCACATCGACAAGGACGGCAACGACAGCCCCGCGATTATCGTCGACAATACAACGGCGTCGAACCGGGCAGTGAATCTGCCGGAGTTTGTGAACATACCCGGAGACGGGATAGACGAAATCAAGACGCCTGCGGTAGAAGGTTACGGGCTGATGAACAACGCCATGGACTTGGAGAAGCAGGGCAAGTACGCCGAAGCGCTGGAGGTGTGGAAGAAGGCGGTGGTGCTTGAGCCGGACGACGCCGAGATCCAGAGCGACATTGCTGCCAACCTGTTTTTGAGCGGACACGTGGACGAGGCGGTGGAGCACATCCGGGAGTCGGTGCGGTTGAACCCGCGGGTTGCGCAGAGCCATTACTACCTCGGCGCGTTTCTTCTTGAACAGGGGCACCCGGACCAGTCCGTGCCGGAACTACAAGAGGCGCTGCGTCTCAATCCGCGCTATCCGTCGGGCGAGGCGACTCTGGGCGAGGCCTACATGATGATGGGCAGCGATGCCGAGGCCCTGGAACATCTGCAAAGGGCCATTGCGCAGAATCCCAGCCAGACCATCAGTCTGGTGGATGCGGCGCGGATTCTGTCCAGTTCGCGCAATGCCGCCCTGCGCAACGGCGCCGAGGCGGTGAAGCTGGCGGCGCAGGCCAATCAACTGACCAACGGAACCGATCCGAATGTGCTTGACGCGCTGGGAGCGGCTTACGCGGAGGCGGGGCAGTTCCAGCAGGCGCTGGAGGCGGCCAACCAGGCACTGAAGCTGGTGGAAGCCAGCGGGAATGCGGCCCAGGCGCAATTGATTCGCAACCGCATCGGCCTCTATCAGGCGGGCGAGCCGTTTCGGGAGTAAGAGCGCGGAGAGAATGGAAGAAGCGCGGAAGAGCGTGCCGCGAAATGAAGCGGCTCGGCTCTCTCTTATTTGCTTTGATGGCTGCATGCGGCGCAGGTCTGAAAGAGGCGATCAGACGGCCGCGATCGCTTCATCGGCCTCTTTTGCGGGATCGAGAATGCGGAGGCCCTCGCTCCCGGCCGCATCGAGCAGATGGGGAGAGGCGGAGACGAAGACCATTTCGATGCCGCCGAACATCTCGCGGGCCACCAGGGCGGCGGCAAGCTGAAGCGCGTCGGGCCAGCGCAGGGCGGTGCGGTCGAGCAGTTGACGGGCAGTCTCGAGGACGGCGGGATTCAGAGGCTGCTGGACCATGCGGGCGGATTCCATGCGGAGAATATCGAGGGCGCGCGCGGCATCCCCGGCGGAGATGCCGCCGGCGCGCTGGCTGCGGCGGATGGCGGCATAGACCTCGAGGGGCGCGGCGGCGGAGATGAGCTTGCGGTTGTCCTCGACGGTCTCCATCAGCCGGATCAGTTGGCCGGTTCCCTGCTCGCGGACGAAGAGCCGGGCAAAGGCGGATGACTCGAGAAAATAGCAGTTCACAAACTCCTCCGTTCCTCATCAATCGCCTCGGTGAGGGAGTTTCCGTGGAGATCGACGGGGTAGAAGCGCTGTGTTTCCTCCGGCATGCCGGCCTCGGCGCGATTGAGGCGAATGGTGGTGGTTGGGTAGGCGGGCGTCTTAGGGTTGGCAATCTTGCTGGTCAGGACGACGCCGCGCTGGATGGCCTCGGCAAGCACGGTCTGTCGCGATTCGGGATGCTGGTTCCAGCGGAAGGTTTTGCGCGGCAGGAAGGAGTCGCGAAACCACTTGAGAGCGATGAAGGCATGGCCGCCGCGCTCGGCTTCGGCGAGGGCGGCGCAGAGCTCTTTGACGCGGGCGTCGATGTCGCCGGGGAGGCCAGGTTGCAGGGCGTCAGGCTCCTCCTCGCCGGAGGTGAAGGCGGCCTGGAACTGGGGGGTGGCGCGCGGGGCCGGCTCGGCGCCATCGACGCGCTCGAAATAGATGCGGACTTCGTCTTCCTCCGGCGACCAGGAGGCAGCGGAGGCATTGCGACGCTTGCTGCGGCCGTTGTCGCTGCACAGCTCCACAATGGCCTGGTAACCCGGAGGGGCGAGGAAGTGGAGGGCGCGGGCGAGGCCAGGGTCGTTGGAGTATCCAAGCTCGTTGAGGGCCTCTTCGATTATTTCTTCGGCATCGGGAATGGTCAGGTTAGCCAAGTCTACATTGCCCTGGGCAGTCTTTACCGGTGTCATAATTTCTTCTCCCTATGGTTCCGCGATCGCGTGCCGGCATGGGATATCTTCCGGTGAGCGGCCGGGCGGCCGGTTCCGGAGGAAATGGCCCGCATATGCCTTCCAAGCGACAGCGGCATACATTGTAGAGCGGGTCCGGAGTGCGCATGGACCTTATCAGGACCGCGCTGGGCGCCAGCTCTGGCGAGAGCTGGCGCCCAGCGACGCCGCTTCCGGGAACAAGGTAACTCTGGAACCGCGATAAGCCATCGATATCGTCAGGGGATCATCGCCCAAAGGGCCTGAAGAACAGAACTCCGGCACGGCGGCTTGGGAGTGAACTCCTGTACGAGCCTATAAAACAGTTGTCAGAACCGACGGGCCCCGCATCTCTGGAAGGCGAAGCTGCAGCCATGTGGCCTGAAGACAATGAATAATCATACTGCGTCTCTTCTACCTTGCAGATATCCGGGGACCGCTTAATAATCCTTCTGTTAGAAGCTTTTACAGTCACAGTGTACTCCAGAAAGCAACGGAGGCTTCTTTTTTTGCGGCCGCGGTTCGTAAAATAGGGGCATGCGCCGCTTGATGCTGCTGCTCTTGCTCGCCGTACTCACATCCAACAGCAACCTAGCTGGCGAACCGGCGTTTGACCTGATGGGTCCGAAGGTGGACGTGCGGGTAAAGCGCGGGGATGTGACGCTTCCGATAGGGGAAGTGCCCAGCCTGGCGCCGGGCGACCGGCTATGGGTGCATCCGGATCTTCCGGAGACACAGTCGGCGCGGTATGTGCTGGTGGTGGCATTTTTGCGCGGCGCCACGAACCCGCCGCCGCCGGACTGGTTCACGCGGGTGGAGACGTGGAACAGCGATGTGCGCGATGAGGGCGTGTATGTGAACGTGCCCGCCGAGGCGCAGCAGGCGCTTCTTTTTCTGGCGCCGGAGACAGGCGGGGACTTCAACACGCTGCGCAACACAGTGCGCGGACGGCCGGGCGCTTTTGTGCGCGCCACGCAGGATTTGCAGGCGGCGGGGCTGAACCGGATGCGGCTTGAGACCTACCTGGCGCAGGTGAAGGCGGTAGACCAGACAGACGCGAACCTGCTGAAGCAGCGGACGGAGCTGGCGGCGCGGAGCCTGGGAATCAAGGTCAACGAGGATTGCTTTCAAAAGCCGCCCGATCAGCAGGCGCAGTGCCTATCGCAACTGAGTGAAGGCATGGTGATGGATAGCGCCAATGCCCAGTCGCGCGTGGATCAACTGGCGAGCGGATCGACGCTGGACCTGATGAACCAGATCAGCATGAGCAACATGGCCGGCGGGGGCGTATACAGCCCTTACGTGGGCGCCATTGTGGATACGGCGAAGATCCTTTCCTCGCTGCACACGGCGCACTACCAATACATACCGGCGCTGGCGCTGCCCGCGCAGGACACGCTCAATCTGCGTTTGAATATGCCGCCATCGTTTCGCGACCCGAAGTCGGTGGTGGTGATCGCGCTGCCGCCGATTGGCGTTTCGAAGAGTCCGGAACTGTATCCCCCGCAAGGAGATGAGAGCTATTGTCTGCAGCAGCCGGGCCTGGTGCTGCCCACGGAAAGCGCGCCTCTGGTCTACGGCACGCACATGGCGTATGGCTTCAACCTCCACATCGAAGCCAAGGGAAAGGCGGTGGACCTGCCGCTGAAGCCCGATCCCTCGCGGGGTGGTTTTGTACTGGCCGGGGCGCCTCCGGCACTCCCCGCCGAGAAGGACGAGCTGAAGGCGGTAGTGGAGGGCAAGTGGGGATTTGGCTCCTGGACGGGCCCAACCTATCGCCTGTGCACCAACGGAAGCAGCAACTGGACCCTTGCAGACGGCGACCGGTCGGCTCTGGTGGTGGGGCGCGACGACACTCTGCACGTGGAAGGCGAGAGCACGCGCTGTGTAGAGAAGGTAGCGATGAAGGCCGCGGACGGCAGCCCGGTGACGGTGACCTGGAAAGAGGCCAAGGCGGGGACGTTGAAGGTGGTGGCGCAGATGAAAGACGCTGCGCCCGGCACGGCCACGCTGGAGATCTATCAATACGGCCGAAGCGATCCGGACAAGCTGACAGCGCAAGCCTACGCCGAGGCGGCGTCGCTCGAGCAACTGACCTTAAACTCGGGAGATCCGGATGCGGTGTTGAAAGGCACGCGGCTCGATGAGGTGGCGCACGCCGAATTGGGCGCGCTGGCATGGACGCCTGCCAGGTTGACCCGGGTCAAGGATCTCGACGAACTGACCATGAAGGCGAACAGTTCGACGGCCGGGCTGGAACCAGGAAAACACTACACCGTCAATGTGCAGTTGCACGACGGGCGGCAACTGAAGACCCAGTTGACCGTAAATCCGCCGCGGCCGCAGGTGACGCTTCTGAACAAGGGATCGCAGAGCGACGCGGGCGTGGCGCCCTCGCCCGTACGGTTGAACAGTCCAGACGATCTTCCCGTGAATGGCCGCATCGTTTTTTTCCTGAAGTCGCTGGTTCCGGCGAATTTTCCCCGCAACGAGACGGTGGAAGTGTCGGCGGTGGACGGCAGCTTTGGCACCACGCTGAGCCTGGCGGATGGAAGCCTGGTGCTGGAAGACCGCAAGACGATGGTGGGGACCTTCAAACCCCTGGCGCGTTTTGGTCCTTCGGCCTTCGGACCGCTGCAGTTGCGGGCAGTGGCCGCGGACGGCACAGCGGGACAATGGCAGCCACTGGGCACGCTGGTGCGGGAACCGGAATTCAAGGAACTGCTTTGCCCGCGCTCGCCGGCAAAAGGCTGCACGCTGAGCGGGAACGATCTGTTTCTTTTGATGGCGGCGGGCAGCACGGCGGATCTGCAGGGGGCCACCGAGGTGCCGCCCGACTTCACGGGAACGCAGTTGACGGTTCCGCCTCCTGTGGATGGCGCGCTGTATGTGAAGCTGCGCGACGATCCGGCGACAGCCCAGACGCTGTCTTTACCCGTCACCTGGGAGCCTATGCCGGCGCCGGAACAGACGCAGACCGCTCCACCCCAGGCAGCGCCCGCGGCTGCACCGGAAGGGCAAACCGAAACGGTTCCGGCGGCCGCGCCGAAAAACAGCGAAACACCACCGGTGACGGCGGCCCCGGCCGCGCCAAAGACGGCAGACAAAACCGCCCCGGCAACCGCTCCTGAAGAAGCGCCGAATGCCGGGGACAAGACGGCGCCCGGCACGCTGCCGGAAAGCAAGCCGGGAACAGAACAGCAAGCGCCCGCTGCGCCGCCGCAAAAGCAACCGGCACAGCCAGCCAAACCGCAGCCGCCGGCAGACAGCAAGCCGGCGCCGCCGTCCAGTGCGGGCAGTTCTCAGCAGGGCGTGCCGCCCGTGCAGGGCGCTCCTCAAACGCAGGCCCCGCAAAATCCTCAGAACTGACGAGGCAGTACCGGGCGCGGCAAAGCGGGCAACAAGGCAGGAAAGCGCCGCGGCCGGCAAGGAACCAGCCGCAGCAGTTTCTTTGCGGGAGTTCTGAGGGGCTAGTTGAAATAGGCCCTGTTGGCCTCGGCAAAGTGGGCTTTGTCGGCCGGGAGCTCGTGCTCGGCGTAGATGGCGTTCTGCGGGCAGACGGCGATGCAACTGCCGCAATCGATGCATTCGTCGGGATTGATGTAGACCTGAGAGACAGCGCCGGCCCTGGGATCATCGGCGGTAGGCGCAATCGCGGAGGTGGCGCACTCGGCCACGCAGACAAAGTCCTTGACGCAAGCATCGGTTACTACATAAGCCATGGAAATCACTCCTGGGTAAATTGCGGTGTGTTGGTTGAGATCTGTGCCAGTTTGAGAGTAACGAAGGGGTGCGCGGGGCTCGGTGATTTGAATCACAGCCCGGCGGAAACGTCTCCGATTTTGGGACAAGATACCCTCGCCTTCCGTTCCGGCGCCGCGCATCCGCCGCAGCGGTTTCGCGCGCGATGAAGGACTCGAAGATATGCCGTCACGCAATGATTCGCATCGCGGATGCGCGGTCCTGGCCGCCGGCCCCCTCCAAAAGCTCCCGGAGGCCCTTCCACACCTGTTCAATGTCCTTGGCGCTCCCACTGCGGCCCTGTTCGACGATGGCCTTGCCTTCGACCTGGGCTTCGGTCACAGCCTTCTCATAGCGCACTTTTCCGGCCCATCTCATGCCCAGATCCCGCGCCTTTGCCTCCATGCGGCCGCACATCTCCGCATTCAGATCCCATTTGTTGATGCAGACCGCGGCCGGTATGCCGAAGTGGCGTGTCAGTTCGGCCACGCGCTCCATGTCGTGCAGGCCGCTGGGCGTCGGTTCTGTGACCACCACGGCCAGATCCGCTCCGGTAATCGACGCAATCACGGGGCAGCCGATGCCGGGCGATCCGTCGATGAGCACAAGGCCGATCTGGCGCTCTTCGGCGATCTTTTTGGCGGTTGTACGGACCAGGCTTACGAGTTTGCCTGAGTTCTCCTCGGCAGCGCCAAGGCGCGCGTGCACCAGGGGGCCGAAGCGCGTTTCGGAAATAAACCACTCTCCATTGACTGTGGGCTCCAACGCGATTGCGTGCTCGGGGCAGAACCAGGCGCAAACGCCGCATCCCTCGCAGGCCATGGGGTCCACCCGGTAGGTCGCCGTATAGACCATGTTCCCGGAGTCATCCGATTGAATGGCATCGAAGCGGCAGAGTTCCTCGCATTGCCCGCACGCCGCGCACAGATGCGCGTCAATGACCGCGCGTTTGCCGCCCGTGAAGGGCTCGCGGTGAACCACGCGGGGAGCCGTGAGCAAGTGCAGGTTGGCGGCGTCCACGTCGCAGTCGGCAAGTACGGAGTCCTTTGCCAGCGCGGCAAACGATGCCACCAGCGAGGTTTTGCCAGTTCCCCCTTTGCCGCTGATGACAACTAATTCCTTGACCGTCCGGACAGCGCCGGAGCGAAGATTGACGAGAGAGTTCACCGGCTCGTTCCCCTGCCTTTCACAATCGGTTCTCCTGTTTGTATTGAGCCAACTCATCCAGAACCTGTTCCATGGCGGCGCGAAATTCCGGCACGGAATCGCCTGCCAGCTCGCCGCGCGAGTAGGACTCGGCCACACGGCGGTCGTCGGGGATCTCCGCCCAGATGGCTATGTCTTTGCGCCGGCAAAACTCATACGTCTTGCGGTCGCCAGTCCCGGCGCGGTTGATCACCACGGCCAGGGGGAGATGCAGCGCGTCGATCATCTCCACCGCGAGGCGAAGATCGTTCAGACCGAAGGGCGTGGGTTCGGTGACCAGTAGAACCAGATTGGCCCCGTGCACGCTTTCGACCACCGGGCACGAAGTGCCGGGCGGACAGTCCAGAATCGTCAGGTCCTCATCATGAAGCTCTCTTTTCACTTCGCGGATCAGAGGCGCGCTCATGGCCTCGCCAATGCGGAGCGCCCCCTGCGCAAAGCGAATGGATCCGGCCACGCCGGTTTCGATCTTTCCTGTTTCAGAAAGAACCTCCGTGATCGCGCCGGGACTGCAAACCAGGGTGCAACCGCCGCAGGCGTGGCAGAGATCCGGATAGACAAGCACACTCTGGCCAAGGCAGACGATGGCGCTGTACTGGCAGATTTGGCCGCAAAGGCCGCAGTGTGTGCACTTCGTCTCATCCACCTTCGGGTGCAGCCGTCCGATGGCTTTCGATGCACGCATCTCCGGCCTGAGAAACAACTGCCCGTTGGGCTCTTCGACGTCGCAGTCGATATAGGCCACGCTGAGTCCGCGCCGGGCCGCGGCAAGCGCCAGATTTGTGCTCACGGTGGTTTTTCCGGTGCCGCCCTTGCCGCTGGCGATTGCAATTTTCATGGCCGCTCGCTCGATCTCCTTCTGCTATTTCCGCGTGAGCGCACCCATGCCACGCTCCCTTGGGAAGTGAGTTCCTGAGCCGGGGTTTCACCGGTTTTCAGCTTCTCTCGCTGCGCGTCTGCGGCTCCAGAAGCTTGTTATCACCAGCCGCCGCGGCAGCCGCAATCGCAGCCGCAGCCGCCGTGCCGGCAGCCCCAGCCCATGCGGCGGCCATAACCGCCGCCGTATCCCCGGCCGCCCCGCATGCCCATGCCGGCCCACATTGGAAACCCGTCGGAATCGCGCAGCGTCAGGGTTTGGCCGTTCTTCTCAACCGCTCTGGCCACCAGAATGTTGTCGCTCTGCGCAGCCGCCTGTGCACCCCACACTTCAATCCGGTCGCCCGGAGCGAAAGTGAAGCCGCTCTCCGCAATGAAATCGGATGGTCCCAGGCGCACATCGTAGCTCCTGTCCTGCGATTTCAGGGTCAGGTGCACGCCGTACCACCCCTGCGCGCTGGTCACGTTCGTGACCTTTTCCACGGTGCCTCTGGCGGTGGTTTCCCTGGTGGAGTTGTAATACTGGCCTGCGCCGCTTTGAGCAAAAGCCAAGGCCGCAAAACAGGCAGTCAACACGATCGCGAGAATGGGCACTGTGCGCATCGTCTTCATCGGATTTCCTCCCTTCCCGGCGTCACGCGTCGCCGGGTCTACAGCTTCGCTGCACGCTTTCGAGTTTGTTTCTGCGGAGGCGCCTGCTCCTGCCGGATCGGCCCCCACCCGCTTGCTGCGATCCTGGTTGGATGAGCGCCGCCAGACCCCTGCTAACAGGGCCTATTCCCCTCCTCGCGCCGCTTCCAGCTCTTCCAGGCGTTTCTGTATTTCGCCAAGAGTGCTCGCCAGTCCGCCGATGGTGGCTTTCAGGGCCGCCATCTCCTGCTGCCGCTCCGCCGGCGCGGCAGACGCTACAGTTGCCGTCCTGTCTGCATACGGCTCCACGGCGCGAAGTCGATTGCGCTGACCGCGGCCGCCACGGCCTCCTCTGCCCATGCCGAAGCCCGGCCCCGCAGTCAGACTTCCGGGCGCTGTCCCTCCTGCGCAAACACCCCGGCCGCGGCCGGTCATCGGGCCTTCTCCCCTGGGACCTGTTTGATCTCTAAATGGCATTTGAATTCCTCCTTAGGTTTCAATGATGGATGAAGCATCCTGGTCTCGAACTGGCGCCGTCCGCGCACCGCACTGCCAGCACACATTTTCTATCTCTCTCGTTCCCGCTCTGTACCGTACTTTTCCGCCGCACTTTGGACAGAGCGAGGGCTTGTCCTCACCGGTGGCGGCGAGGCCTTCGCGTGTCCGGAGACACGGTGTCCTTCCCTGGTCTTGCCCGAACCGGCCTCGTCCGCGGCCCATCCCGAAGCCGGCGGGCAATCGATCTTCTCCGCCTCTCCGGCGCCACCGGCGGCAACCCGGCATGGCAAAGGCCGGAGTGGCCAGCGTGCCGTTCAGGTAAGCGGCCAGCACCTCCTCGACCGCGCCGCAGACAAAGGCGATCACCTGCACGCCGGAAGCGGCAACTCTCAGTTGCAGGGGCGTCGAAACCGCTCCGCAGATCAAGAGATCGACGCTGTAACTGAGCAGTTCGGCCGCGCGGGCCGGCAACTCCGTTTTGAGAAGGCGCCTCTCCTCGCGGTGAGTTTCACGGCCCTCCTCGACGTCCACCAGCAGGAGACGGCCAGCGACGTCGAAGACGGGTGCAATGCGCCCTTGCCATTGCGGGATCGCGATTCTCATGCAAGGGGATGATGCATCCGGAGGGCCAAAACCCTAATTTACTCAGGAGCAGGAGGTTGCTGGGACAGGCGTGGTGCTGGAGTTGCAGAATGCAAGGCTTGTGAGAGCGGTCACTGCAAAATGCAACACGGCGCACTACGCTGTTCCCATGGCCGAGCCACGCAGCGATCCCATTCTCGATTCGATCAACGAAGGCGTCTTCACTGTCGATCATCAGTGGCGCATCACAACCTTCAACCGCGCGGCCGAGCGCATTACGGGCGTTCGCCGCCAGGATGCCCTGGGGCGGCAGTGCTCGGATGTATTCCGGGCCAGCATATGCGAAGAGGCCTGCGCCCTGCGGCGTACGCTTTCCAGCGGCAAGCCGGTGGTGGGCGTAACCGCGAATATCATCGGCGTGAATGGAAGCCGGATTCCCATTCGCATCTCGACCGCGCTGCTGCGCGCGCCGGGGGGCGAGATTGCGGGGGGCGTTGAGACCTTCCAGGATCTCAGCTACGTTGAGCAATTGCGCAAGGAACTGGAGTCCCGCTACACGTTCGAGGACATCGTGGGGCGCAGCGCGGCGATGCAGAGCCTGTTTGAGATTCTGCCGCAGATCGCCGCCAGCCCCAGCACGGTGCTGGTGGAAGGAGAAAGCGGCACCGGCAAGGAGCTGTTTGCCCGCGCCATGCATCATCTTTCGCCTCGCGGCAAGAAGCGGTTCGTGGCCGTGAACTGCGCCGCGCTGCCCGATGCGCTGCTGGAGTCGGAGTTGTTCGGCTACAAGGCGGGGGCGTTTACGGATGCCAAGAAGGACAAGCCAGGACGCTTTGCGCTGGCCGACGGAGGCACCATTTTTCTGGACGAGATCGGCGACATCTCGCCCGCCATGCAGGTTCGCCTGCTGCGCGTGCTGCAGGAGCGCAGCATGGAGCCGCTGGGCGCAACCGAGCCTGTGAAGGTCAACGTCCGCGTGCTGGCCGCCACCAACAAGAACCTGCAACAGTTAGTGCACGAGGGCAAATTTCGCGAAGACCTTTTCTATCGTATTCGCGTGGTCTATTTGAAGATTCCGCCGTTGCGGGAGCGCCGGGAAGACGTGCCACTTCTGGTGGATCATCTTGTGGCCAAGTTCAACCGCTTGCAGGAGAAAGACATCGGCGGCGTTTCTCCGGAGGTCATGGCGCGCCTGATGGAGCACGACTATCCCGGCAACGTGCGCGAGCTGGAAAACATCGTGGAGCAGGCGTTTGTCCTGTGCCGCGGAGGCCGGATTGAGATCGAGCACCTGCCGGTGGAACTGCGGCCGGCGAACGCGCCGTCCGGCGCCTTTCTGCCCGCGATGCATATGCGGGCGGCGCAGCGGCAGATGATGGAAGCCGCGCTTGTCCGCAACCGGGGCAACCACCGGCAGGCCGCGCGGGAGCTCGGAATCGATCCCAGCACGCTGTATCGCAGGCTCAAGTCCGCGCACTCCACGGCTGGTCCGCGCACCCTGCGGGGGCGCAACACGTAGCGTTGCAAATTGCAACACTTCCCGCGTTCCGCGCCGGGAATCCTCCCGCTTGCGCGAGAGGCAACTCCTTTGCGATCAGCCAACTGGAGCCAGCCTATTTTCCTCCGCGGACCTTGGCAAGCCACGTGCATGTTCTCCTTCTCGGAGAAGCAGAATGAAACTTGCAATCACCTCTCAGGAAGAAGGCACTCAGTCCGCCCTCGATCCGCGTTTTGGCCGGGCGAGGTATTTTGTCGTTGTTGATCTCGCGACAAATGCGGTCAGCACTGTGAACAACACCGTGAATCTGGGCGCCGCACAGGGAGCCGGCATTCAGTCCGCCAAAACGCTCGTGGACCTTGGCGTCAAGGCCCTCCTCACCGGGCACGTCGGTCCCAAGGCGTTCTCGGCGCTGCAAGCCGGCGGCGTCGCCATTTACCCCGTTGCGGGTGGCACGGTTGCTGAAGCCCTGGCCCAGTACAAAGCAGGATCGCTCAAGGCCACGACGGCGGCCGACGTGGAAGGACACTGGTAGTGATGCGGCGTGGAATTCTGGAAGAGTGCCGCGACCGGCTGCGGGAGCTGGCAGCGCGGCACAACCTGGACCGCGCCGAGGTGGCCGTAACCGCTCAGCCGCTGACTCCCGAAGAGGCCATCGGGAGGCCCTCGCGGCGCGACTATCCCATTCTGGAAGGGAAGGAACGGGTGATCGAAGCTGCTGTGCTGGGCGCGCGCGGGCAGGCGTTCACCGATGCGCCCTCGAATTTCTCAGGGCAACTGCGCGATGTGTTGGCCTTGCCGCTGGATAACACGCGGAACCGGGCGGTTTTTCTGGCAACGATGAATGCGGTCATGCGGTCGCTTGGGGAGATTGGGGGCGTTCTGCACTGCAAGGACGAGGAGCCTGAGCGCTGCGCTGCCGGGATGGCGCGCGCGGCCCGCGCGAAAGGCGCGCGCGGCGTGGGGCTGATTGGCTTCAATCCGGCCATTGCCGAGGCGCTGGCGGACGAGTTTGGTCCCGGCGCGGTATGCATTACCGACCTGAACCCGCGAAACACCGGTCAATGCCGCTTTGGCGTGACCATTTGGGATGGGCGCCGGGAGACTGGCCGTCTCATTGCGGCCTGCGACTTGATTCTCGTCACCGGAACGGCGCTGGTGAACGGCACCTTCGATGCCATTGAGAAGCCGGCGCGCGCGCACAACAAGCCACTGGTGGTATTCGGCATCACGGCGGCGGCGGTCTGCCGGTTCATGGCACTGGAACGCTGGTGCGCGCAGGCCCGCGATGAATCAACCCATTGAGTTCGCGGCTGTGGCCGGCGACTCCAACACTCAAGGGAGCAGAATCGTGAAAATTGCCATTCCACTTGCGGACGGAAGACTGGCCATGCACTTTGGCCACTGCGAACGCTTTGCCCTTGTCGATGTGGAGGCTTCGGAAAAGAAGCTTCTTCGCCGCGAGGACATCGATGCGCCACCCCATCAGCCGGGCCTGCTGCCTCCGTGGCTGGCCGAAAGAGGCGTCAATATGATCCTTGCCGGCGGCATGGGGCAGCGCGCCCATGGGCTCTTCGCTCAGCAGGGCATCCAGGTCATCGTCGGCGCGCCCGCCGAGCCGCCCGAGAAGCTGGTGGCGGACTATCTTGCCGGAAGCCTGATTACGGGAGAAAACACCTGCGATCACTAAGGGGCTGATTGCACTGCTCGAGAGGGACGTCTGTGGCGGTCGGTGCAATGGTCTTTAGAAGGGGAGCATGGGGCGCAGACCGGCGGCAAAGTGCACCGGGCAGCCGGTTCGTTGCGCGACGGCTTCCTTCGTCACGCCTTCGGCGATCTCGGTCATCACCAGACCTGCGGCGGAGACGTGGAACCAGCCGAGTTCGGTCACGATATCATGCACCACACCCTTGCCCGTGAGCGGCAGCGAGCACGCCTCGACGATCTTGAAGCCGCCGTCTTTGGTATTGTGTTCCGTGGCCACCACCACATGCGGGGCGCTGGCCACCAGGTCCATGGCGCCGCCCATGCCTTTCACCATCTTTCCGGGAATGGTCCAGTTGGCCAGGTCGCCGCGGCAGGAAACCTGCATCGCTCCCAGAATGCTCATGTTCATGTGGCCGCCGCGGATCATGGCAAACGACTGATCGCTCGAAAAAAAGCTCGAACCGGGCAGAAGGGTTACCGGCTGCTTGCCGGCATTGATCAGATCGGGATCTTCCTCGTCCTGGGCGGGTGGCGGGCCGATGCCCAGCAGGCCGTTTTCCGATTGCAGGACGACCTCGATGCCGGGCGGCACAAAGGCGGCGACGGTGGTGGGCAGGCCGATGCCGAGATTGACATAAAAGCCGTCTTTGAGTTCGCGGGCAATGCGCCGGGCGATGAGTTCTTTTCCGTTCAACTTCATTCTCCTTGTCCCCGGATCTCCGCCGGAACCGGGCTGCAGGCGCGAGCAGGCGCGCTAGAAATGGAATCCGCCGCCACAGATGAGCACTTCGCCGGTTACGTAGTCCGACAGCGGGGAGCAGAAGAAGAGGACGGCGCCGGCGGCCTCTTCGGGCGTGCCGATGCGCCCCAGCGGACAGGCGGCGGCCATGGAATCGAGCATCGCTGGCTGCACGCCGATGGGAATCTCGCGGCCCGCCATGCTGATGGTGCCCTCGTGCGTGAGCGGCTGGGTCATGCGCGTCTGGATGAGGCCGAAGCCGACGGCGTTGACATTGATGTTGTAGCGTCCCCACTCCTTGGCCAGCGTTTTGGTCAGGCCGATGACGCCGGCCTTGCCGGCGGAGTAGCCCGCCTGGCCCGGGTTTCCGTCCGTGCCGGAGATGGAGGTGATGTTGACGACTTTGCGCATGGTGCGACGGCCTTGGGCGATCTCCTGCTTGGCGGTTTCGCGCAGGTAGGCGGAAGCGGCGCGCAGCAGGCGGAAGGGCGCGACAACGTGGATGTTGAGCATGGCCAGGAACTGCTCGTCGGTGGTCTTCTGGATGACGCCGTCCCAACTGAAGCCGGCGCAATTCACCACGATGTCGATAGCATGAAAGTTCTGCAGCGCCGCATCCACAACCTGTTGCGGAAAAACTGGATCCATCAGGTCGCCCTGCACCGTGGCCACGCATGCGGGAGCCCGCACCGAGGCCTGCGTCTGGCGCAAGGCCTCGCCATCGAGGTCGCAGATGAGCGCGCTGGCGCCGGCGGCGGCGAGCCGCTGCACGATGGCCCGTCCAATGCCCCTTCCTGCTCCCGTCACGATGGCGGATTTACCGCTGAGCGTGAACGGAGGTTCCGGGAATGCAAGATTGTTTGCTGTCATGGCTGCGCATGCTCCTTGATAAAGCGTCCCTCGACGGGCTTCTTGTACTCGGGTCCGGCGACGACCCTGTCAACATAGATACCCGGCGTGACGATCTCGTCCGGGTTCAACTGGCCCGGCTCCACAATCTCTTCCACCTCGGCGATGGTCAGGTCGGCGGCCGTCGCCATGGCAGGGTTGAAGTTGCGGGCCGTCATGCGGTAGACGAGATTGCCGTGCCGGTCGGCCTTCCAGGCCTTCACCAGCGCGACATCGGCGCGCAGGCCGCGCTCCATGAGATAGGCTTTGCCGTCGAACTCGCGGACCTCTTTGCTTTCGGCAACGACGGTGCCCACGCCGGCGGGGACATAGAAGGCCGGGATGCCCGCGCCGCCGGCGCGAATCCGCTCGGCCAGCGTCCCCTGCGGAACCAGGGTCAGGTCGAGCTGGCCGGCGATCACGAGCTTTTCAAGCAGCCGGTTTTCGCCCACGTAGCTGCCGATGTGCGAGGCAATCATGCCCGCCTCCAGCATCAGGCCCATGCCGAAACCGTCCACGCCCATGTTGTTGCTGATGGTGTGCAGGCCTTTGAGGCCCTTGCGGATCAGCGCCGCAATCAGGTTTTCGGGGATCCCGCACAGGCCGAAGCCGCCCAGCATCACGGTCATGCCGTCGCGCAAATCCGCCACCGCTGCATCGGGAGAGTTGATAACCTTGTCCACTCGATTCACGCTCCTTGGGGCGCGGCCGTTCCCTGTTTTGTTCGCCGGCGAGCAGGCGGCCGGCGCGATTGCTTATTCGGCGGAGATTGCGACGGCGATGCCCATGCCGCCGCCGATGCAGAGGCTGGCCACGCCGTAGCGCTTGCCGAGCCTGCGCAAGGCATGGATCAGCGTGACCAGCACGCGCGCTCCGGAGGCTCCGATGGGATGTCCGAGGGCAATGGCACCGCCGCTCACATTCACCTTGTTTGGATCGAGATTGAGCTGGCGAATGACGGCGATCGACTGCGCCGCAAAGGCTTCGTTCAACTCGAAGAGGTCGATCTGGGCGGCGGAGAGGCCGGCCTTGTTGAGGGCGATGGGTACGGCCGCGGCGGGTCCAAGTCCCATGACGGCGGGATCGATCCCGGCCAGTCCGTAGGAGAGGACGCGCGCCAGCACCGGCAGCCCATGATGGCGCGCGAAGTCTTCAGTGGCGACCGCCAGCATGGCCGCGCCGTCGTTCAGTCCGGAGGCGTTTCCTGCGGTCACGGTTCCGTTCGGCTTGAAGGCCGGCTTCAACCGCGCCAGGGCCTCCGCATTCGAATCCGGACGCGGATGCTCGTCCGTGGCGAACTCCACCACGCCCTTCCTGGTTTTGACGGCAACGGGAACAATCTCCTCGGCAAACTCCCCTTCGCGCAGCGCCCGGGCCGTGCGCATCTGGCTTTCGAGCGCGAAGGCATCCTGCTCCTCGCGGGTAATGCCAAACTGCTCGGCCACGTTCTCCGCGGTGATGCCCATAGCGCAGCCCAGGGTGGGATCGGTAAGGCCTTCGCTGAGGGCGCTGTCGATCAGCTCGCCATGGCCATAGCGGTAGCCGGCGCGTGCCTGGGGCAAAAGATAAGGCGCGCGCGACATATTTTCCGTGCCGCCGGCAAGGTAGAGCTGGCCGTCGCCGCATTGCAGCCCCTGGAGCGCCGTGACCACCGCCTGCAGGCCGCTGCCGCAAACGCGGTTAACGGTCTGCGCGGTCACGTGATGGGGCAGGCCGGATTTCAAGGCGATTTGACGGGCTGGATTCATGCCGCTGCCCGCCTGCAACACGTTGCCGGCGATCACATCGGCGATCTCGTTGACCGGAAGGCCGGGGAGGATTGCCTGGGTGGCGATGACGCCGAGGTCAACCGCGGAAGTATCCTTGAGAGCGCCCTGAAAGGCTCCGATGGCGGTGCGCTTCGCGGCCGTAATGACGAAAGTGGACATAAGATTTCCTTCCGGGCCACATGGGCCCGAGCCTGCAGGAGAAGACACAAGCCTCTTCCAAAACGGAATCCTACTGAGGCACAATGACAGGAAGTAGGTTTCATTCGGACACAAGAATGTTCGTTTCGGACATGGCTTTGCCGTTATGCCACTTCCCCTTTGGAACGAAAAGCGATACGCGCCTTACAAGGTCGAGGCTCTGGTTGCAGTTCTCAGCGAGCAGGGCATCGCGCCGGAGGCGAGCCTGGCGGGCTCCGGCCTGTCACCGGAGAGTCTGACCAATCCGGAGACGCTCACCTCGGTCCACCAGTACATCACCGTCTGCCATAACGCCTTGCGCCTGACGAAGGACCCCGAAACTCCTTTCCGCGTGGGCAGCCGCATTCCGTTGTCGGCCTATGGGATGTACGGATTCGCGCTGGTGTGCAGTCCCACCATTCGCGAGTACTTTCATGTGGCGGTGAAGTATCACCAACTGGCCACGCCGCTGCTTTCCATGTCCTGGCGCGAGGCCAAAGGCTGCGCCACCTGGATTCTGGCCATGAATGCGGCCATGACGTATCCGGAAGAGCTGACGCGCTTTCTTATGGAACAGCATTTGACGCAACTGGCGACGCACCTGAGAGACGTGGTGGAGCGCGGCCGCTGCCAGCCCATGCACGCGCAGCTCTCGTACCCGGCGCCGGCGCACACGCATCTCTACAAGCGGTATCTGGGGTGCCCGGTGCGTTTCGGACAGTCCACCACGGAGCTTTCTTATCCGAAGACCATCCTCGCCGAAAAGCCGCACATGGCCCACGGCCTCACCGCGAAGATCATGCGCGAGACCTGCGACCGCATTCTGGGCGAAGTGAAGACCTCCAACGGCGTGGCCGGCGAGGTGTACCAGATCATCGCCTCGACGCCCGGGCACTCGCCCACCATGGAGGAGGTGGCGGCGCGGCTGGCCACCACGGTGCGCACGCTCCATCGCAAACTTCATGCCGAGGGCGCCTCGTTTACGCAGATTCTCGACGACGTACGCTTCAATCTGGCCAAGGAGTATCTGCGCTCCACCAAGCTCAGCACGGAAGACATCTCGGAGTTGGTGGGTTTCAGCGAGGCGGCGAATTTCCGTCACGCCTTCCGCCGCTGGACGGGCAGCACGCCTGCGCGCTATCGCTCGTGAGAAGGCCGTGGGCGGCGAGCGGAATGGCGCGGCGGCGATGTCCGAAAACGACATGAACATGTCCGCCGGGAACCTGTCGCACCGGGTTCGGCGCTTCCTATGATGAATCGGTTCTTCACAAGGCCGCGACCCCAAATGACAAAAAACAATCGCAAAATCATTATTTCCTGCGCCATTACCGGCTCGGTGCACACCCCAACCATGTCGGAGTATCTTCCCGCCACTCCCGCGCAGATCGTGGAGAGCGCCGTGGAGGCTGCCGAAGCCGGGGCGGCCATTCTGCACCTACACGCCCGGCATCCCGAGAACGGGCGGCCGTCGGGCGATCCGGCGCACTACGGGATGATCTGCCCGGAATTGTCCCGGCGCACCAAGGCGGTCATCAACATCACCACCGGCGGCAGCACGCAGATGAAGATCGAGGAGCGGCTCGCCTACCCGATGACGGTGAAGCCGGAGATGTGCTCGCTGAATATGGGCTCGATGAACTTTTCCATTCATCCCATAGCCGAACGGATCACCCAGTGGCAGTATGCGTGGGAAAAGGAGAAGGTGGAAGGCATGAAGGATCTGGTCTTCAAAAACACCTTCGCCGACATCGAGTACATTCTGCGCAACCTGGGCGAAGGCGGCACGCGTTTCGAGCTGGAGTGCTACGACGTGGGCCAGCTCTATAACCTGGCCTATTTTGTCGATCGCCAGATCATCAAGCCGCCGCTGTTTATCCAGGCGATCTTTGGCATTCTGGGCGGGCTGGGCTCGGATGCCGAGAACCTGTTTGTCATGCGTTCGACGGCGGACCGGCTTTTTGGCCGCGACAGCTACCAGATGTCCGTGCTGGGCGCCGGACGCCACCAGATGGCGGTGCTGACCATGGGCGCCATCCTGGGCGCCAACGTTCGCTGCGGCCTTGAAGACAATCTCTATCTGGGCCCCGGCGTGAAGGCAAAGAGCAACGCCGAGCAGGTGAGAAAGATCCGCCGCATTATCGAGGAGCTTTCCTACGAGATCGCCACGCCTGCGGAGGCGCGGGAGATGTTGCAGTTGAAGGGCGCGGAGAACGTTCGCTTCGACTGATGAACGCGCATGTAACCCGGAAGGGGCAATGAAACAAGCGGGAGCGGAGACAGAAATGAGCTACAAGGAACGGTTGTGCCCCCAGGCGGGGCTGCGCGTGCTGGTGACGGCCGGAGCCTCCGGCATTGGATCGGCCATTGCTTCCGCGTTCGTGGAGACGGGCGCCAGGGTTCACATCTGCGACATGGACGAGGCCGCGCTGGCAGCATTCCGCGAGCGCTTTCCCGCAGTCCAGGCGACCAGGGCCGACGTGGCAAACGAAAAGCAGGTCGCGGCGCTGTTCGAGATCCAGGGCGCGCAATTCGGCGGGCTCGACGTGCTGGTGAACTGCGCGGGGATTGCCGGACCCACCGCCGGGGTGGATGCCATCGCGGAGAAGGACTGGCAGCGCACCATCGACGTGAACCTGGGCGGTCAGTATCGCTGCCTGCATTACGGCGTGCCGCTGCTGCGCGAGTCGAAGAACGCCAACGTCATCTGCATCTCTTCCGTGGCCGGGCGGCTGGGGCTGCCGTTTCGCACGCCTTACAGCGCAACCAAATGGGGCATTGTGGGCATGGTGCAGACGCTGGCCATGGAGCTTGGCCCCGAGGACATCCGGGTGAACGCCATTCTGCCCGGCATCGTGGAAGGGCCGCGCATGGACGGAGTCATCCGCGCCCGCGCGGAGATGGCCGGCGTGACGGAAGCGGCCATGCGCGAGGACTACCTGAAGAGAATCTCGCTGCGGCGTATGGTCACCGCGGACGACGTGGCATTAACCTGCCTCTTTCTCTGCTCGCCGGCCGGCCACAACATCTCCGGCCAGGCCATCAGCGTGGACGGCAATGTTGAATACCTGAAATAGAAAAGGCCGAAAGCGTTCTGGAACGAAATCCCCTGCAACGAGGAGGGCCAATGAATATCCATGGGCGGCGGTGGGCGGCGCGGATGGCGCTGGCCGGGGTGATGTGCGCGTGCGGCTGGGAAACGGCCGTGGCGCAGGCGGCGCCGGAGCCGCAGGCGGCGCTGAGCATGGCGGAGGTGAAACCGGAGTCGGTGGGCTTTTCCCGCCAGCGGCTGGAGCGGCTGCATGCGGCGCTGCGGGAGACGGTGGACAAGAAGCAGGTAGCCGGCATCGTGACCCTGCTGGCCCGTCACGGCAAGATCGTGGACTTCCGCGCCTATGGCGACAGCGACATGGAAGCCGGCAAGCCTATGACCAGGGACGCCATCTTCCGCGATTTCTCCATGACCAAGCCGATCATCGGCGTGGCCATGATGATCCTCTATGAAGAGGGCAAGTGGCTGCCCTCGGACCCTATCGCGAAGTTCATTCCGCAGTTCGCGCACCTGAAGGTCTTCAAGAAACTCGACGCCGGCGGCAAGATGATTCTGGAAGACCCGGTTCATCCGCCGACGATGGGCGAGCTGATGACCCACACGGCCGGATTCACCTACGGCATCTTCGGGGATACGCCGGTCGACAAGATGATGGCCGAGAAGAAGGTGTTCGCGTCCCGGAACCTGGAGGATTTTGTCGACCGGCTGGCGACGATTCCGCTGCTTTACCAGCCCGGGACCAGATGGGTCTACAGCGTCTCGATGGATATCGATGGGTACATTATCGAGAAGCTATCCGGGCAGACGCTGCCGCAATTTGTGCGCGACCATATCTTCAATCCGCTGGGAATGAGGGATGCCGACTTTTACGTTCCGGCGGCCAAGCGCGGCCGCTTTGCGCAGCTTTATGTGACCGGGCCGCATGGCGAGCTGGTCGCCGATCCGACCGGCGGCGGTCTCTCCCGCATGTACAGAACCGAGCCCGCGATGCCCATGGGCGGCGGAGGCATGGTCTCGTCGACCGGGGACTATTTCCGCTTTGGGCAGATGCTTCTGAACGGCGGGGAACTGGGCGGCAAGCGTATTCTGGCGCCGTTGACGGTGAAGCTGATGATGGCGAACCATCTGGCCTCCTCGCTGCTTGATGGGCGGTTTGGCATTGGCGTGATGCACATGCGGCCGGGCTTCGGCTACGGCTACACCGGGGCGGTAGCGTTCGATCCCCTGGAGGCCAATCTGATCGAGGGCAAAGGCTCGTTTGCGTGGGGCGGGGTGGCGGGAACGTGGTTCTGGGTCGATCCTGCAAACGACATCGTCTTTGTGGGCATGTTCCAGCGCATGATGGGTCCGGCAAGTCCCAACATCGAATCCGAAAGCCGTCCTCTGGTCTACCAGGCGCTTGTGGACCCAGGCAAGTAAGCAGTGCGGGCGCGGCAAAAACGGTCTTGACCGGGCTGCGCTTCCGGCGGAGAATCCCTCTGACGGCGCAAAGATTGTTTGCGCTCCCTTGTTTTGCCATCCGCCGCCGGCAGGTGGAATGTCTTTTCAGCCGGACCGATGCGCGAGGAAGCCCCGGCCACCGTTTGCCCATGTCTGGGCAACCTGCGCTAGAGGAAGGAGAATCGCGATGGAAGCTGGGATGCCTGCGGGAGCGTTTGCCCGGAGAGGGGCCATCGTTGTGGCGATACTGTGTGGTGGATGTCTGATGCCGTTGGCGGCTCAACAGCCGGCGGCCACGGCCGCTCCCCCAAGACTCGAGTTTCCGCCGCCCACGCCCAACGACACGCTGAAATCCGTTGAGGTCGAGGCCGACCGCCATGTACGTTTTCGCATCTGGGCGCCCAAGGCCATGGATGTGAAGCTGCAAGCCGAAGGCCCCGAAGCCACACCCGGCGCCACGCCCGGCGTGGTGCGGAAGGCCATGGCCGGCGTGGCCATGGAGAAGGGCGCCCAGGGCATATGGGAAGCGACCATTGGCCCCATTGAGCCCGGCCTTTATCGTTACAACTTTGTCGTGGATGGGGTGCACACCACAGATCCACGCAACTCACTCACGGTCCAGACCACAAGCGAGGCGCGCAGCCTCTACGAGGTGCCGGGAGCCGACTTTCTGGAGTACAAGCCCGCTGTGCCTCACGGCGCGGTCAGCGTGGTCTACTACGATTCCAAGGTCACGGGCTCTTTGCGCCGCATGCACATCTACACGCCGCCCGGCTACGAGAACGGAACCGCGCGGCTGCCGGTGCTGTATCTTCTGCACGGGGGCGGCGATGCCGACGATGCCTGGAGCGTGTTGGGAAGAGCGGGGGCGATTCTCGACAATCTGATCGCCGCGGGCAAGGCCGTGCCCATGATCGTTGTGATGCCTGCCGGCCATACTTCGGAGTTTCATTTGGCTCCGGGGCTGCATTTCGATTTTTCCGCCTTTGAGAACGATCTCGTTTCCGTGGTGATGCCGTACGTCGATAGCCACTACCGCACCGTGGCCGACCGCGATCATCGCGCCATTGCCGGTCTCTCGATGGGCGGCATGCAGACGCTCGACATTTGCCTGACCCACTCCGGCGACTTTGGCTGGGTGGGCATGTTCAGCTCCGGCTGGTTCGGAGACGCCATGAAGACCGATGCGGAGAAAGATCTTGCGCAATACAAGGCCGGGGGCAAGCCTTTCCGGCTCTTCTGGGTCGACGCCGGCCAGTACGACATCGCGCTTGAAAACTCCCGCGCTTCCGTGGCTCTGCTCAACAAGGCAGGGATCAAGACGGACGTGCACGAGAGCGGAGGATTTCACTCCTGGAACAACTGGAGAGACTACCTCTATCAGTTCGCGCCTTTGCTTTTTGTGGAATCTGGTGCGCGCCAAGCAGCCAGGGCCATGCGGTTTATTGAGCAGGCGCCGGCGCGGTCTCAAGGGAGACTGGCGCAAAACGCCAGGGCTAGAGCCGCGCGGCAAAGTTGACTGCGGCAAACAGACCGGCCGCGCGTGAGGCGACGATGCGAGTTTCGCGCAGAAACAGGGAGCACTCGCCCTGCGGCTGGGAGCATGCGGCGCAGGGTGGCGCAGAGCGGATCCGATCACTGGTTGTAATTTATACCGTCTCTCCATGCGAGAACCCGGCGCGGGCGGCGGCGTAATTGTGAAAATGCCGTGAATTCTTGCGGCTCCTGCCGGCGGCGGCGGGTGGCGCGTTTTGCCGCGGCGGCGTGACGGCATGCGCTAGACGAGCAAGGGGTTCAACCTTGTACCAAGAATCGCGGCTTCTTCTGGCGGTGTAAAACCGCTGCAGCGGGATCTTCCGCCCCAGCCGCGCCGGCGCAGGAAAGGGTTCCCGCGCTGGCATGGCAGCAGTTAAGCCGTCAAACGGGTTTATGCGCGCAATCAGAAGCGGCCCATTCGCGTTGTTTCCGCATTCAGCGCTCCTTAAGCCACGGGGGTATACGCTCCATTGTCATTGAAGCGGGGTTCTTTACCCGGCCCCGGGAGTTGTGCGCAGGCTTACGTTGACTCCAACGATGCGTCCAAGCATCACGTTCCATGTGTGTATGGAGGCCAACCGTTTGGTTCGTTTCTGCCGATTTTTGCTCGTGTGCGGCGGCATCACAAGCGCCGCTTTATCAACAATCTCCGTGTACGCTCAATCCCACGATCAGACACCCGCGGCTGCTCAGGCGCAGGACGCGCCATCCGCTGCCGCCGCGAGAATCTCAGGAACCGTGCAGGACACCAACGGCGACGTGCTCGAAGGAGCGCGCGTTGAGTTGTCGAAGACGGATTCACCTGCCATTCTGCGCCAGGTGGATTCCGGCGCCATGGGCCAATTTGAATTCACCGGTCTTGAGCCCGGCACGTACGTGGTCATGGTTGTACGCAACGGCATGTCGGCCTTTGTCTCAAAGCCAATTGTTCTGCAACCCGGAGCATCGGCCTTTGTGCCGAACGTGATGCTGCGTGTAGCGCCCGTCACGACGAGCGTGATGGTGATGGACAAGGAAGCCGCCTCCGTGCAGCAGGTAAGAATCGCGGAGCAGCAGCGTGTTCTGAAAGTGTTTCCCAATTTCTATTCGAGCTTTGACTGGAATGCGCCACCCATGCTGCCCAAACAAAAGTACAGTCTGGCCGCGCGTACGCTGATTGATCCGGTTTCGTTCTTGACCACGGGAGCCATTGCCGGCGTGGAGCAGTACCGCAATATCTTCCCCGGTTTCGGAAGCGGGATGGAGGGTTACAGCAAGCGTTACGGCGCCGCCTATCTCACTTTTGCCTCCGGCGAGTTGTTGACCCGGGCGGTCTTACCGTCTGTCTTTCATGCCGATCCGCGCTACTTTGTCATGGGGAAAGGCAGCACCCGGGCGCGAGCGTTCCACGCCATCTCCTCCACGTTTGTGACGCGCGGCGATAATGGCTCTCGCAAGGTGAACTTTCCAGAGATCGTTGGCGATCTGTCCGCCGCGGCGCTCTCCAATGTCTATTACCCTGCCAGCGAGCGAGGCGCCAGTCTGGTATTCATCAACGGTTTTGGCAATATAGGCGGCAACATGCTGGGCAATCTCATCCGCGAGTTTGTACTGAATCGCATGACGACGCGGGTAAAGCATCGCCTTCCTTCCGACTAGATCGCTCCGTTGCCGCGGAAGAAACAACACTCCGAATCGCATCCAGGATAGCCTGGGGACTTGGTGGACAGCCTTGGACTGCGCCGTCAACCGGAATCACATCCGCGACCGCTCCCCTGCTGGCGTAATTTTTGCCGAACGCGCCGCCACAAGCGCCGCAATCCCCAACGGCAACCACCAACCGGGGATGCGGAACGGCCTCTAAGGTTCGCTTGAGCGCCTCTTCCATGTTGACCGTGACCGGCCCGGTGACCAGCAGCATGTCGGCATGGCGTGGGCTGGCGACGAACTTGATGCCAGCGCCTTCGCTGTTGTAGTAAGCGTTGTTCAGCGCCTGGATCTCCAATTCGCAACCGTTGCAGGAGCCGGCATCCACCTGGCGGATGCACAAAGCCCGGCCCATGATCTTCAGAATCTTCTCTTGAGCCTGCGCAGCCGAGGACTCAGCAGGCGCAGTTGGCTGCGGTGTTTCGGTGAGAATGCCGGTGCGCAAGATGCGTTTCAGGGTTTGAATCATTTGGAGTTCACCCGTCGTGGCCGCTATAGGACAAGTTGAAGGATTTGTTGATCAGCGGAAAATCGGGAACGATGTTTCCGAGGATGGCATGCTCCAGCAGCGGCCAATTTTGCCATGAGGGATCGTGGGCGTGGCAGCGCCGGATGCCGCCGTGGGGGCCGGTTTCAAGGGCGATCGCAACCGGGCCGCGCCAACCTTCGATGACACCGAGGGCGAGGGTGCCGGGGGCGGCGCTGGGAATCCCGGCGTGAATCTCTCCGGCGGGGAGCTTATCGAGCAGCGCGCGGCAAAGGCCAAGCGATGCGAAGATTTCATCCAATCGCAAGGCAACCCGGGCCGCGACATCGCCCGCGCTCTGGGTGATGGCGGCGACCCCGATCTCGGGATAGGGCGGCCAGGGGTGGGTGGCGCGCAGATCCTGGGGTATGCCGGAGGCGCGCGCCGCAAGCCCCAGCGCGCCAAGCATCTGCGCCGTGGCAGCCGTCAGGGTGCCGGTTCCGCGAAAGCGATCCTGCACGCCGGCGTGATTCTCGTAGATTCCGCGCAGCGAGGCGACATCCTCTTCGAGGCTTGCGTAGAAAGCGCGGAGCCGTTTCGGGGCATGAGGGGACAGATCAGCGGCCACCCCTCCGGGAACGATGAAATCCATCAGGTAGCGGGCACCAAAAATGGATTGATTGACGCGCAGAAGATCCTCTTTGAGGCGAGAAAAATGCGTCAACCCGAAGGCAAAGCCGGCGTCGTTTCCGAGCGCGCCCAGGTCGCCGAGGTGATTGGCGATGCGCTCGTGTTCGAGGGCTAGCGCGCGCAGATGCACGGCGCGTGGCGGGCAGGCCGCTTGTGTGGCGGCTTCGAGCGCCGCGCAGTACGCCCAGGCATAGGCGGCGGCCGAGTCGCCGGAGATGCGCGCGGCCAGCCGATGGCCTTCGTGCAGAGACAACGATTCGAAGCGCTTTGCGATGCCTTTATGCGTGTAGCCAAGGCGCGCTTCGAGGCGCAGAACCTTTTCGCCAACCACGGAGAAGCGAAAGTTTCCGGGCTCGATGATGCCGGCATGAACAGGTCCCACCGGAATCTCGTGGACGCCGTCACCTTCCACCTGCACGAAGGCATAGGGCTCCGTTTCTGCAGCGAATTGTTGCGCGGCATCGGCGTCACGGCGCAGCGGAAAGACCGACTTTGGCCAGCCCGCGTGGCGCAACCAGCCGCGATGGTCGGGATGGGTGCTGCTGATGCCAAGGAGATCGAAGACGGCGCGCTCCATTCTTGCGGCCGCCGGGAAGAACTCCACAAAGCTCGGATAAGTGGGGTGAGCGCCCGCATCCATGGCGTGTTCGAGCACGGTGATCTGGTCGCGATCGAGAAACGCGGCAAAGACGCGATAGCGGCCGTCGCGGTCGCGATCGTCGGCGCCCCAGATCGTGAGCAGCAGCGCTGCGCCGGCGCGGAGTTTTGCGGCGCGGCGGCACCAGTCCACGGCGCCCACCCGGAGGCGCCGGCAGGGAAGATTCGACGGCATTGATTCCATTTGCACGTTGATGAGGTCAGAGGTCATGCGATCAACCAATCATTTGCGCCGCAGCGTGATACCACCCTGCCAGGGCGGGCGGAATGTAGATTCCCAGCATCAGCACGATGGCCAGATGAACATAAACGGGGACCAGCGCGGGGGAAGGGGTCAGCTTAGCGGCGGGGTTTTCCCCGAAGACCATCTGCTGGACCTTGGAGAAGATGCCCGCGAATGCCATGGCGAGCGCAAGGAGCAGCAACGGCGTTGTCCATGGATGCTGGCGCATCGCGGTGGTTAAGATGAGAAACTCGCTTGTGAAAACGCCAAAGGGCGGAAAGCCGAGGATGGCGAGGGAGCCGAGCAGAAGGCCCCATCCCAGTGCGGGGCTGACGCGAACCAGGCCGCGGATATCCTCCATCTGCTGCGTGCCTGCCGTCTGGGCCGCATGTCCGGCGGCGAAGAAGATCGAAGATTTGGTGAGCGCGTGCACCGTCATATGCAGGAGCGCGGCAAAGTTGGCGACCGGACCGCCGATCCCGAAGGCAAAGGCGATGAGGCCCATGTGTTCGATGGAGGAGTAGCCGAAGAGACGCTTGATGTCGCGTTGCCTCCACAGGAACAGCGCGCCCAGCAGGGCCGACACGAGGCCAAAGGCCATCAGCACGCGGTTGGGCAGCATGGAACCAATGGAACCGGTTGCCAGCGTCTTGGCGCGGATCACGGCATAGAGGGCCACGTTCAACAAAAGGCCCGAGAGGAGGGCGGAGACCGGCGCAGGGCCTTCGGAGTGCGCGTCGGGGAGCCAGTTGTGCAGCGGCGCCAACCCTACCTTGGTGCCGTAGCCGACGAGGAGAAAAGTGAAGGCGAGAGCGACCACGGTAGGCTCCAGTTGCGTGCGCACTGCGTAGAGATGCGTCCAGAGGAGCGACGACATTCCCTCATGGCCGAGCGCGCGCGCCGCGGCAAAGTAGAGAAGGATGGTGCCAAAGAGAGCCTGGGCGATGCCGACGCCGCACAGGATGAAGTACTTCCACGCCGCCTCAAGGCTAGCTTTGGTTTTGTAGAGAGACACGAGCAGAACGGTCGAAAGCGTGGCGGCTTCCATGGACACCCAGAGCAGTCCCATGTTGTTGGTCATGAGCGCCATGAGCATGGCGCCCAGGAAGAGCTGGTACATGCTGTGATAGAGGCGCAGGCGGCGCGGGCTGAACTTGCGATGGATATGTTCGGCGCGCATGTACGGGCGGGAGAAGACCGCGGTGGTGAAGCCGACAAACGCGGTAAGCGCCACCAGGAAGATATTGAACGAATCGACGTAGAACTGCTCGCGCCACGCAAGCAGCGGCCCGTTGTGCAGCACGCGCAGGACCAGCAGCGCGGCGGCGCCGAGGGTGGCCAGGCTGAAGCCGGCGTTGACCTCCGGGGCGTGGCGGCGCGCGCCCAGGAAGGCGAGCGTCAGAGAGCCCGCGAGGGGCAGCCCCAGAAGCAGCAGGATTTCCACGTTACTCCTCCTTGAGGGTTTCGAGGTGATGCAGGTCGAGGCTGTCGAACTGCTCGCGAATCTGGAAGAAAAAGATGCCCAGGATGAAGACCGCGACCAGGAGATCGAGCGCGATGCCCAGCTCGATCACCATGGGCATTCCGTAGGTTGCGCTGGTAGCGGCAAAGAAGAGGCCATTTTCCATGGCGAGGAAGCCGATCACCTGCGAGACGGCCTTGCGGCGGGTGATCATCATCAGGAAAGAAAGCAGGATGACGGCCAGCGCAATGCCGACCGTGTGACGCATGATGGTGGTGGCCAGCATGCTGATTGGTTGCGCCAGGCCGAAGGCGAGGACGACGAGCACCAGTCCGGCCAGCATGGTGGCGGGAACATGGACGAGCCTCTCGTTGTCCCACTGCGCGCCGAGGCGGTGAAGGAGTCCATGCAAGATGAGCGGGAGAAGGACGACTTTGAGAAGCAGCGTCAAGGCCGCCGAGAAGTAGAGTTCGGTCAAGCCCGCGTCGTGCGCAACCAGGCATGTGGACAAGAAGAGGATTGCGCCTTGTCCGGCAAAGAGCATAATCAGGCGCTGGGTGCGCCGCGTGGCCAGCAGAGCGAAGGAGATGAGCAGCATGCCGGCGGCGAGCAGTTTCAGCAGTTCGACGACGAGATAGGATTTAAGCACTGGTGTTGGCTCCCATCAGCAGATGCACGAGCAGTCCCAGCACGGCGATTAGGAAGGCCATGGCCAGAAACTCCGGCGCACGAAACAGGCGCAGCTTGGCGGAGAGCGATTCGATCAGCGCCAGCGCCGCTCCGCAAACCGCCAGCTTTACGATCAGGGCGGCAAGGGCGAACAGGACATGGCCGAGGCCCGCGCCATGAATGGCGATGCCCCAGGGCAGGAAGAGCGCGATGCCGATGCAGGCGTAGTTGAACAGCTTCAGGCTCGCGGCCCACTCGATGAGAGCCAGATGGCGGCCGGAGTATTCGAGCACCATGGCTTCGTGGATCATCGTCAGTTCGAGATGGGTGGCGGGATTGTCGATGGGAATGCGGGCATTCTCTGCCAGCAGCACCATGACGAAGCCAATGGCCGCAAAGATCACACTGGGATCGACGACCGAGGGGTGGGATGCGTAGTTGTCCACCACACCAGTCAGAGCGGTGGTTCCGAAGAGCAGAAAGGCGTTGAAGAACACCATCAAGATGGCAGGTTCGGCGAGAAAGCCGATCATCATCTCGCGTCGCGCGCCCATGGTGCCAAACGCGCTCCCAATGTCCATGGCCGCCAGCGCCTGGCAAACTCTCGCCGTGGCAAAGAGCCCGATGAGGGCGATGGCATCGGCGGCGCGGGCAAAGGGGAGGTCGGTGACGAACGAGGGAATGATGGCGGCCGCCAGCACCATGGCGCCGAAGAGCGCATAGGGAGCGGCGCGGAGCAGGGGGGAGGCATGTTCGGCCAAGACTGCTTCTTTGTGGAAGAGCTTGCGCAACATGCGATAAGGCTGGAGGAGAGGCGGCGCGGATCGATTCTGCATCCAGGCCCGGCACTGCGCAATCCAGCCTGTGAACAGGGGAGCGAGGGCGATAGCCAGCACCACTTCCAGGAACTGCCACACAAATGCAATACCATTCATAGCGTAAACACCAGCAAGACCAGCAAAGTGAGAAAGCTGAAGAGCAGGTAGACCGCGAGCCGCCCGCCCTGGAGAAAACTCACGGCATCCGCCATGCGCTGCATGGCCGCGGAGATGGGACGGTAGAGAACGCGCCAGATGCGGTCCTCGATGTGCACCCGGTAGCGGGGCGTTTCGTCGGATGGCGACGGAAGGTGGACCTGCATCCAGAAGAAGGAGCCGAAGATCTGGCGGATCGGCTGCCCGAAACCTTCAGCCGTATCCTGCATGCGCGCGTCCTGCCAGCGGTATCCGCAGTCCCACGGCGGAGCCCGGCGCACGCGGCCATGCACGAGCAGGCGCACAGCAAGAAACGTGATCGCAACCACGCAAACGATCACCAGGAGAAAGACCCAGCCGCTGTAGGAGGCCTGTTGGGGCGCGATCGGGGCAATGCGCCAAGCCGAAGGGGAAGAGGCAACGGTTTGGCCCACGAGCATGGCGGTGACGCTGCCCACGGCGTGCAGCGCCAACTGCGGCTCGACACCGATTGCGATGCATCCGGCGGCGAGCCAGGCGAGCCCGATGCGCTCCAGCCAGTTGGAGCGATGGGCCTGAACGAGCGAGGGCTCACGGGGCTGGCCAAGAAAGACAATGCCGTAGAACTTCACCATCACGTAGGCCGCCAGGGCCACGGTCAAGGCCAGCATCGCAGCCCCCAGCGGAACGAGCATATTGACGAAGGCGTGCGGGAGCTGGGGTGTGAACAGAAAGGCCTGCAGCAACAGCCATTCGGAAACGAAGCCATTCAGAGGCGGCAGGCCGGCAATGGCAAGTGTGCCGATCAAAGCAAACAAGGCCACCCAGGGCATGTAGCGAATGAGCCCTCCCAGCTTTCCCAGGCTGCGCTGTTTGGTGGCATGGAGGACCGACCCGGTGGTGAGAAACAGTATGCTTTTGAATAGAGAGTGATTCAGCACGTGGATCAAGGCGGCTGCCAGAGCCAGTGCCGCATAGAGTGGCAGGTGGCTGGCGGCAAAGAGAATAGCGAGCCCTACGGCGGTGACGATCAGGCCGATGTTTTCAATCGAAGAGTAGGCGAGCAGCCGCTTCATGTCTGTCTGTACGGCGGCAAAGATGGCGCCAAAGATGCCTGAAAAGAGTCCCAGCAAAAGCGCCGCGATACCCCATTGCCAGAAGCGCACATGAAGCAGGTCGAAGGTGACGCGCAGCAGTCCGTAAATGGCGGTTTTCAGCATCAGGCCGCTCATCATGGCAGAGACCGGGGAGGGCGCAGCCGGATGCGCTTCGGGCAGCCACACATGCGCGGGCACGACCCCCGCCTTGGCGCCGAAGCCGGCCAGCGCGAGTGCAAACGCCGAGGTGGCCCGCAGCGGCGCGAGCGAGGCTCCGCGCATGGCGTCGAAGGAAAGCTGCCAGCTTCCGCCCTGCATCAGGCCGAAGCTGAGCAGGATGCACATAGCTCCGACATGAGCCATGAGCAGATAAAGAAAACCGGCCCGCCGGATCTCCGGAATACGGTGCTGCGATGTGACCAGGAAGTAGGAGGAGAGCGCCATGACCTCCCATGCCACCATGAACAGGTAAGCATCGTCGGCCAGCATGACCACAGCCATGCTGGCCATGAATACGTGGTAGTGCAATCCGAGCAGTCCAGGCGCCGTGCCTTCGCCGCTACGGAAGTAACCGGCGGCAAAGGTAGAAATTCCTGTCCCGGCCACGCCAAGCACCATCAGGAAAAAAGCCGAGAGTGCGTCCAGACGAAGATGAAAGGGCATATCCGGCAGGCCCAGTGCGAGCGTCATCGTTTGTGGCGTACGGCCGGCCAGCAGGAATTCTCCTGCCACGCAGAACAAGGCAAGAGAGGCCGCCGCGCCCAGCGGAAAGAGGATACGCGCAACATAACGAATGCTGTGCGGCTTGAGCATGCCCGCGATGGCTAGCAGCAGCCAGCCGGAGACGATGAGCATCGCGGCACCGAGTTCCTGCGCGGAGACAGAGGAGATGGCGGAATGGACCCAGAAAAATGGACTCAATGAGTGTCCTCTTGTTCAATCCTTTATGGAAAGGCAGTGCGTGTCGTCGCCGGCAAGGTCCGCTCCCGAACGGACCGGATGAATTTGTCTTCAGGCGGTTATCAGAGAACCTGCGCCGCATGCGATGGCGATCAGCTTCCGGACTCGCTCATCTCTCGCAGCATCTGTTGAGCCTCCGTAAGGTACTTCTGAAAATAACTCCGCATCAGCGTCAGCACTTCCAGCAAAATGGGATCGCGTACGGAATAGAAGACCTGGTTTCCCGACTTGCGGTTTATCACCAGACGCTGAGTGCGAAGTATGGCCAGATGCTGCGATACGTTGGCCTGCTCCATGCCCAGCCTTTCAATGAGCTCGCCCGCGGAGAGCTCCGCGGTGCCGAGCAGCTCAAGGATGGCAATTCTTGTGGGATGAGCGAGTGCCTGAAAGACATCTGCTTTGAAGCGGCGTAAAGAATCGGGCATGTGGCAATCTCATTAAATTCGAATATTCGGTATTACGAATTTAATACTAGCACATGGACGATTGGCACGCCAGCGCGTGGCCGGGGAGGGCAATTAGGCGCACTGTGCTATTCTTAGGTCACGCTCAGTTGTTTGGCTGTGAGCCGTTCTTGCCTACATCCGCCAGATCGCCCACCATGCAATTTCCCCAGGCCCCTCAGCGTAATGGTCCATTGAAGTCAAGGTTTCACCACTCAAAGTGACGGCCGGGCCAGGCTGCAACGCGATGGCGTATCGCAGTCGAAGACGTGATAGGTGTGGCGAATCTCGAATCGTCTGGAGCAAGCGCTCCTGGGTTTTCCGCATACAAGAAGTGAAGTTTTCCGGCGCGGCCCGAGACGATTTTCGGGTGGCGGCGGAGCATGAAGCGACTGCGTTTGCCGCCGCGATTCCATGGATGCATTCCAGAGAGGATTCTGGAGGGTGGAATTCCCGCGGCCGAAGCGCAGAACAGGAATACATTGAGACTCTTTTCTGAATTACAACTTTCACCGGCCATGCAACGGCAGTTGGCCGATGCGCATTTTATCCATCCCACCCCCGTTCAGGCGGCGGCCCTGCCGCCGGCGCTCGAAGGGCGCGACGTGCTGGCGACAGCGCAGACCGGCACCGGCAAGACACTGAGCTTTCTTATTCCGCTCATCGAACGCATGACTGCCGGCGCCAGGGACACGAAGGCTCTCGTATTGCTGCCCACGCGCGAACTGGCCATGCAGGTACTGGAGGCCTGGCGCAATTTGACGCAGGGCCAGGGCAAAGCAGCGCTGGTGTGCGGCGGTCTGGCGGAAGGTCCGCAATTGGCTGCAATCCGCAAGGGAGCGCGACTGATCGTGGCGACGCCGGGCCGATTGGAAGACTACCTGACGCGCAGATTGGTGAACCTGAGCGGTGTGAAGATGCTGGTGCTGGATGAAGTGGACCGAATGCTGGACATGGGCTTCAAGCCGTCGATCCGGCGGATTGCGGCGGTTTTGCCGCAGGACCGGCAGACGCTGTGCTACTCGGCCACGGTCAGCCCGGCGATTCGTGAGGTGGCGAGCCTCTACCTCAGGAATCCGGTGCGCATTGACATCAGCTCGGAGCTGAAGCCCTCACCCAATGTGAAGCTGCAAACCTTCGAGGTTCCCATGGAAAGGAAGCAGGAACTTCTGGAGCATCTTCTTGGATCGAACGACGGCAGTTTCATGGTATTCGTGCGGACGAAGCACGGAGCGGACCGGGTGGCGCGGCGGTTATCGCGGGCAGGATTCGCGGCGGCTCCCATACACGGGGACCGGTCGCAGTCGCAGCGCAGCTCGGCTTTGCGCGGATTCGCGGAGGGCCGTCATCGTGTGCTGGTGGCGACCGACGTTGTGGCGCGGGGGATCGATGTTGCCGACGTTGCGCACGTAGTGAACTACGACCTTCCCCGGGAAGCCGAGGACTTTGTGCATCGGGTGGGACGAACGGGCCGGGCCGCAAGCCACGGCGTGGCGTCAACCTTTGCCGCTCCAGAAGAAGCGCACGCACTCAAAAAGATCGAGCGCACTTTGACCGTAACCTCAACCAAATACCGGGTGCGCCCGACGAGCGCGAGGGTGAGCCAGATCGCCTGATCTTCAGTTGTTTGCCGGCTTACCGCGAACTCCTGAACTGGCGCTCCTGAGGCGGCAGGCGTAGCGAACAGCGCATCCATCACCCCCAACCTCCGGAGTTCGGAGAGAAGCGCTGTTGAGCAAATTCGTTTGCCGCCTTTCAGGAGATCTCACCCGCGCCGGCAAGTTGTGCCGCAGCCCGCAAATTCCGCCCCGCCAGCAATGTCTTTGCCTTGGCAATATGGCTCTCGCTACCTGTAATCACGGAGGAAGCTCAGGACAGCCGGTTGCGAAACTCCTTATCGTGCATGCGCGATCCAGACCTCGGCAGCCAGAATGCCCGCAGAAACGCCGGCAAAGGCGCCCGCGATTACATCGCTGACGAAATGCCAGTCGCCCACAATCAGCAGCACGGCCGCAATGCCAAGCAGCAGGGAGAGTAGCAGAATACTCGTTCGATAGAGTCGCATATAAACGCCGGCAAAGGCGCCCGCGAGAACCATGTGACCGGAGGGGAAGCTGCTGCTCGAAGATCCTTTCAGGATGTTGAAAGCGTGCCGGGTTCCGTGTACCACGGCGCCAGGATTCGGGATCCCGAAAACGAACTTCAGTGTGCTGTCGTTGATTGCATATGCGCAGATGGAAGCAAGACATGCGAGCACAGTCGCCTCACGAAAAGGCGACAGATGTCCGCGGGTGATTCGAATGATCACCAGTGCGAGCGCAACGGCAGTTTCGACACTGAGAAGAACCGCACTTGCAAATCCTGTCGACAGGCCTTCAGTTGCTCCCCAAATCCCGTAAACGCGCCGGGCTATTGGCACATCAAAGTACGCGAATGTCACTGCCACGAATAGCGCGCAAAGCAGCAGGGATAGTAGCCACCACAGGCACGGAAGCCGCAGGTTTTTCCAGCCCAGTGCGCGTCCGCTGTCTTGCCGGGAATTGCCAGTGGTCGGAAGCAATCATTTCTCCTCTCAGGCGCCGGTTCCAGCCGCAGTTTACGGATCTGGATTCGCTGCTGGCGTACAAAAAAGTTGTGCCGGTTAAATGATACCCGCCCTCGACGAAGTGAAGGGCAATCTGAAAGCGGGATGTGGAGATGAACGCTCCATGCGGGCTGGCGCCCCCTTCCCATTTCGCTTTCGGTTTGATTCTGTTTGGAGCTTTGCATCCCGGGATGGCTCAATGCTTGCGCTCTTTTGAGTTGGAGGGAACGCCAGCCAGCGCCGATTCCTGAGATCCGCGCGTAAGCCTCGTTCCCGCGGGTTGCCCGCCGCCTTCCTGGACGTGCGGCCTGAGCCGATTCCATCGGATAGCATGATATGGAAATTCGTGCTATTCTGTTTCTTCCCCGTGAGTATTGGCGCTTCGGTCAGGAGTTTCACGTGGGTAGTCTCGACACATTTCGTGCTGTTTGTGCGGGGAACAGAATGAGCCCGCCTTGCCTTGCCTCGAGGGGTGCGCCCGCGCCAATCGAATCTCAGCGCACAGCACGGAAATTCCTTCCCACTCCCGCGGCGTTTCTATCGCGAGAGCGGTTGATGCGACGAGCCGTCAGTTCCTCCCTCGTTGCCGTCCCCTCTGAGACATTAGCGCACTTTTCCCCATAGAACCAAGACTGCCAGACACAGAGATAAACCTCCTGAAGGGGACGTTGATGAGGGCCAGTAACACAAAAATGAGTTTCATGATACCAGCGCTTGTGATTGGAGCGCTCTTTGGGGTTAACGCGGCCGGTGCGCAAACCGGTGCTGGGACTGCCAGCGCGGCGACTGATCCGCAGGGGCCCGCGATTCAGCTATCGGGGACCGTTGTTGACACGTCGGGCGCGGTGATCACCGGGGCGACCGTGCAGGTGCGAAGCATGAACGGCACTGTACTCAGAACGGATCAGGCGGACGCAAACGGCGCATTCATGATTTCCGGCCTCCCGGCAGGTGATTATCGGCTCGTAATATCCAAGCGCGATTTTGAGACGAAAGAAATTCCCGTGATCGTCGCGGCCTCGGCGCCACCGCCCCTGCTGCGCATCTCCCTGGCTGTGAGCAGCGCGGTCACCACCATCAGCGTGCAGGGCCGGGCGGATGACCTCATCGGAATTGCCAGTTCTGCCGGCCAGGTGACCGTAGGCGCGGAGGAACTCAGAAATCGTCCGCTGCTTCGCTCGGGAGAGGTTCTGGAGACGCTTCCCGGCCTGATCATCACGCAACATGCGGGCGGTGGCAAGGCAAACCAGTATTTTCTGCGCGGATTCAACCTCGACCACGGCACGGACTTCGCCATCTTCCTCGACGGCATGCCGCTGAACCTGCCGTCGCACGCGCACGGCGAGGGCTACTCGGACATGAACGTCGTCATCCCGGAGTTTGTAGAGCGAATAGACGCCGAGAAAGGCCCTTATTACGCCAGTGTCGGCGACTATGGCTCGGCGGGAAATGCCAAAGTCGTTTTCTACAATACGCTGCCCCGGAATTTTGCCCAGGTGGATGGCGGCATGTATCAGTTTGCGCGATTCGTCTTTGGGGTCTCGCGCAAGCTGGGCGCCGGCAATCTGCTCTACGGCGGAGAGGCGTATCACGACGGCGGCCCGTGGGTACATCCGGACAATTACTACAAATTCAACGGCATTGCGACCTACAGTCAGGACGGAGATGACAAGGGCTTCAGCATTACAGCCATGGGTTACGCCGGAACCCGTTGGAACTCAAGCGATCAGATCCCCTATACCGCCATACCCGTCGTCGGCTTCTTCGGGGCACTGGATCCGACCGACGGTGGCCATAGCCATCGTTACAGCCTGCAAGGCGAGTGGCATCACCGGGATGCAAATTCCCTGACCACCATCATGGCCTATGGCTTCTATTACGATCTCAATCTGTGGTCGGACTTTACCTACTACCTGGTCGATCCCTATAAGGGTGACCAGTTCGAACAGCAGGACCGCCGTTGGGTGGCTGGTTTCGACCTGCGCCACACCATCTTTAGCGAGTGGCACGGCCGCAGGGTGGAAACCACACTCGGCATGCAACTCCGCAACGATTGGATCCACAACGGCCTTTACCGGTCGTCCGATCGCGTGCGTACGGATAAAACCGACTATGCGGCTAACTATCTGGACGAACCCTCATCTCTCGATCTAATTGCGGTTTTACCCGCCGCTACTGACCTCAACAAATTTACTGAGACGATTGGCAGTCCCTGGATTTCCAGCAAAATCCAGTGGGCAGGCAAATTCCGTTCGATCCTTGGCCTCCGCGGCGACTACGGCAAAGGAATCCTTACCAGCTTTTCCAATCCCACCAACCCCAACTACCCGAACGATCCCTATAGCGCCCATGTGAATCCCAATACAGGCCAATCGACATCCAAGTTCCTGCCAAGTCCCAAAGCAAGCTTGATCTTTGGCCCATGGAACAATACTGAGCTCTATGTGCAGGGTGGATTCAGTTACCACACGAATGACGTGCGTGGCTCAACGCAGCTTTACGAACCGGTTTCGCCAGACAATCCCTACTACAATACGCCGGTTTACCATACGCCGAACCCAAACAAAATTGCCTTCCTGGTGCAAACCAAAGGCGGGGAAGTTGGCGTTCGCACTGAGGCTGTCCCGCATCTGAAAAGCACCGTTGAGCTCTGGTATCTCCATAGCAATTCCGAGTTGCTGCAGGACGGCGACACAGGTGGCACGATTCCCTCGGAACAGCCGAGCAACCGATACGGCATCGAAGTCGGTAACTACTACACGCCCTCGCGGCATTGGGTCTTCGATGCCGACTTTGCGGACTCCCGCGCCCTCTTTACAGAAGACGACCCGGCAGACTCGACCTTTTACTACTACAACTCAATGACAAGTTCTTACCAGCTTTGCGCGAAAAACTCGAATTGCTACGGGGTTGGGCTCGGACCGGCCCCTTATCAGCAAAACCCGCATGGCAAAGAGGTGCCGGAAGCCGTTCGGGTGGTGGTCGCTGCCGGCGCCACGCTACAGGATTACAAAGGCTTCTCGAGCAGCGTGCGCCTGCGCTACTTCGGCCCGCGTCCTCTGACGTCCGACGCGTTGTATACCTCACCCTCAACGGCACTGGTCAATATGCAGGCCAGTTACGAATTCAATGAGAAATGGAGTCTTGTGGGCGAGGTGCTGAACATGTTCAACCGGAGGGATCACGACATCGACTACGCCTATGCATCGCAAATCACGCCTGCGGCCGGGCTGGGTCTGCCGACGGCACCGCCCACGAGTTTGGCCGGGCAGCAAGCGGTTGCCGATGCTGTCAATGCCAACGCGGCATTCACAAGGGTCATGCATCCAGTCGAGCCCGTTCAGGCGCGATTCACCTTGCGCTACCGCTTCGGCCGCTGACATCAACACGTTGCGGCCGAGCCCTCTCGAGCTTCGTCGGCTTGACCTGACCCCTTTTCCGCCCATTTCGGTGTATGTACGCGGCGGAGCAAAAATCGCGCTTGTGCAATCGCACATACTTGATGTCATCCAGGCGCCTGAACAGCAGATGGAAAGCAAGAATCATCGAAGACAGGTTCAATGCCCGTTTACCGGGACTAATCATCCCCTACCGTCGCAATGTGCTCCGTTTGTGTGACTTCAGGTCGCCCAAGGCCACGTTGGCGCGCTGGCCCTTTTCTCGGCCACTTGACGGGATATGGACCGATGGATCCTGGCCGACTCTCCCTTCCTTTTTCCGTGTCGGTGCGCGATTCGCTGATTCAACGCTCACCGACCGTTCAGTGCGCGATCCGGTTCAGTTAACCTGGGAGACCCGGTGCGTCTCACGCCAATCGCTCGGCGGCACGCCTTCCCAAGTGCGGAAAGCACGACCGAACGAGTTCGGGTCTTCAAAGCCAAGCAAATAGGCGGCCTCATTCAATTCCAGTACAGAGTTGGAGAGGTAATACCGCGCCATCTGGTGTCGTGCTTCGTCCAAAACCCGCTGAAAGCTCGAACCGGATTCCTGAAGGCGACGCTGCAGAGTGCGAGGGCTCATATGAAGCGATTGCGAGATTACGTCTATCGAAGGGCGCTGCCCAGTCAGACGGTCCTGAATGGCGCGGCGCACGAGTTCGAGGAAGCTGTCTTCTTCCTTGTACTGGCGCAACTGTTCTTCAAATTGAGGCGCGAGCAAGTCAAACAGCTCGACGTTCCGAGTAACAAATGGCGCCGTGGCATCAGAAACACGGAAAACTATCGTGTTGCGCGAAGCGCCGCTCAGCACCTTGCAGCCAAAGCTGCGCTCAAGCACGCGCAAATTCGAACGCCGTTGCACATACTCCACTCGAATCGGGTTTAGCTGCGCTCCAGTTCCATGCCGGGCAAGAGAAATCGACCAGGAGAAGCAATAGTCCGTGAGCACCTGCGGCTCGGCATCAACTGCCAACAGCCAACGAAACCCGATGCTGAACTCCTCCTGATTGAGATTGTGGAGAATCTCTTCTGGGGCGGTCAGCTTTTTATAGCGAGCCAGGTGCTCTGTAGCGGTGACCAGGTTCTGCGTGGAGAGAGCCGCGATGGCCATGGGGTGGAAGCGTTCCGTCTTGGTCTCAACGCCCAACTTGAATCCGATGAGCGGATCGGAAGACACGACTTCGATGCCCCGCCACAACGCAAAGAGTTCTTCCGTAGACACGAGAACGCGCGTCTGCTCGAACAAATCGCGAGGGAGACCCGCGCTGCGCAGCACTGCGGGAACAGACACGCCGAGTTCCTTCAATTTGAGGGCCAGGCGGCCCGGCACCCGAAAACGCTTCAGCATGGCAAGGTCCTCCAAGCAAGAGCGTACCGGATTGCCGGCTTATGCGCCATTCAGACCGCGCCAGAATGCCAGCGAAACGCGCCAAATGAAATTGGCGCGATTGGAAGCCATATTGGCGTGACCGGCAGGGCGCGCGAGACAGATCAGGGCTAAAGTTGGGAATACCGGTGTCTGGTGCAGTCAGCCCGAATCCTGAGTGCGCAGATTTCTGCGTGTATCCGCGCAGCGTGAACGATCGGCCACGCTGCTTCAAGTTCCTCCACGAGTCAACCACACATGTCGAGGGTGAGCCATGAAAATCTTGATGTTAGGTCTGTTTCTATCAACACTGATTGCGCCATCGTCCTACGCGCAGCAATCGCCGGCGCCACCCACGGAAACGATTCAAACTGCCGCAAGTCAGACGCCCGAGCAACAGAAAGTCATCAACCTCTCAAACATGAAATGGGATTGGATGGCCGACAAGAAGGTCGATTCCTTAGCGACACTGTTCGATGACAAAGCCATGTTCACTCACATGGGAGGAACCTGGGGAAAAACCCAGGAACTAGCGACAATTAAGAGCGGCGGCATCTGGTACAAAAAAGCTGTAGTTTACGCAGTTGACGCTCGCATATTCGGTAACACCGCCATCCTGCTGGAGGACATCGACCTGCAGGCGGTAGTCGGTGGGCGCGAAGTTACCAATCCTTTTATGGTGACTGAGGTTTATATCAAGGAAAACAGCAAGTGGAAGCTCGCCCAACTCACGTTCTCGCATCTGCTCAGGCCGGTCAAAATGAATAGCAATAAGAATTAGCCATAAATCTCCAGAGAGAGAAGCTTTATTGGAAGACCGACAGGAAACCAAATGGCCCAAATGAAAAGAAGGGAACAAGGAAGCAGCAGCCTTGAGAGGTAGGAACAATAAAGAGGAGTGGTGAAATGCACGTGGAACTAGGCAACAGAGTCCGGCGTCTTCCAGGATGATCAGTTCTGTTTCCTGGCGGGGGCGGCTCCGATGGGTATTGGCGCCGCCGCGCAGCAGACGCCTCCCGTGGTGCGAACTTCCGAAAGACGGAGTTCTCTCCCACAGGTCTCGGAGAACCCATGCTGCCGCCTGTCATGCCCGCGGTCACCAATGCTATCTTTGCCGCAGCGGTGCAGAGCGAGTACTCATTGTTCTGGCGCGGTCCGGAAGCAGAGCTTTTGCCGACACTCGAAGAGCTTATTGATCCGGCATGAAAGGAATGCGCCTATGCCGCATAGACGCATTCCTTTCATGCCGGATCAATAATACCATTTGATATCGCTCACGGCTGCAGAAGACACTTGGATCTGAGTAAAGAATTGAGATGGGAGATGGAGATCAGGCCAGCTCCACCTCGATTTTCTTGGCTTCGGGATCGAGAGAGACGATCTTAAATGTACGCACCTGACCTTCGCTCAGCGGCTCGGGTTGAGCTGTGGGAGCCGAGGTTTTGCCCTTCCAGCGGTCCTTGAGCATGGCCGACAGACTCGACAGATCCACCTTGCGCTCGCTCGTGGCTTCCAACGCGACCGGAGCCGCCGTAGCCGGTGCCCGGCAGACTGCACGCAAGTTGTCGCCCAGCTCGACGATGGTTGCAGCCGGCGCAAGTTCGACCACACGGCCCGAGACCTTGTCTCCCACCTTGTGCTCGGCAATGTATTCGTCGATGCCGGTGGGGATGAGCTGTTTGATGGAGAGCTTGATCTGCCGTTTCTCCGCGTCGATGGCCAGCACCTGCGCCTTCACTACCTGCCCGGTTCTCAGCACCTCGGAAGGATGGTTCAGCCGCCGCTCCGCCACGATTTCGCTGACATGCACCAGCCCCTCGACGCCCTCCGCAATCTCGACAAACGCACCAAAGTTCATGAGTCGCGTCACGGGCCCTTGAATCTGCGAGCCGACGGGGAACTGGCTGTGCACGCTTTGCCACGGGTCAGCCAAAGCCTGTTTGAGCCCCAGCGAGAGCCGACGCTCCTCTGGCTTGACAGCCAGGATGATCACGTCTACGCGGTCGCCCTGTTTGAGCAGATCGCCGGGATGCCGCACCTTCTTGCTCCAGGACAGCTCGGAGATGTGGATCAGACCCTCGACGCCGGGCTCGATCTCGACAAACGCGCCGAAGTCGGCCAGGCGCGTAACCGTGCCGCTGCTGCGCTGGCCCACGGTAAGCCGCTCGGGTACTGTCTCCCAGGGCTCGCGCTGGAGTTGTTTGAGGCCCAGCGAGATTCTTTTTGTCTCGGGATCGATTTTGAGAATCCTGACCTGGACCTGCTGGCCCACGGTCACCACATCCTCGGGCTTGCTGACGCGCGTGTGCGCCATGTCGCTGACGTGCAGCAGGCCATCCACGCCCCCTAGATCGACGAACGCGCCATAGGGCATGAGCGAGCGCACGGTTCCGCTTACGGTCTCGCCTTCCTGCATGGCCTCCAAGCGCGCCTGGAGCGCTCCACGTGCCTGCTCTTCGAGCACGACGCGGCGATCCACCACCACGTTCTCATCGGCCACATCGAGCTTGGTGATGCGGCAGGTGATCTCCGTGCCCACCAGCTGCTCCAGTTCGGCGGTGTCGCGCGTTCCGCTGCGGCTGGCCGGCATAAAGGCGCGCACCCCCACGTCCACTGAAACGCCGCCCTTGACCACCTCAGTTACCGTACCCACGACGGCCGTCTTCTCAGAGAATGCCTTTTCGAGCGCCGTCCAGTCGCGCGGCTGTGCCACTCTGAAGCGCGAAAGGGTGTAGTAATGCTCCTCGTTACGCCCCGTCACTGATACGGGAAAGACGTCGCCTGACTTGACGTCGTCGGCGTTCTTCTCAAAGGCCGAACGCGGCAGGACGCCTTCAGTCTTGTAACCGATGTCCAGAAAAACCTCATCGGCGGAAAGGGAGATCACGGTTCCCTGCAACTGCTTCTGCTCCTCGCCGGGCTGGCGTGCATGGCTGCGCTCAAAGGCGGTAAGCAGGTCGGCAAAGGACTCATCCGGCTCAGGCGCTGGCTCGGGAGACGGCGCGGCGGTCTGCGGAAGTTGAGGCTCGATCTCAGATGTGGGCTGCGATTCTGGAAGGTTTTCGGGGGTCATCGGATTGATGCATCCATTTTCACATGCCGGGGCCGAGGCTGGCTGCGGGCGGGCGATGCGCGCCTCTCTGCTTCGAGTTGAACCGCACTTCAATTGAAGTCTCTTGCCCGGTGCAAACGCCACCTGGCGAAGGCTGGAACGCGGCGCAAGTCATACAATCCCCCGTATTCGATGCGCTTGTGGACACCGCGGGGGGTTACGAGCGAGAATGGCGGACTTGAGGGGGAGAGGCAATATGAAACTACCTTCGATGACACGACGGGATTTTGTGCGGATGGGCGCAGGCGCGGCCGTGGCTGGAGCAGCGATCAAAACAACGCTGCTGGAGCCGCCCACGCTGATGGCCCAGGCCGCGAGCGGCGCAGCGGACGGACGAAAGATCCGCTTTGCGTCCATCGGCACCGGCATTCGCGGATGCGACTTGCTGCGCTCGGCCAGAAACGTGCCCACCTGCGAGTGCGTGGGCATTGCCGACATCTACGATATGCACCATCAGGCCGGCAAACAAGCCTGGGGCAAGGACGTTCCCACCACTCGTGACTACCGCCGCTTCCTCGACGACAAGAGCATCGAGGCCGTGATCGTGGCCACCTCCGACCATCTTCACAAGCACGTCGTGCTCGACGCCGTGGCCGCCGGCAAAGACGTCTATGTGGAAAAACCGATGTCCCACAAGGTTTCCCAAGGCTTTGAGATGGTCGAGGCCGTTCAGAGCGGCAAGCGCATCCTCGAAACCGGCAGCCAGCGCGTCAGCAACATCCTGTTTGAAAAAGCCGCTGAAATCTACGCCTCCGGCAAGCTCGGACGGGTTCATTACATCGAGTCCCATACCAATCGCAACTCCCCCTCCGGCGCGTGGGTCTATCCCATTGCCCCCGGCTTCACCCCCGAAGCAATCGACTGGAAGGAATTCGTCCGCGACGCTCCACCGCATGACTTCGATCCCGTGCGCTTCTTCCGCTGGCGCTGCTTTGAGGACTACGGAGAGGGACTTGCCGGCGACCTCTTCGTCCACCTGATCTCCGGCTTCCTGCGCGTCTCCGGAATCAATGCGCCCCCCATCCGCGCCCTGTCCACCGGGAACCTCACTCACTTCAAGGATGGCCGCGATTTTCCTGACCTGCTGGCCACCCACTACGATTATCCCGGCGACATGGTGCTGAGCCTGCACTGCAACCAGAATTACCAGTCCGACGAACCTCTCATCGTCGAAGGCTCTGACGCCGGCATGATCCTGGTCGGCAACCGGCTCACCGTCATACCGCAGGACACCCGTCCCGAGCCGGAAGGCTACTCGACGGACGGCTGGACCATCGAGCTGAAGGAGCAGTACCTGGCCGAGTGGCACAAGGCCCACCCCACGCCGCCACCTTCGCTGGAAGGCGCGGAAAGCTACATTCTGCCGCGCGGCTACGACGATACCGCCGCACACCTCGCCAACTTTTTCAACGCGGTGGTGACCCGCCAGCATGTGGTCGAGGACGAAGTCTTCGGCAACCACGCCGCCATCGGCTGCCACATGGCCAACTACTCCTACTTCCACAAGACTGTGGCCGTCTGGGACGAGGCTTCCAAGTCCATCAAGGGATAACCGTGGGCGGCCGCTGGCCGCCCGCCTTCAGGAGAGCAAGCAAATGAAGACATCGAGAAGAACGTTTTTGAAGGCTGCGGGGGCTGTCTCCGCCGCGGCTTGCGTGGGCGCCGAAACACTGTTTGCGCGCACGCTCCACATGCCCATCGGCTTGCAGCTCTACAGCGTCCGCGAACTGCTCGCCAAGGACTTCGACGGCACGCTCGTTAAGCTGAAAGAAGCCGGCATCCAAGACACGGAGGCGGCCGGCTACTACGACCGCAGCGCCGCCGAATTCAAAAAGTCGCTCAGCAACGCCGGGCTTACCATTACCAGCACCCATCATCCCCTCGGCGCCCTCCTCGGCCACGAGGAAGAGCTGATCGAGTACGCGCACAATCTGGGGTTGGAATACATCGTCTGCCCCGGCCTGCGGCACCGCGATCCGAACGTCAGAGGCGAGCTCAAGCTCGACGACTACCGCTGGGCCTGCGGCGAACTGAACCGCATCGGCGAAATGGTGAAAAAGGCCGGCATGACCTTCGGCTACCACAATCACCGCGCCGAGTTCGAAAAAGAAGACGGCGTTGTGTACTACGACGAAATGCTCAAGCTGTGCGACCCCAAGCTGGTGGTCTTCGAGATGGATTGCGGCTGGGTGTACGCGGCCGGCGTTGATCCCGTCACCTACCTCAAGAAGTCGCCCCAGCGCTTCCCGCTGCTGCACATGAAGGACATGGTCGTGGAACCGGATGGCGTGGTTCATTCGCCCGTGATGGGCAAGGGCAAGCTCAACATCCCATCCATTCTGCGCGCCGCCACCGGCCTCAAGCACTACTACATCGAACAGGAAGAGTTCATTCACATTGAACCCATCGAGGCCGTCCATGAGGACGCCGAGTACATGAAGCACGTGCAGTACTAGCCCGCAGGCCGCTTCGGTTTGCCTGTCTGTCCAAACCTGCCTGAACCTCCGGGAGCCGGTGCCGCTGCTCAGCCAGCGATTCCGGCTTCTCGCTTTCTGCGGCGAATCCCGCCTTACGGTTCCACCGTGATTTCGACCTTCTTATCCAATTCCTCGGGCTGCAAGAAGTTATGCTTCACCGAGAGCGTCAGCACGCCCTTGCCGGGCTTCTTCGCCTGGATGGGGTTGCCCAGCGCTTCTATGGCGCCGATCCAGCCCTTCTCATCCTGTTCCAGAACCGTCTCCCACTTCACCCCTCCCGTATTGGCGAGCGCCTCGCCGTCGGCGCCCACGTAATAGAACGGACCGGATTTGCTGGCTATCTTCCCGTACGGGAACAGGCAACGGTCGCCGGCCTTCATCTTGTTGCCTGCCGCGTAATAGAGCGCCAGACTGCCGGAGACCCGCTTGCCCTCCGCATCGCTTCCCGCGTACTCGACGGTGTTCTCGCCCGCCCTCAGGCTGGGCGGAATCATGACCAGGGAAATGCCGTGAAAACCCTTCACATTCTGCGCGCTTGTCTCCACCGGCTGCCCGTTCACCTTCACCGCCGTCTCCTGCACGCCGAACGCAATCAGCTTCAGTGCATCGTTGTCCAGCAGACACTCGTTGTCGTAGTGGCCCAGCACGCGAAGCACGGCCACCGGCGCTACCGTGAACTCCTTCGTCGCGCCGATCACTTTGCCGTCCTTCACCAGCGTGACTTCGACCTTCTTCTTCCCCGGCCCGCCCAGATAAACCCAGAAATCCTCGTCGGCCGCGCCGCCGCCAAAGCCGGCGCCTGTTGCCTGGTAGGTGGCGGGTTGCCCGTCCACCTTCACCGCAAAGGTATTCTCCACCGCGTCTTGCCACTCTTGCGGATAAGACGCTTCCACCCGATAGTAGAGCGACCCGCCCTGACCCTCGTGCATCGGACCGTCCACCGGTATCGGCAGCACCTCTGTAATCACAAGCGTCTTCGGCGGCTCCTGAGCAGATATCGTCCCCAATGCGCAAACCAGCGCCGTCAACGCCCCAACCAGACCCGAGCGAGCGAACAGAATTCCAGCCGGATTCACACGCATGCAAAAGACCTTTCCTTTGCTGAGATTGCCGTAAAGCCTACCCCGCATGAGTTCTGCCTGTCAAAGTCCGCGGCACAGCCCGTCCCGGCAAATCCAACGGTGCTGTCTTTGTCCGCAGGGCGCAGACTGTCTCGTGCCGGAGCCGCGTTTCGGGTAGGCTGGTTCTATGAGCGTCTTCGACGAACACCGCGCCGAACTTGAGCAGCATGAGTTCATGATGGGTCTGGAGCGCGGCAGACTCGCCGTTGCTCTGGACCTGCTGACAGACGCGCTGGTCCTGGTGGGACAGCACGGAATCTACTGCGTCTCCAGTCGCAATCCCAACCAGCCGGCCCTCGACCTGCAATCCGTCATCGGCGGAATGGAAGGAGCCAAGCAGCTTGTCCAGTCCGTAATGGAAGAGCTCCGGCTCCGGCGCGACCGCCAGCCCACCACCTGATCGCGCTGAAAGTGCGATATGCTGGTAATGTGCGCCCGTAGCTCAGCTGGATAGAGCGAATGCCTCCGGAGCATTAGGTCGGGAGTTCGAATCTCTCCGGGCGCACCATCCAACCTCTTGCCCCCTCAGAGTTTCCGGGTTCCGCCCTCTTCTTTCAGCTTTCGCCGCCGGGTTCAAGGCGTGGCCCGGGCGCCGGGGAGCGCAGCGAGTTCTTCCCCGAGCGATGGGGGCCGGGACAGCAGGAAGCTTGATCTGCCCCTCTCAACCGAGCACGATCTTGCTATGTGCTCCATTCATCCACAGCTTTTTCGTGGATGAGTGGGAGACCGCGGACCTAAACCGGCGCCAAGCAAATCACGGCCTTCACAATCGGTCCTGAAAAACAGCCCTCTCTCCAGCCCCCCTCCCACCTCACGGCGGATACCGCTCCGCTCGCCCCACCTGCAAACGAGGACAAGAGGAACGGATAGGCAAAATACTGAATTATACTCAGCGTCTTAAGTAATTGCGCATAATTTGCGTAATATTCGTTGCATGTTTTCCACTGGGCGAATTGCGTTTCCACGGCCAGCACGACATCGTCGAGATGCGGGAAGTAGCGGTTGTGCACGGCGAGTCGGCGGGCCAGTTTCCATACCCGTTCAATAGGATTGAGATCCGGACTGTAGGGCGGCAGGAAATCCAGGACAAAGTTGTCGGCCTGCGCCTGCCGCCAGTCGCGATGCATGCGTGCGTGGTGGTACTTGGCGTTGTCGACAATCACCACTACTTTTCGCCCGGCGTGGGCGCTGCGGGCGCGCAGTTCTTTGAGGAACTGCCAGCAGGTGACGGCATTGAATCGCTCCGTTTCCCGGCGAAAGAGGAACTTGCCGTCGCGCAGACGGACCGCGCCGAAGTAGTCTACGCTCTTGCGCGTGGGATGATGCAGCAGCACCGGACAGCGGGTTTCCGGCGCAACCCACATCCGGCAGGCAGAGCTTGCAGCCCCAGAATCATGGCTGCGGCGTCGGCCATGCGTAAAGGTCGCATGCCTCCACCACACCACAACTACTGCAACATGCGCAATTGTTTATGACGTTCAGTAAAATAATGGTCGGGACGGGCAGATTTGAACTGCCGACCCCTCGCACCCCAAGCGGCCTTCCGGTTTTTTCTGCCCTTTACCGTGGCTTCCCATAACTTGCTGGATAATAGGCATTTATCTTCGATTTTTGCCAGTCCAAAGCGGGCGCAAATTACCGCCGTTTACCGCCATTTTTCGCACAGGGTCCCCACAATTTCCCCCACAGTTTTTCGCGCCGATTTCCGCTCTGAAATCCACCCGGATGGGCGCTGAGGCGGCGCTATAGGGCAGAGCAGGAAATCCCATCGACGCTGGCGGGAGCGCATGGATGCAGACTCGGTTCGCGCAACGGGACGCGCCTTTTCTCAAGAATCCTTTGACAACTGTAAATATGTTGTTTACAGTGAGAGCGTGATTAAGAGCTTCCAGCACGCCGGGCTTGAAAGATTCTTCAGAACGGGCAGCAAGGCGGGAATTCAGCCGGTACATGCAAAGAAGCTCTCACTGCAACTGTTCGCCCTCGATTTGGCGAAGTCTGCCGCCGACCTGTCCCGGCCCGGATGGGATCTGCATCCGCTCAAAGGCGATCTTGCGGGGCATTGGTCCATCAAGGTCAACGGGAACTGGCGAGTCACGTTTCGCTTTGAAGGCGAAGACACTATTCTGGTGGATTATCAGGACTATCACGGGAGGTAATGGAATGACCATCAGCCAAATGCACAACCCTCCCCGTCCCGGCGAAGTGCTGCGGGAGTACATGGGGGAAATGAGCGTGACCGCGCTGGCAAAGCATTTGCGTGTTTCGCGGGTCATTCTCTCGCGCATTCTCAACGGCGCGGCTGGCATCAGCGCGGATATGTCCCTGCGTCTTTCCGAGGCGATGGGCACGCATCCCTCGTTCTGGTACGACATGCAGGCCAGCTATGACATGTGGCAAGCCGCGCACAAGAAGCGCCCGCGCATTGCACGGCTGGAGAACGCCGCCTAGCCGCCTCGATTGTCGGCGCAGATTTTGTTTGTCACAGGGTAGGCGCGGCGGACGCCGCTCTCTGGGAGTAGAGCCGGGAAAGGCTTCCTCCCATTACACAATCAACCCGGCTGCCCCTTGCTTTCCTGTCGGCCTCCGGCGGCGCGCTGGTGGTTGAGGGTGAGCAGCCGTTCCAGAATCTCCGCATCGGCGAGGGTGGAGGGCCAGCCGTAGGCGGCGAAGACGGCTTCATCCAATTTGCGGTGGGCGTCTGCCAGCCACGCGGGGCGGGCATTGTAGAGATTCGTGAGCGTGCGCTTCTTCAATTCCTCCGGGCTGGCGTTCGGTGGATTGAGCCATGCGTCCCGCTTCGCTACCAGTTCGCGCGCGGCCTCTGCGATGGCTCCCACCAGCGGCGAGTCTTGCGGCTCATGGCCCGGCGGCCAAGGAAAAGGGAAGGTTTCAAAGGTTGAGGTGGGAGTGTAGCGAAAGCCGCTTTCCACCTCGCGCAGTTGCGTCCCTTGGGCACGCGCCCATAGCTCGTGCAAGCGCGAATGCAGAACACCCAAAAAGTAATCGTCCTCACGGGCGAAGACGAAGGTTGCAGAGTCAGCAAGGGTATCCGAAGACAGCCAACAAAAAAGCCGATGCTTCGAGACGCGCGGTGTGGCTATAAAGCGGGTCAATGCAGACAGCGCCTCCCGCATATCGGGCCTTGGCTCACCATGGAGCCACCATTTCGTTCGATAGCCCTCCCGGTTGTTTTCGGCGCGTTTGGCGTAGACGTTTTGCCTGAGATACTCAAACGGCAATTCAAAGAGAGCGGCTTCCGCCTCTGGCATTGTTGTGCCGAAGTCAATGACGAACATGCCCCGAGGTCTGCGCGTGAGGTCCATCGCGTTGACCCATGGCTTCACCACGAGAGAGTTAGGGAGCCCATTCGGGTTCATCGGCGCGGCCAGCATCTTTTGAGCCACATCCGACGCAATATCGAATGCCCCAATCTTCGTCGTACCCATGAAGCAAAGCCCGGCATTCTCTGAGAGTAACCGCGCTGTCGTGGTATTTGCTGCACTTGTCAGGTTTGCATGAATACTCGCAACTGACGTTCCATCAAGGCTCCGTTCTGTTTGCGCACCACCGTCGAAGCCCACAATTGAAACGTGAACATTTGCCCCGTCCAAGATCCAATCGCGGTCACTCCAGGCCATGAAGATACCGCCGCTTTCGAGAATCCGCTCCAGGACTGCACGGTTTGCGCCGCCGCGTATGCCTTGCGTTGCAAGGAGTCCGGCGCGGCCTGCCTTCCCGGCCTGAATTTGCGCCCGCGCCTTTTCAAACCAGTACGTCACCAAGTCGGCCTCTGGCGGAACGCGGCTCGCGTACACACGGAAAATTTCTTCCACGTAGGAATCTCCAAGCTCTGTGCGGAGGCGCTTGCCTCCCAGAAACGGCGGATTGCCGATGATGAAGTCCGCCTCCGGCCATACGGGTTCTACCGGCCTGCCGTCCGCATCATGGGTGAGAATCGCGTCCCGGTGTTGGATGTTATCGAGCTTGCGCAGAATCGGCTCTGTCGGCCATCCGATGCCGTTGTCATTGAGCCATTGCAGATAACCAATCCAGACCACCACAGAGGCCAGCTCATGCGCGTAGACGTTGGTTTCCAGGCCGTAAAGCTGCGCGGGGGTGACTTGGAAGGGAAGAAACGTGGGCAGGCCGTGAGCGGCGGCAAAGACGTATGCCTCTTTCCAGAGGTCCAACATCCGGCGCAAGGCTACGTAAAGAAAATTGCCGCTCCCGCAGGCGGGGTCAAGAATGCGCACCTTGGACAGTTCCTCAACCCAGGCAAAGAGCTTGTCTTGAAGCTGCGCCCGGAGCTTCAAGTATGCCCCGCCTTTGGCCTCCTGAGCCTTCGCTGCGATTTCCAGGGCCTCTGCCTTCATCTGCTGCCAGCGGCGCTCCAGGGGGGCCATTACAACGGGTTCCACGATAAGCAGGATGTCTTCTTTGCTGGTGTAGTGCGCCCCGAGTTGGGAGCGCTTGCCGGGGTCAAGGCTGCGCTCGAAGAGGGTTCCGAAGATGGCCGGTTCGACTGAGGACCAATCGAGCCCGGCGGCGGCGCGCAGCGTCGCCAGGTCCCACGCCGAAAGCTCGAATACCTCATCGTCGGCAAACAGGCCGCCATTGAACCAGTGAATGTCATGGACGCCAAAGCTGTTCCCGCTGGTGGACATGGCAGCGAAAAGCTGGCGGAGCTTGCGCGTGAAACTGGCGGCGCGATCCCGGGACAGTTGGAGCATCTGGCGAAAGAGCCTGTCTGGCAAGAGGCCGATGCTATCGGCAAAGAGGCAGAAGAGCAGGCGCATCAAAAAGTGCGCGGCGCGTTCGGAGTTCACTCCCCGGTCGCGGAGGCTGGTTGCGAGCTTGGCGAATTCGGCGGCGGCCTGTTCGGTGACGCGCCGGGCAGCGGTCTCCGGGCGCAGCTCTTCAGGATCGGAGAACAGGGCGCGCAACACTTCCAGCGGCGGCAAGGCGCAGTTTGGCGTGGGCGCGCTGGCGAGCAGATTGGAGAGGGTGAACCTGTAGACGCGCGTTTGCGTGCCGGTGAAGTTGGTATGGACCTCGAAAACGTCCATGTCGCAGACCACCAGGAGCGGCGGGTTTTCCAGGTCGTCCCGGTAGTCAGCGAGCTGGTGGTAGGCCGCTGCGAGGTCTTTATGCTTGCCCTTGTACTCCCAGGCGAAGAATCCGCGCTTCCACACATCGGCAAAACCTTTGCCGCCGTGGAGCTTGGAGACGGCCTTTTCAAAAGTGAAGCTCTCTCCAGTGTGGTCGGCGGCGGCGGGATGGGGCTGGCTCAGGACTTCGCAGAGGTCGATGAAATGGGATTGCGCGGCGGCGCGCTCGTTGAGCGTGACGGCCTTCCAGCGTTCGACAAACTCGGCAAGCGAGAGCGGCATGAAGTCCCTTGGGCGAAGTCCAATTTTCGCAGGGCTGGCCGGGCTTGGGAAGTGCAATGCGGGATGCCGCCCGGGGGGCGGAGGGATGCGCGCGGCCTCTCAGCCACTCGCAGACGCGACAGAGCGCCATTCCGCAACCATTGCGCACGACTATGCGGCTGATTCAGAAGCCGCCCGATTGGATGTGAAATCCAGAAAAAGCCCCAATTTTGTGGATGTATAAGCGTTCTTGGGGCACGGTCTAGGAATTGCTTCGGTTCGCGTATTTTTGCCACCCTACCCCCCGCGCCCGGCTTCGTACATTTCGATCCGCCCTCCACCAGGTTCAGGTGGTCTGTTGAATCTCCCAGCTCACCTCGCAGCCGTACCATTTGCGCAGACTCGCCTCCCATCGCTTGCGGTACTTGTTTAAGCCGAGTCGCACTGCCGCCGGGTCGGACGCGGAGAGCACCAGCTCCAGCGTTTTGCCGCGCCGCGCCGTCCGCTCCACGGCAAGACTGTTCATCCCGAAATTTAGCCAATCGGCAGCGCCGTTGGCGAGGTGCGGCACCAGAGGTCGGCTGGTATCGAACAGTCCGTCTCCCAAGTCGTTCATCACGCCGGTGAATTCATCTCTGGCCCACTTCAGCAGCCTATCCGGTTCATCTTCATCAGGTGAGTCTTTGTCTTTCTCGGCTTTGCCACTGCCGTTTGGGGAAAGACTACAGATAGGGGTTTCTACAATTCTTTCTTCTTCTTGTATTTAGATGGGTTCCCGTTTGCGTTTCTCTGGTGGCACGCTGGCGTTTCTCTGGAGAGACGCCAGCGTTTCTCTGAGAAACGCGCAATGGCTGATTTCCACAGAAGATTGAGGCCTTCTGGTCCCTCTTTCCTTGCTGTCTCTGCCGGATTTCCTCAATTTTTGCCTTGATGTCTTGTTTTGCTTCGTTTGGCAATGACCAGGAAAGCGTCTTTTGCTGATAAACCGCCCCTAAGTCTTCGGCGGCCTTCTCAGAATCAAGGAGCGTGCATCTGCTCTTTTGGGAGCCTCCACGTCGAATGAGTCGAATCAATCCCAAACTTTCCAGGATTTCGAGCGAACGGCACACCGTAGAGGCTCCGATGCGGGTTGCGTCTTTCAACTCCAGAGTGGTGTGTTCCAATTCAGGGTTTTTGAAGCAGCGGCTCGCCAGATAGACGTAAATCGTGAAGCAATCTGACCCCATGAGCGGTAGGAATACATGAGCTATTTCGCTCCCAATCTGGAAAAACGGCGACTTTCGATCCTTCCAAGTTACCGTATGATGTCGATTTCGGGCTGATCCATTCATCCGCGCAAAGCCGGGGTTGTCCCTTCTTCCATGAGCCGTTCAATTTCCGAGAGCGGAACCCGGACAGCGCGGCCCAGCCTCACCACTCCGATGCGGCGCTCGCCAATCCACTGCCACACTGTTTTTTGGGACAAGGCGAGCATTGCCGCCGCCTCCGGTACCTTGAGCAGCTTTGCTACTGGCATCCTCTCCACTCCTTGTGCTACCGTAATTTAACGTAGAGGGATACGCGAACGCTGAAAAGTGGTACATGAGGGGTACTGTGGAAAACGAGGACTACCCGGAGCTAACCCCGCAGCGCTTCAGCGAGCTAGATCGCTTGCGCGCGGCAATGGATGCCATGCGGAATTTACCTCCCGAGCGGGCAATTTCAGCGATGCCGGTGATTGTTCCCTACATGGCAATTGTCGGGCGGGTGGAGCATTACAAACGCGGCGAAGAGCATTGCTTCAGAATCACGCGTACTGTGGCTGGCCATGAACCCGATGAAATATGGGAAGAAAAACCCCTGAATGCTCACGCAGTGCGGGATGAATTCCTGAATGTCAAGGATTGGAGCGGAGCCTACGACTTCCTGACCACTACTGGAATATTTTCGCCACTCGATGACACGATTACATGGAGTGAGTTTCAACGATGGCAGCGCTTCACCCGTCTGGTTCTGGAACATGAGCCACTCGCCTCTGCGATGCAGCGCGGCGATACGAGCGGCGAGCATTGGGAAGTCCTGAAAGCATTGACTGGCGACTACGCAAGCTCATTTTTCGATGTCAATAGGGAGCCTGTTTCAAGCAAAGAAGCAGAATGGATGGAGCGCGAAAAACTTCGGCATCCTGAAATCGTTCCCATGATCCTGGAAGGTCAACAACACCAGGAGAAAGAGCGCCGCAAACTATGGACGTGGTTTCAGGGGCCTCCCGGCAAGTTTTGCTCAATTGAGTGGATTCCAAAGCGCAAGGAAGATGCAGATGCAGTTTTGCCGTTGCTCCGAAAGGGCGGAGCCATGATCGAATTTCTACTCCCGCGCAAATCCTTGCGGCCCGCGTTTGTGATTCATCCCTGGACTACGCTCCACGCCATTGCAGCGGCGATTTACGCCGACTACAGCAACGGTGTGGAGTATCGGACTTGCCAGTTTTGCAATAGGCTCTTCCCGGTTGGCAGGCAAAAGAGCAAGAAATTCTGCAACCAGCGGCAATGCAAGAATGCAGCGCACTCAAGGAAGTCCCGGCGAAATGAACGAGAGCGGAAGATGAAAGCCAAGGCAGAAGAGAAGCTCCGAGAGGTCCCCACGGACAAGGCGAAACAGAGGTAGGAAATAGCCGCAGAGAGGAAGGCGAGAATGGCCATCTACAGGCGCGGTGGTGTCTGGTGGTATGAGTTCGTATTTCGCGGGCAGCGCATTCGTGAATCTACGGGCAGCGAATCAAAGACACTCGCGGTCAAGGCGGAGCGCCAGCGGCGGCGGGAGTTGGAAGAGTCTGCAAACGGGGTTCGCGCCGCCCGCCGCCCAATGCTGTTTCCGATTGCAGCGCGTGAGTGGATGGCCGCGAGCCGGGCGCGGTGGAGCAAGTCGAATATCGCAATTCAGGAATTCAACTTGAAGCATCTCTCCGTCTACTTTGGTTCCATGTTGCTTGCCGACATTACCCCTCAGCACATCGGCAAGTATCAGGGGATGCGTCAGAAGGAAGGCGCATCCAACCGCACGATTAACATGGAGGTTTCCACTCTCCGCCTGATGATGAAGGCCGCGCGGCTTTGGGGGACAATTTCCCAAGACGTGCGGATGCTCCCGGAACGGCGAGACGTCGGCAGGGCACTGACGCCGGATGAAGAGGTCCGGCTGTTCGATGCTTGCCGCAAGAGTCCGCAGCCCAGCTTGTACACAGCGGTTGTGGTCTATTGCAATACGGGTCTCAGGAATGCCGAACTGCGCCGCGCACGGTGGTCCCAGGTGGACTTTCTGAAAGCGGAGTTCCAGGTTGGCAAAGCAAAAACAGCGGGCGGCGAAGGGCGCATCATCCCGTTAAATCAGGCGGCGCTTGGTGCATTCAGAGAATGGCGGAGCCACTGGCCCGATGCGCAGCCGCAAGACTACGTTTTCCCCACAGAGAAACTCATGTTCAAAGGAGCGGGCGCACCAGAGCAGGGGGTTATGACGGCTTACGATGTAGACCCCCGCAAACCGCTCGGAGCGTGGAAGCGTGCATGGACCACGGCAAAGAAACAAGCCGGGGTGGAATGCCGCATCCACGATCTACGCCACCACTTCATTTCGGCGCTGGCGCAGACCCAGACCCCGGACGCCACCATTCAGGCAATCAGCGGTCACCTCAGCCGCAAGATGCTGGAGCATTACAGCCATGTTCGGCTGGAGGCAAAGCGGCGGGCGGTGGAAGCGTTGGATGCGATGGCCGGACGGCCCGCGCAGTAGGAGCGGTGTGGGGGCCAAAAGCAGAAAATTGCATCGTGGTCCCCACAATTTCCCCCACAATTTTAGATTGACGCTGGAAGAATACCTTATAAGTGTTTGATTCTAATGGTCGGGACGGGCAGATTTGAACTGCCGACCCCTCGCACCCCAAGCGAGTGCTCTACCAGGCTGAGCCACGTCCCGACATAGTTGCGCCGGCCCAGGGAGGGCCGGCTTTGGGGTCCAAACCAGTTTACACCACATGGGCTTGCTGCGCTTGTCTGCCGCGCGCCCGTTTCTTTCGCCGCCTGCTTCCGCTTACTGCGCGGGCGGCACGTACTCGGCCGGCAGTCCCAGGCCCTCGCCAAAAAAGTACATGTCCATCTGTTCCACCAGAAACTGCTGCGCCTGCGGCGTCCAGGGTTGCAGCCGGTACTCGTTCAGCAGCATCTTTTGCCGGTCCGCCCACTCCGCCCAGGCCTGCTTGGAGACGTTCTTGTAAATCTTCTCCCCAAACGCCGAGTCGAAAGGGGGCTCGTCCAGCCCTTCCATCTCCTTCTTATAACGAACGCAAAACACCGTATGTGCCATCTTCAACTCCTGCCTCTATTCTACCGGATGCCGCATGCGCCGCCTGGGCGTGCGCCGCCCCATCGCCGCGGACCGATGCCGCAAAAGAGCGCACGCACCGCGCGCTTCCATCCGCCGCCATCTGCTATCTTGAAGCCGGCATCTTTATCGGCATACCAATTCAACCGCGTCACCCGAGGAGCCTCGCGCTCATGTCTGACCTGCTTTCTGGTTCACCCGCCGACCGTGTCGCAACTCCCGATGCGGTGGGATTCTTCCACCCCGCAAGGCGTTTCTACCGATTCACGATCCTGTTGTTCATCAGCCTGATCGTGCTCGGCAGCTATTTCGCCTACGACAGCATCGGTGCGCTCGCGCCCACGCTGATCGAGGCGCTGCATCTGAACCGCAGCACCATCGGCAATCTCTACACCGCCTACTCCGTGGCCGCCATTGTCATCGTCTTTTTCGGCGGCATGCTCTATGACAAGCTCGGCCCGCGGCGCGCGAGCCTGCTCTTCTGCTCCCTGGTGCTGGTGGGCGCAACCATCGTGGCCATGGCCCACGCCCGCTGGGAACTCTTCGCCGGCCGCCTGATCTTCGGCGCGGGGTCTGAGTCGCTCATCGTGGTGCAGAGCGCCATCATCAGCCGATGGTTCAAGGGAAAGGAAATGGCCCTCGCCTTCGGCATCGCCTTGACCATCAGCCGTGTCGGAACGCTGTTCAGCTTCAACACCGAAGAGCTCATCGCCCAATACTTCGGCAGCTATCGCACCGCTCTCTGGGCCGCGGCCGGCTTTTGCCTCTTCTCCCTGCTGTGCAACCTGGTCTTTAACGTCATGGACCGCCATGGCGAGCGCCTGCTCAGCCTGCCCCAGCCGGAAGGCAGCGACAAAATCGTCTTCTCCGATATCCGCAAGTTCAACTCCTCTTACTGGTACGTGGTCCTTCTCTGCGTCACCTTCTACAGCGCCATCTTCCCCTTCACGGCCCTGGCCACGGACATGTTCCACGACAAATGGGGCATCCCGCTGGTGAGCGAGACCTCGGGCGGATTCCTGGCCCAGATCTTCGACAACTTCCTCCACATGTTCTCCACGGCGCCGGGCATTACCAGCATCGTCATCTTCGCCTCCATGGTCTTCGCGCCCTTCGCCGGCAACCTCGTGGACCGCGTCGGCAAGCGCGCCACGCTCATGGTCGCCGGCTCGCTCATGCTCATTCCCGCCCACCTCGTCATGGGCATCACCCCATGGAATCCCATCCCCAGCATGGTGGTGCTGGGCGCCGCCTTTGTGCTGGTCCCGGCGGCCATGTGGCCCTCGGTGCCACTCGTGGTCGAAGAAAAGCGCGTGGGCACCGCCTTCGGTCTCATGACGGCCATCCAGAACCTCGGCCTGGGGCTGTTCCCCCTCCTCAATGGAAAGCTCCGCGACGCAACCGGAACCTATACGGCCACCCAGATCATGTTCGCCTGCCTCGGCGTCGCCGGACTGGTCTTCGCCGTTCTACTCCTGCGCTCGGACAAGAAACACGGCGGAAAACTGGAGCAGGGGCGAACCCGGAATAGGCTCTTGTCGTAAACCGAAGAGGACGAGGAATAACGTCGGGGAGTGGCAGGTGCCTCGCTCATCCATTTCGCCACACCCTGCATCCCCGCAGAGGCAGGAAGAGCGCCGCCCATGCATTGCGGCTCGATGGCGATGAGTGGGCGTCCAGGCCGGGCGGCCCAGGTTCCATCCGCCACGGCCGACGGAACCTGGGCCGCCTCGAACCTCATACCTCCTGCCTCCCGCAAGCTAGATGACGCCGGCCAGATACGCCTCGCCCTGGTGGCGCTTTTCCAGCGTGGCCCCACACGCGGCCAAAACCACCGGCGAGAGCGTCATGACAGGGCAATGCGAGTGCGCCAGCACCTTGTAGACAACTCCATGGCGGGTGATGGCCGCAAAGGCCGAAGCGCCCTGGGCGCCCAGAACAATCAGATCAGCCTGCTGCGCGCGCGCCTGGTAGAGCAGCTCCTCCGTGGGATCGCCGGGAACCACAATGGCCTGCGCGCTCACCTCGTCGTGGAGCCCCTCCGGGAGCATGCGCAGAAGCTCCGTCTCGATCTCCTCCACCGGCCGGCCGGCAAGCAGTTCGGCCCGCTCCTGCGGCCGGATCACGTGCTGCAGCACCAGCCGCGCATGGTGTTGGGCGGCAAGCTCAGCCGCGAAATCGACTACCACCGGGCTGGCCTCCAGCAGGCTCACCGCGCACAGAATCGTCTGCGTGGCAAAGTTCCGATACGTCCCGTCTACCACCTCGGGGCCCACAATATACGCGGGCACCTGGGCGGTGCGCAGAACGGCCTCGGCCACAGAGCCCACCAGCAGCTTGCCGATGGGACCGGGAGAGTGCGTGCCCATCACGATCCGGTCAATGGCCCGCTCGCGCGTATAGGCCAGGATCTGATCGGCGGCCAGACCCGGCCGCACCACCACCTCGCAGTGAACCCCACGCTCGCGGGCGCGCCTGGCCAGAGGCTCCAGATGCTGAATCTCGCTGCGCGCGGCCGCGGCGTAATCGTAGTAGCGGATCCCCGAGCTCTCTGATGCCGCTACCACCAGCGTGTCGTACACGTGAAACAGAATGAGGTCCGCGCCGAACTCCGCGGCTTGCGCCACTGCAAAGGCGAAAGCCTTCTCGTTGGCAGGAATTTCGGAGGCAAACAGCAGGGTGGAGGGTTTGCTCCAACCCGGCGCAATGTGGATTGCCATGGGAACCTCCTTTGGTGCGGTTCCAGAGCGCGCCTCTGCGTGTGCAGCCGCGCCCGCCGGCGCTCTTCGTTTCTGCATCCTGTCCGGCCCGCCTGCCGCGCCCGCACGGCCGCTCCGGAACTGCCCTTGATGCCGCCATACTCTGGCAGTCTGAAGATCGGACTTGCGGTGCCCGGTGACACAGAGCCAAGTGATTGCAATCAATCAACGAAACTCAATCTCCAGGCATCCGGAACACCAGCCCTTCCTACTCTACCTCCGGAAACGGCATCCCTCCGGCACAATCTCCTGCCAGAGGGATGATTTTGTTCCCTTTTGGGTCGTCTGTCCAGTCAGAAATCCGTCAGAAATCCGTCCCTGCCTCCGTCCCCACCTCCCGGATTGCCCGCTATGGTGATCTGAATCACAGCCCAAACTCCCCTTCCGCTGGTCTTCTTACAATGAATCAAGGCGCTCCCCCGCCCTGGCAACTTCCCACCGGCCCGGTGAGCCTTGATCGCCTTGGAGGTCGTTCCATGCCGATGCAGCCCATGCACCATATTCCCGCACGCGGCGGATTGAACTACGACGAAACCCCGTTTCTCGCCATCTGGGAGATCACCCAGGCCTGCGATCTGGCCTGTAAGCACTGCCGCGCCGCCGCCCAGCCCATCCCCCATCCCGACGAGCTCTCCCACGCCGAGGGTATCGCCCTCATTGACCAGATCGCCGACATGCATATCCCCATCTTTGTCTTCACCGGCGGCGACCCAATGAAAAGGAAAGATGTCTTCGAGCTGATCCGCTACGCGGCCTCCAGGGGCGTACAGGTTGCGCTCACCCCCAGCGCCACACCCCTTTTGACGCGCGAAGCCATCTTCCAGCTCAAAGAAGCCGGCCTGGTCCGCCTCGGCATCTCCCTCGACGGCTCCACCCCCGAGATTCACGACGCCTTCCGCGGCCTGCCCGGCGCCTGGGCCCGCACCGTCCAGGCCATCCAGTGGGCCAACGAGGCCGGCATCCCCATCCAGGTCCACTCCACCATCAGCCGCCACAACGCCCACGACCTCGACAACCTCTGCGCCCTCTTTGAAAAAATGTCCATCGTCATGTGGAACGTCTTCTTCCTCGTTCCCGTGGGCCGCGGCCAACAGGCCGACCTGCTCTCCGGCGAGGAGTTCGAGCAGGTCTTCGGCAAAATCTACGAGCTCTCCCAGCGCGCCAGCTTCCAGGTCAAAACCACTGAGGCCATGCACTACCGCCGCTACCTCCTCCAGCACAACCTCGAGGAAAAGCGCATGGGGCACGGCCACCCCGGCGCGGCGCACGCCTACGAGCCCGGCGACCCTACCGCCGACGCCCAAACCCGCAACATGGGCTGGGCCACCCGCCGCGTCAACGACGGCAAGGGCTTCCTCTTCATCTCCCACGTCGGCAACGTCTACCCCAGCGGCTTCCTGCCCATCCACGCCGGCAACATCCGCGAAACGCCCCTCGCCGCCATCTACCGCGAGGCGCCCATCTTCAAGGCCCTGCGCGACACCAGCAAGCTCGAAGGCAAGTGCGGCGCCTGTGAGTACAAGGAGATCTGCGGCGGTTCGCGCGCCCGCGCCTACGCCCTCACCGGCGACCCCCTGGCCCAGGAACCCTGCTGCATCTACCAGCCCCGCAACTGGAAACCCAAAACCGAAGACGACCAGCCCGCCCTCTGCCAGCCCGAACACGCCACGCCCCTGGTCAGTCTCTGATCACCGCCCATCCAGCTCCGGCTCCCCGGAGCTGGATGCCATGGAACGCCCCCGGCGCAAACAAGACCGCAAACACGGCCGGCGGCAGCCAGAATCACGGTCCAATGCCAAATCAACCGCATGGATCGCCTGTGCCCTCAGGTGCGGCACTTGGAGCAATACCCGCCAACCTCGAGCCGCGCAACGGCAATCCGGTAGCCGCACTCCTTTTCCATCTGCGCCTTCAGCGATTCGAAGAGATCACTGTCAAACTCGATGATTTTGCCGCAGCGCAGACAGGCGAGATGGATATGACCGCGGTCAGGCTTGCGCTCGTAGTAGTGCGCCTCTCCCTCCAGATGCATCAGGTCGAGCTCGTCGATCAAGCCATGCCGCTTGAGCAATCCAAGGGTGCGATAGACCGTGCTGCGATCGATGGAGGCATCGAGTTTGCGGGCGCGGCGAAGAATCTGTCCAGCATCCAGGTGTTTCTTGGCCGTCTCAATCACATTGAGGATGGCGCGCCGTTGTCCGGTCATACGAATGCCGCGTTCGGCCAGGAGAGTCTGGAACCTTCCGGGGATTTCAGTGTTGGCAAAGGGCATGGCCGGGAATCCTTAGCGGGTGCGCGGGTTGTTGCAACAGAGTTGCAACAGAATCTGAAATCAACCCATTGACACTGTCAACCTCAACCTCAATTTCAATCCGCGCCGCGGCAACCCGGCGTTCAATACCGCGCTCTTCAGCCTCCCGAATCTGGGCACGATGGGCAATACGCGACGGCGTTACTTTGCCGGACCGGGAATCGAAAACTTCGACACCGCCCTGCAAAAGGAGGTGCGGATCACAGAAGCTAAAGCGTTTGAATTGCGCGCGGAGGTCTTTAATGCGCTCAATCACGCACAGTTCTTTGGACCCGCTGCCGTAGACGGCAACATCAGCGACAGCACCTTTGGCCAGATCGTCAATGCATCCTCGCCCCGTCTTGTTCAGCTCGCGGCAAGGTTGGTCTTCTGAGCGGACCGCGGCGCGAATCTCGCCCGTAGCGCGAAGGCGGCGCCAATTCGCCCACCCCGCTGGCATCCCGCGCGGCTGCGAACAGACCGGATCAAAAACAAGACCGTCTCCCTGTTTCCCATGAGCCTTCGCGGACCGCATACTCTCCTCGACTCGGTTGAAGCTCCCGTTTTGCAAGGGCACGGGCTTCAAGCCCTGCTGTAAGTGCCCTTAAGATCCATGCGGCTTGAGCCCCTGAGAGACGCTTTCCCCGCAATCTCGACTCTCCCCCCCAGACTGCGAAAGGCGGACGATGGAGCTGGCGAAAGTCGAGCTACAATTCTCTGGACGGCTGCTGCCGCGCGCTTGCCCTGATCGGACGCGGCCGCCCTCGCAGGTGACGCGCGCCGGCGCGGAAGAAACGGGAGAGGATGACCACGACCATGCCAGATGCGAACGGCTCCGGCGCCTCGGACCGCTTTGAAAGCCCGCTCACCGAAGCCGCTCTTCACGGCGTCACCTGGGCCCTCGCCTCGGTGGGCAGGGCATTTATTTGCCTCGACCCCGGCTTCAGGATTGTGCATGCCTCGCACCTGCTCGACCGGTACTTAGCCGAGGGCGTCTCGAAGGCGGTGGTGGGCCGCCCCGTGGAAGAGCTGCTCGGCACGGAGCTTTTTGGGTTGCGCGGCCCGTTGCGGCAGGCGCTCCTCGACGGGCAGATGCGCGAAGGCTGGCGCGCCACCCTTGCCTTCGCCGGCACATCGCCCCGGCTGGTGTCCATCACCACCGCCCCCCTGGCATCCGGCAACTCGGAAATCTGCGACCCCAAAGTCCGCTACCTTGTCGTCCTGCGGCTCGCCGACGATGAGGGCAGCAGCCCCACCGCGCCGGTGTTTTACTCCGGCGCCGTCGCCTGTTCCCCCGCCATGCTTCGCATCTTCAAATTGGTCGAGACGCTGCAGCAGAGTGAGGCCACCGTCCTGATCACCGGAGAAAGCGGCGCCGGAAAAGAGGTGGTGGCGCGGGCCATTCACCAGCACTCAACCCGCAGCGGAGGACCGTTCGTCGCCGTCAACTGCGGCGCCCTCCCCGCCGAACTGCTCGAATCGGAAATCTTCGGCCATGTGCGCGGCGCCTTCACCGGGGCCATCCGGGATCGCGTAGGCCGCTTCGAACTGGCTTCCCATGGCACCCTCTTCCTGGACGAGATCGGCGAACTGCCCCCCGCTCTCCAGGTCAAGCTGCTGCGCGTGCTCCAGGAAAAGCAGTACCAGCGCCTGGGCGAAAGCGTGACACGAACCACCCACGCGCGCGTCATCTCCGCTACCAACGCCGACCTGCGCGTGGCGATGCGGCAGGGCAGGTTCCGCGAGGACCTCTATTACAGGCTCTGCGTCGTGCCCATCGAGGTACCCCCCCTGCGCGTACGCCGTGAAGACATCCCCCCGCTTTCCCTCAACATGCTCAACCGCGTCACGGCGCAGTATGGGCTCGTCCGGCGCATCTCCCCGCAGGCCATGCGCCTGCTGCTGAACTACGCCTGGCCAGGAAACGTGCGCGAACTGGCCAATGCCATCGAGTACGCCGTCACGGTGGCGCAAAGAGAGACGATCCTCCCCGAAGACCTCCCGGAAGAGATCAAGCAGCCCGCCCTCGGAGCGGAGACCGTCCCTGGTCCGGCTCTGCCGCCCCGCCGGAATATCTCCCCGGACCAGTCGCAGGTTCTCCAGAACCAGTCGCAGACCGAACGACTGCGCGCCCTGCTCGACGCTCACCACTGGAAACGCGCCGAGGTCGCCGCGGCATTGGGAATCAGCCGCGCAACGCTCTGGCGCCGGATGCGGGAACTGGGCTTGGCTTGAGAGCTCTTCCCTGATACGTTTTGTGTTAGATTTGATGCGAAATGTTGCAACAAAATGTTTACTCCCCGCCGAAAAATTCAGGTAAGTCATTGATATAAAAGATATTCTACTTTGGCCACCCACATGCATTCCTCCCTGTCAGACGGCTGGACTCAACGCCACACGCTCTCCGCGAAATCCAGCCCGCCCTGAAGGAGATCCACGATGCGTCACATGTTGATCCTCGGTGGTGGCACTGCCGGAACGATCATGGCCAACAAGCTCGCCAATGCTCTGGACGAGCGCGATTGGCGCATTACTGTCGTCGACGGCAAAGAAGAGCACTATTACCAGCCAGGCTTCCTCTTCGTTCCGTTCGACATATACCGCATGCGCGATCTGGTCCGGCCGCGCCGCCAGTACCTGCCCGGACGGATTCGCTTTATCCTCTCCAGCATCGACCAAATCGACCCGGAGAAGAAAAAGGTGGTTCTGGCCAACGGAGAAGCGCTCCGCTATGACTGCCTTATCGTCGCCACCGGGGCCGACATCCACCCGGAGCAGACTGAAGGGCTGATGGACGACGAATGGGGAGTCAGCAAGTTCGACTTCTATACCCCGCGCGGAGCCGAACGGTTGGGCCGGTTCCTGAAGACCTGGCAGGGCGGCAAACTCGTCCTCAGCATCGCCGAAATGCCCATCAAGTGCCCCGTCGCCCCGCTGGAGTTTCTCTTCCTCGCCGACGCCTACTTCACCGAACGCGGCATGCGCGGCAAAGTTGACATTCACCTCGTTACGCCGCTCTCGGGAGCCTTCACCAAGCCCACCTCCAGCCGCGTGCTGGGCGAATTCCTCGAACGCAAGGGCATCTCCGTCACCTCCGATTTCGGCCTCGCCCGCGTGGACAACGAACAGAAAAAACTCGTCGCCTGGGATGAAACCGAGGTGAACTACGATCTGCTTGTGTCGATCCCCACCAACATGGGCGATCCAGCCATTGCCCGCAGCGGCATCGGCAACGAACTGAACTTCGTCCCCACCAACAGAAAGACGCTGGCGGCCGAAGGGATCGAGGATGTCTTCGTGATCGGCGACGCCACCAACCTGCCCGCTTCCAAGGCCGGCTCCGTGGCCCACTTCGAGTCCGAGATCCTCTTTGAAAACATCATGGAGCACATCGAGGGACGGCCTCCACGCGCCGAGTTCGACGGGCATGCCAACTGCTTCATCGAATCCGGCTTCGGCAAGGGCATGCTCATCGACTTCAACTACGAAACCGAGCCGTTGCCCGGCGCCTTTCCACTTCCCGGCGTGGGGCCCTTCAAGCTCCTCGGCGAAAGCGCCATCAATCACTACGGCAAGCTCATGTTCCGCTGGGTCTACTGGAACCTGCTCCTCCGTGGCGTGGAATTGCCCATCGCCAACGAAATGCTCATGGCCGGAAAGCAGGTGGTGTGATGGCGACTCCGACGGTTGAGGATCGATTCGCGGAACTGGACCGCAAGCTGGACTTCGTCGTGGAAGAGATGGCGAGCCTCAGGCGCTTCAGAAACAGCGCCGAGGATCTCGCAGCCGACCTCTCCCTGGTGGGTAAAAACGCCATGCGCGATGCCGTCAAGGCCTTCGGCACCGCGGACCTGCGCCCCACGGAGATCGTAAGTCTCGTCAAGGCCGTCCTGGCCAATGCACATCTGTTTGAGTACGCCATCCAGCAACTGCAAAGTGCGGCGGACTTCCTGCAGGATGCCCAACCCATCCTGCGCGACGGGATGCGGCGCATCGTTCAGGCCAACCAGTCCCTGCAGGAAAGAGGCTACTTCCACGCCCTGTCTGCCGGAGCCCGCGTGGGCGACGCCCTCGTTTGCGCCCACTCCGCTGAAGACTGGAATCAGGTCGAGGCCAGTGTCCCGCAGTTGGTCGGCTTTGTCAGAGAACTGACAAAGCCGGAGGTCCTCGACGCCCTTGCGGCCATCATCCACGGCTTCGGGCGCGTGCAGGCAACCATGGATGTCAACAAGTCCATCTTCGCCATTCTGCGCGACCTCAACTCCACTGAGGCTCGCCGCGGAATTGCCATGCTGGTCGAATTCCTGAAGGTCGTCGGCGGATCGCACGCCTCCCCCTCCGCGCCTTCCGGTGCCAACTCAGCTTCAACAACATAAGAGGTGAATCATGCAGACAGCGATACTAGGCGGAAAAACACTCACACTCGACGCGGATGGCAATCTCGCCGACCGCAACGACTGGAATGAAGAGGTTGCGCGCGAAATCGCCGCCCTCGAAGGCATTCCGGAACTGACCCCGCAACACTGGGCGGTCCTCAACTTCATGCGTTCCGTCTTCGACAAGGAAGGCGACTCGCCCTCCATCCGCCGGCTTACCAAGGAGAGCGGCGTCGATACCAAGACGCTCTACCAGCTCTTTCCCAAAGGACCGGCCAAAAAGGCAGCGCGCATCGCCGGGCTGCCCAAACCCAAAGGATGCATCTGACGCGGAGAAAATACGATGACTCACAACTCGACCCAACCCATTGAAAAAGTCTCGATCATTGTCTCCCATGGATCGCTGGAGGGCGTTTACCCCGGGCTCATCATGGCCAACGGCGCGCGCATGGAGGGCATTGAGGCCTCGCTCTTCTTCACTTTCTTCGGGCTTGACGCCGTCATCAAGAAGCGCATGAACAACCTTAAAGTGGCGACCGTCGGCAATCCCGCCATGCACATGCCCACCCTGCTTGGCGCCCTCCCCGGCATGTCGTCCCTCGCGACTTCCATGATGAAGAAGGAAATTGAGAAGCTCGACATCCCGCCGGTGGGCGAGTTTCTCACCATGATCCACGACACCGGAGCCGAAATCTACGCCTGCAGGGCCACTGTGGACATGTTCCACCTCAAGCCAGACGACTTCTGCCCGGAGGTGGACGGCGTCATCTCGGTCGGACAGTTCTACGAAAAGGCCGCCGGAGGGCAGATTATCTTTACCTAGCAGTCGTCCATGTCCCGTTTTTGAAAGGACACGGCCTCAGCTTCAGACGTGCCGTAAACTGCTGAGGCCGTCCCCTTTGCGTGCGCCGCTCCAGCGGCTGCCGCGTGCCGGCGCGCCAGCGTCAGGCCGGATCCCTTCGCCGCAAAACAGCCGCGCGCGGGGCCCACGGCGCACGCGGACTCGATTCGAAAATGAGCGTCCAGGTCTCGCCCTTGCGAGACCTGGACGCTCGTTGTTGCGCCTTCGGCGTAGTTGCATCCCGCAAACGTCCCGGCCCGCCCGCAGATTTCTCGGGAAAATGCCGCGTTGCCCACAATTGCACAGGCTACGGAAGCTCGGGAACCGCACTCTTCCCCATTTGCTGCCGGTCAAACTCCATGCGCCGTCCGCTTTGCAGAAGATTCCCGTCCGCAGGTGGATAATCGCAAAAAGGACAGGTGCGGATAAGGCCGCGCCGGCAAGCCCGCAAACCGGACTGCGAACAGAAAAATATACCCCCTACCCCCCCGGGGGGTATATATTCTCTTTCTGTTCTCTTCTTCAGACATTGTCTTTGGGGGAGTAAGGATGCGCATCCGCGCCGGCGCGGCTGTTACCGCGCGATGAAATACATCACCCAGCTCAGCACAATCGCCGAGCCTACGAACAGAACAAAGCAGTACGCGCCGTAGCGCGCCATGCGCCGCGGCGTATCGCGCATGGTGATCCCAAAGATGATCGAGGCAAAGAGCGCAAACAGCGTCAGCGCCGTGAAGTGTGAGGGCCGGAACACTTAGGATTTCCTCCCCGTGCGCAGGTTGTGGGCGTCCACCGCCGCAATCACGTTCAGCAGACCCGCCACCACAATAAAGCGCGTTCCGTAGTCGGCCGTGGTCACCTGTACCTGGTCCGCGCCC
>JAJZVX010000034.1 GCA_021846985.1 Acidobacteriota bacterium | reverse complement strand
TGTGGGCCACGATTACGGTGAAACCAAAAATGCGGCCCACATCAAAACGGAATCCCGGCCCACATCACACCGGAATCAGTGGCCCACATCCAATGGAATCACCGGCCCACATCGACCGGAATACGCAACCGGTGCAGGTGAACTGTCACGGCGTGGACGCGAAGCCCTTTTCGTGCGAGGTTGAAAAGCCGGAAATCCCTGGAGAATTCTGCTTCCCGCCGTTCGCCTCGCTCATCACTGGCGCGGCACGGCTGATGCTTTCTCTGCTGGAAAAGTCGGTTGCGGAGCTAGGCGGGACGTATGCAATGGAGGATACCGACTCGATGGCGATTGTTGCCACAGAGCGCGGCGGCCTGGTTGATTGCCCAGGTGGAGATCACCACCAGAAGAATGGAACCGCAGCAGTCAAGGCTCTCTCGTGGAAACAGGTGAACGGCATCGCTGAACGATTCAAATCACTCAGCCCGTATGACAAATCCGCCATTCCCGGATCAATTCTCAAAATTGAGGATGACAATTTTGATCCTGAGACAAAAAGGCAGCGGCCGATATGGTGCTATGCAATTTCTGCAAAGCGATACGCGCTCTTTTTGCGCGGCAAGAACGGAGCGCCGGAACTACTGCGAAGAAAAATGAATAACGGTGAAAATCGCTGGTCTGAGCACGGCCTCGGGCACTTGCTAAATCCTACCGATCCCGAATCTGAAGATCGGGAATGGATCGCACAGGTTTGGCAATCAATTCTGGATCGAACGGTAAGGAAGAGAGTTCGATCTCTGCCATTTGCGACGACGCCAGCAGTTGGGCGCGTTACCGTGAGCAACCCCGCAATTCTTCGCGCACTAGACGGCCTGAATTCAGGAAAGAAATATCCCGAGCAAATCAAGCCCTTCAATTTTCTGCTGAGTTGCCACGTCAAACCATTCGGGCACCCGTTTGGCACTGATCCTGTCCGTTTTCACCTGATAGCACCCTACGAGACCAATCCGGCGAAATGGACCGGTCAGAAATGGATCGATCAGTATTCAGGGGGCGGGTTCCGCATTTCTACTTCCGAAAATTATTCAAGCAGGCACACCGCGAGCGTCAAGACGTTTAGGGATGTGATCTCCGAATATGAATTCCACACGGAGTCCAAGTGTGCCGACTCGAAAGGGAATATCTGCGGGAAAGACACGCGCGGCCTGCTCTACCGCCGCCGCGTTTTAATTCGTCGGCTCAGGTTCATTGGGAAAGAATCGAATGAGCTTGAAGAGATCGACGCAGGCATGGTCCACTCCGCAGCCGATGCGTATACTGAATTCGTTGACCCGAGCCGTGATGAGTGGGAAACCAAGATCAGGCCAGCGCTGAAAGGAATATCTCTGCGGAAATTGTGCGAGGAAACGGGATTTTCGAGGCGCGCGCTGATTAAATGGCGCACTGGGAAATCGCGGCCTCATACAAACAATCTAAGAAAACTTATCGGATGCTTGCGGAAGATTGAACCAGCATCGGTCAGAAGTCATTCACTTTGATTCAAAATCACCCTTAGAACTGTGTGGCTTTTTCGGCGCGTGATCGCGGTTCTGTATTTGCAATGGCAACATCGCGGCGCATGATTCTGAAATCCATCAACTTTAGCTGAAGCGCGACAGGTTGATTCCAGCCGGACATGAGCATTGCTGAAAGGCTCACGGTTATGCGGTTTGCCGTCACTCCATTCCCCGCGTTGTACGGTTCTACAAACTGCCAAAACGCTGGCCCTCCCGGTAATTGGTTCGTCTGCGGAGGGCCAAATTTCTCTGTAAGCTTCTCCGTCAGCATCCTCCCATATGTTGCGTCAGGAATGAATCGGCCCAATGGTTGCTTCGAATCGATCCGGTACAGATGGCCAAGAACTGAAAAGCCAAATCCGTAATCGATACCTTTCACGGTCACATCGAAGTCGTTTCCACCGAGATGACTCAACGGTACACCGGCCAACTCCTGAACTTGCTTGAATGTCATGTCCAGTCTGAATCCGTTGATGTCATGTGCGGCAAGGTCTTGTGCGTGCTCGGAAGGTTCAGGGCCATAGCAGGCTTCGGTTGGACGTACAGCCGTCGCGCCATGTACAAAACCAGTTGGGCAACTGGAACCGTTAAACGGTAAAGCTACCCAGCCGGTTGGAAGGCATTTGATGCCGGATGAAACGGAACCCAAATACACTTGCTGTGAGACGGGACATTTTAGTGGACCTGTGTAGGAGACGGTAAAGCTCACCCGCGAACCACACGGTACAGCAGCCGTGGTGCTCCAGCGAGTTCCTTCCCACTCTCGGCACATTTCCATGTTGTCTGACTTCTCCAGGAGTTCGCATCGATACTGGATATAGGGGCTGCCTTCCGTTTGCCAATGAGTGCTCCGCGATCCGGCAGGGCAAGCGGGCACATCTGTTTCTGTCCACGCCATTGTGACCGAACTGGTCATGAGGAGCGGTGCGCACAGAAGCAGTGCGTAATGAAATCGTGAGGCACTAGCAGACTTATCCCAGCGCGGCATGAACATCCCTCTCCGCTATTAGATAGAAATGTAGACCATAGTCCGTGGGATCATCGTCGTCGAGAATAGCAGCATTGCGTATGTGAGTCAACGGCCACGAAAGCAAATCCAACCTAATCTTGGTCCCGATAAGGCCATCGGTCAAGCACTCCGCGAAATCCGACTTGAACGAGAAATGTCACAGGAACAGTTGGCCTTTGAGTGTGGATTTGACCGGACGTACATCAGTTTGTTGGAGCGGGGCATTCGCAGTCCTACAGTTCGATCCCTGGTACAGTTGGCCGGCGTGCTGAGAGTTCCTCCCTCTGAGATTTTGCAGCGGATGGAAGGGCTGCTCAAACTATCCAAGCCGCCAAAAACGTAGAGTCACTTTTCACGTTTTTTTTCTTTGTTGGACAGTTGTCAATTCTTGACATAGGGCTTGCGTCGGTCCGCAAGGCCGCCTTTGACTGAGCCCTGTTCAAAACACCTTGCCGGTTGGCTAGTCGCTTTGAATTCTTCCATACATTCTGAACGCGGCGAAGTCCCACAATTCAAATATGGATTGACTGCTGTTTTGAGACCACATAAAAATCAGATGAGCTGTAGATGTTTACCAAGATGACAACTTCCCGAGTTGGCATTTGGGGGCTACAGGGGGGGGGTGCACTTTTCCCGGCCCCTGTCTCCTATCCCGTCAAACGCGCGGGCGCGCGTGGCAAGGGGGGCGGGCGAAGGCGGGGAGGCTGGGGGGAAGCGGCGGCGGCGGGCCAAACCGGCCGAGGCGCCGGTCAGCCGCGTACGGAGACACCCGAAAAGGAGAGAACCGCGAGGCCGCGGACGGGCTGGCCAAAACGGCGGGCGGGCTCGAAGACACTCCAGAGGAGCATGTCTTCCACCTGGGCGCGGGTGGCGCTGTCGGTGGGTCCGGAGACGATGCGATAGTCGTAAACCTGGCCGGCGGGGTTGACGAAGGCTTCAACGACCACGGGGCCAGAGACGGCACCGATCTCGTTGGCGCCGGCGCTGGGGGAAAGATAAAGGAAATGAGGTCCGGTGGTCATGCCCAGAGGCTCGTCGGCACTGGCGCGAGCCGGTTCGGGCTGGGCGAACATGGTGACGAGGACGATGACCGTTCCCAGCAAGAGGACGGCGCTGGCCAAGCCCGCGGAGGCCTGCAGAAGGAAAGGTCCGATGGTATTTTTCCAGGCCAGGCTAAAGGCATGGAAGGCGCCCTGCCGCTGGCGGGCGCGCTCGCGGCTGACGGCGACGCGGATGCGGAGGAGGAGGTCATCGGGTTCTGCGACGGAGCCAAGGCCGGCAAGGAAGGACTGGGTTTGGCGGAGCGCGTCCCACTCACTGGCGCAAGCGCGGCAGCGGTCAAGGTGAGAGGCGACCCGCTGCATTTCGCGGCCGGTCAAGCGGCCGTCGAGATAGTCGGTAAATTTGGCTTGCGTGTTTGTGCAGGCGTTCATTGCGTCTCCTCTCCGAGAGACCAGGCAAAGCTGGCGCGGGCCGGAGGCTGCGCCGGCTGCGCGGGGGCGGTCAGGATGGCTCTCAGGGCGGCGCGTCCCCGGACGAGCCGCGACTTGACGGTGCCGAGGTTCACACCTTGCATCTCCGCCACCTCTTCGTAGACGAAGCCCTCGATGTCGCGCAGGATGAGGGTAGTTCGGAAGGGCTCGGGTACGCGCTGCAAGGCGGCCTCGACCCGGGCCCGGTTTTCTTCGTGGACCGCTAATTCAAAGGGAGTTTCCGATGGATCGACCAGCAGATCGGCGAGGCGCGCCGGCTGCCCGGAATCCATTTCCGTCATTTGCGCGTCGATGGCGACCTCCTGCTGGCGATGGCGCATCCACCAGCGGCGCTGGTTGGAGGCTTCGTGGAGGGCGATGCGGTAGATCCAGGTGCGCAGCGAGGATTCGCCGTGGAAGTTGCGGATGCCGCGGAAGATCTTGACGAAGACTTCCTGGGTGAGGTCGGCGGCATCGGCGCGGTCGTGAACGATGCGCGCCAGCAGGGAGTAAATCGGTTGGTGGTAGCGCGCGATGAGCCAGGCAAAAGCTTCCTCGGAACCGGCCCGGAGTTCGTCCAGGAGGGCCGCTTCTTCGGTTTGGAGCGTCAACGCGCTGGCAAGATTGCCCATGGTGAGGTCCGCCTGCATTCAGAATCCTCCCACCCATACGCAGATTTCAAGCGGCAGGCGCCGGGCAGATCCGTGCCGGGTGCACCGTCTGAGTGCCATCTGCGCTCCTCGTTCCGGCGCGTGCGAAGACCACCGGGATCCGATGCCGCAACCGAGTGCGCGGGAGACGGAACACCGGCTTGCGGCCGCATGTCCCGCGCGCTCTATTGTCTTAGACACCGGAAAGCACCCAAAGTGTTCCCGGTCACGACAGAGCGCCCTTAGTCTCACAAGGTAAATTCCCGTGGTCCGAGGCGTAAAGCGGATTCGGCGCCGATGCCGGCTCCACAGCATCGGCGCCCCAACTGCGCGGTCGCGCGAAAGTGGACGGGAATGTGATGGGACGAAAGATTCACGAGATTCCGGGCACCCCGCAGGGCGAAAATAAAGCGAATTGATACCCCCGGGGGGGTAGGGGGCACATTTTTGTATAGACCGGCGGATATCCGACAGAATCGACTGTGGATATCCGGCATTGCATGCGCGGCACAATGCAACATGCCGGCCGTCTGGCCAGGAGAAAAGGCCCGCGCCTGAGCCGATTTCCCTTTCTGCTCCTCCGGCGGATGGGACTATTATGCGCCGTCCGGGGGAGATAACCGGCAAACGGGAACGCCCATTTACTTGATTGAAAGGATGCGTCTACGCGATGGAGGAAGAGGGCATAGCTGCGGAAGCGGCGGAGGTGAAGAGCGGCCGTGGATTCCTCGCCGCGTTCGGGGCGAGAACTGGCGCAGGCGCGGGGACGCGCGCGCGTCCGCGCCGCAGTTCATTGCATGCCGACCGCAACCGCCGCGTGGACGGTGGGCCCTGTTCGCGCCGCGGGGGGAGAATGATTCTCCTGCTTCCCGGCCGATTGACGCTGCGCCCGCGCGGTGATTGCCGCGGTGATTGCACGCGACCAAGCGCGATTGGGGGAAGCGCGTTTGCGGCCGCGCCGGCTGGCTTTGGCGCGCGGGGCCCCGGCTTCACGCGCATGGCTCCTGCTCCAATGGGCGCGAAGCTCCTGCGCTTGCGCGCGAACATGTTCCTGGAGACGCGCGCGGGGGCGGAGCGCACGCCCACGCAGTTGCAGCGTCATTGTCTGAAGTGATATTTAGGTTGGATAATGTTTTTCCCCGCCGCCACGCCTGCTGTACAGCGCCCGTTCAACCGCCGCCAGTTTTTGAAGGCCGCCGGGTCCGCAGCGATTCTTCCCGCGGTGCTGCCGGCGCGCGGTGCGCAGGGCTCGGGAGCGGCCGCCAACAACCGCATCAACCTGGGCGTGATCGGGATGGGCTTGCAGGGCCCCAACAACACGCGGGCCTTTCTGGCCTTGGAGGATTGCCAGGTGGTGGCGGCGTGCGATCTGGATGCGAATCATCTGCAAGCCGCGGTGAAGATGATCAACGAGGCGTACGGCAGCAGGGACTGCAAGGGCTATCACGATTACCGCGAGCTGCTGGGGCGCGACGACATCGATGCGGTGATGATCGCGGTGCCCGATCACTGGCACGAGATTGTGGCCACGGAGGCCGCGCGCCGCAAGAAGGACATCTATGGCGAGAAGCCCTTGGGGCACACGATCGCCGAGCAGCAGGCCATTGTGCGCGCGGTGCAAGAAAACGGCATTGTGTGGCAGATGGGCTCGTGGCAGCGCTCGGTGCCCACGTTTCACAAGGCCGCGGAGATTGTCCGCAACGGTCTGATCGGGACGGTGACGCACGTGGATGTGGGCCTGCCGGGAGGCAACACCGATTTAGACAATGTGGAAAGAGACGCGCTCGCCAGTCTGGCGGCGCTGGGCGACAAGGCGGCCAGCCTGGAACAGATTGTGCAGGGGACGCCGGCCTGGAATCATCTGGTGAGCGAGCCGCCGCCGCAACTGGACTATGAGATGTGGATTGGGCCGTCGCGGATGGAGCCGTATATCCGGGCGCGCTCGCACAAGACGTGGCGCTGGAACTACAACACCGGCGGGGGCCAACTGATGGACTGGATTGGCCACCACTGCGACATCGCGCACTGGGGCCTGGGCTTTGACCACACCGGTCCGCTGGAGGTGGAAGGCACGGGCGATCTTCCTCCGGCGCATGCGGTTTGGAACACGGCGCCCCGCTTCCGCTTCGAATTGAAGTATCCGGAGAACGTGACCATGACCGTGGCGGGCGGCTATCCGGAGATCAAGACCGGGGTGAAGTGGGTGGGAACCGAGGGATGGGTGTGGGTGGACCGGGGCGGCTTCGAGGCCTCGAATCCGGCCTGGAAGCGGGGCAAATCTCTTCCCCGGGAGCTGCGTAAAGTGAAGCTCTACACCTCGTTCAATCACCAGCAGAACTTTCTAGACTGCATCTACACGCGCCAGGAAACGGTGACGCCGGTCGAAGTGGGCCATCACTCGACGATCCCCGGGCATCTGTGCCTGATCTCCATGCTGACGGGGCGAAAGATTCGCTGGGACGCGCAGGAAGAGAAGATCCTGGACGATCCGGAGGCCAGCAAGCTGTTGACGCGCGCCTATCGCGCGCCGTGGAAGATGAGCTAGGCGCGCGCGGCGGCGGACGAAGCCGTGGCGGGGCGCTTTGAAAACGTTTTAATCCAGCAGGATTGCAACCGAGGAGACATGACAGATTCGACTGCGACGAGAGGGGACGGTGGCGGTAAAGTCCGTTGGGATTTTACCTTCGCGTTTTGGGTGCTGCGCTTCTGGCTCGGCATGCGGGCGCTGTTGGTGGGCATAGAGAAGTTCGGGGCGTATCACTCCGTGGCCATGCCACTGATCGATCCCTCGACCGGGCAGCCGGATGCCAGCGGGGTGATGATCAACGTCAACGTGAAGTCGTATGCGCTGGCCAACTACGCGGGCATGACGGCCGCGCTGCGCGACAAATTTGCGCACGATCCGCTTTTGCCCAAGTTTGCCGTAACGGCTTTCGATCATCTTCTGGGGCCGGCCTTCATCGTAACGGGCATCATGCTTTTGATTGGATTGGGCACGCGCCTTTCGCTGCTGGCGCAGGCGGCGCTCTATATTGCGCTGACGGCGGGCCTGGTGCTGATCGATCAGAACGACGGGGTGGCCTATCTGGGCATTCACGCCGGCCTGGTAGCGGCGGCGTTTCTTCTCGTGGAACATAACCGGTTTGCGGTGCTGAAAAGATGGTGAATCCGCTTTTGAATCGTCGTGAGTTTATTGGCGCGACGGCGGTGGCCGGGGCCGGCCTGCTGCTGGACGCGTGCAAGTCGGATGCGGGCAAGCAGGCCGCGTCCCCCCATGCCTCATCGTCCAACTCGCTCAACATTGCCCTGATCGGTTACGGGGAAGAAGGCAAGATCCTGCTGGATTCGATTCTGAATATCAAGGACGTGCGGGTGGTGGCGTTGTGCGATATTTGGGATTTTCACCGCAACGAAGGGGCGCGGTATCTGGGCAAGATCGGCAACGAGGTGCGGGCGTACGAGAACTACGAGGACCTGCTGGAGAAAGAAAAGGATTTGCAGGCGGTGGTGATTGCGACGCCCGACTTCTGGCACGCGCCGATGACCAATGCGGCGCTGAAGACGGGTTTGCATGTTTATTGCGAAAAGATGATGAGCAACACCATCGACGGAGCGCGCTCGATGGTGCAGACCATGCGCGAGACGGGGAAACTGTTGCAGATTGGGCATCAACGGCGCAGCAATCCGCGCTATCTCTTCTCGCTCAATCGACTGTTGCACGAGGCGCAGTTCTGCGGACGCCTCACGGCGGCGCAGGCGCAGTGGAACCGCGCGGTGAAGGAAGATTTTGGCTGGCCGAAGAAGTATGCGATGCCGCCGGCGCTGCTGGCCAGGTACGGCTACAAGGACATGCACCGGTTCCGCAACTGGCGCTGGTACAAAGGCATGGGCGGCGGTCCGCTCTCGGATCTGGGCGCGCATCAGATCGACATATTCAACTGGTGGCTGGGCACTCTGCCCCGGTCCGTGATGGCCAGCGGGGGGCGGGACTACTACAAGGACCACGACTGGTATGACAACGCCATGGTGATCTACGAGTATCCTCTGGCCGAGGGAGTGGCGCGCGCGTTTTATCAAGTGCAGACCACAACCAGCGCGGGCGGCGGCTACTTTGAAATGTTCATGGGCGACGACGGGACCATCAAGATGTCGGAGGATCCGTCGATTTGCGCGATTTACCGTGAGGCGCGGGCCACGGCGGTTTCGTGGGACGATCTGGTGCAGAAGGGCTATGTGAGCCCCAAGCCGGTCTCCGCTGACGCGGCCAAGGTGGATGTGCGGGAGACGGCGCAACTGGCGGAATACCAGATTCCGGTGTTCTTTAACAAGCCGGTGCATCAGCCGCATCTGGAGAATTTTTTCAACGCGATCCGCGGCACGGCGAAGCTGAACTGCCCCGGGGACGAGGCGTTCAGCAGCGAGTACGTGATCCACAAAGCCAACGAAGCCGTTGCGGCGCAAGCCCGGCTTGTTATTACTCCCGAGGAAGCGAGAGCATGAGATCATGAACAGAATTTTTTTCATTGGCCTAGTCATTGTTTCGGCATTTTCAGCCGGCGGCGCCGCGGTGGCGCAGAACAAGGTTCCGCTGCAAACGCATCTGCCCCCGCCGCTCTTTGTGGGCACGCCGGTGCCCATCAACGTGCCCAACCTGGAGCAGCCGCGGAGGGGCACGCGGCCGGCATTTTACGTTCCCGCGGGCACGGTGAATCTGGCCAAGGGCAAGAAGGTGACCTCCAGCGACAATGACCCCGACGTGGGCACGCTGGACATGATCGACGACGGCGACAAGGCGGGCGACGAAGGCTCCTGGGTGGAGCTTGGTCCGGGCAAGCAGTGGGTGCAGATCGATCTTGCGCGGGAGGCGAACATCTATGCCATCCTGGTGTGGCACTTCCACTCGCAGGCGCGGGTGTATCGCGACGTAGTGGTGCAGGTATCCAACGATCCCACCTTCCGCGCCGGCGTGACGACGGTTTTCAATAACGATTTCCACAACGAGCTGGGCCTCGGTGCGGGCAAGGACTTGAATTACATCGAGACGTATGAGGGCAAGCTGATGGACGCCAAAGGCGTCAAGGGCCGGTATGTGCGTCTTTACAGCAACGGCAACACGGCCAACAAGCTGAACCACTACATCGAGGTCGAGGTGTGGGGCAAGCCCGCGGCGTAAGCGCGGCAGGCGGCCGCTCCGGGCTGGCACGCTGGGGGGCGTTTCTTGTTGTTGCGCTGCTGGGGCTGGCCATCCGGCTGCCGCAGCTGGGCGCAAGGCCCATGCACACCGATGAGGCGGTGAACGCCTACATGGTGGGGCAGCTACTGGACGGACAGGGCTTCCGGTACGATCCGGAGGACCGTCACGGCCCCGTGCTGGCGGCACTGGCGCTGCCGCTGGCGCGTCTGCAGGGTGCGCGGAGATTTGCTGGCCTTACGGAGGCAGATCTGCGCCTGACGCCGGTTGTGGCCGGAACCGCCACGATTCTTTTGTTTGGCGCGGGGGCGGAGATTTTTGGCTTTGCGCCGTGCCTCGTGGCCGCGCTGCTGTTTGCAACGGATTCCCTTCCCGTCTACTATGACCGCTATTTCATACACGAGTCTCTCTTCGTCGCTGTCACGCTGGCGCTGATTCTGGCCGTTTGGCGCGCCGGTGCGACGCGCTCTGCGGGGGCCGCGGCGCTGGCAGCGGGCTGCGCCGCGCTGCTGCTAGCCTGCAAGGAGACCGCGGTGCTTCACTTTGCCGCGCTGGGCGGAGCCGCGGTTTGCTACTGGCTGTGGCACCTGCGCCGCAAGCGCCTGGCCTGGCGGTGGAGGCCGGCGGCGCTGTTGGCCGCGGCCGCCGCGTTTCTGCTTGTCTGCCTTCTGCTGTTTACGTGGTTCGGCACCGATTGGCGCGCGCTGGCCGTGCTGAGGCAGGCCGGTCCGGATTACCTGGCGCGCGCCGGCGGCGAAGGCCACCAAAAACCCTTCTGGTACTACGCGCAACTTCTGAGCGGCGGCTGGTCAGGGACAACGCTTGTGGTTCTTGCCTGCGCCGGCGCGGTTCGCGCCGTGATGGAGCGCCGGCCTTCGCCCTACGGGTTTCTGGCCTTTTATGCCATTCTGCTTACTGGTCTCTACAGCTTTATTCCCTACAAGACGCCGTGGCTGGCCCTCAATCTGTGGCTGCCCATGGCGCTCTTCGCCGGTCTCGCCGCCACGTGGCTTTTCCGCACGGCCGCGCGGTATTTTCCGCGACGGGCCGTTTTTGCGTCCTTCTGTTTTCTCGGCGTTCTGGGTACGGCGCTGATGGCCCACGACACGCGGCAGCGCGTCTTTGCCGATCCGGGGGGTGAAACCAATCCTTACGCCTACGCGCACACCTCAGAGGATCTGCTCGGCCTGCCCGCCGAAATCGAGGAACTGGCGCGCCAGAATCACCTGACGTCACCGCGCATCACCGTGATTGCCTCCGATCCATGGCCTCTGCCATGGTATCTGCGACGCTATTCACAGGTGGGATTCTGGCAGCCGGGCCAGCCGGCCGGCAAAGCCGACTTCTACATCACCTCGACCGAGGCCGCCGAGGAGTACCAGAATCAGTTGCAAGGGCTTCGCCCGGATTTCTTCGGGCTCCGCCCGGGCGTACTCGTCGTTCTGTGGCTGCCGCCGTCCCGATAGGATTGTATGGCCGATATTCACACATTCAAGCACCATGCCATGGCCACGTACTTCGAGGCGCGCATTGCCGGCGAGGAGCCGGGGTACGCGGCGCAGGCCGCGCAGGCCGCGCTGGATCTGCTGGACAAGCTGGAAGCGCACCTGAGCCGCTTTCGCCCCAACAGCGCGCTGGCGCAGATAGCCGCCCTCATGCCCGGAGAAAGCATGCGCCTGAGCGAGCCTGTCTTCGCCTGCCTCGCGATTGCCAAGCGAATGGAAGCGGCCACGCGCGGCGCCTTCTCCGCCACCGCGGCGGCCCTGCAAAGCCAGACCGCGCCGCCGCAGTGGACTTTGATGCCAGAGGATCGCTCGATTCGCAACGAGAGCGGCCGGCTCGCATTTGATTTAGGCGCCATCGGCAAGGGGTTTGCGCTGGATCGGATGGGCGAGCTTCTGCGCGAATGGGGCTGCTGCTCGTTTCTTCTCGTGGCGGGCGGCAGCAGCATTCTTGCCGGCGATTCGCCGCGCGATACGGCGGGATGGTCCTGCGGCCTGGGCGACGGGCACGCGGTGCAGCGCCTTTGGCTTCAGCAGGCATCGTTGAGCGGTTCCGGGCTGGCGGTGAAAGGGGCGCACATCCTCGATCCCCGCACCGGGCGTCCGGCGCCACGCCAGAATCGAGCCTGGGCGCTGGCCGACACTGCCGCCGAGTCCGATGCGCTCTCAACCGCGAGCATGGTGCTCACGGAGCCCGCCTTGCAGGAGGTTTTGGCGCCGGAGCCCTCGTGGCTCGTTTTTCTCGAAACTGGCGACACGGCGCGCGCGCTTGGTCATCGCCCGCTTCCCCCGCAGGGCTGAGCGCGGCTGTTGGTAGCAGAGACATGTGCTCGATCTTGCGGCGCGGCAATTCGATGCCGCTGGCCATCGTGTGATTCGTGATGGCAGCCACACACTAGGCGAGTTCCGCCTCTGGACAACCAGCGGCTTGGGGGAATAGATCCCTTGCCGCTCCTCGCTCAGGATCTTCCGTGGGCTCTCACGGTTGAGGGGGCAGTGGAAAGCAGTACGGTCTGATCTTCTTCTGTTCGTTGCATGCTTTCAGCATCTGCGCCAGCACATTGACCTCGTGCTTGATGCGCGAGTGGCTGGTGATTCTGTTCCACGGCTGCGCAACCTTGGATCCTGCCGCGATGGCGTTCGATGCGCGTGCTGCCTGACCGGCTTCAGCATGCCCGGATGGATCAAGACATGCAGATGTTCTCGAAGTATTTGCTGAGCGCCGTGAGGTACTCGTTCACTGACTCGCGGGTTGGCCCACGCAGAGAATTGAAGTTGCGCCGAACGCGTTGCCGGGCCTTCGCCGCCTCCGGGGGAAGTCTGTCCCGCCATTCTGGGCAAGCCTCACGCTTCGCCGGTAATGGTGTGCACCATGGCCCAGAAGTTCTCGATCGGAGTGTCGAGCTGCACGTGATGGGTCGGCCCCAGAATCAGCCCGCCATCGAAGGCCACTGTCTCCAGCCGCTCTTGCACCTCTTTCCGCACGTCTTCGGCTGTACCGAACGGCAGGGTGTGCTGCTCGTCGAGCGTGCCCCAGAAGCAAAGCCGGTCGCCGTACTGCCGCTTCAGCCTGGCCGGGTCCATGCACGCCGGCTGCACCGGATTGAGCACATCCAAGCCTATCTCGATCAGATCCGGCAGAATTTTCTCGATATTCCCGTCGGAGTGATACGCCACCTTCACTTGTGGATTGATGGCCTTCAGCGCGGCGATAAACTCCGCCATGCGCGGCTTGAAAAATCGGCGCCACGTGGCCGGCGCAATCAACATTCCGCGCTGCGTGCCCACGTCGTCTCCCGTCCAGATCATGTCCACGCCCATCTGCACCAGCCGTTTGGCAGCCTCCAGATGGTAGCGAAAGGGAATGTCGAGAATGGCGTCGGCCAGCGGCGGATCCTCGGCAAAATCCATCAGCATCGGTTGCAGTCCGCGCAGCGCCCAGGCCGTCTCGAAGATTGTCGTCACGGTCACGCCCACAATCCAGTACTCGCTCTTGTGCTGCGCGATCAGTTGCTCGGCTTCTCGATAGAGATCCGGCCGGTGGGGATCGGGGGGAACATAGGTGTCCAGTGCGTTCCGCTCGGCCAGCGGGTGGCGAACCATGTCCGTATAGAACCCCGGGCCGAAGCGAGTCATGTACGGCGCATTGATCCAACCCACGCCCCACTCATCCGTATAACTTGCGCCGCCATTCGAGTAAGTTTCATTCGCATAGTAGGAGTTAGCCCATCCTACCGACGTAAGCAGCAAATCTTCGCCGATGGCCCGCTCGATCTCGTAGGTGTTGCCGCCTCCGTGCGGATTGTGCGTGGCCTGCCCGGACTGATGCAGGTCCGCGCGCAGCCGCTGGGCAAACTCCGGCGTAAAACTGATTTGCATCGGACACCGGTCCGGCTTCTGGCGGTTCAGCGCCCGGCTGACTCGATCACGTGGTTTCATCTGCGCTCTGTCCTGACGGTATAGGGATTCAGCAACTGTTTTTTCTGGTTTTCGTTTTGCGTCAGATGCTCATACCTGAGTCCTCGCCCGAAATCCGGGATGTGCCAGACGCCCTTCCTGTCCTAGGAGATTTCCGCGTCCTTCGTGCCCGTGAGGACTTGCTCGTCCAATGCGTTGGCGATAATCTCCCGCACGGCATGGCAGGTCTCCCAGCCTTCGAGAATCTTCTCTCTGTTCAGATCGAATCTGCGCTCATCGGCCGCCTGCGGGGTTACCTTATTCCCACTGCCAAGGATAGTATCAGAAGGAATTGAGGTAAAGAGTCAGGTTGGGTGCCACATAGGGACTTCTTGAAATTTGCCCGGAAGCGGTGTCTGGCACAAAATTGCCTACAGTGTTGTGCAAGGAAAATGTAGATGCGTGGCCGCAACCGGCCATATCGCTTGGAGTATCTATAGGTTGTAATGGTCGGGGCGGAGGGATTCGAAGCAAAAAAACCGCTCCGCACAGGAGCGGACGAACCTCCCTATCAAAAGCAGGCGGCGGAGTTCGACGTTGGGTTTGACTTTGGGGGAGTTGGCCCCGCGCGCGCCCAATGCTGAAGCCGCTGGATGACAAACCGAAGGCGCCGCGGACCGTTCCCGGAACGGCGCCTTCATGGCTTCTGCGGCGTATCGCTTCCTTTTTTCTCCTCTTCGGCCTGCAGCAGCTCGTCGAGCGCCAGAAAACCGCCGGCCAGGGAAAAGGAGTGTTCGTAACCCAGAAGCCGCAGCAGCCGCGCCGCGTTCAGGCTCCGGTGCCCGCTGTTGCACACGCACACCAGGATCAGATCCTTGGAGTGGTGCATGTCGTTGATCATGGAAAGAAAATGCTGAATGTCGCGCATGTCCGGGACATCTTCATCCAGCGCGTCCTGTTCCAGCGAGGAAAGCTGGTGGCCGAGCATCCGTTTGAACTGAAAGAGTGGGAGCAAGCTCGCTCCGGGAATCTCGCCCTGTATCTCCAACTCAAACTTCTGGCGGATGTCGATCAGAACGGCCAGGTTCAGCCGCTGCAGTTCCAGCGCCGTTTGTGGAGTCATTTCCAGCGGTTCGCCCTTCACTTCCTCTTTAATACGGCTTCCTTGTTCATCCATGTCGCGTTCTCTAAGCCTTTCACGTTTTCAATGATGTTCGATACACACCTGAAGCGCTGCCCCTTGAATCGCCTCGAGCCGGCTTCAAAAAGGCGCGAATAACATCCCGCGACTGCCCGGGCGGCCCGTCACTCCCACTCGATGGTGCCCGGCGGCTTCGAGGTGATGTCGTAGACCACGCGATTGATGCCCCTCACCTCGTTAACGATGCGGGCGGAGATGCGCTTGAGCACCTCGTAGGGAAGCGGAACCCAGTCGGCGGTCATGCCGTCTTCGGAGTGGACGGCGCGAATGGCCGCGGTATAGGCGTAGGTGCGCTGGTCGCCCATCACGCCAACGCTCATCACCGGCAGCAGAACGGCGAAGCTCTGCCATATGGAGTTGTAGAGACCGGCGGCTTTGATCTCGGAAACAACGATCTCGTCGGCCTCCTGGAGAAGTGCGACTCGCTGGGGCGTGACTTCGCCAAGGATGCGCACGGCAAGACCCGGACCGGGGAACGGCTGCCGGCCGAGAACATCCTCGGGCATCTGGAGGTCGCGGCCGATGCGGCGAACCTCGTCCTTGAAGAGGTCGCGCAGGGGCTCGATGAGCTTGAGCTTCATCTTTGCCGGCAGCCCGCCCACGTTGTGATGGCTTTTGATGGTCTGGCTGGGCCCCTTGACGCTGGATGACTCGATGACATCGGGATAGAGAGTGCCCTGAACAAGCCAGTCGACGCCTCCTGCCTCGCGCGCAATGCGGCTGGCTTCTTCCTCGAAGACGGCGATGAACTCGGCGCCGATGCGCTTGCGCTTTACTTCGGGATCGGTGACACCGTCCAATCGGGTAAGGAAGCGCTGGCTGGCGTCGACGGCAACGATGTTCAAGCCGAGTTTGTCGCGCAGGTTCGTTTGTACGTTCTGGAACTCGTTCTTACGCAGCACGCCGTTATTCACAAAGATGCAGGTCAACTGGCTGCCGATGGCGCGATGCACGAGGACGGCGGCCACGGAAGAGTCCACGCCGCCGGAAAGACCGCAGATCACGTGGCCCTTGCCAACCTTCTCGCGGATGGAAGCCACCGTGGACTCGATGAAGTGGGCGGGGGTCCAGTCGCCGGCCGCTCCGCAGATGTTGAAAACAAAGTTCCGGATGAGCTGGGGGCCGAGGGGAGTGTGATGCACCTCCGGATGGAACTGCACGGCCCAGATGCGGCGTTCTGGATTGGCGATGGCGGCCAGGGCGTTGGCGGTGACGGCCGCGCCATGGAAGCCGGGCGGGAGCTGCGCAGCCTCGTCACCGTGGCTCATCCACACCTGCAGGGTAGAGGGCAGGCCGGCGAAGAGCGGCGTGGCGCCGTCTTCAATCCGGACTTCGGCAGGGCCGTACTCGCGCCTGGGGGCGGAGAGAACTTTGCCGCCAAGGTTGTGAACGATGAAGTGCAGGCCATAGCAGATGCCCAGCATGGGCAGCGGCAGAGACAGGATGCGCGGGTCGGCGGCAGGAGCATCGGCATCGTAAACAGAGGAGGGCCCGCCGGAAAGGATGAGGCCGATGGGCTGGTGGGCCTGAATTTCCGCAAGCGGCGTGGTGCAGGGCAGGACCACGGAGAAGACGCTCTGCTCGCGGATGCGGCGGGCAATGAGCTGAGTGTACTGCGACCCGAAGTCAAGGATGACGATTGTCTGGGTGGCCACATCTTAAGTGTGTCAGGAAGACGGCTGGCATGTAAAGAACCGCACGCAGACAGTTGGGTGATACAGAAAAAGCCTATAGTTCATCGTGCCATGAAGCCTGCGTCGCGTAACTCTGAATCGGCCTAACGAATCGGCGTGCTGGTTCCCGCTCCGGGCAGCGTAAAGAGGAAGCGGCTTCCCTTGCCTGGCGCGCTTTCCGCCCAGATGCGGCCCTGATGCTGTTCGACGATGCTGCGGCAGAGGGCGAGGCCAAGGCCAGTGCCGCCGAGGGCGCGGGAATCGGAGGCATCGCCCTGCTGGAAGCGATCGAAGATATGCTCCAGCTTTTCCGGGGCGATGCCGCGGCCCTGATCCTCGACGACAAAGCAGACTCCGCCGGAGGGAGATTGGCCTGCGGCGCAGGGCTGCGCGGCAAGGCGAATGACCGTATCGGGAGGAGAGAACTTAATGGCGTTGGCAACCAGTTCGTTGAGTACCTGGAGGATACGCTCCTGGTCGGCAAAGACCTGGCCGGGCTGGGCCTCGATGCGGAAGCCGATGCGGGCCTGCGTGGCCGCGCTGTGGCCCACGTCGGAGGCGCGGCGCAGCAGATCGACAGCCTCGACCGGTTCGCGGTGCAGAGACGCCAGCCCGCGCTCGATACTGTCGAAATCGAGGATGTCGTTGACCAGGCGAATCAGGCGGTCGCTGTTGCCGATGGCCATCTCGATCATCTGACGCTGTTTTTCCGGGCGCTTGTCGAGCGAGCCGGAAGCAATGAGCCCAAGAGAAGCGCGCAGGGAAGTGAGCGGCGTACGCAACTCGTGGCTGACGGTGGAGATGAACTCGTCTTTCATCCTTTCCAGGCGGCGGCGCTCGGAAACGTCCTGGAAGGCCACGACCGTGCCGGAGATGCGCCCGTCTTCGATGAGGGGATTGGCGCTGTACTCGACCTGCACGGCGGCGCCATCGCGACGCAAGAAAACTTCATCGCGCACGCGGGCAGGTTCACCGCGACGCATTGCTTGCAGAATGGGGCTGGTGGATTTGGTGTAGCGCGTACCGTCAGGGTGAGCGTGCTGGATGACCTCATGGAACTCGCGGCCGGTTAGCTGCTCAGGCATGTAGCCAAGCATGCGGGCGCCGGCCTGGTTGATGAATGTGAGGCGGCCATCGAGATCGACGCCGAAGATGCCATCACCGACCGATTCGAGAATCAGTTCGCGCTGGCGGGTGGCCAAATGCAGCGCCTGTTCGGCCTCGTGCTGCTCGGTAACGTCGATGCCGTGGTTGAGAATGAAGGGGCGTTCGCCGGGCAACTCAATGCGCCGGCTGCGGACGGCGATGCGGCGAAAGACGCCGTCGCTGCGGCGGAGTGAGAGCGAACCTTGCCACTCTTCGTTGATGGCCAGGGTGCGCAAACAGTCCTGAAAGGCGGTGGCGCTAGAGGCATCGAGAAGATCAGTCACGGAACGGCCGTTCAGGTCCGCGGCTCGATAACCAAGGGTTTCGGCGGTGAAGGCATTGAGCGAGGTCAGCCGGCCTTCCATGGAGCAAGTAAAAACAAAGCCAAGGCTGCCCTCAACGACTTCGCGGTAACGGGCTTCGCTGGAGAGCAAAGCCATCTCCATGTTGCGCTGGTCGGTAACGTCCTGGCCGGTGACGATCAGATACTGGATCTCGCCGTTGGGGCCCTTGAGAGGGCGAAGCGTCCAACTCACCCGGCGCATGGCCGGCGGCGCCTCGAGAGCGCTCTGCGCAGAAGAACGGAGATGGCCATTCACCCGCCAGACGGTTTCATGAGGACCGGAGACTTGTCCTGAAGCGGCGTCGCGCAGCTTAGCCGCAGTCCAGGAACGATCGTCCTCTTCAAGAAACTCCTCGATGAAAGGCCGTCCAATGGCATCGGCGAGGCTTAGGTGCGTGAGTTGGACGCAGGAATGGTTCATGCGGACGATGCGCCCGGCGGTGTCGAGCACGACGACCAGGGCAGGAATGGAATCGAGCGTGGAGGCAACAAAGCATCGCTCGATTGCCAAGGCGTGTTCGGCCCGCTGGCGAGCGCGCTGTGCCTGCTCCTGGGCATAGATGCGGCTGTACAACTCCAGGCGCGTGGTGGCCTGGCGTCCCACGATCTCAAGAAGAGCCAGGTGTTCGTCGCTGAACTGGTTGGGCTGCCGGGCAAGGATGGCCAGGGTGCCAACCACCTGCCCGGATCCAGCGATGAGGGGCGCACCGGCGTAAGAGCGGCACGGAACCACCCCGGCCAGTTCAATCCCGTGCGGAGGGAAGCGTGGGTCCAGGCTGGCATCACGGATCAGAAGAGGCTTTCCTGCCTCCAGAACCCAATGGCAAGGGGTTGACGCGCGTGGCTGATTGGTGACCTGAAAGCCAAAGCGGGATTTGAACCAGAAGCGGTCTAAGTCGATCCATCCGATATAGGCATAGTCGGCGCCTCCCAACACTGCCGAGAGCTGCGTCAACTCATCCAGCGCCGGATCGGGATTGCGATCGAAGACATCAAATTCTGATCGCGAAACCATCATCGGACGTACCCCTGGCCGTACATTCTGCACCGGGAACATCAAACATTTACCCGATTCTCAGTATCGGGCACTCGGCTCTGGCTGGCACTGGCACAAAAGATGCAGAGGATGGGGGGCAAATTACAACAGAAGTGTAATTACTTTAGAGAAATAACGGGGTAAATTAAGTTACCAAAGGATAGATTCCTGCTTTTGGGGCGAGGCAGAAGATCGCGCCTCTCTCACTCGGCGGGGGAAATTTTACAGCAATCGGTAGCTGCGGGTTCATTGGCCCCTGCGTCAAGAACCACCTTCCATTGTCCGTCCGGCTGCTTGCGCCACACGGTGATGTAGCGGCCTGTGGAAACAAGAGGAGCCCCGCTTTTATTGATCGTGCGGCCTTCGTAGTGACCCCAGGTGTATCCCATGTCGCCGGAGGGGCTCATTCGGGCGTCGGTCGGAGTCCATAGGAGCTGATAGACATCCGGGGACCAATGGACGGCCCGGGCAATGGCGACCTTGCCAACGACGGGGGCGGCGCCATTGCCCAGCATGACGCCGTCCTCCGCAAACCAGTCGGCAAATGCGGCCCCACCCCGCTCCTTCACGTCTTTGGCAAAGCGCGCCTCGAGATCGAAGAGCAGGAGTTCGCCCGGACTTGCCGTTGGGTCGATGAGGGGGTTGGGAGCGGCTGGAGCGGAAGAATCGGGCAGTGAAAGCTGGGCGTGCGCGGGGCGGGGCTCCAGGAGCACCACGGCGCTCGCCAAAACGACTCCTATAACGAGATTTCTCCAGATTCCAGCCATCGTATGCGCCTTCGAGGTGTACAGCAATTCGGTGACTCCATCGTACATCGTCGATCATGGAAGGCCGGGAGGAACCAGCTCCGCTCCCGGCGCGCACGTCATCGTGCAACTTCAACATTGGTATACTAGCCTCTGGCAACGCTGCTGCGATCAATCCCGGCATCCGGGTCTTGTTTCGATGACCGGCGTTTGCCCGGCAGAAGGAAGCACATGGGTACATTGCTGGAGTCCATCCATTCGCCCGCCGACCTGAAAGCCCTGAACTTTACGCAGATGGCCGAACTCGCGGCGGAGATCCGCGCGTTTCTCATTCAGGCACTGTCAAAAACGGGTGGGCACCTGGGGCCGAATCTGGGCGTGGTGGAACTGACGCTGGCTCTGCACACGGTATTCAACACTCCGGCCGACAAGCTGCTGTTCGATGTGAGCCACCAGGCGTACGTGCACAAGATTCTGACCGGGCGGAGGGAGCGATTTGAGACCATCCGGCAGCCGGGTGGGCTGAACGGCTTTATGCTGCGCACGGAGAGCGAGCATGATTGCTTTGGGGCCGGGCACGCGGGAACGGCGCTCTCGGCGGCGCTGGGCATGGCGGTGGCGCGCGACTTGGCCGGAGGCACGGAGAGCGTGATAGCGGTGGCCGGCGACGCAGCCTTCACCAACGGCATTACGTTCGAGGCCATCAACAACATTGCCGAGCAGACCCGGCGGATGATCGTGGTGCTGAACGACAACGAGTGGTCGATCGACCGCAATGTGGGCGCCATTGCCAGCTACTTTCACCGCATTGTGACCAGCGAGCGCTACAACCGGGTGCACGACTCCGCCAAGCGGATTGTGGAGAAGATCGGCGGCAAGACGGCGGCGGAGGTGGTGCGGCGCGCCGAGGAAGCAGCCAAGAGCATGTTGTGGCCGTCGATTCTGTTCGAGGAGTTTGGGTTGCAGTACTACGGTCCCATCGACGGGCACAATATTCCGCTGCTGGTGGAGACCTTCAAGTTTCTGAAGGGCCAGACTCATCCTGTGCTGCTGCACGTGCTGACGCAGAAGGGGCGCGGATTCCAGCCGGCGCTGGACGGGCAAAAGAAGTTCCATGGGCTGGGGCCGTACGATCCGGATACAGGGCTGACCGAGCCGGCGGGCAAGCCGACCTATGCGGAGTCGTTTGCCGCTACGCTGAGCGAGCTGGCCGCCCGGGATGAACGAATTGTGGCCATCACCGCGGCCATGCCCAGCGGAACGGGCCTGGATCACTTCCGCACCGATCATGCGAAGAAGTACTTTGACGTGGGCATTGCCGAGGAGCACGCGGTGGTGTTCGCAGCGGGGATGGCGGCGCGCGGCGCGCGGCCGGTGTGCGCCATCTACTCGACGTTTTTGCAGCGGGCTTTCGACCCGGTGGTGCACGATGTGTGTCTGCAGAACCTGCCGGTGCTGTTCTGCATGGACCGCGCGGGGCTGAGCGGCGACGATGGGCCGACGCACCACGGACTGTTTGACATCAGCTATCTGCGGGCGATTCCGAATCTGGTGCTGATGTCGCCCAAGGACGAGGACGAGCTGGCGGACATGATGAAGACGGCGCTGGAGCTGCCGGGGCCGAGCGCGATTCGCTATCCGCGCGGGACGGTGGCCGGCGTGCCCCGCAAGGCGCAGCCGGAGGCGCTGGCCGTGGGCAAGGCCGAGGTGCTGCGGGACGGGTCGGACGTGGCGATTCTGGGACTGGGACCGATGACCGTCATGGCGCAGGAGCTAGCGGCGCGGCTGGGGCGCGACGGGTTTTCGGCGGCGGTGATCAATCCGCGGTTCGTGAAGCCGATCGACCGTGCCATGCTGGAGGCGTATGCGCAGCGCGTGGCGGCCTTTGTGACCTTTGAGGACCACGTGAAGATGGGCGGCTTTGGCTCGGCGGTGTGCGAGGCGCTGCAGGAAACAGGCAGCACGGTTCCCGTGGTGCGGATCGGCTGGCCCGACGAGTTTATTCCCCACGGCAAAGTGGAGGAGCTGCGGGCGCGCTTCGGGCTGAGCGTGGACGAGGCGCAGAAACAGGTGATGCCTCTGCTGGCGGGGCGGAAGACGTCCTCTATCCTCTCGCGCTGATTGGCCGGAGCACGGAGATTTGCCCAAGACGCCAACGCGGCCATGCGCGCCGCGGCGGGACGAGCAACGCAGCGCTCCTTGACCGCGAGGGCCAAAGACGAGCAAAAGAGGCCTCTATTTCGGTCAAAATGTACCGCATCATGACACCTGGGCGGTACCGATTCCTTGTTTTCAATCAGTTGTCTGATACCCCCCGGGGGTAGAAGGGGGGGTGCACTTGTTCCTGCTCTTTGCCGGGGTTACTCCGGCTCCTGCCCCGGCCCATTCCGGCTCTGGAGCCGGTTCTTGCGGGCATGTTCCGAAGCCATTTTCCCATGGCGGGGCGTAATTTTCTGCAAGGCGCGCGGGGGGCTCAAGACTTATGAGTGGTTCTTCACGGTTATTGACCGAACCCGCCCGCCGGTTTCACGCGCGGGAGCGGGGCGCGCCCTCAACTGGGTAGGATTTTACCTGAGAGCGGGGCGACCGAGTGCCGGCGAGGACTTTCGATCCGGTTTAGCCGGCGTTGTCTTCAAACATCTCATCATAGAGTTGGCGGACCTGTTGGCGGGCGATCTTGAGCACCCTGCGGCCGGAAGCGGTGGCGGTGTAGACTCTGCGCCGTCTTCCCTCGACAAGCAGTTGGCGGGCGCGCAGCCATCCGCGTTTTTCCATGGCGTGCAGGAGCGGGTAGATGGTGCCTGGGCCGAGGCGGTAGCCGTGCCGGCCCAGCTCCTGGATGATGGCGAGGCCGAAGATGGGCTCCTGCGCCGCATGATGCAAGACATGGAGGCGCACCAGCCCGATGTAGAGTTCCTGATTGCGCACGCGCGAGGGTTTTTGTGGTGTCAACACATTCTGATGACGGCCGCTGGCCGTCTGCCTTTCGCATTGTAACGGCGGTGCGGAGATGCGCCGCGCGGAGCCGGGACGGGGCCGGCGGCATGGTTTCCACGAGGGCGCCGCGAGCCGCGGAGCGGGGTTTCGCGCCTGCAATCGAAGGTACCAGAACGGCTCAAAAGAGGTCGCCGAGCGGAGGGAAGGTGAGCACGAGGCCGAGCGCCAGTAGCGCCAGCGCGGTCACGGCGATGGTGCGGAGCGCGACGGTGCGGCGCTTCCAGCGGGCGTCGAGCACGGCCCAGACCGCCAGCCAGACCAGAATGGCCGAGCTGGTGACGCCCGAGAGCGGGCCAGTGGGCCTGTAAAAGATCATGAGACGGCTGATGGCCGGCAGGTGGTCCGCGGCGACCGCCAAGGCTGCCAGGAGGAAGGCGCCGATGCCGGCGGCCAGCAGGGCTGCCGCGCCGGGGCCGTTGGGCAACGCGGTGGGCGATTTGGAATCCGTGCCAGGATGGGGAATCATGAGTGGCCTCCCTGCATGAGGTGAAGGATTGCGCCGCCTCTGACGGGGGCATGGTCGTCGATTTCGGCGCCGAAGAAGCCGGCGAGAGCGGCCGCGAGGAAGGAGACGACGACGAAACAGAGAACCGCGTTGCGCAGGAGCGGATGGTTTTTGATTTCGCGCTTGTAGCGGAGGAAGACGACGGTGGCCATGGTGATGGAGATGGGCGTGAGCCAGGCCACATGCTCTTTCCACTCCATGCCAAGGGAATGCCATGCGGCGGTTGCGGGGTTCGACAGGAGGAGGCGCTGGGGGTAATTAGCCAGGTGGGCGGCGGCCGCCGGGGGAAGGGCGCGATACCACGGATAGACGATGTAGGCGCCGGAGAGAACGGTCAGCCAGGCCAGGACGGTCATGGCGATGAAGTAGACACGGAGGAAGGTCTCATCGCGGGCGGTGATGGGGGAGGCGGCGGCCGGCGCATAGCGGCGGCCGAGTTCGACGACAGCACCGGAGCAGGCGAGCAGATAGAGCCCGCCGAATGCCATGCCATGCACGAGAGTCCACAGGGCGCGGACGGTGATTTCCATGAACGATCTCCTTCTTTTCCGGGGCGGCGTGTTGCGGATCAGGGCAATACGCCGCCGATACTGGGCGGTTGCAGCCAGGCCGTGGCGGTATCGGGCGCTTTCTCGTTCTTTCCCCATGTCCAGTAGAGGCCCACGTAGGCGTAATTTTCCGTTTGGCCGGCGACGGAATGGCCATAGCAGAAGAGAAGCTGCTGGTTGGGATTGCGCTTGAAGTGGTAGTAGCCGCCCAGGTCGATCATGGTGGAAGCCTGCGTTTGCGGGGTGGCGAAGCCCTCCTTGCCGTGGGCGAAGACTTCGCCGCCGAACTCCAGCCGGTCGCCGGGGAAGGTGTACTTGAGCAGGAATCCGCCGTAGGGGAAGTTGCGGTATTGGGTTTGCGGAACCAGGGTTTCGCCGGCGCCACCGTCGAGGAGCCAGGGGCCGATGTTTTTCTGCAGCCAGAGGGGAAGGCGGTACCAGACCTTTCCCACGCCGAGGCTCTTGTCGTAGTTGCCGGTGGGCATCTCAAACATGGTGAAGGTGCCGATCTGCGGCATGTACTTGCTTTCCTTGATGTAGGCGATTTTGGCGCCCAGTTCCATATCGGTAAGGCCGAAGGCGCTGGGTCCGGTTCCGCCGGGGAGGTAGGCGGGGTTGTTGGACGGGTGGATGGATCCCCAGGGCAGAATGGCGTGGAGCTGGACCCTGGGCAGGGCGCCCCAGTTGAACTCGAAGGCAGGGCCGGTGGAGTCCATTTCGGCGGGCGTTCCGTCGGCGCCGCCAAAGATGTAGAACTCGTAATGCTTGTAGTCGACGGGGACGGGGTCGTCGGTCTGGTAGGGCGGGCCTTGCGCCCAGAGCCGTGGACCGGCTGCCGCACAGAGGAGGAACAGAGCGAGCGTGCCACGCCGCAAAGAACGAGTCATGGATGGTTCTCAAACAAAGCAGGGGATGACGAACGATTCAAGAGAGAAACGGGGAAGCACGCACAACGAGCCGATGGCGCATGAGCCGTTCACCGTTCCGCGGGGAAGCGAACCGTACCGGGCCAGCCGATGAAGGCGGAGGCGGAGCCAGACAAGCGCAGACTGCCCCGGCAACGGAGGATGCAAGGGTCAAGAAGGCAAATCCGCGCCAGGATGCGGCCGCCGGCCGTCATCGAGATTCGATCATGGCATACGCGCGTGCGAAGATCAAGTTAAATTACCTTCTTATCGGATTTCTATATCGAAACCCGATATAAGAGAGCGTAGCCGGGCGGGGCGGTTCGGGCGAGGTATAGAGCGGTTTCAGAGTCAACGCGCCCTTGTTGCTTCAGTGCGAGGTGGCATTTTCTTGGGGAAGATGCCACTTTGCATCACGGTCTCTGGGTACAGCAACTCTGGAACCGCTATAGCCGCGGCGCGATACACGAAGCGCGGTAGCGGGCCGCGGATTCCTTTCATCCGCACGCCGGGCAAGGCGCGGAGGGCGAAGTCTGGGGCCGAGAGCGGTTCTGTGGATGTGATCTTGCGGGGCCGAAAGGCGGGCGCCGGGCGCTTACCACGCTTCGAAGGTGACGGAGTCGCCGACGAGGAGGGAATGGCGGAGGAAGCGGGCATCATCGTGCTGGGGGTAGTCGTTGCGGTAGTGGGCGCCGCGGCTTTCGGTGCGGGCCAGGGCGCTGAGGAGGATGGCGCGGGCGACGCGGCTGAGGGCCAGCGCCTCGACGAGGCGCCGGCTGGACTTGCCAGCGGCGAGGGTGGCGAGGGCGGCGGCGCACTCCTGCTGCACGGCGAGGCCCTGGCGGAGGGTGGACTCTTCGCGGAGCAGTCCGGCATAGGTCCACATGGCCGTCTGGAGCCGGGCGACGATCTGCTCGATCTGGGCGTGTTCTGCGGCGGAGAGCGAGAGGGGCGCGGCAAGGGCGGCGGTGGAGGGCGTGAGAGGCAGATCGCCGGCCAGCATGGCGCGGGCGGCGCGGGCGCCGAAGACGAGGCCTTCGAGCAGGGAGTTGGAGGCCAGGCGGTTGGCGCCGTGGACGCCGGTGCAGGCGGCTTCGCCGGCGGCAAAGAGGCCGGGGAGGGTGGTGCGGCCGTCGAGATCGGTTTTGATGCCGCCCATGAGGTAGTGGGCAGCGGGGCGGATGGGGATGAGGTCGCGGGCGAGGTCGAGGCCGTATTTGGCGAGGGTGGCGCTGATGCCGGGAAAGCGATGATGAAGATCGAGGCCGCGCTTGTGGCGCATGTCGAGATGGACGAGGCGCGTCTCGCCGGGAGCCTTGCCCATGCTTTCGCGGGTGATAGCGCGGGCGACCACATCGCGCGGGGCGAGTTCGAGCAGCGGATGGTAGCGGTGCATGAAGCGTTCGCCGCGATCGTTGAGCAGGTAAGCGCCTTCGCCGCGGAGCGCCTCGGAGAGGAGAAAGCGCGGGGCGCCGGGGAGCGAGAGGGCGGTGGGATGGAACTGGTAAAACTCCATGTCGGCGAGGGCGGCGCCGGCGCAGGCGGCGAGGGCGATGCCGTCGCCGGTGGCAACGGAGGGATTGGTGGTGTCGCTATAGACCTGGCCGGCGCCGCCGGCGGCCACGAGAACGGCGCGGGCGGAGACGCGCTGGAGGCAGTTGTCGCGGTCGAGGAGGTCGGCGGCGGCGACGCGGTTGGCCTGGGGAGTGGAGGCGAGTAGGAGAGCGGTGACGGTGGTCCACTCGGCAAAGTGCACACGCTCGTGGGCGGCGGCAAAGACGGCCAGGGAACGGCTGATTTCAGCGCCGGTGGCGTCGCCGTTGGCATGGAGGATGCGGGGCAGGGAGTGAGCGCCCTCGCGCGTGCGATGGAGCTGGCCGTTTTCGCGGTCGAAGTTGGCTCCCCATTGAATGAGCTCGGCGACGCGGAGCGGCCCTTCGGCGACAAGCACCTGCGCGGCAGGACGATGGACGAGGCCGTCGCCGGCGCCGAGGGTGTCCTGAAGGTGCAGAGCGATGTCCTCGTCGCCCTGCATGGCCACAGCGATGCCACCCTGAGCATAGTGGGTGTTGGACTCGGCCACCGCCTCCTTGGTAACAACCAGGACTTCGCCCTGCTGGGCCAGCTCGATGGCCGCGCGCAGCCCTGCCACACCCGCGCCAATCACCAGATAGTCCACTTGCATCAGCCGTGTCATTACCTAAGAGGCTACCACCGGAAAGCAAGCTGCCACCGAAGCGGGACCGTATTGTGGACCGGCATGGAGATTCTTCGGGGATGGACCGCGGTGGAGAAAGGGAAGGAGGGCGGGGATGCGGCAAAGTCAAAGTCATTTCCAATTGCAGGATGAGCCTGAAGGGAGCGCAGGGTAGGCGAACCGGGTTTTGCCTTTCTTGTTTTTAATTTCAATCAAGGTTAGCAGTCGTCGAGGCGAAGGTCATTTCCTCGGTCTGT
>JAJZVX010000047.1 GCA_021846985.1 Acidobacteriota bacterium | reverse complement strand
GCGGATATAAACCCCGGTAGAGCTCTTGTGGACCGAAAGAAGGGTGAATCCGTCGTGCGGTTCAGCGCTGGACATCCGCGTGCAGACAGAGGTGAACAGAAGTAGGCATCCCACTGCCAAGGTTCTCCACTTTTTTGTCCGGCGCGTTGCTTCCCGTGCTTCGAATTTCATAGGTTCTCCTCGACAAATCAGCAACTCTCGCAAAAGGAAAGTTTTCACTCAAAATAATGAAGAGAACGGCGAGTCCGAAGATTTCTGCAGAATCGTCTTCCTCAGGGCTATGGGTTGATGTTGGCTGATGGCCGGCGGAGCGAAGGGCGCAGCCCCAGGCGAAGCCGGCCATCAGACGGCGGCAGCGGTGGCCTCGCCGGCAGCCAACTGAGTCCCGGCCATGTTCCGATATTTGCGATCCCCCCATGATTGGACTCCATCAGCAGCGCCGAGGTCGGCCGCGAACACACGCGGTCGTTGGGAAAGAGCCGCACCGCGCGCCTGCTCCTGAGTTTGGCGCCGCAGCAGATGGGCCGTGCGCATGCGTTTGCGATGCTGTGCCGGCAGTGCGGAGATCGCCGGCATCTCTTCACCGCGCTCTTCCAAGAATTGCTCTAGCTGGGTTGCGTTGGTCTTCCCCTCCGCAACGGTAGCCGCTCGGTCCGATTCGTGGCGTCGCAATCTTTGGGCGCCGACAATTCCAACTCCCCCGCTCGCGTCTTCTGCACAGGGGCCTGGAACCGTTGCGCTCGTCGCTCCCGGAGTCAGACGACTCGGCGTCTCGGCTTCCAACACCTTTAGCACCGTCCGCTCGACTAGACTGCGAAGGTAATCCTCCCCGCCTAATCCGCTTTTGCCTATCCGCCAAAATTCTCGTGATGCGTTCTTTGCGAGCCATCTTCCCTACCCTCCTTCAGGCATGGAGTTCTCTTAAACGCCATTCCAAGGAGCCGGGCCGAAACAGCTTGTTTCGCTCGCCGCTGCGCCGCTTCCACAGAATGTCAGGGACATAACCTCCTGATGCCCCGGAGAACTATACGGTATCGCTACCGCTCTGTCAATTTTTCGACGGTTGTCCGCAGTGCTTGAGATTTCCGGGTCTCTCAGCACATTGAATGGTCGGTTTTGGTTGAGAAGCCCGCCGTCGCAGAAGCTCTGGAGAAGCAGAATCCAGAACCCGTGGCCGTCGGGGTGACGCAGGAGTGACCTCGCTGGTCCAAGTACAAAACGCAGGACAGGCCCCTTTGTCACGATGACCTTCCATAGATCCGCCATCACCCTGGCGGTCGACCCCTGATCGATCAGTTGCGCGTAGCAAATCTCACTGGTGGGGTCGTGGAGAATCACCCTCAGGTCGTAGCCTCTCTCCCGATACAGGCCCAACGCCTGCTTGGCCGGCGCCCGAGGCACGAGCAGTTTGCTCGGCGCCCCCCACGGCGGCGCTCCAGCCGACCATCATACCCGCGCGTCTCCTAACGCCAACGCAGCCGCCGCATCTGCCGATCGTTTGCTACCGCCGCTGGACAGATCGAGTGCTGACGGCTCTTGGAAGGGCGCTGGAGTGACGGGCTGGAGGTTGTATGCTAAAGTAGCGCTAACGTTGAACTCCTTGTTGCGCTGGACATGGAATTCAGCTCAAGTCCGCCGCGTGGCGAAGCGCTTGGTTGCTGCGGGCAGGAAGGCGGACTCGGATTTTGCGCAGTCCTATTCTGAGGTGCAAGGTGGACCACCAAGGACAAGATCGCATGGAAACCGCGCCGAAGACCGGTTTTTGGGGAGCCGCGTCGGCGAACGTGCTCAACATGATCGGCGTGGGCCCTTTTCTCACCATTCCTCTTGCGCTGGCCGCCATGGGTGGGCCGCAGGCGATGCTGGGATGGATTCTGGGCTTGTTGATCTCGCTCAGCGATGGGATGGTGTGGTCCGAGCTGGGTTCGGCGATGCCTTATGAGGGCGGACCCTACCACTACCTTCTGGAAGGGTTCGGTCCACAAGGCTTTGGCCGGCTCTTCAGCTTTCTTTTCCTTTGGCAAGCCATCGTGCTTGGGCCTATCTCGGCGGCCGGCGGCGCGGTTGGCTTTGCGCAATACGCCGGATTCCTGCTGCCGCACCTCAGCCATGGCGGAGCGGTGAGCATCGCCGCCGGCGTTTGTCTGGTCAATACCGGCCTGCTGTGGCGCAATATTCGCTCGATCGCGTTGATCTCCATCGCCACGGCGGTGATTGTTCTGGGCTCGACGGCGTGGATCATCCTGACCGGGATCACGCATTTCCATCGCTCCCTGGCCTTCGCCTTTCCTCCGCATGCCTTTGCGCCGAACCATGCCTTTTTCATCGGGCTGGGAGCAGCGATGCTCATCGCCATGTACGACTACGGTGGTTATTACAATGTCTGCCTGATCGGGGCCGAAGTTTCCAACCCGAAGAAGACGATTCCACGATCCATTCTGTTTTCGATCCTTCTGGTCGCGGCGATCTACCTGGCGATGAACATCTCGATCATCGGCGTTCTGCCCTGGCGGGAGGCCATGAAGTCGCAGGCCGTCGTGGCGGACTTCATGGCGCGGGTCTATGGCGAGGCGGGGGGCAGATCCATAACCATTCTCATCCTCGTGGCTTCCTTTGGATCGGTCTTTGCCATTCTGCTTGGATATTCGCGCATTCCTTATGCCGCCGCCGCGCAAGGACAATTCTTTCCCATCTTCGGGCGCCTTCACCCGCGGGGCCAATTTCCTTACGTCTCTCTGCTGGCGATCGGCTTCTGCTCGGCGCTGGCCTGCTTTTTCAGTCTTGCCAGCCTCATCACCGCCCTTATCGTCATGCAGACGCTGTTGCAATTCGCGGCGCAATGCGTTGCCGCAATCATCCTTCGCCGGCGGAAGCGCGAGCCTGACGACGGATACAAAATGCCGCTGTTTCCGTTGCCCGCGCTCGTCGCTCTCTGCGGCTGGCTTTACATCTTCCTGACCAGCGGCTGGGTCTATATCGCGCTGGCGGGGCTTTTTCTCGCACTTGGGATCGCAATCTTTCTGCTGCGCGCCCGCCGCCAAACAAGTTGGCCCTTTGTGGAGGCAGTATGAGGAAATGTTGGGACGTGGTCACGGTTGGCGAAATCTATATCGACCACGTTTTTTCCGGTCTCAAGAACTGGTCGCAACCCGGCGAAGAGGTCTTCACGCGCAACTATTTGCACGAGTTGGGCGGCGGCGCGGCCATCACGGCGTGCGGCCTCGGCCGGCTGGGGCGCAAAACGGCGATCTTCGGGGTGGTGGGCGAAGTCGAGGAGGCGTGGGTCAAACAACGCCTCAGCGACTTCCATGTCGACGCCGGCGGACTGAAGCAGGTCAAGGGAAGCACCGGGGTCACCATGAGCGTTTCGGTCATGAGCGAACGCTCCTTCTACAGCTTCGCGGGCAGCAACCAGTTTCTGGGAGATTATCTCGCCGGCGAGGGCCTGACGGAGCAACTGCAAAAGGCGGCGCATGTGCATTTCGCCGCTCCGCTGGACCGGCGGTATGCGGAGACCGTCCTGCCGGCTCTGAAGAAGGCCGGATGCACGGTTTCTCTGGACGTGGGCTGGCAGCCGGAATGGTCCGCAAAACCCGAGAATCTTCAGACTTGTCTGGATATCGACTACTTTCTGCCCAACCGCAAGGAGGCTGAGCGGCTTACCGGCAAGGAGCGGTCGGTGGAAGTTCTTCTGGGCCTGGAACAGCTCGGCTTCAGCCATGCCGTGATCAAGCTGGGCGCCCAGGGCGCCGCCATACGAACCGGCGGCAAGATGCTCCGCGTGCCATCGCCTCCGGTTGCGGTGGTCGACACCACCGGCGCCGGGGATGCTTTCAATGCGGGTCTCATTGATGCGCTGCTCAGCGGCGCCGACGCGGAGGAGATCCTGCGCCGCGCCGCCGCTTGCGGCGCCTTGTCGACAAGAACGGCGGGCGCCTTGAATGGCCTGCCCACGCGCCAGGAGTTGGAGGAGAGCCTGTGGGAAATTGCAAAGTCACGTTGATCGGCGGAGGAGGCGTGCGTACTCCCCTGGTGATCTTCGGCGTCAATGAATCGCGCCGGATCCTGGGCGCTGAGGAAATGGTGCTCTACGACTTGGATCCACGGCGCGCACGGACGATGTGCGAGCTGGGGCGGGTTCTGCTGGCGAAAAGCGGCAGCAGCATGAAACTGCGCGTGGCCGACGACGTTCAAGATGCGATCCAAGGCGCCGCATTCGTGCTCACCGCCATTCGCGCCGGAGGCATTCAGGCGCGAGCGGCCGATGAACGAATTTCCATCCACAACGGCTATCCCGGCCAGGAGACCACCGGACCCGGCGGGGTGGCGATGGCCCTGCGCACCACCGCCGTGGCCATCGAGTACGCACGGCTGATTGAACGCCTTAGCCCCAACGCATGGATGATCAACTTCACCAATCCGGCCGGACTGATCACTCAAGCCGTAAGCCACCATTCGGGCGTGCGCGCGATCGGGATCTGCGACACGCCGACAGAACTCTTTCATCGCATTGCCCAGGCGTTGAACGCTCCCCCGGCGGAGGTGCATTGCGACTACATTGGGCTCAATCACCTGGGATGGATCCGCCGCATCACGCTGCGCGGCGAGGATGTCACGGCCCGCATTCTCGATAGCGACAGGAATCTACGCAGCCTGTACCAGGCCGATCTGTTCGACCTGGAGCTTGTGCGCAGCCTCAGGCTCATTCCCACCGAATATCTCTTTTTCTATTACAGCCGAAGAAGGGCTCTGGCCAACCAACGCGCCGCCGGAGCCACGCGGGGCGAGGAGGTCGGCAAGCTCAATGAAGAACTCTTTGGGCGGATCGAAGCCGCCATCGGAGCCGGCCAGGCCGAGGAGGCGCTGACGATCTACACCCACTACCTGAATCAGCGCTCCGGCTCCTACATGCAGCTTGAGGCCCATGCGGGAACGGCCTTCGACCCATCCCATGCGCTCAAGGAGGATCCGTTCCGCGTCGCCACCGGCTACCATCGCATTGCGCTGGACGTGATGACCGCTCTGCTCAGCGATGCCCCGCGGAGAATAGTCGTCAATGTGCGCAATCACGGCGCCATCGACGAGGTCGACTTCGAAGACGTGGTGGAAGCCCCCTGCGCCATCTCCCGGCACGGCATTGCTCCGGAACCCGCGGGATCGCTCCCTGAAGAGGTCCGGGGATTGGTGCTGGCGATGAAAGCCTACGAGCGCGCGGCCATTGAGGCGGCCGTCACCGGTTCCGCCGCATTGGCGCGCAAAGCCATGCTGCTCTATCCCGCCATAGCAGAGTGGGAGCCCGCGGCCGATCTGTTGCGCGAGTTTTCCAACAACAGCCCAGGCTTCCCAAAACTTCATTAGCTCCAACGCAGGTTAGAGAAGCTTTGATCAAGGCGCTCGAACTTTGAGTTACACCCAAATCAAGCGGATGGTTGCGAGAATCTTGAGCGATGCGGAAGGTCGGGTGCTACGAAGCCATGGTGGCTGAGTTGGCGGGTTTGGTTCGATTGGACCATTACGAGGTTCGGACTGGCAAGGTTGGTTTCGGCGCGTCACCGCGTCGATGGTGGCTTTGACGGTGCTGACCGCACGACGAGCGGGCGGGTGATCGGA
>JAJZVX010000046.1 GCA_021846985.1 Acidobacteriota bacterium | reverse complement strand
GCGCAGCAGCGCCTCGAGCGCCGCCCAGTCGGCTTCCGTCGCCGGCGACCTGAGCAGATACCAGTCGAGCATCGATCCACAGTGGTGTGGGTCCGGCAGCGGCCGGACCAGGCGCTCCACCTCGCCCCAGTCGCGCCGGTGCGCGGCCGCCGCGGCGGCCAGGAAGGTGGCGGCGATGTGATTCTCTTGGGCCACCGTCGCCTTCCAGTCCCTGCGCATCAGTGCGCGAGCCGCCGGGCTTCCTGGCGCGCGATTTCGCGCCAGGCTTCCGCATCACGACGTAGGGCGCGGGCGATGTTATGGGTTCGCGCCATCAGCCCAATCGCCTCAGTGTCGTCCGCCGGACTCGATCGGGCGAGCTTGAGCAGCACACCACCTCCGGTGCCGGCGGCCAGCCGGGTGAAGCGGCGCGCCGAATGCCATTCACCGCGCGCAAGCGCGTCGCTCGCCAACTCCAGAAGGCGCGCGGTGTGCTCACAGCGGTCGGCAATCTCGCCAAAATCTGCGCACTGCATATCCTGATCCAGCATGGTCATTTCTCCACGGTTGATGGAACCGACTGCGCGGACGATGGCTCAAGCTCCTGACCCAAGCCCGCCGCATCCACTTTGTCGTCTTTCGCCTGGCCCTGGCCCGGCGTGTGGGCGTTCTTGCCTGCTGTGGCCAGAGCGCCCCCGGCATCTTGCGCGCCCTGGCGCACGTCCTGGGCGCCTTCGCCGCCGAGGTTTTCTCCGGCCTGTCCGATCCACTTGGTGACATGTGCGGGCAGCCAGGTGATGAGGCCGAACGATTGATGCGCAAGCAGGGTCAGTAGGACCACCAGCACCGCGATGGTCGCGGCCAGGTTCACCGGCCCGAGAATGGTCCCTGCATTCTCGCCTGCCGTATACACTCGCCAGCCTTCACTGACGAGCCAGGACATGCCATCGAACACGCCCACGGCAATGAAAAACCCGATCGTCATCAATGCGGGGCGAAGTAACACGGACAGGAACAGCATGTACCCCTGTTTGCCGGTCTGCCCGGCGAAGCCCTCGCCTTCCGGCATCCCATGGGCCGCGGCCCAGAGCGGCGCGGCCACGAGGCTTTCGAGCACGAGCACCACCCAGCCGGCGATAGCGAGCAGCCAAAGCACAAAGGGGATGGCGGGCAGATAAATGGCGAGGTCCGCGCCGGCGGCGAGCAGCGCCAGCGCGGCGATGTGTAGTTGTGTCGGCAGGTGGAACTTTACGCCGGGGAGAATGCGCGCGCCGGACAAGGCACTCCACAGGCCACCGACGGCGTCGTCGATGCCATTTCCCACCGCCTGCAACCGCGCCAGAGGGTCGCCGCTCGGATCCGAGATTGCAGAGACCAAACCATTCACGAGCGGCATGCCGATATGGCGGTTCCATTCTCGTGCGATGAGGTTGACGGTGCCGTTGTTTCCGGCATTGGCGGCCTTGCTGTTTAGCCGCTCATCATATTGAACGTCAATGCCCGGATTCGCCTCACGCATCAGCTGCTCGGCGTTCGCCAGATACGCCGGCAGCCGGGTCTGCCGGGTGTTCGGTACGTTCGTGAGCAATGCATGCTTCGACACCACGGAGACCACTGGCTTGATCGACACGAGGCGATGCACCAGGTCATTGGCGCCAGCGATCGACTCATACCAGTCTCCCGCGCTGGCCCAGCCCTCGCTTTCCGCTTGCTGCGCGAACTGATGTTGCCGCTGCGCAAGCTTCGCTTGGGTCTGCGCAAGGTATGAGGGAACCGCGCCCGATACAGTCTGCGTGTACCAGTTGAGCAGCGCGGTGATGGCCGACGGCGCCGGCGGGGGGATGTTCTTCCCGCCGTGATAGTGGCTCACGATGCCAACGGCAACCGGGCTCAGTCTCTGGATCAGTCCATCCACCGCCGCGGCCTTCGCGTGGCACAGAGGGTCCGTCTGCGGGCCGGCGCATTTGACTGTGATCGTCGCGAAGTTTCCGAAATTGGTATTGCTGGGACCGGGGATCACAGCCTGGTAGTAGGCCTGGGTGGCGGGGACGTTGGCTCCGCCAAAGTAGTTTGCCGGCGCGATGCCAGCGGTGCCGGGGTAATAGTTGAGCGCGACGGATCCGATCGGGGTGTGCTGCGGATCCCTCGAGTAAAAGTAGTCGCGGGCGGTGAGGGCGCGCAGGACGCCGTCCGCTGCGCCCCAGGCGGCGGTCGGCCGGGGACCCTCCACCGTGCCGCCGGAGATTGCCAGGTACTGGACGGCGGGGGTCCACAGGTGATCGGCCAGGCCGATGCCATAGCTGGTGAACAACAGCACGAGCGCCTGCATCATGCAGAGACCCTTTGCGAATGGCAAAGGGCTCAGCAAGCCGATCGATCCAATGGCGCGGATCGGCACCCAGGCGGAGTTCATCTTTTTTCCCAGGACGCTGCCGCTGTGCGCGGTGGAGATCACTCCGCTCGTGGTCACGGTTGCGAACAGCGCCACCAGGCCGGCCATGACGATGGAGTTGAATACGCCGAACAGTTGCCCAAGCAGGGTCAGGTGCGCGCCCAGCGCGCCGTGCAGCAGATTGTTCCAGCCATGCCCAAGGATCGTGTCCATCAATTTGATGGACAGGTCGCCAGGTGATGGGGTGAGTGAGGTGCTCATGATTATTGGCCCTCCTGTTCCTTGTTTTCGGCTTCTAGTTCATCGATGAGGCGGTCACGTTCGCGCAGCGCGGTGTACGAAAGAATGAACCCGGCATAAGCCGCCGCGGAGCCGGGGAGAATGTACTGATTGCCGTAGGTCGGGACGCTCGCCAGGATCGCCAGGCCTAGGATGAGGGGAAGCGAATAAATCGCGCCCCAGATCGCCAGCGTGCGGATCAAATGCCGGCGCTGATCCTGGGTCAGGTGCTGACGAACCGGCTGTTTGCGGCGGCTGAGCAGCACGCGGGGCGAGTTAAACAGCGTGCGCCATACACCCCGCCCTTCGGGCGGGAGCGCAGCATCGCGCAGCGTCGAGGGACGGAGACCAGGACCAAAAATCGCATCAAACAGTTTCATGTTGTTTTCTCCTGTTCATGGGCCGCGATGCAGCCCCTCACTAATGCGCGTTCATGGAAATTCACTCCGGCGATTCACCGCTCAGCAGTTTCCTGAATTGCTCGGTGAGATCAGTCGCCGGATCCGGCTCCGCCGTCGCAGGAGCTGGGGCAGATGCATCTGCCTGCAGGACAGGCGCAGCGGTTGTCTGGAACTGAACCGCGCCACCCGACACGCTACCAACCGGCACAAACGGCGAGCAGACCTCCGGGGCTTCCTCCGGAATCGGAATTGTCACCCGCGCGACCGGCCAGTCGCCCGCGAGCTTCAAATAGCCCTGCAGGTCGGGCAATGTGCTGATTTCGGATGGCAAAACAAGCGGCTCAATTGTGATTTGCTCGCTCTCTCCGGAATGCGATCCGCCCGCACCCACGCCGGACGACTCAACGGTGCGTTTGAGCTGGCGCTGCCCGAGCGCCTGGGAACACCACCCAGCCGTCTCCGGATCCGCGGCACGCAGAATCAACTGCGAGCTGAAACAGCTGAGTAAGGTCTGCGCGCCATGCTGGCCGTATGCCCCGCGCAGCTGGGCGACGGTCTGCAGGCCGGCGGCGGCGCAGAGCCCAAACTTTCTACCTTGGGTAAGCGCGTCTGCGAGGCTCTGGACACGGCCCAGCCCGGCGAGTTCATCGAGCAGCAACCACAGCCGCCGGCCGCGGTTGGGCCGCAGACTTAACACAGAGCTGACGATCTCGCCCAGCCATGCGGCCACCAGGGGCCGCATCGCGGCCATCATGTCGGCACGCACTGGGATCCAGAGCCAGCCTTGGCCCGACTCCACCCATTTGCGAATGGAGAACGCGTCCGAGCCTGCATCGCGGGGCAGGTATCGGTAAGCGGGAAGGTAGCTGCCGACGATGCCGCGCACGGAACTCAACATCTTGGCCGCGCCGGTATCAAACAGAGTCTGAGCTGGCAGGCCCGCGACCAGCGGCTCAATGTCCTCCGACTTTTCGACGGTCAACACATGCACCAGGTCCGCATTCGTGGCGCGTCCGCCTTCCCACAGGCGCTGCAACACAGCAGCGGCCAGACCTTGCGAGTACAGCTGCCACTGCTGACTGTCTCCCCCGCCATCAACGTCCGGGATCATGCTCTTTGCAAGCCGGTCCGCATCCGCGGGGCCGGACATCTCAGCGAACGGACTCCATGCGACGGACCGCGCATCTAGGGGATTCAGGATTACGTCGCCGGCCTGGAAGTACCGACACATCATCTCGCCTGCCGGATCCACGATCACCGCGCGGTCGCCGCGCTGGCGGATCCGGGGCACTAGGGCTTTTAGCGCCGTCGATTTGCCAGAGCCGGTGGATCCCTCGAGCAGCACATGTTGCGTCTCGATGCCCGCGGGCAATGGAATCCCGGCCAGCGCGAGGCAATCTGAGGCCTGCTCCGATTCCGGCACAATTTTTTTGGTCAGCGCGTCGGCATGTGTCAGCTGTGAGCCACGCTGATGAATACCCATCAGCGCCCGCCGTTTCCGCTCCGCGGCCGCAGCCTCTTGCGCCTTCTTTTTGCGTCTTCCGGCCGGAGTTATTTTGTAGATGCCCCAGGCACTCGCAATCAGAATCAGAACAAACCACACCAGATATGCCTCGGATTGCACGTCCATATCATTCACCCCCGTTCTTCGTATTGATCATCTTGGCGAGCACATCCGGCTTCACCATCTGCGCCCCTCGCTTGTGCTCGTCCTTTGTTTCCGATGCCAGGCCGGCCACGTACCCGATGATCGAGGCCGGCGCGACCGCCATCATCGCAATTGCCCAGGTCCCGATGGGCAACGCGCGGAGCACTGCCCACACCGTGGGCTGCACGCCGCCCATGAAGAGCATCCTCAACCAGGGGGCGACCAGAGCCTGGTGCATGCTCAGGTCCACCCCCCAGCCGATCGCGGCCAGGACCACCCAGGCTAGCCCGCCGATTTCAAAATGCCGGCGGTTCATCGCAGGACACGCTGATGGCGTGATCGCCGAAGGGATCCATGTCGTCACAGAAATCCTCCTGGTCCTGGAAAACGCCGCACACGATTCCCTCAGCGACTTGTAGCCAGGCACGAGCCTCCCCCTGCCGTCCGCGCCGCCACTGGACTCGGGCGCGGCGTAGCGCGTGCATCACTACAGTGATGTCGGCGTCCCGCCAGCCGTTGAGCACGGCCTGGTCCGCCGGTTGAGTTGGGGGTAGCAGGCTGTAGAGCATTCGTGTCCGTTTGCTGGTGGTCATGTTTCGCATCGTCTTACTCCTTATTGTCTGTTTCAGGGCTGGAACATTGCCCTCACTAATAGGCGCGTGAGGAAATTCCTCAGCGCCGATCATCCACCCACGGCGGCAGGATGATGTCGCCGAGCGCATCTTCCCGGCGCCGCTGGCAGGCCGGTGACTCGCAGATCCAGAGGGTCGCCTCCTCTGGATCGTTTAAGTCGAGGGAAAATTCGAGCTGTCCGACCTCAGTCATCGGCCCACCGCATTCGGGACACTTCTGCGGGCTGTCACTCATCTTCGCTCTCCTCGTGGTTCTTCTCGTGCTGCGGCTTCTTGCCAGGCTTGCCGTTCATTTCGAGCGTGGCGCTGCACTCTGGGTACCGGCGACATCCGAGGAACTTGCCTTTTTGTCCGGGCCTGATCCGCATCGGCCCGTGCTCTGGGTCCTCTGGGCAAAGCGGCGGCAAGTTGCCGGTGGGCATGATGTCAATCGTGCCCTT
>JAJZVX010000011.1 GCA_021846985.1 Acidobacteriota bacterium | reverse complement strand
CACCGCATCAGGGCGCAGGTCCCCCCCAGGTGCTCGCTTGGCGCAGGGGGTAGTTGGCGCTCCTGATCGGCGGCCGAGTCCCTACTGCTTAACACACAAAGTAGGTGAGTTCAAAGGTACAGGGGGTATGTTTGGTACGGACCGGGCGGATGGCTGACATTTTGAACCGGGTGGATTCCTGACACGGCCGCACGAGACATGACGCTATTGTGCTCCGCCGGGGGGAAATTCTCTGCAAAGAGGCCGGCGGGCAAGGGCATGACCACGCATCGAGGTTTTGGAAGGGCGCGGATGGAATGGATCCGCGGTGACGGCAGAGGGGCATCGTTTTTCGGCCCTGCGGGAACGGGTTTGTCCAGCGCAAGTCCGTCCCTCCGGGGCTAAAGCCCGCATATTCTTCGCGCATTTGCGGTTGGGCGAAGCTGTTTCCTTTCAAAACGATGGTCAGAACGATGGTCGAGCATGGTTTGTATTGTTGATGCGAATGTTCTGGGGCGCGGATGCGTTCCTAGACCATTGCCGGCGTCGTCTTGGCAATGAGCACGCCCAGCGCGCAGCTTGCCATGCGGGCCAGTTCGCCGTCGGCGCGGCTGGTGAGGATGACCGGCACCCTGGCGCCCACCACGACACCGGCGGCCAGCGCACCGGCGAGATATTGCAGCTCCTTGAAGAGGATGTTGCCTGCTTCGAGATTGGGCACCATGAGGAGGTCCACATCTCCGGCCACACGCGTTTTGATTTTCTTGATTTTGGCTGCGTCGCTCGAGATGGCGTTGTCGAACGCCAGCGGTCCGTCCACGGTGGCGCCGGTGATCTGCCCGCGATCGACCATTTTGCAGAGGGCGGCGGCGTCGAGCGTGGAGGGGATGGCCGGATTCACCGACTCGACGGCGGACAGGATGGCCACGTAGGGATTCTCGATATCGAGGGCGTGCATCATGTCGATGGCGTTCTGGAGGATGTCCACCTTGGTGTCGAGGTCGGGCTGGATGTTGACGGCGGCGTCGGTGACGAACAAGGGCTTGTGATAGGAAGGAACGTCGAGCGCGAAGACGTGGCTGATGCGGCGTCCGATGCGCATGCCGCCCTCGCGGGAGACGACGGCGCCCATCAGCTCATCGGTATGGAGCGAGCCCTTCATGAGCATTTGCGCCTCGCCCTTGCGCGCAATCTCCACGGCGCGGATGGCCGCGTTGCGGCTTTCTGCCACGTCCTCAATCCGGATGCCGCCCAGATCGATGGCGAGCTTCTCCGCCACCTTGCGGATGGCCGCCTCGGGCCCCACGAGAATGGGTTCAATCAACTTGTCTTTGTAGGCCTGGTAAGCGCCTCCGAGGGAGACTTCGTCGCAGGGCCAGGCCACGGCCGTCCGCACCGCAGCCTTGTTGTTTGCCCGGGCAATCATGCCCAGGTAATGGCGATACTGGTTGGTCACAATCAGCCCGGGAAGGGGCAGGGTGGACCAGCGCATTCTCGCGACCGGGGCCAGCAACTGAGCCGTACCGGAAAAGATGTCGCTTCCGTCGCCGTTCTTGCCTTCGCAGTTGAAGGTGATCCGCTTGGTGGCATCGTCCTTGGCGGAGACCTGCACCTTGACCAGGAGGCGGTCTCCGATGCGGATGCGATGGCGGAAAGAGAGGCACACGTCCATGAGCGTGCATCCCGGACCGGGAATATTCATGCTGAAGAGCCCCGAGATGAGCGAAGCGCACCACATATTCGGGCCGTTGGGCGGCTCGCCGCCGGTGCGCTCGCGCTGCTCGTCGTAATTCAATACGCCGCGAAACCCCGAAATCGAGGCAAAGGCCATGGCGTCGTCGGTGGTGAACACGTGCTCGGTGGTGGCGGTATCGCCGATGGCAATCTCGTCGTAGGTTTTGCTTTCAATCAATCCCAGATTCATCTTGTTTTGTTCTCCATCGATGGCGCACAGGGCGCGGCGTGCACGTTCTCATGCTATGACTTGCGGACGCCGGTCGAAGTGACCCGAGTCACGAAGAGGCGTAACAATGGGTAGTTTTCCACTTATCAAGGCGTAATTCCGGCATAAACCCGATTTTTCCATCCGCCACCACGTCTCGCATAGTGGAGCACGGCCGATGCCACGGTGGCGCAGAGATAGAAGAAGGCGATGGCCGGCAAGGCCCATCCCCACGGCCAGGGGCGATGATAGCGCCGCAGGGTGGGCTGAAAGGTGAAGGCCATGACGCACCAGGCCAGCACGGCGGCGGCGCGGGCCCAGCCGTGCGCCAGCGCCGCCAGCAGGGGAGGCGCGAGGAAGATGAGGCACATGGCGGCGGTGCACGCCGCCAGCTTCAGCAGCGAGCGATCCAGCTGGACATACGCCGTGCGCGCGATCATTTGCCACACTTCGCGCCAATCGGCATAGACGCGCATGGAGCGCGCCTGCCGCGCGTGGCCCAGCCAGATGCGTCCGCCGGAGCTTTTGATTTCAGCGGCGAGGGCGCAGTCGTCAATGAGTTGCTGGCGGAAGCGGGTGACGCCATCGATCCGGTCGAGGGCGGCGCGGCGCACCAGGATGGTTCCACCCGCAGCGCCGGCCACGCGCTTGCCGCTGCCGGCGACCCAGGCGAAGGGATAGAGCATTTGGAAGAAGTAGACGAAGGCGGGGATCAAGGCTCTTTCGGCGCGCGTGACGCAGTGGAGGCGCACCATCTCCGAGACCAGATCGAGCCCGCCCTCCTCGGCTTTGGCCACCAGCGCCGCGAGGTGCCCGGGGGCATGCAGGATGTCCGCGTCGGTGAGGAGCACATAGCGGGCCGCGCGGGCGCGGGGATGGGCCAACCCCTGATGCACGGCCCAGAGCTTGCCGCTCCAGCCATCCGGCAGCGGCGCGCCCTGGAGGATGATCAGGCGGCCGTCCGCAGGGAGTGCCGCCGCGGCCTGGCTGGTGCCATCGGTGCTGTTGTCGTCCACCAGGAGGATGGAGAAATCACCCGCGTAATTTTGCCGTAGGAGCGAAGCGAGGCTGTGCGGGATGCAGGCGGCCTCGTCGCGGGCGGGGATCAGCACGACGAGGCTGGGGCGGGCGCCGGGGGCGGAGGGCGGCAGTGCCGGCCCGCTGCGCCAGAAGCGCCCGCGCAAGCCCGCCAGGTAGAACCAGGCGGCCAAGGAGGCGAAGGCGATTGCGGTGATGAGGGCTTGCATGGCGGCTCCAGCCAAGCCAGAATAATCCGCGCGCCGGGGCCGCGCCAGCCGGGCCAGGGGGAAACGCCGCGGCGGGGCGGGAGTGGCGTAGACTGAACTGTTTGCCGGCCAAGGGCTGGCGAGGAGCGACTTGAGATCATCCGTACCGTCTGACGAAGTTGACCGGGGCTGGATGCAGCGCGCGCTTGCGCTGGCCCGCCGCGGGATGGGGCTTGCGTCGCCGAATCCGGCCGTGGGCTGTGTTCTGCTGGACAGCAAGGGCCAGCTTGCGGGCGAGGGCTGGCACGAGTACGAGCGGCGGGAGCACGCGGAGATTGCTGCCCTGAAATCGGCGCAGGCGGCCGGGCGGGAGATACGCGGCGGCACGGCATATGTGACGCTGGAGCCTTGCAGCCATACGGGCCGCACCGGTCCGTGCACGCAGGCTCTGATTGCGGCGGGGGTGGGCCGGGTGGCCGCGGCGACCATCGACCCCAATCCGGCGGTATCCGGCCGCGGTCTGGCGGCGCTACACGCCGCCGGGGTGGCCACGACCGAAGGGATTTGCCGGGAGGAGGCGCGCCGCCTCAACGAGGGCTTCGCCTGCTGGATTCAACATGGGCGTCCGTTTGTGCTGATGAAGGTGGCGATGACCCTGGACGGGCACATTGCGCCGGCGCCGGCGCTGCGCACCGCCCGCGAGCCGCACTGGATTACCGGGGAGGAGGCCCGCGCCACCGTCCAGAAGCTGCGCTGGCAGGCCGACGCCGTGGTGACGGGGATCGAGACCGTACTTGCCGACGATCCGCTGCTGACCGACCGCAGCGGCGAGCGGCGGCGGCGTCCGCTGCTGCGCGTGGTTCTGGACTCCGGACTGCGCATGCCGCTGGACTGCAAACTGGCCGCGAGCGCGCAAGAGGACGTTCTGGTTTTTACCACAAGCGGCGATGCGGCGCGCGCCGAAGCGCTGCGGAGGCGTGGCGTCCGGGTGGAGGCGCTGGCGGCGAAAGAGGGACGCGTTCCCCTGGACGCCATGCTGGACAAGCTGGGCGAAGAGAAGATTCTAACGGTACTGACCGAGGCCGGGCGGCGCCTGAACACAGCCCTGGTTAACGGCGGGCTGGTTGACCGCGTGCAGTTTTTCGTGAGCCCGCAGATGATGGGCTCCGGCGCGGTACCCGCGTTTGGGGAGCTGGAGCGGCCGTTTTGCCTGGCCGGCGTGGAGGTGGAACGGCACGGCAAGGATCTGGGCCTGAGTTCCCTTCTGCGCGATCCGTGGCCCGGGACCAGACAAGACAAGGAATTCTGAAACGCCTCTGCCCATGGCAGCGTCCAATACAATAGAGAAGCGATCGAGCTGCGGCTTCGAGCCGGAGCCTTCCCCGTACGAGCAGAACTTGCAGAAAGGAAACGCGCATGGTGTCTACCCCTGTCCTTACGGCCGTTGTCTCCCTCGCCGGTCTGGCCGGCGTACTCGCCTGGCGCGTGCGCGAAGGCCGCACCCCGGTGACGCTGCGCAAGATCGTGATGCCGCCGCTGGGCATGGCCACGGGGTTCTGCATGTTTCTGGCCCCGGTGTGCCGCATCCCGTGGGGTTGGGGCATCGCCGCGTTTCTGGCGGGCGCGATTGTTCTGGCCTATCCGCTGCTGCTGACCTCGGATCTTCATTACCAGGACGGGGTCATCATGATGAAGCGCTCCTCGGCCTTCTTCTCAGTGGTGATCGTGCTGGCCGTGGTGCGGTACCTGGCGCGCGGCTACTTTGACCGCTTTCTCACCCTCGAACAGACCGGAGCGCTCTTCTATCTGCTGGCCTTCGGCATGATTCTGCGCTGGCGCGCCAAGCTTTTGATTGCCTATCGCGCGCTCACCAGCGTGCCGCGGGTGGCGGTGAGCGCCGCCGCGGAGGAGGCCGCCGCCGATTGAGGCGCGGAGGCAGACGGCGCATGCCCGGCTTTGCCAGGGCAGAGCGAGTGGACGCCCGCTGCTTGTAAACTAGACCCATGTTCACCGGCATCATCGAGCAGACCGGCACGCTGGCCGGTCTTGAGCAGCGGGGCGGGGTACGCCGCATCACGGTGGAAGCCCCGGGGATCGCCAGCCGCCTGCGCGAGGGCGACTCACTGGGGGTGAGCGGGGTTTGCCTGACCGCCCTGGATGTGGATCCCCTTTACTTTCACGCCGACCTGGCACAGGAAACGCTGGACAAAACCTCGCTGGGGGCGCTGGCCGCGGGCAGCCAAGTGAACCTGGAGCTGCCCACTGCCGCCGGCAGCCCGCTGGGCGGACACATTGTGCAGGGGCACGTGGACGGAACGGGAACGCTGCTTGCGCTCGATCCCGTGATTGGCCGCAACGATCCGCGTTTCGACGCGCAGACGACCGACTGGACGCTGAAGGTGCGGGTGCCGGAACCTGTGCGGCGGTGGATGGTGCCGAAAGGCTCGGTGGCCGTAGAGGGCATCAGCCTGACGATTGCCGATTTCGATGGGGAGAGCATCTGGATTGCCATACTGCCGCTGACCTACTGGCGCACCAACCTGCACACGCTGGCGGTGGGCGCGCCGGTGAACGTGGAGGGCGACGTGGTGGTGAAGCTGGCCTACCAGCGGATGCTGGAGGAGCGCGGGAAGCAATTGTTCGACCTGACGGAGAGCTGGCTGGCGGCAAACGGCTATTAACTGCGGCGCGATCAGTTGGCGGCGAGTTCCGGCGGAGCGGCGAGGTACTCGTCTCCGGTTCGCGCCAGCAAGAGCGCGCGCCGGTCCGTGAGCAGCTTCAACTGGTCGGAAATAGCGATGAATTCACTTTTCTGCTCGCCGCTGAGAGGCGCGTGGAGCTTGTCGAGCGCGTCGAGGCGGGCCTGGAGGAGCGGTAATTCGCGGTCGATCAGGACGGGACGGATGAGGGGCGTTTTGGCCTGACCGCGGGCCAGGGCGTTGCGGTTGTTTTCGCCCCACACGGGCAGGATGCCGACGTGGCCGAGCTCGACCCGCACTCCGGCGGGGCCGTAATCCTCGCGCACCGCGGAAAACAGCCCGATGATGGAGTCGCGCGGATCGCCTGTTTTGTCCGGCATCAGGCCGTCCACGTAAGAACGCGACTGGTTGGAGAGGAAGTTGCCGAGCGAGTAGAAGATGACGGTGTTGCGCCCGTCGGCGGTCTGGTAGGTTTCGATGGGCTCCAGCACGTGCGGGTGGTGACCGACAATCACCGAGGCGCCGGCGTCCATGATTTTGTGCGCGAGGTCCACATCCTCCGGTTTGGGGGCCGGCGCGTACTCGACGCCCCAGTGGATGGAAACCACGAGGAAATCGCACTGGGCGCGGGCCGCCTTGACCGCCGCGAGGACCTGGGATTCGTCCGCGCCAGGAGCGCCCGCCGCCTCACCGGGATAGGGGAAGAAGTTGACGTGCGGGAGGCTGTCGTTGCCGGGATTGCGGTTGTCGTTGAGCCAGCGCGTCATGCCCAGCCATCCCACCTTGATGCCGTTGGCCTGGACGATCAGCGGCTGCCACATGAGCTGCGCGGTGCCGGCGGCGCCCACAGAGAGCATGCCTTCGGCGCGCAGGTGTTCGCGTGTCTCGGCAAATCCGTCCCAACCCTGGTCCATCACGTGGTTGTTGGCGAAGGAAACGATGCGGATGCCGCTGGCCTTGAGGCCGTCAATCAACGCCACGGGGGCATCGAACTTGAAGGGCTTTGAGCCTTGCGAGTGCTCCGGCGCCACCGGCGTTTCCATATTCACAAATCCGAAATCGGCGTGCTGGAAGACGTCGCTCACGCGGCTGAAGAGGGCTTGCCAGCCGGCAGCGCCCTCGCCGGCGGCGGCAGCGGCCTTGCGCACGGCCTCGTGGGGGATCACGTCGCCGGCCACGGCAAAGCTCACCTGGGCCAGTTCGTGCGGATAAGGAGCGATGACGGCCGCGGGACGCAGCTTGTGCGTGGCCGCGATCCAGCCCACGCCCAGGGCCACGGCCAGCAGCGCGCCGGCCGCCATCCGCCGCCAGTGGGAAAGCACTGCCATGCCCGGGAGAACGGCGGAACCTGCCGCCCGCCGCCCGCCCATCAGAGACTCACCCATGGTTTGACTCAATGTTTTTTCCTCCGCGCCCTGCGCGCGCGCCGCCTTGCCGGCGGGGAATGGAACCAGCATACATGCCGGGGATACGGCAGAGACGCAGGCCCAAACCGGGACCGTGGCATTCTGTTGCTCCCCCACGGCGAACGCTCGGCCATCTCTCATCGTCTAGTGAGCGGGGAGGACTGTTACCCTTGAGCAAGGCCCCCGCATAGGGAAAGAGCAGGAGGGGCGCAGCACTCCACAGCGGCAATCCAATCTATGGCTGAGTTCGTAATCAAGCTGGCCGATGAGCGCGGCCATGTGCAGGAGCAGATCCAATCCGCGGCTTCGGCGGAGGAACTGCGCGCGCGGTTTATTCACGCCGGCTACCATGTATTCAGCGTGCGGACGCGCAGCGGCCTGGGGGGTGGCAGCCGCCGCAAGGTAAAGCTGGAACCGTTTTTGATCTTCAACCAGCAGTTTTTGACTTTGATCCGCGCCGGCCTTCCCATTCTGGGGTCGCTGCAGATGCTGGGAAAGATCCAGAAGAACGCCCATTTTGCGGCGCAACTGGAAGACGTGGCGAACCGCGTGAAGACGGGCGAGTCGCTTTCGGCGGCGTTCGAAGCGCAGAGCGGTTTTCCGGTGATGTATACAACCACGCTGCTGGCCGGGGAGCGCTCCGGCAACCTGCAGGAGGTGCTGGAGCGGTATGTAAGCTTCCAGCGCGTGACCCTGACCTTCCGCAAGAAGCTGGTGACTTCCCTGATCTATCCGGGCGTGCTTCTGACCCTGGTGATCGGTTTGATGATCTTCATGTTCGCGGTGGTGGTTCCGCAGTTTGCGGTTCTGTACGAGACGATAGGCAACAAGCTTCCCGCCATGACGGTGACCCTGCTGAGCTTCAGCAAGTGGATTCAGCACAACATTCTCTGGCTGGCGCTGGGGGCAATGGGAACCGGCTACGGGAGCTATCGTTTCGCCGCCACGGAGCGGGGGAAGGATCTCATCGACGGGGTGCGCGTGAAGCTGCCGGTGGCGGGCAAGATCTGGATCAAGTATCAGATTGGTCTTTTCGCCCGCACCCTTTCCACATTGCTCACGGGCGGTCTGCCGCTGGTGCCGTCCCTTGAAACCGCGGCCCGCTCGATCTCCTCGCGGATCATCTCCAAAGCAGTTTTTTCCTCGATCGGCACGGTGCGCGAAGGCAAGAGCCTGGCCGAGTCGCTAACCAATACGGGGGTTTTCCCGGAGATGGCCGCGGAGATGATCACCGTGGGCGAGCAGACCGGCGGACTGCCGGCCATGCTGAACTCGGTGGCGGAGTTTTTCGAGGAGGACGTGGCCACGGGCCTGACGGCAGCGCTTGCGCTGATCGAGCCCATCATTCTGATCATTATGGGCATCGTGGTTGTTTTCATCCTTATTTCTCTCTATATGCCGATATTCTCCATGGGCCAGACGACAGGAAGTCAGGGGTAAACGAACATGGCTGACGCAACCACGCTCACGCTTCCCACCGGCCAGGACGAACGCGCGCAGGCCGAGCTGCTGGCCGTCCGGTATCATGCGGAGTTTGTCGATCTGCAGAACTTCAAGATTCAGCACGACCTGCTGCGCACGGTGCCGGTGGAGCTGATGTTCCGGTACAACTTTGTGCCCATTGAGCAGATCGAGGACGCGCTGGTGATCGCGGTCAGCGATCCCTCGCGGCTGATGGTTCTGGACGAGATCTCGGGTCTGCTTGGCCACCGCATCGTTCCCCGCGTCGCCACTCTTTCGCAGATCACGGATCTGCTGAAGAAGACCGAGCAATCGCAGCGGGTGCTGGACGAAGCCAGCGAGGGTTTGACCTTCGACGTGCTGACGGGCGAGGAGAACTCCGAAGAGAACATCTCCATCGAGAAGCTGACCAGCGAAGAGGACATCAGCCCCATCATCCGCCTGGTGGACACGACCATCTTCACGGCGCTGGAGCGGCGCGCCTCCGACATCCACATCGAGACCATGGACGATTCGCTGGTGGTGAAGTACCGCATCGACGGAGTGCTGCAAGCCGCCATGGCGCCCATCGCGCGCGAGCACCACTCGACCATACTGAGCCGCATCAAGATCATGAGCGAACTGGACATCGCCGAGCGCCGCGTGCCGCAGGACGGCCGTTTCCGCGTGCGCTACAAGGGGCGGCTGATCGACTTCCGCGTGTCCATCATGCCCACCGTGCATGGAGAGAACGCGGTTCTGCGCGTGCTCGACAAGGAGTCGATGAGCGAGAAGTTCCACCATTTGACGCTGGATGTGGTGGGCTTTGCCGAAGAGGATCTGAAACGGTTCCGGCGCTACATTCGCGAGCCGTACGGCATGGTGCTGGTGACGGGCCCTACCGGCTCGGGAAAGACTACGACGCTTTATGCGGCCCTGAACGAGATCAAGAGCGAAGAAGACAAGATCATCACGATCGAAGACCCGGTGGAGTACCAGATACGCGGCATTACGCAGATTCCGGTGAATGAGAAGAAGGGTCTGACGTTTGCGCGCGGTCTGCGCTCGATTTTGCGTCACGATCCGGACAAGATTCTGGTGGGCGAGATTCGCGATCAGGAGACGGCGCAGATCGCCATCAACTCGGCGCTGACCGGGCACCTGGTTTTCACGACCGTACACGCGAACAACGTGGTGGACGTGCTGGGGCGCTTTCTGAACATGGGCGTGGAGGCTTACAACTTTGTCTCGGCGCTGAACTGCATTCTGGCCCAGCGGCTGGTGCGCACCATCTGCGAGCACTGCGCCCGGACCGCGCACTACAGCGACGACGAGCTGCGCATCAGCGGGCTGGACCCGGGGGAGTGGCGGGACTTTAACTTTCGCGAGGGCGCCGGCTGCATGGAGTGCGGGGGCACAGGCTACCGGGGCCGCACCGCGATCCACGAGCTGCTGGATCTGACGGATTCGATTCGCGAGATTATTTTGGAAAAGAAGCCGACCTCGGAGATCCGCAAGCTGGCGCAGAAAGAAGGCATGACGTTTCTGCGCGAGTCGGCGCTGGACCGGGTCCGGCGCGGGTTTACCACCCTCAAGGAGATCAACAAGGTCACGTTTATCGAGGCTTCCCGATGATCGACACGCTGCTCAGCAAAGCGAAGTTGAAGTCCGAGCGCGGCGCGCGCCCGCCCGCGGCGGTGGAGTTGACGCCGGAGGGCGCGCTGGCAGGAGCCTTGCCCGCGCCGGGGCAGGCGCCGGTTTTTGCCTTTGCCGCGTTGCCGGCCGGCGCGCTGATGGCCGGGATCGGCGAAGCGAACCTGCGCAGGCCGGGGGATGTGGCGGCGGCTCTGCGCAAGGCGCTAGATGAAGTGTCTCCCCGCACCCGGTTCGTAACGCTGGTGATTCCCGACGTGGCCGTGCGGGTTTTTGTGCTGGACTTCGACACGCTGCCAGCCAAGCCCGCCGAAGCGCTGCCGGTACTGCGCTTCCGGCTGCGCAAGATGGTTCCCTTCGATGTGGAGCAGACGGGCCTGACCTACCAGGTTCTCTCCCAGAAGAAGGACGAATGCCGGGTGTTGGCGGTCATTCTGCCGATCGCCATCCTGGAGGAATACGAGGCTGCGGTGCGCACGGCAGGCTACGAGCCGGGGGCGGTGCTGCCATCGAGCCTGGCCGCGCTGGATGCCACGGAATCGCTGGAGGCGGTGCTCACGGTCAACCTGGGCGAAACGGCGCTGACCACGACCATTGTCAACGGCCAGGATCTGCTGCTTTACCGCACACTCGACCTGCCGGAAGACCGGGAACGCCGAGCGGCCGAGATCCGGCGCGGGGTGGCGGTGGCCGTGGCGTACTACGAGGACAAGCTCGGCGCCCCTCCACGCCAGGTTTACTATGCCGGCCGGGGCGATGCGGCTGCTTTTTCGCGGTGGCTCGACGGGGGGGGATGCACGGTATTCGATCTGGCGCCGCGCCCGGCAACGGGCGCCACGACGCAGCTGGGCGACGCAAGCATGGCCGGCGTGGCCGGCGCGCTCACGTACCGCACCGCGCCGGTAGAGGTATGTTAGCCCCATGCGCATCACGCTCAATCTCGCCACCCGTCCCTTTACGGACATTGGACCGGCCCTCAAGCGCCTGCGCATGCTCATGGGCGCGCTGGCCCTGCTGTCGCTGGTTTTCACGGGCGGGTTTTATCTGCTTCACAACAAGGCCGAGCAGGCCCGCGCCCGGGACCACTCCCTGGATGGAAAGATCGCCGCCATCAATCAGGAGCGGCAGGGCTACCGCAACATGATGCAGGAGCCACAGAATGTTCAGTTGCTGGCCGAGTCGACGACCCTGAACCAGCTTTTCGACGAGAAGACGTTCTCATGGACGCTGGCGATGGAAGATCTGGAGACGGTTCTTCCCGGCGGCGTGCAGGTTTCCACGCTGGAGCCGCTGCGCGAAAAGGACGGCCGCATCACGCTCCGGCTGCGCGTGGCGGGACCGCGCGACCGCGCCGTGCAACTGGTGGCGAACCTCGAGCACTCCCGGCGCTTTACGCTTCCGCGCATCGTGGGTGAAAATGCGGAAGCCACGGGCGGGGCGAACCAGCATCTGGAGCCTGTGAGCGCATCGAACCGCGTCAACTTCGACATCCAGGCCCAGTACAATCCGATCACGCTGGCCGAGTTCAAGAAGGCGGACAAGGCCGGCCAGAGCAAAGATTCCGGAGAGGCAGACGGGAAGGCGCCGGCGAGGCGCAAAGCCGCAGTGAAGCCCCGGACGGCCAAGCCGAATCCGCAGCACCGGTCGGGCCAGGCGGCAGAGTTCCGCAAGCGGCCAGTGCCTGCGGCTGCCGGATCCGGCGCCTTGCGCAAACCTCACGCAGGCACGGCGCAGCCGCCGGCGGCCCACCACGAACCTGCGCAAGGAGGTTCCCGATGAGATTGCGTCCTCCGGCGCACTGGCGCGAACATCTGACTTCCCCACTCACCTGGCACTATGCGGGCGCGGGCTTGCTTTTGATGCTGACCATTGTCCTCGGCATCTGGTGCGGTATCGACTTTATGGATACCAGCATGAGCCACTCCGATGCCCTGGCCAACAAGCAGGTCGATCTGAAGGCCCTGGAACTGGAAACCGTTCCGCTGCGCGGCCTGGACAAGCGCGTGGACAAGACCCGCGAACAAATCAAGGAGTTTTACGCCAAGCGTATCCCCACCAGCTACTCGGCCATTGCCGGGCGCATAGGCGAGTTGCAGGTGAAGGCGGGGGTGCGTCTGACGCGGGTTTCGTATCTGCAGGGGCGGCCGGGGGCGCGCCTGACGGAGATCACCATGGACGCAGGCATCAGCGGGGAATATCCGCAGATCATGCGCTTTGTGAACGCACTGGAACGCGACCCGACCTTCTTTGTGATCCGCGCCATGTCTCTGACGGGGCAGCAAGGGGGCCTGGTGAACCTGCGTCTGCGGTTTTCCACCTGGATGCGTCCCGAGGATGCGGCAGCGAGCGGACTGCCGACGGCTACCGGCACCGAGGCTGCCGCCCCGGCCAAGGAGGGCGAGTAAGCCATGGCCATGCGCTCCGGACTCGAGAACAAGCGCCAGGTTTATGTGGTGGTGGCCCTTTTTGTGCTGATTGTCTGCATCGGGGGCTGGGAGATCTACGGATCGTTTTTCCGGCCGGCCGCGCACGCCGTCTCGGTACCGGTACATCCTGCCGTCGCACCGGGGTCGGGTCAGGGTGGTCCGGCTGCGGCTCCCGGACCGGACGCGCGCAAGCTGACGGATTACAGCCTGGATCCCTCGCTCCATCTGGACAAGCTCGCCCTGACGGAGAACGTGGAATATGCCGGGACCGGGAGGAATATATTTTCGGCCGACTCGGGGCCGGTGACCATTGAGGCTCCGGTGAAGAGTCCGCGCGCCGGACAAGTTTCGGTGGCCGCCGGGGCTCCGTTAACGCCGTCCGTGCCCCGGCCGCCGGCCATTGATTTGAAGTACTTTGGTTACGCCCAGTCCAAAGACAGGCAACTGCACGCCTTCTTTGTCCACGGAGACGATATTTTCGAAGCGCGAAGCGGAGACATCATCGACCACCGCTACAAGGTGGGGGCGATTTTGCCGGGCAGCGTGCAAGTAACCGACCTGAGTTACAACAACTTGCAAACCCTCGCGATGACGCCGAATTAGGGAGCAGTCCCGCGGGGCGCGCCAAAGCAGCAAGGAGCAGGCGCGCCGCCGAAGTTGAAAAGCAGGAGGCGGTCAAGCAACAGAGATGAACGAGCGACACCCAATCCGCGGCCCGGCCCAGCCGGGCGAAGAAGGCTACATGCTGCTGGCCGCGATGTGCCTGCTGGTACTATTCACCATTTCGCTCTCGGTCGCCATTCCGGCCATCACGAAGGAGATTCAGCGCGACCGCGAAGTGGAGACCATCCAGCGCGGCAAGCAGTACATCCGGGCCCTCAAGATGTACTACCGGAAAAACGGCTCGTACCCGCCGAATATCGATGCGCTGGTCAAGCCGTCCGGCCCCAATAACTACCGATTTCTGCGCAAGAAGTACGTGGATCCGCTCACCGGCAAGGAGGACTGGAAGCCCATTCACTTTGGCGAGAACAAGGCTCCGACGGCGATGGGCTTCTTTGGCCAGCCGCTGGCCGGAATGGGGATGGGAGGGGTGGGACCAGGCGTAGCCGGCGCCCAGACGCTTGGCTCCAGCCTTACGCCTTCCTCCGGTTTTGGTTCCACCGACATGAGCAGCACGCTGGGCGGAAGCAGCACCCTGAGCAGTTCCAGCCCGACCGACAGTTCGACGGCCGGGATCGGCGGCACGTCTGCCACGCCGTCCGCCACGCCCGGGGGAAGCACGACCGGCAGCGGGGCGTTTGGCGGTCAGACCTTCGGGGGCATGGGGATCATTGGGTTTAAGCCCGTGAGTCCCAAACAGGCCATCCTTATTTATAAAACCAAGAACCACTACAACGAGTGGGAGTTTGTCTACGACCCCAGCGCCGACCTGAATACGATGAGCGCAGGCGGCGGCCCGGCCGGGGCAACTCCGATTACCGGCGGCACACCCGGCAGCGGGGGGCTGACCGGCAGCGGGACGGGATTTGGCAGTTCCTTTGGCAGTTCCTCAGGCGGCAGTTCCTTTGGCAGTTCCTCGCCCAGCAGTTTTGGCAGCGGCAGCGGCAGCCCGACGCCGCCGCCGAGCAGCAACCCCAATCCATAGCGGCGTTTTCTGGCAGCAAAAAGGCCCCTCCCCCTTGCTGGGGGGGGCGGGCCTTCGCGCGAAAAAAGCCGGGAGCGTCTACACGCTGAACGACGATCCGCAGCCGCAGGTATTTTTGACGTTCGGGTTATCGAACTTGAATCCAGCCGCTTCCAGCGTCTCGACGTAGTCTACCGTGCAGCCGTCCAGATACATCAGCGAGGTGGCATCCACAAAAATCTTCAGGTCGTCGAAGTGGAAGACCTTGTCCATCATGCCGCTCTGGTTTTCGAACGCCATGGAATATTGGAAACCCGAGCAGCCTCCTCCCACCACGCCGATGCGCAGTCCGGCGGGAAGCGGATCCTGGGTGGCCATGATCTCGCGCACCTTGGCGACCGCCTGGGGGGTCAGGTTGAGGGGTGCCTTCTTCACGGTTTCGGGTGCGGGTGTTGCCGTCGGGGTAGCCATATTCTCTCCCAATACTTGAAATACTTGCTGTTACCGGTAAGAGTACCGTTGTCCGGGCCGCGCTTCAAGGGCCTCCCGGTACTTTCATTGTATCGGATGCAACCAGCGATGCCGGAGTCGCAAACAGCTTTTGGGCCGGAATCGTCTTTGCCTGCGCACGGTGTCCGGGCAGGCTCACTGGAAAGATACCCTCTTGTAATTTTTTATCTCTACACGGATATGCAATCGGGGCTATGATGTTCAACCGGAAGGCTCCCATGCTCACAAAGTTGCAACTGCCGAAGGAGCCTGCCAGTAGCAATTGAGGCCAGAAGCCTTTCGGAGGTGGCGTATGACGTTTGTTCCGGTAATGTGGGCAGTGTGGGGTGTGCTGGTCGTGGTTACGTTTGCGATGTATCTCTATCGCTCACGTCTCACCCGCGACGAGGAGGACCAGATCTTTCTGGACGAGTCGTTTGACCAGGAAAGACAGGCGCAAGCTGAAATTGCGGCCAAGGTGGGCAAATTGGAGCCGGTGTTGCGCACCTTGATGTGGGTGGTTGCAGTGGCCACGCTGTTTGTGATTGGCTACTACATCTACGATTTTATCTCCCAGTTTAAATAGACGCCATGCCGGCGCCAGGTTCAGACGATGAGTTGCCTTCCCCATCGCTCAGCGGCTTGGCTTGTGCGGGCAAGCGCGTAACGGGCCAACGGAGCGCGCCTGCCCGCTACCCGCCGGATGCAAATTTCTCTCGTTGACGGGTTTGTTCCCCGGCGCTGAAGCGACATTCCGCGCTGCCCTCCCTCCCCCCGGACGCAGATGCAGGGCGAGATCTTCTTTTTGCCTGCCAGCCGCGTGTTGCGCCGCCCACACCCAGTAACCGCGGAACAACAACTGGCCACCCAGCGCCAGGAGCCAGAGCAAGAGCGCCAGGCGCAGTGCGCGGCGGGGAACCCGCGTGCTCAGCATGGCGCCGCAAAGGGCGCCGGGGAGCCCGCCGGCAATCAACTGGCACAGCAAGCGCGTGTCTGGCGCGCCTGCGAGCCAGTGCACGGCGCTGCCCAGGAACGAGAGGGCAAAGCCAAAAGCGAGGTCCGTTCCGACCACTTGCGCAGGCGCGAGCGAGGTGAGCCCGAGCAGCGCCACACTGCCCAGCGCCCCCGCGCCCGCCGACGAAAACCCCACTTCCATGCCCACGGGCAGCATGAGCGCCGCCAGCCAGCGGGTGCGCTCGCGCGGCGGCGGCCGCCGCTCCTCCCGGCGACGACAACAGTCGGCGATCTGGAAGGCGGCAGTGGCCACCAGGACGGCGCCCAGCAGCGCGTGGAGGAGGTTCTGCGGTCCGCTGCCGGCCAGCCGCCGCAGAAGCAATGAGCCCGCAACGACGCCGGGCGCGCCGCCGAGGAGCATGAAGCCGAGGGTTCGCCATGCCACCCGGCGCTGCGCCACCTGCACGGGAACCAGGATGAACTTGACGGCGGCGGTGAAGGCCAGGCCGATGCCGACCGCTTCCGCGGCCGGCACGCGCAGAAACAGCACCAGGACGGGCACGGTGATGGTGCCGGCCCCCACGCCGGTCAATGCGATGAAGAGGGCAATCAGGAATCCGATGCCGTAGCGCACGACGCCCCCTGCGCGTTTTCCCGCGGGTTCTGACTCGAGGCCGCAGGCTCGATGTGAATGCCGCACTCGACCTTCCGGCCGCCCCAGCGCCCGGAGCGCGGATCGCTTGCATCGAGCGGGAGCGTGGTGCAAGGCTCGCATCCGATCGAGGGGTAGCCGCGCTCATAGAGCGGCAGCAGTGGAATTTCCAGTTGCTCGCAGGCGTACCAGACTTCGCGGGTTGTCCAGGCCGCCAGCGGCGCCAGCTTGAGCACCTGCTTGCCGCCCGGAAGCGTGAAGAGCGCCGCCTCATCCAGCGCAGCGCGCGTGCTGGCCTGCTCGCGCCTCAGCCCCGTGATCCACACGCCATACTCTGCGACGGCCTTGAAGAGGGGCTCGACCTTGCGCAGCTTGCAGCAGCGGTCGGGGGCCGACTGATGAAGCAGCCCGTGCTCCGCCTCCTGCTCGGCAACGGTCTTTTCAGGGAGCAGGTTGACGAGGTTCAGCCTCCAGTCCGCGGCGATGCGGTCGCGGTAGGCATAGGTTTCGCGGAAGTGATAGCCGGTGTCGAGAAACAGAACCGGAATGCTCGCGTCCAGTTCCACGGCGAGCTTTGCCAGCAACACATCCTCGGCTTGAAAACTGCACGTCAGGCAGACATCGTTCCTGCCCAGCATGGCGCCGCGCAAGGTTTCACGCACTCCATCGAGTTTGGTCTTCACCCCGCTTTGAATCTCCACCGTAGCCATTACAAGCCAGCCCTTTCCGCGGAGATTAGAATCCCCGCCTCATACAACAATCTGTGTACCGCGGCCACCATGTGAGCCGGCTCGGCCGTCTCCGTGGCAATACCGCGGCCTTCGGCACGCGCCTGTAAGCGCGTTTCTTCATTGGAGGCCGTTACCAGCGCCAGCAAGCCCGCCTGCGCGTGCGCCGCGGCCACGGCCGGCAGCAGGCCGGGATGGAGCAGGAAGGCCTCCTCATCCTTTTCCAGGCGCACGGGCACGGCGCCGATGGAAAACAGCGACCGCTCCACCGCATCGATGGCTTCCGCGGGCCCGTTGAGTTCCACGACAGCGCCGCGATGTCCCCAACGCGCTTCGCGTTCGGCGGCCGTGACGCGCCCCCAGGGATCCGCCTGCGCGGGGAGGTCCGCAGCATCGAGGGGGCTGGTGGCCGTCACCATTCCGGCCGCAACCGTTGCATTGGATTCCGGATCAATGAGGATGAAGGCGCCGGTGGCGCGGTTGTCCGCGTAGCGGTCCACCGCCATGGGGCGGAGAAGGTCGAGATGCACGAGACCGATTTCGTTCAGCTCCAGGGTAGAGGCAACCTCGCGTTCGAGCGTTCCGACGTTGGTCCGATAGGCCAGGGCAGCAACCCGCGCGGGCGCGGTTTGGCTGGTGTGCTTGACCAGATAGCGGCGGTTGCGCTGCAGGGGACGCTGGTCCATCCACACGAGCGCCGCCTGCACGCGCCTGGCCGCCACCGGCGGCGCATCCACAGCGGCAATCAGGTCGCCGCGGCTGACGTCCAGCTCGCGATCGAGCATGAGCGTGACCGACAACGGCGCGGTGGCGTGATCGAGGTCGCCGTCCCAGGTGACGATTCTCGTGACCGCGGCGGTTTTGCCCGAGGGCAAAACCACGATCTGGCTGCCTTTGGCTACGGTTCCGGAAGCGATTTGCCCGGCGAATCCACGGAAGGAGCGATGGGGCCGCACGACGCGCTGCACGGGGAACCGGAAGGGCGCGGCGTGCCGGTCTTCCGAGGCGGGGAGCGACTCCAGCACTTCGAGGAGGGCGGGGCCGTTGTACCACGGCATGGCGTTGGAGCGCCGCGCCACATTGTCTCCCGCCAGCGCGCTAACGGGGATGAACGCCATCTCGACAGGATTGCCTGTGTCTTCGGCAATCCGCCGCAGCAGGGGGGCAAACTCGCTCTCGATGGCGCGGAACACCTCTTCGCGGTAGCCGACCAAGTCCATTTTGTTCACCGCGACCAGGAGATGGCGCACGCCCAGCAGCGAGGCGATGTAGGCATGACGGCGCGACTGGATCAGGATGCCCTTGCCTGCATCGACCAGCACCACGGCGGCATCGGCCGTGGATGCGCCGGTGGCCATGTTGCGGGTGTACTGCTCGTGTCCGGGCGTATCGGCAATGATGAACTTGCGGCGCGCCGTGGAGAAATACCGGTAGGCCACGTCGATGGTGATGCCCTGCTCGCGTTCGGCGCGCAGGCCATCGGTGAGCAGCGCGAAGTCAATCTGGCCGGGCGCCGTGGTTCCCTTGCCCTGGATGGATCGCACCTGGTCCTCGTAGACCGACTGCGTGTCATAGAGCAGCCGTCCGATGAGGGTTGATTTGCCGTCGTCCACGCTGCCGGCAGTGGAAAAGCGCAGCAAGTCCTTCTGGCGCTCGCGGCCGAGGAACTCGCCGATGGAAAAAGGGTTGGAAGTCAGCGCCGCCATTAGAAGTAGCCCTCCCTTTTCTTGATCTCCATGGATCCCTCCCGATCGTGGTCGATGATGCGATTGGCGCGCTCAGAAGAACGGAAGGCGATCAGCTCCGCGATGATCTCAGGAAGGGTCGCCGCATCCGAGCGGATGGCCCCCGTGCAGGGACTGCAACCCAGGGAACGCAGCCGGCACTTGACGTTTTCAGGCTGCTCGCCGGGCAGTGCCACGAAACCCTGCTCGGTGGGAATGAGGGCATCGCCGCGCACATACATGGGCCGCTCTTTGGCGAAGTAGAGATCGACGACGGGGATGTTTTCCTCGTGGATGTACTGCCAGACATCCATCTCGGTCCAATTGGAAAGGGGAAACACGCGAATGCTCTCGCCGGGATGAATGCGCGCGTTGTAGAGGTTCCACAGCTCCGGCCGCTGGTTTTTTGGATCCCACTGTCCGGCGCTGTCGCGGAAGGAATAGATGCGCTCCTTGGCGCGGGATTTTTCCTCGTCGCGGCGCGCGCCGCCGAAGGCCGCGTCGAAGTTATAGTGGCGCAGCGCGTCCAGCAGCGCCTGGGTCTTCAGCAGTCCGCAGCAGCGCCGGGTGTCGAGGGCGATGGGGTTAGCGCCGGCCGCGATTGCGGCTTCGTTGCGCCAGACCAGAAGTTGGGCGCCCACTTCGCGGGCCATGGCATCGCGAAAGGCCAGCATCTCAGCGAATTTGAATCCCGTATCCACGTGGAGGAGGGGAAACGGAATGGGCCCCGGATAGAATGCCTTCTGCGCCAGGCGCAGCATCACTGACGAATCTTTGCCCACCGAGTAGAGCATGACGGGGCGCTCGAACTCGGCCGCCACTTCGCGCAAGATGTGGATGCTCTCGGCTTCAAGCAGCCGCAGATGGGTGAGGCGGCGCGGCGCGCCGTCAAGGGATAGAGCACTTTTACTTACAGTTGCAGAGACTGCCATGCATTGACCTCGTTCCGTAGGGAGATTGCGCCGAGGCCGGCAGCACGACGATGCACACCGGCGTTCAGCGCGGGTGCGTCATCTGATGGATTGCAAGAGGGGGAATCAGAGACTAGTTCATACACCCGTCGAAGATGTTCGACAGGCAACAACAACGCCGGGCTTGGGAAGCGCGCGCCATGTGTAGAGAGATCGTAGCAAAATGCAACCGATGGCGCAAATCGGGAAGGGGCGCGGGACGAGGACGGGCTACGCGGTTTTCTTCCGGCCGCCGGCGTCCATGGGCTTGCGTGTTGACGGCAAACCGTACTAGACTGCGTGCAATTTCAAGGGAGACAGAGCAAGTCATGTCAGGTAACCCCACGGTTGCGCCGTGCAGTGCGGGGTTTCTTGGCGGTCCCGTCTTTTGGGCCGCGCCCATGCCTCTGCAGCGGCGCAACACGGTTGGGCGCGCCGCCGGGGCGCACATTCCTTTGCCATTCTCGCGCACCGGCCGGCCGCTGAGGATTTTCATCTTACCGGGTTCCAGGGGAAGGCGCATTGCACAAGGAGAGAGCGTATGTTGCGCAAGATACAGGTCGTCATCCTCTTGCTTTTTTCTGTTTGGCTGGTGGATTCGCGGGCGCAACAGCCCACGCTGGTACAGCGGCTGGGCATTGTCGGCTCCAACGTTCACCTCAGGGTCCAGGCGGTCACGAAGGGCTCCGCGGCTGAAAAAGGCGGTCTGCGCATCAACGACCAGTTGATGATCTTCGACGCCCAGCCGCTGGCCTCGAGCGAAGATTTGCTTCGGGCTGTCGCCTCCGCCGCTCCCGGCAATCACGAGCTCACCGTTCTGCGCGACGGGAAGGTGAAGCAGGTTGGAGTGAATCTGGGTTCCGCCGCGGCCGGCCGCCTGGGGATCGCCGTGGTGAGCGGCGTCCGCATCGACGGCATGCTGCGCGGGACGCCGGCCTTCACCGCCGGTCTGCAGAAGGACGATCTCATCACGTCATTGAAAGCCGGCGAGAAGGTGATGATCACGGCGACGGTGGAGGATCTCGGGAAGGCCGTTGCGGCGATTCCCGACACGCAGGCCTTCTCGATTGTGTACCGCCGCGCGGACATGGTGATTACGCAAACCATTGAGCTGGGCGGGGCGCAGGAAGCCAGCGCAAGCGCGACGCCGCCTGCAGCGTCCGCACAGGCTTTGCCGCAGCAACCGGCGGCGGGCGGACCGGCGAACGGGGCCAGTTTGGATGCGAGCCAGACACCGCGGCCTGCTTATCAGCGGCGCGGCACGCGCGACGGCGGCGAACGTCAGGGCGATTACGTTGTTCCTTCCCGCCAGACGCGGCAGGATGAGGCGCCTCCAGCGCCGTCCGGGGCGAGCCAGGCGCCCCGCGGCCGAGGTTCCTCGGGCCTCTCTCCGCAGGTGCTGGAGGAGATGCGCAATGCGCGGATGGCGCAACGAAGACGCAACTTCGAGGCGGCCAACAGCAGCGCGGGCGCCGTCCGGGCCAATGCCACGCTGGACGGGCTTCTGCAAAGCGCGCACTACACGCCGCCGGCCTCGATCGCCAAGCGCATGGCCGAGATCAACGTTTTGTCTTATGCCTACATCGACAAGCACAGCGGCGAAGCGGTGTTTGTGGGCCGCTACGATCCGGCCTATGCGACCGGTCCCATTCCCTACGGCGCGCTTCTGGCCGATGCTCTGACGAATCCGTATCCGAGCTTCACGCTGGAGTATCCGCGAGGCAACGGCCAAGCGCCCCTGACGCAGATGCGCGCCACGCTCGACGCGGAGTTCGCCCGCGTTTCGCGCGATCCCAACTACGGCGTGCAATGGCTGGAGCGTCTTGTTCTGCCCGTGATCAAGGGCGACAGCGCCGACCCGGACCAGCAGGCCGCTTTGAGCGCGCGTCTGCGCGCGGCCGGCATCACTCCCGAATCCTATCGCGCCTACATGAAGTGGCAGCTGGGCCACTTTTCCGACATGCAGGCCTACAACGAAGGGGCCGGCGATTTTCTACCCAGCCTGATGCAATCCGCGGGCCTGAGCCGCAAGGCGGGCGCAGAGCTCAACGCGTACCGGGTGTTCGCCTCGCAAAAGGATCGCGCCAGTCTCGACCGCTGGTGCGCCGTGGCGGGCTATACCGATTTTGAGAATCAGATTGTGCAGCGCATACAGGCCACCGGCAACAGCAATCTCGCCTCGAGCGAGCTGCTGCCCGTGCTCTATGCCTCCATTCTTCGCGGCCTGGGGATGCCGGACGGACAGGTCAATCAACTGGTTGCCTCGTACAAGAACGGCGGCGGCAACGAGGCGCTCTTTGTGAATGCGCTGGACGAGCGCTACCAGGCCATCTTCAAGCAGCTTCTCATGAACAAGATTGTGAATGGCATGACGTTCACGGGAACGACGCTGTCGCGCCAATACGGATTTCCTCCCATTCAATCGCCGCTGAACACCTACGGCGCGCGGCGCGATTCGCCCATCATGCATGTTTTTTTCCAGGCCGATTACATGCTCAAGTTCGTGACCTCGTCGCCGCGGCCCGCCGCGGCCATTCCCAGCCACGAGACATCGCAGGCCTTCCTCGCCGAGGCGGAGAACAGCGCTGGCGCGGCCGCGGGGCGCCAGCCCAACTCGGGGGTTGTGCGCTATTGGATCTATCCGCGCTCGGTGGAAATGGATACGCTGAGCGGTAACTCGGGGGTACACTTCCGCCAGGCCAGCGTGCGGGTGGGGGTGGAATCTCTCCAGGCCGATGGCGCCGACGCCACGGGCATGAACTTTTACAAAGCCGCGCTCAATCGCTACAGCGAGCGGCTCAGTTCGCTCTATGACCAGTATGCGCGCGTTTATCCGGTTCTTCACACACTGCAGGAGACCGAGAAGGTGATCGCGCTGGCGCGTTGGGCGCAGAAGAACGGAGTTCGCATCCATGCCGTCTCCGAAGAGACGCCGGCGGCGGCGCTTCCCGAGACGGTCGATGGGTTCTGGGGCATGACCTACATCGTCCGGCCCCGCGGCGACACCGACACCATGATCACCTGGGCGGAAGGCGGGGTGGACTTTGGCCAGTCAGCCGGCGATGCCTGGGTTCAATCCGGTCCACCCAGCCGCGAGGCGACCGACGACGCGCTGCGTTCCCTGGCGGCCAGCACGGCACTTTCAGAGAAGGCGGCGGCGGCCGCAACCAGCGGCGACCTGGAAGCCGCGCGCAACCTGGCCGAGCGCGGCGCCGAAGCCATGAGCGGCAACATCGACCTGACCAATCTGCCCGGCGTGCCCGCGCCCACGGCCGCCGCAGTTGATCCGGCCTCGGTGGCAGCGGTCTCCCAGGCCTCCATTGAAGCGGTGGACAAGAATGTGGCCGGTCTGAACCAGGCCAAGCAGGATCTGGCGCGCGCGGCCACGCTCAGCACCAGCGATCCCGCCCAGGCCGCGCAGTTATCCCAGCAGGCCCAGCAACTCCAAGACCGCTCCGAACAGGATCTGACGCGCCTGCAAACGATGCTGCAGCAGTATCGGGGCGCGCTCGCAGACGGATACAGCCTGGCCGTGGATCTGCGCGGGCTCGATCCCAACAAGGCCGCCGTGGCGGTGCTGCCGCACTCCGCGCCGCCGGCCGCGCACCCGCAGCCGCCCGGCCAGGCGCAACCGGCAAAGCAGTGCTCGCCCGCGGTGGAGCGGGCGCTTCCCTCGCGCGAAGAGCTGCTGATCGAGCTGGCCACGCGGCGCATCGAGCTGGATAGCCTGAAGAACTCGCTGTTGCGCCTGAACCGCGCCATCCAGTTGGACCAGAAGCAGTATGCCGAGTGGCAGGACGAAGCCAGCAAGGCCGTGGAGCGCATTACGGAGCGGCGCGACCAGATGATTCAGGACGCCACGTTCAACTGTCTCACGGAGGTTCTGAAAATCCGTCTGGCGAAGGACAAGACACTGTCAGAGGCGGCGCGCAAGGATCAGGAGCGCAAGCTCCAGTTTCTCGAGAACCTCAAATCGTTCAGCGACTACAAGGACTGGGCACTCAGCCACAAGGACGACTGGGAGATGATGGACGAGGGGTTCCGGCAGACGCTCGAGTTCCTGCCCCTGGACGAGAATCCGGAGCTTTCGATCAGCGTTCACTCCGCCGAGGCGCTTGTGGACGGGACGTACGACGTGGCAGACTTCTACGCCACCTGGAGCCATCTGCACCAATTGGACCGCAACTCCGAGCAATATCTGGCCATTGTGAAGAAGAACGGTGAAAAGATGAAGGCTCTGGTCACCCGGATCAAGGATCTGGAAACCCAGTTGAACGCGGCGCCGGCGCGGCCCGCGGGCACCACCTACTGCAAGTCCGCCGGGGAGTGAGCATCTTGCGGATGGAAGCCAGCCCCGGCCGGAGCGGAGGTTGCGGCCGGGACTGGACGCCTTGCCGCTGTCATTCGACTTCGCGCCGCGCGCGGTAACCGTCGCGGGCAACAATCTCGTACTTGAGCGGTTTGCGCTTTTGGTCCTGCAAGCGCAGCGGCTTCCCTTCCTCGTCCACCAATTGCACGCGCAGTTTCCGGTAGGCGCCGTCCTGCCTGGTATTGGTGGGGCGATAGATCAGTTGGTACCTGGAACGGATGCTGGCGTTGATGGTCGAGAAGATGCCGGGCATTTCTCCCTCAAAGCGGGGGAAAAACGCAATGCCGCCGGTAAGGCTGGCGAAGGTTTTCATCTGGTTGTCGGCCATCAGATAATTCATATCGCGCATCTGACGACCCCATCCCGCGCCGCCCTCGGTAAGGACGCGCAGCATGCCTCCGGTAGAAACCGTAAAGATGGTCACATCCGGCGTGGCCTTGATCTTCTGCAGGATCTTGTCGAAGGTGATGCGGGAAAACGTATCTCTGCCGGAGGCGATGAGGAGGATGTACTTGCGCCCCTCGACGCGGTTGAGCCGGTCCAGCGCTTCATACATCGCATCATAGAGGTCGCGGTCGTTGAAGGAAGGAATGACCAGGGAATTGACGGCCTGGAGGAGCAGGTTCTTGTCCTGGGAGAAGTCCATCACGATGCGCGATTTGAGGTCGAAGGTCATGAGGGCGACGTAATCCTGGGGACGCAGTTGCTTTGCAAAGGCCAACGCCGCGTTTCTCATGTCGTAGACGAAGTAGTAGTTGGTGGCCGCGAACTCGCAGAGCAGCAGCGCCGTGATGGGCGCCTCGACACGCTTGAAGCCCAACACTTTCTGCTCGACGCCGTCTTCAAAGATGCGGAAGTTTTCCGGTTTCAGGCCGGGGACAAACTGGCGGGTCTTTTCCAGGAGCACGCCCACTTCGACGTCCACTTCGGGCACTTCCATGCGCAGCGTGTAGTTCCCTGCTCCGGGCGGATTCCTGAACACGGGCTGGGCGGGCGCGGGAGGCGGAGCTTCAGCGGCCGGGGCTTTCTTTTTCGGCAGGGCGATGACTCCACTGTCCGCATTGGGTCCGCCGGCCGCCGGCAGAGCCCGATCCTGCGGCTGCGGCGGCGGTGGTGGAGGAGGATTCTGCCCGGGATCTGCCTGGTGGGCTGCCGCGAGTTGGGCTACCGCGAGGGCCAGCAGCATCCCCGCAAGCCAAAGGCGGGCAAGACGGCGCGCAGTAAGGGTCTTCAGGGGGATGGGCCGCATGGCAACCTCCGCGATGAACAGCATAAGGGAAAAAGCGGAGGAAAACACAGGAATTGGCACTTCAGGCCGGGCGCGCACCAGGACTCATGGTGACGCCACCGGGGCTCAGCCTCCAGGCTCGGCCTTGCGTCCGCTGCTGCGGCGAAGCCACCCAGCCGGTTATAGTTTTATTGACGTGAAAAGCTCCCAGAAGGAAATTCCCGCCACCGCGCTTCGTTTGAGGGCGCGGCATTGGCCCGTGTTGGCCGTCGCGCTGGCGACCCTATGTGCGTCTCTCCGGCTAGCGGGCCAGGCGGCCTCGGGGGCGGCGGTGCCGCCTCCCTCGACCGGCGGATTTTTTCCACTGAGCCAGGTTCACCGCGGCCTGCACGCCACGGCGTGGACGGTGTTTCAGGGCACGCAGCCCGAGCCGATGGACGTGGAGATCCTTGGGGTTCTGCGGGGGTCGCGCGGGCCGGGCCAGGACATGATTCTGGCCCAGTTGCGGGGCGCCAAGCCGGAGTACACCGGCGTGGTGGCGGGCATGAGCGGCAGCCCGGTCTACGTCGGCAAGCAGTTGCTTGGCTCGCTTTCCTTCCGGATCGGTCAATTCAGCAAGGATCCCATCGCCGGCATCACGCCCATCAAAGACATGCTGGAGGTGCGCGACCTTCCGATACGCGGGGCGGGGTCCGCGAAGCCGGAAAGCGCTTTTTCAGGTCAGGGCATCAGAAGCGATGGCTCCAGCCCGGCGACGCCATCGGCTCCGTTTCAGGCCATGGAAACTCCGCTGGTGATGAGCGGCTTCAATCCGGCGGCCATCGAGCTTTGGCAGCAGCGCATGGCCGGCACCAGCCTGGATATGGTCACTGCCGGCGGCGTGGGCGGTTCGTCCACCGCAGAGTCCGGGGCGCGCTCCTCGGCGGAAGCGGTCGAGCCGGGGTCAGCAGTGAGCGCCCAGCTTGTTCGCGGGGATATGGAGATCGCGGCCACCTGCACGGTGACTTACGTGGATCCGAAGCAACTGCTGGCTTGCGGCCATCCCATCCTGCAGGCGGGTCCGGTTTCCCTTCCGATGACTACGACCGAGGTGGTCGCCACCCTGGCTTCGCCCCTGAACGCCTTCAAGATTGTGAATACAGGCGCCACCATCGGCGCCTTTACCCAGGATCGCGAATCGGCCATCCGGGGCGTGTTTGGCGCGCGCGCGCGGATGATTCCCGTCCACATCGCGGTCGACGGACCGCTGGGCGGCAAGAAGATCAACGTTGAGGTTCTGGACCAGCCCTCTCTGACCTCGCAGGCTCTGCTGATCACGCTCTACAACGCGCTGCTGCAGAACAACCAAAGCACCGCCGACACGAGTTACCACCTGACGGGGACCATCGATCTCGACAACTACTCGCCTGTTCCACTCGATCTGTGGGTATCGGCGGGCGATGCAGGGTCGAGCTCGCTGCAGCTTGCCCTGCTGACGGCGGATCGATTTGCCAAACTCTATGCCAACGACGGCAGACAAGGCGGGGTGCGGCAACTGGATCTGCGCGTGGAAGCGATTCCGCACCGCGTGCAGGTGCAGCTTGAAGCCGCCCGGATCGCTTCAGGCGACATTGCCCACGCTGGCGACACGGTGACGGTGGAGGCGACCCTGCGGCCGTGGCAGCAGCCGGAGCACAATGTCCGCATTTCCATCCGTCTCCCGTCGCGGCTGGAGGAAGGCAACGTGCGAATTCTTGTGTCGGATGGCGGTACATTAGACCGGACACTGAATCAGCCGCGCATGGGTTCCCAGGAGCAGAGCATGAATTCCGTGCTGGCCGCAGCCCGTTCCGAGCACGCTACCGACCGTGTCTACGTGACTCTTCTGATCCCCGAGGCCCAGGCCGGTCTGGATGGCCAAGCCCTTACCAGTCTTCCACTTTCCATGGTGAATGCCCTGGAACCGCGGCGCGCGGTTCAGGACATTACGCTCAACGGCGAATCGGCCGAACTGGCCGGCGAGGCTCCGGGGGGCGGCGCCGTGTCCGGTTTCCAGATTCTGAACCTGCACGTTGAGTCGGGAAGCGGGTTACACTAGGCTTTGCCAGAGAATCGCATCAAAGCATAGAGAGGGGGTAGGTGTTTGTGCGATTCAGTTTGTCTGACGCCACCCCGAGCGAGGAATCAAGATCGATCATGGAACAAATTCAAGGACTTGCAGTTCATGCGGCCGGAGCCGAATTGTTGCCATTTCACTATGCGCCGGGCAAAATCGGCGCACAGGAGGTGGAGATTTCCATTTCCCATTGCGGCATCTGTCATAGCGATCTACATCTGATTTCCAACGACTGGGGCATCAGCCAGTATCCCTTCATTCCCGGTCACGAAATCGTAGGGACGGTTTCCGCGGTGGGCGCCGAGGTCAGTTCGCTCAAGACTGGCGAGCGCGTGGGATTGGGGTGGCAGTCGAACTCCTGCGGGGCCTGCGAGTGGTGCATCCGCGGCATGGAGAACCTTTGCCCGGCCGCGGAAGCGACCTGCGTCCACCGTCACGGCGGCTACGCGGACCGCGTCCGCGCCAACATGCGCTTTGTGATTCCCATTCCGGAGGCTCTGGAAAGCGCGCAGGCCGCGCCGCTGCTTTGCGCCGGCATCACCGTCTACAATCCTCTGCGCGAACACGGGGTGAATCCATCGTCGCGGGTGGGGATCGTGGGCATCGGCGGGCTGGGCCACCTGGCGGTTCAATTTGCCCGCGCGTTTGGGGCCGAGGTCACCGCCTTCTCCAGCACTCCGGACAAGGAGGAAGAGGCGCACGCGCTGGGCGCCCACAATTTTGTGAATACGCGCGAATCGAAGGCGCTGCGCGAAGCTGCGGGGACGCAGGATTTTATCCTCAGCACCGTGAACGCCGATCAGGATTGGGGCATATTCATTCAATGTCTTCGCCCCACGGGAACGCTGTGTTTCGTGGGCGTACCGCCTTCTCCGGTATCGGCCAACGTTTTTTCGCTCATCTCGGGGTTGCGTTCCATCACGGGAAACCCCACGGGCAGCCCCTACCGGCTTCGCGAGATGCTGGATGTGGCCGCGCGGCATGGCGTGAAGGCGCAGATTGAGCCGTTTCCCATGGCCAAGGCCAACGAAGCGATCGAGAAGGTGAAGAAGAACAAGGTTCGCTACCGGGCGGTTCTGGCCAACTGAACAGGGCGCGAATCGCGGCATTGACGCGGAGAGTGCGCCCACGCGTGCTGCACGCCGGATGGGTGAGAAACCACAGGATGCGCGCGGGCGGCGCAAGGCGCCGATTTCGCCTTGCCATTCGGGTCCAGGCTCCCTACCCTGTGAGAAATCATGGAATCGCTCCGCATTGATAAATGGCTGTGGGCCGCGCGGTTTTTCAAGACGCGCGCCCAGGCTGCCAAGGGGTGCGAACTGGGCCGCATCGAGGCCAACGGCCGGGAAGCCAAGCCCGCGCGCGAAGTTCGCGTTGGCGACATGCTCCACATCCGCAATGAGGGCGGCGCATTCGAGGTGGAGGTTCTGGCGCTGAGCCATGTGCGCGGACCGGCCTCAGCCGCCCAGGCACTCTACCGCGAGACCGAGGCTAGCCAGGCAGCGCGGCAGCGCGCCGCGGCCGAGCGCAAAGCCATGCAGGAGTTTTTGCCCGCACCGGCCAGCCGCCCCTCCAAGCGCAACCGGCGCCGCATTATCCAGTTTCGCGGCCGCGGCTAACCCCTTTCATCGCCCAGCATGTCCACTGTTTCCTCAGGTTTTATGGCAACATGCTGCCATGCCGCCAACTCTAGTAGACTCAACGTCAGTATGCTTTGTTCTCGCCCGCATCTTCGCCGGATTCCCTGCTGTTTGTCTTCGATTGCGCTTGCCCTGCTTGCCGTTGTCAGTGTTTCTGTACCCGCGCCAGCCCAGGGCACCCATCTGTGGACACAATCGCAACTTGAAGAATTTGAGAACGGCGTTCCAGAGGGCGTGGCCATCACCAGCGACGGCCACCTGGTGGAAGGGCCCGGCCTTGCGGAGACCCTGACCACTCCGTCGAGCTACGTGTGGTCAGTGACGGTAGACAAATCCGGCACGATCTACGCCGGCACCGCGGCGCCCGCCACAGTTTTGCGCATTGGAGCCGATCACAAGCCGTTCAAGCTTTTTGAAACGCGGGACATTGCGGTTCAGGCGGTCCGCCTTGGTCCAGACGGGGCGCTTTATGTCGCCACGCTGCCGAGCGGCAAGATCTACCGCATTCCGGCCCAGGCCACAGCCACCCAGGATGCATCCCAAGCGGCCGTTGTTTTCGACGCCGCCCACCCTGGCGGCGCGGAGTCCTCCGCCCAAGGCGCGCCCTCGACCGGCGACAAGGCCACTGCGTCGAAATCGCATTTTATCTGGGACATGACGTTCGACAGCGCGGGGCGCCTTTACATTGCCACGGGAGGGCCTGCCGCCATCTACCGTTACGATCCGGCCAAGCCGGACGCCGTGCCCGAACTCTTCTTCAAGACCGACGAAGCGCACATCCGCTGCCTCGCCTGGGATGCGAAGGGCAACCTGATTGCGGGCACGGATGGCTCCGGCCTGGTGTACCGCATCAGCCCGCAGGGCAAGGGCTACGTACTGTTTGAAGCTCCCCGGCGCGAGATCACGGCGGTGGCGGTGGCCGCCGACGGAACCATCTACGCGGCCTGCGTGGGCGACAAGACGCACAACCCGCTTCCTCCTCTTCCGGTCCAGGGCATGGGCATGGCCTCCATCACCATCATCCAGCCCAGTTCCATGCAGGCGGTTAATTCCAGCACGTCGCTGCCGGGAGGCACCACGATCTACGCCCTTACTCCGGGGGAGACGGGTCTTGTCCAGGCTCCCCGCAAGCTCTGGGCGCAAAAAGACGAGATTGTGTATCAGCTCGCCGCGCGCCCCGACGGTCTGCTGGCGCTGGCCGGCAACCGGGGCCAGATCTTCCGCATTGCCGCCGACGGGAGCTTTGCCGATATTGGCCATCTCGAAGCCCAGCAGGGTCTCTGTCTCGCCGCCGATCCGGCGCACCCCGGCTGGCTCGTGATCGGCACCGGCAACACGGGCAAGCTGTACGCGCTGGGGGCGCCGTCAGCCCACGAATATGCCAGCGACGTACTCGACGCGGGCGCTCTGGCGCGTTTCGGCCGGGTTGAAGTTGAGCCCGGCTCTTCGGGCTACCAGATTTTCACGCGTACCGGCAACGTGGACCAGCCGGTGCGCGGCCGGAACAACTGGGGCTGGGACGACTGGCAGCCGCTGGACAACGGGAAGGTGGCCTCGCCTGCCGGGCGCTATCTCCAATGGAAGGCCGTGTTGCAGGCGGGTGGACGGCTGGGCAGCGTGGGGATCAACTACCTTCCGGTCAACTCCGCGCCCGTGATCGACGATCTGGTGGTAGTTCCGGGAGCGCGCGTGACATCGCAGACGCTGGCCTCCACGCAATCTCAAACCATCAACATCCAGTTCCCTTCCTCGGAACAGAGTGCCTCCAGTTATGACAGCGGCTCCAGTACGTCTTTGCAGGCCAACAAGGACAGGGGCGCCGTTACCGTGCGCTGGGCGGCCCACGACGACGACGGAGACAACCTGATCTATTCTCTCTATCTGCGCGGAGACGGCGAAACGGTCTGGCGGCTGCTCAAAGACAAGATTACGGACAAGGCCTACTCCTTCGACGCCGCCCTCGTTCCCGACGGCGGCTATCAGATCATGGTGGTTGCCTCGGATGCTCCCTCGCACACGCCCGGCCAGGCACTGACCGGCTCGAAAATTAGCGATCGCTTCGTTATCGACACCACACCGCCTGCCGTTACGAATCCGAGGGCGACAGCCGAGGCGGCAGGCAGTTGCCAATCCGCGCATTGCCTCCAGCCCTTCACCGTGACGTTTGAAGCCGAAGACGCCACCACGCCCATTGCCCACGCCGAGTACTCACTTGATGCCGGCCCATGGCAATATATTGATCCCGTCGGCGGCCTCTCCGACTCGAAGCACGAGCGCTACGAGATTCACCTTTCTCTGGACGGGCAGGCGGAACACCTCATCACAGTCCGCGCCTACGATCGCGCGGACAATGCCAGCGCCGCCAAGACCGTGATCCCGGCACAGAAGGCGCCGGAGCACGGCCAATCGGCCGTCCGGGAACCGGGCCAGGAGAAGTGACCGCCATGCGATTTGAGTTTTATGTGGCGGCGCGCTATCTGAGAGCCAAGCGCAGGCAGGCCGTGGTGGGGGTGGTAACGGCCATCTCGATTGCCGGAGTGGCGGCGGGGGTGGCGGCTCTTATTATCGCGCTCGCCATCACCAACGGCATGCGGCGCGACCTCGAAGGCCGGCTCCTGGGGGCCAGTTCCAACATTGACCTGATGCGCGTAGAGTCCGACGGCATCCACGACTGGCGTCCGCTGCTCGCCCGGCTCCGCTCTGTGCCGCATGTGCTGGGCGACGCGCCGGGGCTTTACGGCCAAGTGCTCGTTTCGCGGGGCCCCCGCGCCAGTTTTGCGCTGATCAAGGGCATCATTCCCGCCGAAGAGCGAACAGTAACCAACCTGCTGGGGTCGATGGTTTCCGGCTCGGCGGCGGATCTGAACCCCGGCTCAACCAACCGCGCCGCCGCCCTGGTTCCCGGCCAGGGCAACGTCACAGCACCCTATCCGCCGCTGGTGCTGGGCAAGGACATTGCCGACCAGATTGGCGCCCAGACGGGCGACAGCGTTCTGATCACCAGTCCACAAGGCGAGCTGACCCCTCTGGGTCTCGCACCACGCTATCAGCGCTTTCGCGTGGCCGGCATCTTCCACTCCGGCATTTATCAGTACGACGCGGCCATGGCCTTCATGCGGCTCACGGACGCGCAGCGCCTCTTCTCCGAGCCCGACCTTCTCTCCGTGATCAGTTTCAAGATCGACGACGTGGACCGCGCCCCGCAGATTGCCCGGGAGATTGAGAACGCCGCCGGCCGCGGCTATATGACCACCAACTGGATGGAACAGAACCGGGAGCTTTTCCGCGCGCTCAAGCTGGAACAAGTGGTGACCTTCATTGTGATCGCACTCATTGTGATCGTGGCCGCACTCAACATCCTCATCGCCCTGACCATGATGGTGATGGAGAAGACGCGCGACATTGCCGTTCTGATGAGCTATGGCGTTCAGCCGGCGCAGGTGCGCCGCATTTTCCTTCTCCAGGGCCTGCTGATCAGCGCCGTGGGCACCGCGCTCGGCCTGATTCTCGGGTACTTTGCCTCCTGGGCCGGCGGACACTATCACTTCATCCACCTTTCCGCCGAGGTTTACTCGATCGACACCCTGCCCTTTGCCCCGCGCCCGCTCGACGGACTCATTGTCTCCGCGGTCTCGATCGGCATTTCGCTGCTGGCCACCCTCTACCCGTCCTCTTCCGCGGCGCACATTCTGCCTGCGGAGGCGCTCCGGTACGAGTAACGATCGCGGGAATGGTTTCCGGCGGCGATGGCGCGCCTGCTTCCTGCGGCCGGCATGAAGAGAGGGAGGGTCTGGACACGGAGGCGCCTGGCAGCACATCGCGGAGACGCAGCGCGACGCCGGGGTTCAGCCGAGTCTGCAAGCCGCGTCCCCCCCTCAAGCGCCAGAGAGAAGATGGGCCCGGCGGCTCAGCCATGCAACCTAGAAACGCGCATAGACGGGGTTGAACTTTGGCCGGGGCTGCTGGTGAATGAAGGCTGCCACGTCATAGGCCTGCTGCGCCGTGAGGGCGCCGGGGCTGCCCTGGGGCATGTTGGTGTAAACATAGGCCGCCATCTTGGCGGGTTGATTCATGCCCGCGCCATCATTGAACGATCCCTGGCCCCAGAGGGGAGGGATTACGGGCGGCATGCCTGCGCCGTCACTGCCATGGCAAAGGGCGCACTGGCGGTAGACGATGCGGCCGCGATCTGGATTCCCCTTCAAGGCCGGCAGCTTGACCAGGCCGCGTTTCGCATAGGGACGCCCGTGGTCTCGATTCATTGAGAGCGACTGAATATAGGCAACCAGCGCCTGCATCTGGCTGCTCTCAGGCGGCAAGGGCCGGCCAGCCTCACTGCGGACGAAACACTCGTCAATACGGTCCTGGAGGGTGATCTGACGGCCCGCTCTCTGGCTGAACAGGGGGAAGAGGGCGGCCACGCCGATCATGGGCGCCGCATAGCCCGCCTTTCCGCTGTCGATGTGACAGTTGCCGCAAGAGAGTTGATTGCCGACGTAGGGGCTGGCATACTTCGGCGTCCGGTCAAAGAGCTTTTTGCCCTGCTTTGCCAGGTTCGCGTCCGGCCGCGCATCCGCCGCAGGGGGCGATGGGGCGATGCGCACGGGGCCAGCCAGATTCTGGTTCAGGGCGCATCCGGCGAGCGAGGCAATGCCGACGCCCGCGCCGAGAACGGCGACTCTCGCGACGAACCGAAGCCATTGTTCAGCACCCATAGCGAAGACTCTTATGGCTCCGGTTCCAGGAAGGAACGAAAGCCGTACTGACGATAGATGGCCTGGGCCTGTGGACTCTTGAGGAAAGCGACCCACTCCGCGGCGGCGGCGGGATGCGGAGCAGCCGTCACCACCCCGGCGGCATAGATCGCCGTGACATTCCGATCGTCGGGGATGACGACGCCTTCAATCGGATTGCCAATGCTCTGCTGGAAACGGACCTCCGAGGCCCAGGTCACGCCGGCATCCGCAGCGCCGCTGAGGATGCGCATGGGCGTTTGCCGGTGATGGATCTCCGTAAGCATGGTCTTTCCGCTCTGGACCTTTGTCACATAGACGGCCTGTTCCAAGGCGTCGCCGCCGGTCTTGCGCAGAGCGCTCTGAATCTGATAGGCCACGCCCTCCCAGGCGGGATTGGGCATGGAGAGAAGCAGATCGGGACGGGCAAGATCGGCGAGAGAACGAAGGCGCTTTGGATTGCCCGCGGGGACCATGATTTCCAGCGTATTGGTGACATAAGGGACAACGGTGGCGACCTGGCCCGCCTGCTGCATGGCGCGCAGGGCGCGCACGCCAGCCGCATAGACATCGGGCTGCACATGAAGCGTCAGATTGCCGAGCGTGATGGTATTGCCGGCCGCCATCTGCTTGCGCAGGATGCCGGGTGGCAGGGTCTCATAAAAGATGCGTCCCTGGAGTTCCGGATGCATTTGTTCGAAGGCGGCCACGAGCTGAGGCAGCGCAAAGAACTGGTTGCCACCGACAAAGAGGACCAGCTTTGCATCGCAGGGGTTCCCGTGCAGGTCGGGCACATTGTCCACATCCGCGACGTGAAAGACATACCCCTTCTGCAGGACGGGGTCATTGGCGCCGCGGCTCCAGGGAGGGGCGGTCTGCGCGGCGGAAGCAATTGCCAGAGACGCCACGCAAGCGACGGGAAAAAGGGAAACAGATCTCATTGTGTGCGTTCTTCTCTGCGTTAAACCGTGATGTAGGTGTAGTGGCCTTCCGTCTGGAGCAGCGCGATGGCCGCCACCATGGCGGCGACTACCAGCGTGCCTTCAATTGTATGGGCTTGCATTTCGCGCGTAATTTCTTCGGGCGGCTGCGTGAGGCCGCGCGCGCGGATGAGAGCCCTGACCTGCTCTTCGGTGGCCGTGTGGCAGCTCATGAACTGCACGTCCCTGCGACGGAGCGTCTCCATGCTGGTGTCCTGGTACATGGAGCCCTCGATACTTGGGTCGCTGGCATGAAAATCCTTGCCGGCGGCCTTGGTGCTGTTCACAAAGATGTTGCGCACGGCAGGCTTGCCGGTTTCCGGGTCAGTCACTTTGAGCCATTCGCCGATCTGGTATTTGTTCCAGATAAAGTCGTCGTAGTTCATCATGTTGGCGGGGCCGTGCATGGCGACGGCAATCTTGATCTGCTCGCGGGGCACGCCGAAGCCAAACTCCAGGCCGTTAAGAGAATTCTTGACGTTGTTGAGAAACTTGCCCTGATTGATGTGAACCACGTCATACACCTGTTTGACGCGCGCGGGATGATGAACGAGGGTATGGAAGTTTTCAACCTTCCAGTCCGCAGTTTTCCAGACCAGCTGGCCCTCTGCTGCGCGGCCTGTGCCAGCGGCCATGCCGAGCGCCGCCGCACCTGAAAGAAATAACCGGCGAGAAAGTGGATTCACGAGAGTCCTCCGTTCGATTGGAGGTTTCAGAATACTACTCCGGGGCCCCGCCCAATAAACTCCGCAGAAGAGGCGTGCGCGCGGCGGCAGGGGCAGCGAAGCGGCAGCCTTGCAGAATCCGGGCGCGGGGGCATAACGCCGGCCTGGTTTGCTGGCGCCGCTCGCGGGCGGGGTGAAGGGCGGTGCGGTATCGATGCGGCCTGACCAGCGCGGCCTGCGGCAGGGCGCCCCCCGGCGCGGACGCTTTACTGTGGCGTAATGATGCCGCCCACCGCATGACGCCGCGGCAGCACAATTCCCCGGTGATCCACTTCGGGGGGCGTCTGTTCCGTCTCGTCTGGCTCCGGGAGGCACTCCCGCTCGCGCAGGGCTCCGCCGCAGGCCGGGCACCAGTCGCCCATGGTCTGCCTGGCAAGCACCGCATGACACTGGCTGCAGATTCGCTCCATACCCAAAAGATTACCCGAAGCGGCCGCAGCGCAACGGCTGGGCCGGAGCCCGCTACACTGAATCTATGCATCCTCCGGTCAGCCTGGTGGCAATCGATGTGGATGGAACCCTGCTGCCGACCTTTGGGCAGGCCCTGACGGCGCGCACCGCGCGGGCACTCAAGGCCGCGCAGCAAGCCGGCATCACCGTGGCCATTGCCACCGGCCGCCGCGTGGCCTACACCGCGCCCCTGTTGCAAGGTTTGGACCTGCGAGCGGATATGCCCCTGATCGCGTCCAATGGAGCAGTGATCCGGACGCTGGGCGGAGAGCCGATCGACCGCAGTCACATGCCCGCGCGTGTGGCGCGCGGCTTGTGCGGCCTGCTCCGGCCTTTCGGAGCGCTGGTGTTTACGTTTGACAAGCCGGGGCGCGGCGAACTGGTGCTGGAGGATCTCGGCCAGGCGGAAGGACGCATTTCCCTTTGGATCGAGGCCAACCGCAACGCCATTGAAGTTGTCCACCCGCTGGAAGACGCGCTCAACGACGGAGAGGATCCCATTCAGGGCATGGTCGCCGGCAATCTGAATCGTATGCGCGATGCCGAGGCAGCGCTGCGCGCCAGCCCCTGGGGAGCCGCGTGCGACTGCATCCGGACGGAGTATCCCGCGCGCGATCTCTGCATTCTCGACCTTTTGCCACACGGCGTCTCCAAGGGCTGGGCCCTGCAGCGACTTGCCGGTCGGCTTGGCTTCGGTCCGCGCGAGACTATGGCCATTGGCGACAACTGGAACGACGTGGATATGCTGGAGTGGGCCGGACAAAGCGTGGTGATGGGCAACGCCGCCGCCGCGCTGCGCGCTTTGGCCAAAACCCGCGGCTGGAAGCAGGCCCCGGCCAACGATCATGACGGGGTGGCCGTGGTGCTCGAAGCCGCCATAGCCCGCCGTCTTGGCACCGCAACGTAGACGGGCATCGCATCACGATAAGGAGCCGCGCCTCGACGCGCCAAAATGGGCAAGCGTTACTTCATTCCGATCGCCGCCGCGGTCCTTGCCGCCGCAAGCGCCACGGCCGGGGCCGCCGAGCGCATTGCGCTGCGCAACGGTTTCGATTTGCGCTGCGACCACCACGCCCTGGTGGATAACCGCGTGCGTCTCTATCTGACCGCCGGCGACAATAACTACGTGGAGCTTGCGCCCGGCGACATCGCCGGCGTGGAGACGGCTCCCGACCTGCAGCCTCCGCCGGCATCGGCCGCGCCGCAGGGTAAAGAGCGGAGCCACACGGAGATCCGGCTTACTCCCGCCGACCTGAACCAGATGCTGGCCCGCGCCGGACGCAGCCACAATATCGACGTGGATCTTCTGGCCAGCGTGGTCAAAGCCGAAAGCGGCGGCAACGTCCGGGCCGTGAGCCGCACCGGCGCCCGCGGCCTGATGCAACTGATGCCCTCCACCGCCGCCTGGCTCGGCGTGGATGACAGCTTTCAGCCCGGCGAGAACGTGCGTGGCGGTTCAACCTATCTGGATGCTCTGCTGACCCGCTACCACGACAATCTCGCCCTGGCGCTGGCCGCCTACAACGCGGGTCCCGCCGCCGTGGACAAGTACCACGGGATACCTCCCTACCACGAAACCCGCGCTTACGTGGCCCGCGTGATCCACGAGTTCAACCGCCGGGTTCGCGCGCGCCGGGCGGCGGCACGCAAAGCCGCGGCCACGGCGCTCGGTGACGCAGGGCGCTGAACCCAGGGCCAACGCATCCTATTGATCCGGCCCTATGAGGTGAGACTTACCTATCCCACCCTAGCCACAAAGGCGTGGCGAGGGCGGGGCGCCCGTAGATGTCTTATCCATTTGGGCCGGATCAATAAATCGCATGATGCAAGGAGCAGCAGCGAAGGTGAAATGGGGATATGGAGAATCCCCTGAGGTATTTTGCGGATCTGAAGGATCCGCGTGTAGAAGGGACGCGGCGTCATTTGTTGCAGGATGTTGTTTTGCTGGCGATCGCGGCGATTCTGAGCGGGGCCGGTGGCTGGGATGAGATCGAGCGCTGCGGCAAGGCCAAGAAATCTTGGCGAAGAGCTCAGCCGCAAACGCGCTGGGCACACCGCCGAAAACTTCCCTCTGTTGAACCGTATTGCCCTGAATCTACTGAAACAGGACAAAACCTCCAAGCCCGGCGGCCGCGGGAAACGCCTCGCCGCCACATGGAACCTCGATTACCTGCTCCGCCTACTCAGCGGAGGAAATTAAGATGCGTTTGCCTGCTTCGAGAATAGCCTCCGGCAGCAGTAAAGGAGCACCCGGTTCAAAATGTCAGGGATGCGACCGGTCCGTACCCCACCAAATGTACCCCCTGCCCCCCGAGGGTATATCTTCCTTTAATCTTTGGCCCTGGGATGAGGGTGCCGGCAAACAAAACGCAAACTTGGATGCGGGCTCAATGCCGCGGACCAGCGGAAAAACCCTAATCTGAATCCGCCCCAAAGAGCTTGCGGAAGAACCGCGCCAGCCGACCATGTTTCTTCTTTTTTGGCGCTGGCGGCTTCGTCGCCGCTTTCTTGTCCGGTGGCGGCTCGGTCTGCGCCGCTGGTTGGGGCGCGTGTTCCTCGCTTTTGTAGATCAGCGGCTCAATGGGCTTGGCTGGTTCGGGATGGGCCTTGGCCGTCGGCGAAGGAGGAGGAGGAGGAGGAGCCAGCCCTTCGCTCTGTGCCAGCGGAAACTCGTTGCCCGTGACCGTCGCCGGCGGGCAGCCGCATGACTCCTTTTCGTTGTCCACCACCTCGTGCACGCTGCCGCGCTCAAACAGCACCCGTTGCCCCGGCCGCACGTGATAGTTGCCCTGGTCAAACACGCTCGTCACCAGCACATAGGGCGCATTTGTCCCCGCATTGTCCACGCAGGTGTCGCCATGCGCTCCCAGCCGCACCTTCACCTCCGCCGATCCCGGCCCGCTGATCAGAATGCGGAAATCCGGGGTCATCAGGATGTCCGAGTTGCGCCCCGTGGCAAAGCTTGCCTCCACGGCTCCGTGGTCGATGGCCATCATCAGTCCTGGCGTCTCGGCAGCGGGAACGCTGGTGTCCGCCGCCAGCCGCACCGTGGTGGACGCGCACACCCGCAGCACGCCCCGCCGCGGCAGCGTTACCACCGCCGTCTGCGCGCCCGCTGTCACCGTGCCGCTGGCCACGATCAGCGCCTTGCCCTGGGTCACGTCCAGCGCGCCTGTCACGCCCGCCGCCCGGCCCGGATCCTTCGAGTCCAGGGGCACAATGGCAATCGGAGCAGGCGCCTGCGCCGCCATCCGCAGCGCCAGCGCAGCGCCCAACGCAGCGCCCAACGCCAGCCCACGGACATGCCGCGCCTCAAGCCCCCGCCGGCAGCGTTTGTCCATGCTTACATTCCCAGAAAATTCCGGATCATCTGGTGCCCACCCTCGGTCAGCACGCTCTCCGGATGAAACTGCACGCCCTCGATCGGCAGGCTGCGGTGCCGCAGTCCCATGATCACCGATCCGCCGTCCGTCTCCGCCGCCCGCGCCGTCACCGTCAACTCCGCCGGCAGCGTCTCCTCGGCCACCATCAGCGAGTGGTATCGCGTGCACGTCAGCGGCGACTCCAGCCCCGCAAAGATCCCCTTGCCGTCGTGCTCCACCTGGCTGGTCTTACCGTGCATCAGGTGAGGCGCCCGCACCACCTTGCCGCCAAAGGCCTCGCCGATCGCCTGATGCCCCAGGCACACGCCCAATATTGGCGTCTTGCCTGCCATGTGGCGGATCAGCGGCACCAGAATCCCCGCCTCTCCCGGCGTGCACGGCCCCGGCGACAGCAGAATCCGCTCCGGCCCCATCGCCTCCACGTCCTCCACCGTGAGCTCGTCGTTGCGCCGCACTTCCACCTCGGCGCCCAGCTCGCCCAGGTACTGCACCAGGTTGTAGGTAAACGAATCGTAGTTGTCCAGAACAAAGACCATGGCTGAAATCAGTGTAGCGCGCTCCCTCCGCGTGGCCTCACTGCCGGTCCAGCCGGAATAGCGACGCCTGAAAATCTCCGCGGAATTCCTCGCTCATCTCCAGCCCGTGGTGCATCCACCACGCGCCGCTGGCCACGGCCGGCGTCCCTTCCTTCGCCTTGCCCTCCACCGCCGTCAGCTTGTACTCCGCCCGCGGGTCCAGCCCCTCCAGCTTCAACAGCGGAAATCCGCGCTCCTCCTGCGTGGAGTGGATAAACGCAAACAGCACGGCCTGGCTACGGCTCCCGTTCACCGTCTCCGTGGCGGAAAACTCGCTCCCGTTCCGCGGCGAAATCAGCCGGTACAGTCCGCCCTGCGTAATCGTTGGCTGCAGCTCGTGATACGTCGCGATCAGCCGCTTGGCCGTCGCCGTCTCCTCCGGCGTCCACTTGCGGATGTTCGCCCCGATCCCCAGTGAGCCTTGCATCGAGCTGAGCATCCGGTAGACCAGCGAGGTTGAGCGGTGATTCAGCCAGTGCGGTGAATCCGTTACCCACGCCATCATGACCTGCGGCGTATAGGCATACGTGAACCCATCCTGCAGCGTCAGCCGGTCAAACGGATCGGTGTTGTCGCTCGTCCACACCTCGTCCACATAGCGCAGAATCCCCAGGTCCACCCGTCCTCCGCCCCCCGAGCAGCTCTCAATCTCCACCTGCGGGTGCCGCTTCCGCAACTCCGCCAGAATCTCATACAGGTTCCGCGTGTACGCTACGTACACCTCTTTCTCTTCCCCCGGCGGCAACTGGTCCCAGCCCGGCTCGCTCCAGTTGCGGTTGTAGTCCCACTTCAAAAACGCAATTTCGTTCTCCGTCAGCAGTTTGTCCAGAAAACCGAATACATAATCCCGCACGTCCGTCCGCGCCAGATTCAAAACCAACTGATTCCGCTGCTCGCTGCGCGGCCGGTCCGGAAAATTCAGCACCCAGTCCGGATGCTTGCGATACAGATCCGAATCCGGGTTGACCATCTCCGGCTCCACCCACAGCCCGAAGTCCATTCCCAGCGCATGTACGCGGTCGATGAGCGGCTTCAGCCCATGCGGAAACTTCTGTGGATTCACATACCAGTCGCCCAGGCCTGCGTGGTCGTCCTTGCGCTGACCAAACCATCCATCGTCCATCACAAAGCGATTCACGCCCAGCGCCGCCGCCTTTTCCGCCAGCGCCATCTGGCCCGCCTCGTTCACGTTGAACCCGGTTGCTTCCCACGAGTTGTAGAGCACTGGCCGCGGCCGCGGCGTTGGCCTGCCCGCCGTCTTCGCCGTGCGCGGCAAAATGCGCCTCAGTTCATAGCTGTGCAGCAGCCGCGAGGCGCCGCCCAGTCCCTGCGCCGAGTACCCGCCATAGAACACCGGCGTCTCCAGTTTCTCCCCCGGCTTCAGCACATATCCGAAGTCGAACGGGTTGAACCCGCCCGTCACCCTGACCTCGTCCAGTTGATCCTGCTCCACCGTGATGCGCCACGACCCGCTCCACGCCAGCGCGCCAAACCACACCTCGCCGTGGTTTTCGTCCGGTCCGCCCGCCTGCAGAGCAAACCAGGGGTTGGCCTGGTGTCCCGTCGATCCGCGCCGGCTCTCGATTACCCGCGCCCCGGGATGCACCGGTTCCTGCGTCAGCGTCCACTCGCCGGCCCAGCGTCCGGTCAGGTAATTCAGCGTGTAGCGCCCGGCCGGAAGCGCCCACGCGGCCGCCGCCGCCTGCTCCACCGTTACCGGCGCCGCGCCCCGGTTCTCGATTGCCGCCGACCGCGCCAGGATTCCGCTCTCTGGATCGATGGCATAGTGCAGCGTCACGAAAATTGGCCGCTCAATGTCTTTCAGAACCACATCGAATCCGCTGGCTGTCTGGGTGTGGCTCAGGTAGTGCAGCACAAGGTCGCGGTTCCCGCCGGCAAACGTGATCTTCAGCGCCGGCTCGTTGAACAATCCCGCGCCCCAGCCCGCGTACTCCTGCGGCGTGTTGTTATACGAGCTGTCGAACGAAGCCCACCCCGGCTTGGGCCGCGCAGGGGGGAATGTGTCTGTGGCCGCCACCCGCCCGCCCCAGTAAATCTGCTGCAATTCGCCGCGCGGATTCACGCCGAAGACGTACGTCATCTGACCGCCGTCCAGGCGGAAGACCCGGTCCGTGGCATCGTAGGTTGCGGAAGGCGCATTTTGCGCGGCAACAAGGCTTGGCAGCAACAGCAGAGCGGCACAAAGTGAAAAGGCTTTCATCGCGGTGGCTTCCCCCCTGAATCCGCTCCATCATAGCATTCGCTCTGCGGCGCCAGCCGGAACGCGCAATCTCCCGCCGCTCTTGATTTCAGAAGAGCCTTCTCAGCCGGAATTTTTCTTGATGCGGGCGGTCTTTTTATCCCCGCGGCTTTGTTCTTGGGAGCTGGAAGCCGAAGCTACGGCTTGCCGGGTGGCAGCGAATCGGACCCCGCCAGCCCGCGCGCTCTGCCGTCTGCTCACGGCCGCCGTCCATCGGCGGCCCGCCGCAGCGGCAGGCGATTCCACACACCGCGACGCCCACACCTCAGGGCACGATGTCCACGCCCCGCCAGAACGCTACGTAGCCCTTCAGCTTCCGCGCGATCGGCTTTGGGTCGGGATAGTACCAGGCAGCGTCCTGGTTGTCCTGGCCGTCGATCACCAGGTTCATGTACCGGGCCAGGCCTTTGTTCGGATCCGTTGACGTCGTCGTGCTGGAGCGAAAATATTCCCGCTTCAGGCTCGACTCGGGGAAATACACATTCCCGTCAAGTGTCTGCGTCCGGTCGCTTTCGGCAACTACTTTGCCATTCCAGATTGCTCGTGCCATGTCTGTTCCGGTCGAATCCATTTTGAGATTTCCGCACCCTGTCCGCGGAGCGAAGCTGGGGGCGGAGTCAATTTGCTGTTTCCCGCGCCACAGTGGCAGGTCTCCTCGGTCCATCGCGCGCTCCCCAGCGGCGGCAAACAGAGATAAATACCTCCACTCCTGCTTTCCTGCGGCGCGGTCGCCGCAAACTGGCTGACGGATACGACACTACCAGAGATTCGTCCGCATGGCGAGTCCCCAGCCCGTGTACCGGTCCTACTGGCCCATCACCGACTCAATATGGATTGTCTTTTTCGATTTATCCATGGTCGCCATCACGTTGACATGAGCGCCATAGAAATTCTTCACCGAGGCCGGGTTGTCGATGGCCCAGACCTGCTTCTTCTCTTCGTCCACAAACACAGGCTCCATCCCGCTCTCGATGCACTTCTTCACGCACTCGGCGCCCGTCCCAGTATGCTTGGCGCCGCACTTCGAGTCGGAAATCCATCCGTTGATTGTGACCGAACCCGCGTTGGCCGCTATCGCACCGAACGCAAAAACAGCCAGCAGCAGAGCAAACGCACGCTTCATCTGTGATCCTCCAGGGGAAATGGGGAAATGACCTACTGCTGCTATTGATGCACATTCCAACCACTGCAGACAAGCCCTATGACAACAGAATTTTGCCGCCGTGCAAATCTAGGCCGGAGCATCACCGGAGGCCAGGGCCGCGCGCCGTGCCTCCATGCCTTTCAAGGTCGTCTCGTACCGCTGCGTGGCGGCCGAAAACCGGCTTACCACCTCCGAGGTCTTGACCAGAAAATTCGGTATCTTTTCGCGGATCGGTTCCAAAAGCGGCGCAAACTTCGCCAGCAGGAAAAATCCCTCTCCATTGCAGTCCACAAACAACTCCGCCGACACCGCCCCGTGCAGCACCAGCGCCGCCGCCATCTCCCAATAGCTCGTTACCTGCCGGAACCAGGCGTTGTGCGACTCGGCGGGGTCCAGCGCCACCCGAAAAAACTCCTCCGCGGTGGCCGGCCAGAACTCCCCGGCAATCCAAGCCCGCGCCTGCCGCATCACCGCTTCGGTGCGCAGTTCGTACAGCTTCAGAATGATCTCCGCGTCGGCAGGGGTTGCCAGCATACGTTCCATGCGTCAGGTCTCCACTGCCCATGGTAGCAGTTTCACCGCGCAGGAGCTTCGATCCGTTCATGCCCTCCAGGGCAATTGCATGAACGAAACCAGGCAGCTTTGACCATCGTTTTGAAAGGGAACGGCTTCAGGCGTGCCGCACATGCGCCCGGCGCGCGATTTTGCTGGCATTCAGATACTCATTTCGCTTCAGAAGCTGCGGCCGCGGGACGCGCGCCAGGTTCGTTTTCCCGGCCCCGTTTGGCCCACCGATCAGAACGATCTCTTTGCCCCGGACCGCGCTCTGTTTCGCCCTCACGCCGGCTGCAATTCCCGCTTGCGTCCCTTCTTCTCCGCGCCCTCCACCACCGGCCCATGCGTCTCCACCGCCGGCGGCGGCGGCGCGTCCCCCATCCGCTTTGAGTAGTTGCACACCACGGAGCCATCCGCCGCGGGCGCGGGCGCCGTCTTCTTCCCGCGCTTCTTGGGCGCCGCCTCTTCTTCCGCGCCCTTCTTCTTGTTCGGGCACTCGAGGTAGATCCCCGTCCGCAGCGTCTTCTCCAGCAGGTAAGGGCTCCCGCACTCGGGACACTTCCGGGCCACCGGCTTGAAGTTCGAGGTGAAATCGCACTTCGGGTAGTTCGTGCAACCCCAGAAGATGTTCCCACGCCGGGCCTTCCGCTCCGCCAGATCGCCGGTCCCGCACTTCGGGCACTTCATCCCTTCAATCAGGTTCTGCTTCACGTACTTGCACTTCGGATATCCCGAGCACGATACAAACTCCCCATAGCTGCCTTGCCGGAGCACCAGCGGCTTGCCGCACGCCGGGCAGTCTTCGCCCGTCGGCTGCGGCGCCGCCTGCTTCTGCTGCTGCTTCGAGCTCAGCTTGCGGAAAGTCTTGCAGGGCGGATCTTCGTTGTACCCAGGGCACGACATGAACATCCCGAACGGCCCCCGCCGCAGCACCATCACCCGCCCGCAGTTGTCGCAGTACTCTTCCTGCTCCCCCGCCTCCTGCGCCTCCGGCGTGTTCAGGTCTGGCTTGCCCGCGGTGTTCTCCTTGGTGAACGTGCAGCTCGACTTGTCTTTCTTGTTGTAGGCCGAGCACGCGAAAAAGCTCCCGAACTTGCCCCACTTCAGCACCAGCGGCGCTCCGCACAGATCGCACTTCTCGTCCGTCGCCTTTTCCATCCGCTTGATGTCTTCCATCTTTTCGCTGGCGTCCTTCAACTCTTCCTCGAAGTAGCCGTAGAAGCCCTTCAGCAGATCGGTCCACTTCTCCGTGCCTTCTTCAATCTCGTCCAGTTCCTCTTCCAGCTTCGCCGTGTAGGCCACATCGAAAATGTACGGAAAATTCTTCACCAGCAGATCGCACACTACCATGCCGATCTCGGTGGGATAGAAGCGCCCGCCGATCTTGCTGGCGTACTCGCGGTCCTGAATCGTGTTGATGATCGACGCATAAGTCGACGGCCGCCCAATGCCGCGCTCCTCCAGCACCTTCACCAGTGACGCTTCGTTGTACCGCGGCGGAGGCTGCGTAAAGCTCTGCCGGTTCTCCAACTTCTCCAGTTCCAGCGCCTTCACGTTGTCCAGGTTGGGGAGTTTGCTGCTCGACTCCTCGTCGTCGTCCTTTTTGTCTTCCAGAACCTCGTAGACCTTCAGGAAGCCGTCGAACTTCATCACCGATCCGCTCACCCTGAAGTCGTAGGTCTTGCCCGTCTTGGCGCTGACGGCGGCAATCTTCGCCGTCGTCACGTCCATCACCGCCGGCGTCATCTGCGAGGCCACAAAGCGCTGCCAGATCAGCCGGTAGAGCTTCAGTTGCTCCTCGGTCAGATAGCGCGCGATCGACTCCGGCGTCCGCGAGGCATCCGTCGGCCGAATCGCTTCGTGGGCATCCTGCGCGTCTTTTTTCCCCTTGTAGGAGTTCGGCGTCGCCGGAAGATACCGGTCGCCCAGGTTCTTGGCGATCCACTCCCGGGCGCTTAGCTTGGCCTCTGGCGCCACGCGCGGCGAATCCGTTCGCATGTACGTAATCAGGCCCACAGTGCCTTCGGCTCCCACGTCCACGCCTTCATACAAGCGTTGCGCCACGCCCATGGTGCGCCGCACGTTGAACCCCAGCTTGCTGGCCGCGTCGCGCTGCAACTGGCTGGTGATGAACGGCGCCGATGGCCGCCGCTGCTGCTCGCGCGACTGCACCGAAACCACTGACCACCTGGCCCGATCCAGCGCGTCCATCACCGCCTGCATCGAACCTTCGTCGGGCAGCGCATTGGCAATGAACTGCTCCTTGCCATCCTTATCCTTGCCGTTCGCCACGCGCGCCGCTTCTCCGTCGATCCCCGTGAACCGCGCTCTGAAACCCTCCCCCGGACGCTTCTCCGGGTGCAGCAGCGCGTCCAGCGTCCAGTACTCCACCGGCTTGAACGCGCCAATTTCCCGTTCCCGCTCCACGATCAGCCGCACCGCCACCGTCTGCACGCGGCCCGCCGACAAGCCCCGCCGCACCTTGTCCCACAGCAGCGGAGAAATCTGGTACCCCACCAGCCGGTCCAGCACGCGCCGCGTCTGCTGCGAGTCGATCAGGTTCCGGTCCAGATCCCGCGCATGTTGAAACGCCTCCAACACCGCCTTCTTCGTGATCTCGTTGAACGTCACCCGGTGTATCTTCTTCTGCTCTTTGGCGCTGGCTCCCAGTTGCAGCGCCAAGTGGTACGCAATCGCCTCTCCCTCGCGATCCGGGTCCGGCGCCAGATACACGGCCTCCGCCTTTGCCGCCGCGCGCTTCAGTTGCGCCACCACCTTCTCTTTGCCCGGGGAAACAATCAGCGTCGGCTCGAACGTCCGCTTCTTCAGCTCCACGCCGATATCGTTCTTGGGCAGATCCATGATGTGCCCCACCGACGCCATTACCTCGAAACCTTTGCCAAGATACTTCTGGATCGTCTTTGCCTTGGCCGGCGATTCGACGATCACTAGTGATTTGCTCATTGCCATCCTTGTTACCTGATACCTTCCATGCCGTCTGGCCCGTTGGACTCGCACACGGGCAATTAGGGTGCGGCTCCGCGCGGAATTCTCTACATCGCCCGCTGCCCCATCCCCATGCGGGTGCAAAACCATCCGCAAAAGTTGGACCCTAACATGGAACCCCACCTCGTTTCCACTTTAAGCCCGTATTTTCTTCCCGCTCCGTACCATTTCCGCGCGGGCAGAGGTTTCCGCCGAGGTTCAAAAGCCTCCCGCCCAATCTCCTCTTGCCCTTTGCATGTGGACTCGCTTCCGCCACTCCGGCGCGCCGCTCAACCAGAAAGAAAGATCTCAAATCGGCCTCCGGCGCCCCTCAACCCTGCCGCCCCGGCGCCATCCCCAGATCTCTCTCCATACCGCCGCCCACCGGAAACTGAGAACGACAAACGGCGCGCGGGTCTTCACATCGTCCGCACATAATTCTTTCCCGGCAAACACCGCACCCGCCCCGTCATCTCCAGTTCGAACAGCGCCGTAAATACTTCCGACGACGTGAGCTGCGCTTCCAGCATCTCCAGAATCTCGTCGATCTGCAGACTCTCGTCCTTGCGCAGAACTTCCAGCACCATCGCTTCCTGCGGCCGCAGCACCGGGTCAGCCAGAAGAGATGCGCCAGCTTCTGACTTGGATGCAAAGCCCGTTTCCGCTTCCAACTCCACCCGCACCTGGCTGGGCAAATCCTCCCACACGTCCTCCCAGGTCGCCACCAGCTTGGCGCCCTGCTTAATCAGCGTGTTTGGCGTCCAGGAATTCTTGCTGGTCACATTCCCCGGTACCGCAAACAGGTCGCGATTTTGCTCTTCCGCGCAGCGCGCGGTGACTCTCGTACCCGAATTCTCTCCCGCCTCCACGACGAGCACCGCAATGCTCAGCCCGCTCAGAATTCGATTCCGCCGCGGAAAGTTCTGCGGCGCCGGAAAGGTTCCCATCGGCAGCTCGCTCACAATCGCCCCGCCCGCGTCCAGAATCTCCTCCGCCAGCTTCTTGTTCTCCTTTGGATACACCACGTCGATGCCCGTGCCCCACACAGCCAGCGTGGGCCTGCGCGCGGCCAGTGCGCCCCTGTGCGCACAACTGTCGATCCCCCGCGCCATCCCGCTCACAATCAGCAGCCGCCGCGCGGCCAGATCCCGCGAAAGCATCTCCGCCATCCCCGTTCCATACGGACTCGGGTGCCGCGTCCCCACCACCGCAATCGAAGGCCGGCTCAGCAGTTCCACCTCGCCCCGCACCCAGAGAACCGGCGGCGGATCGTAAATCTCCTTCAGCCGTTCGGGATAGGCCGCGCATGTAAAGCTCACCACCGTCGCGCCCTGCTCCGCCACCTGCGCCCACTCCGCTTCGGCCGCCGTCCGCGCCTTGCCGTCAAAGATGAATTGCGCCGCCTCGGCTGGAAACTTCAACCCCTCCAGCGCCGTCAATGGCAGCCGGAAAATCTCCTCCGGCGTCTCCAGTTGCCGCATCGCTTCCAGAATGCGCTTCGGCCCCAGCCCTGGAGACAACGCCAGCGCCAGCCACGCCAGCCGGTCCTCCTCCAGGGGCGGCGCGGTCTTCGTCATTTCCTGTCCGGCTGTCTTCATCGGCGGCGGCTTCGGCTCCCGGCATACACAGCCTCGTTTTCCCATCGGGAAACCAAAGCCTGAACTCGAAGGTAATTGCGCTCAAGGTACCGCCCGCAGAACAGCCTGTCAAGCTGCGCCATGTGTCCCCACTGGCTCAGGAAAGGCTCAGGAAGGCTTGACGGAGCCGGTCGGCGGGCCTAGACTCACTGGGGTTTGGCCTCATGGGGATTTTGCCCCGGGGCAAAGCCGGCGGAGGCCGGGAAACAGAGCCTGCCGCCGCGAACTGTGACTCCGGCAATCCGGAGGGTTGGATGTGCCGTCTAAATACCGGAAGCGCGGCCGCAACGGCGGCCCGAGCAGACAAACGGCAGCTATCGGAAGGGGAGAAACCTTATGTCATCCGTACCTGTGAAAGCCTCGTTGGACCAGGAGATTAATCCCTGGGAGGCGCAAAACGCCCGCTTCGATTTTGCGGCGCGAAAATTGAACCTGGAAGAAGGCTTGTGGAAGTTGTTGCGCACCCCGTCGCGGGAGATCATTGTGCATTTTCCCGTGGCCATGGACGACGGACGCATCGAGATGTTCACCGGTTTTCGCGTGCAGCATTGCATCGCCCGCGGCCCCGGTAAGGGCGGCATCCGCTATGCGCCCAACGTCAACCTTGACGAAGTCCGCGCGCTTGCCGCGTGGATGACCTGGAAGTGCGCGGTCGTGAACATCCCCTTCGGCGGAGCCAAGGGCGGCGTCATCTGCGACCCCAGGACCATGAGCACGGGCGAACTGGAGCGCATGACGCGCCGCTATACGGCCGAGATTATCGAGTTTATTGGTCCCGAAAAAGACGTGCCCGCCCCCGACGTCAACACCAACGAGCAGACCATGGCGTGGATCATGGATACCTACTCCATGCATCAGGGCCACACCGTAACCAGCGTGGTCACGGGCAAGCCGCTCACCATCGGCGGCTCGCGCGGCCGCACGGAGGCCACGGGCCGTGGCGTGCAGGTCGTATGCGACGAGAGCCTCCGCTATCTGAACATCCCCATCGACGGCTGCCGGGTGGTGATCCAGGGATTCGGCAACGTGGGTTCGAATGCGGCGCGCCTGCTGATGGAGCGTGGCTACAAGATCGTGGGCATCGCCGAAAAAGAAGGCGGATTGTCGAATCCGAACGGAATCGACATTCACCAGTTGATCGAATACAAATATCGCAATGGAACAACCTTGGGCTTCCGCGGCGCAGAGGCCATGCCTAGCGAAGAACTCATCGTATCGGACTGCGACATCCTCATCCCCGCGGCCACGGAAAACGTCATCACCAGCCGCAACGCCGAACACATCAAGGCAAAGGTCGTGGTCGAAGGAGCCAACGGACCCACGACCGCCGTCGCCGACGAAATTCTCGCCGACAAACGCGTCTTCGTCGTGCCCGACATCCTGGCCAACGCGGGCGGCGTCACCGCCAGCTACTTCGAATGGGTGCAGGACCGCCAGGGGTATTTCTGGAAGGAAGCCGCCATCAACGAGCAACTGGAGACGATCCTCCGCGACAGCTTCGACGATGTGGTGCGCTACGCCGAGGCGCACAACGTGAACAACCGCATCGCCGCATACATGCTGGCCATCGACCGCGTCGCCTTTACCATCAAGCAGCGGGGCATCTACGCCTGAAAACCGCTGGGAACAGAAAGAACGGGCCGCCGCGGCGGCCCGTTCTTTCTGCCGCAGACACCGGACCGGAACCGGGCAACCGGCAATGCAATAATGAAGGTAAGACCGCGCCCGCCGCTCTTCCACAAGGAAAACTGTTGAATCTTCCCAACTCCATCACGCTGAGCCGGATCGCGATGATTCCGCTGCTGCTCTGGATCCTGTCGCCGCACTTTCCCTGGCAGGGCCACGGCACGCAGGAGATCGCGGCCTCGCTGCTGTTTGTGCTGGCGTCGATTACCGATGGGGTCGATGGATACCTGGCGCGCAAACGGGGACAGATCACCACGATGGGCATGTTGCTGGATCCCATCGCCGACAAGGTGATGGTGACCAGCGCGCTGATCGCCCTGGTGGCATATAACCCCGCCGTGGTCAAGGTCTGGATCGCCGTGGTCATCATCAGCCGCGAGTTCCTCGTCTCCGGTTTGCGCTCCATCGCTTCCACAGAGGGATTCACCATCCAGGCCAGCGATCTGGGCAAGCTGAAGACCGTGATCCAGATCGTGTGCGTCGTTTCCGCCATCCTGGCGCATCGCTGGTACGACTGGAACTTCGGCTTTCTGGTCATCCGGGTGAAGTGGTTCGCCGTGGCGGCAATCTACTTCACCGTGGTGGTTTCAACCATCTCCGCCATCGACTATTTTGTGGGCTTCTGGCGCCAGATTGACCATGCCAGCAAGGACCGCCGCAAATCCTATGTCCTGACCCGGCAGAAAAGCGCGAACGGCCAGTAAGCCCCCGGAACGTACAAAAGCCCCGGTTGCAACCGGGGCTTTTCTGCCGCTGGCGCTCCGCCTCGAGCCCTCAGGCCATGGCGGGCATTTGGGACGGAACCTCGCCGCCCGCAGGCCCCGCCACCGTCGCGGGAGCGTGTGGCGCGCTTGGATGGGGATGCACATGCGTCGTGCCGCGGGTCAGCCTGTGCACAAAATGATAGGGAGGCCACGGACCCGAAAGTTGCATCAGACAACCATGCATCATCACGCTGGTGGTCGAAAACTTGTTCTGGTAGCGCTCCACGTACTTGCGGTCGATCAGATGGGCAATGTCCAGCACCATTTTGCCGTTCTCGGTCAGCCGGCAGCTCACCTCCTCGTCCAGCGGAAGAAAAAGCCTGTGCAACTGGAAACTGACCGCGCGGGCGCGCGTTTGCCGCTCCCGCTGTCGCGACGCGTTCTCGCGCAAATTCGACAGATACTCCCGGCCAACAGTTTCGGCCGTCACCCGGTGGTCAAGATGGTGCGCGCAGCAGTCATCGACAAAAATCTTGAGGTGCATCTCCGTCTTGCCCCTCAACTTGTTGATGTTGGTCAGAAACTGGCGCTGGTTGGAACGGATGGACTTGCGGAGACTCTCATCGTCGTTGAAAACGGTTCCAAACCGGAACGGAAGAACCGTCGAGTGCTGAAAACAATCCGCAATCACCCTCGCATGGTCCACACCCGATTTCTGGCTCAGACCTTCTGCCGGATTGTGCTCGCTGACCACAATCGCGAGATCGCTGGCGGGATAAAGAAAGACCTGGTTGCCGTTCACGCCCAGAAGGGAGTCCACGGGGACAGGTTTGCGATGGCGGGCTAGTTCTGGAAAAGCAAGTTTTTCACCGATGCAGTAGGCATACCATGCCATGGCGAGACACTCCCATCGCGTGCGCCGGTAAGCGCCGCCGGTTGGTGAAGCTCTTTGAACATAAGGAAGACTGCATAGTGCCGCAAGGCCGGGCCTCAATCTTCTAGCGCGGCTGAACTAAGCGAATACTAGTACCCTGAATTTACGGCTGGCAATGTCCCACACAATGAACTTTGAAAATGGAAGCAATTTTTCTGAAAATCGTATTGGTTATATGAAAAATATATTGATTGGATAAATTCCGTTCCCATTGTGAAACAAATCCGCGCTCCGGACTCCATGAGTCTAAAACGGCCAAACTAAACCGTTTACGACCCGCATCCTCAGGGCAGTACACGCCGAATATGAAGGAACAGAATCAAGTTGATAAAGATCGAGATCCCCAGCAGTGCCAAGGCGATGAGCGCAAAAATGTTCACTTTGTTGCCCACGGTCTTCAGATCTTCGAGCAGTTCCTGCTGCTCCAGCGTGTTGCGGTCCGTGGCCTCACGAACCATTTCCAACTGATCCTCCACGCGCTTCAGGGAGGTAACCTGTTCCCCCACCTGCATGCGGAGATCGCGATGCTGCGTGCGAAGATCGGCCAAGCTGTTCTCGATGGGTTCGAGGTCAACCTGAGCAGGCAGCGGCGGAGGCGCCTGGGGCCGCGGCGTCAGAATGTTGGAGACGGCGGCGCCAAGATTGCCGTCGAGGATGGGCAAAACCTTCTGGACGAAAGGGAGGGCAAGGCGAAGCGCGCCAATGGCGCGTTCCAGACCGGTGCCTTGCATTGCGGTGGATCCGGGCAGAGCCCGGCCATGCGGCGGCGCGGCGGGCGACGCCTGTCCGGCATCCTCTGCGGAGACAGGCGCCGTGCGTCCTGCCCCGCCCACGGGAAGGGGCGATCCGATCGCGCGCCGGCGCGCCTGCTCGGCGGCCTGCGTGCTGCCGGGAGGATCGCTGATGTCGAAATCCTGGGGATCGTTCATGGATAACCCGTTGCCTCAATGATATAGGCAATTCATCATATCGCAGCCTGCTGGGCCGCGGCGCTGAAGGCGAGGCGTGCGCATGCGAAATCACCTGAGTGGCGGGCCGCGATCGCGTATCCTCGAAGCGAAGATTCATCACTACGAGGAGACGCGCGTGAGAAGCTTGTTGATCCGTCCCATGCGGAACCTCCAGCGCTACGTGCTGGCAGGCATTTTGACCATTGGCCCGTTGTTTGTTACCTACCTGATCTTCAGCTTTCTCCTCGGCTCGCTGGCCAGGGCCGGCATGCCGGTGGTGCAGTTCTTTGCACCGGCGTTTCCGCATCGCTGGCTGCGCGATCCCTGGGCGCAGTCGCTTTGGGCCATTGTTCTCACTTTGGCCATGCTCTACGTCGTGGGCCGGGTCACCTCGCTGGTGGTTGGCCGCCAGGTTTTCAGCCTGTTTGAGGCGGTCCTGGAGCGCCTGCCGTTTGTGGCCAAGGTCTACACCTCGGTGCGTCAGTTGCTCGACACCATGATGGCGAAGAAAGACACCAGCCAGCGCGTGGTGCTGGTGGATTTCCCCATCCCTGGCCAGAAAAGCATTGGCTTCTTGACGCGGACCATGACCGACGAGGCAACGGGCGAGATACTCGCGGCGGTCTTGCTCCCGAACGCCATCAATCCCACATCGGCTTTTCTGCAGGTGCTCCCACTGACGCGCGTGGTGGAAACGAAAATGACCATGGAGCAGGCCATGAGCATGCTCATGACAGGCGGAGCTGTCGGTCCTGAAACCATCCAGTTCAGCGGGGGCGGCAGGCAGATTTGAGAACGCGGCCCCCGCTTGAAAGTTCCACGGCAGAACGCTGCGCACGGCCCTCAGTAGCCGGCGATCAGGAGTTCCGTGATCCAGCCTGTCAAAAGCACCAGGATGGCAACGAAATCCAGAAAACCGCCAATGGCGGCGATGCACTGGAGACATCTTCCAGAAATATGGAAGAATTTACACGCCATCAGTGAAGGATTGGAGCGGTGCAGGAGAGCGGAGGCCCAGATCTGATCGCGGCGGGCCATGATCATCCCCAGCACAAACACGGCAGAAAAGCCCATCACACCAAGCAAATGTCTCAAGATCAGCATGAACGCCTCCTTTTCCGTCTCGCGCCGTAGGCACTGGCCCGGCAATCGACAACTTGTAGGTTGCAAGTTACAGTCCAAAGTGCCAAAAGACAATCAAAAAAGTGTTCGCCAGCTACGAACCCTGCGAAAGATGGCAGTTCAAAAAAGCAGATCTCTTTACGGAGGGCTGCGGCGCGAACGTCCGCACGCTGCCCAGTCTGCTGCACTTTTAATGCGATTGTGTGTATCGCAGGTCACAGTTGCAGTTCCCTGCCAGACACTCCCAAGGCACAGGCTGCATCTTCCCGCAGCGGAGCTACGCGCCGGCGGCATGCCCGGGAGAACGCATCGGTTCGATCCGCTTGCCCGTCTGGGGCGTCCGTTCAATCCCTCCTGCATGTAGGGGGCTGCCCCATTTCGAATCAGAAGAGGAAATGGCCGAAGCCTGCGAAGGACACTATGCGGCGCCGCGCGGAGATACCGCCTCTTCTTCTGCAAGTTCCTCACCGGCGTGGCCGCTTTCCACCGCCACCTGGCGCAGGCTCACATGCTCAAACTGCGCCCAGATCAGGCCGACTGGCACGATGCCGAGGAACGTCACAAGCAGGAGCGCCGCCGCGCAGGCGGTAGAGGCTTCCGGGGAGGCGCCAAACAGACCCGAAATGGCGGCGGCCACCAGACCTATCTGTGTGAACCAGCCCAGAATAGGCAACTGGAAGCCGCTGGCCACCATGCTGGCGGCCATCAGAACCATGCAGCGCGGCAGCGTCATGGCTGCCAGTGGCGGGCTGGCGGTGAAGGCCCGGGTGATTTCAAGATAGGAGAGCGAAATCAGGCCCCACATGGCCAGCGAGAGCGCCGCGGCGGCCGCAAAGTCGCCGAAGGTGCGCATCGTGTAAAGTCCTGCCCGAAAGGTGCGGATTTTATGTCCGGCGGAGTGGCCGAGACGCGGGGAGAAGAGGCTCAGGCTTCGTTCCATCAGCGAAGCGATCAACCCTCCGGAAAGCCGGACGCCGACGGTGAAGGCGGCCATGGCGGCAGTTGCGGCCAGACCGCCGCGCGCTACCTGCAGCAGGAGCTCAGGGTGGGGAAGGGGCTCGTGCGTGGTCAGCAGCACAACGGAAAAGATCAGAGCCATGGAACCGAGGTCGAACATTCGCTCCACGATGTAGACCGCAATCTGCAGGCTTAGCGGCAGGCCGGTTTTGCGCGCAACCAGGTAAGGACGCACAGGGTCGGCAACGCGGCCGATGAGAGCCACGGCGGTAAAACCCATCACCTGCGTTCCGAGCAGAGAGAAGGGCGGCACCTTCTGGTTGGGGCGGAGCAAAAGCGCCCACCGGACGGAACGAAAGGCGTAGCCCAGATAGATGCAGCCCAGGCCGATCACGAGGCCGCGCCAGTTCGCCATGGCCATCTGGTCGCGGAAAACGGCAAAGTTGAAGTGGATGCGACTGTGGCCCCAGACAAGGAGGATGACCAGTGCGGCCAGCACCACAAGACCCAGGATCAACTGATTCTTCTTCAAGCGCGCTCCATTTCACGGCTCAGTGTACAGCCAGTGTAAATTGCGTCACTGGCGCGGGCGTCAAGATGCGGCGTGGGAGAGCTACGGCAGGCAACTCCCATGCGGAGCAGCGGGTTTCTGTTTTGCCAGTCGAAACCCCGTGCGCTTTGTCCCGATGCGCCACGCAAAATCCGCACGCTCGAATCGTTCTCTTTTACAGGCAAGGGAGCGTGAAGCGGGAGGATGGGCGTTCCGCAAGTTGAAATGCCGCCGGGGTGGGGAGAAATCGGTTGTCGTTGGTGCGGGAGGAGGGTTAGGGTGTTGGCGCAGTTCGAATGGATGCGCCTCTGACGGGAAATCCGGCGGGCATGGGTTCGGCCACGGCACCGGATTTTTCCAGCCCTTCTCCGCGATTGCGCTTGCCACGGAATCGAGGAAGAGGGTTGAGCTGTGCCTGTCGCGGAATGGACCATTTGGTAATGCGGATTTTGCATCGAAGGGCGGCCGCGCCAGTCCAGAGTGGAAGGAACGACCGATCGTGAAAAGCAGAGAGCGGGTGACGCGCGCCATTCATTTTCAATCTCCCGACAGGATTCCCATCTCGCACGGAATCCTGCCGTCGGTGCAGTACGCCTATGGCGATGCACTCAAGGCGGTCATCGACAAGGTGCATGAGGACTTTGGATGGGATTTGCTGCCTGACCTCCCCGCTGACAAGCTGCCGGCAATGTACCGGCCGGGCCTGCACACCGATGAGTTTGGCACGGTGTGGAACGTGGCGGAGGGAGGCCGGTGCGGAATCCCCGCCGGCTATCCCATCGCCGAGGACTGGAGCAACTACAGCGAATACAAGTGGCCGGAGTTTACAGCGGGGGTGCCAAAGTATCGCTTCTATAGCGGCCACATGGCCGGCAAAGGCGATGATTACTACGCCCGCGGCGGTTGGATCGTGTTTTTCGAGCAGATGCAGCAACTGCATGGCTTCAATGCCACGCTCATGGACCTGGCGGAGGGGCGCAAGGAGATCTACCAGCTTCGCGACGACCTGCTGGAGTTCAACCTGAACTGGCTGGACAAATGGATGGCGCTCGACTACCAGGGCTTGCAGTTTGCCGACGACTGGGGAGCGCAAAAGGCCTTGCTGACCTCGCCAAAGATCTTCCGGGAATTCTTCAAGCCCGCCTACAAGGCGATGTTCGACAAGGTAAAGGCGGCAGGGCTGGACGTGTGGTTCCATAGCGACGGAAATATCGGCGAGATTCTCCCCGACCTGCTGGAACTGGGCGTCGATGTGCTCAACTGTCAAAGTTCGATCATCGGACTGGACAAACTCAAGCCCATGGTGGGCAAGATGTGTTTCAGGACCGACCTGGACCGGCAGCACCTGCTGGCGCATGGCACGCCGGCGCAGGTCAAGCGCGGCGTGGACGAACTGTTCCGGGCCCTGGGAACGCCGCAGGGAGGTCTCATCGCCTGCGGCAGCGTGGAAGATGTGCCGTTGGAAAATATTGCAGCCATGTACGAAGCATTTCTGGAGTTCCGCTGGTAGGGTTGCGGCTCCGGCAGAGGAGAAAAGAGTGAAGAGCAGAGAACGAGTCAACCGCGCCATTCATTTCCAGGGGCCGGACCGGCCACCGATTTCACATGCCATTTTGCCCTCGGCGCAGTACCACTACGGCCAGGCGCTGAAAGAGATCACCGACGCCGTACCGGAGGATTTTGGCTGGGGCTTGCTGCCGGACCTGCCTGTGGAGAAGCTGCCTGCCCTCTACAAGTACGGCTACAACCGCGACGACTTCGGCACGCTCTGGCACGTCTCCGAGCAGGGCCGCTGCGGCATTCCCGTCGAGTTCCCGATTCCCGAAAACTACGAGAACTACCAGAACTACAGGTGGCCGGAGTTCTCCGCCGGGGTGCCGAAGTATCGCCTCTACAGCGGCCACATGAACGGGAAAAGCGAAGACTACTACGCCCGCGGCGGCTGGATTGTCTTCTTCGAGCAGATGCAGCAACTGCATGGATTTACCGCCACCATGATGGATTTGGCCAGCGACCGCAAGGAAATCCACCAACTCCGGGACGACCTGCTGGAATTCAACATGAAGTGGCTCGATAAGTGGCTCGCCAACGACTACCAGGGGCTGCACTTTGCCGACGACTGGGGCTCGCAGAAGGCGCTGCTCATCTCCCCGGAAAAGTGGCGGTCGTTTTTCAAGCCGGTGTACAAGGCCATGTTCGACAAGGTGAAGGCGGCCGGGCTCGACGTGTGGTTCCACAGCGACGGGTGCATTACGAAGATCCTGCCTGACCTTCTCGAACTGGGCGTCGACGTGCTGAACTGCCAGGCCTCCGTCATCGGCCCGGAAAACCTGAAGCCCTACGCGGGCAAGATCTGCTTCCGGACGGATATCGACCGCCAACATGTGCTGCCATTCGTGTCACCAGCCGAGGTCAAGCGCTACGTCTTCAATCTCTTCGACACCCTTGGCACGCCCCAGGGCGGCATCATCGCCTGCGGCGAGGTGATTGAGGATGTCCCGATCGAGAACATCCGGGCCATGTACGAGGCCTTCATGGAGTACCACTACTAGGGCTCCTTCCTGTAGAGTTACGGGAATCAAAAGAGCAGAGAGAGGAATGCGATGAATGTGATCTTCGGGGCCCTGCTGGCGGTACTGGGCGGGGCCGTGAACGGAATGTTTGCCCTGCCCATGAAGCTGACCAAAAAGTGGTCGTGGGAGAACGTCTGGCTGCCCTTCAGCGCCCTGGCGCTGGTGGTCTTTCCCTATATCGTTGCCAAAGCCGGCGCGCCGGATTTGATGGACGCATACCGCCATTGCGCCAGCTCGGCCATCCTCATCGCGGTGCTGTGCGGCGTGGCGGCCTACGGCGGTTCGCTGCTCTTTGGCATCTCGCTGGGACTGATCGGCAACTCGCTGGCCTTCTCGCTGCTAGTGGGAAGCATGAGCGTGGTGGGGGTGCTGGTTCCTAACCTGGCCTTCCACCCGGCTACCCTGCTCACGCGGGGCGGAAAATGGATCGACACCGGCATCGCGCTGCTGTTTGTGGCCCTCATCGTCTGCGCGCGCGCCGGCGCCGCCATGGCCCGCAGCAAAGGCGGCGCCTCGCAGCCGGAGGGAAAGAGAGGCGGCTCGGTGGTGATTACCGGCATGCTTCTGGCGGTTGCCGGCGGCGCCCTCTCGGGGCTCATGCCGCTGGGCATGAGCATGGACTGGGCCAAAGGCATCCACGATGCGGCAGTCACCTACGGGCACGCCGACCCCGCCGCGGCCCAGAATGTGCTCATGCTGCTCATCCTCCTCGGCGGCTCCATCCCCAACTGCCTGTATGCCCTTTGGCTGCTGGTCAGGAACCACACCTTCGAGTCCTACAAAGTGGGCGGTCCCTATTGGCTGCTGATTCTGCTGATGGGCGTGATGTATACGGGCAGCGTGATCATGTTCGCCATGTCCAGCTCAGCCTCCATGCTAGGCGTGCTGGGCCCCTCCATCGGCTGGGCCCTGTTCATCGGGGGCATGGTGGTCAGTTCGAACGTGGGCGGCTTTGCCACCGGCGAGTGGAAGGCCGCCGGAAGCCAGGCGCTGCGCCTCATGGTCAGCGGAATCGTGATCATGGTGGTCGCCGTGAGCCTCATCGGCTATGGCAACTACCTGCTGAGCTAACCGGTTTGCGATGCGCGCTCATTGCCGTTGTTTCAGCTTCTTGATTTACGGATCGGGCCCCCATGAGTAAGACATTTTGCTCGTGTGATCCGTCTTGCAGGCAGGGGGAAACGCGCCCTTTGAAAGCCGGAATTTCGACCCAGGCTGATAGGGCTCTAGCGGCTGGCGGCGATCATTTGGGCGGCGTGCTGAAGGCTGGTATCGGTGACTTTGGCGCCGGAGAGCATGCGGGCGACTTCGTGGGTGCGGGCGCGGTCGTCGAGGGTGCGGATCTGGGTTTTGATGCGGCCCTCGGATTCGCGTTTTTCCACGGCGAGGTGCTGATCGGCGAAGGCGGCGATCTGGGGCAGGTGGGTGACACAGAGAACCTGCTGGGCTCGACCGAGGGCCTTGAGTTTTTGGCCGACGGCTTCGGCGGCGCGTCCGCCGATGCCGATGTCAATTTCATCGAAGACCAGGGTGCGGGGAGTGGGCAGTTTTTTGTGGGTTTTAGAGGAAGCTTCTTCAACCGCAACCTTAAGGGCCAGCATGACGCGCGACATCTCGCCGCCTGAGGCGATTTCGTGGAGGGGCTTGAGGGGCTCGCCGGGGTTGGTGGCGATGCGGTACTGGACGAGATCCCAGCCGGAAGAGGTCCAGCCGGACTGGTCCTGACTGGAAGTGACAGCGACCTCGAAGTTGACCTTCATGGCGAGGGAGTTGATGTGGTTTTCTGCGAGGCGGGCGAGGCGGGCGGCAGCGGCCTGGCGCTCGGCGGTCAGGGTGGCGGCGGCCTGGCGGTAAGCGCGGGCCGCGCCGTCGAGGGTGGTGCGAAGCTGCTTGAGGATTTCGTCGCGGTCTTCGACCTCGGCGAGCTTGCGGGCCACATCCTGACCAAAGGCGAGAACCTCGGGGATGGTATGGCCGTACTTGCGCTTGAGGCGGTCAATGAGGGCGAGGCGATCTTCGATTTCGGCCAGGCGCTCGGGGCTGGCGTTGATGCCCTCGGCGTAGTCGCGGAGGGTGGCGGCAAGGTCGCCGATGGTCGCGCGGACGGACTGGAGCTGCTGGACGGCCTCGGCAAAGCGGGGGTCATAGCGGGCCAGATCCTCGACACTGCGCTGAGCGGCGCGGAGGGAAACTTCGGCGGAGGCGCCGCCCTCGTAGAGCTGCTCGAAGCCGCTGGTGGCCGAGGCAAAGAGCTTTTCGGCATTGGCCAGGACGCGCTTTTCGGTTTCGAGGGATTCGTCTTCGCCGGGCACGAGGCGGGCGGATTCGATCTCGTGACGCTGGTAGCTCCAAAGATCGACCATGCGCAGGCGGTCCTGCTCGCCGTGGAGTAGCTCGTCAAGCTGGGCGGCGGCGGCATGCCAGCGGGCGTAGGTCTCGGCGACGTCGTCGGTGGAGAGATTGGCGAAGCGGTCGAGGAGGGTGCGCTGCTGGGCCTGGTCGAAGCTGGAGAGGGTTTCGCTTTGGGCGTGGACGAGGGCGAGCTCGGGGGCGAGCTGGCGAAGGACGGCAACGGTGGCGGGCTGGTTGTTGACGAAGACGCGGCCTTTGCCGGAGGACTGGATTTCGCGGCGGAGGATGATCTCGGGGCCGGCGGAGTCGATACCGTTCTCTTCAAGGATGGCTTCAGCGGCGGGGGTGGACTCAAAGACACAGGCGACCACGGCTTTATCGGCGCCGTGACGGACGAGGTCGGCGGAGGCTTTGCCGCCCATGAGGAGGGCCAGGGCATCGACGAGGATGGACTTGCCGGCGCCGGTTTCGCCGGTGAGGAGGTTGAGGCCGGGGCCGAAGGCGGCGATGGCGTGATCGATGACGGCGTAATTTTCAGCGCGCAGCTCGACGAGCATGGATGAGCGAACCTCGAAGTGAGCGGACGGCGATTGCGGTTGGCGGCGGCGAGAGCAATCCGCCGCGGCGGAGGCAAGCGAACGAGCGTTAGAAAGAACAAGCGAGGCCGGGATGCCGCGAGTTGCGGTGCGGCCCTTGGAATCCGAGCGCAGCATACCACGGAAGGCTGGCGGCGGGGCATGGGAACGGAAAGGAAAGGCGCGGAGGCATCCAGGCGATAACTTGGATGGAGTCATCGCGTCTGATACCGTGGATACAGAGGGGAATGCCGATTTTGACTGCTGCCTTGATGATTTTGTTGCAGGCGGACGGCGGAGTGGGAGCGCCGCCGTTGCCGGGAAATTCGAGTGCGCTGGTGGAGATGCTTCAGAACAGCGGCCCGATTGCTTTGGGTGTGCTGGCGCTGCTGCTGTTTGCCAGTCTCTACTCGTGGACGGTGATTCTGGGCAAGATTTCGCTGTTCCGGAAGGCGACGAACGAGAGCCGGCGTTTTGTGCGGGCATTCCGGAAGGCGACACGGCTGCAGGAGATTGCGGCCATTGCGGCGGACTACAGTCTGAGTCCGCTGTCGCAGGTTTTCCAAGATGTGTACGAGACCTACAAGCGGCAGACGGGCGGCTATGGGCCGCCGCGTAACCTGGTGCCGCTGGAGCGCTCGGCACAGACAGCCGCGAGCGAAGCCGTGACAAAGATGGAGCGGCGCCTGACGTGGCTGGCGACGATTGCGGCCGTGAGCCCGTTCGTGGGCCTGTTTGGCACGGTGATGGGCGTGGTGGACGCGTTCCACGGGCTGGGCACGGCGGGAGCCGCCACGCTGCGCGCCGTGGCGCCGGGTATTTCCGAGGCGCTGATTACGACCGCGGCGGGGTTGTTCGTGGCGGTGCCGGCGGTGGTGGCCTACAACCAGTTCACGGCGCGGATCCGGGTTTTTGCGTCGGCTATCGACGACTTTTGCCGGGAGCTTCTGAACTCGCTGGAGGAGATTCCGGTGCGGGTGGCTCCGCCGGCGGCGCGCAACCCCGGGATGGAAGTTCCGCGGGAGGCAGAACGTGGCGTTTACAAGTAACACGGGGCAGACACGGACCTCGCTGGCGGAGATCAACATTACGCCACTGGTGGACGTGGTGCTGGTGCTGCTGGTGATCTTTATGCTTACGGCGCCGGTGCTGCAGTCGGGCATCGAGGTGGCGGTTCCCAAGACGCGGACGGTGAAGCAGATTACGGAACCGCGAATGGTGCTGACGATTGACCGGGACCAGCAGATATTTCTGGGCGACAAGCCGGTGAACATCCACGAACTGCCGGACCGGCTGCACCAGGCGGGCACGGATCCATCGAACCAGGTGATCTATCTGCGCGCCGACGAGCGTGTGCCGTTTGGGGCCTTTGCGACGGTGATGGATGCGGTGAAGCAGGCTGGGATTACCAAGATCTCTGTGGTCACGCAGCCGCTGGACACCAAGGGCATTGCGGGCAACAGCAACTCCGGCCAATAAGCGAGACGAGCGAAGAGAGAAGTGCGCCCATGGGCACGCTAGCGCAACACGGCGACGAGTTGGAGCGGGAGTTGACGCCTGAACCGGTATTGAAGCCGGCCACGTACTCTTTTTTGCTGCATGGCGGACTGGCCTCGGCGGTGGTGCTTTATGGCGTACTGGGCGGATTCTTTCATGCGCGGAGCTGGGGCAGCCAGGGAGGCGGCGGCGCCATTGAAGTAAGCCTGGTGAACAGCGCCATTCCGCTGCCGGCCGACCACACGCCCAACGAAAACGTGCTGTCTACAGACACGCCCAGCGAAGCGCCGACGGAAACGTCGAAGGAGCGGCACGTGGTGGACGAGACGGCGATTCCGATTGTGGGGCGGCACCACAAGCCGCAGCCGGTGACCACACAGCGAAGCCAGACACAGCAGACGACGCGCACCAACCGGGCGCAGTATGGGGAGCAGGCGGGGTCGTCGATGCCGCGGGCTGTGGACAGCGGCCCGCCGGGTCCGACGGTGGTGGGCGACGGGGATTTCGGGAGCCGGTTCCCCTGGTATGTAAGCCAGATCAACTCCAAGATGGCAACGAGCTGGTACAAGCAGGAGGTGGATCCGCGAACGCCCCGGGGAGCGCGGGTGTATCTGCTGTTTACCATTCGGCACGACGGGAGTCCAACAAGCATGCAGATTGACCGGTCCAGCGGGAGCATCACGCTGGACCGGTCGTGTTTGCGCGGCGTGCAGCGGGTTGACACATTTGGGCCTCTTCCTCAGGGTTACAACCAAAACACTCTAAGGGTCTCTTATTATTGTGAGTACTAGTTGTTCCGGAGTTCTGCCGTCCGGAGTTGCCGGAGCGCCGGCAGACGCTCAACGATTCGCCGCTGTCGATCAGGAAGGGCTGCACACTGCATGAAGGCCTATCTGCGAAATTTTTCTCTCTTTGCATTCTGTCTGCTTCCACTTGTCTTGACCGCGCCCCTGCGCGCGCAGGACTGGGTTCACACCGGGACGAATTTGGGCAACCAGAAGATCCGCATCGCCGCGGCGGATTTCAAGCCGGTGGGAAGCGACCCGCAGACTCCCGCGCTGAAGGCGGCCTTCGATGCCACGCTGTACAACGACCTGGCCAATGCGGGGATCTTCGATCTGGTTTCCAAGAGCATGGCGCCACAGGCGATGCCGGGAGCGCCGGCGGAGATCAATCTGGCGGATTGGTCGGCAGCGCCGGCCAGCGCGGTGATGGTGGCGTTTGGCGCGCTTTCCGCCACAAACGGGCGGCTGGTGGTATACGGGTGGTTGTTTGACACGCGCAACGCGACCAACCCGCAGGTGCTGGCGCAGCAATACAACGAAGCGGCGAACCAGGACATGGCGCGCACGGTAGCCCACCGCTTTGCGGACGCGATCATCTACCGTCTGGGCGGGGGCATCAACGGGATCGCGGAGACGAAGATCTACTTTGTGAGCTCGCGGACGGGCTCGAAAGAGATCTGGGTGATGGATTACGACGGGCAAAACCAGCACGCCATTACGCACCTGGGCGAGATTTCGCTGTCGCCGCGGATTTCGCCGGACAACTCGCGGATCGCGTTTGCGTCGCTGGGCAGCCACGGCTGGTCGATCCGGATGTTCTCGCTGGATTTGGGACGGCTGGTGCGCTTCCCCGCCGGCACCGTGGGCAACGACAACCAATCGCCGGCATGGTCTTCGGACGGGATGAAGGTGGCGTTTTCATCGTCGCGGTCGGGGTACCCCTCGATCTGGGTGGCAGACGCGAGCGGAGCCGGAGCGCAACAATTGACGCACTTCCGGGGGCCGGATGTTTCGCCCGCGTGGAACCCGCGGACGAATGCACAGATTGCGTTCGTGAGCGGACGGACGGGGTTGCCGCAGATCTACACGATGGACGCGGACGGATCGAATGTGCAGCGGATGACGGACGGAGGATACGCGGTTTCGCCGGCATGGTCGCCCAACGGGCAGGCTCTAACCTTCAGTTGGAACCGGAAATATGGTCCAGGGGCGCCGGGAGGCCAGGACATCTACTACTTCGACATTGCCAGCAAGCGGTGGCTGCAACTGACGCACGGATCGGGGAGCAACGACTTTCCCACCTGGGCTCCGGACGGGCGCCATATTGTGTTTGAGCGGTATATCGACGGACGCACGCAGATCTGGTCGATGCTGGCCGACGGCACCGAGCAGCATCAACTGACGCATGCGGGGAACAACTTCATGCCTAACTGGAGCTGGAAATGAAGTCCGGCCAGGCAAAGGCGTATTTGTCTACGCAATTGACTATGGAGCTTTTGTACGGTTGTGGATTATCATGGTTACGTTGCCAAACCACGGCAAGGCTTGCGTTGTAGGGCCGAAACATCTGACTTCCCGGTGAAGAAAAAACACACGGGATGAAGAAATATTGTTGCGGCCTAGACAAAAACCATTTTCCGGGGCAAAAAGGGCGGAATCCGATCATCCGTTCCGGACTCATGGCATGCGAGGACCGGAGACGGAGAAGGACGAAAGACCTGAGAGCCCGGAAGAACATGTTGTAATTTTTTGCGGAAGGAGCAAACCCGTTGAATACACGTAGACGCTTTCTCGTTCCTGCAATGTTGCTAGTTGCCCTGGTTGCAGTTGCAGGCTGCAAAAAGAAACCAGCGCCCACCCCTCCGACGCCCCCGCCTCCGGTGACGGCGCCCGCGCCCACGGCTGAAATCACGGCCACCCCAACGACCGTGACGGCAGGCGACCAGGTGGTTTTGACCTGGCGGACGACGAACGCGACCAGCGCGGCGATCGATGGCATAGGCGATGTGCCGACTTCGGGCACGAAGACGGTAACACCGTCACAGTCGACCAGCTATCACCTGACAGCCCGCGGCGAAGGCGGAACGGCCGAAGCGACTGCCAATGTGACCGTGAACCCGCCTCCCGCGGTGCAGCAACCTCCAGCGACGATGAGCGAGGAAGAGGAGTTCATGGCCAACGTGAAGCCGATCTTCTTCGACTACGACAAGGCCGATATCCGCGCGGATGCGCAGGCCACGTTGTCGAAGGACGCATCGTTCCTGGCCAACCATCCGGACATCAAGTTCGTGATTGGCGGCTACTGCGACGAACGCGGCTCGGTTGAGTACAACATCGGCCTGGGTCAGAACCGCGCCGATGCGACCAAGACGGCTCTGGTGAACGCCGGAGTGTCTGCGGACCGCATTCGCGTGATCAGCTACGGCAAGGAGAAGCCGTTCTGCACCGAGCACACCGAAGACTGCTGGCAGTCGAACCGGCGCGCCGGATTCGCCATGGAGCACTGAGACCAGGCGATCTCTATCTGCACAAGGCCGGAACGCGGAGGACGCGAACCGGCCTCGGCAGAACAAGGGTCAAGAAGGCCAGGGCACGATACGCGTCTCACAGAGTGGATGCGGAAGGCGCGCTCTGGCCCCCGTTGAGTTATGGTGAAAGCAGGGGCTGCATCTTGCCCACAGGGGTGGGGATGCAGCATTTTTCTGGTTGAGTGGGTGCAATATGCGGAGAGCACGAACCGTTCGCAATGGAATTCTGGCCGGAGCGCTCCTGGCCATGGTGCTGGGCACGGCGCCCTTACAGGCGCACGCGACGTCAAAAGAGATCATTGAACTACAGACCCAGGTGCAGCAACTGCTGGACATGGTGCAGCGGCTTCAATCGACGCTGGATGCGCGTTTGAGCGTGCTGCAGCACCTGGCGGATCAGACCTCCACGGCCGCCAACCAGATGACCACCACGGTGAACACGCTGGAGCAGAAGCTGGCTGTCCAGAACGAATCGGTAAGCGGGAAACTGGACGCGAATGCAGGCCAGGTTCAGTCGCTGAGCGACTCGGTGGACGAGTTGAAGACGCGGATCGCGAAGATGGACAAGGCGATCCAGGAGATGCAGTCGCAACTGCAGACGATGCAGACGCCACCGCCGGCGGCGGCGCCGGCCATGCCGGGAGCCACCACTTCGCCGACGGGACAACCGCTAGCACCCTCGACGCAGGCACCGGCGCCGTCGATGAATCAGGCCCCTCCGCTGCGGGACACGTATGAATCCGCCATGCGCGACTACAACGCGGCGCGCTATAGCGTGGCGGCAGGCGAGTTCCAGGACGTGATTCACTACTATCCGCTGGACGACATGGCGGGCGCGGCGCAGTTTTACCTGGGCGAAATTGCCTACCGGCAAGGGCGGTACTCGGAAGCGGTGGATGCCTACAATGCCGTGCTGGAGGGATTCAGCAGCAGCGCAAAAGCGCCGGCGGCGCAGTTGCACAAGGGGCTGGCGCTACTGAAGATGAAGGACCGTGAGGCGGGCATCAGCGAGCTGCGGCAACTGATCCGGCGCCATCCGCGGACGCCGGAGGCGGCGCAGGCGCGGAGCAAGCTGAGCAGCATGGGCCTGCGGGCAATTGAGCGCTGAGCACGACCGATTGCAACCGAGAAGGCCCCGCTGCGGCGGGGCTTTTCTGTTTTTACCGCGAGCACAGCCGCATGGGGCTTTGCAGGAAGGCGTACGAAGCAAACTCTTGCTCAAGGGCGGCATCGTAGAGGTGGGGGTCCATGAAGCGATTGCCCCGCGGGCGCCCCTTCGCTTGCGGGGGAAAGAACGTACCCGACAATCCGTTCAGACCCACCCCAACAGAGGAAGCAGGAGGCGTAACCATGCCGGAAAACCGCGGCGTTGCTTATATGGGGCCAGGAAAGGTCGAGGTGCAGTCGATTCCCTTCCCCCGGATGGAAGATCCCCATGGCCGGAAGATCGAACATGGGGTGATTCTTCGCATTGTTTCCACCAACATCTGCGGCTCAGACCAGCACATGGTGCGTGGCCGCACCACGGCGCCCAAGGGACTGATTCTGGGGCACGAGATCACAGGCGAAGTGATTGAGAAGGGCCGCGACGTGCTGTTCCTGGAGAAGGGCGACCTGGTTTCAGTGCCTTTCAACATTGCCTGCGGACGCTGCCGCGCCTGCCGGGAACGCAACACGGGCGTGTGCCTGAACGTGAATCCGTCGCGGCCGGGCGGAGCGTTTGGGTACGTGGACATGGGCGGCTGGGTAGGAGGGCAGGCGGAGTACGTGCTGGTGCCCTATGCGGACTTCAACCTGCTGAAGTTTCCCGACAAGGCGCAGGCCATGGCGAAGATCCGGGATTTGACGATGCTTTCCGACATTCTGCCCACGGGTTTCCACGGCGCGAGGACGGCGGGCGTCGAGGTGGGATCGACGGTATACGTGGCGGGCGCGGGACCGGTGGGCATGGCGGCGGCCGCGTCGTGCCAGATTCTGGGCGCGGCAGTGGTGATTGTGGGCGACAAGATTCCGGAGCGGCTGGCGCACGCGCGGAAGATGGGCTTTGAGACGGTGGATATTGGCGCCAAGGCCAGCCTGGCGGAACAGATCGAGCAGATCCTGGGCGTGCCGGAGGTGGATGCGGCCGTGGACGCAGTGGGCTTTGAAGCCAGCGCGCACGGCAATCCCCACGAGGCCGCGCCGGCGGCGGTTCTGAATTCGCTGATGGAGGTGACGGCTGTGGGCGGCGGCGTGGGGATCCCGGGGCTCTATGTGACCGAAGATCCCGGGGCGGAAAGCGAAGACGCGCGGCATGGCGTTCTGAAGGTGCGCATTGGCAAGGGGTGGTCAAAATCGCTGCACTTCCAGACCGGACAGTGCCCGGTGCTGAAGTATAACCGGCAACTGATGCAGGCCATTCTGCACGACCGGCTGCCGATTGCGAAGATTGTGAACGCAACGGTGATCAGCCTGGACCAGGCGCCGGAGGGATATGAGCAGTTCGACCGGGGCGCGGCGAAGAAGTTTGTGATCGACCCGAACGGGCTGGTCGGCAAGGTTGCGTAAGCATCCAAGAAAAGAGCCGCAGACACCGGGGCCCCGCGATTGCGGGGCCTTGGTGTTTGCAGAGGAACTGCTTTTGGCAGCCGGGGCGAAAAACAGGGTCGCGGCCTTGTTTTCGACCCTGGCAATTAGCGGAGGTTGGCCATGAGGGCATCGAGCGCGGACTTGGGCGGACGGGTGACGGACTCCGGTAGCGTGGCCAGGGGCTCGTCAACCACATTCAACAGATCGATGAAAGTAGGCTGGCCGGTATTGATGTAGAAGACGCCGGTGAGGACTTCATTTTTCTCATGCGCCTCCATGAGAGTGCGGACGGCGTTGGCCTTGTTGGTGGGGTCGTAGTCATCGAGGAGCTTGCGCAGGCGAAGACTGGATCCGTCGTGCATTTGAACGTCCAAGATCTCGCCGGAGCTGTAATCGACCTCAATTTCCTGGAAGCTGGGCACGAAGCCGACCTCGTTGATAGGCTCGTCGTTCTCCTGCATGAACTTGTAGCTTTTGGTGGACCCTTCATGATCGTTGAAGGTGACGCAGGGGCTGATGACGTCGAGCATGACAGTGCCCTTGTGGGCAATGGCCGCCTTGAGCATGGCGAGGAGCTGCTTTTTGTCGCCGGAGAAGGAGCGGCCGACAAAGGTAGCGCCGAGCTGAATGGCGAGCGCGCAGGTGTCGATGGCGGGCAGATCGTTGATGACGCCGGTTTTGAGTTTGGAGCCCAGGTCGGCGGTGGCGGAGAACTGGCCCTTGGTGAGACCGTAGACGCCGTTGTCCTCGATGATGTAAATCATGGGCACGTTGCGGCGGAGCATGTGCACAAAGCCGCCCATGCCGATGGAGGCGGTGTCGCCGTCGCCGGAGACGCCAATGGCGGTAAGGGTATGGTTGGCCAGGACGGCGCCGGTGGCGACAGCCGCCATGCGGCCGTGCACGGCGTTGAAGGCGTGCGAACGGCTCATGAAGTAAGCGGGGCTTTTGGACGAGCAGCCGATGCCGCTCATTTTGATGACGCGCTCGGGCTCGACGCCCATCTCGAACATGGCGTCGATGATGCGCTCGGAGATGGCGTTGTGGCCGCAGCCGGCGCAGAGCGTGGACTTGCCGCCGCGATAGTCAAGAACAGGAAGGCCGATGCGGTTGAGCTTGGGAGCGGGGGTTGCGGTTGCCATTAGAGGCCCTCCTTGGCGGCGAATTCTTCCGTGATGCTGCGGGCGTCAATGGGCAATCCATTGTAGTGGAGGATGCTGCGCAGCTTGGTTGTCTGGGCGGCTGGCAGGTCCAGCTTCAGCAGGCTTGCCAATTGCGCGTCGCGGTTCTGCTCGACGATATAGACGCGCTCGTGCGAAGCGACGAAGTCGTGAATTTCGCGCGTAAAGGGGAAGGCCCTGATCCGCATGTAATCCACGGCGAGTCCGTGCTCTTTCTGGATCTGGTCGAGACTTTCGCGCAGGGCAAAGTCGGTGGTGCCGTAGGCGAGGAAGCCGATCATGGAAGTGCCATTCGCCACGGTGATGGGGCCGGGAACCAGGTTGCGCGCGGTGTCGAACTTGCGCGCGAGGCGGTCCATGATGGCGGTGTACTCCTCGGGCTTCTCGGTGTAACCGGCGGCGTCGTTGTGGCCGGAACCACGGGTAAAGTACGCGGCCTTGGGGTGGGGCGTGCCGGGCAGGGTGCGCCAGCCGATGGCGTCTCCATCGACATCGCGGTAGCGGGCGAAGCCGCCTAGGCGATCAAGATCGGCAGCGGTGAGCACCTTGCCGCGATCCAGCGGCTTGGCGGGATATTCGAACGGGTCGGACATCCAGTTGTTCATGCCGAGATCGAGATCGGTGAGCACAAAGACCGGGGTTTGCAGGCGCTCGGCAAGGTCGAAGGCGTCGCTGCCAAAGTCGAAGCACTCCTTGACCGAACCGGGAAAGAGGATGACATGCTTGGTGTCGCCGTGGGAGAGAAAGGCGATGGAGAGGACGTCGGCCTGCTGGGTGCGGGTGGGCATGCCTGTGGAGGGTCCGGCGCGCTGCACGTCGTAAATGACGCCGGGCGCCTCGACGAAGTAGCCGAGCCCGGAGAACTCGGCCATGAGCGAGATGCCGGGGCCGGAGGTGGCGGTCATGGAACGCGCGCCGGCCCAGCCTGCGCCGAGGACCATGCCAATGGCCGCCAGCTCATCTTCCGCCTGCACCACGGCAAAGGAGGCTTTGCCATCAGGCGTGACGCGGAGTTTTTTGAGCAGGTCGCTGGTGGCCTCGACGACGGAGGTGGACGGGGTGATGGGATACCAGGCGACCACGGTGACGCCGGCGAAGACCGCGCCCATGGCGCAGGCGGCATTGCCGTCGATAATGATTTTGCCGGTGGTCTCGTTCATGGGTTCGATGAAGTAGGGGTCCTGTTTGACGAAGTTGGCGGCGGCATAGTCAAAGCCAGCCTTGACGGCGCCAAAGTTGAGGTCAAAGACCTTCTGCTTCTTAGCGAACTGCGTTTTCAGGCTGTGTTCGACCACGCCCAGGTCGATGGCGAGGATCTGCGCAACCACGCCGACATACACCATGTTTTTGACCAGTTTGCGGAGCTTGACCTCAGAACAGATGGACGCGGTAATTTTGTCGAATGGAACGGGATAGAAGAAGACGTCGTCGCGGTACTGTTTGAGGTTGAGTTGTTCCTCGTAGATAGCGACGCCGCCGACGGGCAGAGCCATCACATCCTGGCGAGCGGTTTCGGCGTTGAGCGAGACGAGGATCTCAGTATCGCGCTTACGAGCCACATAGCCGTCTTTGCTGGCGCGAATGAGAAACCAGGTGGGAAGGCCGGCGATGTTCGAGGGGAAGAGGTTTTTCCCGCTGACGGGGACACCCATTCCGAAGATGGCTTTCAGCAGAACGCTATTGGCGGATTGCGAACCGGAGCCGTTCACCGTTGCTAGGTTGATACTGAAATCGTTGACGACGCGCTGCCGAGTGCTGATTGTGCCCTGCTCCTGACCGAGGGCGAGGTCTCCAGTCGCCATTTGGCGGGAATCCCTTCCTGTAAGTTGTGAGAAGCTTGAAGCCTATTCGTATGCAGAAGTGATTATCATCACCTATGCAAGCATAGATGTGATTATAGTCACTCTTCGCGGTAGTTGTCCCCCGCACACAGCAAAGGCGTTAGCCTCTGGTGTTCCGCTTTGTGCGACAGCGCGGACGCGGGCAGACACACGTATCTGTTTGACGGCCAAGGGCGGCGCACGGCATTAAAAGCCCTAAAAAAGTGACGCAGGCCGCGCAATCTGCAAGCGCGCGGCGCGCAGAGTCAACTTTTTTGGTTGGCGACAGCGACTGCCGGTCGCGGCTGCACGGCCCTGGTTTGGATGATCAGCCTGGCCGGGGTAAGCTCGGGACCGTCCCATCCTTCCTTGACCGCCTCGATGCGAATCTCTCCCTCTTTTTGGGTGGACTGCACGATGGCCTGCGCAAAGCCGTTGAAAAGGGAACGTTTCGGCTCCTTGTCGCTTTCCTGGCAGTTGGGGTCGCCGTTGCCCACGCCAATGAGCACGCCCTGGCCGGAGACCTTGAAGCCGATGAGGTTCATGGCGGTGGGCACGGCGCGGCCCTGCTTGTCGAGGACCTGGACGGTGAGGATGGCGAGGTCTTCTCCGTCGGCGTCGATCTGTGCGCGGTCGGCGGAGAGCTTGATGGCGGCAGGCGCGCCGGTGGTTTCCCGCTTTTCGGTGAGGGCCAGCTTGCCGGCTTTGTAACCGCGGGCCTCGATGAATCCAGGCTCATAGCGGACCTTCCACTCGACATGGCCAAGATGGGGCACTTTCTGCCGTCCCTGGCTTTTGCCGTTGACGATGAGATCCACTTCGTCGAGGTTCGAATAGACCCAGACAGGAATCTCGTCGCCTTCGCGTCCTTCGAAGTTCCAGTGCGGGAACAGGTGCAGGGATGGCTGCTTGCCCCACCACGCCTTGTAGTAGAAGAAGGTGTCTTTGGGGAATCCGCACATGTCCACGATGCCGAACTGTGAATTGATGGAAGGCCATCCGTAGGGCGTGGGCTCGCCGCGATAGTCGAAGCCTGTCCAGGCAAATCCGCCCGCCTCCCACGCGCGCGTGCCGTAGTAGGTCCACCACTCCTCTGCCGATTCGCCCCAGGGGACGGCAACGTTGTAGTCGTTCACGATGTTGCGCAGCGGGTCAGTGGTGTATTCGCCGCGGGTGGCAATGGCGCTGGAGGTCTCAGAGCCGTAGATGGGGCGTGTGGGATGGGCGTTGTGGTAGGGCTCGGGGCGTTGCAGGTTGTAGTTGAAGCCGACAATGTCGAGCGCATCGGAGACGCCCTCTTTGTTGTCGCCGTTGACGGCGGCGGAGACGACGCGGGTGGGGTCGAGCTCGTGGCAGAGGCGCACCATGGTGGCGCCGACTTTGGCGCCCTCCTCGGCCATCTGTTCCTGCATCTGGCCTTCTTCATTGCCGATGGACCAGATGATGATCGAGGGCGAGTTGCGATAGCGCTTGACCATGGCCTCAAGCTGGGCAAGGCCTTCGGGGCTGGAACTCATTTGCCGGGTCTCGCACATCATCATCATGCCCATGCGGTCGCAGGCCTCGACCCACTCGGGTGTGGGCATGTTGTGCGAGGTGCGGACGGCGTTGCAGCCCATCTCGCGCAGCACGGCGAGGCGGTACCACTGGAGGGCGTCGGGAACAGCCGCGCCAACGCCGGCGTGGTCCTGGTGGTTGCAGGTGCCCTGAATCTTGATGGATTTGCCGTTGAGGAAGAAGCCGTGTTGGGCATCGAAGCGCGCTGTACGGATGCCGAAGGCAACGCGCTCGGCGTCGCGCGGCGCGCCGCCGGCCTCCAAAGTGGCGATGGCGGTGTAAAGGTTGGGCGCGTCGACCGACCAGAGCGCGGGATTGGCGAGCGTGGCCGAAGCCTTGAAGTGCGCACCGGCATCCACGTCCACGGATTGTGGCGCGGCCTCGGCGGTCGCTACGGTCTTGCCATGGGCGTCGAGGATCTGCCAGCGGACGGCGGCGGTCTCCGCCTGTTTACCCTGGTTCTGAACGATGGTGGCCAGTTCCAGGGTGGCCGAGTCACCGTTCAAGGTGGAGCGAACGGTGCTTTCCCATTTGCCGAGGTGGAGCGCATCGGTTTTGGTGAGCCAGACGTGACGATAGATGCCGGCGCCCTCGTAGAACCAGCCGTCGCCGAAGCTGGCGTCGACGCGGGCAACGATGCAGTTCTTTGCGCCCACGGCAAGAAAGTCGGTGATGTCGAAGCGGAAGGGCGCGTAGCCGTTGTCGTTGCGGCCGATGAAGCAGCCGTTGACGAAGAGCAGGACATCGCGGAAGACGCCGTCGAACTCGACGGTGATGCGGCGGCCCGCGTCGGAGGCGGGAATCTCAAAGACGCGGCGATACCAGCCCACGCTGGTTTCCGGGTAACGGCGGCCGAGGGGCTTGTAGCCGTGACTTCTGAGCTCTTCGTCGCGGACGAAGGGCAGTTCGACCGCCCAGTCGTGGGGCAGGTTGAGCGTGCGCCAGCCGGAGTCGTCATAGCCGACCTTGGCAAACTCGAATTCGCCGGTCTTGGCAAAGTCGCTCTGGCTGTAGCCGAAGTTCAGGTCGCGGGCTGGATCGGCGCCATTGCCGAATTTGAACTTCCATCCAAAGTCGAAGAGGAGCTGCTGGCGCGGAGCGACGGCGGCCAGAGCCTCAGCGGAAGCTGCGTTTGGATAGCCGCCCATGAGCGCGGCGGTGCGGGCCCAGGCCGAGCGGGCCACGAGGGAGGAAGCGGAAAGAGCCAGTCCGGAGCAAAGCAGGTCGCGGCGAGAGATGCCAGGCATGGGAGATCCCCTTGAAGATAGATTTGGGCCGCAGAAGACGACGCAAGGAGGCGCGGCGGGTACGGCGGAACTATAAATCAACGGGAGGGAGCGCGTAAACGATTTCATAGCGCACGCAAATGAAAGCACAGCGGTTTGGGGGTTGCGCCGGGGCCACAGAAGCGGCATGGGCACATTATGGTAAATTCAAAGAGATCGGAGTGCGTCTGGAGAGGTGGCCGAGTGGCTGAAGGCGCACGCTTGGAAAGCGTGTTTAGGGGAAACTCTAACGTGGGTTCGAATCCCACCCTCTCCGCCATTAGATTCTAAAAGACTTATACGTAAATTCTGGAAACTTGGAGCAATATGGGGCAATGATAACGATATAGAATGACGGCGTGGGACTGAACCTCTATCGTCGTCACAGAAGTGCCTGCAAAGGCGGACATCCGCACAACCATCACTCCGGCGACTTCCGCACTGCACCTTCTGTCTGATCCATGAATAGGTTGTGCGCGATTCCTCCAGCCAACAAGGCGATGACCACGCTCTCCTCCTTTGAAGCTTCGACGGGAGTTCCAAATGTTGTTCCTTCAAAGTAGGCGCTTCCACTGGGATCCGGTGGATGGCCGTAGACAACCGCACCCTTCTAGCCGATGGCCAGTTTAAGGTCGCAAGCAATAACGACATGCGCCGCTTCATGATGTGCTACGGCGCACACGGTCTCGTCATTTACGTTGTCGATCATCTGTACCTACTTTAATCTCAGGAAACGTCTGTGGAAAACTCGAATTGGATTAAGGAGGCCTTGCGGCGTATATAGCCACACACTTCTTCATGGGCCCGTTTGGCGGGTCTGCTTTATCGAGCCATTCAGGAGCAAAGTGTCGCTTGGCCTCATCGAACGTGAGGTTGCGTCGTGCGAGTTCCTTGCCCAGCACCTGCGCGGCTTCCGCTGTGAAGCCGCCTTCCGCTGCAAGCTTTAGGAGTTCCTCGTCACTCAGGGCCTTATAGTGTTGGTCAAACGCATATGTGTCTGGCATTCAATCGACTCGATTATATTGCTCCCGGTTTGTCGGCCATGCTTACCTTTGATCATCTGGAATATTCGACTTCCTTGGCTCAATGTGCCCGGCACCGATCTGCCTACGCGGGCGATTGCTACTGGGGATCGTGCGCTATGCCGACTCCGCGGCTTCAACTAGGTCGGGGAATCGCATTAGCAAGTCCATACCAATTACGGAGTCGACGAGATGGGCTGTCCCGCACAGCTAATCGAGGTGTACCAGGGACCGTGCAAAAATCCTGGATGCAGTCCGTAGCAAACAGGATCGCCCACCTGCGTCTTGTTGTAGGTGCGCATCGGCACATCCACATCGTCGGCATAACCAATTGGCCCCCACGGAGCAACCCGAAGAAAATAGCGTGTCCCCTTGCTGGAATGGCTCTCACTCTTCTTCAGCACCCAAGTTGCGTATGCGCGCGGGACCGAGTTGTCCAGCAAGGCGTTGACTGAATTCACAAACCCAATGCTGTACATCCCCCCGGTGATTAGGAGGAAGAAGAGTACTGCCCAACGGGAAGGGTTCTTCCAAACCGACGGAAAAACGGCCGCGAGTAGCAACACGAAGACAGCCAGGACCCAATAAATCAACTGAAAAAAGTCGACGAGGTGCGTCGGATCGTTGGAGGTCTGATAAGAGAAAATCACTCCCAGTCCTGGCCAGAGAAGAAGGAAGCCGAGATCGGCACGCGGGTCGGGCTTTCTCTTGAAGAGAGCGAACAGAAGCGGGAAACGGCGAAGGAGCAAGATCCCCACGACAGGACAAGCGAGCAGCACAATGAGAGAAGCTTTGTAGAGCGGCGCGTAGCTTACGAACATCACCGGCACACTGGCTGCTCCGGCAAGGACGCTCAGTCCAATTGCCCACGCCTTCGCTAGGCCCAAGGTCTTTGAGGTGCCAGCTTCCTGTTGCCCTTGCGGTTCCTGAAGGCTAAGCTCCTTGGTTATCTCCTCGGCGTCGCGCCCGTCCAGATCGGGCAGGCCTTTGAACCACTCCTTCCAATCGTCGCTGCCGGCGAAGAAGTCGGAGACGCTGAAGCTGCCGAGATCCTGCTTTAGGTAAACGCGCGTCCAGCGGCCGTATTGATTTTCTATCTTCCTCAATCCCTCAATCTCAGCCCTGGTGGCGCTATGGGTGCGAAACGCGGACCGCACCTCAATCCGATCTCCGTCGATGATTAGCCGCGCGGTCCAAACCTGCGCGATGATCATAAGCCCGAGGATGAGCGAGATTCCCCCAACCGCCAAGGCGAAGTCCCGGCCGATCGGGTCGACCGCCAGTTTGAGAAAAAAGCCTGCACCGACGAGAAAAACTCCTGCAAACAAGCTTTGGGTAATTCTTCTGCCGGTCGTGAGCTGGTATTCGTGGCTAGTGGTACTCGTTTGATCGGTGGGAACCATGGGTTTAATTCTTCGTGCCTTTATACCACGGAATTGGTGCACACCATTAAAGGTGAATGCGCGGAGCTGTCCCCTGAACCAAAATGAGGGTGTCAGGCGTGTGTAGCGGATCGCTATAATTCCGCCCAAGGTGAGTGCCGTTGGGACCGAAAGGGCGCGAACATAAGCGGATTTCAGAACTGCTCTGATTCGCCAAAGATGGAACCGTTGCTCTCCGTGCAAAATCGCTCCGAAAGGTTGCGGTTACAAACCATCGAGTAGCGTTGGCTGAGGATCAGCGACCGGCTCCAGCAGGTGCGGTCCGTTGCCTTGAAGCTTTGCCACGCGCCAGGCTTTCATTTCCTCCGCGGGCCAGGTCCGCACAAGATCGATGGGCAGATGCGATGACTCGGCTGGTTCGAGCCACCGCGCGTAGTCCTTTGGCTCGATGATCAGCGGACATCGGTTGTGGAACGGCTCGAGCAGTTCGTTGGGATCGGTGGTGATGATGCTGAAGAGAGGCGATTCCGTAGTTTTAACGAACGGCGCAAACAAAATGCGCGGGCAGGTGTCGTGCAACTGCTGACCTGCGGGAGGACGGTTTCCTACCAGAGCCTATTCGAGACGGCGATGCAATACTCAACCGTCATCGAAAAGGATCTTCGTCAGTGGCTCAACGAATGGCGTGAGGGCAGTCTGATCCGGTACGTGAATTGGGATAAGACTCAACGAGCGCCCAGGCCAGACACCTTGATCGAAAGGCTACACGTTCTTTCTTGAAGGGTGTTTGCGCACTTGGTGTTGCATTCTGGCCCTCGGCAACTGCGTCCATGAAGTTCCTGCCTGTGAACTAATGATCGGCGATTGCATCTCCCATGTCGGCGAATTCCCATCCGACCTGATCGAGCAACTCGACAACCGTCTTTTTGGCAGCCTCGTCGTTGCCGCAGATGAACATCGTCGGCTTGCCATCCGGAAATTTCGGATCGATGAATTTATAGGAGCCAACAGAATTGAATGCCTTTACCAAGCGAGCATCCCGGATGCATCCCGCCGGGGACGGGCTCCAACGGGGGAGCAGGCTCAGCCGGCGCCATCCGGCGGGTGCTTACCGCTCCTCATCCTCCGGCCGCGCCGTGATGGCATCCGGCGGAAAGGTATCCGGCTCCGCGCCCAGCCTGAGGTTGGGTGTGTTGCCCATGGTCAGTTCCAGCACGCCGCCGTTGACCAGGTCCACATGCCGGAACCACACGCGGTCCAGCGGCTTGCCGTTCAGCCGGATGCTCTGGATGTACTTGTTCTGCCGCGAGGTGTTGCGCGCCGTCACCACAAAGTCTTTTCCGTTCTTCAGGTGGATGGTCACCTTGTCAAAGACCGGGCTGACGATGTCGTACACCGGCAGTCCCGGGGTGACCGGATAGAAGCCCATCATCGAGAACACCACAAACGCGCTCATGCCGCCGCCGTCCTCGTCGCCTGGAATTCCTTGCAGCGTATCGGGGAAGAAGGTCTCGATCAGCATCCGAATCCGTTTTTGCGTCTTCCACGGCGCGCCCAGGCGGTCGTAGATGAACGGAATGGCAAAGCTCGGCTCGTTGCCCATGGAGAACTCGCCCACCATGGACGTGGAGTCAGGAAACCTGGCCTGGAAGACGTAGCGCGGCCGCCCCAGGGATCTGCGGAAGAGCTCGTCGAGATTCGCCTCCGCCTTCGCCCGTCCGCCCATCAGCGCAATCAATCCGCTGTAGTCGTGGTTTACGTCCCACTGGTAGGTGTAGCCGTTGTTTTCGTCGTAGTAGTCGCGCCCGCCCAGGCCTCCGTCCCAGGCTGGGTCCATGGGCTCGATCCACTTGCCTCCGGCGTCCTTGGGCCACATCATCGCCTTGCTGGCGCGGAAGAGGTTTTTGTAATTTGCGGCCCGCTTCATAAAGAGCTTCTCATCGGCGGTTTTGTGCAGCACCTCCGCCAGGTGGGCGATGTTCCAGTCGTCCATGCTGTTGCCCAGCGTGACCGGGACCGGCTGCCGCTTTTCGAACTTGTCCACCTGGGGCACGGTTTCCTTTTCGCCGGGCCGCAGCGCCGGCATATAGCCGTGCTGGTTATAGAAGTCGTCCAGCGGCGTCTTCGGTCCCAGCCGCCACGGCAGCAGGGTGGTTTCCAGCGACCGCTTGCGCAGTCCTTCATACGCTTTCTCCAGGTCGAAGTTCCGCACTCCTTTGAACCAGGCATCGGCAATCCACGGCGCCGCATGGTTGCCGTTCATCGCCGCCATGTTGCCGGCCACGGTGTTGAAGGTTGGGAGGGTTCCCGACTGCTCGTACATCCGCACCACGGACTGAATCTTGTCCGCCTCCCTCCGCGGGTCGAGCAGCGTCTCCAGCGGCTCCAGCGCGCGGAAGGTATCCCAGAGCCAGTTGTCCACATAGAAGGGCCGGTTGTCCGTGTGCACCTGGTGGTCAAAGCCGCTGTAGTAGCGGCCATCTTCGGTGATGTCGATCATCCGCTCCGAGCAGCGGTAGAGGGCGGTGTAGAAGACGCGCTTCTGCGCCTCCGTGCCGCCCTCGACCTCGATCTGGCCGAGGCGCTGGTTCCACCGCGCCTTGCCGGCCGCCTTCACGCGCTCAAAGCCCCACTCTGGAATCTCCTCGCGCAGGTTTCGCTGCGCCTGCTCGACACTGATAAACGAGATGCCGTAGCGGAATTCGAGCTCATGCGTCTCCGCCGCCGCCGTGACGCGCTGGCCGCCGAGGGCCGGCTCCATTTTCAACGCCACCGGGCGGGAGAACTCGCCGTACATATAGGCCTTCATTCCCTGAAAGCGTTCTTCGCCGCTGACCGCGCGATCGCCCAGCGTCTCCATCGCGCCGGTCTGGCGGTTGCCAATCAACACCCGCGCCTGCCCTTCAGGAAAGCCGAACCGGAAGTATCCGCAGCGTTCCGTGGCCGTAAATTCCGTGCGGATCAGCGACTCATCGAAGCGCGTCGAGTAGTAGTAAGGCCGGGTCACCTCCTGGTCGTAGTCCGCCGGCTTCCCGTCCCCCGGCATAAGGGAGAACAACTCCAGCGCGCGGTGCGAGCTGATGGTCAGCGGGAACGAGGCAATCTGGCCGTCGGTGGCGTCGGCGCGCATGGGATACACGCGCACCATGCTGTTCGGCATATCCACGGTGGGCCGGGTGGGCACCAGCAGGATGCTCACGTTCCCGATTGCCGGGTCAACATACTGCACCTGCGCCAGCGCCGGAGGCGTCATGATCGCCGCGCCTGCCAGCGCCATTCCCATCCAAGCCACCGCACGCGTATTCATTCCAGCAACCGGCACTTCCCCTCCTCGGCCAGCTTTCATTGCGGCCTTTGCGCAGCGCGCCGCGAGGCGCTGCCCGGTTCCACACCATACAGGGTATCCCAGCCACGAAGGTGGCGGTCACGGTTCATGCTCCGGCTCGCGGAGTGGATGGAGACACTCCGGGCGGCGGCTGCCTTTCCCGGTCTGCCGCTGCCGCGCCGGATTACCATCGAAGCATGTCCCGCTTTCCGTCCGGCCAAACCCTTCTTATCGACGCCGACGACACGCTATGGGAGAACAACATCTACTTTGAGCAGGCCATCGCCGCCTTCATCGGCTTCCTGAACCACCAGGCATACTCGCCGGCCGAGGTGCGCCAGCAACTGAACGCGGTGGAGCGGGAGACGATCCTCGAACATGGCTACGGCGTTTCCAGCTTCACGCGCTCGCTGGTTACATGCTTTGAGCGCCTCAGTCCCACGGGCGTGACCGAGGAGAACCGCCGGCGCGTGGTCAGCTTTGCGGCGGCCATTGCCGAGCAGGAGATCGAGCTTCTTCCCGGGGTCGCGGAAACCCTCGGCGATCTAGCCACGCGCCACCGGCTGATCCTGATGACCAAGGGCAACCATGCCGAGCAGGCCGACAAGCTTGCCCGGTCGGGCCTTGCCGGCCACTTTTCGGCGGTTGAAGTTGTCCAGGAAAAAGATCCGCCTGCGTATGCCGGCGTCATTGTCCGTCACGAGCTGGCGCCCCACACAAGCTGGATGATCGGCAACAGTCCCCGGAGCGACATCAATCCCGCGCTCGCCGCCGGCCTTCACGCCGTCTTCCTCTTCCACAAGAACACATGGGAGCTGGAGCACTCCGAACTGGATCCGGCTCCCGCAGGCCAGCGGCTCATCGAGCTCGACTCCTTCGCCTCGCTCACCACTCTCTTTTGAGGAGCCGCGCCGAGAGGGCCGCGTTTCGCGCACTGCCGCGGCTGGGTCTACCGGACTTCCGTCACGCGCCCGTTCACAAACAGGATGTACATCCCGTTATAGTTGTTGTAGTCGTAGATCAGCTTGTTGCCGATCGCCGTGCTGCCGGTGGGCGGGCCGAGAATCGACTCGACTTCTTCCACGGTTTGCCCGATACGGATGGGCGGAGGCGTGGCGGACCTCGAACGTATTTTTTGCGCCGCCGCGTTCATTTCGTTTTCTGCCAGGGTTGTCAGCTTCGCCGTCTGCAGGAGTTGGCTGGCGGCGTTGGGATCGGGCGGCGGGGCAGCGGCCGCATACTGCGCCGGCGCCGTGGTTGCGGGCGGGGCGGGGGGCAGTCCATCTTGCCCCTGGTCTTGATTGAGTTTCTGCAGGCCCCGGTCAATTGCCTGCCGCATGCCGTTCTGCATCTCCTGCAGATCGTCCAGCCGCACCGAAACCACGTCGTTACCGGGACACTCCAGTCCTCCCTTGCTCGCCATCACGGCCAAGTCGGCCGTTGCCACTTCCTCGGGGGGCTCCTGGCGCAAGGAGAGCACATCGCCATCGCTTAACGTGCAAACGATTCCAGAGGCGTCCACCACATCCAGGGGCGCGTCTACGACGAAAGCGTGCGTGCGCCCTTTCAGCACATCGCTCAGAATGCGCCCCATTCCGCTCGAGGCGGGATCGATATCCTGCCCCATGGCGTTCTGCTGGGCCTCCTGATTCTCCAGCGCCAACTGGTTTTTCACCTCATCGGCGATCATTTGCTTTACATCCGGCGAGACTGGCGCCATTCCCTTCGACAGGTCGCCATTCACTTCGCCGGTTTCCTGCTGCGCCGCGTAGGCGTCCTCCAGGTCCTGCGACAGGATGTAGTCGGTGAGCCAGAAGGCCGCCGAGGGGTACACCGCGTAGGGGTTGAAATAGAAGCTGAAATAGCGGCGCCACGGACTCTCCATCCATCCCCAGCGGTAATGAACCGGCGTAGTCCACGGATGGTACGCCCAGCCGTAATAACCGCGGTTCCAGTACTGGGCCGGCGCGTAGACATCCAGATTGAGCCCGCGGAAAGGGAACACGTGATAGAGGTAGTCGCAGGTCTGGCCATGGTAAGCGTATGTGCGCCGCTCGAAGTTCTGCCCGTGGAAGCTATAGGGCTGACCGACATATCCCGGCCGCCCTTGCAGGTAGACAACGAGGCTGTGATCGGGGCGGCTGGCAATGACGGTGCGGCTTCCGTTGAGCCCCAGATGGATGTCCACGCCCCGCCCCGCATCGTGGTAATCACTGACTTTTCGATTGGACCAATACCGGATGGTGTCGCCATTTCTGAATCTGCGCTCGTAGCTGCCCTGTGCCTGCAACGCCTGTGGCGGCGCGGCCGATTCACCTGCCTGCTTTGCCGGAGGCGTCTGCTGCGACGGCAAGGCGCCCGGTTCTTCGTTTTGACTCCTGCCCTCACGGGCATGGGCGAGGCAGGAGGTCCCCAGCAGGGCCGCCACCATGAGTGTGATCAGGCCGGGCCTCGAGGCCCGGGAAATCCTTACCGGTTTCATGCCATCCTCATCATCGGAACCTGGCGCAGCCAGTTCATCTCTCCAGGAGATGTCCGATACCTTCCGCGAACCATGCCGGTCCTCGATCCGGACCGCACAGCGCGGCCCCACGCTCCTTTCCAACCACGGCAAGGAAACGGCAGGGGCTTCCAATCGCGCGATGTTTACATTCTACAAACCACAGTGTCAAGCGCGCGGCGCCGGGAACGGACGCGCCATTGCGGCCATTTTCCCGCAGGCCGCTGTCACGCTACCATAACCAAGAGGAAGCCTCATGTACATTCCCCCATTCAACCAAGTCTCCGATCGCGCCCTGCTCCTCGAAGCCATGCGCGCCTACTCCTTCGCCATTCTCTTCGGTCCGCAATCCGGCCCCGAGGCTCCCGCCCCGCTGGCCGCCACGCACCTGCCGCTGGTGGTGCAGGACTCGGGCCCCCACGGAGTGCTCGAGGGCCACTTTGCGCGCGCCAACGGCCACTGGCAGGCGCTTGCCGGCCATGAGCTTCTGGTTGTCTTTCCCGGCCCTCATGCCTATGTTTCGCCCACTCTCTACGAGGAGCCGCTCTCCGTTCCGACCTGGAACTACGTTGCCATCCATGCTTATGGAGTGCTTACGCCGGTTGAAGACGAACCAGGCAAGGAAGCCATTCTCTCCGGCCTCATGCGGACCTATGAGCCAGCCTTCCGTGACAAGTGGCTCGCCATGCCCGCCGGCTACCGCCGCACCATGCTGGCCGGCATCATCGGCTTCCGCATTCCTATCGCCCGCATCGAAGGCAAGTTCAAGCTCAGCCAGAACCGTTCTGAAGGCGAACGGAGCAAGATTCATGCCGCGCAAATGAGCGGAACTGCCGACGAACAGGCTCTGGCTGGATGGATGGTGCGCCTCGTCCCCTGAGCGCGGCACGCGCCAGCAACTGGCTTGACAGACTACCGCGTCTCTCTTCTACTGGTGCGTTCACCTCAGGAGGGATTCGTGAAGAGCCGTACTTCACGCCGCGATTTCGTGAAGGCTGCCGTGGCCGCGTCTTTCGCGGGGGTCGCATCCTCAGCGGAGCAACCGGTTCCAGCCCCGCAATCCTCTGGAAAGGCCGGCGCATCCTCGGGGCGCACGCATGCCGGCCATCCGGCTTCGCCGCACCAGTCCGGGTATCCACGCCTCTTCACCGGCCGTCATCTGGCGCGCATCTCCTGCCCGCTCGGCGGCATCGGGACGGGCGGTATCGGCCTTGGCGGGCGCGGCAATCTGCAGGACTGGCAGATCTTCAACCGTCCCGACACGGGCAACACCCCGGACCTCACTTTCCCCAGCCTGTGGGTAAAGACCGGCGGCGCGGCGCCCTACTCCGCCGTCCTCGAGCGCCGTTACCTGCCTCCCTTCGACACCGGCGAAAATGGCTTCCACTCCGGCCACGTTCCGGGCCTTCCGCGTCTCGCCGAGGCCCGCTTCCTTGCCTCCTTTCCGCTCTCCCGCATCGAGTTTGACGATCCCGATTGCCCTGTCCGCGTTGCCCTTGAAGGCTTCTCGCCCTTTTTCCCTCTCGACGCCGACGCCTCCGGGCTTCCGGCCGCCATCCTCACCTACGAGGTCCACAATCCCCAGCCGGCGGCGGTTGAGGCGGCGGTTGCATGGTCCGTTTCCAACCCCGTAGGCAGCGGCGCCACGCGCGCCAACCAGGCCCGCCAGGATGCCGGTCTCGACGGCATTCTCATGACCGATCCCCAACTCGACCGGGCCGACCCGCTCTGGGGCTCGTTTGTTCTGGCGGCGCTGCCCTCCGCCGCTGCCGCCGTCGAGCTATTGCCCGGCTGGTACGGCGGCGACGTCTGGAGCGTCGGTCCGGAGCACTTCTGGTTCGACGAATTTTCAAAATCCGGCCATCTGGGCGCCTTTGCCGAGCCCGCGCTGCCCGTCGGCTCGGTCCTGCTTCGCCAAACCATCCCGGCTGGCGCGACGCGCTCCTTCCGCTTTCTTCTGGCGTGGCATTTCCCCAACCGCACTCCCCGGCGCTGCGGCTGGGACGCTCCCGCAGGCAAGCAAGGCGCCGTGCTTGGCAACTACTATTGCAGCCGCTTCGCAGACGCATGGGCCGCGGCAGAGTACACGGCCCGCAATCTTCCGTGGCTGGAGCGCAACACCCGCGCCTTCGTGAACGCGCTGCGCCGCTCCACGCTTCCCGAAGCCGTGAAAGACGCCGCCTCGACCAACCTTGCCACTCTTGTTTCGAATACGAGCTTCCGCATCGCCGATGGAAGCTTCCACGGCTTCGAAGGGTGCGGCGACAAGAGCGGGCTCGGCTTTGGCACCTGCACACACGTGTGGAACTACGAGGCCGCCACCCCCTATCTCTTCCCTTCCCTTGCCCGCTCGATGCGCGAAATCAGCTTCGGTTACGCCACCGACGCCGAAGGTCACATGGACTTCCGGCACAAGCTCCCCCTGGGCTTTGAGCACTGGGGCGCGGCCGCGGCCGATGGGCAGATGGGCCAGATCGTCAAGCTCTACCTGGACTGGGTGCTTTCAGGCGACGATGCGTGGCTGCGCCGGCAGTGGGCGGCCGCCAAGCGCGCCATGGCCTTTGCCTGGCAGCCCAACGGCTGGGACGAACGCAGGTCCGGGGTGATGGACGGCGTGCAACACAACACCTGCGACGTAGAGTTCTACGGCCCCAATCCCATGTGCAGCTCGTGGTATCTGGCCGCTCTGCGCGCCATGGGCCGCATGGCCGAAGCCATGGGTGAGCCCGCGCAGGCCGCCGAATACAACCGCATCTTCGAGAAGGGCAGCGGCTGGATCGACGCGAATCTCTTCAACGGCGAGTTCTACATTCAGAAGATTCGCGGCATTCCCAAAGACAAGATCGCTCCGCGCCTCCAGGAAGGCATGGGCGCGCGCGATCCGCTGCATCCCGACTTTCAGGTGGGCGGCGGATGCTATGCCGACCAGCTTGTGGGCCAGTACATGGCCTCTGTCGCCGGCCTCGGCGACCTGCTCGACCCCGGCCACATCCGCAAAGCGCTTGAGTCCATCTACCGCTACAACCTCAGGCGCAGCCTCGATCGCCATGCCAGCGTCGAGCGCGTCTACGCGCTCAACGACGAGTCCGCTCTCATTGTCGTGGACTACTCCAATGGCGGGCGTCCCGAGGTTCCCATGCCCTATTACTCCGAAAACTGGACCGGCATGGAGCACTCCGCCGCCGCGCTGATGATCACTCACGGCATGGTCACGGAAGCGGTCGAGATTGTCCGGAACATCCGCAACCGCTACGACGGCGAGCGCCGCAATCCCTTCGACGAAAGCGAATACGGCCGCCATTATGCTCGCGCCATGTCCAGCTGGGCGTCCATTCCACTGCTCTCCGGCTTCCGCTACGACGCACGCGCGCGCCGCATGGAGCTGGCCCCGAAGGTGGACTACTCCACGCTTCGCAGTTTCTGGTCTGTGCCTACCGCCTGGGGCAGCTTCGATCTGAGCCCGGTCTCTTTCTCGCTCTCCGCCGCCTCTGGCGCCGTCACTCTGAAGGAACTGGCTCTGGCGCCGTTTCCGCCTGGCGCAAAACTGCGCATCACTTCAGGCAGCAAGCCGGTGGCCCACCACGCCTTGTCCGAAGCCACCAACCTCCGCATCCAGTTTGTCTCGCCCGTCACGGTTGATCCCGGCCGGCTTCTGAAGATCGAGGCATAAACCCGGCAGGCCATCGCCACACACAAACATTCGAGGTCAATGCCCATGCGCCGCTCACTGCTTGTACTCGCTCTCGTGGCCTTTACGCCGCTTCTCGCATTAGCCCAGGGCGCCCGTCCTGCACCGTGGAAAGCCAAGGTCGATGCCGAGCTTCCCCTGCTCGGCCATCGCAACTGGATTCTCATTGTCGATTCGGCTTATCCGCTCCAAACCTCACCCGGCGTTGAAACCGTGGAAACCAACGCGGACGAGCTCGATGTCGTCCGCTACGTTCTGAACGCCGTCCACCACGCCATTCATGTCCGGCCGGAGATTTATATGGACGCCGAACTGCCGTATGTCCCCGACACCGACGCTCCCGGCGCCTCCGCCTACCGCCAGCAGATGGCCGCCGCGCTCCACGGCCACGCCATCGAGTCACTGCCGCACGACCGGATCATCGCCAACATTGACGATACCGGCAAGCTCTTTCACATCCTCATTCTCAAAACCAGCCTCACCATTCCCTATAGCTCCGTCTTCATCCGCCTGAACTGCAAATACTGGTCCGACGACGCGGAAAACCGTCTTCGCGCCCGCATGGCCGAGGCAAGCGGGAAGTAGACGCGGGAATTTGTTTGCGGTGGAGGCGAGAATTCCGCGAAAGATTTTCTGGATGCTGCCGCTGCTCCTGAACATGGCTGTCCGCGTGTGAACCGCGGCGCGCCCCCGCAGCGGGGCCACGCTTCGCCGCGGGGCAGGCAACATGCCGGCACGGGCGACAGCGAGGCTGACTTTACCGCAGCGCCTACTCTATGTTCTGGATCTGTTCGCGGGCCTTCTCGATCTCCGACTTCATGGCCAGCCCCAGTTCGGTGATGCGCGTTCCCTTGCCGCCCACACTGCCCGTCTTGGAGAGCAGTGTGTTGGCTTCGCGGTTCATCTCCTGGAGCAGAAAATCCAGCTTTTTGCCCACTTCGCCGGCGGCGGCCAGCAACTCGCGGAAGTGCTCGATGTGTGTGTGCAAGCGCGCGATCTCCTCGGCGATGTCGCTGCGCTCGACCATCACGGCCACTTCCTCCAGCAGCCGCTGGCGGTTGAACTCCGTTCCCGCAGCCGCCTCCAGCCGCTGCGCGAGGCGCTCCTGATAGCGCTGCTCGACTTCGGGGCGCAGTCCGGCAACGCCCTCCGCGGCCGTCTCCAGGCGGTCCAGCGTAGCCGACAAGATGGCGCCGAGCGCCTCGCCTTCGCGTGCTCGCATGGCGTTCAACGCATCCAACAGAGGGCCGGCCTGGGTTTGCACGCTGGCGGTCAGCGCCTCCATATCGTCGTCGCCGCCGGCGCGGCTCTCGTTCTGCAAGGCACCGGGCAGGCGCAGGATGACATTCAGATCCGGCTGCCCGCTCAATCCGTGCTCCTGGCGCGCCGCCGCGAAGGCCGCCACGTAGCTCTCGACAAGCTGGCGATTGTAGCCTGCCTTTTGCAGGTCGCTTCGATCCAGAGCCAGCGTCAACTCCACGTGTCCCCGCACGAGCCGTTCCTTGAGCAGGCGGCGCAACTCCATCTCCAGCGCATCCATGCCCGAGGGCAGCCGGAATTGCAGATCGAGAAAGCGGTGGTTGACGCTCTTCACCGTCAGCGTGTAGGCAAGTTGATCGTGGACCCGCACCTGCACACGCGCGAATCCCGTCATCGAACGAATCGGCATCGGCTATTCCTTTTCTCCCGCCGCGAGCGCGCGCGCAAAACCGACGGCATCGGGCGCTACAGGATCCAACTCCTCCGTCTCCGGCATGTCCATGAACTGCAACTGGTACAGCCGCTGATAGGTCGGCGATCTATTCAACAGTTCCTCGTGGGGACCGATGGCGGTGACGCGCCCGCCCTCCAGCACGGCAATGCGGTTGGCGCGCCGCACGGTTCCCAGCCGGTGCGCGATAACCAGCACGGTGCGGCCTTGCATGAGGTTGGCCAGGGCGGCCTGCACCAGCGCTTCGCTTTCCGAGTCCAGGGCGGAGGTGGCCTCATCGAGGATGAGAATCGGCGCATTTTTCAGAATGGCGCGCGCAATCGCGATGCGCTGCCGCTCTCCGCCGGAGAGCCGGAAACCCTTCTCCCCGATCACGGTGTCGTAGCCCTGCGGCATGTGCAGGATGAATTCGTGGGCCAAGGCGTTGCGCGCCGCCTCTTCGACCAGCTTGAAATCCGCTTCCGGTTGACCATAGGCGATGTTGTTGCGCACGGTGTCATTGAAGAGAATCGTCTCCTGCGTGACCTGCGCCACCTGGCGCCGGAGGGAGTTGAGCGTGAGATCGCGCAGATCGTGGCCGTCGAGCAGGATGCGGCCGGAGGTCACATCGAAGAAGCGCGGGATCAGATTCACCAGCGTGGACTTGCCGGCTCCGCTGGGTCCGACCAGCGCCAGTATCTCGCCGGCTCCCACCTCCAGATCCACGTTGTGCAAAATCTGATGTTCGCCTTCCTCGGTGGAGTAGGAAAAGCCCACATCCTCAAACCGCACGGTGCGCGCAAAACTCTTCAGCTCCGTTGCGTGGGTCCGTTCCTTCACATCGTCTTCGGCGTCGAAGAAGCCGAAGATCGAGATCGAAGCGCCCATCGCCTGCTGGAAGTTGTTATAGAAATACGCGAACTTGCGCACCGGATCGTAAAGCTTGAACAGGAGGATGATGAACGCGCCGAACATGCCCATGGTCATGTGGCCGTGCAGGATCTCGTTGCGTCCGACAAAGAGGAGCAAGGCAATGGCCACAGAGCCAATGGTGTCCATGAGCGGCGAGCTGATGGATTGGATGCGCACGCTGCGCAGATTGGCCTTGAAGAGCCGCGACGAGGCCTTCTTGAAACGCAGGATCTCCCACAGTTCCGTGTTGAAGGCTTTGACGATGCGATTGCCGGTGACGGTTTCGTGGAGGATATTCTGAATTTCCGCCAGCTTATCCTGCCCGGTGCGCGTGCGAGTGCGGACTTCGCGGCCGATTTTGCGCGCCGAGGTCACCACCACGGGGATGAACAGCACCAGCGCCCAACTCAAGTAGCCGCCCAGCCGGACCACCAGCGCCAGCCCCACCAGAAAGGTGAAAAACTGCTGCAAAAACTCGCTAATGACGGAGCTGAGCGCAATCTGTACGCGATCCACGTCGTTGATGAGGGTGGAGAGGATGGTGCCTGTCGGGTGCTTGTGAAAGAAGCTCGACGAGCGCCGCAGCGTGGCTTCGTAGAGGTTGTTTCTGAGGTCAGTGATCGTCCCATAGCCGGCGTAGTTCACCAGGTAAGTACCGACGTAATCGCAGACGCCCTTGACCAGCGTGGCGACCACGAGCGCAAACGCCACCACGGTCCACGCGTTGTGCATATGCAGGAAATGCGGGACCATTTGCCGCAGATCGACGTGCCATGGACTTCTCGGCAGGCCCAGGGTGATGGGGCCCTCGGGGGCGTCTGGCCGCAGCACCTGGTCGAAGATAGGCTGGAAGAGGAGGATGCGGAAGTTGTCCAGCAGGCCGACCATGGCCAGCAGGAGTACGCCGGCAAACCATTGCCCCGAGTAGGCCAGGCCATAACGCAGCAAGCGCAGGAGTTGTTTCATGCCGTCTGCCCCGCTGGTGGGGAGCCCGGGATCGCCCAGCATTGCGCCTGTTGGAAACGGAACTGCACCTGAGTATTGTATCCGGCGCAACTTCCTTCCGGCCCTACTGGTTCGTGGCCTTATCCAAAAGCGCGGCCGTGGAGCAGCCTTTCACCAGCGGCACAATGCGCACCTGACCGCCCCAGGAGCGGACTTCTTCGGCGCCCAAGACGGTCTCTGGATTGTAGTCCCCGCCCTTCACCAGAAAATCGGGGCGCGCGGCTGCAATCAGATCCACCGGCGTTGGCTCGTCAAACACCACGACGGCATCCACCGCCGCCAGCGCGGCGAGCATGCGGGCTCTTTGCCGCGCTCCCACAATCGGCCGGCCCGGCCCTTTGAGCGCCCTGACCCCGGCGTCTCCGTTCACGGCAACGATCAGGCGGTCGCCCAGCCGCCGCGCCTGCTCCAGCAATGTGATGTGGCCGAGGTGCAGCAGGTCGAAACAGCCGTTGGTAAACACCACCCGTCCGCCCGCCGCGCGCCACTGCGCGACGCGCGTGAGCAGTTCCGCGCGCGTCACCACCTTGTCTTCCGCATGAACGGCAAACTCCGGCGTAAGCGCCGCCAGCAGTTCGTGCTTTTCCACCGGCACCGTGCCCACTTTTCCCACCACAATGCCTGCGGCGATATTGGCCAGTTGCAGCGCAGCCTCAGGGAGCAGGCCCGAAGCCAGGCACAGCGCCAAGATAGCAATAACCGTGTCGCCCGCACCGGAAACATCGAAGACCTGCCGCGCCACAGCCGGCGCGATATAGCGGTATCCGGGACGCAACAGCGCGATGCCTTTCTCGCTTAAGGTGGGGATCAGAAATCTCAGGTCGAAGGCCTGCGCCATGGTTTCACCCGCAGTTAACAAATCGTCGAGGCGCCCGGATACGGCATCGCCCTGGAGGCGCGCGGCCGCCGCCAGTTCGCCCTGATTCGGGCAGATCGCAGTGGCCCCGCGGTAGCGATTGAAGTCCGTATTCTTCGGATCCACCAGAACCGGAATGCCGCGGCTTTTTGCCGCGTCAATGGCGGCCCGGCAAAGCTGCGGGGTCAGCGCGCCTTTCGCGTAGTCCGACAAGATGACCGCATCGCAGCCGGCGATATTCTTCAGCACGCGCTCCATCAACCGGTCGTAGTCCGCAGCTTCGTGTTGGGCCAGCCGCTCGCTATCCAGGCGCAACAACTGCTGCTGCCCGCCCAGAATGCGTGTCTTGGTGATAGTGGGAAAGTCCGCGCACGCCACAAACGCCGTCGCGACTTCTCTGCGGTGGAGGCACTCTGCCAAGGCGGTTTCGTCTTCGTCTCCCCCTGTGAATCCGGCGAGGACAGTCTGCGCTCCGAGACCTGCCAGGTTCATGGCCACATTGGCCGCTCCGCCCGGCTGCGCGCTCTGGCGCGTGGTGCGTACAATCGGCACCGGCGCCTCGGGCGAGATCCGGCCCACTTCACCCCATATATAACGGTCAAGCATGACATCGCCCACCACCAGCACGCGCTTGCCGCTCCAACCGTGTTCAATCTCTTCCAGGATCTCGTGCAGTTGCTCGATCACCAGACTCTTCCTCCACACAACACCGTGGGATCACTCCCGGTCCCCGCCGGCTCTTTCCGGGACGCCGTTGCTATGATAACGACTGTGCGTGAGTTTGGGATGAACGTTCCTATCGCGGCTGTAGAAACGGTGTTTCTCGATCGGGACGGCGTCATCAACGAGAAGCTGCCCGAAGGCCAATTCGTCCGCTCGTGGGCGGATTTTCACATGCTTCCGGGAGTGCCGGAAGCCATTGCCCGCCTCAACCGCGCCGGCATCCGCGTCATTGTGGTTTCAAACCAGAGCGGCATCGCACGCGGCCTCTATCGGGCAGACGATGTGCTGGAGATGCATCGCAAACTGCAAGCCAGCCTGGCCCAGTACGAAGCGCGCATTGACGGCTTCTATTTCTGCCCCCACGGAAACCATCAATGCAACTGCCGGAAGCCGTTGCCGGGACTCTACGAACAGGCCGCCGCGGAGTTTCCCTCCATTGCACCCGCAACCAGCGTCATGATCGGCGATTCCCTGCCCGACATCGAGTTTGGCAAGCGCCTGGGCATGCGAACCATCTTCATCGAAGGGAATCCCGAGCGACAAAAACCCGGCGCCGAAGCCGCCGCAATGCTGGCCAACCGCCGCTTTGCCTCGCTTGACCAAGCCGCCGGCTTCCTGCTCACGGATTAAGACGAGCCGTAAGTGCAGAGTCGATCCTTCCGCCATCGGTCCGCCGGTCGAGAACGCCCGCCACGGCCTCGGCCATCTCTTCCACCGTGATGGAGGTCAGGCAACGGCGGCCCTGGTCGATGCAGGTGTTCAGGCGGCAGCCGAAGCAATCGACGCGATGATAGACAATCCGGTGCTGGGCGCCGAAGGGGAACCACGTGCCGGGAAGGCCGCGAGCCGAGAAGGCGATGACGCAGGGCACTCCGGCACTGGCGGCAAGATGCATGGGGCCGGAGTCGGGACCGAGAAAAATGGCGGCATGTTCGAGAACCGCGGCGGTCTCGCGCGGACTGAGGCGGCCACACAAATTGACTTTAGGGCCGGTCCAGCGGTTTGCCGCATAATCCGCAGCGGCACGATCTTCGGCGGCTCCAATCAGCGCCAATCCATAGTGCGGATAGCGGAAGCTCAACTGGGCGAGCAGTGCGCGCCAGTTGTCCTGCCCCCAGTCCTTGGCCTGCATCTTGGTGCCTGGGCCGCAAACCATGAGGGGACGGTCCTGGAGCGAACCCAGCGCGGCGGCGGCGGCGGCGCGCTCGGTTGCATTGAGATCCAGACTCCAACTGGAGGGATTCTCCAGTTCGGCGTCGCCCAGATTGGCGATAAGGCGGGCCAGGCGCGAGGCTTCGCTGCCGTAGAGTCCGGTGGCGGGATCGTATCCGTAGTCGAGGCCGTCTTGGCCGGGAAAGCCCATCATATGGCGGACGCCGGCCACATAACGGAAGAAGCGCCGGTCTCTGCGAGCGCTCTTCAGGGGGCGGATATCGAGCAAATAGATGAGAAGATCGGGCCGGTAACGGCGAATCTGCATGGCGAGGCGGAACAACTCGAAGGGATTGCGTGTGCCCACGGTGTAGCGCATATAACCGTGAACGAGACCGGTTTCGCCCAGCACTGCCGCCACGGCAGGCGCCTTGGCGTGGACAGAGAAGGTAGTCAACATGATACGTTCGGCGTTGGGAAATGAGCGGGCAATGAGCCGGAGGCTGGGCAGCGCCACGACCGTATCGCCCAAACTGCCGAGGCGAAAGATCAGCACCTTTCGAATTGAAGGATCGGGTTGCAGAAGATCAATCTCCCTTAGAAACGGCAATTGCATGGGCTCCGGGGCGCTTTCAGCAGGTTTTCTCGCGCGAGTAGAGCTGCCGGAGGGCCTCAAGATGCGATTGGCAGCGGAGCGCATTGCCGATGTTTCTTTGCCCTTTGCGCGGAATCAGATCGCAGAACCCCAGCAGACGGTTGACGCGGCGGGTGATTCTTCCCAGGCCAAAGAGATGCGACTGGTAGTTACGCCGGTTGGCTTCGCAGAATTGATCCCAGGCGGCGAGGAACTTATCTTCGTCGGCGAGGAGCGCCGAGCGCTGCTCAAAGGCGTCCAGAACCTGATGGCCGGGCGCGGGTTCCAAGGGCTCAACCAGGTTTACGCCGGGGGTCTGGCGAAAAGGCGTGAACTGGAACCCGCGCAGCGTGTTGCCGGCAATCTGCAATTGGACCATGAGGCCCAGCCACCAGCCAGGTTTGGATGTTTTCATGTCGAAGATGAAGTTGCCCTGTCCGTAGACGATGAGGCCGCCGTTATAGACCTCGTAACTGCCGATGCAGTGGCTGTGCTGGCATACAACGACCCCCGCGCCAAGCTCAATTGCGAGGCGGCAGGTGTCGCGCAGCCAAGGACTCGGATACTCGAAGTACTCGTTTCCGGCATGGAAAAGGGCGACGACAAACGAGTCTTTGGATGCGCGCTGGAGGGTTCGAACCAGCGAAGAGATTTCCAACAGCGACGCGCCGGCGGTGCGCTGGGTGGATGCGTTGTATTCTGTTTCGGCAAAGCCAAAGACTTGAAGTTTTGCATCGCCCCACTCGAGCGCGGCAGGCAAGGCCGCATCCATGGATGTGCGGCCTGCGCCGAAGCACCGCACGCCGGCGCTGGACAGGCTGGCAATCGTCTGGTCAAGTCCGGCGGGACCGTAATCCATGATGTGATTGTTGGCCAGATTGACGGCCGAAACGCCCAAGCTTCTGATGCCTTTTGCCGCGCTGGCGGGGGCTCGCAAGGCGGGACCGCCTTTGACGATGGCGTCGCCTGCATCGGCAAGCGGGCACTCGAGGTTGGCGATGACCAGGCTATCGCGGGGAGACAGGCCCAGATCGGCCAGGCTGCGAGGAGGTCCGGACTGGAAGGCCGGGATATTCCGGCCGATTGGCGCCAAGTCGCCGGCGATGGTGATGTTGGCCATGCAGCAGCATCCTTTGTCGAACTCAATGCCCCATGCTTTGCGGCTCAAAGAGCCCTGGGACACGGTTTGGTAATGTTCTTCCGGGCGATCGTCCATTCCCACTCGTGGCTGGCCCCGAGCCAGGGAGCTTTCGCGCCTGAGCGGCAAGCGCGGGGGCTGTCATTTTTCCCTTACGATATACCGGGTCTTGCCTCTGTCGCTCACGATTTCATCCATGTAAACAGGCCGGACTTCCACTAGTCCAAGCGACTTCTCGCGCATTTTCGCAACCACGCGCTCCACGCGCTCCCGGGCGTCAGGGACGGCGGGATTGAGCACGACGCGCACGTCGATGCCGAGGTCTTTTTTCTGATAGACCTGGAATGCCTTGATGCAGTCGGGATCGTTGTCGAAGATGGTGGTCACAAAATCGCCGACGATGATGCCGCCCTGGGGCAGGTGAAGATGATCGGTATCGCGGCCTTTAATGGGGCCCATCAAAGGGAGATTTACGCCGCAGGCGCACTGGCCGGCCACAGCCGAACCTTCATCGCCATTCAAATAACGGATGAGCGGAAAGACGTAGTTATCGAGGTCAGTGAGGGCAATCAGTCCCCTCTGGCCGGTCTGCACCGAGCGTCCGTTTCCGTCGAGAAACTCGACGCAGACTGAATCGTAAAAGATGTGCAGGTTTTCCGAGTGCGCGCATTGCGCGGCGATCTGGTAGATTTCTCCGCATCCGTACTGGTCGTAAACCGGCGCGTGAAACGCGGCCTGCATTCGGGCGCGCTGCGTTTTCGACACCGGGGCCGCGGTCAGCCAGACCGCCTTGGGCGGCGGGAAGGAGGCCCCGCTTTCGATCACGAAATCGGCGAGCGACTCGATGGCGCCGACGTATCCCTGAAGCAGGGACGGGCGGACAGCCTGGTACTGCCGGACAAAGGCGTCAAGACTGGATTTGGTCACGAGCGACGCGTCCAGGTAGATGCGGCGCGTGGGCCAGAAGAGGACGCTGCGGCGCAGCTTCTCGAGGGCCGACCAGCCAAAGTCACGCCAGGCAAAGGCCGCATCCTCGCCGGGGCCGACGCCCCACCACGAGAGCATGCGCCAGCGAATCGGCTCCATGGCGAACTTCTTGTCGAAATAGACAATCACGGGAACGCCGGTGGAACCGCCGGTGGTGGAAAGCCGCAGCCTGTCCGGCTTGACGCCCCTTGTCTTCAGATCTTCAAGATGCTTGACGAGCTCCGACTTTTCGAGAACCGGCACGGACTCCCATTGCTCGGGCGTGCGAATGTCGAGGGGGTTCAATCCGGCCGCATCGTATTTGGCCCTGTAGTAGGGCACGTTCTCGTATGCGAAGCGGAGCAGGCGCTGCCGCTTCTGCCAGTTGAGGGCAGCCAGTGCATCGGGGCTCAAGCGCTCATTGCGTTTGAGCGCGAGATAGGACGACAGGATTTTGGGATGAAGAAGCGTGAACTTCGTCCAGAGTATCAGCGACTTGAAATCGGGCAATTGGCTCATTTCAAGATCCTCTACCTTGCCGTCTGTCGTCACGAAGCGTATGGGTAACTCTTACCCGAGCCGGGAGATGAACGCGAAGCCCGACCATGTTCCGCGGAGCGGCTCGCTCCATCTCAAGGTGAAACCGGGGCGGCAACCTGTCTGGACTGTACATCCGGACAACTTGAAAAAAGTTGTGCTAATAGGACTTCAAACTCATTATAGCGTCGAGGATCTTCTCCGGCTGCGGCAGGATGGCATCCTCGAGGATCGGCTGGTAAGCCACAAAGGTGTCCATCGCGCCGATGCGCCGCACCGGAGCATCCAGCGAGTCAAACAACTCGTCGCCAATGCGCGCCGCGATCTCCGCGCCGTAGCCCCAGCTGATCGTATCTTCATGCGCGACGATCACGCGGCTGGTTTTCCGCACCGAGGCTGCAATGGCCTCCCAGTCGTAGGGGCTGAGCGTGCGCAAGTCGATTACCTCCACGTCGATGCCGTGTTCGCGCTGAGCCCGCTCGGCGGCCTGCAGGGCGCGCGGGACCACGGCGCCATAGGTTACCAGCGTCATGTCCGTTCCTGGCCTGACCACCCTTGCCTTGCCAAAGGGAATGGCAAACTCCGGCCCCGGATAGGGGGCGCGTCCGTAGGTTTCCCGATAGAGCCGCTTGTGCTCAAGGAACAGTACCGGATCGTCGCAACGGATGGCCGTGCGCAGCAGCCCGTTGGCATCCAGCGCATTGGACGGAAAGACCACGCGCAGGCCGGGGATATGCGTAAAGATGCTCTCGCCGGACTGCGAGTGGTAGATCGAGCCTCCGGTCAGGTATCCCCCGATGGGAACCCGGATGACCACGGGCGCGGCCCAGCCGCCGTTCGAGCGCCACCGCATGAGCGCCAGTTCGTTGCGGATCTGGTGCATCGCCGGCCAGATATAGTCGAAGAACTGAATCTCCACCACGGGCTTCATTCCGCGCACCGCGTAGCCCACGGCGCGGCCCACGATATTCGCCTCGCAAAGGGGGGAGTTGAAGACCCGCTCCGATCCGAATTCGGATTGCAGGCCGGCGGTTAACTTGAACACGCCTCCCTTGCCTTTTACTTCAGCAAGCGCCTCTTCGCGGCTGGCGTCGGCCACGTCCTCGCCATAGACCACAATGCGCGGGTCGCGCCGCATTTCGTCGTGCAGGCAGGCGTTGACCAGGTCCGCCATGGTTCGCCGCCCGCCTGGCGCGTCTTCCGTTTCATGAGGATGCAGGCCGGCTGCCGTCTCCGTGGCGAAGGGCGCGCGCGTCCCATCGAGATCCTCGGAATAGACGTGGCGGGCGATCTCCTCGACCTTGGGAAGGGACGCCTGCAACGCTTCTTCGGCGGCCTCGATGACAGCGTGATCCACGGCCTGCTCCAGCGCGTTGATCTGTGCTTCCGTCAGGACGCCCTCTCGCAGCAAGCGCATTTGCATGCGCGCGATGGGGTCGCGCAGCAGATCGGCCTCGCGCTCAGCGGCGGTACGGTAAAGCCGGTCATCGTCGGAAAACGAATGCGAATAGGCGCGCATGCAGTGCCCATGCACAAACGCGGGGCCCCGTCCGGCCCGGCAGTGCGCTGCCGTCGCCGTAAACGCGCGCAGGCACGCCTCCGGATCGGTCCCGTCGACTTCCTCAAAATGAAAATTCGGAAAATTCGCCACCAGCCTGGATATGTTGCCGCCCGGCGTATTTACTTCCACCGGCACGCTGATTGCGTATCCGTTGTCTTCCACGCAGAAGATCACCGGCAGCTTCTGGTTGGAGGCGGTGTTCATCGCCTCCCAGAACTCACCCTGTGACGTGGATCCCTCGCCCAGCAACGTGAGCGCCACCTCATCGCCGTGGAAGGACACATCGCGGAAGGCGCGATAGTCACCCTCGGCCCTGGCCGCAGCCTCAGGATGACGGCTGAAGTAGCGTCCTGCCTCGGCGCATCCCACGGCATGCAGCACTTGCGTGGCGGTCGACGACGACGTGCTCACGATGTGCAGCGCGCGGCTGCTCCAGTGCGTGGGCATCTGCCGGCCGCCGCTGGCAGGATCGGTTGCCGCGCCCACCGCCTGCAGCAGCATCTCCACGGGCGTGACGCCCAGCGCCAGGCACAAGGCGCGGTCGCGATAGTAGGGAAAGAACCAGTCGTAGCCGGGACGGAGGGCCAGCGCCGCGCCCACCTGCAACGCTTCATGGCCAGCGCACGAAATCTGGAAAAAGACCTTCTGCTGCCGCTTGAGCAGAATCTCCCGGTCGTCGATGCGGCGGGAAAGATACATCAGCCGGTAGATTTCGATCTTCTGTTCGGGGGTAAGTCCGCCTGCCGCGCCCGGTGGGGACACGCGCGCGCTGGAAACTGCCAGCTCCATTCCCGTTCTCCTTCGATAAGGCGGTGATCGAATACAAAAGGCCGTAGCCGGCCCCAGGGACCTCGCCCCTTATTGTATCAACCTGTCAGCCGCGCACGCGCCGCGGCCACCACCGCCTGCCCATAGCTCAGGCCTCCATCGCCCGGACTCACCCGAGTGTGCTGGAAGACTTCGAAGCCCTCCGCCGCCAGCCGGGTCCGCAACAGCCGCGCCAGGCGCCGATTGTGCAAGCAGCCGCCGCTCATCACCACCTTCTCCAACCCAGCGGCTTGACGCGCCTGGATCACCGCGCGCACAAACCCCTCCGCCACGCCGGCATGGAAGCGCGCCGCAATGCGCGCCCGGCTCATTCCGCCGCGCAGATCCTCGACCAGCGCATGCCACAGCCCCGACGCGCGCAAGCATGCCGCTTCCCGCGCCGTCCAGTCGCCTACCACCCACTCCAGCGCGTAGCCCGGCGCGTCGTCAGGCTCATCCACGGCCACGCCTTCCAGCTCGATGGCCGCCTGCGCCTCATAGTCCACGAGGCGCCGCTGGAGCGCCACCGCCGCCACGGAATCGAAGAGCCTGCCCAGGCTCGATGTGAGCGGCGCATGGACGCCCCGCTCCATCATCCGGGTCAGCACCCGCGTCTCTTCTTCCGTGGCCCCGGTCAGCGCCGCCGCCTGGGCCGCATGGAATCCCGCGGCATGCAAGGCGCCCATCGCCATGCGCCACGGTTCGCGGATCGCCTTTTCGCCTCCCGGCATGGGCACGGATTCGAGGTGCGCGAACCGCTCGAAGCTATCGAGCTTCGAGATCAGCACTTCCCCGCCCCAAATCCGTCCGTCGGTCCCGTAGCCGGTTCCGTCCAGGGCCAGTCCGATGACGGGTTCTGTCAGCCCGTGCTCCGCCATGCATCCGGCCACATGCGCGTGGTGGTGCTGCACGCCAATCAGCGGCAGCCCTTTTTCCGCCGCCCACTCCTTCGCCCATCCCGTGGACAGATAGCCCGGATGCAGATCGTGGGCTACGATTTCTGGCTTCATCTCGAAGGTCCGCATGAGGTGAGCGAGCGATTCCTCGAAGAACGCCAGCCCGGTCACATTTTCCAGATCACCCAAATGCTGGCTCTGATACACATGCCACCCCCGCGCCAGCGCGAACACATTCTTCAGGTGCCCGCCGACCGCCAGCAGCGGCGGAGCTTGAAACGGCAACTCCACCCCCAGCGGCACAAAGCCCCGCGCGCGGCGCACCAGTTGCGGCGCCCCATCCACCACCGCTGTCACCGAGTCGTCGCACCTTTGCAGAATCTCGCGGTCGTGCATCAGAAAGACATCCGCAATCCGGCCCAGCCGCGCCCGCGCCTCGTCATTGTCGATGGCAATCGGCTCCTCGCTGAGGTTGGCGCTGGTCATCACCAGCGCTCGCACACGGCCATCTGCAAAAAGCAAATGGTGCAGCGGGGCATAGGGCAGGAATACGCCCAGCCACGGAATCCCCGGCGCGACCGCCTTCGCGATCCCATTTCCCTGACGGGCGCGCGCCAACACAATGGGCCTCGCCGGCGTCAGGAGCAGCACCTCTTCCTCCGCCGTGAGCAGACAGGCCGCCCGCGCCGCTGCCACGTCTCGCACCATGACCGCCAGAGGCTTGCCGTAGCGGCGCTTACGCGCGCGCAGCCGCATCACCGCGGCCTCATTGGTTGCATCCACGCTCAGATGGAATCCGCCGATGCCCTTGATGGCGACAATCGCGCCGCCGGCCAGCCGCGCCACCGTCTCCGCCACCGGATCGGCAGATGCGATTTCGGCTCCATCCTCTGCCGCCAGCCACACCCGCGGTCCACACTTCCAGCACGCATTCGGCTGCGCGTGGAAGCGCCGGTTCGCTGGATCGCCGTACTCCGCCTGGCACTCGGCGCACATCCGGAACCGCGCCATCGAAGTCTGTGGCCGGTCATAGGGAATCCGCCGGGTAATGGTGAAACGCGGTCCGCAGTTCGTGCAGTTCAGAAACGGATACCTGTACCGCCGGTCTTGCGGGTCCAGCAACTCCCGCAAACAGTCTTCGCATGTGGCCGCATCCGCCGGAATCTCCGTCGATACATGGCCCAGAACCTCGCTGGCCACAATCCGGAAGCCTGTCTCGCCACGGACCTCCACCTGCCGTGCTTCGACTCTGTCAATCCGCGCCAGCGGCGGTTTTTCCTCCTTGAGCCGCCTGAGAAACGCCTCAATTCGCGCCGCCGCCCCTTCGATCTCGATGGTCACGCCGCCGGTATCGTTGCCGATCAGCCCCGCCAGTTCTTCCTCCCGCGCCAGGCGGTAGACAAAGGGCCGGAAGCCCACGCCCTGCACGACGCCGCGCACCGTCACCTGCCGCCGCTCCACCCGCATCGCCGCATCCTGACGCTCTTGGCTCAATCCGCTCCTCGCTTCGCAGTCAGGATAGCCTACGGCCGCTGGCGTTCGAAGCCTGCGGGACAAATCGTGACGCCATGAGGAAGGAGCGCGCACGTTTGCCGCCAAGGCCGCGGCGCCTTAGCCCCGGATCAGGAATCCCAGTCCCGCCACGATCAGCACCGCCTCGACGATCGCCACAAACACCTTCTCCGGCAGCCGGTCCACGATGCGCTTCCCCAGGAAAGAGCCCAGAACCATCGGCGGCCCCAGCGCCAGTCCGACCCACACATCGTGCAGTGGAAGAACCAAGGTTTCCCGGTAAGCAATCAGTTTGGTCACATGCATCACCACGGTCGAGAGCGCTTCTGTACCGATATAAGCGCCCTTCACCAGGCCATAGGCAAGAAAGAAGGGCGCCATCAGCGGCCCCACGCTGCCCAGCAGCGCCGAGAGAAAGCTCGCCCCGGCGCCAATGCCCGCGAATACCGGCGCGGGAAACGCGCCCGGCCGCCTGGGACGCAGATGCCGCCACAATACCACCAGCAGAAGGAACGCGCCCAGCAGCCTGGTGAGCGACTGCGACGGCGCCGCGGCAAACAGATAACCGCCCAGCAGCGCCATGGGCACGCCGCCGAGCGCAAACCACCCGACCACGCGCCAGTCGAGCTCGCGCCGGTTCAACCACACGCGGCTGCCGTTTCCAATCAACTGCGCCACGGTAAGAATTGGAACCGCCGCGCGCACACCGAAGACCACTATCAGCACCGGCAGCAACACGGCCGCGCCGCCAAAGCCTGTTACCGCTGCCAGCGTTGAAGCCAGCAAGGCAGCAGCCGTCAGCCCCGTCCATTCCAGAACCGCATGCATCAGGCCTCATCCTCCGGAACGAATCCCGGTCTGCGATGGCACGCGGAATGCTTGTACTTCCGCTCCATCCTATCCTTTCACGAAGTGCGGGCGGCGAAGTGTGCCTCTTCCGGCGGGGCTGGGCAAGCGCGGCGGGAAGTTTCACTCCGGGTGGTGGCGCGCGCGCAGTGGAGGCCGCAGACAGGCGGCAAAGAAGGACCCCTGGCAATTGTCGTTCGCGAGATGTTCCATGCCTGCCGCACAACTGGCGCGACCGTTCTTGCATCAACAGAGAGAGTCCGAGAAAACATTGAGGCAGCTTTGCATCGCGCCGAGGAGCTAAGTTCACTCTTATATCACCGGCCTGATCTATCATCCAGTAAGTACGAAGATATACATCACTTCAGTCATGCAGAACTTCAATAAGCGGAGATAGCGGCGTGATAGGGGTCACGGAAAAAAGTGAGGGCGGCTTGGAGACTGTTTACGCAAGCCTTTGCTTTCCAATCTGATACAAGCGTCTATTTCTCAGAAGATGGGATTCCCCCGTGGCGCGCGTGACTGGTGTCACGGTAGCAGCCATCGCGCGCACACTAAGATTAGAATCACAGTTGGAACTCGCGCTCTGGAGCCACTCGGGGCGTGTGCCGTTTCAGATTTGGGAGGGTATCGTGTCCGCATTCATCCCACCGCCGTTGCCCAGTGACGATAAACGATGGAAGATCGTGAATGGCGCCATGCGCAAGAACGGCTTTGCCCGCCATGCCCTGATTGAGACGCTTCATGCGGTGCAGTCTTCCTTCGGCTACTTGGACGACAACGCCATTCGATTTGTGGCGCTTTCGCTGCGCGTGCCGTTGAGCCAGGCCTACGGAGTGGCGACCTTCTACCACTACTTCAGTCTGAAGCCGCCCGGCAAGCACACGCTGACCGTGTGCGCCGGCACCGCCTGCTACATCAAGGGCGCCGACAAGCTGATTGCTGCGGCCGAAGAGCGATTGGGAATTGTGCCGGGGCACACGACCGCGGACGGCCAGGTGAGCCTGATGACGGCCCGCTGCGTAGGCGCGTGCAGCCGCGCGCCGGTGATGTTGGCAGATGGAGAAGTGACCGGCGAGAGAACTTCTGAACAGTTGATCGAGCAACTGGAGAGGTGGGCAGTGGAATGACGATCGAGGAACTGGAACAGATAGCGGAGAGCGTCCGGCGGGAGAACGCGAATTTCGATTACGAAGTGAGCGTGTGCATGGATCTTGCCTGCGCCAGCCAGGGCTCGGACAAGCTGCGCGACGCGCTGCTGCGAAGCGCGGAGGCTTCTGGAAAGAAAGTACTGGTACGCCGCACCGGGTGCATGGGGCCCTGTTCGCACGGGCCGCTTGTGCGGGTGGATCCCGACAAGACGCTTTACGGGCACGTGAGCCCCGGCCGCGCGCAGGGCATTGTCGATAGTCTGGGCGGCGAGCCCGTCGCAGAGTTGCAGTGCGAGTTGAACGAGCACTTCGACAGCCAGATGCGGGTGGTGCTGGAAAACGCCGGCTATATTGATCCGGAAAAGATCGACGACTATATCGCGCGGGAGGGGTACAAGGCCCTTGTGACCGTGTTGATGGAGATGACGCCGGGCGGCGTGATCCACCGCATAACGGAGAGCGGCCTGCGTGGACGCGGCGGCGGCGGCTACCCAACCGGCTTGAAATGGGGCACCGTAGCCAAGGCGGCCGGCGACGTGAAGTACGTGGTCTGCAACGGCGACGAGGGCGATCCGGGCGCCTTCATGGATCGCAGCGTGATGGAAGGCGATCCGCACCGCGTGATCGAGGGGATGGCTTTGGCCGCCTATGCCGTGGGCGCCAGCAAGGGCTACATTTATGTCCGCGCCGAATATCCGATCGCTGTCTCCCGGCTCACCATGGCGCTGCGCGAGGCGCGCCGCCGGGGCCTTCTGGGCATCAACATCTGCAATACGCCCTTCAGCTTCGATATTGAAATCCGCCTGGGCGCGGGAGCGTTTGTGTGCGGAGAGGAAACGGCGCTGATTGCCTCGATCGAAGGCAAGCGAGGCACGCCCAGACCGCGACCGCCGTATCCTGCGGTAAGCGGCCTATGGGGCAAGCCCACGCTGATCAATAACGTGGAGACCTACGCCAACATCCCGCCCATCATCCGCAATGGCGGCAAGTGGTTTTCCAGCATGGGCTCGGAGCGCAGCAAAGGCACGAAGGTTTTCGCGCTCACCGGCAAGATTGCCAATACCGGTCTTGTCGAGGTGCCCATGGGCATCAAGCTGCGCCAGATCATCGAAGTGATCGGGGGCGGAGTGCCGCCAGGCCACACTCTGAAGGCTGTTCAGACGGGCGGTCCCTCGGGCGGCTGCATTCCGGCGGAGATGCTGGACATCGGCGTCAGCTATGACGCGCTGATGGCGGCGGGGTCGATCATGGGTTCCGGGGGCATGATCGTCATGGACGACACCTCCTGCATGGTCAATGTGGCCCGTTTTTTCATTGAGTTCTGCATGACCGAATCGTGCGGCAAGTGCATACCCTGCCGCGCGGGGACGGCGCAGATGTACACGCTTCTAACGCGCATCTGCACGGGCAAGGGGACGATGGACGATCTGGCGCTGATCGAGGATCTGTGCGTCACGGTGAAGGAGACGAGCCTGTGCGGGTTGGGCCAGACAGCCCCCAACCCCGTGCTCAGCACGCTGAAGTACTTCCGCAGCGAGTACCTTGAGCACATTGCCAACAAGCGGTGTCCCGCCGGAGTTTGCCATATGCACGCCGGCGCGGAAGCCGACGTCTTCGCGCCCGCCGTATCGCAGGAGGTGGTGGCATGACCGATGCCGTAGAAGTCAAAACTCTCATCATCGACGACCAGGAAGTGAGCGCGCGGCGCGGGCAGACCATTCTGGAAGTGGCGCGGGAGCACGATATTCACATTCCGACGCTATGCCACGTGGAGGGCCTCAGCAACGTTGGCGCGTGCCGTCTGTGCCTGGTGGAAATCAAGGGCAGCAACAAGCTGCTTCCGGCGTGCGTCGCAACGGTTTTCGAAGGCATGGAGGTCGTCACCAACTCCGAGCGTCTGCGCCGGCACCGCCGCACCATCCTCGAGCTTCTTTTCGCGGAGCGCAACCACATTTGCTCGGTGTGCGTCTCCAACGGGCACTGCGAGCTGCAAACGCTGGCGCAGGAGCAGGGTTTGACCCACGTGCGCATGCCCTACCGCAACCCGCAGCTTTCCGTGGATGCTTCGCACGACCGGTTCACGGCGGATCACAACCGCTGCATACTCTGCACGCGGTGCGTGAGGGTTTGCGCGGAGATTGAGGGCGCTCACGTGTGGGATGTGATGGGGCGCGGCATCAACTCCATCGTGATCACGGATCTGCATCAGGATTGGGGGAGCTCGACGTGCACGCGCTGCGGCAAGTGCGTGCAGGTTTGTCCCACCGGTGCCCTGTTTGAAAAGAGCAAGATTGGCACCGATAATCCCAAGAACCCCGATTTTCTGCCCTATCTGAATCTGATGAGGGAGGCGCGATGAGCAAACTCAAGGTTGCAACGGTGTGGCTGGATGGGTGCTCGGGCTGTCACATGTCCTTTCTGGACATGGACGAGCGGCTCCTGGAACTGGCGGAATTGATCGAGATTGTCTACAGCCCCATCGTGGACGCCAAAGAGTTTCCCGGCGAGGTGGACATTGCCCTGGTCGAGGGAGCGGTGGCATCCGTCGATGACGAGAAGAAGATCAAGAAAGTCCGCGCTCATACCAGGACGCTTGTGGCCATGGGAGACTGCGCGGTTGCGGGCAATGTGCCGTCCATGCGCAACCCGTTCGGTCCCGAGGCCATTCTCAATCGCGCCTACATTGAAAACACCACCACCCAGCAGCAGATTCCCTGCGTGGTGGTGCCCAATCTGCTCAAAGTCGTGCGCCCCATTCACGAGTTTGTCAAAGTGGACATCTTTCTTCCCGGCTGTCCGCCCTCGGCCAACACCCTTTACACCGTGCTCACCGCGCTGGCCACGGGCCAGCCTGTAGACATTTCCTCCCTCACCCGTTTTGGAGCCTAGTCTCCAGGAGCCGCCATGAGTCAAACGATTACCATCGATCCTGTCACACGCCTCGAAGGACACGGCAAGGTCACCATCCAGCTCAACAGCAAGGGCGAGGTTGAGGACGCGCACTTTCATGTGACCCAGGTGCGCGGCTTTGAAAAGTTTTCCGAGGGGCGTCCGTTCTATGAGATGCCCGGCCTCATGGCGCGCATCTGCGGCATCTGCCCGGTTTCGCACCTGGTGGCCTCCGCGAAGGCGTGCGAGGCCATCATGTCGGTGCGCATTCCACACACGGCCGCGCAACTGCGGCGCATGCTGAACCTGGCCCAGATGGTCCAGTCTCATGCTCTCAGCTTTTTCCATCTGTCCTCGCCTGATCTGCTTCTGGGGATGGACGCCGACCCTGCGACCCGGCACATTTTTGGGGTGGCCGCCGCCCGCCCCGAGCTTGGGCGCGCCGGCATCGGCCTGCGCCGCTTCGGACAGCACATCATCGAGCTGCTGGGCCGCAAGCGCATTCATTCGGGCTGGGTGATTCCGGGCGGCGTGACTGAGCCGCTTTCCTCCGCCCACCGCGATGAGATTCTGGCCATGATCCCGGAGGCCTATGCCAACCTCAAGCTGGCCCTCACCGCCTACAAGCAGATTGCCTCCAACTTCCAGCAGGAGATCGAGGTTTTTGCCAACTTTCCGTCGCATTATCTTGGTCTCATCAACGAAGATGAGTCCATCGAATTTACCGACGGCGCGCTGCGCTTCATCGACCCCCAGGGCGAAATCGTCGAAGACGACATCACCGCCAATCATTTTTCCGAGGTGTTTGGCGAGGCCGCGGAGTCCTATTCCTATACGAAGTTCGTCTACTACAAGCCGCTTGGCTATCCACAGGGCTGCTACCGCGTGGGGCCGCTGGCGCGCCTGAACATCGTCAAGCAGATGGGGACGCCGCTGGCGGACAAGGAACTGGCGGAGTTCAAGCAGATCGCCGAGGGCCCCGTCGAAAGCTCCTTCCACTATCATCATGCGCGGCTCATCGAAGCCCTCTACGGCATTGAGAAGATCGAACGGATTCTTGCCGATCCGCTGATTCTGGACACGCATGTCCGCGCCTCCGCGGGCGTCAACCGTCTGGAGGGGGCCGGCCAGATCGAAGCGCCGCGCGGCACCCTGGTGCACAACTACAAGGTGGACGAAAACGGCAAGATTGTCTGGGCCAACCTGGTGGTCGCCACCGGCCACAACAACAGAGCCATGGACAGGGGCGTTCTGCAGGCGTCGAAGGCCTATGTGAAGGACGGAAAGTTTACCGAAGGCGCGCTCAATCGCGTAGAGGCGGTGGTCCGCACCTTCGATCCCTGCCTGAGTTGCTCCACCCACGCCTTCGGCCAGATGCCGCTGGTTCTCTCGCTGGTCAGTTCTAACGGCGAGGTACTGGACCGGCTGGTTCGTTAGACGGGCAGCGCCATGACGGCACTCACGGTCCGATGCCTCGTTCTCGCCTGCGGCAACACGGTTCGCGGAGATGACGGTGTTGGGCCGTGGCTTGCGCAATGGGCGGCCGAGCGCTTTGAGCGCGAGCCCGCTGTCCGCGTCCTAGCGAGCCACCAGTGGACTCCAGACGTGGCCGAGGATCTGGCCCAGGCCGAGTCGGCTATCTTCATTGACTGCGCCATCGACTCTGATCCGGGGGCGGTTCGCGTGCTGCCGGTTGCGCCCGCCTCGAGCGTGGAGGCTCTGGCCACCCACCATGTGGGCGCGCCGGAACTGCTTGCCCTGGCGCGCGATTTTTACGGCGCGCATCCGGCGCAAGCGCTTCTGCTTACAGTGGGCGCGGGCTCAACGACGTTTGGCGAAACGTTCAGCCTCGCCGTTACCGGCGCGCTTCCCGCCGCCTGCCGGCTGCTGGAAGACACCATCCTTCGGCTCGCAGGCCATCCGGCCCGTAGATGACCGCGCGCATTTCCTTATGCCTTCCCTGGCAAAAACAAAAGCCTGGCGGCCGCACCTGCATGCGTCCGCCAAGCTTGCTTCTGTGGAACGGCAGCGCACGCTTATTTAGAAGGCGGCCACCGTCTGACGCAGGCTGTAGGAGCTGAGCGTCTTGATGTAGTTGCCGCGGTCGAACGGCGACGTGTCGGGCACAGAACGCCGGCTCAGGCTGCCGCGCATTTCACCCATGGAAGCATACTCCCGCTTTTCCATCCAGTAGCGCAGATCCGTCAGCACCCGTCCGATGTGATCGATGCCGTGGATGTGCAGCGCCGAGGCCATCATGGCGACGCTGGCTCCTGCCATGATGCTCTTGAGCACATCCTCGGCCGAGTGTACGCCGCCCGAAACGGCGATGTCCAGATTCAGATGCCCGTAGAGGATCGCCGCCCAGTGCAGACGGGGCAGCAGCTCTGAAGGCGTGGAGAAGTGCAGCGTGGGCCGCACCTCCAACGTCTCGATATCGAAATCCGGCTGGTAGAAACGGTTGAACAGCACCACGCCGCGGGCTCCTGCTTCCTCAAGCTGCCCCGACAGATTGGGCAGCGCCGTAAAGGACTGCGACAACTTGACCGCGACGGGCACTTTGACGGCCTGGCAGATGCTTTCCACCAGCGTCAGCAACTGCGTCTCCAGGCTGGCCGAGGTCTGGCCCCGGTCCGTGGCCAGGGCATAGGTATTCAACTCCAGCGCATCCGCGCCCGCCTGCTCCATCTCCCTGGCGAACCGCACCCAGCCGCCTGTTGTGGCCCCGTTCAGGCTCCCCATGATGGGGATCTTGACGGCGGCCTTGGCGCGGCGCAGATGATCGAGGTAGACCTCCTGCGTCATGCGGTAATCGCGCAGGTCGGGGAGGTAGTCGAGCGACTCGGCGAAGGATTCCGTGCCCCTGGAAAGATCCTCATCCAGAGCTTTCGACTCGAGCGCCAGTTGCTCCTCAAACAACGAGGTCAACACAATCGCCGCGGCGCCGGATTCCTCCATACGGCAGACATTGTCGACCGACTCGGAGAGGGGCGTGGATGAAACCACGATCGGCCCGTTTAAGCTGAGGCCGAGATACTGTGTGGAAAGATCGATCATTTCTCACCTCCCGCAGGCACGCCTGCCGGCTTCTCTTCGGTTTTTTCATCCGGCGCGATGTGGGGAGTGGCGCTGCGTCCTGGCATCGCCGCCCGCCCGGAGTAAACGCGCCATTGCCGTTCCACGTCATCCTGCGCGCTTTCAAGCAGCTTTGCCGCCAGCTCGGGATTTCCACGCGCCAGCATGGTGTAGCGCGCTTCGCGATAGGCATAGTCCTTCAAGCGGATGGAAGGCGCCTTCGAGTCGAGCTGGAACGGATTTTTGCCCTCCGCGCGCAGCCCCGGGTTGTAGCGTATGAGCGGCCAGTAGCCGGCCTGGACAGCGAGCTTCTGCTGCTCCAGCCCGTGCACCAGATCGTAGCCGTGGGCGATGCAACTGGCGTAGGCAATGATGATCGACGGACCTTCATGCGCCTCTGCCTCCTGGAACGCCTTGATCACGTGCGTATCGTTGGCGCCCAGCGCCACCTGCGCCACGTAGACGGAGCCGTAGCTGACGGCCTCCATGGCCAGATCCTTTCTGCTGTTTGGCTTGCCGGCGGCCGCGAATTTGGCCACTGCGCCGCGCGGCGTGGCTTTCGACGCCTGTCCTCCCGTATTCGAGTAGACCTCGGTATCGAGCACCAGCACGTTGACGTTCTTGCCCGAGCCCAGCACGTGATCGAGGCCGCCGAAACCGATGTCGAAGGCCCATCCGTCCCCGCCGAGAATCCACACGCTCTTGCGGACCAGAGCATCCGCGATGGCCAGCAGGTTACGCGCATCCGCCGAGCCGTTGCCGGCCAGCTTTGCGCGCAGCGTCCTCACGCGCTCCCGCTGCTGGTTGATCTCTGTCTCGGTTTTCTGGGGCGCGCTCAGCAGATCGGCGGCCAGATCGGGACCGATGGCGGATGTCAGCCGGGTCACCAACAACTCCGCGTACTCCTTCTGCTGGTCGAGCGCCGTGCGCATGCCAAAGCCGAACTCCGCGTTGTCCTCGAACAGCGAGTTTGACCAGGTTGGCCCGCGGCCCTCGTGGTTCTTGGCGTAGGGCGTGGTGGGCAGGTTGCCGCCGTAGATCGACGAGCAGCCGGTGGCGTTGGCGATGTAAAGCCGGTCGCCGAACAGTTGCGTGAGCAGCTTGATGTAGGCCGTCTCGCCGCAGCCCGCGCAGGCTCCGGAGAACTCAAAAAGCGGCTGCAGAAGCTGGATGTCTTTTACCTGGGTGTGCGAGAGCCGGGCGCGATCCACCTCGGGCAGATTGAGGAAGAACTCCCAGTTCTCGCGCTCGGACGCGCGCAGGGGCGGCTGCGGCGCCATATTGATGGCTTTCTTGCTGGCGTCGCTCTTGTTCTTGGCCGGGCAAACGTCCACGCAAACGGCGCATCCGGTGCAATCCTCGGGCGCGACCTGCAAGGTGTAACGCTCCTGTTCCATGCCCTTCCACTTGGGTTTTGCCCACTGGAACGTGGCCGGCGCCTTGGCCCCCAGTTCGGCGCTGTACACCTTGGCGCGGATCACGGCGTGCGGGCACACCATGACGCACTTGCCGCACTGGATGCACACATCCTCGTCCCACACCGGGATGAACTGCGCAATGTTGCGTTTTTCATACGCAGCCGTGCCGCTGGGAAATGTGCCGCCGGCGGGAATGGCGCTCACCGGCAGCAGGTCGCCCTGCCCGCCGGCGATCTTGCCCAGAACCTGACTCACGAACTCGGGCGCGGTGCTCGAAATGGCCGGAATCAGATCGAAGGTCGAAGAGACCGCGTCCGGCACCTGCACTTTTTTCAGGTGCGCCAGGGCTGCGTCCACGGCGGCATAGTTCTTGGCCACCACGGCCTCGCCGCGCTTGCCGTAGGTCTTCTTGATGGCCTTTTTGATCTGCGCGATGGCCTCTTCGCGGGGCAGCACGCCGCTGATGGCGAAGAAGCAGGTCTGCATGATGGTGTTGATGCGCGTGCCCATGCCCGCATCGCGCGCCACCTGGTAGCCGTCGATCACGTAGAATTCGATTTTCTTTTCGATCATCTCCTTCTGGGTTGTCCGCGGCAGCCTGTCCCACACCTCCTCGGCCGGATAAGGCGAGTTGAGCAGGAACACCGCGCCCGGCATGGCCGCCTCCAGCACGTTCATTTTTTCGAGGAAGCTGAAGTTGTGGCAAGCGACAAAGCTGGCGCGGGTAATCAGGTAACTGGAATGAATGGGATTGGGCCCGAAGCGCAGGTGCGATGTGGTCATCGAACCGGACTTCTTGGAGTCGTACACAAAGTAGCCCTGCGCGTAGTTCGGAGTCTCGCTGCCGATGATCTTGATCGAGTTCTTGTTCGCGCCCACGGTGCCGTCGGAGCCCAGGCCGTAGAACAAGGCCCGGTGCGTCTTCGGGTCTTCGGTCGAGAAGTGGGGATCGAAGCTCAGGCTGGAGTGGCTCACGTCGTCGTGGATGCCGATTGTGAAGTGGTTTTTCGGTTCTGCCTTGGTCATTTCGTCGAAGACACCCTTGACCATGGCCGGCGTAAACTCCTTGGACGACAGTCCATAGCGCCCGCCGATGAGCTTCGGGGCGGCGGCAAAGGGCAGCTTGTCGGCATTTTCAGCCAGCGCGGCGACCAGATCCATATAGAGGGGCTCGCCCGCAGCACCGGGTTCCTTGCAGCGATCCAGGGCCGCAATCGACTTGACCGTCGGCGGCAGCGCAGCCAGGAATGCGCTGGCGTCAAAGGGCCGGTAGAGCCGGACCTTCAGCACGCCGGTCTTCTCTCCCTGGCGGTTGAGGGCATCCACGGCCTCCTCGGCCACCTCGGCGCCTGAGCCCATGAGCACCACCACGCGCTCGGCGTCGGGCGCACCACAATAGTCGAACAGGTGATAGGCGCGGCCGGTCTGCTTTGCAAAGCGGTCCATTACCGACTGCACAATGCCCGGCACGGCCGCGTAATAGGGGGAGCAAGCCTCGCGCGCCTGGAAGAAGACGTCAGGATTCTGCGCGGTGCCCCGGATGACGGGCCGGTCGGAACTCAGCGCATTGTTCCGGAAATCGATCACATACTTGTCGTCGAGAATGGCTCGAATGGTCTCGTCGCTGATGGGGAGAATCTTGGAAACCTCGTGCGAGGTCCGGAAGCCGTCAAAGAAATGAATGAAAGGAATCCGCGACTCCAGGGTGGCGATTTGGGCCACCAGGGCCATGTCCGCCACTTCCTGAACCGAGTTGGAGGCCAGCATCGACCAGCCCGTGGAGCGGCAGGTCATGACGTCGGAGTGGTCGCCGAAGATGGAAAGCGCATGAGTGGCCACGGTGCGCGCCGTGACGTGCATGGTGGCCGGCGTGAGCTCGCCGGCAATCTTGAACATGTTCGGAATCATCAGCAGCAGACCCTGGGAAGCCGTAAACGTGGTGCCAAAGGCTCCCGCCTGCAACGCGCCATGCAGCGCTCCCGATGCGCCGCCTTCACTCTGAAGCTCTTCGACGATGGGCAAGGCGCCCCAAATATTCTTTTTCCCCTCCGAGCGCCACTGATCGGCCCACTCGGCCATCGGCGAGGAGGGCGTAATCGGATAGATCGCAACCACTTCGGAGAGTCGATAGGCAACAGAAGCAGCCGCCTCGTTCCCATCAAGAATCACCATTTCTTTTTCACTCATTCCCTTTGCCTCATAGCGCGGCCTGCGGAAATCAACCGCTAGGGTGAGTGTCGTCTCCGGGAGGGGGGCAGGAGCAGTGATGTGAGACACACGGAGGCGAGGGTTTCTCGCATCATGAAATGTTTTTCATGCAATAAACACGGGTTCCAACTCCAGTCCGCTCTTCTTTTTGCCACGGTTCGATGGTCAGGCCAACAGGGCGCTCACCTTCGGCATCCACTCGCTGATGGAAATCTTCTGCGGGCATTGTTCCTCGCACAGCCCGCAGGCGATGCACGATGCCGAGCGCTGCGCCTCGTTCAGAAAGACCTGGTAGCGGAACTTGGCGGTGGCCACATCGTCAAAAAGGTGCGCGTAATTGAAGATTTCGAAGTTCGCCGGGATGAACACGCCGTTGGGACACGGCATGCAGTAGTTGCACCGCGTGCAGGGGATGACCGTTCGCGCCTGATAGAGTTCCCGCGCCTGGCCGATGAGCGCGTTCTCTTCCGCGCTCATGCAGCCGACGCGCGCCTCGTCCGCGATGCGCAGGTTTTCGTCCACCTGCTCCATGGCGCTCATCCCGCTCAGCACCACGGAAACCTCGGGCTGATCCCACAGCCAGCGCAGGGCCCAGGCGGCGGGGGTCCGGCGCACGGGAAAGCCTTCCATTTTCTCGCGCACATCCCGGGGCGGATCCGCCAGCCGCCCTCCCATCAGCGGCTCCATCACCACCACGGCCAGACCCTTTGCCGCGGCCAGCTTCAGTCCGCGCATCCCTGCCTGGCTCTCCGTGTCCATGTAGTTGTACTGAATCTGGCAGAAGCTCCACAGGTCGGCGCCGTTCACAATCTCCTCGAAGGCCTCATAGCCGTCGTGAAACGAAAATCCCAGGTGCCCGATCCGTCCGTCCTTGAGGGCCCTGGCCGCCTGTTCGAGCAGATTGTGGCGCAGCACAATCTCGTCCCACCGTTTTTTCCCCAGCGCGTGAAGCAGATAGAAATCGATGTGGCCGGTCTCCAGCTTCTTGAGCTGTTCATTGAGCAAGCGGTCAAAGTCTGCCGGGGAGTTTACGAGCCATACGGGCAGTTTGGTTGCCAGCCGCACCTTGTGACGGTACCCGTCGCGCAGCGCCTTGCCCACCACGATCTCGCTCCGGCCGCCGTGGTAGGGATAGGCCGTATCCACGTAGTTGACGCCCCCGTCGATGGCGTGGCGCAGCATGCGCACCGCTTCGTCTTCCTTGATTCTGGCACTCAGCCGGTCTCCATCCTCGGTGGGAAACCGCATGCAGCCAAAGCCCAGCGCCGAAGCCTTCCAATCCAGCTTTCCAAATCTCCGATCGTGCACAGCCGGCCCCTTTGTTTCAGTAATTTGAAACTGCATTCTACGCCCCTTTCAGGGCATCAGTCCCTCGACCAGCGCCTGCCACTCCTCTTCGAGGGCCGGACGGTAGAACGTTCTACCCGCCCGCCCATACCAGTAATCCGCGTTCCATCTCACACCTTCCTTGCGGTGCAGATAGGCATGAACCGCCATGCCTTCAGCCGTTTCCAGATCATTGACCAGGGAGTGGGCGCGCGTCCAGTCTCCCTTTGCATCCCACCACAAGGCTGCCAACGGAGCGTCAAGCTCTGGCGGCGGCAACAGGCCCGCAAGCGATGCGCTGAACTCTTTGCTGGTCACTTGAGTCACCTTCCCTGGCTTCCGCCGACCCATGCGTCCCTTCGGATGCACGGACAAGAACCGAGATGGCCGGGCGCGGTGGCCAGACTGCGCAATTCTACCTTGTCACTTGTGATTTGGATCACATTCATTACTCCGGTTCAGATCG
>JAJZVX010000045.1 GCA_021846985.1 Acidobacteriota bacterium | reverse complement strand
GCACAAAATCCACCACAATCGCTAAATTTTGAGGGATTTTTGAGCTTGGCAGGCCTTGTAAGTTGTTGAAAATAATTGGCTCCTCAGGTAGGACTCGAACCTACAACCCTTCGGTTAACAGCCGAATGCTCTGCCATTGAGCTACTGAGGAGTGTCGTGTGTGCAAGATGCTCCTGAACTAAGGTACCAGAGAGCAGGGAACTCGTCAAAATCAGCTGCCGTTCTGTCCGGGCGTGAATGTGGCGTTCAGCCACTCTCGCCTTTACCATGGAAGAGACGATCCTGGAGGCCTGATTTGTCCCGCATCTCCCGCCTGGACCGGAGCGAAGTGAGCCCGGATCTGGCTGTTCTCTTTGACAAGGTCTTTGCCCAGCGCGGCAACGTGCCTAACATGTTCCGCGTCATGGCGCACCGGCCCGAAATCTTCTCGACCATGCAGGCCCATTTTGGGGCCGTGCTCAATTCGGGAACCGTGCCCACCAAGCTCAAGGAGTTGATCATCGTCCGTACCAGCCAGGTGAATGAAACGCCATACTGCCTGGCTAGCCACACCATTCTGGCGCGCGATCTGGGGTGGACGGACGAGCAATTGGCGAGTCTGGCCGAGTGGCCCAAGCGCGACGACTTTACCCCTGCCGAAAAGGCCGCGTTGCGGCTGGCGGAAACCGTTACGCGCGATCCCCACGCGCTCAGTGACGAGCACTTCGCCGAACTATGCAGCTTCTACTCCGAAGGCGAGGTTGTTGAACTGCTCTGCGCCATCGGTCTCTTCAACTACTTCAACCGCTTCAATAACGCCCTTCGCATGGAGCCCACCAAGCCCGGCGAGGGCGGCTGCTCGACGCCGCGTGATTGAGGCCGCGGCAGGCTGCTGACCGACGCGCTGGCATGCGTGCGTTTCGATTTTTCCAAAAATATCTGTCGAGGAGACGAGTTTGTACAAGAAACTGAAACTGCCCGAAGGTTCTTTCCGTGCCTATCTATTCGACTGCGATGGAACCATCGTGGATTCGATGCCGCTGCACTATGTTGCCTGGAGGAAGGCGCTTGGCGAATGGAGCTGCGAGTTCAGCGAAGAGCTTTTTTATGCCTGGGGCGGCAAGCCCATCCCTGAGATCATTTCCCGCCTGAATGAAATGCATGGGCTGACGATGCCCGTAGAAACGGTTACGCTGCGTAAAGAGAAGCTTTTCCTCGATTCACTCGATCAACTCAAACCGATTCCTGAGGTGCTGGAGCATATCGAGGCTCAGCATGGGTGCATTCCCTTTGCGGTGGTTTCAGGCGGCAGCCGCCATGCGGTCATGCGCTCGCTGTCCGCGCTGCAACTGCTCGATAAATTCGAGACGATCGTTGGAGCTGAAGACTACACGCGAAGCAAACCGGCTCCGGATGCCTTTTTGGTTGCTGCCGAGCGGCTGGGTGTGGAGCCCGGGGACTGCCTCGTTTTTGAAGACACGGCCATGGGTCTGCAAGCCGCGGCGGCGGCGGGCATGGCTGCGGTGCGCGTTCCTTCGGCCGCCGAGCGCGGAGTGCACGCTCTGGCAGAAAGCTAACCCGGCGTGGCCTGGACCGTGACTGGCAGCCGGGTGCAGTTGCGGTTCTTTCCACGATGAAGTCTCAGTACAGCAGCACGGCCAGGCGGTAGGACGCAAAACCGGGATTTGCGTTTTTCGGCGCACAACTGCCCACCGCGGCACGGTGAAAGCCGCCCGTCTCCAACTGGTCCACGAGCTGCTTGGGCAGGCGGGTCAGGTTGGAGTTTTCCCAGCGAATCACGAGGCTGGGTGGCGTTCCGGAGAAGGAGGGTGGCAATCCGCGGCTCAGCGGGCAGGCTGCCCGTGCTTGGGCGGGGTCCGGATTGATCGTGAGTCCAGCCACCCGGATGAGATGCGCAATTTCGGACTCGATCTCGCTCTGGGAGAGCACGGGCACCTCGCGGACAAAGTCGGAGACGGCATAGAGCACGCCGCGCTTGGGGACCAGCGCCACCCCGATGCCGTCCACCTTGGGGTTCATTAGATTTGTATAGTGGTCCGGGGAGTGTATCCACTCCTTGTGAATCGCCTCGGGCGAGCTGCCAATGGCGATGTTCTCTTCGATCAAGCTAAAATGTGCGCCTGCCTGCGAGGCCCGTTCGGCCAGGCCCGGCTCTCCGCCGTAGCGGTGAGCGATCGGTCCTTCGGCCGCCATGCGCTGGCAGTGCTGTTCCGCAGCTTCGGCCAAAGCCGGATCCCACTTCAGCGGCGGCAGGCCCTTTGTGGCGCGTGCCTGGTTTGCCAGCAGCACGATCTGCCACGCCCCCGGTTGGATTCCCGGCGCAGCGGTAGGCGCCGGCGTTTGCGCGCAGGCGGCGCCGGCAGCCAGAGCCAGGCACACCAGCGGCTTCAGGAATTGCATGTCCATACTTATTTAGACACCACCTTCCGCCATCCTGTCGCGCTATTCTGGCATTGTTCATGGCTTTTTTGACCGCGGCACAGATCCCCAGGTTCATCCATCGCGCGCGTCGCCAGCCTCTGGCCGCGGCGGGTATTCTGCTGCTCGCCGTCTTTGTGATCTGCGGGCTGGCAGCGCCGTGGCTTGCGCCCTATCATCCCGCCGCCATCGACCTTCTGCATCGTCTTCAGGGGCCTTCGGCCGTCCATTGGGCGGGGACCGACGAGCTGGGCCGCGACATGCTCTCGCGTCTGCTTTGGGGAGCGCGCCTTTCGCTGGCCGTTTCAGTCAGCGTGGTCTCGGTGTCGTTGTGCCTGGGCCTCGCCGTGGGCGGCCTGGCCGGCTATCTGGGCGGCTGGATCGACACGGCGCTGACCACCTTCGCCATGAACACTTTCCTGGCCCTGCCCGGCATCCTGCTGGCCATTGCCTTTGCGGCCTTCCTTGGGCCGGGCTTCGCCAATTTGGTTCTGGCGCTGGCCATTGGCGGCTGGGCTGGCTATGCGCGCCTGGTTCGGGCACAGGTGCTCGCCGTCCGCGACCGCGAGTACGTTGATGCGGCGCGCGCTCTCGGCGCCGGCGGGCCGCGCATCTTCTTCCGCCACATTCTGCCCAACATCGTTCAGCCGGTCCTGGTGCAGGCGGCCATCGGCATGGCCGGCGTCATCCTGGCCGAGGCCACGCTCTCCTTTCTGGGCCTGGGCATTCCCGCGCCGGCCCCCAGTTGGGGCTCCATGCTCAACGACGCCCGGCTGCATCTCTTCGATTCGCCCCACATGGTGCTCTTTCCGGCGGTGGCCATCGCCGGTGCGGTGCTGGGCTTTAACTTCCTGGGTGACGCCCTGCGCGACCAGCTTGATCCGCGCACCCGGCTGGAGCTGGGACTGTGAAGATCGGCGTCGTCAGCGACACCCACGGCCTCTTCCGTTCGCAGGTTGCCGAGGCCCTGGCCGGCGTCGAACACATCGTCCACCTCGGCGACGTCGGCAAGCCCGCCGTCCTCGATAAACTGGCCAAAATCGCTCCCGTCACTGCCATTCGCGGCAATGTGGACCGCACCGGCCGCTGCGCCGAGCTTCCCGAAACCGAGGTGGTCCTCTTCGAGGGCCGCTATCTCTATCTGCTCCACGATCTGAGCACGCTCCATCTTGACCCGGCGGCGGCAAAGTTCGCGGCGGTGCTCTTCGGTCACTCGCACGTGCCGAACTACTACCGCCGCAAGGGCGTGCTCTACTTCAACCCTGGCTCCTGCGGTCCTCGCCGCTTCGAGCTGCAGGTGACGGTGGGCTTGCTTGATGTGAGCGGAGACGATCTCAAGCCGCGGATTCTTTATCTGAGGTGCGATTAGCGGGGCAAGGCGAGATACGGGCGCATGTTACACCCGCATGCGCGGATTGACCCACCGGTAGACAAGGTCCGTCAACAGGTTCACCAGCACGTAGGTCAGACCGATCGAAAGCAGGCACCCCTGCACGAGGGCGTAGTCGCGATTGGAGATGGCGCTCACGGTCAGCCGCCCCAGCCCCGGCCAACTGAAGATGGTTTCCGTCACGATGGCCCCGGCGAGCAGCGCGCCAAATTGCAGTCCGACCACGGTCACAATGGGCACCAGGGCATTGGGCAGGGCGTGGCGGCAGACCACGGCCATCTCGCTCAGGCCCTTGGCGCGGGCGGTGCGGATGTAGTCCTGGCCCAGCTCTTCCAGCATGGTGGTGCGGACCATGCGGGTGAGAATGGCGGCCAGCGAGCTGCCCATGGCCAGCGAGGGCAGCACCAGGTAGCGCCAGTCGATGGTGTTGTTCCCCTGCGCGTTTGCCCCCGACACGGGCGTCCAGCCGAGCAGAATGGAAAACACGAGGATGAGCACCGGTCCCAGCGCGATGGCGGGTACGCTCAGGCCGGAGAGCGAAACCAGCGAGAGCGCCTGGTCGATCCAGCGTCCGCGCCACACGGCGGCCAGGATGCCGGCCGGCAGCGCCAGCAGCAGAGCCAGCAGCAGCGCCGCCAGGGTCAAGGCCATGGTGTAGGGATAGCGCGCCGCAATCAGGTCCGTCACCGTGTTGTGCATGCGGATGGAGCGCCCCAGGTCACCGTGCGCCACGCCTTCCCAATAGCTGAGGTATTGCACGCGCAGGGGCTGGTCCAAGCCGTACTGGTGCCGCAGCGCGCTCACGTCCGCGGGTGTTGCGCCCTCGCCCAGCATCTGCAGGATGGGGTCGCCCGGCACCAGGTGAATGAGCAGAAACACCAGCGAAACCACCAGCCAAACCACTGGAAATGTCCATGCCAGGCGTGTGAGGGTCTGCTTCATCGCTGGTTCTAACCATAAATCACCGGCGGGCTCCGTGGTTCTCGCCGGACCGGGCCCTACACCCAGGGCACGCGCAAATTCCGCTGACATGGCAGGGAGGCAGGATATAATCCCTGTTTTCCGGAGAAACATTCATCCTGGAGGCAGGGGCCGGCAATGCCGGAGCGGGGCGCGTCTCGAAGAGCGGAGTGAGCCTGCCAGGATCTCTTGTGCAGACAGGCAGATTGAAGCCGAGGGGGAGTGGATGAACTTGTCTCGCAGCACACGATGGATTGCAGCCCGATGCACGCTCTGCGCGCTGGTGGTCTCGGCGGCGGCGTTTGCGCAGGATCAGGAGCCGCAGGCCGTTGTCAACGCAAACAGCGTGTTTGCCGTAGACTTGTTTCGCGCACTAGGCAAGGGCGATTCGAGGAAGAACGTCTTTGTCTCTCCCTTCAGCGTTTCCACGGCGCTGGCCATGACCTACGAGGGCAGCCGCGGCGGCACGCGGCGGCAGATGGCCGCGGTGCTGCACCTGACCATGCCCGATGCCGCGCGGCGACAGGAGTTCGCCGCTCTGCTTGCACGGACCCAGGCCGGTCCTGGCAAGCACTACAAGCTTGAAACGGCCAACGCGCTCTGGGGACAGAAGGATTATCACTTTGAGGCGGCCTTCACCGGCACAATCAAAGAGGACTACGGCGGCGGCTTCTTTACCGTGGACTACATGCACGACAAGAGGGGCAGCATCCACACCATCAATCGCTGGATTGAGAACAAGACCGCCGGCAAGATCGTCAACCTGCTGCACGCCGACGACGTCAGCCAGCTCACCCGCCTGATTCTCACCAACGCCATCTACTTCAAGGGGAACTGGGCGGTGCAGTTTGAGAAGGACGCGACCCGGCAAGAGGCGTTTCACCTGGCAGGCGACGCGCAGGTGCCGACGCCCATGATGCACCAGTCTGGGAACTACCTCTACGTGAAGCAGGGCGGGCTGGCGGCTATCGAGCTGCCTTACGCCGATCACGAGCTTTCCATGCTGGCCATTCTTCCGGACGGTGACATTGGGCAGCTCGATCAAAGCCTCACCGTGGAGGAAATCCATCAACTGCAGGCGCACATGCGCGAGCAGGATGTGGAGGTCGTGCTGCCGCGCTTCAAGTTTGAAACCCGCTACGCGCTCAAGCCCGTGCTGAGCGCCATGGGCATGCGCGATGCTTTTGACGAAGGCCTTGCGGACTTCTCTGGCATGACCGGCCACCCGGATCTTTTCATCGACCAGGTGATTCACCAGGCGCGCATCGAAGTGAACGAAGAAGGCAGCGAGGCGGCGGCGTCCACGGCCGTGGTGATGAACCTGAAGGCCATGCGAGAGGAGAGGAGACTGGTCTTCCGCGCCGACCGGCCCTTCCTTTTTTTCATTGTTCACAATGCCACCGGCTCCATTCTCTTCATGGGCCGGTTGTGCAATCCGGCGAGCTAGCTTGACGTGGCCGGGGGGAGGGCCTGCGCGGGAGGAGGCTCATTTCTTTTTAACGACTCGCTGTATCCAGTTGCGCTTTGTCTCGGTTACGTAGAGGCGCACCACGGTGCCGCAGGCATTGCACAGATCGGCGTGGAGTTTCTCAGTTCCTCTGAAGACGCCAATGGCCTTGTACTTGAGGCCGAATGTGCCGACTTCGGCGCCCAGGCCGAACTCGAGGCACGTGACGATGTCGCTGCCGCCGCAGGCAGGGCATCGTTTCCCGCTCCAGCCTGACTGATGGAAGACCGTGGTGGAGGCAAACTCCTGATCGCTCATCGCGCGCCCTCGTCTTTCTTGCCGCGGCTGCGGACGGCAGGGTGGGGAAAGGGCTCCGCCGGCTGCCGGATTTCTCTTGGTGTGCCAGTGTAGCGCGGCGGGCCGGCGATGCAAAGGCGGACCATCAGAAAAATGTGCGCACGATGTTGATTACCTGGTAATCCCGGTTCAGCAGCGGCAGTGCGCGCCACTTGTCGAAGGTGAGGCACGGGTGCGCGATGTCGAAGCCGATCATGTCGCCGACGCGAAGGTCGTCGCCCGGCGCAACTTTCATGTAGGCATGCTGATCCATCATCTTGGTCAGGGTCCAAAGAGCGGGCGCCAGCCGCGGCGCAGGCTCGCCGGGCCTCATGTGGAGCGCGGGCACCGGCAATCCGGAATCGAAAGCGGCATCGCGCTTGCCCATGGCGATGATCGCCTTTTCTGCTTCAGGCCGGGACTGCACGTAGGCCCAGACAGATCGG
>JAJZVX010000010.1 GCA_021846985.1 Acidobacteriota bacterium | reverse complement strand
GCCCCAGCCCACCGCGGTCTGGATCAACCCACCCACTCCGACACATGCCACAGAGGGAAATCTACACTAAACTCTCACGCAACCTGTCTCAAAGTCGTTGACACGCTCCGTTCCCTCTTCGAGAGCGAGGCGGATCAAATCGTCATCGCGGTGGAGAAGCTCCTCAAGCGCGATCTCACCGGGAGACTTTCCCAGGTGCAGACAGATCGCCCTGCTGGTGCGGCGAACCAGGAAGTAAGCGTTGCGCAGTTGCTCGTTGGTGCCGAACTTCGCCGGGTTGATGCTCATGTCGGCGAACATCGACATTATTGCGTCGGCGAGTGTTTGAATTTGCTTGGGGCGTGTGAAAACAGGGTCAAGAAAGAAGTAGGGCATGGATAAAGCCTCCAAAATCAAGAGTCATCAAAGAAGAAGGGACGAAGGGACAGAGGGACAGAGCGAGAGGAGTGATGAGTTGTGTGAACGATGTTTTTGAAATCCGAGTAGGCGAACAGGCCAAACGTGCTGCCTCGAAATGCGACAAAGGGACTAGGAGCCGGAGGCACTGGAACGCAGCGATTGCATCAAGCCGCGAAGCAGGCGACTCACATCCGCGCACAGCTTCTCCGCGGTTGCGCGGTTTGACTCCACCCCGAGTCCAAGCGCCGCAACGATCACCAACTGCGTCTCGACCTCGCAGTTCGAGCCTCGGGCATGCCCGAGGAATTGCAGGTACTCGCCCCGAGTCGACCGGCCGTAACCCTCCGCGATATTGCTGGCGATGGAGACCGCTGCACGGCGTAACTGATCCGTCAGGCCATACCGCTCGGAGGGAGGAAAAGCCTCGGTGAGCTTGTAGATGGCCAGGGTCAAGCTGATGGCGCGTTGCCAGACGATTAGGTCCCTGAATGATTGGCCCATGATGATGTCCTGTATAGGAGTGCCTGGTGTCCAGTTGACGGTAGAGTATCGGCAAGTTGTCGGTTGCATTGCCGTCCGATAGCCGTTCCATAGGGGGGACTTCAACCAGGAACGGGGTCGTAGGGTACACAGCCAAGAGAGCAACCTCTCTGAGGTACTGGCCCAGATGGGTGGGGAGCGACGGCCGACGCCGTCTCTCACAGCTCCTCCTGGGGTGCCGCGTCTGTGCCGTGCTCCGCCGACTGGCGAACGGGCTGGCGCTGTGCCCGGCTGCAAGGGGTTCCCGTGATAGAGGTCCTATCAGCGCGTCATGGTGGCAAGTTGGCATGCGATGTATTGTTGTATTTGAGAACAACTTTAGGTTAATGAGAGTTGTCTTGTCAAGCCCAACTCGCAAAGATATTCTGTTCGCATGTGTTGTAATGCATGCCAATTTTCTAGAAAGATGGTTGAGCTTAGGTGGTACTCTATTGAAGCGCTTGGGAGGGCGCCAAGGAATGGATGTTACTCCGCAAAAGCGTCGTGGTGACCCTGTTGTAGGGGCGCGTATTCGAGCCATCCGCAAGGAGCGAAGCTTGACACTGCGACAGCTTGCAAGTGCAGCCAAGGTTGACTTTCACAACCTGAGCAAGCTCGAAAATGGCCGAGTCGGGTACTCTCCGGAATCAATTCGACGCATCGCCGATGCGCTTCAAGTAACTGTCTCGGAAATCTTTATGGAGACATCACTGGCGAAGCCGGTGCATACCGTGTTCTGGATACCGTGGGTTGATGATCCCTTGAGGCCGGCGCTTCCCGTTGATCACGACTTCGGGGAAGACGCAAAGGCATTGCGCATGCCGGACGATTCCATGTCCCCCGAGATCCCGGAGGGTGCAACAGTGATCACCGCGCCACCCCACCTCTTTCGACCTGGCAGGCTATATGGGGTTCGACTTGTAGATGATGACAAGACTATAACCACGACGGTCCGCAGAATCAAAGAGTTGCGTAGGTTCGAGGGCGACCGCAAGGAACTTAAGGACGGCGGCTTCTCGGTTCCCGTCCGGAAGCAATTTCAAGTTGTTCCGACGAGTGGGTTCTATAAGACAGAAGATGTACTGGATAGCCAAATTATAGGCGAGGTAGTGGAGATTCAGTACAAGTTGCGTTGACGATACAATTCATGTTGTATAAAATACCAACATGAAGAGTTTTTGCAACGCGAACGGAGAGCCGCTTAGCTGCCAGAAGGCAAATGTCGCTGGCGGCTTTTTCGCGTTCAGGGGACTCAACAATTTCGCTCGCTGCGGAAGAACCCTCTGTGCCAACATCAGTGAGACAAGTAGCCCCTCAACAATTACTGTAGGGCGGGGAAAGAAATCTCACTTTAATGAGCACAATCAAGACAAGTACTTCTTCCGCTGCGTTGGCGCGGACGGGCGATCACCTCGGAATCGGGTGCGGGCGGATGGGAGACGGTCGGCGCGGCGCCCGCTGGGTTGGCAACTTCTCCGCTACGCTCCGAAGTTGCCAACCCAGCGAAAGGAATGATGCTCTTGGTTCTGCTCATGAGAGTGAATTTGCTTTCCCCGCCCTACAGTAATTGTTGAGGGACTACTTGTCTCACTGATGTTGGCCAGAGGGCTGGCCTCGACGAACCGGCCAATCGCTCCCAAACTCAACTTCTCTGCTTCATGCACGCCGATGTTCAATCTCCAGCATGCCTAACCCTTCAGGCGCATCTTGTGTCGGAATCAATCCCACCCTTCAGGCTCATCTTGTATTGGAAGAGAGTGAAATTTGACACAAGGCCCAGCATTTGCGAGACTCAAAGCTGTTGCCGGTTCAGCAATGAGAGCTGAGCCTATGTCCCGCGCCGAAGTGGCGGAATTGGCAGACGCGCATGGTTCAGGTCCATGTACTCGCAAGGGTGTGGGGGTTCGAGTCCCTTCTTCGGCACCAATTGTTTTATCTAAGTCCAGTGTATTCATATAAATATCTTAGAATGATGTATTTACCTGTGACCCCTCAAATCTCTCCAGTGCCCTAAAGTCGCCCGAATTCCCTGCCTTCTCCCAAAATGTTGTACCAAGCCCGTTGAGCCGAAAATCCACAGATTCTCCACGGCCATATCATCATCTGAGGCACTTTGGCTGGCGAAAGGCCGTCACTGACGCTGGCGCGGAAACGTGTTACCTTTCCGATCACCGAAGGACGGTCGGGCGTTTGCATTTTCTGAAGCGCACGCATTCGACGGAGGAGTCCACTTCCGATCCTCTTGAACGAAAGGCTCAGTGCTCTCAAGACGGCACTGGGTATGGTCAACATGAGCACCACTTGATCAAACCTCGAGGTTTCGGCGGTTACCCTCTGTGCCAACATCAGTGAGACAAGTAGCCCCTCAACAATTACTGTAGGGCGGGGAAAGCAAATTCACTCTCATGAGCAGAACCAAGAGCATCATTCCTTTCGCTGGGTTGGCAACTTCGGAGCGTAGCGGAGAAGTTGCCAACCCAGCGGGCGCCGCGCCGACCGTCTCCCATCCGCCCGCACCCGATTCCGAGGTGATCGCCCGTCCGCGCCGACGCAGCTTCACCGCCGAATATAAGCGCTCGATCCTCGATCAGGCCGATGCCGCACAGGATTCCGGCGCGATCGGCGCCCTGCTGCGCCGCGAGGGCCTCTACTCCTCGCGCCTGACCGCCTGGAGGCGGCAGCGGCAAAAGGGAGAGATCGCGATGCTCTCACAGCCAAGAAGCGCGGCCCCAAGGTGGTCGTCAGTCCTCTGGTCAAGGAGAACCGGAGCGTGTTCACGCTCCATTTCCACCATGAGTGAAGGTTGACGCATGATAGCCGATGCCGGACGTGGCGGAGTAATCAGGTGATATGCATCTGGAAATGCGCGCGGCCGGCCACAAGATGGACCGGCCGCGCGGAGTGCGCCTCGATGTACGAAAGTCAAGCTACTCTAAAGTGGCGTCCAGAACGATCTCCGTGTTGTTGGCAAAGAGTTTCGAGATGGGGCAGCCCACCTTGGCGTCGGCCGCTGCCTTGTCAAACACTTCCTTGCTCGCGCCCGGCACCTTAGCGGTCGTCGTCAGCGCGATCCGTGTCACGGCAAAGCCGTCGCCCACCTTGGCCAGCGTCACGGCGGCCGTGGTCTCGATCTTCTCCGGCGTCAGTCCCGATCCGCCCAGAACCGCGCCCAGCGCCATCGAATAGCAGCTCGCGTGCGCCGCCGCAATCATCTCCTCGGGGGTGGTGCCGGAATTAGCGCCCTCAAACCGCGTGGCGAACGAATAATTGGCGTTGTTCAGCACGCCCGTCGCCGTCGACATGGTGCCTTTGCCTTCCTTCAGTGAACCTGTCCAAACCGCACTTGCCTTGCTTGCCATAATCCCTCCTTGGGGCTTCCGGTTTCCGGATGCTTGGAATTTCGTGGATGAGTTCCGCCGCCGCGGGGAATGAATTGGCGGCGCTATGGAGTGGATGCAAAAGACGGCTGCGGAGATGCAGCAACACAGCCCGCGCGTCTCTCATGCTGGACCCACCGCCGCCCCCGATGCGCAGCAGAACGCGCTTGGAGCGGCCTGGCCTGCGCTCCGCTTGCCGCTCGTCTGCGCCGCGCCCTCCGCGCTTCATGCCGCTCCTGCGTCTTCGCGCCTCACATCCTCAGGAGGATAGACAATGAGCACCAGCACGGCAAACACCGGTCCCAGAAACAGGCCGGGGAACAGCCGCGGCCCTCGCAGGAGGCCCCGCTTGTGGGCCGCCTGGCTCACAGCAATCGATGCCGCCAAACGACCATGCCACGCCTGTCAGCAACGCAATCACGGCCATTTCGTATGCACCCATTCTGCACCTCTGCGGATGTTGGTTTTGTTGGCAGCCACAATATCACGGCCGGGACGAACATGTATCCTTTTCTCGATGCACAAGACACTTTCCGTCGCCATGATCGCCATGAACGAGGAAGCAAACCTGCCCCGTACCCTCGAAAGTGTCCGTTGGGCCGACGAAATCATCCTCGTTGACTCAGGTTCCCGGGACCGCACCATCGAGATCGCCCAGTCCTTCGGCGCCAGAACCAGCTACCACGACTTCGAAGGCCACGGCGAACAGAAAAATGTCGCTCTTGACCTTTGCACCTCCGACTGGATTCTCCTCCTTGACGCCGACGAAGTGCTCTCACCCGCCCTCCAGCAGGAGATGCGCGACCTGCTCTCGCGCGAGCCTCGCTTCGATGCCTACTGGATTCCCCGCCTCAACCTGATCTTCGGCCGCTGGATGCGCCACGGCGGCTTCTATCCGGACCGCAAACTGCGCCTCTTCAAGCGCGGCGCCGCCCGCCTCAGCGAAGGCGTCGGCCCTCACTCCACGCCGCAGTTCACCGGGCCCACGGGCAGGCTCCACCACAATATGCTTCACTACGCCTACCCCAACCTGGTGGTCTATCTCGAGCACATGAACCGCTACAGCTCCGAGATTGCCCAACTGCTGGCCCGTGATGGCCGCACCAGCAAGTTCCTCTTCCTGTTTCTCTGGAATGCCGTTGCCAACCCCGCCGCCACCTTCCTCTATAACTACGTTTTTCGCCTCGGTTTTCTCGACGGCCGCGAAGGCCTGTTACTTCACCTCAATCACTCGGTCTACATCCACTGGAAGTTCATCAAGGCATGGTGGATCGCCCACGGCAAGGAGTAGCCGCACCCTCCTGCCCTGCCCGCGCGCAAAAAGATGCCGCGCCGTCTGCGCTCGACCAAAACGCGGGCCAGACGCGGCCTTTTCTTCCCTTCCCTAGATCAGTTCGTATCCCGCAAACCAGTAGCCGGTCTCGAAGGCCGCGGTCTCTTCGGCATCCGAGCCGTGAATCGCATTCTGGCCGATCGATTCCGCATATTTCTTCCGGATCGTGCCTTCTTCCGCGTTGGCCGGATTTGTCGCTCCCATCACCCTGCGCAGATCGGCGATGGCGTTCTCCTTCTCCAGCACCATCAGCACCAGCGGCCCCGACGACATAAACGCGCACAGCCCCTCGAAGAACGGCTTGCCCGCATGCACCGCATAGAATCCCTGGGCCTGCTCCTTGGAAATCGACTGCTTCTTGATGGCCACAATTTGGAAGCCGGCCCGCTCTATGTCAGCCAGAATGGCTGCGGTAAATCCCTTCCGGACCGCATCCGGCTTGATAATGCTGAAGGTGCGCTGCGCCACGGTTTCTGCTCCTGGGGAAAATTCGTGCTGCCTTCGTCATTGTAATCGCCGCCCGGCGCCACTGCGCTGCGCGGCCCGGATCTGCTAGAGTCTTGGGCATGTTCCGCACCGGCATCGCTTCTCATTGCTTCTTCGCCACCTGTATTTTCGTTTTCATCGCCACCCCGGTCCTCTGCCAGAACGCCGCCGCTCCAGCCGCCCGCAAGCCCGCGCTGCATGTCTTCGATCCCTCGCTCATCGACAAATCTGTTGATCCTTGCCAGAACTTTTACCGCTATAGCTGCAACGGCTGGTTCAAGCGCAATCCGCTGCCTGCCGATCAGGCCGCCTACGGCCGCTTCACCGAGCTGTACGAGCTCAATCGCCTTCATCTGCGCCAGATTCTCGAAGCTGCCGCCATACCCTCGTCCGCACGCACGCCCAATGAGCAGAAGATCGGCGATGAGTACGCCAGTTGCATGGATACCGCCGCCATGGACAAGCGCGGCCTCGCGCCCCTGCAGCCGGAGCTGGACCGCATCGTCGCGCTTCAGTCTTCCGCCGGACTGCCCGTTCTGCTCGCCCATCTGCACGCCATCGGCGTGAACGCCTTCTTCAGCATGGGCTCAGGACCGGATTTTGCCCGCTCCAGCCAGATGATCGCCTTCTACGGGGCTGGCGGCCTGGGCCTGCCGGAGCGCGACTATTACACCCGCACCGATGCCAAGAGCATGAAACAGCGGCGCCAGTACGTCGCCCACGTTCAGAAGATCTTCACGCTGGCCGGCGAGTCTGAGCCGCAGGCCGCCAGCGACGCCGCCACCGTGCTGGCCATCGAAACACGCCTCGCCAAGGCTTCACTCACCATCACCGAACAGCGCGATCCACAAAACCTCAATCACCCCACCACCGTCGCCGGCATGGAAGAGCTGCTCACCCACTTCTCTCTTGCCGACTACCTCGCCGCCGCTCATGCGCCCGCCGCCGGCAAGGCCAACGACATGGAGCCGAAGTTCTTCGCCGAGTTCAACACCCTGGTGGCCGATACCCCCATCGCCCACATCCGCACCTATCTTCGCTGGCAGCTCCTCCACGCATACGCCGGCACCAGCCTGCCCGCAAGCTTCGACCACGAATCCTGGAACTTCTACGCCCACATCCTGAACGGCGCCGAAAAACAGCAGGCACGCTGGAAGCGCTGCACCAGCCGCGTCGATCACGAGCTCGGCGAGGCCCTCGGCCAGGTTTATGTGGCCCAATACTTCCCGCCCGCGGAAAAACAGCAGGCCCTCGCCATGACCCTGGCCATCGAAAAAGCCATGGACAAGGACATCGACGGCCTGGACTGGATGAGCGCCGCCACCAAGGTCAAAGCCAGGCAAAAACTCCTCGCCGTCATGAACAAGATCGGCTATCCCGACAAGTGGCGCGACTACTCCAAGCTCAACATCGTCCGCGGCGATGCGCTGGGCAACCAGATGCGCGCCCGCAACTTCGAGGTCGCCCGCGACCTGGCCAAGATCGGCAAGCCCGTCGACAAGGGCGAATGGGATATGACTCCGCCCACCGTCAACGCTTACTACGACCCTCAGATGAACAATGTCAACTTCCCCGCCGGCTACTTCCAGCCGCCCTTCTTCAGCGGCAAGGAAGATGCTGCCGCCAATTACGGCGACATGGGTTCGACCATTGGCCACGAGCTCACCCACGGCTTCGACGACGAGGGCCGCCAGTACGACAAGGACGGCAACCTCAAGGACTGGTGGACCAGGCAGGACGAAGACAAATTCAACCAGCGCGCCGCGTGCATGATCAACCAGTACGACGCCATCGAGGCCGTTCCCGGTGTTCACCTGAACGGCAAGCTCACCCTGGGCGAAAACCTCGCCGACCTGGGCGGCCTCTGGCTGGCTTGGATAGCCTGGCAGGACCAGGCTCAGGCCGCGCACCTCAACATGCACGCCACCATGGACGGCTATACACCCGACCAGCGCTTCTGGATCGCCTACGCGCAACAGTGGTGCACCCAGACCCGCCCCGAACAGTTGCGCAGTCAGGCCCTCGACAATCCCCACGCCCCCGACGAATACCGCACCAACTCCGTTCTCCAGGATCTGCCCGCCTTCGCCGCCAGCTTCCACTGCAAGCAGGCCGACAAAATGGTCAGCCCTCATCCCTGCCGGGTCTGGTGATCCGCTTCCAGCCTCCCTTCGCGGCGGCGCAGCCCTTTCTCCAGGGACGCGCCGCCGCAGCCGCTTCCAGTACGCTCCTCCGCGGCACGGAAGCGATGCCAACCATAATGTTTGCCGCCGGTTTCAACTGCGGTAGTCCCCTCGGCCAACCCCACGGAATCCCGCAGGGCCAAAATGCGGTAAGGAGAAATCGAAACGGCGGCTTTCAATTTTTCATCGCCGCCATTTGCATCTTGCAGCAAAAGACCCGCCCTAAGGGCGGGTCTTTTGCGTTTCCGGAAGGTTCGGAAGTCATCCCTTGCCAAGCACCTTGGCTAGCGTCTCCCCGATCTCCGCCGGCGACACCACCACGTGAATCCCCGCCGCGCTCAAGGCCTTCATCTTGTCCTTGGCCGTGCCCTGGCCACCGCTGATGATCGCGCCCGCGTGGCCCATCCGCCGCCCCGGTGGCGCGGTCTGCCCCGCGATAAAGCCCACCATCGGCTTCTTCACGTGCTGCTTCACGAACTCCGCCGCCGCTTCCTCCGCCGTGCCCCCGATTTCGCCGATCATTACGATCGCTTCGGTCTCCGGATCGTCGTTCAGCAGGCGCAGAGCGTCGATGTGCGTGGTTCCGATGATCGGATCTCCGCCGATGCCGATGGCGGTGGACTGACCGATGCCGCGCTGCGTCAACTGGTGCACCGCCTCGTAGGTCAGCGTGCCCGAGCGCGACACGATCCCCACCGGGCCCTCCTTGTGAATCTGCCCCGGCATAATCCCGATCTTCGCCTTGCCCGGAGAAATCACGCCCGGGCAGTTCGGCCCAATCAGCCGCGACTTCGAGTTCTTCAGCTTGGCCCACACCTTCACCATGTCCAGGGTGGGAATGCCCTCCGTGATGCACACAATCAGCGGAATCCCCGCGTCCTCGGCTTCGAGAATCGCGTCGGCCGCAAACGGCGGCGGCACAAAGATCATGGTCGCGTTGGCGCCTGTCTTTTCCACCGCGTCGGCCACGGTGTTGAACACCGGCCAGCCCTCGTGCGTGGTGCCGCCTTTGCCCGGCGTCACACCGCCCACCACCTTGGTGCCGTACTCGGCGCAGCCCATGGCGTGGAAAGTTCCTTCCTTGCCCGTAATGCCCTGAACAATCAGTCGCGTTTCTTTGGTGACGAGAACTGCCATCTTATGCCCTCACTCCCGCCGCTGCCGCGACGACTAATTCCGCTGCTTCCTTCATGGTTGCGCCCACCTGGAAGTTCAAACCCGACTCCTTCAGAATCTGCCGGCCTTCCTCCACGTTCGTGCCTTCCAGCCGCAGCACGATCGGCACCTTCACGTTCAGATTGCGCGCCGCCGCCACCACGCCCGTGGCCAGCCGGTCCACGCGCAGAATGCCGCCGAAAATATTAATGAAGATGGCCTTTACATGGGCGTCGGAGAGCAGAATCTCGAAGGCGTGCTCGATCTGTTCCTGGGTTGCCCCGCCGCCCACATCAAGGAAGTTCGCCGGCGAACCGCCGGCATACTGAATAATGTCCATGGTGGCCATGGCCAGCCCCGCGCCGTTCACCATGCAGGCGATGGTCCCGTCCAGCTTGATGTAGTTCAGCGCGTACTTCGATGCCTCCACTTCCAGCGGATCTTCCTCGGCCGTGTCGCGCAGCGCCTTCACGTCCGCGTGGCGGAACAGCGCATTGTCGTCGAAGTTGATCTTCGCATCCAGCGCAAACAGCTTGCCGTCCTTGGTCGTGATGAAGGGATTGATCTCCACCAGCGAGGCGTCGGTCTCCACAAACGCCTTGTACAAACCCTGAAAAAAGGCCACCGCCGCGTTGATCTGCGCCGGCTTCAGGCCCAGCGCAAAAGCCAGTTTGCGCGCCTGCCATGCGCCAAAACCCACGGCCGGATCGATCGTCTCCTTGTAGATCGCCTCCGGCGTCTTGGCCGCCACCTCTTCGATCTCCATGCCCCCCGCCTGCGAAGCCATGAACACCAGCTTGCCCACGGCGCGGTCCAGCACAATGCCCAGGTACAGCTCGCGGTCAATGGCCGCCGTCTCCTCGATCAGCAGACGCCGCACCTTCTGTCCCTGCGGGCCGGTCTGGTGCGTCACCAGTTGCATGCCCAGAATGTTCTTTGCATGCGTTTCCGCTTCTTCGCGGCTGCGCGCCACCTTCACGCCCCCGCCCTTGCCACGCCCTCCGGCGTGAATTTGCGCCTTCACCGCCACGCCCGAAGCGCCTTCGGCAAACAGCTTGCGCGCCACGTCGTTGGCCTCTTCCAGCGTGTTGGCCACCTCGCCCTTGGGCACCGGAACGCCATACTTCGCCAGGATCTCTTTTGCCTGATACTCGTGAATTTTCATCTGGGTTGGAACCGTCCACGCCGCTGTGGTTTGGCTTTCTCGCCCGGCGGATTCCGGGCCATCGACGCCATGGCTGCGGCATCCACATCCTAACTCGCTGCACAAATAAGGAGCAAACCGCTGCCCGCATTGCGCCCGCCGTTACCATAAGAGCATATGGCCTCGATCAAGCACCTCCTCAAGCCCCTCGCCGAAGACGGCGCCGCCCTCACCCGCGAACAGGCCGCGCAGGCGCTCGAGCTCATCCTCACCGGCGAAGTGTCCGAGGTGGAAACCGCCTCCCTGCTCGCCGTCATGGCCACACGCGGCGAACAGGCCCCCGAGCTGGCCGGCTTTGTCCAGGTCATGCGCCAGCGCGTCACGCCGCTCCCCCTCACCGGCGCCGAGCGCGATCAACTTGTCGATGTGGTCGGCACCGGCGGCGGTGGCCCGCTCACTTTCAACATCTCCTCTGGCGCCGCGCTGGTTGCCGCCGCCGCCGGCGCCAAAGTCGCCAAGCACGGCAACCGCGCCATCACCTCCCGCTGCGGCGCCGCCGACGTCCTCGAAGCTCTCGGCGTGCCCATCGACCTCCCGCCCCGCCTCGCCGTCGAGTGCCTGCGCGAAACCGGCTTCATGTTTCTTTTCGCGCCACTCTACCACCCCGCCATGAAAGCCGTGAACCCCCTCCGCAAGGCTCTCGGTTTTCGCACCATCTTCAATCTCTGCGGCCCCCTCACCAATCCCGCCGAGGCGCGCACCCAGGTCGTCGGTGTGCTTGCGCCCAGCCGCGTGCTGCTGGTCGGCCGCGCCCTCAAAGAACTAGGCGCGCGCCGCGCTTTCGTCGTGCATGGCTCCGACGGCATTGACGAACTCACCACCACCGGCGAGTCCGTTGTCGCCCGCGTGGAGGAAGCTTCCTCCGGCGAAATCACCCTCAACGCAGCCCGCATCACTCCAGAGATGGCCGGCCTGTCCCGCACCACCCTCGACCACTTCATCGGCGGCGACGTTGAAACCAATCGCGCCTTGCTCTACGACGTCCTCACCGGCGTCCCCGGCGCGCGCCGCGACATCGTCCTCCTCAACGCCGCCGCCGCCCTGGTCGCCGCCGGCCTCGCCGGCGACCTCAAAGAGGGCGTCGCCATGGGCGCCCAAGCCATCGACTCCGGACAGGCCGCCGCCACCCTCGCCAAACTCCGCCACTTCGGCGAACGCCACAAAACCGTTCCATAGCGGCTTCGTGCCGCCTCGCGGCAAGAACAAATCTCGGTCGCGCTCAGAATTTTCCTTGCAAACGCCGGCCGGTCATGCGTTCCATGGGAGGAAAGGAAATCACCCATGACGCGCATGCCCGCCGTTACCGCTCTCGCCCTTCTTGCCGGCTCCATGGCCGCCGCGCAGCAGTCCGCGCCGGTCGAGCTTCGCATTGAGCCCGCCAATCGAACCCTCACCGTCACCGGCCAGGGCCTGATCACTGTCGATCCCGACCTCGCCATCCTCCATATCGGCTTCCAGACGCTGCCCGCCGACGCCAAGGCCGCCTATGCCGGCGGCGCGGAAATCTCCAATCGCATCATCGGCGCGCTCACGCAGGCCGGCATCCCCAAGACTGGCATCCACAGCGAGTGGCAGCGCCTCGACAGCGTCTACGGCAAGCCCCACAAATTCACGCTGTCGCAGCAGTGGACAGTGAAGACCCCGCCGGAGCGAGCTGCCGAGATTCTTGATGTGGCCGTCAGCGCGGGTGCTACGCAAAGCGGAGATATTGACTGGACCGTACAAGACGAGCAGGCCCTCGCGGACAAAGCTTTGGACGCAGCGGCCGCGCGGGCCCGCGCCAATGCCGAAGCCCTGGCCAAAGGCATGGGAGTGCATCTGGGCGCGTTGATCTACGTCACAAACGAGGTCTCCGCATCACGGTTTGCGATGATGTCCTATGCCGAAAAGGCGGCTCCCGAGGAAACCGCGATGGCTGCTCCCTCCCTCGCCATCGAGCCGCACCAGGTGAGCCGCTCGGCGACGGTGTATGTGGTCTACTCCATCGAGTGAGGCGGGCCCAGCAGTTCCAGAGTCCGATGATCGGGCTCGCCGTTGAAGTACTTCTTCAGCGCCTCGTTGAAGACGGCGTTTTCCGGCACGGCCCGCGCAAACAGCGTCATCGACGAGCGGAACTTCAGATCGTCGGGGTAACCCAGGATCTGCTCGATGGGCCGCTTCGCGACCGCCAGGACCAACCGCGCGCACGCATCGAGCCGCGGGCCCAGCACCGGATGCTGCCAGTAGGCCCGCACCTCATCCAGCGAGCCGATGCCGTAGAACTCCGACATTGAGCTCTGCCCGAGGCCCTTCATCTGTGGAAAGACAAACCAGATCCAGTGGCTGCTCTTCTCTCCCGCCTTCAGCTCCGCCAGCACCTGCGGCATCATGCCGGCCTGCGCGCTCACAAACCGCTGCAGATCGTATGGGTCATCCATGCCTTCTATTCTGCTCCTGCCGCTTCACAACAGCCCGCGTCCGCCGGACCCGCCGCCGCGACACGAGCCACGTCAGCCGCGAAAACGCCAGCGCCGCATCAAGACCCGCGAAGGCCTCAAGATCGCCGGCCTCATCGGCAGCGCCCTGCTCGCCTGCGCGCTTTTTCTGGCGCCCCCGGTGGAGTAAGCCCACCCCATGAAACTCTTCCTGCGGCAGGCGCATCCAATTTTTTGTTGTGAAAACAACTATTTTCACCCGCCGTTCACGGCCGGCCCGGAAGGATGCGCCTTGAGCTCTGCCGTTTCTCGCCAGCCCGCTATCTTCCTTCCCCACGGCGGGGGCCCCTGCTTCTTCATGGACTGGACCATGGGGCCGCCCGGCACCTGGCACCCCACGCAGCGCTTTCTCGAAGGCCTCGCCGCCACCCTGCCCGCGCCGCCGCGCGCCATTGTCGTCGTCAGCGGCCACTGGGAAGAGACGGCCTTCACCGCGGCCTCCGCCGCTCGCCCGGATCTTTTCTTCGACTACTACGGCTTTCCGCCGCACACCTATCGGCTCACCTGGCCCGCGCCCGGACATCCCCAACTCGCGGACCGCATCGCCGCCTTGCTCGCCCAAGCCGGGCTTCCATCTGCACTCGACCCCGCCCGCGGCTTCGACCACGGCGTGTTTGTGCCTCTCAAGGTCGCCTTCCCCCAGGCGCAGATTCCCGTCGTCCCGCTCTCGCTCTCCGCCACGCGCGATCCGGCCCTGCATCTTGCCGCCGGCCGCGCTCTCGCCCCCCTGCGCGACCAGGGCATCCTCCTCATCGCCAGCGGCATGAGCTTTCACAACCTTCGCGCCTATCTCCGTCCGAAAACCGTGGACCGCGCCCGCGACTTCGATGCCTGGCTGACCGATGCCGTTGCTTCACCCGCGCCCCAGCGCGATGCGCTTCTCGCCGGCTGGCGTCAGGCGCCCCATGCCGCTTTTGCCCATCCCCGCGAAGAGCACCTCATCCCGCTCCTGGTTGCCGCCGGCGCCGGTGGCCAGGCCCCGGGCCGCCGCATCTTCACTGATGAGCCCATGGGTGCCGCCATCAGCGCCTTCCGCTTCGACGGCTGATTCCGCCGTCCGCTGCTGGCGCTTACCGCCCCTTCGACTGGTACCAGGGACGCCGCCGCCCAACATGCAGACCGGAATCGATCAGGATGGCCACCAGACAGAAGAGCATCGCCAAGTCCGTCCGCGCCTCGTGCAGAAACCCCAGCCATCCGTAGAGATGCGCCTTCATCAGCGCAAACGGGCCCACCGGCCGCCCCAGCAGCACCGGCAGCTTGGTTGTCGCCAGAGCCGTCCCAATCACCACCAGAAGCAGCAGCGCCCCGTCGCCCGCATAAACATTCAGCAGCACTGCCACCCCACCCAGCAGCTCCGCCCCGCCCGCCAGCGGCGCCAGAAAATGAGGATACGGCAGCCCGATGGCGGCGAACCGGCCCACCCCCAGTTCCTGAGGAAAAAGAAACTTTAACGCTCCTTCGGTCAGGAACACCACCCCCACAATCACGCGAACCAGAATCATGGGTAGATTGCGGCGCATGCGCACCTCCCTTACGTTGACTTTCTCTGGGAAGGTCCGATCGGCCCGCGGAAAACTGGTCCACATCCGTGCCGGACAGGCTACAGCTTCCCCGCACGGCTGGTCACGGAGATCATCGACTCGCCGGCATCTCGACGCGGGGAAATGCCGTTTTCGCGGTTCTCAAAAGGACACCCTGCTCATGGAACCGTTTTAAGCATACCGCTGCCCTCCCCATCTTGATCGCCAGCCTCACCTTTCTCCGACGAAATGACCGCGGTTTCCCATCTCCCACGTGCTCCAAACCCGCTTCCGTCCGGTAGACTGTGTTAGGGTTCCGATTCACCGCAAGATCGCTCTGGCGCAACGCCGCCAGCGGCGCTGTCAGCCCGGCGGAGCCTGCAGCGGCAGTTCCGGCCTGGTCGGAGTGATAAAATCAGTCATTCTCTGAGGCAGGACCAGATATTTTCGCAGTGAGGGTGTGCATATTCTTCCCGTGAAGCCGAACTATGGATCGCACCAGTACTTGTGCTCGCCGCAGGGCCTCCGCCCGGTGAAGATCAAGCACACTTCCACTCCACCTGCCACGGTGCTTGCTCGCGGCCTGGCGCGCATGACCGCAGTGCTCTTGCTGGCCCTCTCGGTGGCAATGGCCGTCGCCCAGGCACCGCTCACGATCGACCAGATTCGGGTCATCGGCACCCGGCGCATCCCCAAGGAGACCGTGCTCGCCCGCCTCTTCACCCACCCCGGCGACACCTACGATCCCGTCTCCATCGAGCGCGACTTCAACTCTCTCTGGAACACCGGCTACTTCGACGACCTCCGCATCGAGCGCGAAGACACCGACAAGGGCATCATCCTCAACATCTTCGTACGCGAAAAACCCACCATCCGCGAGATCAATTACAAGGGCCTCAGCTCCGTCGCCGAATCCGATGTCCTCGACCGCTTCAAGAAGGAAAAGGTCGGCCTCTCCGTCGAGAGCCAGTATGACCCCGCTCGCATCAAACACGCTGAAACCGTCCTCAAAGAAATCCTCGCCGAGCACGGCCATCAGTTCGCCACCATCAAAACCGACGTCAAAACCATCCCCCCGGCCTCCGTCCAGGTGAACTTCAACATTAAAGAAGGCCCCACCGTCAAGGTCGGAAATATCCGGTTTACCGGTAACCAGCACATCTCCAGCCGGATCCTGCGCCGCTCCATGAAGAATCTGCGGCCCATCGGCATCCCCTATTCGCTGATCTTCGAAGACCTCTTCCCGCAGACATTCGATACCTCCAAGCTCGACGAGGACACCGAGCGCGTGCGCCAGGTCTACCGCGACAAGGGCTACTACAACGCCGCCATCGAAGAACCGAAAACCCAGCTCCGCGATCAGGGCGGCCTCAACTGGTTCACCTTCCGCCCCCGCAAGGGCAAGCGCATCGACATCCTTCTCCCCGTTGAGGAAGGCGATCGCTATCGCCTCGGCACCATCACCTTCACCGGCAACAAGGCTGTCAAGAACATTAAGGCTCTCCGCTCCACCTTCCCCATCAAGGATGGCGACTGGTTCAACGCCACCATGATTGCCAAGGGCCTCGACAATCTCAAGAAGGCCTACGGTACCCTGGGCTACATCAATTTCGGCGCCATCCCCAAGCCCATCTTCAACGACCAGAAAAAGACCGTCTCCCTCGCCATCGACATCGACGAAGGCAAGCCCTTCTATGTCTCTCGCATCGAGTTCCAGGGCAACACCATTACGCGCGACAGGGTCATCCGCCGCGAGTTGCTCCTGCAGGAAGGCTCCGTCTATAACTCCCAACTGTGGGAGATGAGCCTGCTGCGCCTCAATCAGCTCGAGTACTTCGAGCCCCTCAAGGTCGATCAGGACTCCGAGGCCCATCAGGATCCAGAAAACGGCACCGTCGATCTCCTCCTCAAGGTCAAGGAAAAGGGCAAGAACTCCATCGGCCTCAACGGCGGCATCAGCGGCCTTTCTGGCGCCTTCCTCGGCGTCAACTATCAGACCAACAACTTCCTCGGCCTCGGCGAAACCCTCACCTTGCAGGGCAATATCGGCGACATGGCCCGTCAGTTCATGTTCGCCTTTACCCAGCCCTATATCCGCAATCGCCCCTTGAACATGGGCTTCCAGATCTTCAACACCAAGTCCGACTTCAACGCCGCCAAGAGCTATCAGTCTGGCGTCACCTCGGCCAACCTCACGGCCGCCCAGCAGTCCCTTACCCAGAACTACAACCAGGCCTCCTCGGGCGTCACCTGGTCCATCAGCTATCCCCTCAAGCGCCACGCCTTCCAGCGCGTCGGCTTCACCTATTCGTGGAACCGTGCCACGATTACGGCCTTCAGCACGGCCTCGCAGTCCTTCTTCCAGACCATCAGCTTCCGCTCCGGCATCAAGGGTTCCAATCCCCTCGCCGGCATCGTCACCAGCCTTGCTTCTTTCAGCTATAGCTACAACACCATCAACAACCCGCTCCGTCCACGCAGCGGCAAGGAATACACGGCCATCTTCCAGGTAGCCGGCATCTGGGGCAGCGTGCGCTACATCTCCCCCATGGTGGGCTACAAACGATTCCTCGCCATGCACTACCTGACCCCCAACGTTAACGGCCGCAACGTGCTCGGCATCCGCGCCCAGCTCAACTACGTCCAGGGCTTCGGCGGCGACGTCGCGCCCCCTCAGAACCGCTTCTACTCCGGCGGCGAGCAGGATTTGCGCGGCTTTGATATTCGCGGCGCCACACCGTACGGCTACGTCCCCAGCCGCATCTTCGTCCAGTTGACAAACCCCGACGGCACCTGCGTCCCGCGCGACCCCAGCAATCCTCAGCTCAACCAGTGCATCGAGGTGCCGCTGCCCGTCTACGGCATCGCCTCCATCGGCGGCGACACCAACCTCACCACCAACCTCGAATACCGCATTCCCATCGCCGGGCCCGTCACCTTCTCCTTCTTCGATGACTTCGGCATCGACAGCGCCCTGAACAAGGGACAGCTCCAACAGAGCCCCGAGGGCTTTGCCTCCCTCATCGCACCCCTCTACGGCTGCCCCGTGTATAACAACGGCTCCTGCCAGGGCGGCATCCCCGGCTCCAAAGTCGGCTTCCTCCAGGACATCCGGCCCATCGAAGGCACCAACTTCGTCCCCCGCATGTCGCTGGGCGCAGAACTGGGCGTCATCATGCCCGTCATCAACGCGCCCTTCCGCCTCTACTTCGCCTATAACCCGCTCCGCCTCTACGAGCAGCCGACCTGTCATGACCTCGTGCACGGCGGAGGCAACCGCTACAGCTGCACAGGCGAGTTGATTACCCGCGACATGTTCCCGCCCGGCGGCGCCGGCGACTTTACTTATCAGCAAGCCATCGAGGCCTACGGCGCTCAGTATCAGCTCCGTGAACCCCGCAGAACCTTCCGCCTCACCATCTCCACAACCTTCTAGGTCTGTGGTCGTCGGTCGTCTCTTCCCGATGGATGCCGTACGGGCATCCATCACAGAATTTGGTACGCACTGCCCAGGCCATCAAACCTGCATGCAGGCCCCTTCTAGCCGATTGCTCCGCCAGGCGCGCTTCTCTGGGCCCATGGAGAAAATCGAAGGAGTTAGGGATTCATGAACCGTCTCTTTGTTCTCATAGCCATTCTGGCCTCATCGGCCGCCATCGCTCCTGCTCAGTCCCGGCCCGCCACCCAAGCGCACCCCACCCCCGCCAAGGTCGCTGTCGTCTCCTTCGATCTCGCCGTTTTCAGCACCAATGAATTCCACAGCGACTACGCCGCTCTGCAAAAGAAGTACCAGCCCAAGAGCGATGAAATTAAGTCCCTGACCGACGAGATCAAGAGCCTTCAGGCGCAGCGCCAGACTCAGGGCGACAAGCTCAGCGACCGCGAACTGGCCGCCCTCGACCTCGCCGTTCAGCGCAAGCAGATTCAACTCCGCCGCCTTTCCCAAAGCGGCCAGAACGACTTCCAGCAGGACATCCAGCAAAACTACAGCACGGTGGCCGCCAGACTGAGCACCTTCCTCGCCGCCTACGCCAGGCAGCACGGATACACTCTTGTCATCGGCGTCGTCCAGCAAAACAACCAAAACCGCCCCGTGCTCTGGTCCAATCCTGCCGCTGACATCACGCACGACCTTATCCGCGCCTATAACGCCCAAACGGCCGTATCTGCCGCTCCCCCGGCCGCTCCGGCCGCCCGGCCTCACCACGCTGCTCACTAAGGTGTACTTGCATCTCCTCCATGGCCCCGCTCGCCGGGGCCATGGCCTTTTTGCGCCCTCAGAAAACCTCCTTGTCACCCCCCCCAAAAAAATCGCCCTCCAACAAAGTCGCTGCCGTTTGACGCTCCCACCCCGCCCCCCTATAATCCTGTTAGTTCCTGCTGACGTATTTGTCCGCGTCTTTGTCCTGCCTTTGCGCCCACAGGCGCTAAGCCTCCCAGGTTCGGGATCCCTGACGACAGCTTTTTTGCCGCGGGGTGGAAGAAGACTGTGAGGCTTCCCAGGAGCTACAGGCGCCGTTGAGCGTCAGGCGCTAGCCGCCATTCAGGAATTTCGAAGGAGTTTTCGACTCACATGAAGCGTTCGCTTGCACTTGCCGTCACGCTGGCCTCGGGTTTTGTCCTGAGCGCCGCCGCCCAAACACCGGCCGCTCCTGCCGCCGCACCGGCGCCGGCCGGCCCTGCCAAGATTGCCGTCATCGCCTTTCAGGCCGCGGTGGGACAAACCAATGAATTTCAGCGCGACTTCGCCGACCTGCAGAAGAAGTACGAGCCCAAGCGCCAGCAGCTGAAATCTCTCAGCGACGAAATCGACAATCTGACCAAGCAACTGCAGGCCGAGGGCGACAAGCTCAGCGACGCCGAGCGCACCAACCGCGCCAAGACCATCGACGACAAAAAGAAGCAGCTCCAGCGCGCCGGTGAAGACGCGCAAAACGACTTCCAGAGCGAGATGCAGGACATGTACAACAGCGTGGCCTCCAAGGTCTACGATGTCCTCGCCGCCTACGCGCAAAAGGAGGGCTACACTCTCGTCCTCGATGTGAGCCAGCAGCAGAATCCAGTCCTCTACGCCAACGACACAACCAATATCACCAAGGCTGTTCTCGATGCCTACAACGCAAGGTCGGGCGTGCCCGCTCCTCCTCCGCAGGCGGGGCAGTCTCTGCCCATGGCGCCCAAGCCAGCGCCCAAGCCGGCTTCTCGCTAAACGACCACCAGCTCAGGCTGGTGGGTTGTGAGCCGGCGGAGACTTAACCGCCGGCTGAAGGGTCGGCGCCGGAAGGCAGTGGGGTTCGACCGCGCACCCGGCTGCGGCGGGCTGAAGCGCAGTTGGAAACTAAAGCCAGGCTCGCGGTTCATATGCCACCCCTTCCCTGTAGGCTTTATGCTCGACGAAAAGCCTACAGAGGAGGGGCGGCATTTTGCTTTTCTCCACATCGCAGATCCTACGCCCGTTCTCCGTCCCGGAATTCCTACCGCACTTCACCGCGCGCGGATGGCTGTCGGCAGATAAGCTGGCCCTGCCTTGATGTGGAAAATATTGTGGAAATCCTCCGCGAATCTCCTTACATTTCCCTGAATTCTTCTCTTGTCAATCCGATCCGAATTCTGATAGTAGATATAAGTCCTTATTTATCAGAGCTTAGATCGATTGCCAAATCCCTATTCTCCGGGCCTGCCCGCGCAGCACGCCTTCTTTCCAGCGCATCGGGTTTCCACAGTTTGCTTTAAATGCCCGATTAAAGGTTTGTCTATTGAATCGCACAGTTCCTGCTACTTTTGGCTCTCTTCGCCCACGCGCAGCACCGCCAGGAAGGCTTCCTGCGGTATGTCCACCTTCCCGATGCGCTTCATCCGCTTCTTGCCTTCCTTCTGCTTCTCCAGCAACTTCCGCTTGCGCGTAATGTCGCCGCCGTAGCATTTGGCCAGGACGTTCTTGCGCAGCGCGCTCACCGTTTCCCGCGCCACAATCTTGGCTCCGATTGCCGCCTGGATGGCTACCTCGAACTGCTGGCGCGGGATCAGCTCTCGCATCTTCGACACCAGCGCCCGCCCGCGCTCGTAGGCGTGATCGCGATGCACAATGATCGAAAGCGCATCGACCGGCTCGCCGCTCACCAGCACGTCCAGCTTCACCATCGGCGATTCCCACTCGCCCGCCAGTTGATAGTCCAGCGAAGCATAGCCCCGCGAGATCGACTTCAGCCGGTCGTAGAAGTCCAGAACGATCTCATTCAGCGGCAGTTCGTAGGTCAGCATCACCCGCGTCGGCGTCACATACTCGAAGTTCACCTGCCGGCCGCGCTTCTCCTCCACCAACTTGAAGATCCCACCCACAAACTCTTCGTTGGTCAGAATCTTGGCCGTGATCACCGGTTCCCGGATGCTGGAGATTGATTGCGGCTCGGGCCACCGCGAGGGATTGTCCACCTCGATCTCACTGCCGTCGGTCAACTTGATGTGATACCGCACGCCCGGCGCCGTCGTAATCAGATCCAGTTCGTATTCGCGTTCCAGCCGCTCCTGGATGATCTCCATGTGCAGCAGGCCCAGAAATCCGCAGCGGAATCCAAAACCCAACGCTACGGAACTCTCGGGCTCGAAGAAGAACGACGAGTCGTTCAGCCGCAGCTTTTCCAGGGCGTCGCGCAGCAGCGTGTGCTCGTGCGCATCCACGGTATACAAGCCCGAAAACACCATCGGTTTGATGTCTTCGAAACCCGGCAGCGCTTCTGCCGCCGGCCGCGCATCTTCGGTCACCGTGTCGCCGATCTTCGTGTCGCCCACGTTCTTGATGGTGGCCGCGAAGAATCCCACCTCGCCCGCCGATAGTTGCCCAATCTCCGCCGGCTTGGGGCAAAGAACACCCATCGACTCCACGTCAAACGACTTGCCGTTGGACATCAGCCGGATGCGCTGCCCCTTGCGCAGCATCCCCTCCATCACGCGCACCAGCACGATCACGCCGCGATAGGCATCGAACCAGGAATCGAAAATCAGCGCCTTCAGCGGCGCATCCACGTCCCCCTTGGGTGGAGGCAATCGATGCACAATCGCTTCCAGCACGTCGGCCACGCCCTGCCCCGTCTTGGCGCTCACCGGAATAGCATCCGTCGCGTCCAGGCCAACGGCCTTCTCGATCGCTTCCTGCGTGCGCAAAATGTCCGCGGAAGGCAGGTCGATCTTGTTGATGATGGGGATGATCTCCAGCCCGTGATTGATCGCCAAATAGGCATTAGCCAGCGTCTGCGCCTCTACGCCCTGGCTGGCATCCACCACCAGCAGCGCTCCTTCGCACGAGGCCAGGGAGCGCGAAACTTCATAGCTGAAGTCCACGTGACCGGGCGTGTCGATCAAATTCAACTGATAGGTGTTGCCGTCCTGCGCCTTGTACATCATGCGCACCGCGTGGGCTTTAATGGTGATTCCGCGCTCGCGCTCGAGATCCATGTCGTCGAGAATCTGCGCCTGCATCTCCCGTCCCGTCACCGCGCCTGTCATTTCCAGAAGACGGTCGCTCAAAGTCGACTTGCCGTGGTCGATGTGGGCAATAATCGCGAAATTGCGCAGATTGCAAATGTCCATTTTTGCTTGATGCACGAGGGTTTTTGGCGCCGTGGCGCGCGCTTCCCCCATGGCATAGCTTATCATCGGCATAGGTTTTCTCGCGGCTGCGGCCTCATCATCCTTCATGGGAAAGACTTCCAATCGATTTCGCCTGTTTGCGCCCGCTTTGCTGGCATTGGCGCTGGCCGGCTGCAAGCCTGCGGCGCGCTCCAGTTCCTTGCCGCCGCCACCCCAGTCCAGTGCGCCTGCCATCGTTCAGTCCGCGCTTGGTACGCCGGCGCCTCAAACCCCGCAGCCTGCGCTTTCTACTCAGCAGCAGCAACGCCTGCAGACCCTCATCCAGCAGGTCGAGAATGCCTACCGCCTCGGCCAATCCGAATACCGCCGGGGCAATCTCCCTGAAGCCAAAGTCGCCTTCGACCACGCGGTCGATCTGATGCTCTCCAGCGGCATCGAAATCCACAGCACACCCCAACTCCAGACTGAGTTCGACCGCATCGTCGACGGCGTCAACGCCCTAGAGATGGAAGCCCTCAAACAGGGCAACGGCTTTGTCGCACCGGAAGAGCCCACCCCGGGCGAGGTCGCCAGCGATGTCACCTTCGCCGTTGATCCCAATATTGTCGCCAAAGCGCAGGCCGACCTCGCCACCACCAAGTCCGACCTGCCCCTCGTCGTCAACGACTACGTAGCCTCCTACATCAACTTCTTTGCCAATACCCAAAAGGGCCACAACACTCTTCTTCATGCCTTCCAACGTTCCGGCCGCTATCGCACCATGATCCAGCGCGTTCTTGCCGAAGAGGGCGTGCCCCAGAATCTCATCTACCTCGCCGTGGCCGAGTCCGGCTTCCAGCCCCGCGCCCTCAATCGCCGCTCCGGCGCCGGCGGCATGTGGCAGTTCATGCCCTACGGCCCCTACGGCCTCACCCGCAACGCCTATGTCGACGAGCGCTTCGACCCGGAGAAATCCACGCGCGCTTACGCCCGCTATATGAAATTCCTCTATGACCAGCTCGGCGATTGGTACCTGGCCATGGCCGCCTACGATCACGGCGCCGGCAACATCCAGCACGAGGTCCAAAAAACCGGTTATGCCGACTTCTGGGAACTCTATAAACGCCACGAGCTCCCTGCCGAGACACAGAATTACGTCCCTGAAATCCTCGCCGCCATCATCATCGCCAATCATCCGCAGCAGTACGGCTTCGACGACATCACGCTCGACCCTCCCATCCTCACCGATACCGTCACCATCAATTACTCCCTCAACCTTCACCTCGCGGCAGACCTGGCCGACGTCCCTCTCGATGAGATCGAAGCGCTCAATCCCAGCCTCCTGCGCCTGGTCACCCCGCCCGGCGACGCTTTCGACCTCCATCTTCCCGCCGGCACCGCAACGCTCTTCAACGAGCGCATTGCGCTCATCCCTGAATCCCATCGCGACTCCTGGCGTTATCACCACCTTGCCGCGGGAGACACGCTCGAATCCGTGGCCCGCGAGTTCCATGTCTCCGCAGCCGAGCTGGCCAGCGTCAATCATCTGCAGGAAGATAACAGCCTCGGCACGCTCGATGCGCTCGTAGTCCCCGTTGCGCCTTCTCCTCTCTCTCTCCGGCGCACCATGCTCTACTCCGTGCGCCGCGGCGACACGCTCATCACCATCGCCGACCGCTTTGGCGTCTCCCTCGCCCAGCTCCGCCGATGGAACAAACTCACCGGCATTCGCGTTCGCCCCGGCAGCCGTTTGCGTGTTGCCGAGCCTCCTGTGACCTCGCACCGCTATCGCCATCACCGTGGACGCAAGTCCGCCACGAAGCGCGCCGCGCCCCCCGCAGCCAATCAACATGCCGCTTCCAGAGCCGTCCCACCCGGCAAACGCAGTGCGCACACCACCGCCGGTTCCGCTTCGCGCAAGTCCCGCACGCGCCGCGCCAAACATGCATCCAAACAAAATTAGCCAGTTACCTCATTACACACTTGTCTTTTGATGGTGTTTGCGTGCAAGCTATTGCTTAAGTAGCTTCCGCGGTTGAAGCTCCCGCTTCCGCTGCGGCCAAAGCGAATGTATCAAGGGCAGCGGCAAGCCGCTGGAGGCAATGGGATGGAAGAAGTGTTCAAGATGTACGCGAACAGTGACGGCAGCCCCAATCTTGAGCCGGCAGAACTGGACCCCGATCACGAAGAAGGCCTCGACGAAGAAGACGAAGTCGAGACATCCACCGTGCTAACCTCCTCCGACGACGACGAAGTGGTCGCGGAAGAGGCCGTGATCGAGATCGTTGAGGTGCCCGTGGTGAAACCGGCCGCAAAAAAGACGGCCCGCAAGAAGCCCGCCGCAAAGAAGGCCGGAAAAGCTCCGGCCGTCAAGAAGGCTGCGAAAAAGATTGTGGCCAAAAAGGCCGCAAAAAAGTCCGCCAAGAAGCAAGCCAAGTCTGGCGCCAAGGGCGGAAAGACCATGGCCAAGAAGACCAGGGTCGGCAAAAGCGCCAGCAAACCCACCAAGCGAGGTAAACCGTTGGCAGTTAAGAAAGCAGCAAAGAAGGCGCCCGCTAAGAAGGCAGCGGCCAAAAAGGCTCCTGCAAAGAAGGCGGTTGCGAAGAAGGCAGCCAAGAAGGCTCCTGCAAAGAAGGCTCCTGCAAAGAAGGCAGCCAAGAAGGCCCCTGCGAAGAAGGCAACCAAGTAGCAGCGGCATCACGCACCACAAGGCAAGCAAAAGAGCCCGGCTCCGCGCCGGGCTTTTTTGCGCCTGCTCGCTGGCCGCCTCGTCCGGAACAAAAAGAGCCCCGCGCGGCGAGACCCTTTTGTTCCTGAGTTAGGGCCAGTTCACACTACCCGGCCGGCAGTCGTTGCGAGAGAAAACAGGGCCAGACAAGGGCGGAGGACGAAGGCTTTGGTGATTCCAAGGCGAGGACGACAGCGAAGAATGGACCTATTTTCGCCGCAACCCTTCGTGCCGGGGCCGAGCCGCGTAGTGTGAACAGGTCCTGATGCCCCGGTGACCGGGCTACGCCTTTCCGCCCGGAATCGCCGCCAGAACCTGCGCCGAGTGCACCGCCGGATTCACTTTCGTCCACACCTTCACAATCTTGCCCTGCGGATTGATCAGAAAGGTATTCCGGTTCGCAATGGCAATTCCCGCAAAGCTGCCCATCGACCCGTATGTCTCCACCACGTTGTGCTTGGTGTCGGCCAGCAGCCTGAAGGTCAGCCCTTCTTTGGTGCAGAACTGCTTGTGGCTGCCGGGGCTGTCCACGCTCACTCCCAGGATCACCGCGTTCTTCGCCTCGTACTGCGCCAGATCGCGCTGGAAGTTGTGCGCCTCAATCGTGCATCCCGGCGTCATGTCCTTGGGGTAGAAGTAGAGCACCACCCACTTGCCGCGAAAGCTCTCCAACGAAATCTGGCTGCCGTCCTGCGAGGGCAGCGTGAACGTGGGCGCCGTCTCGCCCACCGTGGGCATCGGCTGGTTGGCTGCGTGCACCCGCAGCATCGCAACCGCCAGCACCACGGCGGCCGCGCAGGCCATCACCATTGCAATCCTCATCTTCACAACAAACCTCCAGGGTAGGGAAATCGGGGAACAGGGGAAACAGGGAAGTGAAGCCGCCCCCACACAAGTGAAAACCCGGGGCCAAACCGTTTGCTCCAGCCGGATCGTCCCGGCGCTCAACCTTCGTCAACACGCCGCGCCGGCCGCCCTGCGCTTCTGCCGCTCCTCCTTCAGTATCAGCGCGGTATGGCTACAATAGCAATCCCCGCCGCCGTTGCCCGCGCCAGCAGCGCCTCCCGGTCAAACAGCAGCGTCCGTCCCGCCTCCACCGACAGGCAGCTCGCCCCCGCCGCCATCATCGTCTCCACCGTCTTCATTCCGATCACCGGCACGTCGAAGCGCATGTCCTGCTCGGGCTTCGCCACCTTCACCACCGTCAACCGCCGCTCCAGCGTCGAGGCTTCGCCTTCCAGCGCCTCCATCAGCCGTCCCGCCCGCGCAATCGCCGCGTCCGTCCCTTCCATGGCCTCGACGGCCACACATGCCTGCGCCGCCACCACCACCGTCTGCCCAATGTCGAATCCCGCCACCGCCCGCGCCACGCCCAGCCCGTACTCGATGTTTTTCCGCTCCTCGTCGTCCGGCGCGCGTCCCGTCAACACGCCTTCTTCGGCCAGCAGCGGCTCCAGAAACGCGGTCGAACTCAGCAGCTCGATCCCTTCGTCGGCCAGCACCTTGGCCACCGCCCCCAGCAGCATGTCGGTATTCCGCGTGCGCAAATTCAAAAGCAGCTTGGCCAAACGCCAGTCCGGCCGGATGGCGCTGAAGATCTGCCGGTGCTTCACCTGCCCCGCCATCACCGCCATCGACACGCCTTCCTTGTGGAAGACCTCGATCAGTCGCGACAATTCGCCCAGCGACAGCCAGTGGACCGTGATGCGCTCATCCATTGCCGCCCGGTGGCTGATCTCCGCATCCGTCTCCTCCCGGATCGCCGCGACCACCACGGCAAAACCCTGCGCCCGCGCCGCCTCCAACAGCAGAAATGGAAATCGCCCATTGCCGGCAATGAGGCCGAGTTTCATGGCTACTTGATCACTCCCCGCTGGCTCCGTTCCAGAAACGCCGCCAGAATGATCGCGTCCTCGCCTTCCATCGCTTTGATCTTTTCCAAAGCCTGCGAGGTATTCATCTTCGCCGTCAGCAGCCACCGGAAGGCCTTCTGAAGACTCGCCAGCCGCTCCGGTGAGAAGCCCCTCCGCGTGAGTCCAACCTTGTTGATCCCAAAAGCCTTGTTCTCCCGCCGCGCGGAGGTGAGCGAAAACGGCAGCACGTCCTGCGTCACAATCGTCCCGCCGCCGATAAACGCATACTGCCCCACCGTGCAGTGCTGGTGCACCGGGCAGAACGCTCCCACCGTGGCAAAGTCCTCGATGGTCACGTGGCCTGCCAGCGTGGCCGCATTGGCCAGGATGCAGTGGTTCCCCACATGGCTGTCGTGCCCAATATGCACCTGTGTCATCAGCAGGTTGTTCGACCCCAGCCGTGTCAGGCCGCCGCCGCCCGCCGTTCCCCGGCTGATCGTCACGCACTCCCGAATCGTATTGTTGTCACCGATCTCCGTCTCGGTCGGCTCGCCTTTGTACTTCAGATCCTGCGGCGCCACGCCGATCGAGCTGAACGGATAGAACGTATTGCCGCTCCCGATCCGCGTCCGCCCCTCCAGCACCACGTGCGAAACCAGCACGCACGCCTCGCCCAGCACCACCTCCGGCCCAATGGTGCAATACGGCCCCACCGTGCAGGACTCCGGCACCACCGCTCCGGCGGCAATCACGGCGCTTGCATGCACGCTCACTCGGCTTTCGCTGCCTCCGCAACCCCCGCTTCCGTCGCCCTACCGTCGCCGTGCGCCCGCTGCTCCCGCTCCCGCGACACCACCTGACAGGTCAGCGTCGCCTGGCACGCCAGCTTGCCGTCCACGTACGCACTGCCCTCGATCCGCCCCGCGCGCGTCCTGAAGCTCAGCACGTCCACCTCGATCCGCAGTTGGTCTCCAGGCGTCACCGGCCTCCGGAACTTGGCCCGCTCGATCCCCGTGAACACCACCAGCTTTTTGGCGCGGTCCGCGATTTCGTGCATCATGATGACGCCTCCGGCTTGCGCCATCGCCTCCACCACCAGCACCCCCGGCATGATCGGATACCCAGGGAAATGCCCCTGAAAAAACGGCTCGTTCATGGTCACGTTCTTGATGGCTACCAGTCGCTTGGTGGGCTCAAACTCCACAATCCGGTCAATCAGCAGAAAGGGATAACGGTGAGGCAGCAATCCCATGATCTCCTGGATATCGATAATCATTCTTTGGCTCCAGATAGCGCGCGCCTGTGGCTGTTGATCGCTCCCCTGGATTATAAACAAGCTTGCGCCCGCACCTTCCAGCCTGCCTCGTCCGCGCGCTGTTACTTCTTCTTGATCTTCTGGCGCGTCGCGTCCACGTCCCAGAACTCCGCTCCCAGTTCCTGGTTATATTGCACCCGCACCACGTACTGCTGCCGCACCATCTCGTCGTTCTTAAAGCGGGTAATCGTAAACGGCGTCGCAATCCCCTGCACCACGTGATATCCGTCGTACTCCTCCACATCCGTGTTCTTGTCGTGGTACACCGGGTCACGCCACTCAAAGATCCGGCGCAGCGGCAAATGCGTCTGCGCGTCCATCTGGATCGTCACCGACTCGTTCTCCGGCGAGATCAGCGTCACCTCGTCCGCCAGGTGCCGCTCCGCCATCCGCTGCCCGTCGTACACCAGAATCGTCTTCGCCTCGTTCATCCACACCTTCACCGCCGTCTCAACCGAGTGGTCCCGCCACCGCAGAAAGTCGTTCACCTGGTCCTGCGGCAGCGGCCGCGTCCCACGGTAGGTCACCTCCCATCCCTTCCGCCCCAGGTAGAACTGCACCACGTCGCGGTGCTTCGTATATTCCATCCGGTCCCGGTCCGGCCAGGCGTGAAAGGCCCAGTACTTCGTCGTCCCCGGGTCTGGCTGCCCATGAAAAAACGCTGCCAGTTTCCCCTCCTGCATCTCGTTTTGCAGGTGCAGCCAGGCATCTCCGCCCAACGCCTTCACCATGGCGTTCAGCGCCGCCCGCGCCTTGGCCGCGTTCCGCTGCCCCACAGCGTCGGCTGTCTGCGCCCAGGCGGCCGCTCCGGCCAGCAACACCGCCACCAGGCCCCATCCAACTCTCCGCGCTCTCTTTCCCATCGCCCCATCCCTCAACAACGTCTCGTGCCGCGCCGGAGACCTTCCCTTCTCCACCTTCCCCTAACAACGCTGGACAACGAACTGCGAACCGCCCTCACCCTATCAGCACCGCGCCGCCGTTCACATTCAGCACCTCGCCGGAGATGAACCCCGCCAGCGGCGTACACAGGAACACCACCGGCCCGGCAATCTCTCTTGGGCTCGCCACCCGCCCCAGCGGAATCTGCTCCCTGATCTTCGCTCCCATCTCCGGCTGCGCCAGCGTCCCCGCCGACATCTCCGTTGCCACCCACCCCGGCGCCACGCAGTTCACCCGGATGCCCTGCGGTGCCAACTCGGTTGATAGGCTCTTGGTCAGGCTGATCAGCGCCCCTTTGGTCACGGCATAGTCGGCGTGGAACGCCTCGCCCCGCTGCCCTGCCGTCGAGCTGATCAGAACAATATTTCCCTTGGCGGCGCTCTCGCCCAAAAGACTACTGCGCACAGCGTCCTGCCGCTCCATCTGTGCCGCGGCCGCCTGCACCAGACCGAAGACCGCGTCCAGATTCACGCCCATCGTCCGCCGCCACTGCGCCTCGCTCATCGCCGCTATCGGCGCTTCCCGCGGCGGCCAGATCCCGTGATTGGCCACTAAAATGTCGAGCCGGCCGAAGGTCCGCACGACCGCTTCCACCAGCGCCCGTCCCTCTGCCGGGGTGCTCAGCTCCTGCTGCAGCGCCACGCAGCGCTCCCTGCCGCCGCAGGCGCCGGCCAGCGCCGCGGCCTGTTCCCGTGCCTTCTCGTAGCTGAAAGCCACGCGCGCGCCTGCTTCCACAAGCAGCCGCACCGTCTCCGCGCCAATGCCCCGCGAGCCGCCACTCACCAGCGCCACTTTTCCGTCGAGTCTCAACACCACGCCGCTCATACCGTTCAACCTATCGGATGCCTGGACAGCATGTCGAGAGGTGGAATAGGCTGCGCGCGGCCTCGCGGTTGAAGCAGCGGAACATACAGGGCGCGCCGCGTCTACCCCACGTGCCGCGGGGCCTACGCCTCCAGCAGCGATGCTTCCCGCACTTTTGCGCCGTCGGCTGTCCGCTCCACACGCAGCGTCTTCATCTCCCACGGCTGCAGAGCCACTTCAGTCTCAACGTCCAGCAGCGCGCTCTTCACCGTGGCCCGCGTCGCGCGACCGCTGCGCTCCTGCATGCGAAGAATGGCAGCCTCGCCATCTTCGGCGCGCTTGATGGCGAACACTGCTACGTTCCCCGGTTCAACCTCCAGGTACGATGCCTCCCGCGCCGCCGTACCCGCATGCGCCGAGTCGGCTACATACTCCGCCGGCGTCTGCAACTCCTCCGACAGCCGGTCCAGCGCCAGATCGCTGTGCGCGCCGCGGCCCGCGTACAGCCAGAACCGCCGCTCCTGCCGCCCCTGGTCCTGCCATGCATGGTCGTCGTTCGCCGGAACCTTATACGGGTTGTGCCGCGCAAACGGCGCTGACCGGATCAGCACCGTGCGAAACAGACCCTGCAAACAGTCGTAGCTGTACGTCTGGTCGTTCACCACCGCCAGCGTATAAGTGGCGTTGCCAATCTTCCCTTCCACCGCGCCCCAGTCCTGGTAAGGCTCCTCGTCGCCCTTCATTTCGCGCTCAATCACCGCTCCTGGCACCATGGCAAACATCTTTGGCTCCGTCAGCGCCGTGGGAATCTCCAGCTTCAGCATCTGCTCCTGCTCGCGCCAGTCGATCACAAAGTGCAGCTCTACAAAATCCATCCCCGCAAACTGCGCTATGTCCAGCACAATCTCCGAGTCCTGCCACCTGGCGCGCTGCCGCGTCACGCGCATCACCGGCCCGTCCTCCATCACTGTTGTCGACACCAGCTTCGGCCGCCCTATCTCTTCCCGGAACGCGTCCACGCCGTGCGCCCAGGTGTCGCTGGTGTCGCGGATCGCCACCAATCCTACCGGCCCCGCCAGCAGCTCCGCGCCATCGGCCGCCTTCAGCGACGAAAGCCCCGGCACGCTATCCGCTATCTTGAAAAACTCCTTGTAGCTCTCCGGCCTGGGCGCCTCGCCATGTTTCAGCTCAAACACCGTATATCCGCATGCCGGCAGTTCCACCCACGCCGCCAGCCGCGGAAAAAAGTTCGTCATGCTCTCTGAAAATCGCCATTGAATCGGGACCTTCACGCCCTCCTTCGACTCGAGATGCGTAATCTCCGCCTTCCCCGACGGATTCTTCTCCGTGTAGTACTGCAGCAGCGCCCGGCGCTTCCACGGCAGCGCATTGAACAGAAACACCGCGCCCTCTTCCACCGTGCTCAGGTCCACCTGCTTGGCCATCGCCTCCAGGTTCGACACCTTGCTCGTCTGCGCCACTTCGCACGCGTAGCCCACGCTGTCGCGCACGTCCTCGTAGTCGGAGTAAAGCGCCGTTCCCGCCATCATGTCGTGAAACTGGCAAAACAGCACCTTCCACCACGACTCCGCAAACGGCTCCGCCGGATAACTCCGCCCCATCGACCGGTTCGTCACCAGCGCAATCGTCTCGCTCTCCACCAGCCAACGTTCCGCGCGCCGGTTCAGCGCCTTGCCTTCTGCATAAGTCGAGTAACATCCCCGCGCATGGTGCTGCAGGTCGCTCTTCACCACCGGCAGAGAGGCAAACGCCGGCTCGCTCTCCACCGCCTTGAAGTAATCCTTGAGCGTGCTGAACCGCAGCTCCGGCAGGCTCGCATCCTTCTGCATCTCCACGATCTGGCGTATCTGCTCCTTCGTCACGCCGCCCCCGTGGTCGCCCACACCCAGGTAGAAGACCCCGTGATCGAATCCTTCTGGAAACACCGCCGTCGCCGCCTTGCGCACAAACGCCGCGTCCGCGTCGTAGTTCTTCCATATCCGCGAGGTCAGCACCCGCGACCCGTCCGGCGCCTCCCACCAGAACAGCAGCGGCGTATCCAAGTCTTCCTTGGGCGGCCGCATGAAGACGTAATAGCCATAGCCCGCATCTTTCAACACCATGGGCAGCCCCGCTCCGTGACCAAACGAATCCGGGTTGAAACCGATCTTCACGTCCGTTCCCAGAACCCGCTCGCAATACTCCTTTCCGTAGAGACAATGCCGCACAAAGCTCTCCGTCGAAGGAATGTTGCAATCTGGCTCCACCGGCCAGCCGCCCACCACCTCCCACCGGCCTTCGGCGATGCGCTCTTTGATCTCCGCCAGCATCTCCGGATAGGCATCCTGCACCCAGCGATAATGTGCGGACGACGAGTGGCTGTAGCGAAACTCCGGCGTCTCCTTCATCCGGTCCAGCGCGCTGCGAAAGGTGGTCAGCACCGTGTCCGCCCCATCCCGCCACGGCCACAGCCACGCCGCGTCAATGTGCGAGTGCCCTATGATGTGCAGCACCTTGCGTCCGCCGCCTGCCGCCTGCCCCAGCGCCGGCCCTGCGGCCATCGCGCCCAGCGCCGCCGCGCCCGCCGCCATAAACTCCCGCCTCGTCAGTCCTTTATCTCGTCCGCTCACGCTTCAAATCCTCCCACAGTGCAGTTGCAGATGATGCCTGTGTCGCAGAAATCATCCTCCAGATGCTGGCCCTCGCGCAACCCGCCCCGCACCCTCTGCGAAAATAGATTGCGATGCTCTCCCTGCAAAATGCCGGCAAGCGCTTCGGGCCACGCGTCCTCTTCCTTGAAGCCAATTGGCTCATCCGCAACCACGAGAAAACCGCCCTCGTCGGCGCCAACGGCACCGGCAAGTCCACCCTCATGAAGATCCTCGCCGGCTTCGAGACGCTCGACTACGGCGTCCTCCAGCAGCCTCGCGGCATGAGCATCGGCTATCTGCCGCAGGAAGGCCTCGCTCTCTCCGGCCGCACCGTCTTCGACGAGTGCCTCACCGTCTTCGACGAGCTGCGCGAAATGGAGAAGGAAACCGAGCATCTCGCCGGCCAGCTTGCCATTCTTCCCCACGATGGCCCCGGCTACGAAGCCGCCGCCGCGCGTTACTCGCTGCTCCAGGAGCGTTTCCACGCCCTCGACGGCTACGCCCTCGATGCCCAGGTCGGCGCCGTCCTCACCGGCCTCGGCTTCGGCAAGGAAGATTGGGCGCGCCTAACCTCAGAATTCTCCGGCGGCTGGCAGATGCGCATCGCCCTCGCCAAGCTCCTCCTCGCCAAACCCAACCTGCTCCTTCTCGACGAGCCCACCAACCACCTCGACCTCGAATCCCGCAACTGGCTCGAAGGCTATCTCAAAAGCTATCCCTTCGGTTACATCCTCATCTCCCATGATCGCTATTTTCTCGATGTCACCGTCGATCGCACCGTCGAGATATGGAACAAGCGCCTCACCATCTATCAGGGCAATTACACAAAATATCTCACGCAAAAAGAGGATCGCCGCGCCCAATTGGAAGCCGCCTACCGCAACCAGCGCCTCCAGATCGAGCACCTCGAAGCCTTCATTAGCCGCTTCCGCTACCAGGCCACCAAGGCCAAGCAGGTCCAGTCACGCATCAAGGAATTGGAGAAAATCGAGCGCATCGAGATCCCCGAGGAAGAGCCGGTCATCCATTTCAAGTTTCCTCAGCCCCCGCCCTCCGGCCGCATGGTTGCCGAGGCCGAAGCACTCTCGAAGAGCTACGGTCCCAAGCGGGTCTTCTCCGGCGTCCGGTTCACCATCGAGCGCGGTGACCGCGTCGCCCTGGTCGGCGTCAACGGCGCCGGCAAATCCACGCTCATCCGCCTCCTCACCGGCCAGGAGCCGCCCACCGCCGGCCACATCAAGCTCGGCCACAACGTCGTCGCCGAGTACTTCGCGCAGGACCAGTACAAAGTCCTCGACCCCGATGCGCGCATGCTCGACGACATCGGTCGCGCCGCCGTCAGGGTTCCCGAGTCGGAGCTTCGCTCTCTCCTCGGCTGTTTCCTCTTCTCCGGCGACGATGTCTTCAAGCCCCTCGGAGTCCTCTCCGGCGGCGAGCGCAACCGCTTCGCCCTGGCCCGCATCCTCGTCTCGCCCTCCAACTTCCTGCTCCTCGACGAGCCCACCAACCACCTCGACATGCGCGCCAAGGACGTGCTCCTCGAAGCCATCGCCGCCTTCTCCGGCACTGTGGTCTTCGTCTCCCACGACCGTTACTTCATCGACCGCCTCGCCACGCGCGTCCTCGAAGTCGAAAATGGTGCCGTCACCGCCTACGAAGGCAACTACGAAGACTACCTCCGGCGCAAGGAAGCTCTCGCCGCCGAATCTCTTGCCCCCTCCGCCGCCACTTCCAGGAGCGTCTCCCTCCCTTCTCAGTCATCGGCCGCGTCGCAAAGCCCGGCGCCTGCCTCGCTGAAAGCGGATCCCGTCGTCCCCTCCGGGCCATCGTCCAACACCATCGTGATTGAGGGCGGCTACGAAGCCTCAAACAGCGCCGCGCCTTCAGGTGCAAAATCCCGGCGCCTCAACCCCATCAAGCAAAAACAGATGGAGGACCGCTGCGCCTTCCTCGAAGAAGAAGTGCCCCGCGTCGAGGCTGCCATCGCCCACACCGAACAGCAACTCGCCGTCTACGTCTCCGCTGATGAAACCGAGCGCCTCACCGTGCTCGCCGCCAGCCTCCGCGACCAGCTCACCGGCCTCACCGCCGAGTGGGAAGACCTCATCCTCCAGCTCGAAGGCGCCTGACGCGCCCGCCTCACCACTTCTCCACCATCAGCCGCAGTACCCGCGCCTTGCGCATTCGCCAATCCCACTCGTCTATGGTGTCCTCGTAGCGCAGCACGCGAAATCCCGCCGACCACGCCTTCAGCAGCGCGTTGGCCTCGTCCGTCGGGTCGCGCGGCGCCGCCGGATCCTCCGCCGGATGCTCGATCACCACCAGCCCGTGCGGCTTCAGCGACGCTCGCACTCGCTCCACCAGCGCCGGATCGCTCAGCGGAACCCATGCGTAGCAGAACACCACCAGATCCCACTTCTCCTGGCCAAAGTCGAAATCCTCGTATCCCTGCTTCACCGTGGTGATGTGCAGCCCGCGCCTGGCCGCCTCCGCTTGCGCCGCGTCCAGCCCCTTCTGCGCAATGTCGAAGCCCGTCACCTGCCAGCCCTTCGACGCCAGATACAGTGCATTTCGCCCCTGTCCCATGGCCACGTCCAGCGCCGTCCCCGGCCGCAGGTTTTCCGTCATGCTCACCACAAAGGCATTCGGCGCCGTATTGAAGTCCGCCTGCGAAGCCGTGTACTCGCGGTCGAAATACAGCTCCACGATCTCCATCTCGTGCTGCCCCGAAAGCTGGTGCAGCAGCGCCATCCGCTCGTCCGCCTGCGCCTCCGTCATGCCCCCGGCGATCAGCTTCGCCCGGTAGCCCAGTGGCGTATGCGTCCGCGCATCGCCTTCCTTCAGCCACGTAAAGTACTGCTGCCAGAGCGTGTCGTTGTCGGCCGGCGCCTGGGCCCACAGGCCCGCCGCCAGCACCACCGCCAATGCAAACGTCATCAGAACTCTCATCGCATTCGTGCCTTTTCCTGAACTGGTAGCAGCGACTCTATCCCTTCACCTCTACGTCGTGTCAAACGCCCGCCCCGGTCCGTCGTGCATAATCAAATCACCATGGCCCTGCTTTGGAATCCCGAAAGCTGGCAAACACGCCTCGCCGAACTCCAGGCCGAGTCCGGCGACCTCAAAACGGCGCCCCTGCGCCGCGATGTCCGCTCCCTCGGCGCTCTGCTTGGCATCGTCCTCCGCGAGCAGGCCGGCGACGAGTTCTTCGCCCAGGTGGAAACCCTGCGCCAGGGCACCATCCGCCGCCGCGACGCTGAAGCCCGCGGCCTCCAGCAGGAAGCCGTCCGCCACGAAGCCGCCGCCCTTGATCTGGTTCACTCCCTCCCCGTCGAGCGCGCCGTTCAGCTCACCCGCGCCTTCGCCTTCTACTTCGAGCTCATCAACCTGGCTGAAACCAACCATCGCAAGCGCCGCCGTCTCGCCCTTCAGCTCACCGGCGAAGCCTACCGCCAGCGCGGCTCTCTCGCCGGAACCCTCGCGGAAATGCGCCGCGTCGGCATCTCCGCCGGCGATGCTCTCGCCTGGCTCCGCCGCATCCTCATCGTTCCCGTCTTCACGGCCCATCCCACTGAGGCCGCCCGCCGCGCCGTCATGTTCAAGCGCCGCCGCATCGGCGACTTCCTCGCCGCCCTCGACCGCATCCCCGTCCCTGCTCAGGATCTTGCCCGCCTCGAAGATCTCGTCCTGGCCGAAATCACCAGCCTCTGGCAAACCGACGAGGTCCGCTCCCACCGCCCCACCGTCTACGACGAAGTCAAGATGGGCCTCGACTACTACGACGTCTCCATCTTCGCCACCCTGCCCGCCCTCTACCGCGAAATCACCGAGGCCTTCCGCGCCGCCTACGCCCTCGAAATCGACCCCCACGAGCTCCCGCTCATCCTCCGTTTCGGCTCCTGGATCGGCGGCGACCGCGACGGCAATCCCTTCGTCACGCCCCAGGTCACCCACGACGCCATCCAGCTCGCCCGCGGCCATGTGCTCCACTTCTACCTCCGCCGCCTTGAAGAAATCACTGACCTGCTCACCCCCAGCGCCCATCTGCGCCCCGTCAGTCCAGAGCTCCTCTTGCGCCTCCGCGGATACGTCGCCCAGGTCCACACCCCCGAGGCCCAGGTCTTCGGCGAGCAATACGAGTTCGAGTACTACCGCCGCTTCGTCATCTGCCTCAAGGCCCGCATCCAGCGCACCCTGGAGCGTCCCAGCTTCGCCGGCGGTCCGCTCCCCATCACTTCCTATACGCTCGCCGAGGGCCAGAGCCAGCTCGTCCAGGTCCTGCCTCCGTACGCCTCCGTCGACGAGTTCCTCGCCGATCTGGAAACCCTCCGCCACTCGCTCCACGCCCACTGCGGCCCGCGCATCGCCCGCACCCTCATCGATCCCCTCATCCTCCAGGTCCGCACCTTCGGCCTCCACCTTCACACGCTCGATATCCGCCAACACGCCCAGGTCCACGCCTCCGCCCTGCGTGAATCCATTGCCGACACCGTTGCCCCCGCCCTGCCCGGCAACCTCTCCCTCCAAACCCAGTCCGTCCTCGATACCTTCCGCGCCGTCGCCGAAATCAAAAACGGCCCCGCCCCCGAAGCCATCCGTCAATACGTCATCAGCGGCGCCTCCTCCGTCGAAGACGTCCTCACTGTCGTCCGTCTCGCCCGACTCGGCGGCGTCAGCGTCGAGGGCGCCGGCCGCGATCCCGGCCTCATGCCCGTCCCGCTCTTCGAATCCATCGAAGACCTCCGCCGCGCCCCAGAAGTCTGCCGCCAGCTCTGGTCCCGCCCCGACTACCGCAAGCTCATGGACACCTGGGACGGCTGGCAGGAGGTCATGCTCGGCTACTCCGACTCCAACAAAGACGGCGGCATGCTCACCTCCACCTGGGAGATCTTCCGCGCCCATCGCGCCCTCCACGCCGTGGCCCGCGACTGCGGCGTCAAACTGCGCCTCTTCCACGGCCGCGGCGGCACCGTCGGCCGCGGCGGCGGCCCCACCCATCGCGCCATCTTCGCCCAGCCCGTCGATTCCTTCGACGGACACTTCCGCATCACCGAACAGGGTGAAGTCCTCAACTTCAAGTACGCCGACGAAATCCTCGCCGAGCGCAATCTCGAGCTCATGATCGCCGCCGCGCTCGACGCCCTCGCCCGTCCCAACGCCCGTGACCCTGAAGGTCACTTCACGGGCATCCTGCGCCCCGAATGGGAGCACGCTCTCGACGATCTCTCCGCCATCGCCTTCGATTTCTACCGCAGCCACATCCTCGACGATCCCGGCGTGGTCGTCTACTTCGAGCAGTCCACCCCCGTCGGCGAGCTCGAACAGGCCAAAATCGGCTCCCGCCCCGCACGCCGCAACGCCAGCCCCCGCCTCGCCGATCTCCGCGCCATTCCCTGGGTCTTCGGCTGGACGCAGTCGCGCCTCCTCGTCCCCGCCTGGTTCGGCGTCGGCTTCGCCATCGAGCAGTTCCTGGCCCGCCCCGGCGCCCTCGATATCCTGCAAACCATGGCCGGCGAATTCCCCCTCTTCATCGACCTGCTGCGCAACGTCGAAATGGCGCTCGGCAAAGCCGACCTCGGCACCGCCCGCCTCTACGCCTCCCTCGTCGAGGACCGCCTCCTCCGCGAACGCATCTTCGACATCTTCGAGACCGAGTTTCACCGCTCCGTCCGCGCCGTCCTCGCCATCACCGGCCAGTCCGAGCTACTCCAGACCAGCCCGGTCCTCAGCCACTCCATCCGCTTGCGCAACCCCTACGTCGATCCCATGCACCTCATCCAGGTCGATATGCTCCGCCGCAAACGCGCCGGCGAAGACACGCCCGAGGTCAACCGCGCCATCGCTGCCACCATCAGCGGCATCGCCGCCGGCCTCCGCAACACGGGCTGACCCCCGCACCCGCCGCCGGTCCCCGCGCAGCTCCCTCCCCTCGCAGTCCGGCAACACAACCAACCGGCGTAATCCCCATCTGCGGCGCCAATCCGCCGCACCGGACTCAAAATCCAGCTCGACGAGTGCTTGCCCCCTGAAGTCATTTGAGCCGTGCGGTTGCGAAACGAGCCAATCGAACCTGGTCCTGCTTCGTCCGTTAATCCGAGGCGGGATGCGTTTCAAGCATTTCTATCAACCGCCGGGCAAAGTCAACGGGCGCCTCGCGCAGTTGATTGGTGCGATGCACCTGGAGCGCCCATCGTGCCTCTTCCACCTGTCTAACCGTCGTTCGGATTTGTGCGAACGATGAAGGCGCCGCTGCGTAATTGCACCTCTCACCGCTGATCCTGCCCGATTGCAGGCCTGACGAAACCTGCCGGTTGCAGCGGCATGGCGCGTCGTCTGAGGCCAACCCGCAATAGCTCTTCATAAAGCGCAGCATCTCCTTCCGGGCAAGTTGCAGCCGCTTGCGAAACAACGCAGGCGAAACGTCAAGGAGCCCTGCCGCCTCAGGCCCCTGCATCTCCATCACCTCACCCAGGATGTATGCGAGCCGATGGTCACGATCAAGGCATTGCAACATTCCCAGGCTGCATCCTGCCTTGACCTCCTCTACAAGAAGCGATTCCTCAGCTTCGGGCAAAGCAGCCTCGCCCAATCCGCTGGTAATCTCTTCCGCCAGTTGCTCAAAGGTCATGTGCAGGCGTTCCACCGCACTCTTTTTCACATCCAGAATGTAGTTCACCGCCACGCGATATGCCCAGGTCTTCAGCTTGCTCCGGTAATCAAATTGGGAAAGCCGCGTTACGATGCGAATCAGGATCTCCTGCGTTGCATCTTCGGCGTCCTCGCGGTTGCATAGCATGCGGAGCGATAGCCCATAAAGATCGCCCTGCAATGCCATAACCAGCTGATTCAGGGCGTCCTTATCTCCTGCGATTGCCTGCCGTGCCGCATCCTCAAGTGTCATGCTCTTCTCCCTTTGGTCCCGGATAGTCCGCCTACTCTCGTTCGACGACTTGACCGCGGATGGTGTGAATTCATCCTGCACCTGCCAAGGATTTCACACTCGTTGTCTTTCCCTCGTCAAAAGAGCGGAACAACATCCGCCGCAAACCGGTTGGGGCGGCCGAATCCAGGCCCTCCCCCAGAGCAAACCTCTTCGAGAGCGGCGAGTTGAATTCAAGGAGAAAAACAAGGCGGAGACAGGAAAGAATTTCAAGATATCGACCCTCGGTGCAATCAACAAGATTGGGCGCGTGACGCTGCATGACGACCTTGCGTTGACGGGATCAGAGATTTCTATCAACAACCTGCCTGCGAGCGTAAGCGTTCCCTTTGTGCATGCGCACAAGCGGAACGAAGAGGTGTACATCGTGCTTGCCGGCAAGGGGCAGTTCTACATTGACGGCGAAAAGTTCGACGTCGAGGAGGGCAGCGTGCTGCGGCTCGATCCAGCGGCTGCGCGATGCATCAAGGCAGGGAGCCAGGGGCCACTGCGTTATATGTGCATCCAAACCGAGGCGAAGAGCCTTGTGCAGTTCACGGAAACCGACGGCGTGCCGGTGGACGTGAAGCCGAGCTGGCTCTGAACTAACCTGAAGAAATGAGGGCGCAAGGGGCCGAACAGGTGGCTTTCACACCGGCGGCCTGCGCTTCGTCGAAACATCGAGTGAATAGCATCCATGCAGATTAGAAAAGCGAAACTTAGCACGATTGCAGCCGCGCTCCTCACCGCATCAGCAAGCCATCTGCTTGCCGCGCCTGCGCTCTCCGTTCTTGGCAGGGACTTCACGTTTCCAAACAAGATCGATGGCCTGCCTCAGAAGTTATCCGACTTCAAAGACCTGCAGATTCATTTCTTTCGGACGAGCGACGGTGTGCAGCTCGCATATTGGGAGGCAGGATCGGGCAAGCCGCTCATCTTTGTTCCAGCATGGTCCGCAAATGGCGCAAACTACATCAATGTGCTCTATCTGCTGAGCAGGCACTATCACGTTTACGTGCTGGATGAGCGTAATCAAGGGCTGTCTGAGAAGGTGGACTTCGGAAACCGGATCTACAGGTATTCGATGGATCTCCGCGAGTTCAACGAGCACATCGGGGTGAAGTCTGCCTACTACTGCGGCTGGTCCATGGGCGTGTCGATCTTGTACGGGTACATCGATCTCTTCGGAACCGAGGGAATCGAAAAGCTTGTGCTGATAGACGAGCCGCCCTCTATTCTCAGTCGCCCGGGAATGACTCCCGACGAGCGTCTCCAATCAGGAGCCATTGCGGACTCAGTCGACGGTGTTGGCCCGGCCATGTCCGCACACACAGGAACCTCGCTGATGGAGCGTTATAACGCTATGGATTCACCTGCCTACGCGAACTCGGAAGCGTTTGCGCGCGCGATGGTTCCGGTAGACACAGCAGCCGTCAACCGCATCCTGTACGACCACGCGAGCATGGATTGGCGCGACGTGATACGGACCAAGATCAACGTCCCGACTGCCATCTTTACCGGCGAGTACAGCGCGAATGTTCCGAGCCAACGGTGGATGAAGTCGGTGATCCCCAACTCGACTCTCTACATTTACTCGAAGGCAGAGCAGGGAGACCATTTTCTAGCATTCAAGAACCCGTTCAAATTTGCCAACGACCTCCAGTCGTTTCTGGAGAGTGGAGGAGACGTGACTTCAAGCCCACAAACTGACGGCCACGTTGAGATCCAGGAACTGATGCGCACGGAAGCCTCGTGGAATGGCGCAGCGTACCACGCGTACCCGGAGGGAGCGGCAGAACCGGTCGTGGCAAGGATCACGATTCCTGCCCGCGGCGAGTTGCCCTGGCATTCGCATCCCATGCCGAGCTTTGCCTACGTTCTCTCCGGTGAGATCACCGTGCAAGACGACACGGGCAACAAGAAGCATTTCGCCGCTGGCGAGGTGATGCCAGAGGCGGTCCATACCGCGCATCGCGGCATCGTGGGCGATGCGCCAGCGACCTTCATTGTCTTTTACGCGGGCACAAAAGGGATGCCTCTCTCGCAACCGGCAGGCAGGCCCGTCCGCTGACGGTGGGAGATTGCCCATATGAAATCGAGTGTGCCACGAATCCGGCTACAATTCCGCATGATTGCGGCTTTCACCGCAGCCCTTCTGGTCCCCGCGGCAGTGGCGGCTACGCCCGCTTCGCTGGACCACTGCAAGGGATTACAGCCACATAACGTGACGGTGGATTGCGTGTTGTATCGAGGGCGCAAGGCCGTTCGTGTGAGGTCCCTGCCAAGTGCGGACGCGGCCTATGACGCGCAGAAGTCGGGGACTGGTGGCGGCATCGCCCTTCTCACGGGATCGTCTTTCCATAACGGTACGATCGATGTCGATGTTGCAGGGATGCCTCAGGCACATGCGCCTGCCCTGGCGCGCGGGTTTGTCGGGATTGCGTTCCGCGTGCCACCCGAAGCCTCCAGGTACGACTATGTCTACATACGCCCCACCAACGGGCGCGCCGACGATCAGGAACGTCGAAACCACTCGACGCAATACGCCTCGTTTCCCGACTACGAGTGGCTGAAGTTGCGCACGGAATCGCCCGGCAAATATGAGTCGTACACCGACCTCGTTCCCGGCGAGTGGACTCATCTCAAAATCGAAGTGAATGGAGTCAGGATGCGGCTGTACGTAAACGGAGCCTCGCAGCCAACGCTGCTGGTGAACGATCTCAGGTTGGGTGATTGCACCGGTGCCGTGGCTTTGTGGATTGGTGTAGGAACCGAGGCTTACTTCGCCGATCTCCAACTGAAGCCCTCTGAGCGTTGACATGGCATCGCGGCGAATGACCGCGGACCGAGTGAAGAGGCGTCACGCGGATAAACGGGCTCACTTCATTGATCCTCGGCAGCCTGTTGGGCCGCACCCTCCCTGCCTTTGCGCGCGCGTCAAGCGGCCGCCCCATCGCCGCGCACGGCAAGATCAGGAAAGAGCCCAGCCCGATCGGTCTTCCCGCCGGATGTACGGCGCGGCCTGCGGACAATTCTTCGCTGCCATCTTCGGTCCGTCCCACTCGATCTTCTGGCCCGCGCGCAATGACACGCAGCCCAGCAGCATGATCTCCGTCAGGCGCGCGCCAATGTCGAAACGCGAGTAGCAAAGTTCCGGCTTGTTTTCCTTCACCGCGACAAGCCACTCCTGCGCATGGGCAAAACCGCTGCCTTTGCCTTTTATGCCAAAACGGTTCCGCGGAATGCGCTCGGGATACTGCGCCATCGCCGGGTGCTTGGTGTAGTGCAGATACTTCTCATCGCCCTTCAGCTTCACAAAAAAACTGGACCCGTAATCGTCGGGCGAAAACACCGTGCCCCCGTCGCCGATCAGCAGACAACCGCTCTCGGGAACTTCGCCCCGCAGCGCCACGATGTCGGCCGTCAGTTCCGCCGGCGGCTTGTTGCTCAGATCATGCCCGCCGCGCGCCGTCGGGTCGGGGTGGCCGCCGTCATACCACCACAGTGTCGCCGCATCGTGTTCGATCTTTCTGGAATGGTGGAAAAGATGCGGATGGGCAACGGATATGCGCGCTTGGCGCCGCGGAAACGCAAAGCGGATTTTGGAGCCGATGGGATACGATTCCGTGTTCATCTTGCTCAGGGGCGTCGCTTCAATCTCCGTCGGGTAATCCAGATTCAAGGCGCGAAACGGCATATTCACCGTGTGGCACGCCATGTCCCCCAGCGCGCCCGTCCCGAAATCCTGCCAGCCCCGCCAGTTGAACGGCTCGTACACTCCATCGGGATCGCCTGGACGATGGCTGCCCACATACGGCCGCATCGGCGCCGGCCCTATCCACACATCCCAATCCAATGTCGCGGGAACCGGGTCTTGTCCGGCCGGACGATCCATCGCCTGCGGCCAGATCGGACGATTCGTCCACACGTGCACCTCGTGTACTTGTCCAATTAGCCCGTCTTGTATCGTCTCCACCGCGCGGCGCAATCCGTCCGTGGCGCTACCCTGGTTGCCCATCTGCGTCACCAGATGCCGCTTCTCGGCCATCTTCCGCAAATAGCGCGCCTCATAAATCGTCTGCGTCAGCGGCTTCTGGCAAAATACCGCCTTGTTCCTCTTCATCGCCGCCGAGGCCACAATCGCGTGCATATGATCCGGAGTCGAAACCGTCACCGCATCGATCTCATGGTCCATCTGGTCCAGCATCTGGCGGAAATCCTTGAAAAACTTCGCGTCCGGATACTTCTTCGTCTGTGTCGCGTACGCCGCCGAGCCGGAATCCACGTCACACAACGCCACGATGTTCTCGCCGGCGCACGCATCCGTGTCGCTCTTGCCTTTCCCGCCGATTCCTATGCAGGCGATGTTCAGTTTGCTGTTCAGGTTCTGTCCGCGCACCAGCGCCGGCACGCCAAACGCCATCGCGCCCGCAGCCAATGAGCTCATCTTCACGAATTCGCGGCGGCTGATGCGCAACAGTGCGGTGGTTTCGTCTGTTTGCTGTGAGGGCATTTTTTTCGATGGATTCAACACACGCAACAGCATAACGCGTCACACCCCATGAGGAAAATTCCTGTCGCGCCGGTCCTTCCTTCGCCGGACCCCGAAGCTCGATGGCGCGGCCCGGAACCGCGCCTCGGCCGCCGCATCCCACCCACTCGCCTCTCCGCATGCTCGCCGCCCGGGCCGGCAGCCCGATCGGCCGCCGCTCTGCAGATTAATTCACGCCCTTTGCTAGCGTGGAATTACGGCCCATCGGGGCCATCGCAGGAGGACGGGCCATGGAACTCAGCTCGGCAGGCATGGAATTACTGATGAAATCGGAAGGCTTCCGGCAGCGAGTGTATCTGGACGTGGCCGGTTATCCCACCATCGGCTACGGCCACCGTCTCGTGCATCCGGAGACATTCTCCCAAGGCATCACCGAGGCGCAGGCCGCCCGGCTGCTGGCGGCAGACCTCCGCGAAACCGAGCGCGCTGTCGAGCGCCTGGTCAAGGTTCCCCTCGACCAGGGCCAGTTCGATGCCCTGGTGGACTTCTGTTACAACCTCGGCCCCGGCCGGCTGGCGCAATCCACGCTCCTCGAGCGCCTCAACGCCGGTGATTACGCTGCCGCCGCCCAACAGCTCCTGCGCTGGGACCATGCCGGCTCCCAGGAGAATGCCGCCCTGAAGGCGCGCCGCGAGGCCGAGCTGGCCCTCTGGAACCACAGCCCTATCCCGGACGAGCAAGCCGCCTGAGGGCTCTCGCTCCTGCCATCGCTCTTGCAGAAACAGAAACCTGCCCGGCGCCCCCGCCAAACCCCGCTCCCACGCATCCACATGGCGGTTACGGCTGGCGCGGCTGCGTGTGCGTCGTCTCTTGCACTTCCAGCCGCTCTCCGGGTTGCAGGTAGCCCTTGCGCCGGAACCAATCTTCCATGGCCGCCTGCAGCCGCTCCAGCGGCACCCGCTTGCCCGCCTCCAGCTGTCCGTCGCCGGCCGGCAAAAGATGATCGAAAATTGCGTCGTTGGTAAAGTTGCGCATGGCAAAGCTGTCAATCCAGCGCAGAAGACAGGGATGGCTCTGGCCTGCCGCGTCGATGCGCCGAACCGAGAGTTTGCGCGCGTACATGCTCTCAATCTACGGCATCTGCGGCAATCCTGTGTCTCGATCGGAGTCCCGCATGGTTTGCCGCACCCCATGGCGGCTGCCGCCGCATCTTTCGCTGCGGCGGCGCCGGGGCATGAAAATCCCGTCAGACCAGCCTTTCCGTTCCCGGAAATGCTTTCCAGGCGAATCGCCGGAGACCTGCACAGAGACATCAGGATACTTCTGCCGGGACGAACACAACAAAGCTGAGCTGCCGCAGCCCTGCCCCTGTTTTTGCTGGATTGTGCCGGCATGCAGCCAGATACACAATGCTCTGCCGAAGATCGAACCTCGGCAGGGCATTGTGCCGGTGCTGCTGGTCAGGCAGTCAGGGACTTGACCAGCTCGACGGGCTCCAGATTCCAGCCTTCCACGACCAGCTGGAAAGGGCCATGCGTGTGGACGGCCTCAAAATCAATGTCGATCCGGCGGGTTTCCTGCGGGCAAAGCGAAAAATAGTTGTCGGAATACATCAGGGGAGCGGCCACCAGCCCAGTCGCCCGGTCGATCACCTTCAGCCGTGCCATGAGGACCACTGCCGCGGTTGGATTCCGGAGTTCCACGGTGAGCTTGCCGTCTTTCAGCGCGCTCACCGTGCCGGTCACGCGTCCCCTGGGCATCGCGTCGAGCTCTTCGTACTCCCACTCGGTTTTGCTGCGCCAGTAAAAGTTGTTTGAGAGCAGCGCGCCGGCGCGGTCTTTCAAGGCCAACCGGATAAAGTGAATCTTCGACAGGTCAGCCAGCTTCTCCTGGCCGGCGAAGAGGGTCATACATTCGCGGGTGCGGTTGGCCGGGCAATCCAGATGCGCCGTTTGGGTGTCGAAGACGCTACCGTCGAAGTTGTAGATCACAGCCTCAGCGATGAGATCGTGGCGTTCACTGGCCGTGCAGTTGATTGCCTTCACCTGGTTGGTAGCGGCGTTCCACTGGATATGGACCGGCTCGCAGGCCTTCTTGATGGCGTAGTAGGCCGCGGTCGTGTCCATGTAGTAGTCGTAGGTGTTCCAGGTGAGCGACGGCCAGGCCGGGTTGCTCATCCAGATCATGACGCCCGTGCAGTCGTTCCACATGCGGTCGTTCCAGGATTCGTAGATGGCCTTGAAGACTTCCATGTTCACCATTTGCGCCTTGCGGCAGCAGTCTTCGATGCCAGTGGGAGGGCCATATTTGGCAATGGCGCGCTGCGTGGCGTCGCAGAGTCCCTCGCCGGCGCCCCAGCCGTGCTTCAGCCACCAGTCGTGATCGCCCCAGAGCTGGCTTACGGGCCAGAGCTTGTTCCAAGGCATCATGCGGCGCATGCTTTCGAGCGCGGGAATGGTGGGCGAGCCAAGCTCGGGGCGAAAGCCGTGCGCAAACCCGAAGTACCAGCTAGGCGGCCGCGTATCGTAGGGCCCGTCGCCATTGATGGGCGGCATCTGCGTGGATGCGTGCAGAAATTGGCGCGTGCCGTCGAGCGCCGCCGCCATTTGGGGCATCTCCGTCAGGTAGGGATCGAGCGGGATGTCTTCATTCGACGTGCACCACAGCACGACGCAGGCGCGGTTGCGCCGGCGCAGAAAGCGGTCGCGCGCGTTGCGCAGCCACATCGGCGCATCGTCGGGCATGATCGAGTAGTGGATGCCGAACTCTTCCCACACCATCAGGCCCATCTCATCGCAGACGTCGTAGAACTCTTCCTTGTCGACGTTGCCGAGGCAGTTGCGGATGAGGTTGTAGTGCATGTCTTTCTCGAACCGCAAGCGGTCCTCGAAGCCTTTGCGGTCGCAACGGAGCATGCCCTCGTCCATGCCCCAGTCTGCGCCGCGGGCGAAGATGGGCTTGCCGTTGCAGTGAATTTCGAGGGGCTGCCGACTCTGGGCGTCCAGATGTCCGGCAAAGTTGACAATCTTGCCGGAGTCCCACTCTGTGAGCGAGGGCTGGTTGTAAGTGAACTCGCGAATGCCAACCCGCGAACGATTCACATCCGAGAGCTTGCCGTCGAGGACGAACGCAAGCGTCAGATCGTAGAGGTGCTGTTCTCCGTGCCCGTTGGGCCACCAGAGCTTCGGTTCCACAAGAGAAAGCTGCTTATAGCTGGATTTGTCGAGCTTGACCTCCCTTGTTTCACCACTCTGAAGAGTTACGGGATGGGTGAACTCGATATCTCCCAGACGTACCTTCAGCTCGCCTTTGCATGGCTTGTCGGAGTGGTTCTTCAAATCCACCTTAAGGGTGACATCGGCGCGCTTCAGGTTTCCGGCCTCTGGGAAGTGAGTGCTCGCAAACGGATTCTCGACAGTCACATCGCCGCTCGCCGTAAGCGTCACGTGGTTAATGATCCCGGTATCGCGATCGTGGATGGTAGGCAGCCAGTCCCAACTGTCCGCCTCCAGAATGGTGGGCTCGTTCTTCGGATACTCAGTTGGATAAACGTATCCATCCAGCGGCTTGGGCACCATGCGGTCGGGCTTGGGCACGGGCACAATCAACACCGCGATGCAGTTCTTCGCGCCGGGACGGATCATCCCGGTCACATCGAACCTGCCGCGGATAAAGGCGCCGTTGATGGAACCCGCAGACTTGCCATTCACAAAGACGAAGGCGCGGTAGTTGATACCGGCGCAGTTGAGCCACGCGCGCTTGCCCGCGTAGCTTGCCGGAACGTCGATCTCGATGCGATACCACCAGTTCGTATAAGCAAAAAACTCCGAGATCTGGTAATTCTGATCGCCGTAGTACGGATCGGGAATGGCGCCCAGGTTCAGGTAGCTGGTGAGGATCGTTCCCGGCACGGTCGCAATCAGCCACTTGTTGTCGTCATAGCCGCAAGTGGAAACGGCCGCAGCCTTGTCGGGAATCGAGGCCTGGTTGACCAGGCGCCAACCGCCGCTCAAGCGCAGCGTGCCGTCCGGCTCCGGCGCAGGAGGCGGCACGGGAACCGGCTCGAAGCCGCCGGTTCCGTAGACCTCAAACGACACCAGCTCGTAGCCGCCCGGCCTGGCTCTTCCGTTCAGCAGCAGACGCACATAGCGTGCGCTGGTTTCGGGCGCCGGGATTTGTTCCACGCCGCCCTTGCCGTCGAGCGTTCGATGGACGTCGATCCAGTTTTCCACCAGGCCGGTCTGCGGCGAGGGGCCTTTGTCCGTCGAAGCCTGAAGGGTGTAGGCCAGGCCGTAATTCGCTCCCCAGCGCAGCACGATGGAGCGAACCTTGCACTCTGCGCCCAGATCGACATAAATCCACTGCGCGTCCGCATCCGCGCTCTGCCACTTGCCTGCGGCCAGCCCGCCGGTGGCCATATGCCCCATGTCGATGAAGTTGGCCGCGCTCGATGCCCAGGCCGCGCGGTTCAAGGCCAGGTTGCGTTCCTGGCCGGCGGCCGCCCACCGGGGCATGACCGCGGCGGCCGATGCCGCGGCTCCGAGTTTCAAGGCTTCACGTCTTGTCCAAAGCGCCATGGTCCGGCTCCCTCATTTCGCACCAGAACCCTATGCGCAGGAGGGGGAGCGCGCAAGAAAAAAAAGCGGCGCAGCTCCCATATCGCGGAATGAAACAAGGGTGTTTCGGCGGGCCGTTCGAAGCAGGTTGGTTGCAGGGCGCGAAGGTGGCCTGTCGCAGCCCGCCCGCAAGACGGATGCGGCGATTTCACGGCGCCGGGTCTCGTGTGTTTCACAGATTCTCACCATCCGGCTGGCCGCATTGCGGCCACTTGGTGCGCGTGCCGGTTGCCCGGTACGAACTGCGCTGCTCGCACTGTGGCGATGCGGCATTTTGGTTTCCCTGAGGTTTGGGTCTCTGATGTTTTGCCAGGTGAAACAGCCATTTTGGCTACCGGTTCGTCTTTCCCGGCTGGGCGCTTCAAGACTAGAGTATTGATTTGCTTCATCGAAGCGTTGTTGCCGGGGCCCCGGCGTGGTGTCTGGATGCCGGGAGCCCGCGGGGATCGGTCATTCTGGAAGGAGACTCTCTTGAACGCTCTAGAGCGAGTGCGCAATACAGTGGCCGGCGAACCGGTCGATCATCTTTGTTGCCAGCCGATGCTGATGCAATTCGCGGCCAGCTACTCCGGGATGAAATTCATCGACTACACCAAAGACGGCCGGAAGATGGCCGAGGCGCAGCTTCGCGTCTACCGGGAATTCGATATAGACGTTCTGCTCACCTGTTCCGACCCTGCGCGCGAAGTGATCGACATCGCCGGCGAGGGAAGCATCGAGTGGTTCGATAACCAGGGGCCGGCCATCCAGGAAGAACGCGCGGCCCTGGCCGACAAGGCGCGCCTGAAGGAGTTCCGCATGCCCGACCTGCATGAGTCGGGGCGCATGTACGACCGCATCAAGGCGGAAACGATCATGCGGCGCGAAGCAGGTCCGAACGCCTCCATCTGCGGCTGGGTGGAGGGACCGCTGGCGCTAGCGGCGGAACTGCGCGGCATCAATCGCATCATGGTGGACTTTACCGACGATGCCGGTTTTGCGCGCGACCTGCTGCACTTTTGCGCCGACGTGGCCATTCTCTACGCCGATGCGCAGGTTGAAGCCGGCGTGGACACCATCGGCATGAGCGACGCGGCCAGCGGCCTTCTGGGTCCGGTGCTTTACCGGGAGTTCATCGTTGGCGAGCAGATGCGCGTCTTCAGGCACATCAAGGAAAAGCACCCGCAAATCTTCACCCGCCAGCACATGTGCGGCAAGATCACCCGGCTAGCCGAGGACTTTGCCACGCTGCCGGTGGACATCTACGAGATCGACTTTCCCTCGGACCTGGCCCGAATCAAACAGGTGGTGGGCGACCGCGTGCTGAGCGGAAATATCTCCACGATCACCGATGTATTTGAAGGCACGCCGGAGCGAGTGTACGAGTCGGTCGGCCGCTGCCACGCCATTTGCGGGAAAAAATTCATTGTGAATTGCGGATGCGAGGTGCCGCCGCACAGTCCCGTCGAGAATGTGAGGGCCATGGTCCGGTACGCAAAGGAACACTGAGCCGTGCGCCACAACAAACTCATGATCTAATACGGTTGGCTGATGGGACAGCCTTGGGACTGCACGTAGAGGGCGCATGGCCAGAGAGTGAGGTGTTTCTTATGCATCGTACGAGCTTTCACAACCGGAAAGCATTCCAGATCGAGAATGAAGAGATTCGCGTAACCGTCACCGAAGAGGGCGGACATATTGCGGAGATTTTCAACAAGGCGACGGGCATTAATCCGTTGTGGATCCCGCCGTGGCCTTCGATTGAGCCCAGCGCGTGGTCGGAGGCCCGGTATCCCGAATATGGCGGGGGGCCGGAGGCGCATCTGCTCTCTGGCATCATGGGGCACAATCTGTGCCTGTATCTCTTTGGCGGGCCATCGCCGGAGGAGGCCGCCGCGGGGGTGCGGATTCACGGCGAAGCGGGCGTTCTGCGCTGGGATTTTGAGGCGACAGCAACCGGCCTTCTGGCACGGTGCGTTCTTCCGCTCTCCCGGCTGACCTTTGAGCGCGCGATCAGTCTGGATGGGCACAGGGTCAACATCCATGAGACGGTGGAGAATCTGGAGGCGTTCGACCGCCCGACCGCGTGGACGCAGCACGTGACTCTGGGCCCGCCCTTCATGGATCGCGGCAAGACGGAGTTCTATGCCAACGGCGGCCTGGTAGGTTCACTGCCCGGCGGCAGCGACCCGGAGTCGGGGAAGATCTTTGACAAGCCGGGGCCCACCTTCAAAGAAACCCTCACCAGCGGAACAGGGCAGGGTGGGTTTCGCTCCTATCTGATGGATCAAGCGCAGGCCCGGTCGTTCTTTATCGCTTGGTCGCCCGCGTCGCAGACAGCCCTCACCTATTGCTGGAAGCGAAGCGAGTTTCCCTGGATTGGCATTTGGGACGAGAACAACTTCCGCGACTTCAAGCCCTGGAACCTGCGCACGCTTTCGCGCGGGCTCGAGTTTGGCGTGACGCCCTTTGCGGAGTCGCGCCGCGAGATGATCGAACGCGGCCGCCTGATGGACACGCCGGGCTTCGCCTGGATTCCCGCCAAGGGCAAACTGACCGCGGAGTACTATGCGGCGACGGTGAAGACCAATCGAATGCCGGCTTCCGTGGATGAGTTTTAGAACGACTGGGCCGGGACAGAGCAGGTTTCTTCCGTTGCAGCGTGGTTTCGTGCGGCCGATGCTTTCGCGATCGGCCGCACGCGTTTTTTGTAGCATGGCGGCGAGCGCCCTCGGGCTTACTGAGCAGCGGTGAAGCTCACCGGGATGCGGCTTTCGGGCACATTTTCGCCTTCGAGAATCAACGTGCCGTTCGCCGATCCGGTGAAGCCTTCCGGCATCACCACATCCACGGGCACTTGCTTCTTTTCACCCGGGAAGAGATCGAAGTAGTTTTCACCGTACAGCACCACGGGCTCCTGCGCCGGCGCGTTGGTCCATGCGATGCGCAAGCGCAGGAGACGCGCAAAGCGGCCGCCATTTGTTATGTCGAGCTTGAAACGGGCCGTGCCGTCCTTCGCCGCGGCGTCAATCGCCGCCGGCAAAGCCTGCACGCCGGCTTCGGGCTGCTCCTTCAGCAACTGGAAGACCGGCGTCTCCCTGCCCATCACGGCGGCATACCGGTACTCGGGGTTCTCACCCGTGGCGGCCATCAACATCTGCGCGTAGAGGGCGCGCCATGTGGCCTCGGCAGTTTTGTCGCGCGGTGTGAATCCCATGAAGGCCAGTGTTCGGCCTTTTCCGTAGTGCCCGGTGACGAGCAGCGGCCAGTCCTCAAACTTCATGATGATGTCGCTGTCCGGTTTCGCCTCCACCTCGTTGTAGTTCTCAATGCCGATCCACTTCAGGCCAGAGTCGGTCCAGCCTTTGGTGAAGACGCGAACATCTTTGCTCTGGTTGAGAAGGCTCAGATCGTAGGCCTCAGAGCGTATCTTCACAGGCAGCAGCTCGGGCAGCTTGGTCATGTCGAGACATGCCGCGATGCCCTCTCCGCCGTGGAAGCTGCTTTCGCCGCCGGTGTGGATAAAGCCCACGCCGTCCTTGACGGCTTGCGCAATGCCCTCGGCCATATCGTCGTCGAGCACCTTCCACAAGGCTTCAAAGGAACCCAGCCAGATGACGTCGTATTTGCGGCGAAGCTGTCCGGCATCGCGCAGCTCGCCGAAGCGGTCGAGGTGGTCCTGATCGATGACGTCGAGCTCCACGCCCATGGCGCGCAGTTCGGCGGCCAGCGCGTCGCCGTACTTCTGGGTGGCGATCAGGAGCACACGATATTTCTTCGGCAGCGGCGGCACCTGATCGACAGGGGCGACCGATTCCGGCGGCAGCACCTTCAAATAAATCTGGCTTTCAGCGCGCAGGCCGCCGTTCTGTTGTTGCACAGTGGCGCGCAGCGCATACACCGTGGTTGTGGTCACCTTGGGCAGATCCCAGTTCAGCACGTCAACGGTCTGGCTCCTGTCCGCGCCCACGGTGGCTTTGACGGCCTGCGCATACACGACGTGGCCCTCAAAGATCGAGCACCTCCGTCTTCACACGCACGGGCATCTCCATACGGTAGTCGTTCACCACCCACACCGGCACGTGCATATAGCCGCTTCCAGTCTGCATCTCCTCGTCGGGCAGTCCGCTCAACTCGCTCCTGATGGCCAGGCTCACCGCCAGCGGGGCCATGGAGCGCTTGAAGGAGTAATAGGCGATCAGCGGCACCTGGTCGACATCGACGAATCCGCACTGGAAGGCGGGTGCGGTGTCTTTGTACTCCCACCAGCGGATTCCCTGGATGGGGTTGAACATCTTGCGCCGGAAGGCGTCGGAGGCGTAGCGCATGATGAAGTCCTGGTAGAGCTGGGAGGCTTCGTCCAGCTCTTTGGCGGACCGCGGATCGCTGTCTATGTACCGCAGCGGCATGCTGAGAATGCTCTGCAGGGACTGAATGGCCGTAGACCCCAGGTAGGTGTAGGCATTGACGTTGATGGGCAGATAAAACCACCCCGGACGGCGCGGATTCTTGTCGGACCAGAGATCGTCGCTGGAGATATATTTGTGGAGGTTTTCGTAGGACGACATGGCGTCGCTGCCGTATTCGGAGACGAAGGCGGGAGCGAAATCGTAGTGATAGCGGTAATCTCCGGTTCCGAAAAATCCAGCCGTGGCCGTCCAGATATGCTCCTCGCCGTCGTCGCAAAAACTGCGCTGATAGATGGTGCCCGGCGCGAGCTTCTGCACCACCCTGCGCATGCCCTCGTAGAAGGGCACGTAATCCTTCTTGGCCCATTTGGACCAGGTGGACTCGGCCAGCGGCGCCCATACCGCCATCGAGGGATGGTTGCGATGTTCGCGCACCATCTCCGCACCCTGCTCCATGGCGGTTTTCAGGAAGATTTCGCGGCGCGGGTTGCCGGGTTCGAGCGTGTAGAACGGTCCCGGCTGGTTGAAGGGCATTTGCGTAAAGACCATCAACCCCATCTCGTCGCAGAGATCGTAGAAGCTGTCTTTCTCGATCAGCTGAACCAGAATGTAGTTGGCGTTCGCGGCACGCAGCAGAAGAAGATCGGGGCGGTAGGTGGCGCGGGTATCCTGCGACGAGTAGTAACTCGCCATGGCATACCATGCGCCTTTGAGGAAGATGTGCCTGCCATTGAGCCAGTAGCTCATATCCGAGAGGCGCTCGATAGTGCGGATGCCGAAAACGGTCTGGCGCGATTCTTCGGTCTGCCCTGGTGCGCCGAGCGTGGCAACCAGCTTGTAGAGGTTCGGCGTGCCCAGATCCCAGGTCCACCAGAGCTTCGGGTTGCGGACCGTGGCTTCCAGATGAAACTCGTTTTCTCCGGGGTGAAGTGCCAACTCCTGTCTGGGCAGCCGCTGCGCAGTGCCTGCGAAGTTGTGCGGCCGTAATTCAACGTCGACGGTGGCGCGCACATCGTCTGGTCCGTCATTGCGTACCGTTCCGGAGATGGAGAGCGTGGCGCTGCCGTCCTTGTTCAGCGACTTGGTGTAGACAAAAAGATCCTCGATGCTTCGCGCCGGCGTGGTCACCAGCTTCACTTTACCGGTCAGCCCGATGGTCAGCACGGCGTTGCCCTGGGCGGGAATCTGGTTCCAGCCAAAGCTGAGAGCGTAGGGCGGATGGGGAAAAATCTCGGTGCCCCCCGGCCAAACCAGCGTGAAGCTGCTCTTGTTGTACTCGGCAAGATTGCGGCCCTTGGGCAGCCAGGGACAGGTGACCTTGACCGCCAGCAGGTTTTCCCCGCCGCGCTTGAGCTTCGAGGTGATGTCGAAGGAGAAGGTCGTATAAGCGCCCTCGTGGTCGCCCAGCTTTTCGCCGTTCAGCCACACCGAGGCGAAGTAGTCCGCCCGCTCGAAGACCAGCCGCACACGGTCTCCCGGGTCGAGCCGCGGAGTCATAAAGCTCTTGCGGTACCACCACTCGCTCTTGTTGATCAGAGAGATTGCGCGCGACTGCCGATAGAGATCCATCCCTTTCAGGCCGGTCGTGAGTTGAATCTCCGCGGGGACAGCGACGGTCTTGTAGCCGCTTTCGTCAATACCGGGGGCGTAGGCTTTTTGCTCTTCGCCCGCCCCCATGGGATACGATTTCAGCTTCCAGTCCGCGTCGCTCAACAGAATCGCGTGGCTGGCGGGCTTGGTGGCTTCTGGCGTGGCCGGGGCGGAGCGCGCCCTCTTTGCCAAGGCCGGCTGAGTCGCAGCCAAGGCGATGAACATCGCAGTAAGAATCACATGTCTTTTCATGACGCTGTCTCTCTCTGGCAGTTTGGCCACCGTTTATACATATGGATCAAACTGCCGTTCCTTTGCGGTGGCGGCGATTGAGTGTGGCATGCGTGCCTTTCCGCGAGAGAAGTTGCGGGCGGCTCACGGAGGGCTTCACGCGCGGCAGCACGGGTGCGGCCGAACGGGAGAAAGGATAGTGCGCGGAGAGCCGCAGTGGGAATCTGAATGTGAGCAGGCACGGGTTGTTACGCGCAACGAAATATCCAAAAACGATGGAGCGGCGAAGGCAAGCCAGGCAGCCAGGCAGTGTCCATGTCAGAAGCTCGTTCGCTGGTCGCGGCCACGGTTTGCGGGTCGAGAGGCTGATCCCGCTGCTTTCATGCAGTAAAACGATATGGGCGCGCTGGACACACACATTGCGCCACCCGTCCAAATCCATCAACTGATCGCTGGCGCCAGGGAATCACCTGCCAATATCCCCTCTATCGTCATCGCGCAAGAAAGGCCGGGCAGCTAAACTGGTTGCACGAGATTCAACTGGACAGTGATGACAACAGCCGCGCATTTTCTTGCCGTAGACCTCGGAGCATCGAGCGGCCGCGTGATGGATTGCCGTTGGGATGGCAGCCGCTTCAGCATGCAGCAGATTCATCGTTTTCCGAATGGAGGTGTTCACTTCGGAAACAGTCTCCATTGGGATGCGCTCCGCATGTGGTCAGAGATTCAGAACGGATTAAGGCTGTACAGAGCTTCGGGAGGCGATACGCCGTGCGGAATTGGCGTAGATGCGTGGGGTGTGGACTTCGGCCTGCTCGACGAACGCGATCGCCTGTTGGGGAATCCGTATCACTATCGCGATGCTCGCACCAAAGGGCTTCCGGAGCGGGTGCACACGGTGATGGGACCGCGCGAGCTGTTTCGCGCCACCGGCGGACAAACCATGGAGATCAACACGGTATTCCAGCTCGCCAGCATGATCTTTCACCGCGACCGGCAACTGAGGAACGCCTACGCGCTGCTGATGATCCCCGATCTATTTCAGTTTTTGCTGAGCGGCCAGAAGCGCGCGGAATACACCGAGGCGACCACCACCCAGCTCTACGATCTGCAGGCGCGAAGTTGGTCGCAAGCCACGCTGGCCGCGTTTCAATTGCCGCCGCGCATCTTTCAGGCGGTAGTTCTGCCGGGAACGATCCTTGGCTCCCTGCTTCCTGCCGTACAGGCAGAGTGCGGATTCGCTCGCCCGTTTCCGTGCATTGCCGTCGCCTCGCACGATACAGCCAGCGCGGTTGCGGCCATTCCCGCTCTCGATCAGTCGAGTGTCTTTCTCAGCAGCGGCACGTGGAGCCTGATGGGCATTGCCGCCCACGAGCCCAATCTGAGCGACGACTTCTTCCGCGGCGGGTTTACAAACGAAGGCGCGGCCGATGGCGGCGTGCTCATGCTAAAGAACCTGACCGGCTTGTGGATTCTGCAGGAGTGCGTGCACGCCTGGGATGCCGCCGGCGAGCACCACGCATGGAGCGACCTGGAAGCTGCGGCGCAAAAAGCCACGGCCTTTCGATCGTTCATCGACCCTTCGGCCAGCGCATTGCAGGCTCCTGCCAACATGCTGGCAGCGGTCCGGGACTCTTGCGCCCACAGCGGCCAGCCTGTTCCGGGCACGGCCGGAGAAATGGCGCGTTGCATCTTTGAGAGTTTGAGCTTCTCTTACCGGGATGCGATCGAAAGCCTGGAGCGTATTACAGGACGAACACTGCGCACAATACGCGTGGTAGGCGGCGGAAGCCTGAATCGATTTCTCTGCCAGATGACCGCCGACGCCTGTGGCCGCGAAGTGGTGGCCGGCCCGGTGGAGGCTGCGGCTTTGGGCAATGCCATGTTGCAAGCCGTCGCCACCAGCCACCTGAAGAACCTGGAAGAAGGCCGTGCGGCCTTGGGCGAGTCGGTTGAGTGTCAGCGATACGAGCCAGCCTCAGGCGCTGCCTGGCCCGATGCTTACGAGCGGTACAAAGCCGCCGTTGCGCGCTGCCGCACGCCTGAAATTGCGTAACTCCAGCCGTGCATTCAAAAAGATACCTTATGCGAGGTTGGGCCTTTCTCCTCGCCATAGGGCTTACGGTGTACGGGATGCTGTACGGTTGTGCAATCATAAACCGGTGGAGCTAACACCGGGGGACCGTAAGGTGCATTCGACCATACGCAAGGTTGCACTGATTTATAACCCATTTTCCGGCATGGGTTCTTCGCGACACGGGAATGCGGTGCAGCACGCGCTAGTTACCCTTACGGAAGCCGGCATCGCTGCGGTGCCTTTTGAAACCGATGGCGCCGGCCGTGCGGTGGATGTGGCGCGTCGAGCTGTCGATGACGGCTTTGATACGGTGGTCGCCTGCGGAGGCGACGGAACCATGAACGAGGTGCTCCAGGCGCTGGTCGGCACGCATGTGGCGCTCGGCGTTCTGCCCTTGGGAACCGCGAATGCATTGGCCAACAACCTGGGCATGGGCGGCTCGCCAGCCAAAGCCGCGCGGCTCCTCTGTAGTGCCGAAAGGGTACGCGTCCCCATCGGCCGGATTCACACCCGGGATGCAGGCGGGAATCTTAGTGCCCGCTACTTCACGGTGGCTGCAGGCATTGGAGCCGATGCGCTCTTTCTCTCCCGCATGAATCCGGCTCTCAAACGCCGTATCGGGTATGCCCTTTATATGATTGAAGGATTCCGCGTGTGGGCCACCCATTCTTTTCCTCTCTTTGAAGCTTCGTTTGTCAATGGTTCCAGCGTGCCGCGCGTGGAACATCTCTCCCAACTCCTGGCCATCCGGGTGAGCGACTTCGGCGGGGTTTTGCGCAAGTTTGCGCCCGGCGCCATGCTCGAAAGCAACAGTTTGCATCTGATCGCCTTCAGCACCCGCCGCCGCCGCGACTATCTCAGCTTTCTCATGGCGGTGATTTTTGGCCGCCAGACCTTTTCCCGCAATGTCCATCTCATTCAGGCAAACTCGGTGGAGTGCCACCCCTGTAACGGATTCCCTCACGACATCATTGCAGAAGCCGATGGAGAGGTCCTCGGTAACCTTCCGGCTCGCATTGAGATCGTCCCCGATGCAGTAACCCTGCTGATTCCGCCAAGAGCAAGGGCATAAACGGTACAATCATCGGCATGGTGATCGCGGTGCTTACGATTTCCGACCGGTGTTCGCAGGGACTGATGACAGACACCGCAGGCCCTGCGGTTGTAACGCTACTGCGGAAATACTGGCCCGAGGCTGAGATTGAAACCAGCTTGCTCGCGGATAACGAAGATGCCATTTCCGCCGAACTGAACCGGTTATCCTGCCGCGGAGATGCGCTCGTCCTCACCGTGGGCGGCACGGGACTCGGTCCCCGCGACCGGACCCCGGAGGCGACTCGCCGCGTGATTGACCGGGAAGCTCCTGGACTTGCTGAAGCTATGCGCTCCCGCGGCGCTGCTGCCAATCCTTATGCATGGCTCGCGCGCGGCGCTGCGGGCCTGAAAGACAGAACGCTTATCGTGAACCTGCCAGGAAGCAAGCGTGGAGCGGAGCAGAGCCTGGCCTCCATCGTTGACTTGCTGCAGCATGGGCTACAAGTGGCCGCGGGAAGCCAGACCCACCCTTGACCGGTTCCTGCCGGCGGAACACCGCTCTGCTCTCTGGGGTCTGCGGCTCACCGGACTCGATTGCCAAGTCCCCTCGCGATACAAACCGCCTTCGGAATTCCCGCGCCCCACGACCCGCATCGCGCCGGATCAAGAAAAACGGGACGAATCGCTCATTCATGCTTTGCGTGCTCTGTACATTCGCTCCTCCTGTCCCAGACGCCAAGAAATCGCGGGGTCAGTTAAGGAACATGGTCCGGTAGAGCGTGTCCCGTTGCACCGGCTTGAAGCCTGCATCGCGGATGATGCGCCGGAGTTCCTCCTCGGTGGTGCAGTTGCTGGTGCCGGCGGCCTTCACGACATTCTCCTCCAGCATCACCGAGCCCACATCGTTGCCGCCAAAATGCAAGCCCAGCTCCAGCACCTTCAGGCCCTGGGTAACCCAGCTCGCCTGCACGTTCTCGATGTTGTCGAGATAAAGACGCGAGATGGCAAGCACCTTGAGATACTCAACCGAGGTGGCTTCGTCCCAGCCGCGGCCGCCCAGAGCTGTGTGCCGGGGCTGAAAGCTCCAGGGAATAAAGGCCGTGAATCCGCCTGTTTCTTCCTGCAGGCGGCGGACGGCTTCGAAGTGGTTGATGCGCTGATCAAAGGTCTCGCCCACGCCGAACATCATGGTCGCCGTAGTGCGCATGCCAAGCTGGTGCGCGCTGCGATGCACACTCAACCAGTCCTCCGTGTTGCATTTGAGGCGGGCAATACGCTGGCGGACATCGTCGTCCAGAATTTCGGCGCCTCCCCCGGGGATTGAATCCAGGCCTGCATCCCGCAGGCGGATGAGGGTGTCTCGCAGGCTGAGATCGCTGTACTTGGCGATGGCCAGAACCTCCGAGGCGGTAAGGCAATGAAGCCAGATGCGCGGAAAACGCTGCTTGATGCCGCTGAAGAGACGCTCAAACCAGTCGATTTTCAATTCCGGATGAATGCCACCTTGCATCAGCACCCCGGTACCGCCCATCTCTTCGGTTTCGGCGATCTTCTCGTAGATCTTCTCGAAGTCAAGTACATAACCCTCTTCCGATCGTGGGCCCGTCAACGGCCGATAGAAGGCGCAGAAGGTACAGTACTCTGTGCAGAAGTTGGTGTAGTTGATGTTGCGGTCAATAATGTAGGTGACCACTCCCTCGGGGTGAAGACGGCGGCGAACAGCATCCGCCTCAAATCCGAGTCCAATCAGATCGGAGGAGCGAAAGTAATCAAGAGCCTGTTGACGAGTCAGCGGCATAGCCTTCATTTTAGCAATCGGCTCATTTGCCGGGGATCACCTTTGCGTTGCCGCCATCGTTTCGGAACAGGAATAATCCCCTCCTGCGCACGGGGCGTCTCTGTGTGCGGGACAGATTTGAAGCGGTGGAAATTCCGCTGAAGAGAACCAGAAAATCCCAAAATGCCCGCCAAAAACCCTTTTGTGCAGCCATATGAATGTGCTCGCCTGTATAGAAGATTCCCTGCTGGCCCTTACGATGCATCCTGCGTGCGGCCTGGCCGCTCCGCGCGTCCCGCCTCTCTGAAGCTTCCCCGGAAAACAGCCAGAATCTGCCCCGGCCCATCGTTGGAAGGGCCGAGGCAAAGAACGAGAGTGACGAGAACGATCGAGACCATTCCCAGCGGCCATCGCGCCGGTTACGGGGTTTGTTTTGCCCCTGGCTTTGTGGCCGACTGCGGTTTCTTTGCCGGGCTGGAGACGCCAATACTCATCAAAAAGAATCCTAGCCCTTTACGGATCAGCTCGATGACGTTCATCTCGATGCTCCTTTGAAGCCGTGAACGAGTCCTTCCGGCGGGGTGGACTACTTCGTTTGGACGCGCGCCGTCTTGACGGGTGCAGCCTCCACCTGGGAGACGCCTTTCAGGAGGTCCAGAGCGGCAGGCGGCAAGGTTTTGTCGGCGTTGGCCAATAGCAGGCTCACCTGCCACATCTGGTTCTCCGTCAAGGCGCCTTTGTAGCTCGGCATGCCGGTGAGGCGGATGCCGTTGGCGACCTTCCAGTAGGTTTCGCCCGGCGGGTCATCGCTTACCCCGACCACGGTTTGTGAGCCGTGGTGGTGAGGCTTCCAGAGCGGAGGCGCAGGGGGAAACATCCGGTCGCCAATGGGGGAGGGTTTGCCGTAAAGGCCGTGGCAACCCGCGCAGTGGTCGCCGTAGATTTGCGCTCCGGCCACGAGGTTGGCTTCATCGGCCTCAATCGGCGCGGTTTTCGGGGCTTCGCGATCGATGCGGGCGTGCAGCGGAATGTGGGTGATCAACCTTTCCTGAGGGAACGGCGGGTCGGCTACGGCGACGGGCACGTTGCCAAAGTACAGCCATCCCAGCACGGCGAGGGGGAAAAGAACAACTCCAAGGAACAGCCCGAGCAGAATCTTACCCATGAGCGATTTGGCCTCCAATGGCCTTCATGGTAACGTACCTGGCGGCGCCGTGGGCATGGTATTAAGCGACAGGCGGGGCGAAGGCGCCGGCGTGGCGGAACCGGCCGGGATGGGCAGAAAAGCCGGGAAGCGCTGGAGGACAGGCCTGGAATTTGCCGGGATACGCCGGTTCCAGCCTCTAAACCAGCCGCATCCGCCCACAAGGCTCGCTCCAGATGATTTAATACGAAGTGGGGGAAGCGCTGCGCGAAGCCGTGGTGTGCTTCCGCAGTCCCGTGGAGGAAATGCAACGTCCATGTCATCTTTTTTCCGTTTAGCTCTTTCGCTGGCGCTGATTTGCCCAGCCGTCCCCGCCGCTTTGGCGCAAAGTTCGAGCAGCAATCCCGCCACCCCGGAGGCGACGCAGCAACCGGCCGCCGGCACCGAAACCCAGGGCGAAATCACCGTGCAGGCGCGCATCCGGGCACGCCGGGCACAGCGCCGCGCCCTCGCCATTCAGCAGGCTTACGCGCATCGGTACGAGGGCTATTTCGGCATGGGATACCTGCGGTTTGTGCCGGGGGTGAACCTGCAGCGGGCGCATGAATATGCCTGGGACGCAGGAGTTACGCGGTACTTCAACGAACGACTGGGCATTACGGGCGATGCGCGCGGTTATTTCGGCGCGGCCTATGTGTATAACAACGCGATTACGAACAGCGCCATCACCAATGTGGAGGTAACTCAGTACACTTTCATGGCCGGACCTACCTACCGGTTTTATATGCAGCCGAAGGTATCGGTTGCCGGAAGGATCATGGCGGGCATGGCCTATGGCCACTTTACCGGTGATTTGAGCGGGAGCGAAACCCTGGCCGAGGCGCTGGGTCTTTGGCCGAACGGACCGGTGTTTGCGGCCAATGCTTCTCTTATCGGCGAGTACAACCTGACGCCAAGGGTTTCAGCGCGGTTGGCTCCGGAGTTTATCCCCACCGGATTTGGATCGACCATCCAGCACAGCTTTGGGTTTTCCGTGACAATCGGGTACCGGTTTGGAAAGATGTGAGCCGCGCCACAGTGGACGCCGCGGACCCCGGGAGACTGCTTCCCGGGGTTTTCCTTTGGTGGAGTCAAAGCGCGGCGCATGGCAACGAAAAACAGAAGAGTTCTGTGCGCCCAGCAAGACTCTGGAAGTGGTTGCCGTGGGACAGTCCCCGGGGCCTTGAACTGCACAAACAGGCGAATTTTTGGTCAAAATGTACCGGATCGTGATACTTTGACAGTGATGACTCTTTGTTTTCAACCGCTTGCACGATACCCCCCTCGGGTAGGGAGGGGGGTAGGGGGGTATTGCATTTGCTCCGGCTCTTCGCCGGGGTTGCTCCAGCTCGAGAGCCGGTTTTTGTGGGCATGTTCCGAAGCCATTTTCCCATGGCAGGGCGTAATTTTCTGCAAGGCTCCGCATTTTCGCTTGTGACTCCATGCGCCGCCGCCGCAAGGGGGTGTTCTCGGTTGAGAGTGGCAGATCAAGGTTTCTGCTGTCCCGAGCGCCCAAAGCGGCACCCGGGCACCCATCACTCGGGGGAGAACTCGCTGCGCTCCCCGGCACCTGGGCGACCCGCCTGCGATGCATGATGGGCACAGCCCTTCGTGGTTCTGGTGATGCTCTGGGAGCATAACCGGGCCAGCTGCCCGGACTGTGGTAAAGGTCACGATTGCGGAAAAACCGTCCCTCAGGGGCTAAAGCCTCACTCGTTTTGCGGAGTTAACGGCACGGCTAAAGCCGTGCCCCTTCAAAACCGGAGTTGCGCCACTGACACGCCCCTTCCTATCCGGAGCTTCACCACAGACGGCCCTTTCCAAGCCGGAGTTTCGCCTCAGGCTGAGGTCTGAGCCATCTGCCCATTCCGTTCCCTGCCCTCCGTAGCAGTTCAGGGCAGGATGGGGATGCCGGCGATGCGCTGCTGCCACTCGGCGGGGCCGGTCTGGTGGACGCTGGTTCCTTTGGCGTCGACGGCCACGGTAACGGGCATGTCGCGGACGTCGAACTCGTAGATGGCCTCCATGCCGAGGTCGCCGAAGGCCAGCAGGCGCGAGCCGTGGATGGCCTTCGAGACCAGATAGGCGGCGCCGCCGACAGCCATCAGATAGACCGCGCCGAACTCCTTGATGGCCTCGATGGCGGCCGGGCCGCGCTCGGACTTGCCCACCATGCCAAGAAGGCCGGTTTCGGCGAGCATCTGGCGGGTGAACTTGTCCATGCGCGTGGCGGTGGTGGGGCCGGCGGGGCCGACGATCTCGTCGCGGACAGGATCGACGGGGCCAACGTAATAGATGAAGCGGCCGCGGAAGTCGACAGGAAGTTTCTCGCCACGGTTGAGCATCTGCGTGAGCCGCTGGTGCGCGGCGTCGCGGCCGGTCAGGAGCTTGCCGGTGAGCAGCAGAACTTCGCCCGGCTTCCACGTGGCGGCCTCTTCGCGGCTGACGGTGTCCAGGTTCACGCGCCGGGCCGCCGAAACGTCGTGGGCGAGCTTGGGCCAGGCATCAAGCGACGGCGGATCGAGGTAGACCGGGCCAGAGCCGTCCAGCACAATGTGGGCGTGGCGCGTGGCGGCGCAGTTGGGAATCATGGCCACGGGAAGATTGGCGGCGTGGGTGGGATAGTCGCGCACCTTCACGTCGAGAACCGTGGCCAGGCCGCCCAGGCCCTGCGCGCCGATGCCCAGCCGGTTGACCTTTTCATACAGCTCGATGCGCAACTCTTCGGCGCGGTTCTTGGGACCGCGCGCCATCAGATCCTGCATGTCGATCGGATCCATCAGGGATTCCTTGGCGAGAAGCATGGCCTTTTCCGCGGTGCCGCCGATGCCGATGCCGAGCATGCCCGGCGGACACCAGCCGGCGCCCATGGTGGGCACGGTCTTGAGCACCCAGTCAACGATCGAGTCGGAGGGGTTGAGCATGACGAACTTGGATTTGGCCTCGGAGCCGCCGCCTTTGGCCGCCACGGTAACTTCCACCGTGTCGCCCTTGACCAGATCCACGCTCACCACCGCCGGCGTGTTGTCGCGGGTGTTTTTACGGGCGCCCGCGGGATCGGCAAGGACGGAGGCGCGAAGCTTGTTGTCCGGGTCCAGATAGGCGCGGCGGACGCCCTCATCGACCATCTGCTGAAGGTCCATGACGTCTTCGCCGGGTGCAGCCTCAAAGCGGGCATTCATGCCCATTTTGACAAATGCGCTGACGATGCCGGTGTCCTGGCAGATGGGCCGGTGGCCCTCGGCGCACATGCGGCTGTTGATCAGAATCTGGGCGATGGCGTCTTTGGCGGCGGGCGAAGGCTCGCGCTCGTAGGCGCGGGCCAGCGAGGCGATGTAATCGACGGGGTGGTAATAGCTGATGTATTGCAAGGCAGCGGCAACGCTGGAGATGAAATCCTGCTGGCGAATGGAGGACATAATGACTCCTGTGGAATGGATTCAGACGCAATAAGGGTACTCCATGCGAGGGAGGATTGGCAGGCGGCAGGGAGCGGGATGGCGGGGCGGAGAAGGCGTGGGGCGTCAGCGGGCGTTTGACACGGACAGGGCGGGTTGATAGGTTGGCCGGTACGCAAGAGCGCGGGCGGGCATGGCGCTGCAAGGCATCCGCAACAAACAGCCGCATGCGCGCGCTCCGGAGCCGGCACGATGAAAAATGAGAGCAAAAAATCCGTCCCCATCTCCCGCCGTTCGCTTCTAGCCACGATGGGCGCGGGCAGTCTGTCGCTGGCCGTCGCGCCGCATGCGGCGGCCGCGGAACTGGCCGCGATGGCGGAAGAGCCCGCCTCGCGCGCCGCCTGGGGCGCTTCTCTTTATGGCGATTGGACGCACGACGACACCGGGCTGCCGTGCTTCGACGCCGATCTCCAGCGCCACCCGGCTCCGTACGCCAGCTTCGCGCACATTCTGAGCACGGGCACGGCCGGAGCGCTGGCCGACCGCTGGGGCAATGTCCGGCTGATCACCAGCGAAGACGGCCCGGTGTGTCTGACGCCCACCACCGGGAGAACGCGCAGCGGGCTTTACGCCATGCTGGAAACCAGCGGCCAGCTCTACAGCCTGGTGCACTCGGAGATGAAGGAGAACCAGCGCATCCGCTACGGCACGGGCTCGATCACCTACTGCGCGGAGATGGCGGCAGAGGAAATGCGGCTGAGCGTGACCCAGGAGGTGTACGCGCCGCCGGACAGGGACCGCGCGCTGGGGTGCGTCTTCACCTTCAAGAACAGCGGCAAGGCGCCGATCGCCGGCACGCTTTCTCTGCAGAGCGACGTCTTCATCCGGCCCGGCCTCGATTACGAGGAGTGGCTAAAAAGCCTGCGCCCAGAGAGCGGCGCGGGCTTCGCCGTCTTCCGCCAGGCGAGCGCGGCGCTCGGCGACGTGTATCTGGTGGGTGGCGCGGAGTGGACGGGCGGCTGTGACGGCCACACGCTGCGGCTGGCGCGGCAGGTCGCGCTGCAGCCGGGCGAAACGGTCACGGCGGCCGTGCTGCTGGGCTACGGCAGGAACACGGATGCAGCCGAACGGCGAACCAAAATGGCGCGCATGAGCCCCGCCGCTGCGCGCCGCGACTGGGCCGCGCGGCTGGCGGTCTTCGCCGTGCCCGCCCTCGAACCATGGATGCTCGACGAGTGCCGCTGGGCGCTGGGACAGCTTCTGAGCTTCGAGTTTTACGATCCAATTCTCGGCGAACACTATCTGCACCTGGGCGGATACGGATTCTTTCCCGATGCCGACAATCCGCCGGATCACGTGGCTTACACGGTTCGCGAAGCGGCGGAGAACGCGGTGGTGATTGCGCACTTTGAGCCGCGCCTGGCAAAGAGCACCTTGCGCTGGCTGGCGCAGATGCAGGTAGAGAGCGGCGACATTCCCAAAAACTACAACTACACACGCACCCGGCTCGACATTGCCACCGCGCAACACGACTCCGACACCGAGATATGGTTCCTCATGGCCCTGGGCGAGTACGTGGAAACCACCGGCGACATGGCCGTGCTGGACGACGAACTGGCGTGGTTTCCCAGCGGGAAGACGAGCCTGTGGGATCATGCGCAGCGCGCCTTCCGGTGGATCACCGAAGGCATTGGCGTGGGCCGGCACGGGCTGATCCTCATCCTCGAGGGCGACTGGAACGATTACCTCTCCACGGTGGGCGCCAAGGGCCAGGGCGAAAGCGTGATGAACAGCGGCATGGCCGCGCGCGCCTTCGACTCGCTGGCGCGTGTTGCACGCAAAAAGGGCGACGCGGAGTTTGCGGCCAAGGCCGCTCATTGGCGCGACGCGCTGCGCGAAGCGGTGGGGCGGGCTTTTGACCAGGAGTGGTTTGTGGGCTGCTACACCGACGAGGGGGCGCCCATCTGCGGTTACGGCGACCGGCTCTATCTGAACGCGCAGTCGTGGGCGGCGCTGGGGGGCTGTGGAACCAGGGAGCAGCGGCAAAGCGCGCTGCAGGCGGCGGCGCGCACGTGCGGCAGCCGCATCGGCATGATGTTGATGAGCAAGGCCTACTCCAGTCCCGCGCCGCACGCAATTTCGTGGTGTCCGATTCCCGCCGGCGAAGGCGAAAACGGCGGCATCTGGCCGCAAACCATTCACTGGACGGTGTGGGCCATGGCCCAGGAGGGGCAGCTCGACCTGGCCGCCGGGGAGTGGGTGCGCGGCACCTTGCGCAATCACTCGAAGGAGTTCCCGGAGGTGCCCTACGGCATCTTCAACGGGCCCGACTGCTGGTCGTCGCGGCTGGCGGGGGACTCCGAAGGCTGGACACAGGTCAACGTCTTCAACCGCGTGGGACTGTGCCCCATGAGCCCGATGATCTCCTGGCAGGCCTTCTCCGCGTTGCAGATTCACCGGGCCACGCGGAACTCTGTTTAAACGCAGGCTGCGGACAACGGCTTTTGCATCCGCGAAGGGTGCTGGTGAGTCCATTTCTATATGAGCCAACCTTTATTCTCAGCCTTTTCGTTGCGTTCTCTTACCCTGCCCAACCGCATTGGCGTGCCTCCCATGTGCCAGTTTTCTGCCACCGGCGGGATGGCCAGCGACTGGCACCTGGTGCACCTGGGCGCGCGGGCGCAGGGCGGCGCGGCGTTCATTGTGGTGGAAGCGACAGCCGTGACGCCGGAGGGCCGCATCTCCCCGGGCGACCTCGGACTGTGGAAGGACGAACAGATTGCGGGATTGAAGCGCATTGTGGAGTTTCTCCACTCACAAGGCGTTTATGCCTGCATTCAATTGGCGCACGCGGGGCGCAAGGGCAGCATGGCGATTCCGTTCGCCGGCGAGCGCCTGCTGACGCCCGATGAGGGCGGCTGGCAGACGGTTGCCCCTAGCGCCGTGGCGTTTTCCGATTCCTATTCGACGCCCAAGGCGCTGGATCAGACAGGCATCGACGCCGTTGTGGCGGCGTTCCGGCAGGCGGCGCGGCGCGCGGTGGAAGCCGGCTTTGACATGGTGGAAGTGCATGCGGCGCACGGCTACCTGCTGCACCAGTTTCTTTCGCCGCTGACCAATCAGCGCGCCGACCTCTACGGCGGCAGCCTGGAAAATCGCGCGCGGCTCCTGATGGAAGTCGTGGATGCAACCCGCGCGGAAGTGCCCGCGCACCTGCCGCTACTGGTGCGCATCTCTGCCACAGACTGGGTGGAGAATGGCTGGACAGCGGACGATTCGGTGGCGCTGGCCCGGCTGCTGGGGCCGCGGGGCGTGGACCTGTTTGATGTTTCAACGGGCGGACTTGTTCCCTACGCGCAGATTCCTGCGGCGCCAGGCTTCCAGGTGCAGTTTGCCGCGCGTATCCGTAACGAGGCCCATGTGCCCACGGCAGCGGTGGGGCTGATTACCCAGGCCGAGCAGGCGAACCAGATTGTGTCCCGGGGCGAGGCCGACCTGGTGTTGCTGGGGCGGGAGATGCTGCGCGACCCCTACTGGCCGTTGCACGCAGCCAGCCAACTGGGCGAGCCGGCATCGTGGCCGCAGCAGTATCTGCGCGCGGCGCCGCCGAACTCGCCGGCACGAAAGGCGCTCTGAGCGCGGAGGAGAACGAGTCCGCAACCGGAAGCGCGGCGAAGGAAACGCCATCCATCCCATTCTGCGAGACTGCGGCCCACGAAGCGCATTTTCCGTGGGCCGCAGCGATTTTTGCGCGGAGCGCGGCGGCGTGCCCGCGCCATTTTGTCTTTCCCTGTGAAAGAATGAAGTTTCCTTCCACTTTTCCGTCATCCAAGCGCAAGGAGTTCCGGCCATGGCGAGTCTATCGGCAAACGACGTAGTGCAGGCATTGGCAAGCGGTCCCCACGTGAACAAGGATCTTCCCGTCTCTACTCTGGTGGAGCTGGCCCTGAAGCGCGGAGAAGCCCGTCTGGCCGCCAACGGCGCGTTGGTGGCCCGCACCGGCTCGCGTACCGGCCGCAGCCCCAGAGACAAGTACACCGTAGACGATGCGCAGACCCACGATGTGGTGGACTGGGGCAAGGTGAACCAGCCGGTCTCTCCGGAGAAGTTCGAAGCGCTGCTGGAGAGGGTGGCGGCGCATCTGAACGGCCGCGAACTGTTTCTGCAAGGTCTTTACTGCGGAGCCGATCCCGTTTATCGTCTGCCCATCCGCGTGATCACGGAGCAGGCCTGGCAGGCGCTGTTTGTGCGGCAGCTGTTTGTGCGGCCCGACGCCGCGCACATGGCTGCGCACAAGCCGGAATTCACGGTGCTGGCGGCTCCCGATTTTCTGGCTGTTCCAGAACGCGACGGCACGCGCTCGGAAGCCTTCATCATGGTGGACTTTACGCGGCGCATTGTGCTGATCGGCGGAACGCACTACGCCGGTGAGATCAAGAAGTCGATCTTCGGCGTCATGAACTATCTCGTGCCCCAGCGCAACGTGCTGCCCATGCACTGCTCGGCCAACGTGGGCCCCGACGGCGCGACGGCGCTCTTCTTTGGCCTTTCCGGCACCGGCAAAACGACGCTCAGCGCCGATCCGGAACGCCGGCTGATTGGCGACGACGAGCACGGATGGAGCCCGGCGGGCATCTTCAACTTCGAGGGCGGCTGCTATGCCAAGTGCATCAACTTGACGGAGGAGAAGGAACCGCAGATCTATCGCGCCATCCGCTTCGGCTCGGTGCTGGAAAACGTGGTGCTCGACGCCGTCAGCGGCGAACCCGACTATGCCGACGGCTCGCTGACGGAGAACACGCGCGCCGCCTATCCGGTGCACTTTATCGACAACTCCGTGATTCCGGGCGTAGGCGGGCATCCGCGCAACGTGATGTTTCTGGCCGCCGACGCTTTTGGCGTGCTGCCGCCGATCGCGCGGCTCACCCCGGAGCAGGCGATGTATCACTTTCTCTCCGGCTACACGGCCAAGCTGGCCGGCACCGAGGCAGGGCTGGGCTCCGAGCCCGTGCCGGAGTTCTCGGCCTGTTTTGGCAAGCCGTTTTTGCCGCTGGCGCCGCACGTCTACGCGGAGATGCTGGGCCAGCGCCTGAAGCGGCACCACGCCGCATGCTGGCTGGTGAACACGGGCTGGTCGGGCGGCAAGTTTGGCGTGGGCCACCGCATGAGCATTGCGCACTCGCGCGCGCTGGTCAGCGCCGCGCTCAGCGGCCACCTGGACAACATTCCGTTCGTGACTGAACCGGCATTCGGCCTGAGCATTCCGGTAGCCTGCCCCGGCGTGCCAGCAGAGGTGCTGAATCCGCGCAACGCATGGGCCGACAAGGAGGCTTACGACCGCACAGCCGCCGATCTGGCAGCGCGCTTCGAGGAGAACTTCAGGCAGTTTGACGTTTCCGATGCGGTTCGCCATGCCGGGCCGAAAGCGCGCGCTTGAGCGGCAAGGCTGACCGCGGCGTGCCCTCATTCCTCTCCTGCATTTTTGCGGCTCCCGCCGCTCTCGCGCCGTAGGATAGGGTGCAGCAACCCACGGAAGGAGACGCCGCATGGAATGGAAATCCTTCGGCTTTGGCCGCGGCTGGTCGCGCCGTTCGTTTTTGCGGGCCGGCCTGGCCGCGGGCACTCTGCCGGGCGCGCCGGGCGCCTCTCTGAGCGCCGCGAAGAAGACGCCGCGGCCCTCGATCCCCACCAGCCGTGAGCTGGCGGGGGCGCGCCTGGCGCATCGCTGGCGCGACCTCTATTGCTCGCCCGCCGCGCAGAACGACCTGGGTTACGCCCAGGCCGCCAAGTCCGTGGCCGGCTTGACGGGCATCGCCTTTCCCCCTTTTGGCTGCTGCGGCATCCCTAGCGTGCCCTTCAGTCCCGGCTTTCTGCTGACGTGCGAAATCTTTCTCGACGGGCGGATTCTGACCGCGTGGCCCGGCGGCGATGAGATGGCCTACCAATGGTTTCCGCACCAGTTTGTGCGCGTCACGGAGGCCGGCGGCCTGCGTTTCCGCACCGTCACCTTTCTGCCCGAGGGGATGCGCGCCGTGGCGCAGTCCATCCAGGTGACCAACCGCGGGCAGGAGCGCAGAAGATTCACGCTGGGCTTTGACATGCGCGCCGCCGTGGCGCAGCGCACCGGTCCCTGGTTCAGCAGCGGAACCAGCCTGGCTGACAACAGCGGCGAAGCCGACAACCACATCGACTGGGATCTGGCGCGCGGCTGCCTGATCTTCAGCGCGCGGCACAGCCAGGCCGTGAGCGTGCAGGGCATCACGCCCGGGACAGCGCGCTGCGAAGAGGCGCGCATGATCATGCTCGACTTCGACCTTGGCCCCGGAGAAACGCGCGAATTGCATTACGCAAACACGCTGGCCGCCGGCGCAGACGAGGCGCGGGCGCTTTATGACCGGGTCCAGCAGGAGTTCAACCGGCTGGCGCGCGCCCACGAGCAGACCTTCGACCGCTTGGTGCGCAACGCATTCACGCCCGGCAACAGCGACTTCAGCGGCTATTTGCCGCAGTTGGAAACCGAGAGCGAAGAGTTGTGGAACCTGTATCACGCGGGCTTTCGCAACCTGCTGTTTGCCCGCTGCGCCTCGCCCGCCTCCGCCTATGGCGCCACCTATGTGACCCTCGGCGGCCGCGTGCATCCCACGCTCAGCTTTCCGTGGGACACCTCGCTGACCGCGCTGAGCCTGGCCCTGCTGGACCCCGAGGCGCTGCGGCGGCTGATGGAGCGGTGGCTGGCCATCGACCTGCACCAGTGCCTGGCCACGGACTACGTGAGCGGACAGGGCGTGGGCCCGTGGTACGGCGTGAATGACATGGCGGTGGTGCGCTGCGCACGCGAGTACCTCCGCGTCACCGGCAACTTTGCCTGGCTCCATACCGTCATCGAAGGCCGCAAGGTGCTCGACCATCTGGCCGAGCACGCCGGATGCTGGAAGCGGCTCGACAAGGCGGGGCACGGGCTGGGCGACTATGGCGGCGTGGAAAACCTGAGCGAAGTGATCAGCACTTACACGCACGAGGTGGCCGGTATCAACGCGGGCAACGTCTCTTCCCTGCGGTTTGTCGCCGATCTTCTGGAGCGCGGCGGAGACGCGCAGCGGGCCGCCGGACTGCGCAACGAAGCCGGCGAACTGGCCCGCCGCATCAACCGCAAGCTCTATGTGGAAGGCAAAGGCTGGTGGCGCTGCGGCCAGCCCGACGGCTCATTCCACGAAGCGCGCTTCTGCTACGACTTTCTCTCCGTCTTCGACAACATGGCCGAAGACCTGAGCGAGAGACAGAGGCGCGAGATGAGCGATTTTTTCTGGCGTGAGCTGCACAGCCACTCCTGGATGCACGCGCTTTCGCCGCGGGACGCCGACGCGAGCTGGAATCCGCGGCCGGACCATAGCTGGCTGGGCGCCTACGCCGGATGGCCGCCGCTGTCGGCCAAGGCGCTTTACAAGGTGGATAAGCCGGCGCGGGTGGCGGCATGGCTGAAGAATCTGTCGCGCGTGGTGAATCAGGGGCCGGTAGGCCAGGCGCACTTTGCCGAGACGGTGTTTCCGCTGGAGCATGGCGCCGCGTACAAGTGCCCCACCGACGCGCCCTATTACAACGACTGGTGCTGCATTGCGGGCGGCGCCTTTACGGACCTGGTAATCGACACCATCTTCGGCGTGAATCTGACTCTCTACGATGCCGTCCACGCCCTCCCGCGGCTGGATGCCTTCGATCCCGAAGCGCGGCTCATCAACCTGCGCCATCAGGGCACGAACTATACCATCTCCCGCGAAGGCGTTTCCGCGGGCTGACCCAGCGCCACACCGGGCACTGCGGTCCGCGTCCGATGAGGATGAAGACCGCGCGTTTGGTGCGCTTCTTACGCCTTCGATGGGCCGGCCGCGCGCGCCACCCACGCTTTCATGGTTGCGGCATCCACCAGGCCCGCCTGCTGGAAGTGGAGCCGGCCGCGCGCAAACACCGCGAAGTTGGGAATGCTCTGCACCCCGTAACGCGCGGCCAACTCCGGGTAGCGTTCGGTATCGACCTTCAGCACCACGGCCCGGCCGGCCAGATCGCGTGCCGTCTGCGCCACCTGCGGCGCCGCCATGCGGCACGGCGCGCACCACGACGCCCAGAAATCGACAAGGACGGGCACTTTGCTCTCGCGCACGATCTCGTCGAACAGCTCCGGTGCCGCGTCGATGGGCTCGTCGATGGCGGGCAGGGCCGCCTTGCAGGCTCCGCACCGGCCGTTGTCGGCAAGGCGCATGGCGGGAATGCGGTTTTGCGTGCCGCAGGAGCGGCAACTGCGCACAATAGGCATCTGGTTCTCTGCCTCACTCGAAAGATGATCGTCTGGGCTGCGGGACGCGCAGGCGCTCTCCGCCCCCGGCGGTTCCGTACTCATGATACGTCCGGACGGCGCGGCGCGCGGACGGGCCGGGCGGCAGGGAGGGCGGCGGCCGTCCGCTCCCTGCTGCCGGTTGAGAAAGCGGACATCGGGTTTCTCCGCCGCGGCAGGTCCGATGGTTTGCCGGACAAGAAAGGGGGCAAGGATTCCGGAAGAACCCTTGCCCTAAAGCAGCACCCGGGGGCCCGGCCTAAACTTCGCACTTGCGCTGGTAGGTGCGGGAGAGACGGTCGTGCCAGGTGAGGTGGTCCTCGTCAAAGATGGCCCAAGCGAGGCCAAGGCCGATAGGGAAAAGCGAGAGAAGGAGGGCGCCGAGGCGGCCGTGGAGCTGTGCGCGCGTTGGACAGTGGCCCTCCAGATCGCACAGGGAGACGCGCGCATAGCGCATGCCGGGGGTAGCGTCAGAGAGGGTGAAGAAAAGGGCCTGGTAGAAGAGGCCGACGACAAAAAGCGCGGGCAGGGCGCCGAACTGGAGCGCGCGCACAGAGGGCAGATGGTCCATGTGAGAAGCGGCGGCAAAAGCAGCCGCCAGAAGAGCGCCGGCGATGAGGGCGCCATCGACAACGGCGGCAAGCAGGCGGCGGCTGAAGGAGGCCAGCTCGATCTTCACCTTGGGAGCATCGGGAGCGGGCGCGGGATCGTCATCCGGCGCAGCTTCAAGCTCGATGCCGGACCAGGGCGAGGAGAGAGACGGCGCCGGCAACTCCTCAACGGCGACGGGATCGACCTCGAAGATGCTCAACTGCGAGCTGGACTGGGGTTCGCCGGGGGCGGCATGGTGGCGCGGCTTGTGGGCCGCGGAAGCGGCGCGCGGAAACTCTATGAGGTTGGCGTGGATGGGCATCTCAGGCAGAGCGGCCTGGAGGCGGTCCAGCTTTTCCGCGCCGAGGGGATCGCGCATCGGTTCGGGACGGGCGGTCTGCCACCAGTCCTCGGCAGAATCGGGAACGGCGGCGGCGAAATGCGGCTGGGGCAGGAAGGCATCCGGCTGGGGCTCGACGGTGGGCTTCGCAAGCGGAACGGCGTGGGAAACGGGCAGGGGCGCCGCATCGAGAGAGGCCGGAGCAGGCGCAACCGGAGCGGGGGCCGTCTGCATGGCCACGGGCTCGGGCGGCTGGGGACGCTGCACAGCGGACTCGATGCCGGCGATGACGGCGCGCGCGTTGGCTTGGGCTTCGCGCGCCACGCGGGTGGCAATTTCAGCGGCGCGAACGGCAACCCGGGCCTCGGCAGCCTGCATCTGGTTGTAACTGGGCGCCTGGGCGTAGCGCGCGGCAACACGGGCGGCGGCCTGCGCTGCCAGGCTGCCAGAGGCCGCGCGCGCTTCCACAACAGGGGCCTCTGGCTCCACGGCTGGGCCGTACCGGCGGCTCTTGTGAGCGGCCACGCGGCGGTGGACTTCCTGCTTCCAGGCGGGTGCGGTCGTGGTGGTTTCTGCCGATGTGTTCAAGGCTGCCGAATCCCTTCCGATGCAGTTTCCCAGGCGCCACGAGGCCACCGGGGCATTCCGCGAACAAGCGCAGAGCGCAGGACCGCGGAGGTTGATTCGGGAGAGTTGGGGAGGCTGGCGGAGAACAATTCATCCGCGCGGGTCATGCGATCCGCGAGCGGGCAGAGAGACGAATTGAACAAGCGCCAGAGCGGGGAAGCATGCCGTCCACGGAAGCAGCGAGCTTTGCTATGCTGAGCCTAAGCTGCACCTGGGAATGGGATGCGTCCTCGTTATTTAGTGTGTATCACGCTGCTGTCGCTCTGTCACCTGCAAGTACGCGGTCAGGGGTTGACGGATGGGTTACCCCTGGCGCCGCAAAGGGCGAGCGGCAGCATGATGAGCGCGCCGCAGGGCGGGACGCTGCCCGACGATCCGGGGCAGGAGTTGCTGCCGGTCGCGCGGCCGGAGCCGGAACCGGCCAAGGGCACTCCCGTGGTGTGGGAGGCGCGGCAGCAGACGCGCGCGGGCGATACCTGGACGCTGGTGGGCGACGTGACCGTGCACTACCGCGACTACACGCTGCGGGCCGACCGCGTGATCTATCACCAGGCAACGACCGTGCTGGAGGCCGAGGGACATCTGCAGGTGAGCGGCGGTCCGGAAGACCTGGAGGTCGAGGCCTCGCACGGCGACATGCGGCTGGACATGCACACGGCGCGGCTCTACAACGTAACCGGCTCGCTGGGGGTGAGACGGCAGGGCAGAACCACCGTGTACAGCACGCCCAATCCGTTTCTGTTTTCGGGCCGGGTGCTGCTGCAGACGGGCGAGGGCCAGTACCAGGTGATCGACGGAACGATGACCAATTGCAAGCTGCCGCATCCGGACTGGACGCTGGCCGCGCACCTGATCCGGCTGGACAACGGGACAGCTTCGGCATCGAGGGCGATTTTCAAGCTCTTGGGCGTGCCGGTGTTTTATCTGCCCTATCTGCGGCATCCCACCACCGGGTCGGGACGGCAGAGCGGATTTTTGATCCCGGTATTGAGCAACTCGTCCATCAAGGGCTTTGTGGTGGGCGAGCAGTACTACTGGGTCATCAACCGCAGCATGGACATGGTGGTGGGGACCGAGTACTACAGCAAGCGGGGCTTCGCGCCCAATGGGGACTTTCGCTACAAGGGACGAGGACTGGACCGGCTGTCGGCGCGATGGAACGGGCTGCTGGACCGCGGCATCGCGGCGGATCTGGCGGGAGGGACGGGCCCGGTGGAAAACGGGCTGGTGAACCAGGGCGGCGTGGATATTTACGCGGACGGGCGAAAGGATCTATCGCCGAGAACGCGGGTGGCGGGCGACATGGAGTATCTGTCGAGCTACATCTACCGGCTGGTGTTCAACGACGACTTCTGGCAGGCGGTAAGCTCCGAGGTGCAAAGCAATGTATCGCTGACGCACACGCACAACGGCATGGTACCGTCGGCATCCTTGGAACGGTTTCAAACCTTTGCCAGTCCGACGACGGGCAACGAAGCGCGCATTCTGCATTTGCCCAGTCTGCGCTTCGACGCGGTGGACCAGAGACTGGGACGCTCGCCGTTTTACTGGAGGATGGGCAGCTCCCTGTCTTTCCTGAGCCGCTCCGCGCCGCACTTTCACGCGCGCAACGTGGGACGCATGGACATTTATCCCCGCATCTCGCTGCCGCTGTGGTCGCGGGGCTGGAGCCTGACGCCGGAGGCGGCGCTGCGGATGACCTACTACTCCGTGAGCCAGACACCCAACCTGACGAACAACGCGGGGGGAACGCCAACTCTCAGCCATGAGTCGCTGGACCGGCACGATGCCGAAGTGGCAGTGGACCTGCGTCCGCCGGTATTGGAGCACGACTTCCATCTGACACGGTGGAACCGGGAGCTGCGGCACGTGATCGAGCCGGAGTTGAGCTACCGGCTGGTGAGAGGCATTGGACCGGCGGCGCGCAATGTCCTGCTCTTCGATCCAACGGACACGGCCACCGACACCAACGAGGCGGGATTTTCCCTCACGCAGCGGTTTTATGTAAAACCGGAGACGGGAGCGGCCTGCGCAGCAGGCAAAACCGGCACGCCCTGCGAAGACAAGCCGCGCGAGTGGGCGAGCTGGCAGATTGCGCAGAAGTACTACATCGATCCGAACTTTGGCGGCGCGCTCATCCCCGGACGGCGCAATGTGTTCGACTCCACACTGGACTTGAGCGGGGTGGCCTTCCTGACGGACCCGCGCAACCTGGCGCCGCTGATCTCGCGCCTGCGCTTCGAAGCGGTGCACAACCTGCGTATCGAGTGGGACATGGACTACGACCCGAAAGAGGGCCGGTTGAGTTCGAGTAATATCTACGCGGGCTATAGCTGGGGCCGGACGACGGTGGGCATGGGACACGCGCTGCTGAACGCGGTGGACGAGACAGGCAGCGCGGCTTCGATGATTCAGAGCAACCAGTTCCAGCCATTCCTGACCGTAGGCAAGCAGAGCGGGCAGGGATTCAACCTGGCAGCCAACAGCAGCTACGATTTTGTGAACCAGGCGCTGCAGTACGCGGGCATCCAGGCAGTGTACAACTGGGACTGCTGCGGATTGACCGTAGGCTACCGGCGCTTCGCGCTGGGAACATTGCGCGACGAGACCCAATGGCTTTATAGCTTCACGCTGGCCAACTTCGGATCGGTGGGAGACATCCGGCGGGTGAACACGGTGTTCCCCGATCCACATTTGCCCCCTGCGTATTGAGGGATTCATCGGCGGCAAGGCAGGATGCGGCCCATAAGGGAGCCGCCATGCCGCGCGGCCCGGCGGTTGTTTCTTCAAGATAGAGCCGCCTCCACCGGGTTGGGCGAGCGCTACGTCAGGCTAGGCCTGGCCCGGCAGGCAAGGCACGAGGAAGAATTGCTTGCTTTTCGGCCGCCGCTGCGTCCACTCAATGAGCGGGAAGAAGCGCCCGCCGCGCCAGCGCATGGCCCGGCTGGAGTATGCTTTCCAAAGAGGATTCCAACTTGTTACAGAAACGTTTGCTGGCTGGTCTGCTGCTGGCGGGCCTGGCCGGAGGCTGCAAGGCTCAATCCACCCCTCAAGCCGGTTCCGCGCTGCCGATGAATCGGCGCATCGAAGTGATGGTCCGTTCAACGTTTAACCTGCCGCCGCATATCGACGTGACCCTCGGCGCGCGCAAACCCAGCAATATTCCTGGCTATGACAAGCTGCCGGTGCTGCTGTCGAGCGGCGGCGTCAGCAAGGAGATGGATTTCCTCATCTCGAAAGACGGCAAGACGCTGGCGCGGCTGGAGAAGTTTGATCTGGCGTCAAACCCGGTGTTTTCGATCGACGTGAAGGGACGTCCGATCCGGGGCAATCCGAACGCGAAGGTGACGGTGATCAACTTCGACGATCTGGAGTGCCCGTACTGCTCGCGGATGCACGACACCCTGTTTCCGTCCACGCTGGAGCGGTACAAAAATCAGGTGCGGTTCATTTATATGGACAATCCGCTGGTCGAGATCCATCCCTGGGCAATGCACGCCGCAGTGGACGCCGACTGCCTGGCAGCGCAGAACGGCACTGCCTACTGGAAGTTTGTGGACTACATCCACAGTCATGCAGACGAAGTGACAGGACCGGATCGCAATCCTGCCCGGAGCGTGGCGACGCTGGACCGGCTGGCCCGGGAGCAGGGAACGACAGCCAAAGTGAACATCGGCAAGCTGGACGCATGCTTGGCGAAACAGGACGAGACGGCGGTGCGGCAGTCGATGCATCTGGCGGACGTGCTGGGCGCCGACGGCGCGCCTGCCCTGTTTGTGGAGGGTGAGCGGATTGTAGGGGCGATTCCGGAGCCAGAGTTGTGGATTGTGATTGACCGCGCGCTGCGGGACGCCGGCCAGCAGCCGCCAGCCGATACAGGCGCAACCGCGGCGGGCGGCCAGGGCGGCCGATAAAAGCTTGCCGCCAGAGCCGGGGCCCCCTGTAAGGAGGTTGCGAAAAGGCCGTAGAAGGCTTTTCCGCGCCATTGTACGGGGATTTATTCTTGAAAGCAGGGGCCTTGGGTGGCCCCGCGGGAGAAGCAATCTTGCAATTCGATGGATGGTTCCGCGCGAGTGCCCGTGTTGCCTTGTTGTCTGTCTGCAGTGGTGCGGTGCTGGCGTCCGTCAGCGGCTGCCACCGCGCGCCCGCCCCGGACGTGATGGCAACCGTCAATGGAAAAGAGATTCTAAGCTCGGACTTAGAGAAGTACTACAAGGCCACGCTGGGCGACAACCCCGAGCCGCCCACCGCGGAGCAGGCCGATATTGTGCGGCTGAATATTCTGCGCCAGATGATCGAAGACGAGATTCTGCAGCAGCGGGCGGCCAAGCTGAACCTGGCGGCCAGCGACGAGGATGTGAACGCGAAGCTGACGGAAATGAAGGCGCCGTATACGCAGGAAGAGTGGGAACGGCAACTGAAGCAGCGCAACATCACGGTGGATGACCTGAAGCGGGATTTGCGGCGGTCGCTCACCAAATCGAAGCTGCTGAACAAGGAGATCGAGTCGAAGATCAACATCACCGACGCCGAGATCAGCGCGTATTATGCCGCCCACAAGGCGGAGTTCAACCTGATCGAGCCGCAGTATCACCTGGCGCAGATCGTGGTGACAGCCATGCCGGCGCAGCAGCCCGGCAACCTGCAGAACAGCAAGGCGGTGAGCGAGGCCGACGCGCGGAAGAAGATCCAGGCCCTGCTGATCCGGCTGCAGAGCGGCGAGGATTTCGGCGCGCTGGCCATGAACTTCTCAGAGAACCCCAACACGGCCTCGAGCGGCGGAGACATGGGCTTCATCCCGGAGTCGGCGCTGCACAGCGAGCCGCTGGCCTGGGATGCGATCAGCAAACTGAGGCCGGGGCAGATCACCGACGTGATCCCGGTGGTGGATACCTCGTCGCCCGGACACCGGGTGATGGGCTACGCCATTTACAAGCTGATCGCGCGCGAGCCGGCCGGACAGCGGGAGCTGAACGATCCGCGGGTGCAACAGACCATCCGTCAGGGACTTCGGGAAAGTCACGCGCAACTGCTGAAGTCGGCCTATCTCGAGGTTCTGCACGACGAGGCCAAGGTGCACAACTACTACGCGGAGCAGATTCTGAAGCGAAGCTCGTACTAGAGAAGATCTGAGAATCGGGATAGGGGGAGCGGTTTTCCGCTCTTTCCTCCCACACCACCCGGCATGCGGGTCCGCACCGGGCGGTTCGAGAAGTTGATGTTTACCCAGTGCTCCTTGTGTGAGGGCGCGGGCGCCGGTCTTCATCACTGCCCGGAACAGACTCGGCTTCACCTCGCCCCTTCCGGACCGTTCCGCCAATGCGGACATCTGATGCCATTTCCAACACATCGCCTTCCAGGAATCACTCCTTCGCGGCACGACCGCCGGATGTACGACGCCGACCCTAGGTCACGGGAGCTTCGCGGACGCTTGCCCGCTCGCCCGGGCCGGTACCGCCTTGTATCCGGTTCTTGTTCATCGGCCCGCAGCTTCGCTCCACGCTTTCTCCCCACACTCGGTCGCCCTCATGCAGTTGCGCTTCGCTTCACTCGCCGTCACCAGCTTGTGACGGGACTTGCACCCGTAAGAGTGCGCCCATGCTGGGCGCACCAAGCAAAACGGCCTCCGCGCAAAGCGGAGGCCGTTGGAAACGGGCGGTGCGAACAACTTACTGCAGGTTGCCGCTGGAGTCCATGGTGATGCCACCCGGGCCCTTGTTCTTCTTGGCTTCGTTAGCCTTGCGGGCGCCCATGGCCTTGGAGGTCCAGTCATCCGCCGCGGCGAGATCAGCCTTGACGGCGGCGGCGTCGCCATAGTCCATGTCGGCCTTGTTGCGGTACATGAGGTTCATGTACTGCATGGCATCCTCATAGTTGGCGCGGTTGGCCAGAGCCTGATTCAGATACTGCATGCCCTCGTCGACAAGCGCGCTGTTCTCCTGCTTGAGCTCTTCCATGACCTTTTTGGGGGCCTTGACGTTGCCCTTGCCGTCGTCGTCGAGACCGACCGCAGCCAGAGCCTTCAGCTTGTTCTGGTGGACCAGCGTCCAGTCCACAACGCCAATGGTGTAGGCCGCCTCCGGATCCTTGGGATCGACAGCCAGAACCTTCTTCTGCCAGTCCTTGGCCTCCTGGAACTTCCGCACGGAGAAGTAGATGCCGGCGATCTGCTTGAGACTGTTGACATCGTTGGGGTTCACGGCCAGTACCTGCTGGAAGAGGCCGATGGCTTGCTGAGCCGTATTCATGTTTTCCGGCGTATCCAGTCCGGGCACGATATTCTGCGCCATCGCGGTGGCCAGGTAAGTCTTGGCCATGGGCAGCGTGGGGTCAAGCTGCGTAGCTCGTTGGAAGTGTCCGATCGCCTCTTCATAATGGGCGCTCTTATAAGCATCCACTCCCTTGTTCAACTGGTCGCGGGCTGCCAGGCGGTTGCACCCGCTCATGGAAAGCACCATGCCGGCCAAGGCAACCGCGAGCGCCGTAATACGTGCGGGTCCATTCATGTTCGTATCCTTCTCCTTCAGGCCGTGCGAGTCGCATACGCGCCTGGAAAATCTGTGCTGCTGGTTGCGGGCGGGAGCAACCGAAACCAGGATGGAAGAATTGTACTCCTGTAATCCGGCCGGACGAACTGCATCCGGACGGGGCTGACGCCATGCACAGGCCGGGATGCAGAAGAGCCATTCCGGCGCTAGCCTTTCGCCAGCCTGAGCCGACACAGGGTGCGCGCGTCTGCTCGCGGCAAGGCGGGCAAAGGCGCACGCGCGGCGCTCCCCCCAAAGGGCGGATCCGCCGCCCGAGGGGTTATTGGCCCGCCATAATCTTGGGCGTCATGATGCCGATGTGGTCAACGCCGGCCGAGCGTCCGATGTCGATCACATCGGCGATGGACTGGAAGTTGACATCGTCATCACCCCTGACGAACATGACACGCTCGGCGCGATTGGCATAGATATCCTGCAACTGGGGCAGGAGCTGAGGCTTGGTCACGTCGGTGTCATTGATCTTGTACGCCACAGGCGCGCCGGGGCGATACAGAACCTGCACCACGATGGTGCGATCCTGTTTCTGATTCTCCGGCTGCTTGTTCTTCGGCGGCTGGGGCACCAGCGCATCAAGACCCTTGGGGGTCACCGGTACGATGACCATGAAGATAATCAACAACACCAGAAGGACATCGATCATCGGGGTGACGTTGATGTCGGACATACTGCCGCCCGACCCACCCATTGACATTGCCATGGCTAGAAACTCCTCGTTCAGTCAAAATCGTTAAGGCACCCGCACGGGAGGGGTGTTACTGACCCGCCAGGTTGCCTTCTTTCCTCTGGGTCAGCAGACCCACGTCGTCCACGCCGGCGGTGCGCACGGCATCGATCGCATCTTCGACGGTCCGGAACTGGGCGCGCGCATCGGCGCGGACATAGATCGTCTTCCCGGGCTTGTCGGACAAACGGTCGCGGACCATACCGCCAAGCTGCTCCAAGGCTACCCTGTTCTGACCCAGATAGACGCTGCCGTCGCGCGTGATGGCCACGACGATGGCGTCTTCCTTGTCGGCGTCGGGCATATTGACGGCATTGGCGACCTTGGCCATGTCGATGGCGACCTTGTTCTGGAGCATGGGGGTGATGACCATGAAGATGATGAGCAGCACCAGCATCACGTCGACCATGGGCGTGACGTTGATGTTGGAGTTGACGGCTTTGCTTAGATCACGTTTTGCGATTCCCATCGTTGGGGCTCCGTTACCTGAAAGTTGTGATACCGGACGGCCTCCGGTTCAACCGGGCGACCCGCGTAGGGATCGAATCGGGAACCCGGGGACGGGGGCGCTCAAGCGCTCCCGCCCGCCGCGTATTCTCGCTCGAACCGGCAGGCGCCACAGTTAGCGCTTGCGGCTCTGCTTGATGAAATAGTCAACCAATTCGCTCGAGGAGTTATCCATCTCCACGTCGAAGGCTTCCACACGTCCGGTGAAATAGTTGAAGGCCATGACGGCGGGAATGGCGACGAGCAGGCCGAACGCCGTGGTGACCAGGGCCTCAGAGATACCACCAGCGACCGCGCCGATGCCGGAGGTCTTCTGGGTGGCGATCTGCTGGAAGGCGTTGAGGATGCCGACCACGGTGCCGAACAGGCCGACGAAGGGGGCGGTGGCGCCGATGGTGGCCAGAACCGCGAGGCCTCTCTTCAGCTTGGCGTGAACAATCGCCTCGGCGCGCTCCAGAGCACGCTCGGAGCTGGCAATCGTCTCCTCGCTGGCGACGCCGCCGGAGGCGCGGAATTCCTGCAGACCCGCGGTGACGACTTCGGCGAGGTGCGACTTCTTGTTGCGGTCGGCGATCTTGATGGCTTCTTCCAGCTTGGAGTCCTTGAGGGCGCCGGCCACCTTGGGGGCGAACTCACGGGACTGCTTGCGGGCAGCCGCGAAGTAGAGGTAACGGTCGATCATGACGGCCAGCGACCAGATGGACTCAATGAACAGGAGAATAGCCACGCAGCGGGCCATCCATCCCATGTGATCCCACAGACCCATGGGGCTGAAGTTGACTGTCTGCTCGCCTTCCTGAAGCAGGAAAGCAAGGCTGCTGACCGTATGCGAACCAAAATGTGCAAGTTGAGCGAGAATCACTGAATCGTTCCTCCTAAGGAGTTTCTTGTGGACTGCGATCCGCCAAGGCGGATGAAAACTGCGAATGCGGCGCCCGCGGGGGCGGCATTCAGGTCAAAAGAAAGGCTCTTCCCGGCAGAGCAAAAGAGCCAGAGATGGCTTTAACCGCCCAGGCTGAAGATCACGTTGACGGTGGTCTCCACCTCGACCGGCTCGTTGTTGAGCAGATAAGGCCTGTAGCGCCAGGTTCTGACGGCGTCCATGGCCGCCTGCTGCAGCATGGCCGGGCCGCTGACAATGCGGAGGTTCTGAATCGTGCCCTGCTTGGAGATTTCGGCCTGCAGAACCACGGTACCCTGCACGCGCGCCGCCTTGGCGATGGGCGGGTAGGTAGGAACCGTCTTCTGGATCAACATGCCCTGCATGACGCCGGCGGAGATATTGATCTTCTTGGGCGCGGCGGCCTTGATCTTGGGAGCATTGGAGTCGAACATGCTCATGCTGCCGGAGCCGCCAAGGCCTTCCATGCCGGCCACGCCGAAGCCCTGCGTCGGCGGCGCTTCCTTCTCGGAGACCATCAGGATGTTGTGCGGAATCCGGGTGGGCGCCGTCAGCTGATTGTTCATCATTTCCGTCTGCACATGGACGACGTGGACGGCCTGCGGCGGCGGGGGCGGCGGGGGGGGTGGCGGCGGCGGCGGCGGAACCGTCAGCTGGGTCAGCATGGCGGTCTTGGGCAGCGCCTCGGGATAGATCAGCGGAATCAGAATCAGCAGAAGCAGAATCGAGCCATTGGTGCAAAAGGTGAACCACATCCAATATTTGCTCTTGCTCGACTTCCGGATCCTGCCACTGGATTCAAATGTGGAATCTTCAAACATGGCCAGCCTCGAATCGGGTGTTGGTACTTCTATTTAGACACCGGGAAAACCGCAAATGTTCCCGGCGCCGAACCGGTCTTTTAGAAGCGTGACAACCTTATCAGATGAAACGCTCCACATGCAAAAAGAGATGAAAAATACAGCAAAATCCAGCCCTCAAGGCCTAAACTCGAGCCCGCTTGGCGGGTGGCAGCGTTGCCGTTGCCTTGCCGCTTTTGGCGCGCCATTCCTGGTACGCCACCAGCATGGGTGAAGCCACGGCAATGGATGAGTATGTGCCAATCAGAATACCAATCACGAGCGCAAATGAAAAGCCGCGCAACACCTGTCCGCCGAAAATATACAGCGAGAGAACCGTGAGGAAGGTGAGGCCCGAAGTCAGCACGGTCCGGCTCAGGGTTTGATTGATGCTGCGATTGACGACATCGGGAAGAGTCTCGCGCCGGTTGAGGCGCAGGTTCTCGCGGATGCGGTCGAAGACGACGATGGTGTCGTTCATGGAGTAGCCGACCAGCGTGAGGATGGCGGCAATGACAGTGAGGCTGATCTCCTGGTTGGTGAGGGCGAAGGCGCCCACGGTGATCAGCGTATCGTGAAAACAGGCCACCACGGCGGCGACGCCGTAAATGAGCTGGAAGCGGAACCAGAGATAGATGAGCATCCCCACCATGGAATAGAGCGTGGCGAGGCCCGCCTGGCGTTCCAACTGGCGGCCAACGGTGGGACCGACCACCTGCACGTTGCGGACGACGAAGGGATTGTTGTAGTGCGCGTGGAGGGCGTCCACGATGCGCTGGCGGCCCACGTCGAGGGAGGTCTCATCGTGCTGCTCGGGCAGGCTGATGAGGACCTCGCTGCCGCCCGATTCATCCAGCCCGCGGATGGCCTGGATGCGGGCGTCGTGAATGCCGGCAGCCTCGGTGGCGGAGCGGATGCTGTTCATGTCGGGGGGCTGGTTGAAGCGCACCTGCACCTGTGTGCCGCCGCGGAAATCGACGCCGAGAGGCACGGGGCTGCCGATGCGGGCGATGTGCATGCCCATGGAGATGATGCCGGCAACACTGAAGATCATGGAGAAGCCGAGGAAGTACCACTTGAGCCTCAGCCAATCGATATTGACGCTGTGAAAGAATTCCACTTGGTTCACTCCGCTTGCTGGGAGGCCGGAACCCGGAGGCTCCGGCGCCTGAATCGTTTTTCTCTGCCGGGCGGCGATAACAAGCAAGGCCGCGAGCCGGCAGCCAATACACAAAAAGGAACTAGATGGACACCATCTCTCCGGGCTTCATCTTGTTGAGGTGAGCATCGAAGATGACCCGCGAGACGTAAACCGCGGTAAAGAGGTTGGCCGCCAGACCAAACGTGAGGGTAACAGCAAAGCCCTTGACTGGACCGCTGCCGAAGAGGAACAGGATGGCGGCCGAAACGATGGTGGTGACGTGGGTATCGACGATGGTGACCCACGCGTGAGCGAATCCCTGATCAATGGCTGCGGCCGCGGCCTTGCCGGCGCGGATCTCTTCTCGTATTCGCTCGAAGATGAGCACGTTGGAATCGACGCCCATACCAATGGTGAGAATGACGCCGGCGATGCCCGGCAGGGTGAGCGTGGAACCGGTGAAGCCCATAAAGCCGAGCAGAATAACCAGGTTGAGGAAGAGGGCGAGGTCGGCGTTGATGCCCGCGCCGCGGTAGTAGACGAGCATGAAGGCCCAGACCACCAGCACGCCCACGATGGCCGCCAGGACGCCCTCGCGAATGGAGTCCGCGCCCAGCGAGGCGCCGACGGTGCGGTCCTCAAGGTAATTCAACGAAGCGGGCAGGGCGCCGGTGCGGAGCATCTTGGAGAGGACCAGCACCTCGTCAGGGCTGAAGCTGCCGCGGATCTCGCCCGAGTCGCGGATGGCGCTCTCGATGTTGGCGACCTCCTTCACGCGGCCGCCCAGAACGACAGCCATGGAATGGCCAACGTTCTTGCTGGTGTAGTCGTAGAAGCGGTCCCCGGCCTCGTTGGTCAGGGTGAAGCGGACGGTGCGCTGACCGGTGTTGGAGTCGGTGCCGGGGTCGGCGGAGCGGAAGTCGCTGCCGGCCACAATGGCGACGCGCTTGAGGACGTAGACGCTGTCGGAGTCGGAGCCGGTGAGGGCGCCGGAGCCGTGCACGAGTTCGTCGTCGTAGGGCACCGTGCCGCCCAGGCTGGCCGTGGCGGTCTGCTCGTCTTTGTACGGCCCGCCGACCACGGCGTGAATCTCCAGCCGCGCGGTGGACTGAATGATGGCCTTGACGCGGTCAAGGTCGTCGATGCCGGGCAACTCGACCTGAATCTGGTCCTTGCCCAGACCGTACTCCTGAATGACGGGCTCGCTGACGCCGAGCGTATCCACGCGGTCGCGAATGGTCTCGATCGCCTGCTGAACCGTCTTCTCCTCGAGAGCGGACTCCACGGCTGGCTTCATGGTGAGCATCCAGGAGTTCTCTGCCCCGCCGCCGGCCACGTCGTACTCGTTGGAGTATTTGTCGTCGAGCACGGAACGCACGGAACTGGACTGCGCCGGCGATGTTCCCTCCACGCGGATGATCTCAGGCTTATTGGGATCGGGCTTGTATACCTGCGTGAAGGTAAGATTGGCGGCCTTGAGATCCTGCTGGATGCGGCCTGCGGTGTTGTCGGTCTCGGCGTTGATCGCCTCCTTGACGACAACCTGGAGAATGAGGTGAGCGCCGCCGCGCAGATCGAGGCCGAGGTGGATACGCTTGGTCATGGAGTTGAGCAGAGCCCTGCCCGAGACTCCGTCGGGCACGCCGACGATGCCATAGACGCAAACGACCAGAACCGCAATGATGAGGGCGATCTTATTCTTGAGATTCTTCTTCATGGTTCCGTTTCTCTAGTTTCGATTCCCAAAGCCTTGTCGAACAATCAGGAGCCGGAGGCGCTGTCCTGGGTAGTCACGCTGGCAATGGCGTTCTTGGCCACTTCCATCTTGAGATTGTCGGGAGCGACGCGAATGACGATGGCGTCGTCTTTGATGGAAAGGATGACGCCGCGAATGCCGCCGGAGGTGGTCACGCGATCGCCAGCTTTGATGTTGGACAGCATCTGCTGCCACTGTTTCTGGCGCTTCTGCTGGGGCCGGATCATCAGCAGGTAGAGCACGGCAATCAGGAGCAGGGGCAAAAGCAAGGTGATGCTGCTGGCGCCTCCACCGGCCGCGCCCATCCATAATGCAAGACTCGTTGCCACGTTCGTCCTTTACTCGTCCCGGACCGGCAGAAACCCCACAGGACCCAGGACACAGGCATCGCCGGCCAGGAGCCGGTTGCCCGGGAAAAGATTTGTCTCCGGGAAAAGGCCCGGCCGCCAGAAACCACCGGCACGGGCACGGGGAACAGGGCCCGGCCGCCGTACGGGGAGAACGGGCACCATCCTCCAACCACGGCCTGCCTGCAACCCAGCTACCGTCTACTTCCTGTTCGACAGGGCCATCCCCTGGAACTCCGATGCCAAGGCCTGAACGCGGGGAATGCCCCCATCCGGGTACCTGCTTCGTCCGAATCCCAAAAGAGCGCCTTTCAAGATAAGATACGCGCGGCCGGTTGCGTGTCAAGGCGGAAGCCACAGCCGCGCAGGGCAAACGCATTTCAAAGTTGCTTCTGCTCGCGAATTGAAATCCAAATCGGTTTGCCCTGCACAGCCCAGGGACGCCTGCATGGGGTTTCTGGACACAGGCGCCGGGAGAGCGGACTCAGCCCGCCTCGCCCGAGGCGGGAGCGGCCGGGGACCAGTAGCGAAGTTCGGGGCGGGCGCAGGAGAGGCAGAGGCGGCGGCCGGCCACTTCGGCAAACCGGCCAAAGTTGACGCCTTCGCCGCAGAGCGGACAGGTGATGCGCTGGCCGCGGTATCCGGGCAGGTCGGCGGAGTCGATGTGGACCCGGACCCATTGCCCGGTAAAGAGATCGGCGTCGGCAAGTTCGCGGTAGGCAAGCATCTGCTGCTGGCTCTTGCTCTCGATGTGCGGATAGCGCTGGCGGGCGAGGTCGCGGGAGGTTTCCAGGGCGACGAGGCGGATGGCCCGGCCGGTGTCGAGATCGGCGAAGGTGGCGGCCATCTTGCCCCAGTCGCGAAACTTGAGGGCGCGCTTGCCGAGGCGGCAGCCGGTGACCAGCGCAATGGCGTCAGTGGCGCAGCGGTCGATTTCGACAAAGGTGACGAGCCGCTTGCGGTCCGCGCCGCGGGGATCGGCAATGCCCAGATGGGCCAGGCCCAGCAGAGCCATGCGCACGCCGAGAATCTGACCGGCGCAGAGATGGCCGTGAGCGGCTTCCGCCCGAACGAGAAGTTCTTCGAAGGATTCCATGGCGCGTCTCCCGGGATGGAGAGATTGCTATCAGGGTTGAGCCTCCGCCTGGGGTTTGGCCCCCGGCGCGGGCGGCGTGGCGGCAGCGGGGACGAGGCTGAAGGCGAAGGCCTCGTTGCCGGCGGGATGAAAGGTCACACGGGCAGGGTTGATCTGCCACTCGGGCTCGCCGCACGCGGGACCGGAGCCAGGATCATAGGCAGCGAGGCGCTTGCGGAGAACCGCCCTGCGGACGCCGATCTGGACCACCATGGCGTAGAGGCTTTTGCCGCTGGGGGCAAGGCCGCAGTAGGCGGCGTAGTCGCGGAACCAGCTCACATGGCTGACGGCGGGATCGTAGCCGGGCAGGCGCAGAACGGCGGCGCGGCCGGTGGCGCGATCGACAAGGAGCCAGGGGCCGCGCTGCCAGACCCACTGGTCAGCCTTGCCGCCGGGCAGGGCATTGTTGATCTTCATGGCGCTGCGCGCGACGAAGCTGCGGTCGGTGACATTGTGGGGATCGCCGGTGATCCATTCCTTGATCGCGCCGTCCACGAGAATGGCGCGGATGGTCAGCCCGGTTTCGCCGGGCGCGGCCGAGGCGGGGTCGCCGGCCTGCGAGTAGGGAACGCGTTTGGCAGCGCCCAGAACGACCTGGCGGGGTTTGCGGGGGGCGGCTGCCGCGGAAAGGATGGCGGCGAGTGCAACTGCGGTGAGGAGCGATCCTTTGCCCATCTCTACTCCTGTTCACCTGGCTGGTTGAGGTTGCGAGTTTTCCATTCTTTCCGCGCGAAAGAGCCGGAAGAACGGGGCGCGAAATGTGCGTGGTTCCTCTGTGCCGGTCCTGCCGCCTTCATCCCATCCCACCCAGGCATGAGAACCGGCCTACAATCCTGCCGCCTCCACGGCGCGGGCGATGCGGAAGGCCGTGCTTTCGTTGAAGTGGGCGGCGAGAACCTGCATGCCCACGGGCAAACCGGCGGCCGTCTTGCCGCAGGGCACGTTGACGCCGCAGATGCCGGCCAGGCTGGCGGTGACGGTGTAGATGTCGGCCAGATACATGGCCACCGGGTCGTCCACCTTTTCGCCCAGCTTGAAGGCCGGCGTGGGCGCGGTGGGGGTGACGATGGCGTCGACCTGGGCGAAGGCGCGCAGAAACTCCTCGGCCAGCAGGCGGCGCACCTGCTGGGCTTTGCGATAGTAGGCGTCGTAGTAGCCCGCCGACAGCGCATACGTGCCGAGCAGGATGCGGCGCTTGACCTCCGGGCCGAAGCCCTCGTCGCGCGAATGGCGGTACATGTCGGCGAGGGTGGCGGAGTCTGCCGAGCGGTGGCCGTAGCGCACGCCGTCGAAGCGGGCCAGGTTGGCGCTGGCTTCGGCGGTGGCAATCAGGTAGTAGACCGGCACAGCGTGTGGGGTGCTGGGCAGTGAAACGGGCTGCACCGTGCAGCCGCTGCCGCGCAGAGCGTCAATGCCCTTTTCCACGGCGGCGCGCACTTCGGAGTCGAGGCCCTCGGCAAAGTACTCGGCCGGAACGCCGATGCGGAGACCTTCGGCGGAGCGGTCGCTCTCGGCGGCGTAGTCGGGAACGGGGGCCGTCGAGCAGGTGGCGTCATGGGGGTCGTGGCCGGCCATGATGCCCAGCAGCGTGGCGGCATCGCGGACGTTTGCGGCCAGCGGCCCCACGCGATCCAGCGACGAGGCAAAGGCGATGAGGCCGTAGCGGGAGACGCGCCCGTAGGTGGGCAGCACGCCCACTACGCCGCAGAAGCTGGCCGGCTGCCGGATGGAGCCGCCAGTGTCGGTACCGAGAGTGGCCACGGCAAGATCGGCGGCCACGGCCGCGGCCGAGCCGCCGCTGGAGCCGCCGGGCACGCGATCGAGGTCGTGCGGATTGTGGACCGGGCCGTAGGCGGAGTTTTCGTTGGAGCCGCCCATGGCGAACTCGTCGCAGTTGAGCTTGCCCAGCAGGACCGCGCCGGCGGCCTCCAGACGGGTCACGGCGGTGGCATCGTACGGCGGCTCATAGCCGGCCAGAATCCGGGAACCCGCGGTGGATGCCGAGGCTTTGGTGACGAGGACGTCTTTGACTCCCACCGGAATGCCGGCCAGCGGCCCCAGGGGATCGCCCTTGGCGGCTGCCCGGTCCACGCGATCGGCCTGCTCCATGGCCCGCTCTCTGGTGAGGCTCAGATAGACGTTGAGCGCGGGATTGAGCTGTTCGATGCGGCCGTAGTAGCGGGCGGCCAGATCGGCGGCGCGGGTGCGGCCGCAGACAACAGCCTCGCGAAGCTCGGCCAGGGTGGCGGGCTTTTGAACATAGCTTGCAGCGGATGGGGCTTGACTTGGCACTCTGGGCTTTCCTCTCTCGTCGGCCGCGGCGGGCGCGCTCACCGCTCGATCACCTTGGGAACCTTGAAGAAGACCTGATCCGTCTCCGGAGCCTGGGGCAGGACGGCGGCGCGGTCCAGCGAGGAGCCGGGGACGTCGGCGCGCAACACGCCCCGGCCGGCAGCCTCGACCATCTCGCTAACCTGCGCCAGCGGCTCGACGCCCGCCGTGTCCAGTTGGTTGAGCTCGGCCACGTAGTCGAGGATGGCGTTCAGGTCTCTGAGCATGCGCGGCATCTCGTCCGGCTTCAGCTCCAGATGGGCCAGCTCGGCAACACGCTGGACTTCTTCGGCGGTAACTCTGGCTGTCATGGCCCGCTCTTCTCCGGGGGGTTGGAGTGGATGTGGTTTCAAGCGAGGGAAAAAGCGATCCGAAGGTCCAGTATAGAGCGGGCGCGCCGCGCGACAGACATCAGTCCACAATCAGAGTGAAGGCGATGGGATGGGTCACGCCGTTGGCGCTCACGTTGACGGAAATGGAGTAAGTGCCGGCAGGGGTAATGCCGGGGCCGCTGTGGGGCGAGCCGCCGCCAATGGAGATCCCCGAGGAGGCGCAACTGGAGACGCCCAGGGAGAGAATGCCGAGGACGAGAACCAGCAGCAGCGCCCTGCGGCGGCGGCCAAGAGCCAACGGCAAAAGCAGCGCTCCGCAGGCCAGCGGCAGAGCGCGCCACGGCGCGGGAGCCGCGCGCAGAGCCGCGCTCTGCGACTGGCTGGTGGCCACCAGAAGAGTGGCGCTGCCGCTGGCCGAGGCCGGAACCTGGGGGTTGGCCGAGGGATTGAAGGAACAGGAGGCGTAGGCGGGGAAGTTCGACGTCGTGTTGCAGGCAAGCGCCAGCACCGCGGGACTGGTCTGGCTAAGAAGGTTGAAGGTGAGGGCGTAACTGGCGGTCTGGCCGCTGGCGACCGTATCCGTGACCGCGCCGCCGGGAACAACGGTGAAATCGAAACCCGTACCGGAGAGCGGCAGGAAGCTTTGCGAGGAGTACTGGTCGCTGGCCACGGTCATGCTGCCGGTCTGCGGGCCGGCGGCGGTGGGCGTATAGACGAGCGAGGCCGTGCAACTGGCCAGTGCCGCCAGCGTGGCGGGACAATCGGTGGAGGCAACCTGGAAAGGACCGGTCGCGCCAAGCACGAGATTGGCAACAGAACCCGCGCCGCTGGGATTGGTGAGCTTGACGGTGAGAGGGCTGCTGGGAACGCCAAGGCCGGTCAGGGGAAAGTTGACCAGCCCGGGCTGTGCCTGGAGCGAACCGGGAGCGCCGGCAACGCCGCTGAGGGGAACGTTGGCCGCCGAAGCGATGGAGGTGGAAGAGACGGTCAGCGTGCCGGTGTAAGAGCCGTTCACGGCGGGCGAAAAGACCACGCCCGTGGTGCACCTGCCGCCGGCCACAAGCGTCGGTCCGCAGGTGTTCTGCACCAGCGTGAAGGGCGAGGTGGCGGCAAGGGTGAGCGAGGCCAGCGGCGACGCTCCGGTGTTCATCACCGTGACGGTTTGCACACCGCTGGACTGGCCGGGAGCGGTGACGGGAAAGACAACCTGCGAAGGATTGACGCCGATGGCGCCGGAGGCCGTGCCCGTGCCGCTCAAGGGAACCGGGACGGCGGCGACACCCGCCGTGGAGGATGAGACCACCAGCGTGGCCGTGGCTCCGCCGGTGGCGGCGGGCGTAAAGAGAACCTGCGCGCTGCAACTGACGCCGGCCGCAAGCGCAGCGCCGCAGGTGGTCGCGCCCCTGGAAAAACTGCCCGCCGACTGGCCCATGATCTGGAATCCCACATTGGCCATGGGCGCCCCGCCGGTGTTGGTCACCGTAAGCGTGAGCGGCTGCGACGCCTGGCCCACCTGCTGCGCGGCAAAGCTGAGCGAAGCGGGCGAAACACCAATGGCGGGCGGCTGAAGACCGGTTCCGCTCAGGGAGACGGTTTGGGTCTGGAGCGCGTCGGCCACGCTGAGCGTACCCGGCTGGCTTCCCGCCTGCGTGGGCGCAAAGACCACGCTGATGGTGCAGGCGGCGTGCGCGGCCAGCCGTCCGTTGCAGTTGTTGGAGGTCTGGTAGCTGGCGCTGGTCCAGGCGGAGATTGAAGTCAGCGGCACGTCGCCGTTGTTGGAGAGCGTGACGGTTTGCGCGGCGGAAAGCTGGCCCTCGATGGTGGCGGAAAAACTGAGGGATGCGGCGGAGAGCGCGTCCGTGGCCTGGGCCTGCCCCGTCCCGCTCAAAGCCACGGTCAGCGCGCCGGACTGAGAGCCGGTTTGATAGCTGAAGCTGAGCGAACCGGTTCCGGGACCAGCCTGTGTGGGCATGAACGTAAGATCGAGAACGCAGGCCGAGCCCGCCGCCAGTCCCCCGCCCGTGCAGCCGTTGGCGGTCAGGGCAAACGGTCCGGCAACGTTAAAGGCTGAGGTAAAGTTGATGGCTGCGGCGGTCGTGTTGGTCACGGTGACCGGAAGCGGCGCCGATGCGTTGCCCGCCACCACGCTGCCAAAGTCGATGGCGCCCGGGGCCACCTGGATGGGCGGGGTCATGCCCGTGCCGCTCAGGGCTACCGTCAACTGCTGGCAGGAGACGTTGGCGTCCACGGCCAGGGTGGCGGCGCGCGGGCCTGCCTGGCTGGGCGTGAAGACGACCGCAAGAGTACAGGAATCGCCCGGCTGCAACGTGCTGGACGCGCAGCCGCTGGCGCTGAAATCCGCGCTGTCGCCGGTAAGGGTGAGGCCGGCGATCACGAGCGGAATGTTGCCGGTGTTGCGGATCAAAACATTCTGCGGCGTGCTGGCGCCGCTCCCCGTGAACTGGCTGGAAAAGACGAGCGAAGAAGGGTTCACGGAGCCGAGGGCCAGGCTGGTGCCCGAACTCCATTCCGGTATCTGCCAGATGCCGCGGCCATAGGTGGCGGCGGTGAGCATCTGGGCTGTGGCCGCGGTGGTGGAGGCGCTGAGCGAGACCACGGGCGCCAGCGGCAGCCCCGAACCGAAGGCCGACCAGCAGGTGGAACCCGCATGGGCGCAGGAGGTGACGCTGCGTGTCGAGTAGACGCCCGCGTCGGTGGCCACATAGACGGTGCAGGCATCCTGCGGATCGACAACCACGCTGTTGGCCGGCGAGGGGGGCAGGTTGGAGGTGAGATAGGCCCAGTGCGCGCCGCCGTCGGTCGTTCGATAGAGAACGTCCACCTCCTGCGTGGGGCTGGCAAAGCCGGAGACGGTGACGTAGACCGTGTTGCCGCTGGGGTCGTGAGAGTCAATGGTGATGCTCGAAATATCCAGGCCATAGGCGTTCATGGCCTGGCTGTCGTTGGTCACGGGACTGAAGGTCAGATCGTTCCACACCGGAGCCGGTCCGCCGGGCTTGTAGATGGCGCTCAGCACATGTCCGGGAAGCGTGAGCCCGCCCGAGGCCGAACCGTACATGCCCGCGTAAATGATCTCGCTGCCGTTGCCGAGGGGCATGGCGGCGATAGAGCGGATGAGAGCGTCGCCGTTGCAGTAGGAGTAGGCGCCGTGGTCGAGGATGGGGCTGATGGCGTTGGCCGAACTCCAGGAAGAGCCGTCGCTGGGGCCGCGCCACACGCGGCAGGTGGCCACCAGAAGCTGGGTCGAATCGAGGGGATCGACCAGGAAAGGCGCCGGCGTGGGCATGGTCAGGCCGTCGCCGCCCACGTCGGCATTGTCAACAATCGGACTGGAACCAAAGTCGCTGGCCGTGCACGCGCCAGGCTGGGAGCAGGTGTAGATGGCCACGCCGGCCTGGTCGTTCACATACCAGTCCGTGGGAACAACGGGATTGATGGCCACAGGCCCCCCGAAGCCCGCGAGATTCTGCGACCAGGGGACGGGCGTGGCGGAGTTGCCCTTGATGCCGGCCGCGCCGTTGGCGCCCAGGCCGGCCAGTACCGTGTAGGGCGTGCTGGGCGGCTGGGCAAAGCTCTCGACCTCGGCCAGCGAGCCCAGGCCGCCGTTCAGGTTCTGGAAATGGCTGGCGTCGCTGGCGTCGCAGACCGGAGCCGTGCTGTAGATGCCGTCCGTCGAGCGCCACAGCCCGCTGTCGTTGCCCACAAAGATCTCCAGGGGGTTCGAGGCGTCCCACGCCAGCGCATGCTGGTATGGAGCCACGCGAGCGCTCATGCAACTGGTGGCGTTGGTGGTGTTCCGCCAGGCGCAGCCCATGACGAGGCTGCAACGCCAAAGGTCGTTGCCGCCGGCCAGCAAAATGGTGTCTTCCCCCTGGCCGGGCCCGGCCGGCAGTGCGGCCAGGGCAAGGTTGTAATCGCCGTTAAGGATCGTGGCGGAGCCGAGGCGGGTGTTGGCCTCAAGAGCGGCGGTGCTCCATTGCTTGACGAAGGTGATCTGGGTCGTGCAGGCGTTGGCGCTGGCGCCGCACGGGTCTTGCCACAGGCCCTGATCCTGAAGATCGAGATCGACCGTCCACGCGAAGGTGTCGCCGGTCATGGGATTGACGGCGAGTGTGCCCCGGTAGATGGGACAGGCGATGGAGCCGGTACTGCCCGGATTGGCAGGACAGAGGCTGGCGTCAAGCTCCGTGCCGCCAGGCTGCGCCTGCATCCGGCTCCAGTTCGCGCCATCGGTGGACTGGTAGTAACCGTGAAAGCGGACCGCGGCAAAGAACATGCCGCGGACCGGATTCCATACGACGCTGGTGGCGGCATTGCCGTCGGGCGCGTCGAACAGATCGCCCGTCCCCTGAACATCGCCGCTCGGATCGGAGATGCGAGCCAGCGACCAGGTCTGGCCGCCGTCGTTGGAGTAGTAGAGGCCCTGGTAGCTGCGGCCCTGGCGGGGAGCGTCTACGAGCGTGCCTTCGTAGGCCTGCGAGACAGCGGCCACAACAAGCTGAGGGTCGGCGGTGGAGAAGGCGATGCCGGCAATGCCCTCGCCGATGAAGCTGTACTGCAGGTCGGCCGTGGTCTGGATCAGAGTCCAGGTGCTGCCATTGTCGGCGGAACGAAGGATGCCGGCCCCGTAATAGGAATCGAGAACGTCGTTGGGGTCGCCGGTGCCAGCCAGGATCACCCCGGTCCCGCCCGGCTGCACCGCCAGAGCGCCAATGCTGAGCGAAGGCTCTTGGGCGCCGTTGAAGGGCGCTTGGTTGTCAGAGAGGGAGGTGAAGACAATGCCCGATGGATCTTGCGCCCCGGCGTTGGAAGCCATCCAGATGCCGCCGCCCGTGGTGCCCACGTACAGCCTGTTGCCGGTGGGGTCGGCGGGGTCCAGAGCCAGAGCGGTAATGCGGCCGCTGACCGGGCCAAAGCTGGGCGTGACAACGGAAGTGGGACCGAAGAGCTGCCAGGCAGCCGTTCCCGCGGAGGCGTCCTGCGGGCGGGCCAGACTGGCGCGGAGCCGGGGCGGGCCAAAAAAGGCGCGGCCGGGAACAAAACCGCGGCGGGCCAGAAAGCGCTGGTGCGCGGCCTGACGCGGAGGCACGGTGAGCGGAACAAGGGGCGCTTGCGCGCCGCCGCAAACGGCGGCCAGAAGAGCACAGGCAAGAACAGCGAGACGGAAGCCGGCGCGGGGGCGCGGCGCGCGGCCCGTGGCCAACATGCGAAAGATTGGAATCCGCTTAAGAATGCAAAGGCTCACACACGCCCTGTACACGGTTCCGTCCTCCCCTCTCGTCATCATCCGAGGGGGACTTGAGCGGAATCCAAGAAAAATCGACGTGCGAAACGCGCAGTTTCCGGGAATGGAATTTGCTGCCGATTATAGACCAGATGCGGAACCGTTGAAGAACACTCGTCTTACAACTCTCTCATCCCCGGGGGCCCGCCGCCGTGAGCGGCCATATAACGGCCTGCATCGAACTTTTTGGCCATCGAGGCGCCGGTCATGGCCCGCACCAGGCCGAAGATGGGGCGCCGGAACCAGGGACGGTCGTGGCGGCCCACGATCGCCCAGGCAATGCCGGCATAGCCGTTGGGGTCGCGTCCGTCGAGTTGGTAGCGGTCGTTGAGCAGCACGGCCCAGTCAAAGGCCGTGGCAGGGTCGGGCGCCCATTCGAGGATCTTCTTGGCCCAGTACATGCGCATGAAGTTGTGCATCCACCCGGTTTCGGTCATCTGGCGCTGGGCGGCGTTCCAGAGCTCGTCGCGGGTAAGAGCGCCGGTGAGCTGAGCGAGGGTGTAGCGATAAGGACGGGCGTCGGCGGCGTGCTCGATGAGGGTTTGGCGGGCCCAGGGCGCGGCGCACTCCCATGTGTCGTAGTGGGGCTCGTGGCGGACGAAGAGAACGGAGAGCTCGCGCCAGGCAATGAGCTGCTCCATGAATCTCTCCTTGGTTTCCGCGTTGACGGCGCCAGGGGCGGCTGCCTTTTCCACGGCCAGGGCAACGGTGACCGGTGAGATGTGGCCGAAATGAAGATAGGGCGAGAGGCGGCTGGTGCCCTCGATCTCGGGGTGATTGCGGGCATCGTTGTAACCGGCAAGATCGTGGCGGACGAAGTCACGAAGACGGCGGAGGGCGGCGTGTGTGCCGCCGGTAAACGTGTCGACCGGCAGAATGGTGCGGTCGAGTTTGGCGAAGCCTGCGGTCATGTCCTGATCGAGAGGAAAGCTCTCAAGCTTCCCGTGGAAGGAGAAACCGGGTCGCGTATTGGCAGGAGCGGCCAGAAAGTGAGGCAGTGCGCGCCTGAGATGCGGACGAAAGTGATGAAGAAGCACAAAGCTGCGATTGAAAGTGCGCGAAGGCACCACCACGTCGGCATCGACCGTCCAGAAAGGAATGTGCAGGCGGCGGGCCAGCACACGGCGCCACCGCTCCGGCTCGCGGCAGGGGTTTTCGTCGCCGACAAGCAGGGCGGCGTGAACCTCTTCCAGGAAGGCGTCGAGGGAGTTGCCTGGCGGGCGGCGGACGACAAAGGCGACGCCGCGCTCGGCGGCGTCCGCGGCGGCATCGCAAAGTCCCTGCTGCATGAAGCGGTAGTGGCGAAGGTTGGCGTTGGGGAAGTTGGGCACAATGCCAAAGAAGATGACTACGGGCAGGCCAAGCAGGTTGGCGGCCTCGACGGTGATATCGAGGGCGGGGTTGTCGAGGATGCGCTGGGCGCGCTGCATCCAGTAGACAACGCACTGGCCGCCGGGACGCGGCCGGCCCGGACGCCGAACCGTAACGCGCGGGTTATCGGCAAGGCGGGCTAGTTCTTCGGGGCATGGAGATTCGCTGGGCATGCGCACGTCTGAGTCTCATGGTAGCCCGGGAACGACGCCGCATGCGGCGGCCGCGCGGGCGGAGATGCAGGACACATTTCGTTCCTGGCTGCCGTTACGGCCGGGACGACGCGGTGGCCGCCCGAGGGCGGCCCTTGAAGCTGAGAACTGAAGGCTGAGAACCGGCGGCTGGCCGTTACCACTGTCCCCAGGCGCGGGTAAAGTAGTCGGTAAGCGTCATGCCGACGAGCACGCAGAACATAAAGATGCCAGAAGCGACCGTCAGCTTGGTCAGGCGGTTGCTATAGCGGACGTGCATGAAGAAGAGAACCACCAGCGCGGCCTTGATGACGGCAATGGCCAGGGCCACGACCACATTGAAGACGTAGAGTTCCACAAAGGAAGCGGCCGTGGTCAGAGCGGTTAGGCAGAGCAGCGAGAGAAACACCGCCAGGTAAACTTTGGGGCTGACGATATGGCGCTGGTGCTCGTGGGCTTCGGTCATAGCTGCGATTCCCTTCCTTGCGGTGGCTGCGGCTGGCGCTGGTCGAGCCGCGGAATTGGCTGCGTTTCAAGGACGCCCTTTCCCTCTGCAAGCTAGCCGTGGCGGCTGACCAGGTAGAGCAGCGGAAACAGAAAAATCCATATGATATCGACAAAGTGCCAGTAAAGGCCGACGTTCTCCACGAAGGTGACGTGCCCGTTGGTGTAACTGCCGGCGCGGGCGCGCAAAATCATGAAGCCGAGAATGCTGATCCCGACGATCATGTGCAGGGCGTGCATGCCGGTCATGGCAAAGTAGAGAAAAAAGTACATCTCGGTTCTGAGCGCCATGGCCGGGGACAGGGCCCTGTCGTGGTACTCGGCGTAGATCTCGGGATCGGAGGCGGGATTGACGAACGACTCGACGCTATAGTGGAGACCGGGAACATGGTGCTGCACCCACTCAGCGTGCCACTCGATGCCCTTGATGCAGAGAAAGACCAGACCCAGGCAAAAGGTGAGAATGAGCGACAGCAGCAGACCCTTTTTGCGGCGGGTCTCGGCGCACCAGACGCCCATGGCCATGGTGAAGCTCGAGGTGATGAGCACAGCCGTGTTGGTGGTGCCCCAGAAAATGCTCAGATGGTGCGAGGCCTCCACAAAGGCCGGGTAGTACCAGTTGCGCATGATCAGATAGGCCATGAAGAGGCCACCGAAGAACATCACTTCTGTGAGCAGAAAGAGCCACATGGCAAAGTTGGTGGTGTCGGCCTGCTGTTCGACGGACTCGAAGTGATGGCGCAGGTAGTCTGGGTGCGCCGCGGCATGCGCGGTTTCAACGGCCGTGGCGGCGCCGGAGCTGGCGATGGCAGGGGAATCAGGCACTGGCCACCTCTTTCTGCTGCTGATTTTCTAGCCACTCGTAGTCGTAGGCTTCGTGGTCCATGATGGGAATCCGGGTAAAGTTTTCCGTGAGCGGCGGAGACTGGGTTTGCCACTCCAGGCCGGTGGCCTGCCAGGGGTTGTTGCCGGCGATCTTGCCGTACTTGAGTGACCATGTGAGGTAAAGCACCGGCAACAGGTAGCCGACGCCCAGCACGGTGGCGCCCGCGGTGGAGAAGACGTTGAGGATCTGGAACTCCGGCGGGTAGGAGGCGTAGCGCCGGGGCATGCCCAGCATGCCGAGGATGAACTGGGGGAAGAAGGTGAGGTTGAAGCCGATGAAAGTAACCACGGCGGCGAGCTGGGATATCTTTTCCGGATACATCCGGCCGGTGATCTTCGGCCACCAGAAATGGATGCCCGCCAGGAAGGCCATCAGCATGCCGCCCACCATGACAAAGTGGAAGTGAGCCACAACAAAGTAGGTCTCGGTGAGGTGGATGTCGGTACCAGCGGTGCCGAGGAAGACCCCGGTCATGCCGCCGATGGTGAACAGCCCCAGGAAGCCGATGGCATAGAGCATGGGCGTCTCAAAGGTGATGGAGCCCTTATAGAGAGTGAAGGACCAGTTGAAGATCTTGATGGCCGAGGGCACGGCGACCAGCATGGTGAGCAGGGAGAAGACCAGGGCGGCGTAGTTGGAGATGCCCATGATGAACATGTGATGGGCCCAGACGAAGAAGCCGAAGACCGCAATGGCCACCGATGAAAAGGCGACCGCCGTGTAGCCAAAGACCCGCTTGCGGCTGAAAGTCGAGATCACCTCGGAGATGACGCCCATGCCGGGCAGGATCATGATGTAAACGGCGGGGTGGGAGTAGAACCAGAAGAGATGCTGGAAGAGCAGCGGATCGCCGCCCAGCGCCGGGTCGAAGACGCCGATGTGCACGGTGCGCTCGAGCACCACGAGGACCAGGGTGATGGCCAGAACGGGCGTACCCAGCACCATGAGGAGGCTGGCGGCATAGTGGGCCCAGACAAAGAGAGGAAGACGGAACCAGGTCATCCCCGGGCAGCGCATCTTGTGGATGGTGACGATGAAGTTCAGGCCCGTGAAGATGGAGCTGAAGCCGGCCACGAACACCGCCAGGCCGGCGGAGATGACGTGCGTGTTCAGATAGTGCGTGGAAAGCGGAGTGGTGAAGGTCCAGCCCGTGTCCACGCCGCCCACGGCCATGGTGTAGAGCATAAGGCCGCCCGCCACAATGTAGAGATACCAGCTCAGCAGGTTGATCTTGGGCAGTGCCAGGTCTTTGGCGCCCACCATCATGGGCAGCACGAAGTTGCCGATGGTGGCCGGCACCGACGGCACCAGGAAGAAGAAGATCATGATCAGGCCGTGCATGGTGAACACCTTGTTGTAGGTGTCAGTGGCCATCAGGTCGCTCTGCGGCGTAAGCAACTCCAGGCGGATGAGGCCGGCCAGGGCGCCGCCCACGAAGAAAAAGAAGGTGATGGAAATCAGATAGAGGATGGCGATGCGCTTGTGGTCGCTGGTGAGCAGCCAGCTCAGCAGGCCGTTCTCGCGGCTCAGAAAGTTCATCCGCGGGATGCGCGCCGTGGACTGATCGGGAAGACGGACGATGGTGCTTGTGCTCATGGCTTCACCCATCCTTTTGCGAGATGCGATTGCGGGGGCGCCTGGCGGACCGGGACCGCTTTGCCTTCGCTTTCAGGCAGCAGCGTGGTCGTGGTCAGAGTCTGCTGGAGGCGGTAGCCGGAGTGGAGACCCTTGATGAACTCGACCAGGGAGATCACGCCATCTTCGCTGATCTGGCCCTGGTAGGTGGGCATGATGGGAGCGAAGCCCTGGGTGAGATGCTGCGAGGGATCGAGGATGGCCTCGCGCAGAAAGGCGTCGTCGGCAACCACCGTGCCGCCGTTGGGCAGCGGCAGCCTGGAGCCGTAAACGTTGACCAGCGAGGGGCCGCGCGCATCGGCGCGGTCGTTGTGGCAGGCCGTGCAACTGAGGCTGGCAAAGAGCCGCTCGCCGTTCTGCGCCAGGCTCATGCCGCTGGTGGACTCGGCCAGCCACTTCTTGTAGCCGTCCGGAGTCATCACCACCACATCGCCGGTCATGTGCGAGTGCTCGGTGCCGCAGTACTGCGTACAGAAGAAGTGATAGGTGCCGGGCTGGGTGGCCTCGAACCATACAGTGGTGTAACGGCCGGGGATAGCCTCGCGCTTCACGCGGAAGGCGGGTATCGAAAAGCTGTGAAACACGTCCTGCGAGATGAGGGTAAGCTGGATGGGCCGTCCCGCGGGAATGTGCAGGGCGTTGATCTCGTGCTGCCCGCCGGCATGCTCCACCTTCCACATCCACTGCTTGCCAACCACGTAGACATTCATGGCGTTGGCGGGAGGCGTGTAAACGCGGAAGTAGATCAGGGCTCCCCACACAAACATGATGAGGAACAGGCCCAGCGGGATGATGGTCCACGTGGCTTCCAGCAGCGTGGAGCCCTCAATCTGCTCGGCCACCGGGTGGCGCTCCTTGCGATACAGAATGGAGAAGGCGGTGATGAGCAGAACCACGATGGTCAGGCCCACCAGGCTCACCAACACCATGAAGAAGAACAGCGCGTCCATCTGCGGCGCGATCTTCGACGCCTCCGGCGGGAAGAGCGCGAAGTTCGTCAGCCACTTGACGAGATATTGCCAAAGTACTGGACTGATATGCGACATGCGTTATCCGTTCACCTTTGTGCCTGCATCCGCGGTTAACCCGGCTTCCGGCTGCTTCTCTTGCCGGAAATCGCGGCGGAACATCACCAGCATGAAGCCGCCCAGCGACAGGAAGGTGATCAGTCCGCCGAGCTGCACGATGCGCGCGATGATGAGATCGTGGGTATTGGTTTGGGGATTGTAGTGGTAGCAATAGGTGAGAATGTTGTCCACCGGCGAGCCGATGCGGTTGCTGGAGGCCTCGTCCAGGCCCAGCAGCATGTCCTTGGGCGAGTAGACGACGCCCATGTAATACTGGGCCAGCTTCCCCTCGGGGGTAACAATCTGAATGGCGCTGGCGTGGGCAAACTGCGTCAGCTTGCCATCGGGGCCCGGAATTCTCACATAGCGAAAGCCCACAGCGCTGGTGAGCGCGTCGATGTTGGCCTGCGTGCCGGTCATGAAGTGCCAGCCATTGGCGGTTTCAGGATGGCCGTACAGCCGGAGATAGTACTTCTTTTTGGCCGCGGCCAGGTCGGTCCCCTCGGACGGATCGATGCTCACCACAAGGATGTTGAAGTCCTTGCCGGGGCGGAAGCTGACCATCTTGAGCGCGCTGGTGAGCCCGTCTAGCTCCTCCGAGCAAAGCATGGGGCAGCGGTAGTAAACCAGCGCCAGAATGGCCGGTACCTTGCCGAAGTAGCGGCTCAGCGGCACCTCATGGCCGGCATCGTCGGTAAAGGTGAGGTTGAGCGGAAGCGGCTGGTTCAAGTGCTGCTCGATGCCGACTTTGCCGAGAAAGCCCGGCATGTTGTTGGTGGGCCCGAGCCGGGTGTTCATGGCCGGCAGCCCTTTGGCGCCGTAGGTGGACACCTGCGCGGCGAGCGGCGCAACGGAGAGGCCCAGAACCAGCGCGGCGGCGCATCCCGCTCGGCGCCACTTTCTCCGAATTGTGTCTTTGCTTTGCATAGTTCCTTCTTCTTTCTTGCTTGTTGCTTTGCTGCTGTCTGGACGCTGGCCATGTCCCGGCCGGCGCCGATGATGTGCGCTATTGGCCGCGCGCGGCCTCGATCCTCTGCGCTTCGGCCTGTTCCTGTTCGTAGCCCGTGCGGGCAAAGCCGTTGGTGAGCGGGGCGGTCACGACGGGCCGCGCGTCGCCAAAGAGCAGCGGAGCCTGCGGAGCGGCCGGCGCCACGGGCAGTCCCTGTTTGGCAATCAACTCCATGGCGCGCTGAATGGGAATGCGCACCTTGCCCTGGGCCTGGCCAACCCAGGTGTAGTGGTTGAGCAGAAGATCCTCGCGGGCGTGCAGGTCGGCCACGTCCTGGTCGCCGTTGTCGGCGGCCAGCCGCGGGGTGGGAAACTGCTGGATCAATTGGGCCATCTTGTTCTGCAGCGCCGGGCTGTTGGGCATGTTGCCCAGAGAACGGAGATTGACAGTCTTTGACCAGTGGCTGGGCTTGCCGTCTTCGCGGGCCATGTGAGCGTCGATGGCTTTGCCGATGCCGTAGGCAAGCGCGCCGGTTACAGCCACAAAGATCAGCATGGCGGTGAGGAAGACAACAACGCCGGAGACGCGCACGTCGGTGGGCTCGTAACCGAGCGAGGCGTCGATCTCTTCGGGCCGGCGGCCCGCGTGGTTGTGTTCGTCAGGCGTGGGCATGTTCGGGCTCCAGAATCTCGGCGACGTGCGGATCGTTGGTTTGCACCAGCGGCCGCGTTTTGAGTTGCATGCAGAAGTAGGCGACCCAGAAAGCCGTCATGGCTGCCGGGACCGCGGCGTACTCGAGGATTCCCCAACTGAAGTGGAGATTGCGCGCGGCGTCTTTGAAGTTGGGCTCGATGAGCCAGAAAAGATCCACGAAGCGGGCAAAGATCATCCACTGGCAAACGCGCACCAGGCGCTTGCGGTTGCGCTTCAGGTCGCGCGAGAGCAGCAGCGTGAAAGGAATAAGCCAGTGAAAGATGAAGTCGAGAGTGATGACCACGCCCCAGCCGCCGCGGATGCGGTCAAGGTACCAGTTGATCTCCTCGGGCAGGTTGCCGGACCAGATGATGAGGAACTGGCCAAAGGCGAGATAAATGTTGAGCATCACGAAGGCAAAGAGAAACTTGCCCAGGTCGTGCTGCTCGGTTTGGCGCAGGACGGTTTTAATGGGATCGGCCTTGGCCAGCGAAACCACGGCGATGACGGCAAACGCCAGCGCGGCGTAGGCTTGGCTCACCAGGAAGAGAAGCCCGTAGACGCTGGAGTACCAGGTGGGATCGAGCGACATGACCCAATAAATGACAGCCGCCGTCATGGTAAGGGCATAGATGATGATGCCGGGGCCGGAGATATTCTCAAGCTTCTTGATCCAGAAGGGCGTGCTGTCGGCGGACTGGGTGTCGCGCAGAGCGCCCAGGCGGTTGAGACGCCATGTGTAGTACCACCAGATGGCGAAGCAGAGCAGGCTGACCCCCACAAACGCGGCCGGGTTGAGCATGGGGCGCTTGTAGGCGATGCAGTGGGCCTGGATTTCGTCGATAAGGCCGGCCTTGAGGGCCGCGGAAACGTCGCCGATCTGCGCCCAAAGGTAAAGTCTCTTCATGAAGAGGGCAACCACCAGCCAGTAGACGAAGACCAGCGGCAGGGTGCGGCTCATGGCCTCCAGAGGACGGCGAAGGAGCAGTCCCCACTTGCCGCCGGTGCAGTACTGCAGCATGAGCAGGGCGAGGCCGCCGATGGCGAAGCCGAAGGCCATCATAAGGCCGAGCAGCCAGGCGCGCAGCAGATGTTCGAGAGAGCCCTCGGCTACAGCCAGAACGGCAGCAATAACCGAGAAGACCGCTCCCGCCATGAGGGCGCGCCCCTGCCAGGCGCCGACAAAAGACGGCGCGGCCAGATCGGCGGGAAGCGTTTTGGCGTGCGAGTCGTGAGCCATGAACTGGTTCCTTACTTTTGGGCCGCGACGGCCGGTTTGCCGGGGGGAATCCGGATGGCGGGATCGGCAGGATTGCCCGGAGCCATGGCGGGAGTTCCCTCGTTGGTGTGCGGATAAGCCTGCACGGCGGTGGCAGGCAGAGTCCAGGGCCGCGCCCACTCCGGGTGGCCCTCTTCTGCGGCAATCTCTTTCAGATGACGCACCGGCATCCCGGCCGGCACGTCCTCAAGGGAGGCGGCCTGGCTGAGCTGCAAAGCGCGCATATAAGCCGCGATGCACCAGCGGTCCACCGGCGTCACCTGCGCGGAGTAGTCGGGCATGGCCCCATAGCCATGCGTCATCACGAAAAAGTAGTGCGAGAGCGGCTGCGCTCGCCGCACCTGGTCGTGAAAGTTGGCGGCCGGCTTGTAACCGCGCATGACGATCTCGCCCAGTCCGTTGCCCACGCGCGAGTGGCAGGGCGTGCAGTAAATATTGAAGCGCTCCTGTCCGCGCTTGAGCACTTCCATGGTCACCGGGAAGGGCATCTCGTCCTTCTCTTCGCGTGCGCCGTTGGGGCCCGGAACCACGCCGGTGTAAAAGTAGCTGTCCGCGTGCAGTTGGCCGCGGGCCACGGTGTCCATCACCTGCGGGCGCGCGCCGCGGTGGTCGGCAAAGAAATCGGAGCCGCGCTGGGGAATGATCTTGGGCTGGTTCTGCATGTCCTGGCGGCAGCCGGCGCATAGCAGAAGAACCGGCGCGGCGGCCAGCACCAGTCTGCTTTTCCAGCGATAGAGGCGGATTAGTTTCATCAGTACTCCACCTCCACAACGGAGACAGGGGCGAAAGTTTCCAGATAAGAGCGCGTGGAAGCCGGATCGAACTTGGGATCGAGAGCTTCGAGGCACAGAAAGAACTTGTCGGTGGTGGCGCCATTGCGGAAGTTGGGCGCGTTGAAGACGGGATGATAGAGCGAGGGCAGACCGTTGAGGGCAAGCATGCCGAACGCCGCCGAAAGACCGGCCCACAGAATCGTCCATTCGTATGCGGGCACCACGAAGGCCGGCCATGAGTAAGTGGGACGCCCGGCAATATTCAGCGGAAAGGCCCAGACCGAGATCCACGTCTCCAGCAAAAACATGGCGCCAAGGCCGAGCAGGCCACCCATCAGCGTGAGCAGCGGCACCTTGTTGCGGTGGAAGCCAATGGCCTCGGCCGCTTCCTCGACCGGATAGGGCGTGTAGCAATCCAGGCGGCGCCAGCCATCCTGGCGGGCCTGGCGGGCGGCGCGGATCAGATCGCCCGGGGTATCGAATTCGGCCAGCAGGCCGTAGGTTCCTTCTCTTGGCGGCATCAGTCACCAGCCTCCGCTGCCACTTTGGGCTTGATCTTGGCGCCGGGCAGCATGGTGCGGATTTCAGACATGGGAATCATGGGCAGGAAGCGGACAAACAACAGGAAGAGGAAGACAAACAGGCCGATGGTGCCGAAGTAGGTCATGTAGTCCCACTTGGTGGCGCGGTACGTGCCCCAGGATGAGGGCAGAAAGTCGCGCGTGAGGCTGGTGACCACGATGACGAAGCGTTCGAACCACATGCCGACGTTGACGACAAGGGAGAGAACAAACATGAAGAGCATCGAGCGGCGCAGGCGCCGCGACCAGAGCGTGGTCAGCGGAATCGCCAGGTTGCAGGTGATCAGCACCCAGTAAGACCAGCCCATCGGCCCGAAGGCGCGGTTCCAGAAGGTGAAGGACTCCCAGTGGCTGGCCGAGTACCAGGCCATGAAGGCTTCCATGCCGTAGCCGTAGGCAACAATGAAGCCGGTGGCGAGCATCACCTTGCCGCAGTTGTCGATGTGGCGCTCGGTCACCAGGCCTTCGAGGTGGTAGAACTTGCGCAGCGGAATGGCCAGCGTGAGCACCATGGCAAAACCGGAGTAGATGGCGCCGGCGACAAAGTACGGCGGAAAGATGGTGGTGTGCCAGCCGGGCAGAATGGCCACGGCAAAGTCGAAGCTGATGACCGTGTGCACGGAGAGCACCAGCGGAGTGGCCAGACCGGCCAGCAGCAGAGAGGCTGTCTCATACCGCGCCCAGTGGCGCACCGATCCCCGCCAGCCCACCGAGAGCAGTCCATAGAAATATTGCGCCGCCTTCGAACGCGCCTGGTCGCGCATCGTCCCAAAATCCGGAATCATGCCCAGGTACCAGAACACCACCGAGATGGTCGCATACGTCGACACCGCAAAGGTGTCCCACATCAGCGGAGAGCGAAACTGCGGCCACACCTGCATGGTGAAGGGCAGCGGCAGAAGCCAGTACCCCAGCCAGGGACGCCCCACGTGAATCAGCGGGAACATGCCTGCGCAGATCACCGCGAAGATGGTCATGGCCTCGGCAAAGCGGTTGATGGAGTTGCGCCAGCTTTGCTTGAAGAGGAGCAGAATGGCGGAGATCAGCGTGCCCGCATGACCGATGCCGATCCACCACACAAAATTGATAATGGCAAAGCCCCAGGCCACCGGTTGCGTAATCGCCCAGATGCCCACGCCTTTCAGCACAAGCCAGGTGACGGCCACCAGCAGCATGGTAGCCCCGGCGCCCGCCACCGCGATCAACATAAACCAGCCCAGCGGCGTATACGGAGTAAGGACTATGCGGGTAATCTTTTCGGTCACCGACCGGAAGGTTTGGCCCGGCGCGATGACCCGGTACTCCCCTGTCGCGGGGTCGATCCCCGGTTGGTGCGGGTTCACTTCTCTGGTTGCCATCTTGAGCTCTAGTCCTTTGCCGGCGCGTGCTCCACCGGCGCTTCTTCAAGTTCGGGATTGGGATTCAAGACCTCGGCCAGATAAGTCGTGCGGGGGCGCGTGTTCTGGTCGGCTAGCACCTGATAGGTTCTCGGGTTGGCGCGCAGCTTGGCGGCGCGGCTGTCCTTGTCGTTGAGGTTGCCGAAGGTGATGGCCGAGGCCGGGCACGCCTGCTGGCAGGCGGTCACAATCTCGCCGTCGCGAATGGGACGATTTTCCTTGTCCGCCTCGATCTTGGCGGCCGTGATGCGCTGCACGCAGTAGCTGCATTTCTCCATCACGCCGCGGGAACGCACCGTCACGTCGGGATTGCGCATCAACTTGAGGCTCTCGGTTTCGTAGTCGGAGTAGAGCAGAAAATTGAAGCGGCGCACCTTGTAAGGACAGTTGTTGGAGCAGTAGCGGGTGCCCACGCAGCGGTTGTAGACCATCACGTTCAGGCCTTCGGGCGTGTGCACCGTAGCGCCCACAGGACAGACCTGCTCGCAGGGAGCGTTCTCGCACTGCTGACACGGCATGGGCTGGAAGTGCGCGCGCGGCGCGGCCAAATCGCCTTCGTAGTACGTATCGATGCGGATCCACTGCATGTCGCGGCCGATGCGCACCTGCTGCTTGCCGACCACGGGAATATTGTTTTCCGCGTAGCAGCTCAGGATGCAGGCATTGCAGCCCACGCAACTGTTCATGTCGATCGACATGCCCCACTTGTTTTCCTTGTAGGGCCAGAGCGGGAAGAGCGTGGTGTCGGTCTTCGGCGTCTCGCGGCTCTCGCCCTCGTGGGCAAACTCCGGGTTGGCCTTGAACTCGTCCAGCGTGGCATAGCGAATGATGGCGCGCTCGCCCAGAGCCTCGTTGCCTTCGAGAGAGTTGCCGCCCTGGCCCTGCTGGCCAAAGAAGGAGCCGCGATGATCCTGATAGTGACTCTTGGTAATGGCCAGGCCCCAGCGGCCATCCACCTTGCGTACCCCTCCGGCCGCCTGGAACGGCGCCCAGGTGTTGCGAATCAGGTAGGCATTGAAGCCAACCCCCGAGCCCACGCGGCCGGCAAACTCGCGTCCGTAGCCCAGATGCACGGTAACCGCATGATCGGGATGCCCGGGAGCGACAATCACCGGCGCCTTCACCTTGCCGCCGCCCACGCTCAGCTCAACGATGTCCTGTTCGTCGAGACCGAGGCGGGTGAGCATGGCCCCGGAGACAATGGCGGCATTGTCCCAGCTCAGGTTGGTGATCGGCCGGGGCAGCTCCTGCAGCCAGCCCACGTTGGACCAGCGGCCGTCGTAGACATTCATATCGGGCCGGTAGATCACCTCGATGGAGTCCGGAGGAAGCGGCGGGGGAACGGCGATCTTTACCGGTGCAGCCTTGGCGGCGGCGGTTTCTTTGGGAAATGCAGTGCCCTCGATCCAGCCGGCATGCAGCGCCGAACGCCACGCCTCTTCAAAGTCGCCGCTCTTTTCAAGCTGCGCTCGCCAGGTGGCACGGACCGCATCGTAGGCGCTCAGCATCGGCTCGTCGAGCAGAGCCTGCAACACGTTGTGCGCGGACTTGCCGCCGTAGAGCGGATCGATCAGCGGCTGCACAATGGAGACCGTGCCGTCGTAAGCGCGCGCGTCCGACCAGGACTCGAGAAAGTGCGCCGCCGGAATGTGCCAGTGGGCTATCTGCCCGGTCTCGTCCAGGTGCGAGCCGAGATGGACCACCACGCTGGCCTTGTTGAAGGCATCGGCAAAATCAAGATCGGCGGGCGCGGCGTAGATGGGATTGGCGTTGAGAATCACCAGCCAGTCCACCTTGCCGGCGTTGAGATCGGCGACCAGAGAGCGGATGCCGGCCATCTGATCCGACGGCAGAGGATGTAGCGCCTCGGCGCCAACAAAGACCGTTTTGCCCACATTGCCAAGCGCACTGTTGATGGCCAGGGCCAGCTCCGCCACCGAAGCATCCTGATACAGCCCGGGGATCACCACGCACCGGCCCGCATGGGCCTTGAGGTCCTTCACCAGGGCGGCAAGAAATTTCCTCTGGGCATCGGTCCACGCATGGGCGGGCAGCTCCGCGCCGGCTACGCCAAGGGCCTGGGCCAGCTCCGCTGCGAAGGCAGGAATCTCGCTGGCCCGCAGGCCAAGACGATGTTCGGCTTTCATGCCCGTGGTGGTGGTCATAGACTCGACCGCATACAGCCGGTTCAGACCCTTCTCCGGCTCCTTGCGCCACGCCGCATAGTCGCGCACCAGGCGATGAAAGCCCGGAAAAGCCGCCGTGGAAAGAAAATCGGCGTCAAGCGAGACGAGAACCTCGGCCCCGCTCAGGTCATACTGCACGTGCGGACCGCGCTCCAGCGCCGTGCCCGCGATGGCTGGGTCGTACTGCACCAGCGCAGCCTTGGGCCAGGCTGCCTGCACAGCCTTCCACTGGCGGGCCAGCGTGGGCGAGGTGACGGTCTCGCTCAGAAAATAGAGGCCCGTGCCGTCCTTGGTAGACGCCGCCTTGACGCGAAACTCATCCAGAAACTCGGCCCACTCGCGCCGCTCGCCGCGAAAGGTCACATGCTTGGAGCGATCCGGATCGTAAAGGTCGAGCAGCGCCCCCTGTGAATAAACATCGGAACCGCCGCGGTTGAATGCGTGGTCGGGATTGCCGTCAATCTTGATGGGACGGAACTGGTCGCTCTTGACCAGCAGGGGCAGCGCGCCCGTGACCGACGGCATGGCCGTGGCAAAGTACATGGGCTTGCCGAGAATCAGATCCTCAGGCGCCTTGACGTAGGGATAAATCGGCTCGTCAGGCTGCTTGGTGCAGCCCGCCAGACCCGCCAGGGCCATGGAGGCGCCCATGAGCTTGAGAAAACCGCGGCGGGAGACGGGATCGACCCACTCCTGCGCCGCGCCTGGAAATTCCTGCTCCACGGCCGCCTGAAACTCCGCCGTGTTGGCCAGCTCATCGATCGAGCGCCAGTACTTTTTACCCTTGACAGCCTTCAACTGCTCACGCACCTCGGCCAGCGTCATCTTCGCCGGCGCCGTGGAGCCTGTCTCATGGGTCGCGGTTTCCCTGTCCTGGTTTGGCGCGCCGTTCGCGGATCGTGTCATTTCGTGCCCACTCATTCCTTTGTTCATCGGTGGCAGGTGTCGCAGCTGGTCAGATCCTTGGGACTCTTGATCTTGTAGTGATCCAGCAGGAAGTGGCCCAGGTCGTCCTGGCTGGTGAACTTCCGGTAAGCCAGGGCGACCGGCAGCGCCGCCGCGGAATCCGCGCCGGTCAACGGATGCGGGGCGGACGGGGACCACGCCAGCGAGGCCAGTTGAACGCCCGCCGCGGCCGGATCGACGGCGGTGCAACGCACGCTCTGGGCCGTAGGCACGCCCGTTTCGCCGGGCGCGGCCGCGCACCACACAGGGCGGTCCCGCGAGGGAGCCTGCCAGGCCATGTTGTAGATCTGGCTCGTGGGCCGCAGATTCTTGGCAGGGTTGCGATGACAGTCCAGACACCACTCCATCTGCAGCGTGTTCTGGGCGTACATCAGCGGCATCTGGTCGACCCGCCCATGACAGGTGGCGCAGCCAATGCCCTTGTTGACATGAATCTCGTGACTGAAATAAACAAAGTCGGGCAGGTCATGCACCCGGGTCCAGGCAAGCGACTCGCCCGTGGCCCAACTGTGGCGAACCGGCTCCAGCAGCGCGGCATTCGTCCAGATCTGCGCGTGACAGTTCATGCAGGTCTTGGTGGGCGGAATCCCGGCGTAGCTCGATTTCTCAACTGTCGTGTGGCAGTACTGACACTGGAGACCCAGCCCTTCAACGTGGTGCTTATGGCTGAAAGGTACTGGCTGGTCGGCACGCTGGCCCTGGCGGGTCACCCATGGAGAACGCTGCAACTGATCCAAAGTGACGCCCAAGGCGATTACAATCAGCCCCGTCAATACCAGACTCATGCGAGCCAAAGCATTGGAGCTGCGGTCAAACAATTGCGCCATGAATGCTTTCCCTGCTTGCAGTTCTTCTTCGGTTTGAACGTAAGTCTCGCGTCAGTCATCCCGTGGGCAGGAGCAAGGTAAATCCGGGGAAGCACCGCTCACGTGATTTTGGACTACGATGGTCCACTATAGCAGCAAAATCATACCCCTTGCTAGCGTAGGATTGGACTCACGAAAAAAAAGTTGTCCGTTGAAAAATTTATTATGCAGCGAAATAGATTATTGATTTAACAAACACAGAAACAGGGGCGTTTTTGCCCTTTTTGACTGGATTTCCATAGGATCGGGAACCGGTTCCGGCGCACGGCCGCCGCAACCGGCTCAGTTTTTTGCTCCGATTTCAATCGACTTTAGCCGCGCCAGAAAGCCATGAGCAGACCTCCCGCGAGGATGAGGCTGCCGCCCGCATAGACGGGCGGGGTGGGAGCGTGACCAAAACGAAGGCGATTCAGAATCTGGGCGACCAGAAAAAAGCAGGCAACATAGACGCCGATCAGGCGGCCAAAGTCCCAGCGGGGAGCGTTGACGACCGATCCGTAGATGCCGAGGACCACGACGCCCGTCACCACCGCGGCCACGCGGGCCTGGCCGGTGGAGCGGTAGAAACCAGCCTGAAAGCAGGAGTCGCCGTAGGCCTCAAGAAAGGCGGCGAGGGCCAGAGCGGCCAGCGCGCCAAGGGGGTGCGCGACAAAGCGATGGAGAAATGGCATGAATGAGGACCTCCGCAAGGAGCCGGCACAACGGCAGGCCGCGGAAGGGGCCGCGCCACCACGGGACCAGCTTCTTTTCCATCATCCGATTCCACCCCGATCCGTGTCTATAATGCTTGCCAAGCGCTCCCAGTCGAACAAAGCGCGCAGGCCCGCGATTCCCGCCGGCCAAGAGCAGAGGACAAACGCAGCGCGTGAATCTGCCGCCGGGTCCGATGCCTGAAAGGAAAGCAAGCATGAAACTTGCCGGATTGCTGGTGATGCCCGCCGGATTCTTTCTTTCCCTCGCCGCGCTGGCGCTCTTCCCCGCCCTGACGCAGCGCGCGGCCTTCGTGGTGTGCGGGCTGGCGGTGGAGGGGCTGGGCCTGGCGGTGGCGGTGCGCGGGCATATGGGCGCGCGCCGGGAGGGTGAGCAATGAATCCTCCCATGCCGTTGAGCGATCCCCTGTTTGCGCTGGCGCTGGCGCTGCTGCTGCTGGCGCCGCTAGCCCTGGCCGGCGTAGCGCTGGTCAACACCGGCCTGGGCCGGTCGCGCTCGGCGGCGCAGGCCATGCTGGGCAGCCTGGCCATGGTCTCCGTGGCGGCGCTGGCCTTTGCCGTGGCAGGCGTGGCCCTGGCCGGCGGACCAAACGACGCCAGCTACACCGTGCAACTGGCCGGCAAGTCGTGGAACTGGCTGGGAGCTTCGCCTCTGCTGCTGGGCGGTTTTGGCCTGGCCGGACCGCAGCAGCAGTTAGCCGTGCTGTTTGAGTTTCTGGCCGTGGCCATGGCGGCGCTGCTGCCCTGGGGATCGGGCGCCGACCGCTGGCGTCTGCCGGCCGGCTGCGCCGCGGCGGCAGTCACGGGGACGCTGGTCTTTCCGCTCGTTGCGCACTGGACATGGGGCGGCGGCTGGCTGGCGCAACTGGGCGCGAACTTCGGCTTGGGCGCGGGTTTTGTGGATGGCGGCGGCGCGGGCGCGGCGCACGTGCTGGGCGGGGTGAGCGCGCTGGCCCTGGTATGGATTGCCGGACCGCGCCGAGGCAAGTTTCCGCGCGAGGGGCTGGCCACGGCGCTGCCCGGGCACAACGTGGTCTATGTCCTCTTTGGCTGCCTGGTGGCGCTGGTGGGCTGGCTGGGATGGAACCTGGCCGGCGCCGTCATCTGGCTGCACACCCCGCTCTACGGGCTCCCGGCGGTGGCGCTGAATACGCTGCTGGCGGCCGCCGGCGCGCTGGCCGCCACCTTTGCCGTCACGCGCATCCGCTTTGGCAAACCCGACGCCAGCCTCTGCGCCAACGGCTGGCTGGCCGGACTGGTGACTTCGTGCGCCTGCGCGGGCATCGCCCGGCCGTGGGAGGCGATCATGGTGGGGCTGGTGGCGGGCGCGGGCACGCCCCTGCTGGTGGAGCTGATGGAGCTGGCGCTTTCCATCGACGACCCCTCGGGCGCTATCGCCGTGCATGCGGCCGGTGGGCTCTGGGGCCTGCTGGCTGCGGGATTCCTTGCTCCGCAGGCCGGGCAACTGGTGGCGCAACTGGTGGGCATCGCCGCCCTGCTCGGCGTGGCCTTGCCGCTGGTTTACCTGCTCTTCTGGCTGCTTGACAAAGCGATTCCCTTCCGCGTGGACCCGGACGGCGAGCGCATCGGCATGGACCTGCACGAGCTGGGCGGCGGCGCTTATCCCGACTTCGTGATTCACCGCGACGAGTCGTACAAATAGCAAACACACGGCCCCGCTGGCAGGATCGGGCGCGGCCCGCCGCCCTCAGCAGGCCGTGTATTCGTCGAGCAGCCGCAGGTAGATGCGGTAGTTGCTCATGGAAACGGCCGGCGGCGTCTGGTGATCGACGCTGGGAATGAACCCGCCGGTGCGCATGAGGGGGGCGAGCCGCTCGAACTCGGCGCGCATGGCGGCTTCGCCCAGGTGCATGACGAGCTTGTTGTAGTGGCCCACCATGCGCAGCGTGGGATAGGCAGCGCGCAGCGCCATGCCATCGACCTTGGCCTGCCGCTCCAGCGGCAGCACGCCCTCGACGCCCACCGATGCGAGCCAGGGAACCAGCTTGCCGCAGTCGCCGTCAGTGTCCATGATGACCAGGGCGTTCATCTCCTTCATGCGCTCGACCAGGCGCAGATAGTAGGGCGTCATGAACTCCTCGCAGACCCGTCGCGAAACCATGGGGCCGTGGTTGTAAGACATGTCTTCGGCGACGGTGAAAAAAGTGGGAACGCAACTGCCGCGCATCCCCTCAAGCAGGCGCAGGTTGAAGGCCAGCAGGTCGCTGTTGATGCAGTGCACCAGCTCGGGCTGATCGTGATAGGCCAGCATCAGGCGTTCGAAGCCCAGCAGTGTGCGCGGAAACCAGAAAAAGCCCTCCAGTGTGGCCCACACCACGGCCTCGCCGGCAGCCTGGCGCGCGGCCCAGGGGCGCATGGAGGCGATGGCCGCGGCATGGTCGGGGTAGAGGCGGGGCAGAATGCGCAGATAGTCGTCCATGTTGGCCACGCTGCCCTCGACGTGGTGCTGCACGGCTTCGATGGTCGCGTCGGTGGTGGAGAACCAGAACTGCTTGTAGGGATCGAGCCCGAAGTAGTCGTGGATGGCGAAGACGTCAGTGAGCTGCGCGGGGAGTCCTTCGCCATGCCAGCGGTCGAGGGTCAGATCCCACCACATGGCCCACTCCCAGCGGGGCAGCCGGTCGACGGGCTCGAAGTTCATCACCGCGCGGAAGCGCTCGACGTGGTTCACCTGCACTCCTCCGCACCATCCTACAGCCCGCGGACAAGCAGGGCTGCAAACGCGCCCAGGCCCTCCGCAACGGGAGGGCCTGGGCCATGCGAGTAGGGCAGACGCCTTACGCCACGACTTCGATGCCCATGGAGCGGGCGGTGCCCTTGATGCTCTTGATGGCCGTCTCGACCGAGGCGGCGTTGAGGTCGGGCATCTTCTGGGTGGCGATCTCGCGCACCTGCTTCTCGGTCACCCGGCCCTTCTTTTCCTTGTTGGGCGTGCCTGAGCCCTTGTCGATGCCGGCGGCCTTTTTCAGCAGAATGGCGGCCGGGGGAGTCTTGGTGACAAAGGTGAAGCTGCGGTCGCCATAGACGGTGATGACCACAGGAATGATCAGCCCCGCCATGTCCTTGTTCTGCGTGCGCGCGTTGAACTGCTTGCAGAACTCCATGATGTTGACCTGCGCCTGACCCAGCGCGGGGCCGACCGGCGGCGCCGGCGTGGCCTTGCCGGCCTCGATCTGCAGCTTGACGTAGCCCGTGATTTTCTTCGGAGGTGCCATGGGTTTCCTTCGGGAACCAGCCTTCAGCTCCTAGCTTTCAGCCTTCGGCCGGTCGGTTCGTTTCTTCAATTTTGGTGCTGTCGCTTCAACGTTCACTCGCAACCGGAGGCCTGCCAGGTGGGCGCGCCGGCTAGAAGCTGAAAGTTAATGGCTGAAGACCAACAGCTACTCAATCTTTTCCACTTTGCCAAACTCCAGCTCGACCGGGGTGGAGCGTCCGAAGATGGTCACCATGACCTTTAGCGTCTCGCGATCTTCGTTGATCTCGTCCACCACGCCGTTGAAGTTGGCAAAGGGCCCGTCGGTAATGCGGACCTGCTCGTTCTTCTCAAACTTGATCTTGAGCCGGGGCTTGTCCTTGGAGGTCTCCGAGCGGAAGAGGATGCTGCTCACTTCCTCCTCGGTGAGCGCCACCGGCTTGTCGCCCGTGCCCAGAAAACCCGTCACCTTGGGCGTGTCTTTGAGCACATGCCAGAGTTGATTGTCGAGCTCCATCTCCACCAGCACATAGCCGGGCAGGAAAACACGCTCCACGGTGCGTTTCTTGCCGTTGACGATCTCGGTAACCGGCTCGGTGGGAATCATGACCCGGCCGACCCTCTCCTGCAGCCCAAAGGCCTGCACGCGGCTCTCGATCGACTCCCTCACCTTGCGCTCAAAGCCCGAATAGGCATGCAGAATGTACCAGCGGAAGCGCTCGTTGCGCTCCGGCGCGGCGGGCTGCTCCTGCGGCTCCTGTTGCTCTGCGGGTTGTTCCAGTTCTTCTGCCATCATGCTCTCGTTTCGCGGCCGCGCCGGGGGCTAGAAACCGCCCAGCTTGCCCAGCAACCGGTGCAGACCAAAGTCGAAGATCGCGTCCACCACAAAGAAGAAAAGCCCGAAAAGAAAAGTCGCGACGATCACCACCACGGTGGTGCTCTCCACTTCCTTGCGCGTGGGCACGACCACCTTGCGCGTCTCCGCGCGCACGTCAGTCAGAAAGCGGGTCATGCCCCGCCACTGATCGGCTACGCTGCTAAAGAGCTTGGAGCCGGAATTGGATCCCGGGCGCTTCGCCGGCGCCGGACGCTCTTCCCCATTCACGATTGTTGCCTTGGTTCCCATGCTCGTAATTCCTTTGCCCCCGGCGCTGGGCCGGGCGCGCCTCGCATCTTGTCTGGCAGGGGCGGAGGGATTCGAACCCCCAAGTCCGGTTTTGGAGACCGGCAGTTTAGCCGTTGAGCTTACGCCCCTGTATAGAGTTCGCTGTCCCTGGTGCGCCGTTCGCAGCTCGCGCGCCAACCTGTCCGTCTCCGCCTTTCAACGACGAACCAGGAACCCGTCCCCTACTTCGATTCCTTGTGCGGCGTGTGCTTGCGGCAGCGGTTACAGAACTTCTTGAACTCGAGACGGCCCGTGGTCGTCTTCTTGTTCTTGGTCGTCGAGTAATTCCGCTCCTTGCACTCCGTGCACTGCAATGTCACAATTTCCCGCATTCTCTGATTACCTCTTCAATCCCATCAAGTTGCTGGCTGCTTCGTTGGGCACGTCGATCGCCAGAACATATTCCCATCTCAGCAGAAAGCAGTGCTCTTCTTCTCCCCGCTCAATCCGTATCCGGCAAGCCGATCTTCGCGAGTTGAACAACTTGCCTTCCATCCTCGGTTAACAGGACTGCCGCTTACTTGATAATCTCCGAGATCGTGCCCGCGCCCACGGTGCGGCCGCCTTCGCGGATGGCAAAACGCAGGCCCTTCTCCATGGCCACCGGCGTGATCAGCTCCACCTCGAGCTGCACGTTGTCGCCCGGCATCACCATCTCCACGCCCTCCGGCA
>JAJZVX010000009.1 GCA_021846985.1 Acidobacteriota bacterium | reverse complement strand
GGCGCAGGTCCCCCCCAGGTGCTCGCTTGGCGCAGGGGGTAGTTGGCGCTCCTGATCGGCGGCCGAGTCCCTACTGCTTAACACACAAAGTAGGTGAGTTCAAAGGTACAGGGGGTCCAGCTCTGCCTCGTCCCAACGGCTCGGCGGGGCGTTTTGCGCCTGCCGGAGCCAGTCTGCAAGGCCATTGTGCCACGACGGGAGAGAATGTTCTGCAAGGCGGCGGGGTTGGTTGTCTCCGTGGCGGGAGAAATGCCTGGCTTCATCCCGCCCGCTCATCGCAAAAGCGCGATGAACGGGGCACAAAGGTTCTTGGTTATTTTATGACCGGGCCACCTACCCAAAAGCTGCAGGACGAGTTCTATGAAAAAGCGCAGCACCCACTGGATACGCAACCGTAGAGCGGCGGGTTAGGGCCCGGCCCGGTGCGATCCAGGGCCCGAAAATCCAGGCTCGCGCCCCCTTACGGCTTGGCGGCGCCGAGCGCGCTGTCTTCCTTGGCCAGCTTGACCCGGGCGCTGTCGAGCTTCTTCTGGACCTTGGCCGCGTCCCCGGGTTCGATGTCAAGGGGCGAGGACTTGGCAAACTCGTCGAGAGAGAGCTGCCACTGGGCGGCGGCGAGGCGGATGCGGCCGGTCTTCTCGTAGAGATCGCCGAGGTGTTCGTGGACGGTGGGGTCAGTGCGGTCGCGCTCGACGGCGCGGCGGAGGTTTTCCTCGGCCAGTTCATATTGGCCCATCTTGAAATAGGCCCAGCCGAGAGAGTCGAGATAGGCGCCGTTCAAGGGATCCTGATCCACGGCCTTGCGGATCATGGCCAGAGCCTCAGGCAGGCGCTGGCCTTTGTCGGTCAGCATGTAACCAAGATAGTTGAGGGTGAGGGCATTGTCGGGGTCCAGTTCGAGGATCTGGCGGAAGAACTTCTCGGCAGGCTCGGTATGTTTCTGGCGCTCGGCCAGCTCGCCGCGGACGAAGAGGAGGGCCACACGGTCGTCCTTCTTGGTGGACATGGGGGCGGCGTGGTTGATGGCGTCATCGGCGTCTTTCCAGCGGCGCACGCGGATGTACATCTGGGCCAGGGTGAGCCAGATCGAGCGGTCCTTGTCGGAGTTCTGCAGCAGGCTCTTGGCCATCGAGAAGGCCTGCTCATCCTTGCCCACATCAAGAAGCTCGCCGGCCAGGATGAGCTTGAGATCGCTGTTGCCAGGGTCGGCGTTGACGGCGTTCTGGGCGACCGCGAACGCCTTGTCGAACTCCTTGGCGTCGCGGTAGGTATCAATCTGCCCCTGGTAGCCGCGCAGAGCGTATTCGCCGCCCATGTCAATCAGCTTCTGATAGGCGGCGATGGCGTCCGGCACGCGGTCCAGCTCGTGATCAACCGAGCCCAGACGCTCCAGAAAAATGCTGCGGTTGTTCTTTTCCTCTGCCGTGTAGGCGCCGTTGGCGTGGGAGGTGAGATCGACCATGTGCTGGTAGGTGGCCACGGCGTCGTCATAGCGGCCCAGAACATCGAAGAGAAGACCTTCGTTGTAGCCCGCCTCCAGCGAGCTGGGATCCTTGGCAACCGCCTTGCGCGCGGTGGCGAGAGCCAGCTCGTACTTGCCCTGGCGGCGCTGGATTTCGCAGATGTGGACGAGGGCGCCGGCGTTTTCAGGGTCCGCCTGGGCGATCTGGCGATACTCGTCGAGGGCATGGTCGAGCTGATTGCTGTTGAGCAGGGCCTCCGCCAGCGCATTCATCGTGCCCAGATCGCCCGGCTCAAGTTCCAGAGCGCGGCGGTAGGCCGCGATAGCCTCGGCTGGCTGCTTCATCTGATCGTAGGTGGCGCCGAGAACGGCCTCCATGTGTGCGGTGCGGTCGTTGGCCGGAACGGCCTCGATGACCTGGGCGGCGCGCTGCAGATTCGAGCTCTCCGAGTAAAGCCGGGCAAGGTTGAGCACCACCTCTTCGGAGTCCGGCTCGATCGACTGCGCAACCTTGAACTGCTCTTCTGCCTTCACGGAGTCGTGTTTGACCGTGTAAAGCTGGCCGAGAATCATGTGGTCCTCCACGCTCTTGGGCGTAAGAGACACGATCTTTTCGAACTCGGCGATGGCGCGGTCCAGAACGTTGCCCGATGGCGAGGAGGAGGAAACGCCGTTCATGCCCTCGCCAAGCTGGCGGAGGTAGATGCGCCCGAGAAGTTTGTGCGCGGTGACGTTGTCGGGGTGATCGTTGAGCAGGGCGCGGGCGGTCGCCTCGGCCTCGCTGGTGCGGCCGGCGCGAAAGTAGAGCTCGGCCAGTTCATTGCTCAGCGTGGCGGAGCCGGGGTCGTCGTTGAGCGCCTTCTTGTATTCCTCGATGGCAAAATCAATGTCCTCGGGACGGCCGGTCGAGGCCGCCTCATCTTCATAAATGGCGGCCAGCCCGAGATGATAGTAGGCGGACGCCCGATCGCTCACAGAAGGTGTCGCCTCGGGGGCCTGCGGAGCCGCCGGAGCCGTCTGGCCTGCCTTGGTGTTGGCGGGCTTGGCGGCGTTCTCCGCGGCGGGCCGCGCGGTGGCGCAGGTGGGGAAGAGCAGGAGCGAAACGGCGGCCAACACCAGCCACGAACGCAGCACACGATTTTCAGTTTTCATCATTCCTTGGGGGTCCACACCCTCCGGGCCGGGCAAAAGTCGGGAAAAACCCGCTCCTGGACGGCGCAGAGGCCTGACAGGCAGCCAGTAAGAGCGGTTCTGCCTGCGTTAAAGACGATTCTACCCGTCATTTGTCGCTGCGTCTTTGCCGAATCCTGGAATTTGGAGAGAGAAAGGGTTGAAACACGGCCAGATGCGGAGATGCGGAGCGAACTCCGCGCCTCCAGACGGGACGGCCTCGGCGGTGCATCCGCACGGCCTTAGTGCCGGAAGTGGCGCATGCCGGTGAAGACCATGGCTACCCCCAGCTTCTCTGCGGCCGCAATCACGTCCTTGTCGTGAACCGAGCCGCCGGGCTGGATGACCGCCATGGCCCCGGCCTCGGCCACCGCCTCAAGACCGTCAGGAAAGGGGAAAAAAGCGTCGGAGGCGGCTACGCAGCCCGGGAGAGGCAGCGCCGCCTTCATGGCCCCGAAACGCGCCGCATCCACGCGGCTCATCTGGCCGGCCCCAATGCCCAGCGTCTGACCGTCGCGAGCATAGACAATGGCGTTGGACTTGACGTGTTTGCACACCCTCCAGGCAAAAAGAAGGCTGCGCAGTTCGTCGGGCGAGGGCGTCCGCGCGGTCACGGCCTTGAGGCTGGCGCCCAGCTCGGCGGCGCGGATGCGGCCAGCGTCGGCATCCTGCAGCAGGAGACCTCCGGAAACCTGCTTGACCACCGGCCGCGCCGGCGCGGACTGCACCTGCACTAGACGAAGATTCTTCTTGGCGGCGAAGACCTGCACGGCCTGGGGGCTGAAAGCCGGAGCGGCGATGGCCTCCACAAAAAGCTTCGCGATCTCTTCGGCGGCCTCCGCGTCGACCTCGCGGTTGATGCCGATCACGCTGCCGTACGCGGAGACGGGATCGCAGGCAAGAGCTTTCCGGTAAGCCTCCAGAAGGCTGGAGCCGGTGGCGGCGCCGCAGGGATTGGTGTGCTTGACGATGGTCACGGCCGGCTCGTCAAACTCCTGCACAAGCTCCCAGCAGGCGTCGAGATCAACCAGGTTGTTATAGCTCAGATCCTTGCCCTGCAACTGCTTGGCTCCTGCGACGCCAAGGCCGGAGCCGTCGGCGTAAAGTGCCGCGCGCTGGTGCGGATTCTCGCCATAGCGGAGCGGCTGGGCCAGCGGAAGCTGGATGCGGAGAGTGGCCGGAAAGGCGTCGGCCTCGGGCGCGGCCGGCTGGCCGGCGGCCGGAGCCTGGGCGATGCGTTCCAGCGTGCTGGCGATGGCCGAGTCGTAGGCGGCGGTGGTGGCAAAGGCCTGGCGGGCGAGGCGCCAGCGGGTTTCGCGGCTGAGGGCGCCGTGGGCGCTCTGCATCTCGTCCATGAGCGCGGGGTAATCCGAAACCCGGGTCACAATGGCCACATCTTCGAAGTTCTTGGCCGCGGAGCGAACCATCGAAGGACCGCCAATATCGATATTTTCAATGAGGTGGCCAAAGGAGGCGCCGGGCTGCGCGGCGGCCTTCTCGAAGGCGTAGAGATTCACCACCACCATGTCGATGGGCTGAATGCCATGGGCGGCGACAGCGGCTTCGTGCTCGGCGTTGCCGCGCATGTAAAGCAGGCCGCCGTGGACCTTGGGATGCAAAGTCTTCACGCGGCCGTCGAGCATCTCCGGAAAGCCGGTGAGGTCGCTGATGTCGCGCACGGCAAGGCCCGCCTCGCGCAGGGCGCGGGCTGTGCCCCCGGTCGAGATCAACTCAACGCCCAGGCCGGACAGCGTCCGGGCGAAGTCCACCAGGCCGGTTTTGTCCGTAACACTCAGCAACGCCCGCCGGATCGGCTTTTCTGCACTCATCTTTCCACCCCCAGTAAGCTGCCGGTTCTGCATGGTTTCGCCCAGCCGCGATCCTGCGCGGCGCGGCCTCTTCCGGCGGCAATCCTGCTTCAAGATTAGCAGCGGTGGGTTGGGAAAAGACCCGCCCAGGCCGCCGCATCGCCGCTCTCAGCACGGCAGGCTCGGCATCTGCCGGGCGCGCCGGGGCTCGACTCTGTGACCCGGACGGCCGTGTCTTCCCGATCCCGTTCATAACCTCAGAACGAGATCACCTTGTCGCTCTCCACCACCCAGTCGGCCAGCGCCTGCATGGTGGATTTCTCGGCTCCCTCGAAGTAGGGATGATTCTTGTGAATGCCGCAGCGCGCCATACAGGTTCCGCACACCTTCACTGCCGTGCCGCGGGCGATCAGCTCTTTCAGCATCTTTCCCAGATCCTGGTCGTAGCCCTCCGGCGGACGGCAGGCGTCGCGCGCCAGGTCTACGGCGTCGTTCATCAAAAACAGGCGCACCGCGTGTCCGCCGTCCGCCAGCTTGCCGGCCAACCGCAGGCCGTTCCAGGTTACGTCGGTGCTGTCGTAAGGTTCGCGATTGAAAAGAATGAGGACGTTCATGTGTAGTCTCCAGAATGATTTGGTATCCCTGGCGATGAGACCGAAAGGATACGGACGGCAACCCGCCCAACCCACCGCCCGAGTCGCCGTGAATCCCGCCTCCGCAAGCCATTCCCGGCTTTGCTCGGGCGTGGGACAAATCGCCGGCAATCGCCCGCGTGGGGTGGCGCGTCGCCACGCCGCTGGAGGGCGAAAAAAAACCCGCCTCCAGCGAGCGCGCCATTCGCCTCGCGCGGCAGAGCCACAGGTTGCGCCAGATGGTGCAAATTCTACATCACGGCTTGCGCCTGGCTGCTGCCCGCCCCGTTCCCGCGGCGATAAAGTCCGCCTCCTCTTACTCCCACGCGCCGTCATCCGCCGCTGCCTAACCCCATGTCTCCAGTTGGGTATCCCGGGGACGCGGGCGGCGGCGATCGCGGGGCACTCCAGATACGGCGCCAAGAGCTACCGGTACCGGCAGCTCAAGAGGAAGATGTTCTCGATCTGCCCTCCATGCAGGGCGGCACGCGCCCAGGTCCGCCCTTATTGATCCGGCCCTATGAGTCCCGAGAAGATCTCCTGATTTCGGCAAGCACCCGTGCGGCCGCCAACTCTTCCCTCTGATGCCTGTGCGCCGCCGCATTCTCTTGAGAGTCTCGCGGCTGATTCTTGGCAACAGCCTGGTGCGGGCCCGGCCCGGCCCCGGACGCTTCCTGCCCGCCTTACGCCGTCCGCAGCCCCAGAATCGTCTCCCAGACGGCCTCTTCCACCGGCAGTCCCAGCTTCTCGTTTTCCGCGCGGATCACAAGCGTTCGCTCGCCCGGATACCTCACCCGGCTGCCCGGCTCTGCCGGCTTGGCACGGTGCAGCCACTCGACAATGCCGTCCGCGATCCGCTCGCCTTCCTCCTCCGGTCCCAGCCCTTCCCGGTGCAGCGCCATAAAAACCTGCGAGAGACCACTCTCGAAAACAGGATCGCCGGAAATCTGGTGCGTCGCCCGGCCCAGAGCCAGCATCGTCGCCATCATGTCCAGCACCACGCTCAGCCCCGAGCCCTTCCAATACCCCACCGGCAACGGCCGCCACGACTCCTCGATCGCGCCCGGATCGCGCGTCAGCCGCCCCGCCGCGTCGAAGCCGCCATCCACCGGCAGCATCTCGCCGCGCTTGCGATAGCTTTCAAGCGCCCCATAGGAAAATTGCGACATGGCCATATCCAGCACCACCGGCCCCGCCGCCCGGGGCACGGCCATCACCAGCGGATTGTTGCCGATCACCGGCTCCACGCCGCCCCACGCCGGCAGATTGGGCATGGTATTCGTCCAGCAAATGCCCAAAAAACCCGCCTCTGCCGCCTGCCAGCCGTACGTGCCGCCCCGCATCCAGTGGTTTGTGTTGCCCAGCGCCACGCATCCCACGCCGTGCGTGCGGGCCAGGTGCATGGCGCGCGCCATGCACGCCTGCGCATTCAGGTTGCCCGGCCCCTTGCATCCGTCCCACCGCTCCAGACCGCCCATGCCCGCGACCCGCCGCGGTTCGGCCGCCGCATCGACACTGCCATTGCGAAGAGTGGCAACAAACCGCGGAAACCGGTTGATGCCGTGCGTGTACACGCCGTCGCGCGTGGTCTCCGCAAAAAGGCGCGCGCAGGCCTCCGCGCGGCCCGTCTCAAATCCTTCCTGAACCAGGATGCCGGCAAGGGTCTGGTAAACCCGGTCGAAGCAGATGCGCATCATAGGCCCATTCTATGAAATCGCCCCCGCCCGCCAATTACCCCTTCAGCGTTACCGTGATGTGACGCCGGTCGCCGCCCTGCGCCACAATGAAAATTTCGCCGCTGGCGGCCTTGAGAATGCTCTTGAATTTCTCGCCCCACTCCACCAGCACAAGCGCATCCGGCGTGAGCAGGTCGTCGATGCCCAGAGTCTCCAACTGGCGCTCGCCCTCCAAACGGTAAACGTCGAGATGGTAGAGCTTCACCGGACGGCCATCCTGCACCCCCTCGTATTCGTGCAGCAACGTGAAGGTGGGGCTGGTCACCTCGCCGGCTTCGGCCGCCTCCAGCGCCTGCGCAATGCCTTTCACCAGCGTGGTTTTGCCCGCGCCCAGATCGCCGCGCAGAATGAGCAGTTGCGGAGGCGCAAGCAGCGCGGCCAGATTCTGGCCCACCTCGACCGTGTCCGCGCCGCTCTCGGTTGTGAATTCGTACACCTTGCCGGCAGCGGCGGGTGCGGCCTCGCTCATCTCCATGCCCCTCGAGGGGTTGCTGCCTGCTGCGCCTCCGCCGGCATCCCCTGCAACCAAAGATATCCGTTTGCGGCGCGCGGGCGAAAGTGGAAGGCTGCGCTCAGGTGCCGCAGAGCATCGGTGGCCAGCAGCGTGTGCTCGTCGGCCGCGCGCGCCGCCAAATCGGCAGCCAGACCGTGCAGCGCAACCGCCGCTTCCACGGCGCGCCCCGGTTCGCCGGGATGCTGCGCAAGCAGGCCGGCGATCAGGCCGGTGAGCACATCGCCGCTGCCCCCCTTGGCCATGCCGGGATTGCCCGACGTGTTCACGGCCACCGCGCCGTCCGGGTGGGCAATGAGCGTGCGCGCTCCCTTGAGCGCCAGCGTCACACCGGTGCGCTGGGCAAAATTGCGCGCCACCTCAAGCCGCTGGGCCTGCACCTCCGCGCTGCGAATGCCGGCCAGGCGCGCCATCTCGCCGGGGTGGGGCGTAAGAATAAGCGTGCGCTTGCGGGCAAGCTTGGCCAGCAGAACCGGCTCGGCGGCAAGAATGTTGAGGGCGTCGGCGTCAATCACGGCCGGCAGGCCGCTGGACGCCAGAAGACCCGTCACAAATTTGACCGTCTCCACGCTCTGGCCAATGCCGGGCCCCACCGCCAAAACCGTCTTGCCCGCCAGAAGCGGCGCCAGAAACTCCGGAGCCAGATTCTTTTCTGAGATGCAGCCGGAGGCGCTCGCGTCCAGAGGCCACGTCATCAGCTCCGGAGCCGCGGCTGCTACCAGCGGAAGCGCCGGCGCGGGCACCGCGGCCGTAACCAGGCCAGCTCCGGCGCGCAGTGCCGCAAGGGCCGCCATGGCCGGGGCTCCGGCCTTGCCGCCGGCAGTTCCCATTGCGCCGCCGATCACCAAAACGTGACCAAAGTCGCCCTTGTGCGCGGTCGCCGCGCGCGCGGCCTGCGCCAGTGCGAGCGACGAACCTGCCCAGCGAAGACTTTGCGTGGAAACCAGGGCGGCATCGGGCGAACCGATGGGCGCTACCACCACCGGCTGGTCCCAGCGGCGCGTCAGGTGGCCAAAAACATGGGCCGGCTTGGGCGCCGTGAAGGTGAGGACGGCGTCGGCGGGATAGACGGGAATGGACTGCATCGCCGCGGTGTCGTCGGCCGGCCAGCCCGACGGAAGATCCACCGCAAGAATAGGCGCGGCGCTGGGCTGGAGCCATTCCAGCACGGCCAGCGCCAGCCCCTTGAGTGGCGGCTTGAAGCCGGTGCCAAGAACCGCGTCGATCACCAGATCGGCCTCAAGCAAATGGGCAAAGCGAGCCAGGTCTCCAGCTCGTTCGATCACCTGAACCGTCCCGGGCCGGGCGCTGGCGAGCAGTTCGCCCCACGCCGTCTCGGCGTCCCCTGACAGCCGGTCCGGCGGACCCAGAAGAAGCGTGGTGACTTCAAGTCCGGCCCCAGACAGCAGACGCGCCGCCATCATGCCGTCGCCCCCGTTGTTGCCGCGGCCGCACAGAACGGTCACGCGGCGGGCGCCGCCAAACTGGACGCGGACAAATGCCGCCACAGTGGAAGAGGCGGCGCGCATCAGGTCGAGCGAGGGAACGCCGAAGCGATCGGAGGTGGCCCGGTCGCAGGCCTGCATCTCGGCGGCGGAGAGAACTTGCACGCACTCATGGTACGACAGGCAGGCCCGGACAGGGATAGCCTTCGCAAGGTGCTGGAAACGGCTGCGGGAACAAACCCGCCGATCGCCCCGCCCCCAAGCCGGACAGCCGGCTGCCGGACCGGTCCGGCTACCCCATGCCAGCCCTGCCCACTCGCCTATATCCTTCTTTCCAAATTAGTTGCACACAGATTGCACCGGACAGGCCTCCCGGACGATAGCCGTGGGGCGGGTATTCATGCAGTGCTTTACTTTAATTCAGTCAAATAATCTTGACAACATGTCACTCAATCTGCCATTCTGATCCTGTCTCCATCTCTCTCGAAACAGGCAGGTATCCATGGCAAAGATCATCGGCATTGACCTCGGCACAACCAACTCCTGCGTCGCCGTCCTCGAGGGCGGCGAGCCCAAAGTGATTCCCAACGAGGAAGGCGCCCGCACCACGCCCTCCATCGTCGCCTTCTCCAAAAGCGGCGAACGCCTGGTTGGCCAGGTCGCCAAGCGGCAGGCCATCACCAACCCTGAGAACACCATCTTCTCGATCAAGCGCTTCATGGGCCGCCGCTACAACGAAGTGAACGACGAGATGAAGATGGTTCCTTTCAAAGTCGTGCAGCAGGGCGACCACGTCGGCGTAGTTGCCCATGGCAAGGAGTACACCCCCCCCGAAGTCTCCGCCATGATCCTCCAGAAACTCAAGAAGAGCGCCGAAGCCTATCTCGGCGAGACCGTTACCGAGGCCGTGATCACCGTGCCGGCCTACTTTAACGACGCCCAGCGTCAGGCCACCAAGGACGCCGGCAAAATCGCGGGCCTGGACGTGAAGCGCATTGTCAACGAGCCCACCGCGGCCGCCCTCGCCTACGGCCTGGACAAGAAGAAGGACGAGACCATCGCCGTCTACGACTTCGGCGGCGGCACCTTCGACATCTCCATCCTCGAAGTAGGCGAAGGTGTGATTGAAGTCAAGTCCACCAACGGGGACACCCACCTGGGCGGCGACAATCTCGACCAGCGCATCGTCGACTGGCTGATCGCCGAATTCAAGCAGGAGAACGGCCTCGATCTGACCTCCAAGGGCAACGAGATGGCCCTGCAGCGCCTCAAGGACGCCGCCGAAAAGGCCAAGATCGAGCTTTCCACCACCATCGAAACCGAGATCAATCTGCCCTTTATCACCGCCGACGCCAGCGGTCCCAAGCACCTGGTCCGCAAGCTCACCCGGGCCAAACTCGAACAGCTTGTCGAGGATCTGCTCGAGCGCTCCCTCGACCCCTGCAGAAAAGCCATCGCCGACGCTGGCGTGCAGTTCAGCGATATCGACGAAGTCGTGCTGGTGGGCGGGCAGACGCGCATGCCCAAAATCCAGGAACTGGTCAAGAAGCTCTTTGGCAAAGAGCCCCATCGCGGCGTCAATCCGGACGAGGTCGTCGCCGTGGGCGCGGCCGTCCAGGCCGGTGTCCTGGCCGGCGAGGTCAAGGATCTGCTGCTGCTCGACGTGACGCCCCTGACCCTGTCCATTGAAACTTTGGGCGGCGTGGCCACGCCCATGATCCCGCGCAACACCACCATCCCTACCAAGAAGACCGAGACCTTCTCCACCGCCGCCGACAGCCAGACGGAGGTCGAGGTCCATGTCCTGCAGGGCGAACGCCCCATGGCCGCCCAGAATCGTACCCTGGGCAAGTTCAAGCTGGGCGGCATTCCCCCCGCCCCCCGCGGCATCCCCCAGATCGAGGTCACCTTCGATATCGACGCCAACGGCATCCTCAACGTGACGGCCAAGGACAACGCCACCGGCAAGGACACGCGCATCACCATCACCTCCAGCTCCGGCCTGAGCAAGGACGAGGTGGAGAAGATGGCCAGGGAAGCCGAAGCCCACTCCGCCGAGGACAAGGAGAAGCGCGAGGAGATCGAAGCCCGCAACGCCCTCGACGGCCTGGTCTACAACATCGACAAAATGCTCAAGGAGAACGGCGACAAGATCCAGGGTCCGGAAAAGGGCGAAGTCGAATCCGCCCTGGCCGAGGCCAGGAAAACTCTCGAGGGCTCGCCGTCCACCACCGAGCTCAAGGACCAGCACGAGAAGCTTACCCACGCCAGCCACAAGCTGGCCGAGGTCCTCTACAAGGCCAACGCCGCTCAGGCGGCCGCCGCGAGCACGCCGCCGGAGGGTGGCGCCGCAGCGCCCCCGGAGGGCGAAGCCAAGAAGGAAGGCGAAGTCATCGACGCCGAGTACGTGGACGTGGACGAGAAGAAGTAAAGCAAGTTAGCAGGTCAGCAAGTCGGCAAGTCAGCGGGGTGGGCGATTTCCAGTCGCCCACCCCGACTCGTAGCTGCTCTCAACCTGTGTCACCTGAGCGACCGGAGCGCAGCGGAGGAAGTCGAAGGATCTGCGGTTGCTTTTGGCAATGGAAGAAAGTGGGCGCGAACGATGGGGCAGTTTGATTTACGAACCGACGCGGCACTGGCTCAACTCAACTTCGAGGAGATTGAAAAAACTCCTGGAGGCGAGTTCGCCGGAATAATCGGCGATTTGCTTTCGCTTTGCGGAATAGCTGGTCCGATGGCTTCATCCAGCGCGGGTATAAGCCTGCTGCAACGAATTCGTGGCATGGCCGGAGCGAGCTACGCGAGTAATCTGATTTATGCAATCACAGCAGTACGCAATGATCTGAAGGATCTTCGTGAAAATCATGCGGAACTCCGCGAGCGAATTGAGTCATTGTCAAACGATCCAAAGTTTGCAGAGGCGATCTCCGCGCTCGCGCTCCGCGCAATGCAAACATCATTGAAGGATCGATTGAAGCGACTGGCACGCGTCATCGTAAACGGCGTCAAAGAGAATGATCTTGAGCCAGAAGGCCTCGATGACATGATGCGGGCAGCTGTGGAACTGAAAGATGCGGATATCGATCTCTTGAGAATGATTTACGATAAGCAATCCCAGTTCCTCCAGCATGGCTGGCTCTCAGGTGAGTGGAGTCAGCAAATAGCCGCTAATTGGTCTATGCATTTTAACCACTTCGACTCCCGAGAACATACGACAACGCGTGCCTCACTCGCGAGATTACAGTCGCTAGGACTCATTGCGGCGGTCGAAACGATGATGGCGCGAAACGGCTCGATTGCGCATCAGCCGTTCGGATTGCTTGTTGAGGGCAAGAAATTCTACGAACACCTTCAAGAAATCGGTGCAACGAAGTGACATCTCGTATGTACAACCCGCCCCACCCCGGCAAGATTCTCCGCGACGCGCTGGGCTACATGGATATGACCACCGCGGCGAAAAGGCTGCACGTCTCGCGCACGACGCTCTCGCGCTTCCTCAACGGCGCCGCCGGCATTTCGGCGGACATGTCGCTGCGGCCTTCGGCGGCCCTCGGAACTCACGACAGCATGTGGTGCGAGATGCAGATGAGCTATGACATTTGGCACGCCTCGCGTAAGAGGCGACCCAAGATCGAGCAGTTCGAGGTTGCGGCATAATGGAATGAAGAGGAACGCGGAGGGGAGGGAGGCTTCAATGGATTACGCAAAAATCATCACCATCGATCCGGGCAGACGCAGCGGCAAGGCATGCGTTCGCGGAACGCGCATTACCGTCTACGACATCCTTGACTATCTGGCCGCAGGTATGACGCAGGAGCAGATACTTGCCGATTTTCCCGATTTGAGCGAAACCGATATTCGCGCATGTCTGGCCTATGCTGCCGACGCTGAGCGCAGAGTTGAGATCGTGCAACTGTGAAACTTCTGTTCGACGAGAACTTGTCGCATAGGCTGGTGAGATCGTTAGCGGACGTCTACCCCAGCTCAATTCATCCGAGAGACTGCGGTTTGCGCGGCTCCTCAGACCATGAGATATGGCGGTATGCGGAAGAAAATGGTTTTGTGATCGTATCCAAGGATTCCGATTTCTCTCAGCGGAGCGCCTTGTTTGGGTGTCCGCCTAAAGTAATCTGGCTGCGAGTAGGAAATTGCACAACCATGCGCGCGGAATTTGTTTTACGAAATGCCGTTCAAAGACTTCATGTCTTCGAGGGCGGGAACGAAGGTTGCCTGGTGCTCAAATACCCGTGAAGCATGAGACTTTACCGAGTATTTCAGGCATTCTGCGGAAGGGACGATGCAAAAACTCGATCAGCGATCTTCGATGACTGAACTGGATTAAGAAAACACAAATGGCGACGACCCAGAGCAAAGATTATTACGCCACGCTAGGCGTGAAGAAGACGGCGACGCCGGAGGAGATCCGCAAGGCCTTCCGCAAAGCCGCGCGCAAATACCACCCGGACGTCAACCCCGGCGACAAGCGCGCCGAGGAAAAGTTCAAAGAGATCTCCGAGGCCAACGACATCCTGAGCGACGAGAAGAAGCGCAAGATCTACGACCAGGTGGGCTTCTACTCCGACCAGATCGACCCGGCCACCGCCGAGGCCTACGCCCGCCAGCAGGGCGGCCACCGCGCGCCGGTGGACTTTGACGGCTTCGACTTCTCCGGCTTCACCGGCGGCGCGGGCATGCCGCACGCGCCGTCCGCGGGCGCTGGCTCTCCGGCGTGGGGCAGCTTCAAAGACATCTTTTCCGGTATCTTCTCCGGCGCCCAGCAGGCGCAGCGGCCGCGCGGCCCGCAGCCCGGCACTGACATCGAGTACCAGGCCACCGTCGATTTTTGGACGGCCATCCACGGCGGACAGGCGCGTATCCAGATCAACCGGCACGAGACTTGTCCCACGTGCCACGGCCAGGCCTCGACCAGCGGCGCCGTCGCCTGCCCGGAGTGCAACGGCACGGGCCAGGTGACGCAGATGGGCGGGCGGATGAAGTTCAACATTACCTGCCCGCGCTGCAACGGCTCCGGCCGCGCCGCCCACGCCTGCGCCACCTGTCATGGCGAAGGCGTGGTGCCCCGGTCGGAAACCGTCGACTTCCGCATCAAGCCCGGCACCCGCGATGGCCAGCGCATCCGCCTCCAGGGCAAAGGCAACGCCGGTCTCAACGGCGGCCCGACCGGGGATCTGTTCTTGATCGTCCGTACCGGCGCGCACCCGGTCTTCACGCGCGCGGGCGACGACATCCTTGTCACCGTCCCCGTCACCGTCCCGGAAGCCTCCCTGGGCGCCAAGGTCGATGTGCCCACAATCGACGGCCGCGCCCAGTTGAAGATCCCCCCCGGCACCCAGAGCGGACAGAAGCTGCGCATGCGCGAGCGCGGCGTCGAAAACGCCCAGAACCCCGGCCAGCGCGGCGATCAGATCGTGACCGTGGAAGTGACGGTGCCACACTTGCAGGACGAGCGCAGCCGCGAGATCATGCGGGAGCTGGCCAGGCTGAATCCGGGCGATCCGCGCAAGGCGCTGTTCGAGAGGTTGTAAGGGGGGGCAGGGTCAGAGTGCAGTCAGAGTTGTTTGAGCGGGACGATGAAAAAGCTCGACGTGATCTTCGCATCCATGGCGTCGATTTCGAGAAGTCAGCACGGTTTTTTTCCATGAAGATGCTCCCGGCAGCTACGCACTGGTTTGAACAAGACAGAGCGTATGTGTGCCGGAGTGGCTATGAGACGTCCCTTGTCTGGTCGAAGACCATCTTTGGAAATCGCCTATAGGAAGAGCCCTCGGAGCAATTCTGCCGCATCGGACTGAACGCGCTACAGGGAGCCCTGTCTCTCAAAACCCCTGCAAAAACAGGGGGTCTTACACTTTCTCGCAAAGAGCCATTTTATTGATCCGGCCCTATGAGGTGAGACTTACCTATCCCACCCTAGCCACAAAAACAAAGGCGTGGCGAGAGTGGGGCACCCGCGAGTACAACTTATTGCGGTTTTTGATCGGGCCACCTGCCAATTGGAAAGTGAGTGGCGGAGATTGTGAAGACCGAAGCGCTGCCCGATTGAGTCCCTTCTGCGTCTTGCCCGCCTTTGAGACCTGCGAGACCTCTTCGCTTACTCCCCTTGGGGTCTTTCACATCGGAACCCTCCGGAAGCTCGTACTGCGCCGGACACGGCTGATCTGCTGTATATTCGTTCCATGGCCTTGCGTTCCAGAACGGAAAGCAGGGACCAAAATCAATGCAAGGAGTTGCTCATGAAAAGCTGCCTGAGAATGTTAGCGACAACCTTTGTCACTTTGTTTTTTGTAATAGCAGGCGCACCATGGCTGCATGCTCAGATTACAAACCAAATTCGGGCGCACATTGACCACAGCTTCGTGGTCGGCAACGCCACCTTACCGCCCGGCGACTATATCTTCCGGATGATGCAAGATTCGGAGCTTTCCATCATGACCGCCAGCAGTGCGAACGATAAAATTAGGGTAGAGTTTCTTGTTCGGGATACGACGGATGACCATACGCCTAGACATTCAGAGCTCACTTTTCGCAAGTATGGAAATACAGAGTTTCTGAATAGAATTTTCGAGATGGGATCAAAAGACGGAGCAGAAGTTACGGAAACGAGCAGGCAGGAGGCGCGTTTCGTTAAACAGCACAAACACGCAATCGAGCATACCGAAGAGCAAAAGTAGGTTTCCGTCCCCTGCACTCACTGCTGTCCAAAATGGGCTGTCTCCAGCCAATTTGGACAGCAGTGGCCCTCGTGCTATCGCTATTCCGGACAACCTTCATTCCACGGCTTGAATCCAAGCCGGTTACACTTGTTTTGTCATTCTTGGCAAGAGTGCTGTTCGTGGCGCACACTGGGTGCAAGGAATGCATTTGTATCATCCGCGCAAGGAGGGCGGCCCCAGCAGCGAGGTTCCAGTATGAGTCAAGCCGCTAGAAAGAAGATAGAAGCGAATGAAGGCGATATGAGACCCGAATATGACTTCAGCAAGGGTCTGCGCGGGGTCCACGCACACCGCTTCTCGAAGCTCTCCTCCGACGAGGCGTTTGCTCTTGGCTACTGGAAGAGTAAGGGATTCGACGTCTGTTCTTTTGCCCTACGAGAATCCCCGGATGGGACTGTTTGACCCTACGTACGTTCCGTTCTCAGGTGGCCGAATTCGGGAGGAGAAGTACTTGTTCGGGAGGAGAAGTACTTGATGGATATATTCGTGTGGTTTGAGGGTGAGATTGGCTCACGAGCGTATCATTTTTCTGGGAAATCCGAAGACGCAGAATCGAGTCAGCGATCTGCTAAAGATTGATCTATCCCGAGTCGCGATGTTTTTTCAAGCCGCATAGGTTGAAGACCGATGACAGCCAAACGCAAATCCAAAGGCGCGTACATGATCTCGGCCGTCGCCGAGATGTACGAGATCCATCCCCAGACCCTCCGCCTCTACGAGCGGGAGGGTCTGCTGAAGCCGTCGCGCACCGAGGGCAACACGCGGCTCTATACCGACGAGGACCTGGAGCGGCTGGAGTTCATCCTCAACCTCGCCCGCGACCTCGGCGTCAACATCGCCGGCATCGCCATCATCCTCCAGATGCGCGAGCGCATGGAGGAAATGAACCGCCAGATGCAGAGCTTTGTCGAGTACGTACGCACCGAGATGCTGGCGCGTTTTCAGCAGGCCGCGCCCAGCGCCACCGGCGCCATTGTGCCGCTGCGCAAGCAGCCCGCCATGGTGGCCAAGCCAGCCAACCCCCGTAAGCCCTGAGCGGGCTTGCCTTACTCCGCCACCTTGTGCAGCCGCCCTTCGGCCATCAATTCGCAGGGCTCGCCGCGGTAGTGCAGGCGCCTTCCCGCCAGGTAGCTGCCCACCCAGAAAACGAAACCCAGCAGGTCGCGGACAGGGTAGAGCCACGCCCTGCGGACGGCTGCGCGGTCCTTCACCACCAGCCCGGCAACCAGCAGGCAGAGCAGTATCCGATTGAACACCGTCAACGCCGCCAGACCTGCTCCCAGCGCCCAGGCGTGTGCCGCGCCAAAGGCCGCCAGCGCCAGCAGTCCATAGGGCACAGCATAGGTGAGCACCTCGCCCACATGGCCCAGCGGGCGCGAAAAGCGCGTGCTCGTTGCCCAGCCCTGCTGGTGCGCCATGCTGCCGCTGAACCCGCTGTTCATCACGTGGTGTTCGACAATGTACGTTGACAAATCAACTCGCTCCCCTGCCGCCGCAGTCCATTTGCCGAGGATAAAATCGTCAGCGTAAAACTGCGCCACCTTCTCCAGTCCGCCGATCTTTTCCACCGTGCTTTGGCGGATCGCCATGGAGGGGCCGAGCGCAAACTTCATGCCTTCGAGCATCTCCGCCACCAGTACGCCGGAGGACATTTCCACGCTCATGCCCATGGCTTCCAGCCGCGCCCAGAGTCCGTTGTGCGCAATGCCGCGGTAGAGGCAGGTGACCATGCCCACCTGGGGGTCGGCGAGCGGCGCCACCACCCGGGCCAGGTAGTCGCGACCCACGCTCACGTCGCTGTCGGAGGTGACAAGAATGGCGTGGCGCGCCTGGCGCCGCATGAATTCGAGCGAATAGGTGCGGGCATTGGGCCAGGGCGGCTCGCCGCAGATGAGAATTTGCGCCTGCACCTGGGGGTAGCGCGCCATCACGCGCCGCACCGCCGCCAGCGCGGGGTCGTTTTCCTGGCGCGCGCAAAAAAGAATTTCGTAGTCCGGATAATCCTGCTCGAAAAAGCTGGCCAGGTTCCGCTCCAGATTGGGCTCGTCGCCGTGCATCGGCTTGAGCACGCTTACCGGCGGCAGGAAAGCGCTCCGCCGCGCTGCCGCAGCGCGGTTCTTCCGCATGCGGCGGCGAAAGCGGAAAGCCGCCGCGGCCACCATGAGGCTGTAGACCGTGGAGGTGACGATTCCCGCTACGGCCAGAAGGCGCAGGGCGTCAGCAATGTCAAATCCGAAGAGCATTCCCATCCGATCCGGCTGAAGGTTCCGTTTCGTGATGGCGCGCGCGCTGTGCGCGCGCCCCGGTTTCCGCGTCCTAGATGGTCACAATGCGTCCATCGCGGTCGCGCATGCGGACCCGGCCGTCGTCCGCCAACTCAAAGCGTCCGTTGCGCCAGGTGATCCTGCGCTTGAGATAACTCGCCACCCACACCGCGAATCCCAGCGTGTCGCGGACAACATAAAGCCAGGGTTTGCGCAGACACGCGCGGTCGCGCACCACGCCCCAGCCGATGGCTTGCGCCTCGACCATGCGGTTCACGATCGACCACGCCAGCACCGCCGCGCCCAGGCCCGCATGGCCGAGCATCGCGCCCGCCAGCAGGGCCAGAATGCCGTAGGGCACCGCGAATACCAGACCCGTGCCCAGGTGACCCAGCGGACGCGACCGGCGCGTGCCCGCCGCCCAGCGCACCTGGCGCTGCCACATGCGCCGGAAGGTCATGGGCGGCACCACGTGGGCGATGATGTGGCGCGAGATGGCCACGTCGAATCCCTTGGCGGCGATAAAGTTGCCGATGACGAAATCGTTGGAGAAATAATCGCTGATGGTCCGGTAGCCGCCGATCGCATCGAGGGCGTCGCGCCGCACAACGATGGTGGGACCGAGACCAAACTTCATGCCTTCCATCCAATTGGCGATGAGCACGCCGGCCGTCATCTCGACGCTCATGCCGATGGAGTCCATAAGGGACCAGAATCCGCCTGTATTGAGGCCGCGGTAGACACAGGTCAGCATGCCCGTGTTTTCCCGCAGCAGCGGCGGCACAACCTGGCGAAGATAGTCGCGCTCCACAATCACGTCGCTGTCGCTGGTCACGAGGATTTGGGCGCGCGCCTGCTCCGTCATGCGGAAGAACGAGTAAGCCGGGGGATTGGGCCAGGGCGGCTCGCCATTGACCACGATGCGCGCTTCCTGCCCGGGATGCCGCGCCATCACCTTGCGCGCCACTCCCAGCGCCTCGTCGCCGTCCGAATCCACCGCGAAGAGGATCTCGTAGGCCGGATAATCCTGGGTGAAGAAGCTCTCCAGATTTTCTTCGAGTTGCGGCTCCAGCCCGTGCAGCGGCTTGAGCACGGAGACGAAGGGGAGTTGGCGGTCGTCGAGCGTCGCGTCAAACTTTATCTGCTCGCGGGCAATGGCGTAAAAGCGGCGCGCGCCGATGAGGGCCAGGGCCAGGAAAACGGTTGACGATAGAGTGCCGATGCCCGCAACCGCGGCCAGGGCTAGAGCAAGCCAATGCATGCGTTCGATCTCTCCACTGCCGGCTGACTCTCCGCGATAAATTGCGCTGCCTCCAGCAGGTTTTCAAATTCAAAATCCGGCGCGGCTGCGTAGCGGCCGTCGCGCCCTGCCCGGCCGGTGCGCAGCAGCACCGACCGCACCCCGCAGTTCGCGGCTGTCTGCACGTCGCTCGTGCTGTCGCCAATGAGCCAGCTCTGCGACAGGTCCAGGTTCAGCTCCGCCACCGCCTGCGCCAGCAGACCGGCCGCCGGCTTGCGGCAATCGCAGGCAAACTTCAGTTCCGGCCGCTCACCCGCGAAGCCTTTGTCGGGATGATGCGGGCAGGCGTAGATGCCGTCGAGAAATGCACCCTCGCGGCTCAATTGCATCTCCATGCAGTCGTGGATGCGCCGCAGTTCGGCCTCCGTGCAGTCGCCCCGCGCCACTACGGGCTGGTTGGTGACGACCACCACGCGATAGCCGGAGTCGCGCAGCCGGCGGATGGCCTCCCCGGCCCCCGGGATCAGCTTCAGTTGTTCCGGCCGCGTAATGTACGAAGTTTCCTCGTTGATCGTCCCGTCGCGATCGAGAAAGACCGCCGGGCACCGGACGCTCAGGCTTGACCGCGCCACGACGCCGTTGCGCAGGTCGGCCTCCACGTGGTCCAACCGCTCGGGGGTTCCCACGTCCTTGATGTACTCCGGACTGCGATAGCCGTGGAGATGCACGCCGCGGCGCAGGAGCTCAGGAAAGACGTGCCTGGCAAAATCCAGCGGCTGACTGGGAAGCGCAAAGCCGCTGAGGGACGAGGCCTTCAGAACATACAGCGCCGCGTTCACCTGATTGGGAAGCAGCGCACCCTCGGGGTGCGGGTAGCTGTGAATCGCCACTACACGTCCATTCTGGTCCGTCTCCACCAGATCCGAGTCCCACGGATGATCGTTGGGATGCAGAAAGAGCGTAGCCTGGGCGCCGCTGGCCGCGTGCGCGGCGCAGATCCGGTCCAGATCCACGTTCACCATGGTGTCCGCGTAAAGCACCAGAAACTGCTCCGGCAACTCCGGGAGCGCCGCCATCACCGCCCCGGCCGTTCCCAGGGGCGCGCTCTCGTCCACATACTTCAGTTGCAGTCCCCAGCGCGCGCCGTCGCCGCAGTGGCCGCGCACGGCGGCCGCGCCGAAGCCGCAGAGCAGCGTCGCCCGCCGCACCCCGCAGCGCGCCAGCAGCTCGAACTGGTGCTCGATGAGCGCTTTTCCCCCCACCGGCACCAGCGGCTTCGGCAGTCCGTTGCTGCGCCCGCTGAGCCGAGAGCCTTTGCCCCCCGCCAGGATGACTGCTTCCATCTATCGTGCCTTTCTTGCCGTGCGCCGGACTCAGAGGCCGGACCGGTACTCGCGCTCGTCTTCGTCACGCTCCGGATCGAGCGTGGTGGGATGATAGAAGATAATCTTGCTCCCCTCGTTCTCAAAGCGGAAGGGAATTCTCCGCAGATGGCGCAGCGCCTGCTTCACGGCGGGCTGTTTTTCGCTGTCCACATAGAGCAGAAGAAAGCCTCCTCCGCCCGCGCCCAGAATCTTGCCCCCCATGGCTCCCGCCTGGCGCGCCGACTCATACCAGCCGTCGATCTCAGGACTGGTGATGCCGCTGGCCAGGCTGCGCTTCAGCATCCAGCTCTCATGCAGAATTTCACCCACCCCGTCCGGGTTGCCGCTTTCTAACTCATGGCGAACAGCGTGCGCGTGTTCCACAATCCGCCGCATGGAGGCGATGGCCTGCCGCTCCCGCCCCAGTGCCTGCATCTCTTCGCGCAGAATTTCGCCCGCGGCGCGCGTAATCCCCGTATAGAACATGAGCAGGTTATGCTGCAGCTTCTCCAGGGTCCGCGCCCGGCAAATGAGCGGCTCCACCTTCACCGATCCATCGGGGTGAAAGTGATACATCCGCAGATCCCCAAAGGCGGCGGCAAACTGGTCCTGCTTGCCGATCGGATCGCCGCATAGCTCGATCTCCACATGGCAGGCCTCTTCCGCCAGCGCCTGCGGCGCGGCATGGCGTCCCTGGAAGGCGTGCAGGCCGTTGAGCAAACCCACCGTGAACGAGCTCGACGAGCCCAGCCCGCTGCCGCGAGAGGGAATATCGGCGTGCGAGGTGATCTCGATGCCTTGCCGCGGACCAAGCAGATTCAGACAGTGGCGTACGATGGGATGCTGAATGTCGGCGACCCGCTCAACCTCTTCGGTGCGCGAGTAACCAATGCGAATGTGATGGTCGAACTTCTGTTGCAGGGTGAGATAGACGAACTTGTCGATGGTCACGCTGACCACCGCGCCGCCGTTCTCGCGATAATAACTCTCTATATCGCTGCCGCCCCCCGCAAAGCTGAGGCGGCATGGTGTTTTGCTGATGATCATCCGCGTCGTTGCCGCAATCCGGGCGCAAGCCAGCCGCAGGCCGGCGTTCTTTCCCCCGGGATGCGCCCTCCAGACAATTCTATCCTGCGGGCGCAAAACGGCCCCACGGAGGGTCGCACGGCCCTACTGTAGCGGCCGGTCAGTCCACAGCTCCTTGTCGGCCAGCGACTCCACATGATAGAGCCGCTTGCCCAGTAACTGCTCCACTTTTGCGCGGTTGACATCCTCGGCAAAAAGCCACTTGCGGCTGCCGGCGCCCCACATTCTGGAGAGCTTCTGATTGTCGAGGAAGATATCGGGCGCGTCCGGATAGCAGGAGCCCCACAGCATGGGAGGATTCTCAGCGTGCTGGCCGCAGCGCGGACACACCATCAGGGTGTAGCTGTGCAGAAAGTTGTGGGTATAGAAGATGACCGAAGAGGCTTCCGACTGCTCCCCGTAGACGATGAGGCGGTCCGTGGGCGCGCCGTACCGGATGATGGCGTCGGCCATCCGCTTCGATCCCAGCATGGGGTCGAAGCGCGCAAAGGCAATGTGCGCCGCAATCAGAAAAACCGCCGCCGTGAGACCCACGCTGATGGTGGCGGCCATATCCCGGCGCCGCTGGCGCAGCACCCATCCCGCCGCCGGGCCCACCAGCAGAGCAATGGCCGCCAGCACCGCCGGCAGCCGGAGCGACGCGAAGGCCGCGCCGGTCAGATCAAAGAGGTGAGACATCGAAAGCGTATAGTCGGCCACCCCGCGATGCGCCAGCAGCGTGCCAATATCGTCCGCCGGAGGAATGCCGCGCGAAACCCACAACCCCCAGGCCAGCGCTATCGCCGACGTCACGCCCAGCGCGGTAAACACCGCATGCCCGCCCGTAAGCCACTTCCTGGAGAGCAGCGGCTCGTCTGCGGCGTCCCGGCCGGTGCCCCCCTTCTCCTCGATGCCCGCCACCACCGCGGCGATGAGAATGAACAGTGGCGTCCATACCGGAAAGGTGTAGTACTCCTGGTTCGACGAGATGGCAAAAAAGACCAGCGTCCACCCCGTGAACAGGCTCAGCAGCCACATCGTCCGCACCCGGAACTTCACGCGGGCAGAATAGGTGGCCACGTCTTCGCGCGTGGCGTAGTCGAGGTAGAAGTCCACAGTCTGGCCCGCATCCGGCCGCAAATGCTGCAACCAGCGGCGCCGGGTCTTCCACGCCAGCGCCAGCACGGCGGGCAGAAACAGACTCCAGGGAAAAAGCCAGACCACGTGCCCAAGCCAGTAGATGGACTGCGGGAGCTTGTTGTAGTCGTGGGGATAACGCAGGCTGAAGAAGCGCAGCACGTGTTCGTTAATGAAGTAGAAATAGAAGAAACCGTGGACGTTTCCGATGGTGGGATGGTTGCCGACGGCATGGCCCTGGTCGGGATTGGCCAACCCGCAGAGAATGTGCCACGGGGCCGCGATAGCCAGGAAGAGGAGCGGTCCGGTGAGCGGCTTGAGACGGCGCCAGCGGCGCCATTGTCCGGTCAGCAGCAGGTAGGGGACGGCCGCGCCCACGAAAAACACGGGAGCGATGAGTCCCTTGGTGAGCACGCCGAGCGCCAGCGCCGCCCACATCCAGTAAAAGCGGTTCGGACGGTCCCACTCCAGACCCGTCAGCAGACAATACAGGGTAAAGAGCAGCAGCAGGCTCAGAATGGCTTCAGGAATAATGAAGCGCGTAAAAAGAAACGGCCCGATGGAGGTCAGCACCGCCATCCCCGCATACAAGCCTGCCCGCGGACCCCAGCCCTGGCGCGTCCAGTACCACGCCAGCCACGCCAGCGCCAGCATTCCCAGCACGTTGGGCAGATGCGCCGAAAACACGTTCTCCCCAAAAAGGTGAAAGACGATGGCAACCGTCCAGTAGGGCAGCGGCGGCTTTTCAATATAGCGAATGCCGTCAACCTTGGCCGTAATCCAGTCGCTGTTCTCGGCAAAGTACTGCGCCGCCTGGGCGTGGGTGGAGTCCACGTCGTCCATCAGCGGGGGCGTGAAGATGGCGGCAAAATAAACGATGGCAAAGATAGCCAGTAAAAACGCCCAGGTGGCGCGCACCGAAGGGCCCGTCTGGGGGCAAAGATGTGTTGTCGAATCGTTGGTCATAAACGGCTTTCCGTCGAAAACAAGGATACCAGCCGGGGCAATCGCCTGGTGGAAAGGGATGGTTCGAAGCAGGCGCACGGCGAACGAGCGCTTCGCGGGTAGGGCGGCCGGCTACTTCCGCGAGGACTTCGTCCGGGAGCTCTTCTGCATGCTGTCACAAAGCGCCCGCGCCGAGCGGGGATCGATGAGCCAGTGCAACCGCGGGGGGTGGTTTTTGAAGTCCACGCAGGCCACCGCGCCCTTGCGCATCCGGATACTGGCTCCGCCGTTCGACGTAATCAGACGTCCCAGAAACTGGAAGAGGGTGGGATTGTGGCCCACCGCCAGCACGCCTTCGCGGTCGCCATAGGCGGCGAGCATTTCCAGGAAGTCGCCGAAGTCTGCTCCCCGGGCCAGCGCGTTGCCGATCTCCACCTTGCCTTCAAAACCAAGTTCCGTCCCGACAAACTGGGCCGTCTGCAGAGCCCGCTTCAACGGGCTTGACACGATCGCGTCCACTTGCACCTTCAGGGCGCTGAGCACGCGTGCCATCAGCACACACTGCTCTTTCCCCTCTTTGATAAGGCCCCGCTTGGCGTCCAGAGTTGGGTTTTCCCGGGACAGACCGGCATTTGCATGGCGCATCAAATAAAGAATCATGGAGTTATCTCCGGCGGAACCGCTCCGGCCAGGTTCAAGTTTCCGATATTAACACGCCCCCAGCGGTTCCTGCCGACGCCCCGCAAGGTTCGTGGCAGGACTTTCCGGTGCTTTACGCGGTCACGGTACACTTGTATCTGACCTATGTTTGACAATCTAACCGAAAAATTGCAGCGCGCCTTCAAAACCCTCCGCGGGCAGGGCACGCTCACCGAAGAGAACATCACCGAGGCCCTGCGCGAAATCCGCGTGGCGCTGCTCGAGGCCGACGTGAATCTGAACGTGGTCCGCGACCTCATCGAGCACATCCGCGCCAAGGCCGTGGGGACGGAGGTTCTGACCGCCCTTTCGCCTTCCGAGCAGGTGATCAAGATCGTCCGGGACGAACTGATGGCGCTGCTGGGCAAAGACACAGCGCGCTTTAAATTTGCCTCGCAGCCGCCCACCGTCATCCTCATGGCGGGCCTGCAGGGCTCGGGCAAGACCACCACCGCCGGTAAACTCGCGGCCTGGCTCAAAAAAGGCGGCCACCGCCCGCTGCTGGTCTCCGTGGACGTCTACCGGCCGGCCGCGCGGGAGCAGTTGAAGGTCGTGGCGAAGTCGATTGAGGCCAAGCTCTACGAGGGAGACACACGGGGCGAGGCGGCCGGTCCCAGCCTCGTCGCCCGCCTCGCGCAGGAGGCCCGCCGCGAGGCCCGCAATATGGGCTTCGACACGCTCATCGTCGATACCGCCGGACGCCTCCACGTGGACCAGGATCTGATGGGAGAGATGGAGCAGTTGAAAAAACTGCTGACGCCCGCAGAGATCCTCTTTGTGGCCGACGCCATGACCGGTCAGGACGCCGTCAACTCCGCCCTCGAATTCCACCAGCGCCTCGGCCTCACCGGCGTCGTGCTGACAAAAATGGACGGCGACGCAAGAGGCGGCGCGGCCCTCTCCATTCGCCACGTCACCGGCCAGCCCATCAAATTCATCGGCGTCGGCGAAAAACCCGACGCCTTCGAGCCCTTCCATCCCGACCGCATCGTCGGACGCATCCTCGGCATGGGCGACATCATGACGCTCATCGAAAAGGCCGAGTCGTCCCTCGACCGCAAAAAATCGGAGGAGTTCGCGAAGAAGGCGCTGTTGGGGGATGGATTTTCGCTGGAGGACTTCCGCGACCAGCTCCGCCAAATCAAAAAAATGGGCTCCATGGAGTCCATCCTCAAAATGATGCCCTCCGTGGGCCCCTTTGCCGGCATGCAGCAGGCCGCCAAAAACGTGGACGAAAAGCAGTTCGTGCGCCTCGAAGCCATCATCAACTCCATGACCTCCAAAGAGCGCCTCAACCACGAGATCATCTCCGGCTCAAGGCGCAAACGCATCGCCGCCGGCAGCGGAACCTCCGTGCAGGACGTCAACCAGCTCCTCCGCCAGTACGCCCAGATGGCCAAAGTCTTCAAGCAAATGGGGCGCGGCGGACTGGCCAGAAACATGATGCGCGGCGGCCTGGCGGGGCTGGGCCTGGGACCACGCCAGAAGTTTGGACGCTGATCCACCCCCCTCTACGCCCATGACCTCCCTTCAGAACCAACTCGACGAGATTACGGCCAATACGCGCCAGTTGGTGCAGGCGGAACGGTTGGCCGTCGGTGAACGAGCCGTCGCCGAGCTGTTCGCCTCCGAGATCGAAGAGAGGATTTTGCCGGTTGGGGCGCTGGCTCCGGAGTTTGCCCTCGAGGACGCCTGCGGGCGCGTGGTGCGCAGCACTGACCTGTTGTCTCTCGGTCCGCTGGTCATCAAGTTCTTCCGTGGGCGGTGGTGTCCTTATTGTGTGACCGAGCTTGAGACATGGCGCGACCTTTACCCTGCGCTGCGCGAGCGGGGCGCGCTGCTGGTGGCCATCAGTCCCCAAACGCCGCGGCAGAGCGACTTCATGGTGGGCCAGCACGGGCTTCCCTATCCGGTGCTTTCCGATCCGGGCTGCGCCTTTGCCGAGCAGTTCGGCCTTGCCTATGCCGTTCCCTCCTATCTCCGCGAATACTACCTTTCGATCCTCGTCAACCTCCCCTTTATCAACGGAGACGCGGCATGGCGGCTGCCGCTTCCGGCCACCTATGTCACAGGCCAGGATGGCCGCATCGTGTTTGCCGAAGCGCATGCCGACTTCCGCGTCCGCCCCGAGCCGGCAGAAGCTCTTGCCGCCCTCGACCGCGCCTGACACCACAACGTCGTAGACTGTCTTTGGCGCCCATGAAAGAAACCATCCACGCCTCGCAGCAGGACTATCTCAAGGCCATCCTCGAAGCCGATGCCGAGGGCCGGCAGGTCATCCCCACCCTGCTGGCCCACTGGCTCAAAGTCTCCGCCCCGGCCGTAACCATGGCGCTGAAACGCCTCAAACGCGGCGGCTTTGTCGAGGTGGGCGCGGACGGCATCGTGCGCCTCACTCCGGCCGGTCGCGAGATCGCCTTCCATACCGCCCTCCGCCATCATCTGATCGAGCGCATGCTCGCAGAGATCTTCGGCATGGAGTGGTACGAAATTCACGAAGAGGCCGAGCGCCTGGAACACGCCGTCTCCCCAGCCTTCGAAGCCAAGCTCCGCGAAAAACTGGGCGAATCCGGCGCCTGCCCGCACGGCAACTTCGTCCTTCCCGAAAGCCCCGAAGAACGCAAAAATCGCGGCGAACTCCCCCTCTCCGAGGCAGCCGTGGGCTGCCGTTACTCCGTCGTCAGCCTGCAGGAGCGTGATCCTAACCTCCTCCTCTTTCTCCATCGGTCCGGGATCGACCCCGGCCTCAGCCTCTTGGTCGCCGCCAAAAATTACGACGAAACCGTTTCAATTCATATAAATAAAGGAGATTTGATTCTCGGACGCCCAGCCGCTGAGGCCATCTGGCTGAAGCTAGAGAATAAAAATAAGTAAAAATAACAAAAATAGTTAACCATGATTAACATCTTGTGGCATACTGTGGTTGAGTGATCCCTGCGATCTCTTCCCCACAGGTTCTATGGCCACACTGGTAGCCCAACCCGGACTCGTTGCTCCCTCCCTTCCCGAGGTCAACGCCACCGTACGCCTCTCGCGCTCTCCACAGTTCTGGAGGCGGCTGGCGGGGTTTGTCGGGCCGGGCTTCCTGATTTCGGTCGGCTATATGGACCCCGGTAACTGGGCCACCGACATTGCCGGTGGCTCACGTTTCGGTTACACCCTGCTGTTCGTGATCATGGCCTCGAACCTGATGGCCATTCTGCTGCAAAGCCTCTCGCTGAAGCTCGGCGTGGCCACCGGCCGCGATCTGGCCCAGCTCTGCAACGAACGCTTCGGTCCCCGCGTCAGCTTTGTCTACTGGGTCTTTGCGGAGATCGGCATCGCCGCATGCGATCTGGCCGAGGTGATCGGCTCGGCTATCGCGCTCCAGCTTCTCTTCCACATTCCGCTTCTGATCGGCGTGCTGCTGACCAGCTTGGACGTGATGATACTGCTGCTTCTGCAGCGCTGGGGATTCCGGCGGCTGGAAGCCCTCGTGATCGCCCTCATCGGCACCATCATCGCAATGTTCGGCATTCAGATGTTTCTCTCCCATCCCGCCTACGGGCAGGTGATGCACAGCTTCTTCCTCCCCTCCGCGACGATCGCCTTCAATCCCGCCTTGCTCTATATCGCCGTGGGCATCCTGGGCGCCACCGTGATGCCCCACAACCTCTACCTCCACTCCTCCATTGTGCAGAGCCGGAACTACGAGCGCACGCCCGAAGGCAAGCGCGAGGCCATCCTGATGGCCAACATCGACTCCGTCCTCGCCCTCACCGTCGCGCTCTTTGTCAACGCCGCCATCCTGATTGTGGCCGCCGCCGTCTTCAACCGCAGCGGACACTTCGACGTGGCCGCCATCGAGGACGCCTACAAACTGCTCAGCCCGCTGGTCGGGGCCAGCTTTGCCAGCACGCTCTTTGGCGTGGCCCTGCTGGCCAGCGGACAGAACTCCGCCATCACCGGAACCCTGGCCGGACAGGTGGTGATGGAAGGCTTCATCCACTTCCGCCTGGCTCCCTGGATGCGCCGCTTGCTCACCCGTTCCCTGGCCATTGTGCCCACCGTGCTCGTGGTTGCCTTCGCCGGAGAAAAGGGAACGGAAAACCTGCTGATTTTGAGCCAGGTGATCCTCTCGCTGCAACTGAGCTTTGCCGTTGTTCCCCTCGTGCTGTTCACCGGCAGCCGCAAGCTGATGGGCGAGTTTGTGAATAGCCGCCTCCTCCAGGCGCTCTCCTGGGCCGTGGCCGCCGCCATTGCGGTGTTGAACGCATGGCTGCTCTGGCAAACGGTTGCCGCCGCCTGATCGTTCTTTTCGCTCCCTGCCGCCCGCGGTAAAAGTCCCGATTTTTGAATGTGCACGCCTTCAGCCGCCGGGACATGGCTTTTCCCTGATCTTGACGTTCACCCCAGACCCTCAGGCCTGCCGCCAGGCCAAAGACCACCAGCCTGTCCGGTGCGCCGCGGAGGGCGCTGGGTGGCAGCGGCGGGGGGAATCGTTTACCCTCAAGACGACCCCTGGGGAAAGATGCCGACCGACGCCGCTCACGCCCGCTACCTCCTGACACAGGGTGTAAACCCTTGGCTGGTCACGCTTTCGGTAATGTTGCCGACGTTCATGGAGGTGCTGGACACCGCCATTGCGTCCGTCGCCCTGCCTTACATCGCGGGCAGCCTCTCGGCGTCGAACTCCGAAGCCACCTGGGTGCTCACCAGCTACCTGGTGGCGAACGCGGTCATCTTGCCGGCATCCAACTGGTTTGCCCGGCGCTTTGGCCGCAAGCGCTTCCTGCTGACCTGCGTGGTGATTTTTACGCTAGCGTCGTTTTTCTGTGGCGCGGCGCCCACGCTGGGCGTGATTCTGCTGGCACGGGTACTCCAGGGAGCCGGCGGCGGCGCCCTGCAGCCGCTCTCGCAGGCCATTCTGCTGGAAAGCTTTCCCATTGAAAAACGCTCCATGTCCATGGCCGCTTACGGTCTGGGAATCGTGGTCGCGCCGGTCATCGGACCCACCCTGGGCGGCTGGCTCACCGACACCTTCAGTTGGCGCTATGCCTTCTACATCAACATTCCGGTCGGACTCCTGGCGGTCCTCATGATCAGCCGGTTTGTCCACGATCCGCCCTACATCAAGCACGCCAAGGTGGGCGCCTTCGACAATATCGGCTTCGGGCTGCTGGCGGTGTGGACGGGTTGCCTCCAGATCGTGCTCGACAAGGGACAGGAAGACGACTGGTTTGGCGCGGTGTGGCTGCGCTGGGCCGTGGCCGTGCTGGTGGTTTCGCTGCTGCTCTGGATCTGGCACTCGTGGACTCACCGCGACGGCCTCCTCGACCTCCACGTGCTCCGGGACCGCAACTTCCGGACGGGATGCATCCTCATCGCCATGCTGGGCATGTGCATCTACATCACCATTGCCATCCTGCCGCTCTACTACCAGGAGATTCTCGGGTACACGGCCTTTACCGCCGGGCTGGTGGTGGGACCGCGCGGCATCGGCTCGTTTATCGGCTCGCCGCTGATCGGCGTGCTGGGAACGCACTTTGACAACCGCAAGCTGATGACAATGGGCTTTATCGGCTTTGGCATCTGCTCGCTGATCTTCGGAACAATCAACCTGGACATCGGACCCTATACCCTGCTGCTGCCCATCACGCTCACGGGATTTGCGCTCAGCTTTGTGTTTGTGCCCATGGCCACCCTGATGATGGTCACCATCCCCAACAAGGAGATGGGCAACGCCACGGGCCTGTCGAATATGCTGCGGAACATCGGCGGCTCGGTGGGCATCTCGATGGCCACCACGGCGCTGGTGCGCCGGGCGGCTCTGCACCAGAACGAGATCGGCGCGCATCTGGCGCCGTCGAGCATGGTGTTGCAGCAGAAGGTGGCGCTGGCCACCGGCTACCTGGGGCGCCAACTGGGGCCCCAGGCCGCACGCCCGGGCTCCCTGGGCATGATCTACGGACTCATGCAGCAGCAGTCCGCGCTGCTGGCCTACATCGACATCTTCCGCTGGACCGCGCTGCTGGCCTTTCTCTGCGCCGCGGCAACCTGGATGTTCAAGAAGCCGCCCCGGCATGCCGCTCCACCGCCCGGAATGCACTGACGCGGCGGCCTCCGCGGGCCGTTTCTCCTGCCAGACGCCCCATATCCCGCGCCTTGCCGCGCGGGCCGTCGCCGTTCCTCTCTCCCCCGCCAGTTTCATGCCCCTGCCCCGCGCGGTACGCCGTGTGAACCCGCCCGGAAAATTGAACTACACTAGGGGTCACTTCCAGAAATGTGAGGGCCACGATGCGGAAGATATGCGTTTTGATCCTTGCCCTTTTCTTGTTCGCATCCGCCCGCCGTGCGCGGGCGGATGCGGCGGCGATCCACGCCGATAAGCTGCCACGCCAGACGGCGGTGCTGGCGGCGCTGGACGATGCCAAACAGCTCGAGCCCTATTGCCGCCGGTGGAGCAGCGACGGGCAATACCCCGTAACCAAAGACCAGGCGGCGGCGCGGCTCACAAAGGATCTCGGATTCCTGGTCCCCGCCTTGAAAAGCCACCCGCGGAACGAGGAGCTGGCCCTGCTTACGGGGCTGGTGGCCCACTACGCCTATAACCTCGACGTCCCCGACACGCACGAGACCGCCATGTGGGCGCTCGGCGAGGCGGAAAAGCTCGCGCCCGCGGACATCCGGGCAGCCTGGTTCCAGGCAGCGCTCAAGTGCCAGACTTTGGAATCAACGGAGGGAGCCGATGCGTTTCTGGCCATCGAGAGAGGACACAAGTGGAACCAGTTGCCGGCAGCTTTCTGGATGGACTACGTTGACTGCGCCACGGGGACCAACATGCCGGAACACGCGCTGCGCGCGATGGGCTACCTGAAACAACTCAACGCCCAGGAGGCGGCCCAGGAGCAGCCGATGGCGCTGATCGCGCTCAAGCGCATGGTCCCCTTCGATCCGGCCAGAACCTACGAGGCCAAAGAGGTGTGGAAAAGCGACGACAAGGACGATCCGGCCCTGACTAGCGCGAGTTGCGGCGTGCGCCTGCGCTTGCGGGGCTTCTGGACGATTAACCAGCTGGCCCTGCAAAAAAGCACCTGCGTGGCGCTATTCCAGACGGGGGCCTACCAGGGAACCACCCAGCAACTGCGTCCCGGCATCCTGCTGCTGGTCAAGCAGCCGGAACCAGGGCAATCCCTCGAGGATTTTGCGCGCAAGTTTATGCCGCCCGGCCAAACGCAGACCTTTGTCCCATCGCGCTGCCCCGCGGACCGTTGCTTTGGCCTGGCGGGCGTGCAAGAAGGCATGTATGGAAAGGACGGCGACGGGCACGGCCGCATCATCGTCTTCGAACGCGACCAGCCGGCGTTTCCTGGGCTCATCTTCGAAAGCCCGGCCGTGATCCCTAAGACAGACAAGAACGACAGCCTGCATGATTACCGCCCCGAGGCGCTGCAAGGACGAATTCCAGGCCATCTCTACTACCTGATCCTGCTGGACGCGGCGGCCTCAATCGAGCAGTCGGCGCTGGCCGACTACGACTACTTTCTCCGGAACCTGGTGGTGGAGTAAAAATACCCGCAGCGGCCTCCGCCGGAACAAGGAGGCATGCGGATGGTATGCTGGAACGTTTTTCAGTTTGTTTCCAGGCGGCGCCGTTGCTCTAAGCCGCGCTCTCGCGGCGCGGGGCAACGCCCGAAACAGGCATCTGGCCCGGAGCAAAGCGGAAAACACCGGTGTGCATCGTCGCATTGGCAAAGGAGGATTCGGTGAGAAACACTTTTGGATGGGCGCTGGCCGGCTTGCTGGCGATGGGCGGATGGGCCCTGTTGGCAGGATGCAAAAGTCAGGGAACTGGGAATGAGGGCATTCCGATCGGGCCAAAGTGGAAGGGTGAGCCCTACCGGCTGGCGTTTGACGCCAAACAGTTGAAGCCCAACCGGGCGGGCATCACGATTCCCATCATCAAGTTCACGGCCAACCCGGACGCCCTGGAACATCGAGCAACGCTGGTGGTCAGATTCGACGCCCCCTCAGCGGACAAAAATGCCACGCTCCCCAACCAGATGGTGATGGCCCCCATCGACATCTCGGGCGCCGATGGCAGCCTTCCCGCCGACTACATGGATGCCGCGGACAAGGGGCTGGCGCAGATCCTTGAAGGTTACTGCATGAAGGGCAAGGTCAAGATCAGGCTGGCCCTTGCCCGCTCGTCGCTGACGCCCCAGGCCACCGACGACGAGTTGAACGAAAAACAGCTCTCCAACTGGCTGCCGGTCGAACTGGTGTTCAAAAATCCGCATCCAAATTGCAAGTCCGGCTCCAGTGCACAGTAACGCCCCGGCTCAAATGGCCGCCGGAGCCGGTACCCAGCCGGCTGCGGCGGTCACCACCCCATTTGGCGCATGCGCTCCAGAATAAGCGAACTGTAATGGTTCATGCGCTCCGGACGGCGCTTCAGCGGGGCCGGCAGAATGGCGGCAAGGCGGACCGCCTGATCGCGGCTCACGTTCCGGGCCGCGATGCCGTAATGGTATGCGCAGGCCGCCTGCGCCCCATATACACCGGGACCCCACTCCACCACGTTCAGATAAAGCTCCAGGATGCGCCGCTTGCCGAGAACGAATTCGGCAACCGGCACAAGCGTGAACTCCGCCCCCTTGCGGATGATCGAGCGGCTGGTGCCGAAAAGCAGGTTCTTCACCAGTTGCTGGGTAAGAGTCGAGGCGCCCCGAACTCGGCCGCCTTCCATGTCGTCTTCGGCGGCGATCTGAATCTCGTGCCAATCGAAGCCGTGATGCTGATAGAAACGCGCGTCCTCCGCGGCGATGACCGCGTGCTGCAAATTGGGCGAAATCTGGCTCAGGGGCACGAACTGGTAGCGCTCGCGATACGGCTTGTGGTGCATCCAGGCCTGAAGGCGGCGTTCGATGTGGACCGCCGTGGTGGGCGGATCAACCCAGCGGACGGCGAGAAGCAAAACACTCGCCAGCAGCCACAGAGACACAATGCCGGCGCCCATCCAGAGCGCGATTGTGCGCGCCGTAAAACGGCGGCGGCTTCTGCGGAGCCGGACGCGGCCAGACGCGGATGGCGAGGCGCTCACTCCTCAGGATAATGCCCGGCGCGGAAGGGATGGCGATGCCACTCCGTCCGTCATCCGTCCGTACCCCCTCCGCCGGCCCGCAAAGGGGGCCAGCGCAGGGAGGGCCGGAACGATGGCTGCGGACCCAGGCATGGGCCGCGGGCCGCCGCCGCCCCCGCGGAATATTCCAGCGGAGTGCCGCCTGCGGCTTCCTTGCTCCGGCCGGCTGCGGTAGCCTTTCTATGAGCCGGGGAACACCATAGAAAGCAGGAACAAACAATGAAAGTTTTAATTCTGGGTTCGGGGGGCCGGGAGCATGCGCTGGCCTGGGCAGTCAAACGGAGCGCGCGGGTGACGGATGTGGTGTGTGCGCCGGGTAACGGTGGCATCGCGCGCATGGCGCGGTGCCTGCCGGTGGACTTGAAGAGCCTGGATGCCATGGTGCGCCTCGCGGAGGAGGAGCGGCCTGAACTTACCATTGTCGGACCGGAGCTGCCGCTCTCGCTGGGCGTGGTGGATGCGCTGAAACAGCGCGGATTGCGGGTCTTCGGACCAACCCGGGCGGCGGCAATGCTCGAGTCAAGCAAGGGATTTGCCAAGGGCTTCCTGCAGCGGCATCAGATTCCAACCGGAAACTACGCCGTGTGCGCCAACGCCCACGAGGCGGCCAAGGCGCTGGAGCTCTTCCATCCGCCCATCGTGGTCAAGGCCGACGGGCTGGCCGCCGGCAAGGGCGTCCTCATCTGCGAGTCGCGCCACACCGCACTGGAAGCCGCCCAGGGTCTCTTCAGCGGCAAGCTGCTGGGCGAGACCGAGCGGCAGGTGGTGATCGAGGAGTTCCTGGAAGGCGACGAGCTGAGCTTCCTCTGCCTCACAGACGGCAAACACGTGGCCCCGCTGGCCCCGGCGCAGGACCACAAACGGATCGGCGAGGGCGATACCGGTCCCAACACCGGCGGAATGGGCGTGTACTCAACCGACGAGATGCTGGACGAGGGAATGAAGGAGTGGATCCTGCGGCACATTGCCGAACCCACCGTGCGCGGCATGGCCGGGGAGGGCACCCCCTTTGTCGGCGTGCTCTATTGCGGGCTGATGATGACGGCGAAAGGACCGCAGGTGCTGGAGTTCAACGCGCGCTTTGGCGATCCGGAGACGCAGGCCATCCTGCTGCGGCTGGAGAGCGGCCTGGTGGAGGCGCTTGAGGCCTGCGTGGACGGACGGCTCGCCGAGGCGGAACTGCGCTGGGCGCCCGGCGCGGCAGCCTGTGTGGTGGCCAGCTCCCGAGGCTATCCCGGCAGCTACAAAACAGGATTCCCCATCACCGGACTGGAGCTGGCCGCAAAGATTCCAGGCGTGCAGGTCTTCCATGCCGGCTCGGCGTTGAAAGACGGGCAGGTGGTGACGAGCGGCGGCCGCGTGCTGGGCGTCACGGCGGCGGCCGCATCGCTCCAGGAGGCGCTGGACCGCGCCTATCAGGCGCTGGAAGAGATTCACTTCGAGGGCATGTATTACCGGCGCGACATTGGACATCGCGCCCTGCGCCGCAAAGCGTGAAATCCGAAAAAACACCCGCACCCCCGCCGCAATGTCAAACCATGCGGCGCCAAAGGGCAGACGTCCGCGCCTTTGCCCGCGCCGATAGCGCAGCGCCTGCCCTGGTGCATGCCGCAGGCCCTCGTCCAATGGAATGAGCGATCTTCGGCTCAGTCCTGCTCCGGCGCCGGTTCGGTCTGGATGTTCGGACTGTGGTGCGGCTGCGGAGTGGACATCTGCTGCTGAAAACAGGAACGGCAGAGGACAGGACGGCCCTGGGTCGGTTTGAACGGCACCGTCGTCTCGGCTCCGCACTCGGAACACGTCGTGCGGGTCTCGGGCCTCACCCTGGGACCGCCACCGGCTCGCTTCGCCTTGCACTGCTTGCAGCGCTTGGGATCGTTCTTGAACTGTTTATCGTGGAAGAATAACTGTTCGCCGGCCGTGAATACGAACTCGGCGCCACAGTCAATGCACTTGAGCGTTCTGTCGACAAATTCCATAACCGGCATCCCGTCAGAGAGAGAACCGGAGATTCGGCAGTGAACTGGCGGACATGCCGGGACCGCTTCCCTGTCTTCTTTTGTCAATCCACAACAAGAGCCCGGGCCGCAGTGGCGCGGTTACTTGCGTCTATTCGTTATCTATGAAAGCTATGCCTACACTAACACGATAGGAATAAGAAATAGATGAATTATAGAAATTTGTGATCTGCAACACTCAAAAAACTTTCAAAAGCAGATACAAAACTCTCTGTGTCCTTTCGGGAAATCTAGCCTCTTTCTTTGCGCCGCCGCGCCGAATCGATTGTGCTTGACCCATCGCGGAAACAAAACTGACTCCATCTGAACGGCTTGCTGAACCACGCGGGAGTTAGCCGCCCGTGGCGAAACTCCGGTTTGGAAAGGACACAAATCGAGTTTCAGCCGTAAGCGCCCTTGAGATCAACGCGGCTTGAGCCGCCGAGGAACGGTTTTCCTGCAATCTCGTCCTTCATCACACCCTGTGAGCCGCGTAACGCGCAGGCCCTGCGGTTGAAGCCGGGCCTTGAAGTGAACGGTGGCCCCTGACGGGCGGACCTGGCTCCAGCAAATACCTCCGCTCGGCCGGTCAGCCTTGAAACCGTCCCGCCCCTGGGGTTCACTCCACCGCGGTGTCAATCGCTCCCTGCCGCAAGCCACTTGTATTCTTTACCTTTCAACTGCGGCCGTTTTTCGCCATGGGTGCATAATCAATCCATGCCTCTGGCTTGCCTCCCGCAGTGTCAGAGATCCGCCCGGTCCGTACCCGCCAATGTACCCCCTACCCCCCCCTATACCCCATGGGGGTATAAATCAGTAACTACAGAAAAAAGAATCACTTGCTCGCCTCTATTTTCCCTTTACTTTCGCTTTTCTCCCGAAAACGGTCAAAATTGCGCCTTTTCGGCGGCTGAATTCACCGCGCGAGATACTGCTCGGCCAACGTCCGGAACTCGCTTTCCTGCGCCTGAATCCATGCCTCGTTGCGGTCCAGCTCCCGCGCCAGCAGCCGCGCCACGGGCTCGGCCATGGCCATGGCGGCGCGGGCGTTCAGAAACAGGGCGCGCGTGTGCCGCGCAAGCGCGTCTTCCACCGTGCGCGCCATCTCCGCCCGCGCGGCCCACAGAATCTCCGCGCCGGTATAAGGCAGATCCGGATGGAGCCGCGCGGCGAGCTGCGGATCGCGGGTCAGAGTCTGGATGGCCTCGGCGTCGGAACCGTAGACCTGGAGCGCGCCAAGCGCGGCCGCGTCTTCAAGGTAGCCGTGAATGTGCAGAGTCCGGGTGGCGCAGGGAAGATCGCGCAGCTTGCCCAGCGTGATGGCGTGATCAACGCAGTCCTCGGCCATGTGGCGATAGGTCGTCCACTTGCCGCCGGTGATCGTCAGCAGGCCCGAGGCATCCACGTGAATCACGTGATCGCGGGAGAGCGCGGAAGTCTTGCCTTCGCCCTTCACGAGGGGACGAAGACCGGCGTACACGGCCAGAATGTCGCCGCGGCTGGGCGGACGGGTCAGATAGCGGCTGGCGGTTTCAAGAATGAACTCGATCTCTTCGTCCCGGGCACGCGGCTCAAGACTGGGCGCCTCCACCGGCGTGTCTGTGGTCCCGGCCACGGCGTGCCCGTGCCACGGAATGACAAACAGCACCCGGCCGTCGCTCGTGCGCGGAACCATGAGCGCGGTGTCGCCTTTGAGGAAGGAACGCTCGAAGACGAGGTGGATGCCCTGACTGGCGATAAGCAGCGGCTCGGCGGCGGGGTCAGCCAGGCGGCGGACCGCGTCCGTGAAGACGCCGCTGGCGTTCACAACCACGCGCGCCGGAATGGAAAGGGTTTCACCGCTTTCCTCGTCGCGGGCGATCACGCCGTTGATGTAGCCGTCGGCATCGCGGGTGAGGGCCGTGGCGGGACAGTAGTTGACCAGCGCGGCGCCGTGGTCGGCGGCGGTCATGGCCAGATGGATGAGCAGGCGGGCATCGTCGAACTGGCCGTCGTAATAGACCACGCCGCCCAGCAGATCCGCCGGATCGAGCGCCGGAAGCCGCTCCAGAGTCTCCTCTTTCGAGAGCAGACGCGAGGCGCCAAACCCGTATTTGCCCGCCAGCAGGTCGTAGAGCTTCAGCCCAATGCCGTAAAAAGGCGCTTCCCACCAGGAGTAGTTGGGAACCACAAAGGCCAGATCGTGGACGAGATGGGGCGCGTTCTGGCGCAGAAGACCGCGCTCCTTCAGCGCGGACATGACCAGAGAGATGTTGCCCTGCTCCAGGTAGCGTACGCCGCCATGAACAAGCTTGGTGGAGCGGCTGCTGGTGCCCTTGCCAAAGCCGTGCGCCTCGACGAGCGCAACACTCAGGCCGCGCGCGGCGGCGTCTACGGCCACGCCCATGCCGGTGGCGCCCCCGCCAATAACCACGATGTCCCACGGTTCCCGCCGCTCGCAGAGACGGTGCAACATTGCTTCCCGGCGCATGATCACGATCCTTTCAGACGGTCCAGTTTTTAGAGCGATCGACGGCGCGCTGCCAGCGGCCGCGGCGTTCGGCGCGCTCGTCGGCGCTCATTCGGGGGGCGAAGCGGGTATCGCCCAGGCGGCCGGCACGGAGATGGCCGGGGCTGGGCCAGAAGCCGGCGGCGAGGCCGGCAAGATAGGCGGCGCCGAGGGCGGTGGTTTCTGTGACCTGGGGACGGACGACCGGGACGCCCAGGAGGTCGGCCTGGAACTGCAAGAGGAGGTTGTTGACGGCGGCGCCGCCGTCAACGCGCAGGGCGCCGAGCGGAGTGCCGGTTTCGCTGCGGACGGCATCGAGGACGTCGGCCACCTGGAAGGCGATGCTTTCAAGGGCGGCGCGGGCGATGTGGCCGGGGGCGGTGTCGCGGCGGAGGCCGATGAGCAGGCCGCCGGCGTGGGCGTCCCAGTGGGGCGCGCCGAGGCCGACGAAGGCGGGAACGAAGACCACTCCGCCGGTGGAGGGGACACTGGCGGCAAGGGCTTCCACGTCAGAAGAGGCGGCGATGATTTTGAGATTGTCGCGGAGCCACTGGACGACGGCGCCGCCGATGAAAATGCTGCCCTCGAAGGCGTATTCGAGACGGCGCTGGGCGCTGGCGGCGACGGTGGTGATGAGGCGGTGGCGGGAGCGGACGAATTGCGTGCCGATGTGCTGGAGCAGAAAGCAGCCGGTGCCGTAGGTATTTTTGGCCTCTCCCTCGGCCCAGCAGAGCTGGCCGAAGAGGGCGGCCTGCTGGTCGCCGGCGATGCCGGCAATGGCAATGCCTCCCAGGCCGAGGGTGGTGGTGACTTCGGCGATGGGCTGGCTGGACCAGACGACCTGGGGCAAGAGGCCGGCGGGGATGTTGAAGAGACGGAGGAGTTCGGGATCCCACGCGCCCTTGACGACGTTGAAGAGCAGGGTGCGCGAGGCGTTGGTGACGTCGGTGACGTGATGCGCGCCGCTGGTGAGGTGCCAGATCAGCCAGCTATCGACGGTGCCAAAGGCCAGCTCGCCACGCTCGGCGCGAGCGCGGGCGCCGGGGATGTGGTCCAGTATCCAGGCGAGCTTGGTGGCGGAGAAGTAGGGATCGAGGACCAGACCGGTGCGGTTGGAGACTGTTTCTCCAGCACCGCTTTCTTCCAAGAGGCGGCACTGCGCGGCGGTGCGGCGGTCCTGCCAGACGATGGCGGGATGGATAGGCTTGCCGGTGGCGCGCTCCCAGACGAGGACGGTCTCGCGCTGGTTGGTGATGCCGATGGCGGCGACGTCGCGGGGGCGGGCGCCGGCTTTGGCGAGAACCTCGACCGCGCAAGCGATCTGGCTGGTGAGGATTTCGGTGGGATCGTGCTCGACCCATCCGGCCTGGGGATAGAACTGCTGGAACTCATGCTGGGCGGCGGCGGCGATGGCGCCGGAGGAGTCGAAGAGGATGGCGCGAGAGCTGGTGGTTCCCTGGTCGAGGGCGAGGATGTAGGGCATAGTGCGGGCTTTCCTTCGGTGACCAGTCAAACACGGGGAGGCGGGTAGGGGCAAGAAACTGGAGGTGTTCGCACGATTCCCCTCTTTGCGCGATTGAACTGCGCAGAGAAGGGGGCACGGGGAATCCCTGCCGGAACGGTGCGGCAGGGGCTAGACGTTGAGCGCGCGCAGGTAGGGGACGCTAGCCTTCATCAGGGGGAAAGGCATTTCGACGAAGTAGTTCCGGATGCCGCCGATTTTGGCGGCGGTGAAGATTTTCTTCCAGTCGAGGGTGCCCTGGCCGACGGGGACGATTTTGCGGGTTTTGGCGTTCCAGCCCTGCGCGTGCATGGAGACGAAGCGGCCGGGATAGCGGGTGAAGTAATCGGCGGCGTGGAAGCCCTCGGCGATGGTGGAGACCTGGAACTGGAACTTGATCAGCTTGGGGTCGAGAAGCTGGAAGAGCAGGTCGTAGGTGCGCTTGCCATCGACGGTGGAGAGCTCGAAGCCTTCGTTGTGCAGGCCCTGCTGGATGCCGGCGGCAGCGGCTTTCTCGCCCATCTTGTTGTATTCGCCGGCGGCGCGCTTGACGTCGTCCATGGTGGGATGGAGCGGTCCGCCGAGGCTGGGCACGAGCATCTGCGTGAGGCCGAGGTCTTTGGCCCAGGCGATGGCAGCGTCCTGATTCTTGCGCAGGGCCTCCATGCCGAAGTGGGAGCTGACGCAGGCGAGGCCGGCATCGGAGAGGATGCGGCGCAGTTGAGGGCCGCTGTATTGGGCCAGGCCGCCGAAGCCGGCGTCGGAGTAGCCGTAGGGAGAACAAAGCTCGACGGCCTGGAAGCCGGCGGCGGAGAGCTTGCGGAGGGTGCCGGGAAAGTCCTTGGCGATCCAGTCGCGGACGTACCAGGTCTGGCAGCCGATGGGCATGCCGAGGGGATTGGCGTGGAGGTCGAGAGGCGCTTCGGCAAGAAGACCTGCCGCGGCGGCGCAGGTGGCCGCGCCTTTGAGAAAGTCTCTTCTGGTGGTAGCGGTCATGGACCCTCCTTGGCGGTTTCGCAGAGCGCTGGATGCCGGTTTTGCGGACAGACGGATTATAGTCCGCAGTGCGCGGGGCGCATCATTCATTGGCGCGCTGCGCCACCAGCATTGCTTCGAGAATCTGATCGGAGACTTGCTTGACGGCCGAGGGGGAGTGGGCCAGGAAGAGGGTATTGGTTTTGTCGCTTTCGCCGATGGATTTAAGGGTGTCAAAGTACTGCGTGACGAGCACAAGCTGCATGACTTCGTGCGCGGTAGCTCCTTCGACGGCCTTCTGGAACTGCTCGACAGAGGCTTGCAGTCCTTCAATGATGGCCTTTCTCTGGTTGGCGATGCCCTGGCCCTGGAGGGCCTTGCTTTCCGCCTCCGCCTCGGCTTTCTTGACGACGAGGATTTTTTCGGCTTCGCCGCGGGCGTTGGCAGCCACCTGTTCGCGCTGGGCGGCGTTGATGTCGTTCATGGCGGACTTGACCTTGGCGTCGGGAACAATGTCGGTGACCAGGACGTTGACAATCTCGTAGCCGAAGGTGGCCATATCGGCATCAAGCTCCTGCTTGACGGCGGCGGCGATGCTGGACTGGCTGGCAAAGACCTCGTCGAGGGTCATGCCGGGGACGTGACCGAGGATGACCTGCTCGACATAGGACTTGATCTGCGCCATGGGGTCCGACAGCTTGTAATAGGCGTCATAAACTCTTTCGGTGCGCACGCGATTCTGTACCGAGATGGGGATGGTGACAAAGACATTGTCGCGGGTCTTGGTTTCCATGGTGAGGGTGATCTGATTCACGCGCAGGCTGACTATGCCGGCAACCGCGTCGATAAAGGGGACCTTCCAGTTCAATCCCGGGTCGGCAACGCGGAGAAACTTGCCAAAGCGGGCGATCACGGCGACCTGGGCAGTGTTGACGGTAAAGAAGCTGCCCAGCACGAGGGAGAGGACGAAGATGGCCGCAATGGCCAGAAGGATGTAAAGCAGGACGTCCATGAGAAGCCTCCCCTGCCATTCCGGCAGGCAAGGCGCCATTATAGAGCAGGGCAGAGAGGTTTCAAGTTAAGCGAAGATCGATTCTCGGCCGGGTGCGGGAGCCGGCGATGGCAGCAGGCGCGCGGGAGCCAGCGGCAAGCTGGGCAGGGGCGCAAGAGGCCCCAGCGCGGGCAGGATTTTCTGAAGACGCGGCCGATGCCGTAGACTTCAAGGCAGCCATGAATGCGCAGATCGAGCATCTCGTGAAGTTGCAGGAGATTGACCTGGAGAGCGGGCGCGCGAGGGCGGCGGTGCGCGCCCTGCCCGTGGAAGTGGGGCAGGCCGAGGCGGCCCTGGGGTCCGCGCGGGGCAAGGTGGCGGAGACGTTGGCCGGGCTCGAACAAGAGGAAGCGCTGCGAGCCAGGCTGGAGCGAGAGACGGCGAAGCATCGCCAGAAGGCCGCGCACTTTCGCGGGCAGGTGGACTCGGTGACCACGCCTGCGCAGGCCGAGGCGATGGAACATGAGATCGTCTTTGCGGAGGCGGAGGCGGAGCGGCTGGAGAACGAGGCGTATGCCAGCCTGGAACGGACCGAGGCGCTGGAGGCAGCGCTCGTCCAGGCGCGCGCCGCTGCAGAGGACATGACCCAAGCATTGCAAAAGACACAGGCGCGCGCCGGTCAGCGGCAGCAGGAGTACGAGGGCGAACTGGCCCGGCTGGCCGCCGAACGGGAGAGCCAGCGCCAGGGGATTGAGCCGGACCATCTGGCGCGGTACGACCGCATGAGCACCGCGCGCGGCACGGGCCTGGCGCGTGCCGTGAACCAGCAATGCACCGGCTGCCGCATGGGTCTGCGTCCGCAGATCTGGAACGAGTTGCGCGAAGGCAAGCTGCTGACCTGCGACAGTTGCGGAAGGCTGCTCTACTGGGATGCGGCGATGGCGCCAGCCGCACCGGAGGCGCCGGATGCGGCCAAAGCGGCGGGCGGCCGGGCGATCCGGAAGTAGGACTCCTGGCCTGCTCGAGGGCACTTGTTTCCTGCTAACCTTTTCTTGGGAGGGAGCAAACATCTCTCCCGGGAGACCGGCAGTGCAACGCATCTGTGTGGATATGGACGAGGTGATGGCCGATACGCTGGCCGAGCATCTGCGCCGTTACAACCAGACCTTCGACGAGGATGTGACGCCGCAGGATGTTGCGGGCAAGGGGCTATGGGAGTTCACGCCGCATGAGCGGCGGGAACAACTGCGGGCCTTTCTCGATGCCGAGGACTTCTTTGAGGATCTGGCGCTGATGCCCGGAGCGCAGGACGTGCTGCGGGAGCTTTCGACGCGTTTCGAGGTGTACATTGCGACGCAGGCGATGAGCGTGCCCAACTCGCTGGGGTCGAAGTACCGCTGGCTGCGGCGGCACTTTCCGTTCATTCCGCCGGCAAACTATGTTTTCTGCGGCAACAAGAACATTCTCCGGGCTGATTATTTAGTGGACGACCTGCCCAAGAACCTGCTGCGTTTCGAGGGGCAGGGGCTGCTCTATACCGCGCCTCACAACGTGGGCGTGACGGGATTCACGCGGGTGAACAACTGGCAGGAAGTGGCCGAATACTTTGCCGTGGTCAAGGAGTGACAGACTGCGGCGGAGCCGATGCGCCTGTTGACGGCGGCGCTCCCGGATTGCTGGGCTGGGTGAGGACAAAGCCATTGCGGACCATGGAGAAGCCCTTTTGCGGCAGTTCCGCCTGCATGAGGTGGTTTTGCGGATTCGTGAAGAGGTCGGTGACTGCTCCTCCGATGGTGGCCACCAGATGGTGCACGACGACCGGCTTGCCGTCGAGAGTGCCCCTCTGGTCGGCATAGGTGGCCAACTGAACCGGTTCGACGGAGCCGGTCTGGATGGGGATTATGGCCCAGAGGTTGCGGTTGTTGTTGGCCGCGGCAAGAGCGAGCATGGTTTCAAAGGCGCCCGGGTCAAAATCGGGGAGCAACACGGCAGAGCGGTGTTGTGCTAGGCGGTTAGTGGTCTTGCGCCCGTCGGCCGAGATGTCCATCACAAACAGTGTTCCCTGGGGAACCACGCTCAAGGTAACCGCCGAGGTGTTGACGATGGCGCTCAATTCGACCTGGCGGAGCTGGCGCGCGGGCGAGAGGGACTCGGTTTTTGAAAGCGAGTAGTCGAGGCCCTTCATCGACACGTGAACGAGCGAGCTGGAGTTGAGGCCATGGGTGGAGGGAGAGATGGAGTAGGTGGCCGTTCCCACCGGGTGTCCATTCTGCGCGATGGTGAAGCGGCCGGATTCCGCCACCAGCGGAGCGGCGGAGATCGACAATCCCAGCAACGCAAAAAGAGCCATCCTGTGCATGCGCCGGTTCATAAGTTTCCTCCCTCGGATAGACACAGAAAGAGAGAAAAGAGTTGCGGGGGAACGGTGAAGGCCTGCAAGAGGCAAGGCGGTTCGGAGGGCGTCGAGACAAGGATGGTCCGCTCCATGCGCCTGGAAACGGGGCATGGAGCGGCGGAGCATGGCGACGGGAGGTGCGAACACAGGCTGAGTTGCGAGGCGCCGGCCCGCGTGCGCATGATCAGGCCGGTTGTTATCCCCTGGCGACAGCGAAGCGCTGGTTGACCTCGGCCCAATTGACAACGTTCCACCAGGCGGCGAGGTAATCGGGGCGGCGGTTCTGGTACTTGAGGTAGTAGGCGTGCTCCCAGACGTCGTTCATGAGGATGGGGTAGAGGCCCTGGCTCAGCGGCGAGTCCTGGTTGCCGGTGCTGATGATCTTCAGCTTGCCCTCGGTGAAGAGCAGCCAGCCCCAGCCGGAGCCGAACTGCTTGGCGGTGGTCTCATTGAAGGTTTTCTTGAAGGTTTCGAAGTCGCCAAAATCTTTGACGATCTGATCGGCAATCGGCCCGATGGGAGCGCCGCCGACGTTTGCGGAGCCGACCGGTCCCATCAGGCGCCAGAAAGCGTTGTGATTGGCCACGCCTCCGCCGTTGTTGCGCACCGCAGTGCGGATGTCCTCAGGAACCTTGGCGAGGTTGCGGAGTAGATCGTCGACCGCCATGGCGGCCAGCTCGGGATGGTTGGCGACGGCGGCATTGAGGTTGTTCACATAAGTCTGGTGATGTTTGTCGTGATGAAAATGCATGGTTTCCGCGTCGATATAGGGCTCGAGGGCGGCGTAGTCGTAAGGGAGGGGGGCGAGTTCAAATGCCATTGGGGAAATCTCCTCTTTCTTGATTGTGGTGGTTAGCAGGCGGCGTGGCGCGCGGTCGATGTGAAGAAAGCCGGACGTTGGCCGCGATGGACAAAGCGTTTTGTTTCCATGAGCCTACACGACTCTATGCATAGATGGATGCGGCGGGGAAGGGGCAGGATGCGCGGGAATGCGTGAATGAGCCAAGAAACTTGAGGAGGGGAACGGGGAAAGCGCCGGAGAGCCGATCTGGAAGGAAGGCGGTGGCGCGCCTGCGCCCGTCGGCTCTGTTGATCGGAGGGCGGCAGGGCGGGGGGAGCGGCGGGAAAGGAGCGAGGTCTTGGATACAATGGAGGGGTACGGGTTGACGCTGCTCGATTAGGCCGTGGGCGCAGCGGCGGGCCGGATGGACAGCCCACAAGGGGGTCTGCCGGCCAGACGATTGAAAGGCCCGGGATGCACTGCATGGAAAGGACCGCCAGAAACCAATGACATCGAGATCCACGGAACACTCACTCGACCAGCTTTCCATTGATACCCTGCGCCTGCTTGCCGTGGATACGGTGGAGAAGGCGAAGAGCGGCCATCCGGGCGCTCCGCTGGGCTGCGCGCCGATGGCCTACCTGCTGTTTCACAAGGTGATGAAGCACAACCCGGGTCACTCGAAGTGGGTGGACCGGGACCGCTTTGTGCTTTCCAATGGGCATGCCTCGGCGCTGCTTTATTCCAGCTTGTTTCTGAGCGGGTACAAGGTGACGCTGGACGACCTGAAGAGCTTCCGGCAGTGGGGCTCGCGCACGCCCGGCCATCCGGAGCGCGGCCATTTGGATGGCGTGGAAGTGACCACGGGACCGCTGGGCCAGGGCGTGGCCATGGCGGTGGGCATGGCGATGGCGGAAAAGCACATGGCCGCGGTCTATAACCGTCCTGGGTTCAAGGTGGTCGATCACACCACCTATGCGCTGCTGGGCGACGGGGATCTGATGGAAGGCGTTTCGCACGAGGCGGCATCGCTGGCCGGAACGCTGGGACTGGGCAAGCTGATTGTGTTTTACGACGACAACCTGATCTCGCTGGACGGGCCCACGGAACTGAGCTACACGGAGAACGCGCTGGAGCGCTTCAAGGCCTATCACTGGCATGTGCAAAGGGTGGCCGACGGCAACGACCTGGAGGCGCTGGAGAAGGCGGTGGACGAGGCCAAGGCGGAGACAGGGCGGCCGTCGATCATTGCCGTGCGCACGGTGATTGGCTACGGCAGCCCCAAGGCCGGATCGAACAAGGCGCACGGGGAGCCGCTGGGCGGGGCCGATGTGGCCGCCACCAAGAAGTTTTTCGGTTTTCCGGAGGATCAGAACTTCTATCTACCGGCCGATGCGCTGGCCAACTGGCGGCAGGCTGTGGCGCGCGGGAAAGACTTGGAAGACGCGTGGAAGGAGGTCTTTGCGGGATATGCGGCATCGCATCCGGAACTGGCGGCGGAGTTTGAGCGCGTGCAGAGGGATGTGCGCAAGGCGGGATGGGAGAAGGCGATTCCCCGCTTTACGCCGGAGAAGCCGATGGCCACGCGCAACGCTGGCGGCGCGGTGATGAACGCGATAGCGGAGGCGGTGCCGGAACTGGTGGGCGGAGCCGCGGATCTGACCTCCTCGACCAAGACGATCTTCAAGCCGGGCGCCAATTTTCACCTGGACGCAGCCGGCCGCAACGTGTTTTTCGGGGTGCGCGAGTTTGCCATGAGCGCCGCGGTGAATGGGATGGCCGCGCATGGCGGGCTGGTGCCTTTCGGTTCGACGTTCTTTGTATTTTCGGACTACGCCAAGCCGGCGATCCGGCTGGCGGCGCTGATGCAGGTGCACTCTCTGTTTATCTTTACCCACGACTCGATTGCGGTGGGCGAGGACGGTCCCACGCATGAGCCGATTGAGCATCTGATGGCGCTGCGCGCGGTACCGGGGCTGACGGACTTCCGTCCTGCGGACGCCAACGAGACCGCGGCGGCATGGCGGCTGGCACTGGAACGCAGCGGGCCTTGTTTTATGGCTCTTAGCCGTCAGGATTTGCCGGTGATCGATCCGGCGGCCCACGATGTGTATGCCGGAGTGAGCAAGGGCGCCTACGTTTTGCAGGACGCGGCCGATGCGCAGATTGTGCTGCTGGCCAGCGGCTCGGAGGTATGGACGGCTTTGGGCGCGGCGAAGTTGCTGGGGGCCGAAGGCGTACGGGCGCGCGTGGTCAGCTTTCCGAGCTGGAAGCTTTTCGAAGAGCAATCGGCGGAGTACAAGGGGAGCGTGCTGGCGGCGGGCGTGCCCAGGCTGGCGGTGGAGGCCGGAGCGACGCTGGGATGGTGGAAGTACACGGGCGGCGACGGCGACGTGGTGGGGCTGGACCGCTTTGGAGCTTCCGCGCCCGGAGCAACCGTGATGAAGGAACTGGGATTCAGCGCGGAGCATGTGGCGGCACGGGCCAGAAAACTGCTGCGGTAGGAACAGGAGTCTGCTTTGAAGCTTGTGATCGCTTCGGATCATGCGGGGTTTGCCCTGAAAGAAGAAGTGCGCGCGCACCTGGCCGGGGCCGGTCACGAGGTGGCGGATCTGGGCGCGTACAACACGGAACCCTCGGACTATCCCGACTTTGCCGAGAAGGTAGGCCTGGCGCTGCGGCGCGGCGAGGCGCCGCGGGGGATTCTCATCTGCGGCTCGGGGGTGGGCGTGTGCGTGGCGGCGAACAAGATTCCGGGGGTGCGCGCGGCAATTTGCCACGATACCTACTCGGCCCACCAGGGCGTGGAACACGACAACATGAACGTGGTGGTGCTGGGGGCGCGCATCATTGGCCCGGCGCTGGCGTTTGACGTGGTGGATGCATTTCTTCGCGCGAACTTCAATACCGCGGAAGAGCGGTACGGTCGCCGGCTGAAGAAGGTTGTGGCCATCGAAGCGAAGTATCAGTGCGGCGACTTTTCCGCAGGCCGGTCTTAGTGCCTGTGCGGGTGTGTGGAGTTCCAGCATGAGAAGCTTGCCAGGAAGGATCGCGTCAAAGTTGCCCAGGCCGGTTTATGCATTTCTCAGAGGCTGGCGCAGACGCCGGCGGGAGCGGCATTTTTTCCGGCAGGATCTCACCAGCATCCGGTGTGGCGCGTACGATTTGCAGATTCCCAGCCAGCATCTGCTGCTCAAATTGCAGAAAGAGCAACCGTACCGGGATCTTTGCATTGGAATTACGGCGAAGTTCGTAGCCGCCAAACGGCCTGGCGCTACCATCGTCGATGTGGGCGCGAACATTGGGGATACGGCAGCGCTGATTGCCACCTATGCGCCCAACAAGCTTATCCTGGTGGAAGCCAGCGACTACTACTTTGAGATCCTGGCGCGAAACGTTACGCAGCTTCCCAATGAGGTCATACTCAAGAAAGCGATGGTGGCCTCGGGAAGGAGCGTGCAAGGAGGACTGCATCACTGGGGGGGGGACGGCGAAATTCAGGGAAGAAGCGGCGGGAACTGCGCCCGTCGAAACGCACCGGCTTGGTGATATCGCAGGGGACGATGCCGGATTTGTGAAGATCGACACCGACGGCTTTGACGTGGAGATACTGCGCGGCAGTCTTGACTGGCTGAAGGCGCGACATCCAGCCGTTCTCTTTGAGAATGATATCAAGGATGAGAAGGACGAGATTTCCTCCCGCGCGCTTTTCGATGAACTCGCAGCGATCGGATACACCTATTTCGTGGTGTGGGACGATCCCGGGTTTCATCTGGTGTCAACCACTTCACTGGAAGTTCTGAAAGACCTGAACCTTTACCTGCTGCGCCGCTCTCAAAAGCAATTTGCAGGGGGTATCTCCAATCTGGATGTGCTGTGTCTTCACGAGGACGATGCTGATATATATCGCCAGGTCAGCGAGTGGTTCAGGATAAATTGAGCACTGCCAGAAGAGACTGAGTCTGCCGCGCGGAGGCGGCTTTTGCCTTTGATCCGGAGCCATGCGTGTGAGCGAAGCGTTCTGTGGCGCTGGAAGCAGTAAATTGAGACGTTTGTCTCGCCGAACCGGAAAGAGGCGCCGATGTTCCCCTTCGACGTGATTCTCTTTGACGTGGGCGGCGTATTGCTCACGAATGGCTGGGATACTCGCGAACGCGGCGAGGTGCTGGAACGTTTTCATCTGGATTGCGCAGCCTTCGAGAGCCGCCACCGAGAGCCTTACCGCGCCTGGGAACGGGGCGCAATGACCGCGACAAGTTATCTGGATGCGACGGTGTTTTATGAGCCGCGAAGCTTTTCGCGGGAGGAGTTTTTTGCGGCCATCTGCGGGCAATCGAAGTTACTGCCCCAGGGCGCGCTCGGAACCTTGCGCGAACTGGCCGCATCCAACCAGTATCTGCTGGGAGCGCTGAACAACGAAGCGCGGGAGACCAACGAGTACCGTTTTACCACCTTCGGACTGCGCAATTGCTTTCGAGTGGCGTTGACCTCCTGTTATCTGGGCCTGCGCAAGCCGGATGCCGCCATCTACGCGCGGGCGCTGGAGATTCTGGGACGGCCGGCGGAGCGAATTCTGTTTATCGACGATCGCGAAGAGAATACAACGGCAGCGCGGCAAGCGGGCATGCGGGCCATCCAGTTCCGGGGCGACGATGCCCTGCGATACGAACTGAAGGGCCTGGGAGTCTTATAGACGCAAGGCACAGGAGGCGAGATGCAACTGGGATTGATTGGACTGGGCAAGATGGGCGGCAACATGGCGGAGCGCCTGCGGCTGGGCGGCCATCAGGTGGTGGGCTTCGACTACGATGCCGGGGCAGTGGCGCGGCTGAGCGCGTCGGGGAATGCGGGCGTTCCTTCGCTGGAGGAGTTGGCGGAGAAACTGGAGGGCCGGAAGGCCATCTGGATCATGGTGCCGCAGGGCAAGCCGGTGGATGAAACCATTGCCAAGCTGGAGCCGTTACTGAACCCTGGCGACATCCTGATCGATGGGGGCAATTCGAATTACAAGGACACCATGCGCCGCAGCAAAGAAGTGGCTGCGAAGGGGCTGCACCTTGTGGATGTGGGCACGTCGGGCGGCGTGTGGGGCCTGAAAGAGGGCTACAGCATGATGATCGGCGGAGACCGGGAGCCGGTGGAGCATCTGCGGCCGATCTTCGAGACGCTGGCGCCGGCGGCGGACAAGGGCTGGGGCCATGTGGGGCCGGGCGGCGCGGGCCACTTTGTGAAGATGGTGCATAACGGCATCGAGTACGGTCTGATGCAGGCCTACGCCGAGGGATTCACGATCCTGGAAAAGAAAGAGGAGTTCGGCCTGAACCTGCCGCAGGTGGCCGAGATCTGGCGTTACGGGAGCGTGGTGCGGAGCTGGCTGCTGGACCTGACCGCGGAGGCGCTGGCCGGGAACCCGACGCTCGATGGATTGCAGGCGTATGTGGTGGATTCCGGCGAGGGGCGCTGGACGGTGTTCGAGGCGATCGATCTGAATGTGTCGGCTCCGGTGATTACGGAGTCGGTGATACGGCGCATCCGCTCGCGTGAGGAGAACAACTTCACGGACCGGATGCTGGCCATCATGCGCAAGGAATTCGGCGGACACGCGGTGAAGGCGAATTAACAGGGGATTTCAGCAATCGGAGGTCGATCAGTTATGGCAACAATTCAAATGCGCGTGAGTCCTGAGGACTTGTCGCAGCTAACCAAGGGCAGCGAGCGCATACCGGAGGCGGCGATCCTGGTGATTTTTGGCGCATCGGGAGATTTGACCAAACGCAAGCTGCTGCCGGCGCTCTTCCACCTGGAGCAGGTGGGCCTGCTGCCGGAGCGGTTTTCGATTGTCGGGGTTGCGCGGCGGAAGCTGGGCGACGAGTTTGCCGCCGACATGCGCGCCGGGATCGTGGAGTTTGGCGGCGTGGATGCGGGCGACGCCAAGCTGGAGTGCTTTGCGAAGCGGATCGGGTATTTTGCGCTGAACTTCGACAGCTCTGCCGACTATGAGGCGCTGAAGGCCGAGCTGGACCGGATCGACAAGGAAAAAGGCATCGGCGGCAACCGGTTGTTCTATCTGGCCACGGCGCCGGAGTATTTTGCGGGGATCATTCAGAATCTGGGCGCGCAGGGAATGGCGCGGCCCGGGCAGGGCAGGGTGGGGGTGGTGATCGAAAAGCCTTTCGGACACGATCTGGCATCGGCGCGGCAGCTCAACCAAGAGGTGAATGCCGTTTTTGACGAGAGCCAGGTTTTCCGCATCGATCACTACCTGGGCAAGGAGACGGTGCAGAACATTCTGGTGTTCCGGTTTGCCAACGGGATTTTCGAGCCGATCTGGAACCGGAATTACATCGATCATGTGCAGATTACGGCGGCGGAGACGCTGGGCGTGGAGGGGCGCGGTCCGTTTTACGAGAAGGCCGGGGCGCTGCGCGACGTGGTGCAGAACCACATGATGGAGCTGCTGAGCTTTGTGACCATGGAGCCGCCGTCGAGCTTCGACTCCGATGCGGTGCGGCGGGAGAAGGTAAAGGTTTGGCGGGCGATACCGCCGGTGCCGGTGCTGAACGCGGTGCGCGGCCAGTATGGGCCGGGGATCGTGGAAGGGCAGCGCGTGGCGGGTTATCGCGACGAAGAACGCGTCAATCCGGAGTCAGGGACGGAGACCTATGCGGGGCTGCGGCTGGGGATCGAGAACTGGCGCTGGGCGGGCGTTCCCTTCTTTCTGCGCGCCGGGAAACGCTTGAAGAAGCGAGCCACGGAGATCAGCATCCAGTTCAAGCAGCCGCCGCTGTTGATCTTCAATCGTCTGGCAAATCAAGGGGCGTGCCACGAGATACAGCCGAATCTGCTGACCATTCGCATTCAGCCGGACGAGGGGATTGCGCTGCGTTTTGGGGCCAAAGTGCCAACCGCGCCGGAGATGACGGTGTGTCCGGTGAACATGGACTTCGACTATGCGGCGGCGTTTGGAGAGTCGAGCGCCAACGGCTATGAGCGTCTGCTGCTGGATGCGATGCTGGGCGACCAGACGCTGTTTTCACATCGCGACGGTGTGGAGATCAACTGGGCGCTCTATACGCCGATTCTGGAGGCGTGGGCAGAGAAGCAGCCCGAGGTTTTCCCCAACTATTTCGCGGGCACGTGGGGGCCGGAGTGCAGCGATCACCTGCTGGAGAAGGCGGGGCGCGTGTGGCGGAACGACCTGGGCAAACGGAGTTGAAGACCGCAGCGGACGAAGGACAGTCCGCAGGCACGACTGCGACAGAGGGCCGGAACCCTGCGAAATGGGGGTTCCGGCCTTCTGTGGTTCAGCGGTTCACTGGCATTGCGTGAAGGCAATGGACTGTACGGCCAGGCTGAATGGGCCCGCCGCCGCCAGGTTGAGGGACGACGATTGCATTTCACTGGGGCTGCAGTCGGAGATGCCGCCGGAAGATGGCACGAAGGCTATTCCATCGACAACGTAGCTAGCCCATACGGCGCTGGCCGTGAGCGCGACGCCGCTCGATGACCAGGCGCCAGCGTTGACCCCGCCGGAGGGCAGCGTGAGCGAGTAGGAGGCGCAATCGGTTCCCTGCGAGCAGCTTGAGGACGCGGCCGTTTCCAGCGCCAGGGTAGCCGAGCTTTGCGTGGAGGTGGGCGGCAGAGGAATGGTGTACATGGTGGAGTTGACCGACTCCAGAGCGCTGAGCTGGATGTCGGCGATGGTTCCGGTCATGGCGGTGTTTTGCGAGGTGACGCTGCCGGTGAGAGTGGCCGTGCTGGTGCTGGTATTCGCAGGCAGATAGAGGCTGACGTTGCCCGTGGTAGTCCCCACCGCAACCCCGGTAACCATGGACGGTTGATAGAGCACGCCGTCAGTACGCCTGCCCACGATCACAATGTCATAGTTTCCCGCCGGCAGGGGGCAGAAGACAAAAGTTCCGTCGGAGCCGGCAAGCGTGGACATCTGGATACGATCGACTCCGGTGGAGTCCTTCTGCTCGAGAGCTACGAGAACGGAACCGCTGACCGGATTGCCGGTGGCATTGTCAATCACCTTGCCGTTGATCGAGGTGGAAGTGGTGTTGACCTCACCTGCGTGCAGGACCGGTTTCAGGCGGTACTGGCCATTGCCTTCCTCGACGATGGAGTCGCAGGTATCGAAATCAATATCGAGATCCTTGGTGTCGCCGGCGGCGATGGTGAAACTGCCGGACGCAATCTGGCCGGAGGGAATCTTGATGCCGGTTTGAGCCTCGCTGGAGAGCAGGAGGGAATGGACGCTGGAATCGGAGGTGAGGACGACGCAGTTTGCCGAGCTTCCGCACGCGCTGCCGGAGACACTGGCGGAATCGGGGGCTAGGATCAGGCGGATCTGCTGATAGGAGCCCGGCTGGAGCTGTTGCGTGTCGCCCAGAGTCGCCAGGAAGCACTGGTTGTTGGCCTGGCCGAGGAGATCGATCTGCCGGGGAGAACTGGGCAGATTGGGTGTCAGGTCGACCCAACCGCTATCGGTGGCGGAAGCCGTCGAGCTCACGTTCGCCTGAACATCGCTGATGGTCACGTAGACATGAGAGAAGGGACCGGTGGGAGCCTGGCAGGTGGCCGGGTCGCTGAGCATGACGTTGACGGCTGCCGTTGTCGAGGAGCTGGGAGAGGAACTGCTGTTGCACGCCGCGAGAATCAGAGCGGCGAAGAGGAGGCACCCGAGAAAAAGGGCGGATGCCCAAGCACGGCCGGGGGGAATGACCTTGATGTTCATGTGCGTTATCGTCTCCTACAAGAAATTTCTCACGCCGTACGAGGAGAACCAAGCGAGGAGAGCCAGACATTGTTTATTGCACCATCGCGATTTTCTTTCTATCAACAACTGATGGTAGTTCGACGCCGAGTCGCAAGAAAAGGTTATCCGCCCGATGCTGGACTTTAAACGAAAGTAATGCGGGATCAGTGAACGGCTCTATTCGCGAACGATCTTGACGAAGAGGCCATCGGGGAGCGTGCCGTCGAGGAGGTGGACGACGCCGTTCTTTACGAATCCCTCGAGGACCTGGCGCGGCGGTTGCGGCGGCGTTTTTCCGGATTGTGCAAACGGGGGTTGGATCTGTTCGCCGGCCTTTTGTTTCCCGGCTCCCCCGGTTCCTGGTTCCCTGCTTTTCGCCGTGCCTTTATCCATGGCCTGATTGGCGAGGCGGTCTGCCTCCTGGTTGCCGCCGCGGAGGGTGTGGCGGATTTCGAAACGGTCCAACTGGCGCGCGAGGGAGCGGGCTTCTTCCCAGAGCGGACGGAGGATGGGGCTCTGGACCTTGTACTTGCCCTGCATCTGCTTGACCATGAGTTCGGAATCGGAGACGACGCGCAACTGCCGGACGGCATTCTGGGCGGCCCAGCGAAGAACGGAGAGAAGGCCCTGGTACTCGGCGTAGTTGTTGGTTTGAGAACCGAGAAACTCGCTGAGGCGGGCGACGGTGCGGCCTTGGGGGTCGTGGATGACGGCGCCATAGCCGGAGGGGCCGGGGTTGCCGCGCGATCCGCCATCGCAGTGGGCAATGTACCACTCGGAAGAGGCAGGGGCCGCGGGGTTTTCGAAGAGGTTTTCGTTCATCTACTTCCAGTGTAAAGGGCCGCCGGGCTGGCTCGGGCGGGTGATTCATCTGCTCACAAACGGGGCTGAAAACCGTCTAGACCAGTGCGGTAAGAAATTCCATCCGGAGCCGAGGCCTCATGGCGACCCAAGCAGCAGTCCACCTCACTTCCGCGGTAAACGGGGCGGGCGCTTTGGCATGGCCGCCTGCGCGGAAGGTACAATCCTCCCCAGGGATGGCTGCCACGACATCGACGAGCGGACTGAAAAAGGAAGACGAACGTCTGGGAGCGCAAGCGCCGGAGACGGAGTTGATCCGCGCGGCCCAGGCGGGTTCGCGCACGGCGTTCGACGCCCTGGTGCGGCAGTACGAGCAGCAAGTTCTCCGTCTGGCGCTGCATCTGACGGGCAGTGAGCACGACGCGGAGGACATCTACCAGGAGGCCTTTCTGAAGGCCTACCGGTATCTTGGGAACTTCCGCTTTGAGTGCTCCTTTTATACGTGGATCTACAGGATTGTCACTAATCTTTGCCTGGACCAACTGCGGCGGCGCAAGACCCGCCGGGAAGATCATGCGGTCATCGTAGACCGTTCGGGCGATGAGATCGATCTGCTGGCGTCGGTTTCAGACGATCGGTCGTTTTCCAATCCGGCCAAGGAACTGGACCGGAAGGTGCTGGGCGAACGCATTCAGGCGGCGCTCGACAAGCTGACACCGCGCGAGCGGATGGTTTTCGAACTGAAGCACTACCATGGACTCCGCCTGCGGACGATCGGAGAGATGCTGAACACTACGGAAGAGACGGCCAAGAACACGCTTTTCCGGGCGACCAAGAAGTTGAGAACACAACTGGCGGAGTTGCGTTGATTTTCCCGGGGCGATCTCCTCGAGGAGGCGCCGGATAGCAGGGGAAGAAGCAGTATTTTGAGGCTGGAAGGACGTAACGATGAATTGCGAAGTAGCGCGCGAGGGAATTGTGGCGGCGGCCTATGGGGAGCTGCCGGATGAACAGCAACACGAACTGGAGCGGCATATGACCAGCTGCCCTGACTGCACAAAAGAGGAGGAGCAGGTTCTGGCGCTGAAGGTGCTGGCCGATGCTTACCCTGTGCGGGAGCCGGATGCCAATCTGGTGGCGCGGTCACGGCTGCGGCTGGAAGAAGCGCTTGATGCTTTGCCGCCGGCGCGGTGGTACGAGCGGCTGGCGCGCAAGATCGGAACGAACCTGACCAGTTTGCAGGCGGCTCCCGCCGCAGTCCTTTTGCTGCTGGTCGTGGGTGCTGGTGCAGGATATTTGGGCGGCTACCAAAGGGCGCAGAAACAAGCGGCCCATGCCGCGCAGGAGGCCCAGGCCTCGCTTGCCCAGGATGGGGTGGAGCAGACAGCGCCCGCGGAGATCGCCAATATCTCCAGTATCGAGCGGCAGCCGGAGAACGGGATCGTCGAGGTGCGATATAACCAGTTGGTGCCGCAGCGGATGCAGGGATCGCTGGAGGATCCGGCGATCCAGCAACTGCTAATGCTGGCCAGTGAAAACGCAGCCTCGCCCGGGGTTCGGGATCATTCGGTGGAATTGCTGGCGGCAGAGTGCCGTTCAGGACGTGGCGGCAAGCCGGCGGGAATCCGCGATGCGCTGATGGTGGCCCTGCGCTATGACAAAAGCGCGCAGGTGCGGGAGAAAGCGCTGGAGGGGCTTCAGTCGTATGTGGCCGACGATACGCGGGTGCGGGACGCGGTGCTGGATGCGCTGCTGAACGACTCCGATCCACAGATTCGGACCACGGCGATCAACATTTTGGAGCCGGTGGAGGCGGATACGAGCGTGCGGCAGGTGCTGTACACGGTTTCCACTTCGGACGAGAATCCGCAGATACGAACGGTTTCGAGGCAGGTATTGAGCCGGGTGCCGGAGATCCAGTGAAGCTGCGTTTGGTTGGACCGGCCGAGCGCCCGATGCGCGGGCCAGAGAGACAGCCGCCCTCCTCGATTCTCGCAGAGCGCGAAGGAAGAGGCGGCGCGCGCGTTGCGGGAGAAGTGGCGGTGAAGGTTTTTTCTTTGAGGCTGTTGCTGAGGATGGGACTGGCCATGGCGGCAGTGCTGGCGGGGATGCCTGCGGCGGGCCATGCGCAGGCGGCTCTCATGGCGCCGCTGCTGGAGGAGCCGAGCCCGATGGTGGGACGGTCGAACAGCACGCACGGCTACCTCGGCGTGGACGTGACGGACGTGGATCAGGGAAAGACCCAGGCGCTCAAGCTCCAGAAAACGCAAGGTGCGGTGATTACGCTGATCGATCACGATGCGCCGGCCGGGCATGCCGGCTTGCGCGTGAATGACGTCGTGTTGCAGATGAACGGCCAGACTGTGGAAAATGCCGAACAACTGCGGCGGATGCTGCGGGAGATCCCGCCGGGACGAAAGGTGAGCCTGGAGATCAGCCGCGAAGGCGCAGTGCGCACGGTGGAAGTGGAACTGGCGGACAGGCAGGCAATCGAACACGACATATGGGACCGGATATGGTCGGGAGTGGATGTGTTTCCGACCACAAGTCCGCGAATGGGCATGCTGTCCGACGGCAGCGATGCGCCGGCCGGCAGCAGGTTCCACATACCGTTTTTTGGCAGCAGTCTGAATGTGGGTGCGATTGTGGAGCCGCTGACCTCGCAGATGGCTGAGTATCTGGGCGTAACGCACGGCGTCATGGTCAAGCGGGTGGCGCGCAAGAGCGAGGCGGCAGCGGCGGGTCTGCGGGCCTTCGACGTGATCCTGAATGTCAACGCGGAGTCAATCGCTACGACAGCGGACTGGGATCGCTCCCTGCGGGCCAATCGCGGCAAACCGGTACAGGTGACGGTTCTGCGCGGCAAGAAACAACAGGTGCTTACACTGCAGGTGGACTCGAAGCATCACGGAGCCATAGGTTCTGAGAAGATTTTTCCCGAGCATGGGAAGCGGGTGGGCAAACTGAATGAAGAAGGGTTGGAGCGCGATGCGCTGGTTGAACCTCCGAGCGAGGAGATGCCGGCAATGACGCCGGTCAACCCCCTTTGACCGAGATTGCAGCCGGAAAAAGTACGGGCGCCTGCGGGGCATTGCAGGCGCCCTTTTTGCGACGGTGGAAGACCGCGCTCAGCTGAAGATGCGGCGTGTGATTGAATAGAGACAATGGCGAAACGGCAACGGGAGACGGCGCGCGGACAATGGATTGCGGCAATGCGCAAGGCGCGCGAACTGGCGATGGTGGGGCGCGCACTGGCGCACACCGGACACCCGGTGCTGGCGCAGATTGTGCCGGCGCGGTTCTGCAACCTGAGCTGCGGTTACTGCAACGAGTACGACAAGGTGTCGAAGCCGGTTCCGGTGGAAGAGATGTTGCAGCGGATCGACGCGCTGGGGCGGCTGGGGACGGCGATGGTGGGCATCAGCGGCGGGGAGCCGCTGACGCACCCGGATTTGGACGAGATTATCCGGCGGATACGCAGGAACGGGGCCATAGCCGGGATGATCACGAACGGGTATCTGCTGAATGCGGAGCGGATCGAGCGGCTGAACCGGGCGGGACTGGACCACATGCAGATTTCCATCGACAACCTGGAGCCGGACGAGGTGTCGAAAAAAAGCCTGAAGGTGCTGGACAAGAAGCTGGAGATGCTGGCCGATCATGCCGAATTTCACGTCAACATCAACTCGGTGGTGGGCGGGGGCATCCGGAATCCGCAGGAAGCTCTGGTGATCGGCAAGCGGGCGCTGGAGCTGGGATTTACCTCGACGATCGGGATCATCCACGACGGCGACGGGCAACTGAAGCCGCTACAGCCGGAAGAGCAGAAGGTCTACGACGAGATGAGCGGGTGGAAGAAGGTGAACTACTCGCGTTTCGACGACTTTCAGGCGGCGATTGCCGAGGGGCGGCCGAACGTGTGGCGGTGCCGGGCGGGATCGCGGTATCTATATGTGTGCGAGGACGGGCTGGTTCATTACTGCTCGCAGCAGCGCGGGTATCCGGGTGTGCCGCTGTCCAAGTACACGCGGGCTGACGTGAAGCGGGAGTTTGTGACGGCAAAGGCCTGCTCACCGCATTGCACCATTGGATGTGTTCACAAAATCAGCTACATCGACCACTGGCGGGGGCCGCAGACGCGGACGGTTTCGCCGGGAGGAGCGCCAGCACTGGTGCAGATTCAGGGCGCGGCCAAGTAGTTATCCACAGAGGATCCGGGATATAAATGGGCAGGAATTCCTGGTCTTGCGCATGTGTGGAGGTGTGCGGAAGCAAAGGAGGTGGGCGCATGATTCCTTCATGGGTGGCTGGGGCGGCAGCACGCGACGCAATGCAGCGGCGCTATGGCGGCGGAGGGTCTTCACAGGGAAGCCTGAAAGGGGTGGCCTCGTTTGTAGGGATTGCGTTTATCGCTGGCGCCACACTCTCGCAGGCTTCGGAGGCCAAGCTGGGCGGTTTTCTGGTCTGGATGCTGGCGGCTCTGGCAGTGATCGCGGCGTGGTGGGCGGCTTACCGAGCGCGCGGCGCGGTTGGGGCCGTGGCCGGGATGGCTTTGGCGGTGCTGGCCGCCTATTCCGTGGATGTGATTGCGGCGGGCAACGGCGTCGGAGGCTGGTTCTGGCCAACGGCGGTTCTGGTTCTGGTGGGGCTGGACCAGTGGGCGTGGAAGAAGAAGCAATAAGGAGACTGAACCAGAAGCGGCGCATCCGCATGGGATGCGCCGCCGGGTCTTGCCGCGCTGCCAGGGTTATTTGCGATGAGGCTTACGGGCGGGCTCGGGCGTGTCGGCAATCGCCTCGTCGATGATCTGGTAGAGCTTGCTAAGGTCAGTCACTTCGATGTAGGGCGGACCCTTGCTGCCGGAGGTAACAACAAAGATTGTAGGTGTATGGTCGATGCCGGTACGCCGAGCCAGCTCGGTGTCGGCCTCGGCTTCGGCCATGAACTTGTGCTGTGGATCGACCTCAAAAGGCAGGGCAATGCCGTGGCTCTTGGCGAAATTGGAGGTGAAGTCGCGGAGGAGCAGGCGGTTATAGATGAAGCGCTGATTGGCGAAGAGCTGATTGCGGTAGTCGTCGCCCAGCGCTTTGCTCTGGCTGTCGAACCAGTGCGCGTAGACGGCAGCGGCGGGACTCCAGATGTGATAGGGCAGGAGAAAATCGTGGCGTACCCACGGAATCTTGTACTTCTCGACCGCGGCCATGAGGGTGGGATTGGCCGTGGCACAGGCGGGGCACTCAGGATCGGAAAACTCGACGATGGCCACGCGGGCGCCGGCAGGCGGGTGAAGGGCGGAGGCATCGAGAACCCTGGTTGTGTACTGCGCCAGGGCCAGGCGAGGGAGAGTGAGGACGGCAACAGCAGCGATGGCGGCTGCGCCACAGGCGAGGAGGCGCAGAAGATTCGTGCTTCTGCCTCCCGGGACAACGCGCTCAAGCCGAGGGCGAAAATGATGGGATTTCAGCATAGGAGTGGGGCGTATCTCCAAAGAAATTGTAACAGGCGAAATGGGTAAAAAGGTTTGATTCATCGGGATATGGGGTCAGGGCGGGGATTAACGCTTGTGAGCCGACGCCGTGTTGTGGAGGGCCTGATCGATCAACTGATAGAGCCTGCTGCGGTCAACGACCTCGACGAAGGGAGCGCCCTTGCTCCTGGCGGTCACGATCCAGATGGTGGGCGTGTGCTCGATGCCGATGCGCAGGCCGAGGGCGTAGTCTGCCTTGACGAGCGCGGCCAGCTTGCCTTGCGGGTCAACCTCGAAGGGCAGGGCCAGGCCGTGTGCGGAGGCAAACTTCTCAGTGAACTGGCGGAGTGAGCCGGGATTGAAGATGGAGATCTGGCTGGCGAAGACGTCGTCGCGGTACTGGTTGCCGAGGGTCTTGCTTTTGGAGTCGAACCAACGGGCGTAGACGGCGGCCTGGAAGCTCCAACTGTGGAAGGGCAGGGGGAAGTCGTGGCGAATCCAAGGGATTTTGTACCGGGCCGCGGCCTCCTTGAGCAGAGGGTTGGCGCGGGCGCAGTCGGGACACTCCATGTCGTCGAATTCGACGATGGCCACGCGGGCGCCGGCGGGCGGACGGAGTGCGGAAGCATCGTGGACTTGGGTGGTTTCCTCCTGGCCGAACTGGGCGCAAGCGTTGGCGGCGCCGGCCAGCAGCAGCGCCGCCGCGGCAAAGCCGAGAAAGAGGCGAATTTTTCCGAAGCCGGTGGAAGGCCGGAGGGGAAAGGCAAAGGATCGCAGCATACAGGTTGGACGGCTCCCGGTGTTCGGCGGTAACAGTGGTGAAAAGAGGAAACTGGGGCGCAACTAGCGGTGATGGCGCTGGGGGGGATCAGCGCCGCCGGAGCTCTGGCGATCGAGCTTGCGAGCCGCCAGCCACTGGCGCCATTTGTAATCGGCAAGCAGCGTGGCGGCAACGAAAACGAGAGCAAGGATTCCAAGGACAAGCTTCATAGGGCTCCTCGGGCCGGTGGCCGAAGGCGCTTCTTCTATGATGCCGCAAAAGAGCCGCTCCCGGCCATGCGCGGGGACAAAAACGCGCAAGCGGGAGCGGCGGTGGGAGAAGGAAGGCTCAGCGGCCGACCACAAGGATGGTGAAGCTGCCGGGAACGATGCTGGGCCAGGGATGGGGCTGCTGGGGGGTGGGAGCGAGAGGCGGACCGAACTCGGCGGTGGCCAGGTAGATGCGATCGGTGGAGGCGTCGTAGGCCATGGTGCGGGCGCCGCGCTGGGTGGGCAGGCTCTCGATGGTGGGATAGCCGGGCGCGGCGGCGTCGATCACGGCGAGAACGCCTTCGCCGCACGAGGCAAAAGCGAACTTGTGCTTTGCGTCCCAGCGGGCGGCGTCGGGTCCATTGCCAATGGCGGGGTTGGCGAGGAGTTTGCCGGTCGAGGAGTCGATGACGGACATTTTTTTACCGCCGCAGACGGGGAAGAGCCGATGGCCGGGGGCGTCGATGGCCAGGCCGCTGGGTGAGTCGCACCCGGCCGGCCAGGTGGCGGTCAGCTTGAGGGAGCGGGCATCGAGGCGGACGATCTCGCTTTTGTCTTCGATGTTGTCAAAGACGTTTCCGCGGCCGTCTGCGACAGGGAACTCAGGTTTGCCAGGGAGAGGGATGGTGGCCAGCACCTTGCGCGTGGCGGCGCTGATGACGGTGGCGTTGTGGCTGCGGCCGTTGAAGGCCCAGACGGTCTGCGTGGCCGGTTCGAAGACGATGCCGTCGGGGTTGGTTCCGGCGGGGATGGTGGCGACAGTGGCGAGGGTGGCGCGGTCGAAGACCACCACGGCGTTGCCGCCGCCATCGGAGATGTAGCCGAAGCTGCCGGCCGTGTCGAGAGCGACGCCGTGGGTGCCGTGGAGGCCGGTGATGGCGCCGATCGGCTTGCCGGTGCGGGTGTCGAGGACTTCGACGCGCGGGCCGTGGGTGATGTAGAGACGGTGCGCCGCGGGGTCGGCGGTGAGGTAATCCCAGAAGCCGTCGCCACCGAGCTTCCAGTGGGCAAGAACCTTGTAAGGCTGCTGGGCGGTGGCGCGGGGCAGCGCGGAGAGCAGCAACGCGCCAGCGAAGGCGAAAAAGACGATACGAGAGATTTTGTGAATCTGCATGGGAGGCTCCTGAAAGTTGGCCCGTGACATGACGGCACGGACGGCAGAAAAGAGTGTGGAACGGAGAGCGGGCATGGATGCTGGAGACCGCGGGTGGACGAGGCTACGGTGAAGGCGCGAGGGGCAGGCGCAGGGTGACGGTTGTGCCCGTACCGGGCTGACTGGCGATGGAGATGGAGCCGCCGGCCCGCTCCACAAGGGCGCGGGCAATGGCGAGGCCAAGACCGGCGCCGCCGGTGGAGCGGGCGCGGGAAGGGTCGCCGCGGTAGAACCGCTCGAAGACGTGCGGCAGCACGGCGGGGTCGATGCCGTCGCCGTGGTCCTGAATGGTGAGATCGAGAGCACCGACTTGGGTGAGGGCACGGATTTCGACGGCGGCGCCGGGCAGGCTGTGCTGCAGGGCGTTGTGGAGGAGGTTCGAAAAAAGTTCACAGCAGTCGTCGTGCGCCAGAGGAACGGAGACGGCGGGAACGGAGGCAAGATCGACGCGGACCTGGCGGATGCAAGCGAGGCTTTCGAGGCGCTGGACGGTTTGCTGAAGGCAGACGGCGAGATCGGCAGCGGGCGAAGAATCTTCGGCGGAGGTGCTTTCCACCCGTGCCAGGGCGAGCATTTTGCCGACCAGATCCTCAAGCCGCTGGGTGTCGGCGAGACAGCGTTCGAGGCCAGTCTGGTAATCGGCGGGGGTACGGCGCTTCATGGCCAGCAGTTGCACCGAGGACTTGACGACGGCGACAGCGGTTTTGAGCTCGTGGGCGGCGTCGGAGACAAAGGTGCGCTGTTGCTCAAAGGAGCGCTCCAGGCGGGTCAATACGTTCTGGAGAGCGTGGGTGAGCGGGGCGAGTTCGCGAGTGGTGCGGGCGCTTTCAGGCGGCGAGAACTCCCAGGAGTCGACGGAGACCTGGGAGGCGAGGGCGGCAAGCTGGCGCAGGGGAAGCAAGCCGCGATGGAGCAGCCATGCGATGAGCGGGCCGCTTACAGCCAGAAGCAGGATAGCGCCGATTGCGTAGACGGTAACAGCGTGGTTGATGGCATGCCAGACATGATAGGTGGGAGCGCCGTAGTAGATGAGGACATGGCGAAGCTTGCCGCCGCCCTGCTCTCCGGGATCGACGATGCGGGAGCCATGGATGCGAAGAATGCGATAGTGGAGGCCGTGAAGGGTGAGGGCGGCGAACTGGTCATGGCGATCGCCGAAAACGAGGCCGTAGGCGCCGGACCAATTGGGCGACCGGCCGAGAAGACGGCCCCTTTCATTCCACACTTCGTAGAGATCCTCGGCTGGCAGGTGCAGATCGGATCGGTCGAGCATGAGGCTGTCTTGCGCGTCTTCGGCATCCTGGACGGCGCCGAGGACGGTATCCGCACGGCCATGGAGCATGATGTCGAAGGTGTGGAAATGCACGTGCCGCTCGTAGCCGAGGGAGAGGAGGATGACGGCGGCGGAGGCAAAAAGCTCCACGGCGAGGACGCCGGCGATGAGCCGGAAGGCAATGGATTGTTTAGCCGCGAGCATGCATCTGCTCCGGCTCAGCGGCGAGGCGATAGCCACGGCCGCGCATGGTCTCAATGATGGGCTCGGCTGCGGCTGCGGGGGAGGCGGCGTCGAGCTTCTTGCGCAGGTTGGAAACATGGGCCTCGATCACGTTGGAGTGGTGTTCCCAGTTGAAGTCGTACAGGTGTTCGAGGAGTTCACGCTTGCTGACGATGGCGCGAGGGCGGTGGATGAGGTACTCGAGGATGCGGTATTCGGTGGGGGAGAGATCGACCAGGATGCCGTTGCGAAGGACGGTCTGCTCGAGGGTGTTGAGGGTGAGGCCAAGGGCATGGAGCGTAGGGTGCGCGGCGCCTTTGCCGCGGCGGATGAGAACCTTGGCGCGGGCAATCAGCTCGCCCAGATCGAAGGGCTTGGAGAGATAGTCGTCTGCGCCGGCGTTGAGCAGTTGGACGATGGATTCCTTGCCCTCCTTGGCTGTGAGGATGAGAACGGGGGTGGCGTCGTGGCGGGCGCGCAGCCGCTGGAGAACACCAAGGCCGTCGAGGCCGGGGAGCATGAGGTCGAGGATCACGAGATCGTAGGCCGCGGCGCGGAGGTAATCCATGGCGGAGAGGCCGTCGGCCGCCCAGTCAACGGCGAAACCGGGGCCGTCGCGGAGGGCGGCGGCAAGGTTCTCGGCCAGGCGGGCCTCGTCTTCAACCAGCAGTACGCGCATGGAGGACAGTATCACCGATAGGAGTATGGCCGGGGCAAGATTAAACGGGCCTGAAGGCGGGCGGGTGAAATCCTGCCCGGTGCATTAGGCTCATAGTTGCAGTGAGATGGCTGGCAGGGGGAGTCGATTTGCGCATTGTTCTCTCGAATATAGGTACGTATGGCGATACGAACCCGCTGATTGCACTTGCGCTGGAACTCAGGCGGCGCGGACACACGCCGGTGATGGCGCTGCCGGAGGTGTACCGGCCGAAGATTGTGCCGCTGGGGTTGGAGTTTTGCGCGGTCCGGCCGGACATTGATCCGAGCAATACGGTGCTGGTGGAAATGGTCTACGACGTGAAGCACGGCACGGAACATGGCTTGAGAGATTTTCTGTTTCCTGTGCTGCGCCAAACCTATGACGATCTGATGGACGCGGCAACGCGGCCTGAGCGCGCCGACCTGATGCTGCTGGGCGAGCTAAACTACGCTGGTCCCATTGTGGCCGAGGTGACGGGGATTCCATGGGCGAGTTACGTGCTGGCGCCGCTCTCGTTCTTCTCCGCCTTTGACCCGCCGGTGTTGCCGCCGTACCCGCGGCTGGCGCGGGTGGACAAGGCCGTGCCCGGGTTCGGACGGGTGATCCGGCGGGTGGCGCGGTTTGTGAGCCGCAAGTGGCCGGAGCCGATCTACGAACTGCGCCGCGAGCTGGGGCTGGAGCGGGGCGCGAATCCGCTCTTTGACGCCAAACACTCGCCCTACCTCGTGCTGGCGCTGTTTTCGCACGCGCTGGGCGTGGAACAAAAGGATTGGCCGCGGAACACGCTGATCACGGGCTTTTGCTTTTACGACGCGGACGCGGGCAACGCCGCGCTGCCCGATAATCTGGAGAAATTTCTGGCCGAGGGCGAGGCGCCGGTGGTGTTCACGCTGGGCTCGGCGGCGGTGCTGGCGGCGGGACGATTCTACGAGTTTTCGGCCCGGGCAGCAGCCCGGCTGGGCATTCGCGCCGTGCTGCTCATCGGGAGCGATCCACGCAACCGGCCCCGGAAGGAGTTGCCGGAATCGATTTGCGTGGCCGAGTATGCACCGTATTCCAAGCTCTTTCCGCGCGCTGCGATGGTGGTGCACCAGGGCGGCGTGGGGACGACGGCTCAGTGCCTGCGGGCGGGCAAGCCAATGCTGATCATGCCCTACGCGCACGACCAGCCGGACAACGCGCGGCGCATGCGCAGGCTCAAGGTGTCGCGGACCATCCAGCGGAAGAACTATACGCCGCTGCGGGTGGCGCGGAAGCTGAAGGCGATGCTGGGGGCTCCGGCGCTGGCCAGGCGCGCGGCGCAGGTGGCGCGGCGGCTGGAATGCGAGGACGGGGTGAAGACGGCCTGCGACGCGCTGGAGGAGTTGTGGCGGAAGACGCGGGAGCGCGGGTAGGCTGACGAGGGCGGCTACACGCAGAACTCAAGCGCTTGTTCGCAAAGGAAGAGCTCGCCGGGATGGATGGGAACGGCTCGATTTCCTATTCTTTGCCGGCATTCCGCGCCCGCACCTTGAACCAGATGGGTGTCCCGCGAAATTGAAAGGCCTCTCGTATCTGGTTCTCAAGGAACCGCTCGAAGGCAAAGTGCAGCTTCACCTCGCGGTCCGTAAAGAGCACAAAGGTGGGCGGCGCCACCGCCGCCTGCGTCATGTAGAAAATGCGTACGCGTTTGGCCATCGGCACGGGGGCCCGCTGGAAGTCGATTCGCTCCAGGAAGCGGTTCATCTGGCCCGTGCTCACCCGCATGCGCCGCTCCGCCGCCACGGCTTTTACCTCGCGCAGCACGCGGCTCATGCCCTTGCCTTCAAGCGCGGAAAGAAACAGCACCGGCGCGTAATCCAGATACTTCAGCACCCGCCGCAACTGTTTTTCGAAGATCTCCCGGTCGGCCGGTGGCTTGCCGTCCGTGCGAGCCGTTGTAACCGCGTCCCACTTGTTCACCACCACGATCACGCTGCGTCCGCTTTCGTGCGCGTAGCCCCCGATGGTTGCATCGGCCGCAATCACGCCCTCGGTGGCGTCCAGCACCAGCAGCGCCACATCCGCTGCTTCCAGGTGCCGCCGCGCCATCACCACGCTCAGCTTTTCCGCCATCAGGTGCGTCTTGCCCTTGCGCCGGATCCCCGCCGTATCCACAAACCGGAACCGGGCGCCCTCGAACTCGACCACCTCGTCGACGGCGTCGCGCGTGGTTCCGGCCAGCGGCGACACAATTGCGCGCGAGGTTCCCGTAAGCGCGTTCAGCAGCGTGGACTTGCCCACATTCGGCCGGCCGATAATCGCCACCGAGGTTTCCTGCTGCACAAACTCGCCATGCGTCCGGTGCAGGTTTTCGGTCTCGGCCGCCTGCCCGGTCTCGGCCGCCTGCCCGGTCTCGGCCGCCTGCCCGGTCCCGGCCTTTTCCTCGATGGGGCCGGAGCGCTCCGGCACAGCCTCCGCTACCGCATCCAGCAGGTCGCCAATCCCCTGGCCGTGCTCCGAGCTGATGGGGAAAACGTTGCGAATCCCCAGCCGGCGGAAGTTTTCGGCTTCCAGCGCCATGACCGCGCCTTCCACTTTATTCACGGCCAGAAAGACCGGCTTCGTGCCCTTCTGGAGCATCCGCGTCAGGTCGAAGTCCGGCCGCGCCAGCTCTGTCCGCGCATCCATTACCAGAACCAGCGCGTCGGCCTCTTCCAGCGCCACGCGCGCCTGGTTGTAGATCTCCGTGGTGATGAGTTCGGGGTCGTCCGGCACGATGCCGCCCGTATCCACCAGCCGGTAGCGCCGTCCCGCCCACTCGTACTCGCCGTAGATGCGGTCTCGCGTAATGCCCGGCTCGTCGCCGACAATGGATCGCCGGCTGCCGGTGAGCCGGTTAAACAGAGTGGACTTGCCCACGTTGGGCCGTCCCACAATGGCCACCAGCGGCAGCGTCTCCGCCCCCGCCCGTGTGGGAACCACCGATCTTCGATACGTTGGCAAATCACACTCCCTGCTGGCCCCGCGTCCTCCGCGTTGGCCTCCAATGACTCGTTGAACCGGCGGGCCTAACCGCCAGCGTCAAAGCCCAATGCGTAAAGTGCCAGCTTGTGTCTGTCCAGGTTCTGCACAACTCCCCAAGCGCCTCTGAGTTGGCAAGGGCATGACTCTCGTGGTGCCGAAGACGGCCAGCAGAAGCACCGGGCTTAGCCCCTGGGGATGGGCTTTCCACCTTCAGACGGCAAATAAGGCTACATAGATGAGAACACAACCAGGTTGGGATGTGGTGAGCAAAGCAGATAGCCGGCTGAACATTTTCAAAGAATAACCTAGAAATCACGGCCCTCCGCGTGCTTTCTCTCCCCCTGAGGGGCAACCCATGCACATCCACGGTCCATCCATGCATGTCCAGGCCGCCAGCTTCCACAACGCTAATCTGCAGAGCCGCGCTGCTCTCCAGGCTCAGCGCGCTGCAGAAACCCGCAAACGCCTCCTGAGGAAATCTGAGTTGCTGCGGGACGGCTCCGATCCTGACGCCGATCTCCTCATCGGCCACTGGCTCGACGCGAACGGACATCCCGGCTCCGAACCCGGCCCCAACGAGTTCTAGCCCTCCCCATTCATCCAATCCAGCCATCGAGTTCCGTTTGCACATCGCCTTGCTGCCGCCGTTCTTTACGGCTGGCAACCCTTGCATGAGGGGCAATCTTGCAGCCCTGGGGCCGACGCCTGTTTACAGCGATGCAGCCGCGCACGTGCTACCATCCACTCATCCGGCTCGCCTGCGGGCTTGAGCCGGGGAGGTTCAACACAATGAGTCCATCCACACGGCGTAGTTTCCTCAAAACCGGCCTGGCCGCAGGAGCCATGGCCACGGTTGGCGGTCTTCCCCTGGCCGCCTCCCAGCCCACCGCCACCGATACGGTGGTGCTGGGCCGCTCCAAAATGCAGGTCACGCGCCTCGCCTTCGGGACGGGCACGGACGGCGGCGCGGTGCAAGCCGCGCTGGGGCAGCAGGAGTTTACACGCCTGGTGCGCTACGCCTACGACCGCGGCATCCGCTTTTTCGAGACGGCGGAGGCCTACCAGACGCCAGGGATGCTGGGAGAAGCCCTGAAAGGCCTTCCGCGCGACAGCTATCGCCTGATGACCAAGCTGACCACCACTCCCGACCCCGCCGATCCACAGGCCCGGTTCGACCAGATGCGGCGCATCGCGCAGACCGAGTACTTTGACATTATGCTGATGCACTGGCAGCACACGGCCGATTGGCCGGAGACCACCAAGCGCTGGCAGGACGGCATCCTCGAGGCGGAGCAAAGGAAGATCATTCTGACGCATGGCGCTTCGGTGCACGGGCTGCCGGCGCTGCGGCGGATGCCGGGCAATCCATGGCTCCAGGTGGGCCTGATCCGCATCAACCACAAAGGCGCGCGCATGGACGGGCCGACCTGGGAAGACACCAACCACCCCGACGACGTGAGCGAGGTGGTCCATCACATCCACCAGTTAAAGCAGGAAGGGCTGGGCGTGATCGGCATGAAGTTGTGCGGCGGCGGCCAGTTCGGTCACAGTCACGACGACCGCGTCAAGGCGATGCGGTTCGCTTTCCAGCAGGCGGGCGTGGAATGCGCCACGGTCGGCGTCAAGAGCACGCAGGAGATCGACGAAGCCATCCGCAACATGAACCTGGCGCTGGCATAAAGGCGGCGGGAAAACCATAAGCGCGCTCACAATGTGCGCACAAACAGCAGCGCCGGAGAACCCGGTCTCCGGCGCTGCGCATCGCGGTGAGCCCGCAGAACCTCTGGATCATCGATCGTCCCGTTCAGCCTTCCGATCGGATAGCGGGTTTCCCCGGCACCTCGAGGCTTCGGCTGTGCCGACGACGCGACGCCGGGCTACCCCGGCTCCTGCGGCTCCGGCTGGGTCGATGATGACTCCCCTGCCCGACTCGAACCTTGCATCCTCAGCCGAGCTGCGGATGAATCTTCGCATCAGGTGGATTGTGCACATCCCTTCCTGACTCTGGATGGTTGCTCCATCGCGCCGGAGCCACATCACTGCCGGACGAGCCGGCCGCGAAGTGCCCCATTGGGATGGACTCCCCATCGTCCTGCCAGGCTGGAACTGCGTGTCCAGTTGCCTACAGGGTCACCAACTGGAAGGGAGCGTAGGCCGGAGGCGCTTGTGGATTCAAGTGCAAAACGCGGAAAGTTCTGTGGATTTCACCATTTGCAGTGCAGGAATTGAAAGAGGCTGCCCCGGCCAAGGTGCAACCAGGGAAAAACGCACGCGTGTGCGCTCGAACATCTTTGCGCTACGATGAATGCAGAGGATCCCCCCATGGTACGAACCGGTTCGACCATGCAACTGACGCGGGCTGCCGATTACGCGGTGCGCGCTATGGTTCATCTGGCCACGCTGCCAGAGCACGAACGCACGCTGCTGCCGGCGCTGGCCCGCGCGACGGGCACCCCCGAGAGCTTTCTTTCCAAAGTGTTGCAGACGTTGTGCCGTGCCGGGATGATCACCTCGCGACGCGGCCAGTCGGGCGGATTCGAGATTTTGCCCCGCGGCCGAGAGGCTTCGATGCGGGAGGTGATCGAAGCCATCGACGGTCCTATTTACATCAATGTTTGCATGATCTCCGGCGCTTCGTGCGACCGCAAGTCCTACTGCCCGGCGCATCCTTTCTGGAGCAAGGCGCAGGAGGCGATGCTGGCGGTTCTGGAAACGGCGACCGTAGCCGCGATGGCCGCCGAATCCTCCGATCCCCCGCCGAATGGTGAAGCGGTTGCGGTCGAATCGGTCGAGAACCGGAACTGAATTCGGCTTGAGCGCGGGAAAGGCGGCCTTACGGCTCAGCGCCCGTGGGGGTAAGCGTGAAAAGGTGGGCCTTGGGCGCCGCTTCCTCGTAGATGGCGTCTTCGACGAAGTTCTCAAAGGCGTCCAGCGCGTCCGGCTTGCCGTCTTTGTCGCCCGGGTCCATCTTCTTGATCTGCATCTGCATGTGGACGTAGTGCGTTTGGTCGCGGTCGCGGACCAACCAGCCGACGCGCTGCGCCTGCTGCCACATCGGCGTCGGGTAGCCGGCCAGGTTGATGCCATGGCCCAGATCGGCGGCGGAGAATGCAGCCACCGGCTTGTCGTCAATGGCCAGTTGGTACTGGCCGGGCGGGAGGCCGGTGACACGCAACAACTCCTGATTGAGCGCTTGCTGCACATCGGTCAATTCGAGCAGAAGGGCGTCGTTTTCGTTTTTGCGGTTAAAGGCGAGGGGCAAAGCTCGATCGGTTTCAGTCCACTGGAGGCCGTTTTTGAGCGGCTCGAGGTTTTCGACGGCGGCATTTTCGGCGCCGAGCAGTTGCACGGCATGGCCGTCCATCGTTACCGAGGAGACCAGCGCGGGCGCATTCCATCCCTTCAGCAGCGTCTCGGCCATGACCCAGTGCACGAGCGCCTCGGGATGCACACGGTCGGGCAGCAGCAGCCTGCCGACCAGGGGATCGAGGGCGCCGGCGCGTTCGAGCGCGGCCACGACGGGCGGATTCAGGTTTACATAGGCGCAGTCGAACTTTCTGGCGAGTTCCCGATCGTCGGCGGCATAGCGCTCCATCACCGCGTTGTAGCCGCCGGCAAACTGCGGGGGCCGGGTGACGTCGTCAAAGGGCGAGGGCCCCAGCAGCGTGATCCGGGCTCCGGGCGCGTGCGCGTGGATGGACTCGATGAGGTGCTCATAGCCCTTGGTATAGGCAGATTCGATCTCCGGGCTGCCGGGACGGTAGGCGCCGTCGTTCATGCCCAGCATGACCGTGACAACGGTGGGCTTGTGCGCAAAGACGTCGCGCGACAGGCGCTGGTCGATGGGTCCCCCCACGCCGCCGCTCACCCGGTCGCCCCCCACGCCCGCGCCATAGAAATGCACGCGCATGGAGGGGAAGCGGGTGACGGTGTAGAGCTCGATCCACTGGTTGTAGAGGTTCTGTGCGGTGATGCTGTCACCGTAGAAGACCACGGTGTCGCCGTCCTTCAGCGAGAAGGCGCCGTTCTGGGCCAGCGCGGCTGCGGGCAGCGCCAGCCAGCAGACAACGGTTATCCAAACGCAAAGTGTTTTTCTCATCAGCCTTTACCTCCGCGAGGTCCGGGCTGCCCGGCGTGTCATCTATTTGCCGGGGGCAATGGCCACCGAGACAAATGAATCCGCGCAGCCGTAATAGAGGAACCACTGGTTGTGGTAATAGACCAGGCCCTCGGTGAAGGTGTCGCCGGCCACGTATTGGCCGGTTTTTTCGTAGGGCATTTCGGGCTTGAGGACCGGGTGCTCCAGGCGCGCCAGCAGTTGCGCAGGATCTTTGGCATCAAAGAGAGCCTCGCCCGCCGCATAGGCGCCCGGGCCCAGTGCAGGATCGCCGCTGCTGTCGGTCTGATTCATGCCGTTGTAGATGATGACGATCCCGTCTTTGGTGAGTACCGGCGGTGGACCCATCTCGGCAAGATTGGAATCAAAGTGATGCGTCCGCGTGTCGAGCATGACCAGCGGCTTGCCCGCGGCGTCTTCCAGCGGTGTCCAGTGGATAAGATCGTCAGAGGTGGCCAGGCGGATGGGGCCGTCGCCCCAGTACATCCAATATTTACCGTTGATTTTGGCCGCGATCAGACGGCCCTTGGCCTTGTCGAGGCGCGTGAGAATCCCCGCCGACTTGTATTTGAGCGTGCGGTATTTGCCTGCGGCCGCGCCCCAGAAGAGCGGCCCATGCTTCTTCCAGTGCAGCAAGTCCCTGGAGGTCGCCACCGCGGCGCTATAGTAGTCGCGGCCGTTCCACTGCGTGTAGGTGAGGACGTAGGTGCCGTCTTCCGACTCGACGATGCGGGGATCCTCGACGCCGCCCGTCCACTCGCGCTCCTTCTGATCGTCATTGGCCGGATAGAATGCCGGTTCGGAGCGGCGCGTGAAGTGGATGCCGTCAGTGCTCTCCGCCAGGCCCACGCGCGAGGTGTGTCCGCCGATCTCCATCGTGCCGGAGTTGTCTTCGGCGCGATAGAGCACGTAGATCTTCCCGTTGCGGACGATGGCCGCGGGATTGAAGGTGTGCAGGATCTCCCAGTGCACGGGCTCTTTGCGGATGGGGTCCACGAAGGTGGTGTCAGTGCGCGGAGTAATCACCGGATTGCCGGCGGCCGGCCGCGTGAAGGGAGCGATCTCCCAGTTCCCGAGTGATTGCGCCTGCAGGGTAACGGCGCATCCGAACGCCACGGCCAGAGCCAACATCATCCGTATTTTCATCGCTCTGCCTCCAGGAGCTTGCGCCGCCGCAAAGGGCAAGCACATGCCCATCGCAGTATACACACGGGGCGCAGCCAGGCGGGTTGCGCTCAACCCTTTGCGGAAAGACAGTAAAAGCTCAGAGCGGCATCGCCCTGCTCCAGGAGCCGGGTTCTAGCAAGCAGGCCGTAGTTCTCCTCGAGTTCGTCCTTCTTGCGGTGCTCGGCGATCACCAGCCCCTGAGGAGCGAGCAGGCCATGCGCATCGCCGCCCAGCAAATCGAGGGTGGTGGCGTACTCGCGCGCCGCGTCGTAGGGCGGATCGAGGAAGATCAGGTCAAACGGCGGTGCATCGTTCCCGCGCTGCAGAAAGGCCTTCACGCTCGAAGCATGGATGCGGAAACCCTCGTGGACGCCGAGGCCTTGCAGGTTGGCGCGCAAAACCATGAGCGCCAAGGGGGCGCGCTCGACAAAAGCCACAAGGGCGGCTCCCCGGCTGAGCGCTTCGATACCCACCGCGCCGGACCCCGCATAGAGATCGGCGAACTGAGCGCCCTGGATGCGCCGCGCCACGACATTGAAGAGGGTCTCGCGCAGCCGGTCGCTGGTGGGCCGGGTTTCCAGTCCCGGGGGCGCAGCCAGCCTCCTTGAACCGAAAGTACCAGAGATGATGCGCATCGACCACCAGCATACGCGACTCCGACCCACTACAATCGGGAGTATGCGTGGATGGTCAATTCCGTTTGGCCGCTGGATGGGCGTCGATCTGCGCATCCACGTTTTTTCCCCCCTGCTGGGCCTGGTCTGCCTGGTGATCAGCGCCAACGGCGGTGTGGCGCGCGGCCTGGGGCTTTTTGTGGCCCTCACGCTGGCGGTGATGGCGAGGGAAACCGCACGTCTGCTGGTGGCGGCGTGGTTGGGACTGCGTCTGCGCGCGATTCTGCTGCTGCCCATCGGCGGCCTGTTCGCTTTCGCCAATCCTGAGAGCCAGGAGGCCGCCAACCAGGGCGGCAGCCAGTTTGCTCTAGCGCTGGCCGGCCCGCTCGCCAACATCGCTACAGCCATGGCGCTGGCGGCCACGTTTCTGGGCGCGAGCGGCGCGATCCGGCTCCTGGATCAGCCCTGGATCAGCTCCGACTATCTGCTGCGCAGCATGGTCTGGTTCCAGGCCGGATTGGGCCTGTTGCACATGCTCCCCGCCTACCCGCTCGATGCCGGCCGCCTGCTGCGGGGCAGCTTTGCCCGCAAGCACGGCTTTGCGCCCGCGGGCCGCGCCGCCACAGGGCTGGGACAATTGCTGGCGCTGGCCGTCATGGTGGGCGGGCTCATCCTGCACAGCCCATGGTTGATCCTGGCGGGATTTTTCATCATGATCGGCGCGCAGATCGAGGATCAGGGCGTTTTCTTCCAGTCCGTTGTGGATACGGTGCAGATGCGCGAAGTGATGCTGACCGACTTCGCCACCCTCTCCCCCTCCGATACCCTGGCCGATGCGCTGGTCCGCTGCATCCACTCGCTGCAAGAGGAATTTCCGGTGGTCCGCGGCCCGCAACTGGTGGGCATCGTCTCCCGGCAGCGCATTGTGGATGCGCTGCGCAGCGACGGCAACGGCTACATCCAGTCGGTCATGACGCGCAACTTCCAGGTGGCGCGTCCCGAGGACACGCTCGGCATCACCATTCGCCGCCTTACGGCCGGTCGCGGGATGACCCTCATTCCTGTCGCCGAGAGCGGCCGGGTGGTGGGCATTGTGAGCTTGCAGAACCTGATGGGCGCCATGTCTTTGCTGGCCGAACAGCGCCGCATCGAGCGCCAGCAGGCCGGAGACTGAACGGTCCCATGCCCGGCGAGACACAAGCACCGCTCGCGTCCGGCCTTTACCTGGTGGCTACGCCCATTGGCAACCTGGGCGACATCACCCTGCGCGCCCTGGAGGTGCTGCGCGGCGCCGACCGCATCGCCTGCGAAGATACGCGCGTCACGCAGAAGCTGCTCAACCATTTTCAGATCGAGACGCCGACCGTGAGCTGCCACGAGCACAACGAGCGGCAGCGCGCCCGGGAGCTTTTGGCGGCGCTCGAGGCCGGCGGGCGCATCGCGCTGGTGTCGGACGCGGGCATGCCCGGGATCAGCGATCCAGGCGCATGGCTGGTCTCCGGAGCCATTGCCGCCGGCGTGCCCGTCATTCCCGTTCCAGGGGCCAACGCCGCGCTGTGCGCGCTCATTGCCTCCGGATTGCCCACCGGCGCGTTTACCTTCCTTGGCTTTTTGCCGGAGAAGGCGGGAGCCCGCCGTACCCAGTTGGAGGTACTGGCCGCCGAGGCCTCCAAAGCCGCGGCGCCGCGCACCCTGATCTTCTATGAAGCCCCTCACCGGATTCTCGATACGCTGCTGGATCTCGAGTTGGTGTGGGGGCCGGAGCTGCGCGTGGCCGTGGCCCGCGAACTCACCAAGGTCCACGAAGAGTTTCTGCGCGGAGCGGTCGCGGGCGTACGCCAGCAACTGGCCTCGCGCGAGCGTACGCGGGGAGAGATCACGCTGCTTGTGGAACCGCCCGCGCAGGCGAGCACGCCGCCGGCCGCGGCGCATGAGCCGGTCGCCGCCCGCCTGGTGCGCGTGCAGGCTGAGACGGGTGTAAGCGAAAAAGAGGCGCTGAAACGGCTGGCCCGGGAACTGGGCCAGTCAAAGAGCGATCTCTACCGCGAGTTGCAGCGCGAACGCGCCCGCCGGCGTTGACCGCAAAGGGTGGGGCGTTGTGCGGCTCTTTGCCCAGGATGAGCGCGCCGACGTCATGCCCTCCCGCCGGGACCGGACTCTGTGGACTCTGCGCTGCGGAGCTCGGCTTCCTGAATTTCCGCGATCAGCTCTTCAATCTGCCGGCGTTTCCGGTCGCTCACGTCGAGGAAGCGGATGCCCACATGACGCCGATCATGGATAGCCTGGATCACGCCGCTGAGGCGGATGGGAAAGCCATGAAGAAAAAATTCGGTTTCTGCCCGGATATAGATGCCTACGGAGATGGGTTCGAAAGTGCAAATGCAGCAGCCGTTCAGGCTGAGGTTCTGGATGCGCCCGGGGAACCTGGCTCCTCCACGGACGAGGGAGATGGAAGCGGGGTTGTCCACGTGGTACCGCGTTTGGGCGCGGCGCTCGCGGTGCGGCGGGCCGGAAGGCGGGCCGGCAGAGGCTGTTTGTTCGATGCCGCCGGAATGAGCTTGGCCGCAACCGGTTTCAGACGCAGGCATCTCCTCAATGGCGGCGGTTTGGTGCGCTGGATCGCTGTCTTCCGGTTCCATCAAGGGAACCTCCAGGGCAGCTTCCGCCGGTGCGGCAGCGATGGCGTCCGCGGCGAGCTGTGCGGCGCGCGCCTCTTCAAGCTCACCAACCATCTGGATCAACTCCGCGCGACGGCGGGCGGGCATCTCCTCGAAGCGAATGCCGATCTGGCGCCTTCCATCCGTCCAGCGCGTATTTCCGATGCAGCGTACGGGCAGTCCGCGCACGGTAAACGAGATTTCGACGCGCTGGTCGAGGCCCACGGTCAAGGGGTCATCGGCTTCAATGCGGCAACCGCCCACGCTCAGGTCAAGGATGTGGCAGGAGACGGAGGCGTTGTGCCTCAACAGGAGCAGCGACGCGTGCCCGTCGACGGGAAGCCGCGGCGCAGCCCGCTGCTCGGGTTGTCCGCTGGCCATCTCGTCCTTGCGTTGCTCCGCTTCCATGGCCGCGCCGCCGACAAGGGAAGTTTCAGTGGCCCGGGCCTGCCTCCCAGGGCCGCGCCGGCGCGGGTTGCGGAGTTTCCCTGCCCTTGAGCCGGTCGTACCGATAGACATCGCTGGTGGTACCGAGCGACTCGTTGTACAGGCTTGTTGCGCCAATGAGCAGCCGCAATTCCTCGCCGAATTGGTGAATGGCATGCAATTGCGCGGCCGTTGCCGGCAGTTCGAATTGGGAGATCTTTATGAATTTTTGATAACCCCGGTCGAGCAACCGCGCCACCTCGCCCTGCAGAAGCGCGCCGGGGGCCACGAGAAACGCCGCCGGCCCCTGCGGGGCCGCCACAAGAACCGCGCCGACGCCCCCCTTGCTGATCAGCGTGCCCCCGGTGTCCCCATAGGGCGCAAGCTGATAAGAATGTGCGCGTAGTGTCTCCAGAGCCTGATCAAAATTCAGATTTCTCGATTTTCGGGCCATCTGTTCCTTCCCATCTGCGAAGATCTTCTCTAAGGAAGATTGGCGGCCTTTTGGCTGGCCATGCGCTCGCATTTCCAATCTCGCATATTCAGAACGCAGGCTGCAAACGCCCATGGAATCCAGCCGAGTCGGCACATCCCCAGATCTGGCTCCGCAAGAGCGCGGAAGCGAGGAGCCGGCATGAGCGTCCTGCGCCTGCCGGCAGGGGTGTATCGGGCGCTCTGCGCTCATGCCGAGGAGTGCTACCCGGCGGAGTGTTGCGGCGCGCTTTTCGGGCGGCCCGCGCAGCGCGGCTGGCAGATCCAGGCGGCTCTTCGCGCGGCCAACGCATCGGTCGATATGGCAGCCATGCGCTACCGGATCGCGCCCGCTGAAGTGGCCGCGCTGGCGCGCGAGGCCCGCCGTCTGGGCCTTGAGATCGCCGGCTTTTACCACTCGCATCCCGATCATGCAGCCCAGTGGTCGGCCACCGATCTTGAAGAGGCGCACTGGATTGGCTGCTCCTACGTGATTCTCTCGGTGGAGCGGGGCCGCGCGGCCGCGGTCCGGGCCTTTCTGCTGGCTGGAACCCGTGAAGAAGATAAGCATTTCGAAGAGCAACAGATCGTCATGGAGAATTTCCGCATCGGCGGGCGTTCCGGCAGCGTCTAAAGTTACAGACGGCGGGGTGGCTTTCCCGAGAAGATTTTGTGCCTTTGCCGCCGTGCTGGGGGCGAGCGGTCATTTCCTCACGCGCGACGGGGACAGCGCTGGCCGGCGGGTTTCAGCCCGTTTACACGGGTTCATCCCGGTCTGCGCAGGCGTCTCTGCCGGGACGGCTGGCTGCGGAGCGTATTTGATACTCTGAACCGGAACGACGAAGATGCGCGGCGCCTTCCCGGCGGAGATGCTTGCCATCCAGTCTGCAATGTACTTTTCATCTTTCCCCAATGAACGAGAGGCTCCGGCCTGGGCCAGAAGCCGCGCATCCTGAGTTGTCCGTAGAGCGCCCAGCGCGCGGAGGGAGACTACCTTTTTTGCGATGAGCCACCGAACCGAGCCCATGTACGAAGCCGCTGAAGCCGCGCTTCTTCCTGAACTGACCGCGGAGGAAAGGGCGCGCTACGCGCGGCATCTGATTCTGCCGGAGGTGGGGATGGAGGGCCAGCAGCGCCTGAAGGCGGCTCGCGTACTGTGCGTGGGCGCCGGAGGGCTGGGTTCGCCGCTCGCTCTTTACCTGGCGGCGGCCGGCGTGGGCACCCTCGGCCTGGTGGACTTCGATGTGGTCGATGCCAGCAATCTGCAGCGCCAGATTCTGCACACCACTGCCGACGTGGGCCGCAGCAAGCTGGATTCGGCCGCGGAAAAGCTCATGGCGCTCAACCCCGCCCTGCATGTGGTGAAACACGCCACCGCGCTAACCAGCGAAAACGCCCTGGAGATTCTCCACGATTACGACATGGTGGCGGACGGAACGGATAACTTTCCTACCCGCTACCTGGTCAACGATGCCTGCGTGTTGACGGGCAAGCCCAACGTGTACGGGTCGATCTTCCAATTCGAGGGCCAGGCCAGCGTCTTTGCGACTCCGGAGGGCCCCTGCTACCGGTGTCTCTATCCTGAACCGCCGCCGCCGGGCGCCGTTCCCAATTGCGCCGAAGGCGGGGTCCTGGGGATTCTTCCCGGTCTGGTGGGCGTCATACAGGCCGCGGAGGTGATCAAGCTCATATTGGGCCGGGGCGACACGCTGGCGGGCCGGATGCTTCTGATCGACGCGCTCGCCATGCGCTTCAGAGAGATCAAACTACGCAGAAACCCAGACTGTCCGGTGTGCGGTTATCACCCTACCCTGACCCGCCTCATCGACTACGGCCAGTTTTGCAATCGCACTTTCGAACCTACCTCATCCGAACCCCAGGAGACGAGCATGCGGAATGGAGTTCCTCAAATCACGGTGCACGAACTGAAGCAGCGCATGGAAGCCGGCGAAGAGATTTGCCTGATCGATGTGCGCGAACCGCACGAGTACCAGATTGCCAACCTCGGGGGAAAGCTGATTCCCCTCAACGAGGTGCCCATGCGGCTGCACGAGATTGACCGTGACCGCGAGGTGATCGTGCATTGCAGGATGGGCGGGCGCAGCCAGCGAGTGGCCGAGTTCCTGCAGCAGCAAGGCTATTCCCGGGTGGCGAACCTGGCCGGGGGAATCCTGGCCTGGAGCCACGAGATTGATCCGGCCTTACCCAAATACTGAGAAGAACGCGTGGGTCATGGACGAGCGTCCGCGCCATTGCTCTGCCGTGCGCCGCCACGTTTCAATGGGCCACTTCCACCGGCCCGGGGCGCTCGTGTTCGCCGCTTTTGCCGCCTTCTTCCATGCGGCCGAAGATCATTTTTCCGCTGGCCGTCTGCAGAACGCTGGTGACTGAAATCTCGACCGATTTGCCGATCAGCTTGCGGGCGTGATCCACCACCACCATGGTGCCGTCGTCGAGATAGCCGACCCCCTGGTTATATTCCTTGCCTTCCTTCAGGATGACGACGTTCATGCGCTCGCCGGGCAGGACCACAGGCTTCAGGGCGTTGGCCAGGTCGTTGATGTTTAAGACCTCCACATGGTGCAGGTGAGCAACTTTGTTGAGGTTGAAGTCGTTGGTCACGACCTTGGCTTCCCACTTTTTGGCCAGTTCGATCAGTTTGAGGTCCACTTCGCGGATGCTCGGGAAGTCGTCGGGGACGATCTGCACCTGAATGTTGGGGTTGGACTGCATGCGCTGCAACATGTCCAGGCCGCGCCGTCCGCGCTGGCGCTTGGAGGAGTCCGTGGAGTCGGCTACGACCTGCAACTCGCGGAGCACGAATTCGGGGACCACCATGGTGCCGTCGATGAAGCCGGCCTCGGCGATATCGGCGATGCGCCCGTCGATGATGACGCTGGTATCGAGCACCTTGGCGTGGCGTCGCGAGGGCCTGTCGCCGCTGAAAACGGTGCCCAGGGCCGCCGGGTTGAGCAGATCGCCCTTGCTGGCGCCCACCAACAGGCCCACATAGGTCATCAGCAGAAGCACGAAGATCTGCAGGGCCGCCGAAGTGGAACTGTTCAGAGGCGCGGAACGCAGCACCAGGCAGAAGAGCGCCGCGCCGAAGATGCCCAGCACGCTGCCAGCCACAGCGCCAATGAGACGCCTCAGGGTAAGCGCCCGCACGCGGTATTCAAAGACGATGACCGCTCCGGCCGCCGCCGCGCCCGTGGCTGCTCCCTCCCCGCCCGATAGGCCAAAAGGATGAAGGAAATAGCAGACCCCGGAAAGAAGAGCCACAAACAGAATGCGAATCACAACCAAATCCATCATGAAACCGACCCCCGGGCAAAAAACCGAACCCGATGCCATGGCACAATTGGGGAGTATGCCGACCCAGGCACCGTATCGTCAAGAGTTGATTGGCAATTTGTAAATCGTATGGACGGCACAGAGAGCGTCGGGAAGAGGGACTCCTGCTTTTCGGCACACAAGGAATGACGCGCATTTTTCCATATCTGCGTTCATCCGCTGGAGAGGCCGCCTGGAGTACGAGCCCGCTGCCGGCCGCCGAACGGCGGCCGGCCCGGTGCGGCTACGACGCGGCCGCCAACTCGGCCACCGGCGTCATGCGTTGTGTCCCCTTACGCGGACCTCGCTTGCGCGCGCTCATCACCTTGATCCGCTCCAGCAAATCCTGGGCGGAGCAGTTTTTCTTGGGCAGCAGAGCGTCGGCGGCATGCGCATCGGCGTCCATGCGCTGCGGATCGCCCAGCAGAATCATCGGCACGTGCGGCGCCATTTGCTTCAGGCGGTCCACGAGTTGGCCGCCGTTCATCTGTGGCATGCCGTGATCGCTCAGCACCAGGTCCACGGGGATCTCGGCAAAGATGCGCATCGCTTCTTCACCGCTGGTTGCCGAAGCGACCCGGTAGCCATTGGTTGCCAGCATGAACTTGAGAACGGAGAGATCCTGTTCGTTGTCGTCAACGCAGAGAATGATCTTCTTTGGCCGCATGATTTCGTCACTCGCTCCTCAAAAGCAGTTTTTCCATAGCCGTTTCTGGCACACACGCCCTCTGCCCGGTTCGTCACTCCGGCTGGCGGTGCGGGACGGGTTGTGGATGTGTAGAACGAAAAGCAAAACCGCCGCTTCCCGGCACGCCCGCTTGTGCTGCGGTTTTGTCCGCTGCGACGCCTGCCCATGAGGCGGCGCGGCGTTGCCGCAAAACTGCATCCGGCTTGCGATTCCGTGGACGCTGTGCGCGATCTGCTGTTGCGATGATGCTTGAGACCTGGGTAACCCGCTAAAGACGCGGGGGAAAATCCATCAATGAATGGCTAGAGTACGGGGCTACGGCAGGAGTGAAAAGAGAGAAAGACAGGCGAAGAGGGCGGTGAAAATCCGCATGAAACCTGTGAAAATTACATACATTTAATATTTGTCAGTATTTACACCCATGAATTCCTGTTGAAACTGTGTGCATCACGACAGGAAAAGCTGTCCCTTTGCCACAAGAACGGTGCTGCCTCCCACGCGGACATCGGTGACCCTGTCGGCATGGAGCCGGGCGGAGAGAAACAAATTGCTGACGCGGCCGATTTCAACGCCCTGCCGCAGATGAATGCGCCGGCCCGGAGCCACGGCGCCGCTTGCCACCAGATGGCTGATGGCGCATCCGGCTGCCGAACCGGTGGCGGGATCCTCGCCGCCATAGAACAGCATGCGCGCCCGCCACGAGGGTTTTTCGTGTCCGGTCGGACCGAGAACATAGAAGAACCGGGCTCCGTGTGCGCGCAGCCAGGGATCGGCCTCGTCGTGATTGACCTTGAGGCGCGCCAGCGGAGCATCCGAACGGAGCGGCACGATGGCGAAGGGGGTGCCCGTGGAGACGGTTCTCGGTGACAGGCGCGGGTCAAGGTCGTCGCTGCGCAGTCCGGTCAGGCGGGCTACTTCGGCCGGGTCCAGTTCGGGTCCAAACTCAGGATCGCGCTGCGTCATCTCGCCATAGAGGCCGTCGGCGGTGAAGCAGACCGGGATCCGGCCGACATGGAGCGCGAGTGCCACGGTGTCTGCCTGTGCCCATTCTGGCGCGACGGCGCGCAGCACGGCAGCCGTACCCAGCGTGGGGTGGCCCGCGAACGGCAATTCCTCCTGAGTGGTGAAGATGCGCACCCGCACGCCTTCGGCCTGTTCCACGGCAGCCGCCCGTCGCTCCACAAAGGTCGTCTCGCTCAAGTTGAACTCCCGGGCGATGGCTTGCATCCTCTCGCGGCTCAACTCCGGCGTGCTCATCACCACCGCCAGCGGATTGCCATCGAGCGGCGTTCGTGCAAAAACATCCACCAAAAAGTAGTCGAGATCCAAAGCTGTTCTCTCCCCTGTTTCTACGCCCTGATCACCTGATCACCTGAACGGCTACTTCGCGGACGGTAGATTCGACTTGCTTCGCAGCCTCCCATCCTAAACACTTCAGCCGGGATTTCTCCATGCCGGCGTGCGCGTCAGGCAGCGGCACCGCTTACAATTCGATCAGCGGGCGCGGCAGCCGCGCCCGGGCTTTATCCAGAAAGAGGCGCATGCGCAGAGCCTCGGCCCGCTGCATAGCGATCAGGCGCATCTGGCGGCGGATATGGTCGCCGTCAACGAGATGGGCTACTTGCGCCTCGTCCCACGCGGCGTCCCGCTCCAGGCGCGCAATCCGTTCTTCAATGGACTGGCGAAACCGGGGGCTGATCTCAAAACCATCGTAGGCGGTGCAGGAAATCGTCATGGCAGCCTCCTCGGGAACGTACATCAGCCATTAGGGACTTTTCCCTGTCGGGCTAAAGTTCCCGCAGCCTGAGCCGATATTAACGAAGACCCATGAGAGGCGCCAGATTACTCCGCAGCAGATTTAGGTAATGTACTGTACAAAAACAAGACACCTGCCCCGGCGCCGATGCTGAGGCAGGCGATATCCGTTGCATGGGAGGGCGGCGCAAGCCGCCCCCGCTTGAGGCATGCAGAGCAAAGGCTCTTAGAGTTTTTCGGCAACAAGTTCGTGGGCGCGGGCAAAGAAGACATCCCGGCTCAGCTTGCCGGCCTGTAGGTCGGCAAGGAGGGCCTTTTGCGCCTGATACTCGCGGTTGACGATGCCGGCCTTGGACTGGAGCATGCGCCAGGCCTTGCGGCGCTCGACGCAGAAGAGGACTAACTGGCGCGAGAGGGCGTAGTAAGTCGTCTTTCCGTCGGCTTCGATGGTGATATAAGTGCCGAAGTCGGGGATGTAACTGCGGTGCTCAGGCAGGAGGTAATAGCGGTAGACCACATCCTGCTGGGTGATGCGGACCAGCATGTTATCGAGCGGAATGAGCTTTTCGGCCTGCTCAGGCTTGATCCTGTGCAGGTGGTTGCGGAAGCGGGCCTCGGTGGTGCACCAGTGGGCCACGGTGTAACGCCGGGTTTTGCCGGAGGCTTTGTCTTTGGTTTCGTACCAGTCGAGATCGACCGAGGGGTTGCCCTTGATGTCGAGGGCTTCCTGATAGCTCTCGCCCTTGCGGGGATCGAAAACGAACTCCGGCGCGCCCCGGGAGTCGCGGACGCGCTGGGCCTGGATGAGGGCCATGTCGTCGGGGACGCCGTGCTCGGGCTGGCAGGTGGTGAAGGCCTGGAGGAACATGGTGCCGCGATACTCGAGGCCGTCGAGAATCGCCCGGTAGAGCTTGGGGGCGTTGGCGATGGAAACCTGGGCTACGAAGGGCGAGCCGTGTCCGGCGAGGAAGGTTTCGGCGACGGTTTTCTTCTCGGTGTTTTTGCCCTGGGTAGCGGCGCCGAAGACATTCATATCGTTGCCGCCGAGCATGGGGGTGGAGTCGGAGTTCTGGCCGCCGGTATTGGAGTAGACCTGGGTGTCGAGCATGAGGACTTTGACGTTCGGCCGGTTCTGGAGGATGACCTTGGACATGTTCTGGTAACCGATGTCGCCCATGCCGCCGTCGCCGCCCACGGCCCAGACCTTGGGCAGTTCAACAATTTCCTGGTCGGTCATCAGCGCGTCGGTGAAGTGGGTGAAGTGGTAATACTCCTCGTCGGTGAGCCCGCTATCGCGGGTGAGGACAATGTCGGCGAGGCGTTCGGGCAGGACGGAGCGGCGCGCGTGATCGACGATGAAGCTCTCGCCCATGAGCCAGCCTACGGTGACGCCATCCTGGAAGAGGGAGTTCATCCAGGGATATGGGTGGGGATTGTTGGGGCTGGTGGAACCGTAGACGGTGTTGCAGCCGGTGTGAGCCGCCATGGCCATGACGCTCATGCCGTTGGCCAGACGGCCGTCAACGGCCTGCAGATTTTTGTGGTTGAAGGCCTCGGTAAGCAGGACAGCGGCGATGGCTTCGACCAGTTCGGCGTCGCTGATGGGGCCGTGCTGCTTTTCGTAGGCGGCGATGCGGTTGCGGGTGTCGGCGTCGTCTTCGCCGCCCAGGCCAAGGACAAGGTGGGCAATGGCCTGACGAAGAAGGTCGTAGGCTTTCTGGTCGCGCGACTTGAGGACGGCGAGCCTGGAGACGCCGGTTTTTTCGAGATCCCCGGCCTTGGCCAGGAAGCGGTCGCTTTTGGCGTGATAGAGCGGGCGCATGTAGGCCTCGGTGACGGCGGCGATGGAACGAAGGACGGATTTTTCGCCGCAGCCCGCGCAGGCGCCATCGCCGGCTACCAGGGCGTCATAGTTGGACCGGACCATGAGCATGTTGCGCAGGGTGGCGGTTTTGGAGTCGGCGGGATTGGCGTTGTTGTAGAGGCCGAGGAACTTCTGCGCTGTATCGGGCAGCAGGTCAAGGAAGGCTGTGCCGGTCTGGTGCTTGGCGTTGACCTCCTCGGTCTCGGGCACCATTTTGAGGGCGTGGTGGTCGCCGCAGGCGGTGACGCAGGCGGCGCATCCCTTGCAGAGATCGCTAACGAAGATGGAGAAGATGCCGCCGCTGCCGGGCGATTTGCGCTCGGGCGAGCTGAAGATGGCGTTGACCTTTTGGTAGGCCATCGGCACCTTGTCGAGGATATGGAGGAATTGGTCCCTGGCCTTGGGGCTCAAGCCTGCGACGGAAGCGGAGACGTCGCGCAGGATGGCTTGCGCCGGCGTTCCGGACTTGATTTCGGCCAGCATGCGGGTACGGGTCTGACGCTCGATCTCGGGTAGTGCAGCGAGCAGTTTTTTGCGGTCCGCGGCGTCGGCGACGTAGTAGTGGACGGCGGTGGCGAGCAGCGTGGTGAGGTCCTGCGAGCAGTTGGGCAGGGCGGTGTCAGGGCAGACGCTGATGCACTCCATGCACTGTGTGCAGTTCTCGGGGATGTAGAGCGGAGTCTCGCGCCGGGCGACGTATTTGCTGGCGGTGTCGCCGGTGGCCGCGGCGATAACGCCCATCGCCGAGAGGGGGGTCGCGGGCTGGTTGTAGCCAAGCCCAGCACGGAACTCGGCGTCGAAGCCGGCCACGGCGGCTATGGGTGCGCGCTGGGTCTGCCCCGCGGGGGCAAGGTGCGAACGGCAACCGATGCCGCAACTGGCGCCTTCGGCAGTGATCAGTTCGACAATGGGCAGCAGGGCCTGGCCGCGCAGGCTGGAGCGGTCTGCGGCAGTGAGGGCGCCAATCTGGATTTCCTTGACGCGCTCGAATCCCTGCATCATGACCTCCATGTTGGAGTCGACGACGGCGTCGCCCAGCTTGCCGAACTTCTTCACATACTGCTTGCGAACCACGTCGCGGTATTGCTGCTGGGTGATGCCGAAGTTCTGGAGGAGGGTGCTGACGGCGAAAAAGGCGCCGAGAAAGGCGTTGCCCTGCATGCGGAGTTGCAGGTCGCCGCGGTCCGTGGCTTTTTTGGCGATATCGAAGCCGGGCAGCGTAAAGACACGGATGTTTTTTTCGATGATCTGCTTGCGGGCCCAGAGCGGCAGGCGTTCCCAGGCGCGCTCGCCTTCCTCGTCGGACTCCCAGACGAGGCAGCCGCCTGCCTGCATGCCGTCGAGGGGATTGGTGTGGGTGAAGGCTTTGGGATCGCAACACAAGACCACCGTCACGTGGCGGAGGTCGCAATTGACGCGAATGCGGTCTTTGGCGGCGACCATAAAGTAGGCCGTCGGAGCGCCTTTTTTCTCGGAGCCGTACTTGGGATTGGCCGAGACGTGGATGATTTCCCGGGGATTGCCGTATTCGTCCTTGAGGCCGTCACGCTGATAGAGAAGGTCATTGAGGTCGCCGATAATGGCGCCAAGATTCTTGCCTGTGGTGATGGCGCCCCATCCGCCGATGGAGTGGAAACGAACCGCGATGGCGCCTTCGGGAAGCAGGGACGGGGTCTCATCGGCGATGACCGCGTAAGGATGGTCGATGCCGAGGACGAAGTAGTTGACGTTATCGGCTGCGGTCTTGCCGTCTTTGCGGGCGCGTCCGGCGGTGGCGAATTCGTAGGCTCCGATGATGTGCTCGGGGCGGAAGTCGCGCGAACCCAGGCCGTAAGAACCGGAAAGGATGCGGGGCGTTTCGGCGAGGGTGATCGGAGGCAGACCATCGACGGCTTGCAGGGCCTTGGAGAGCGCGGTGCGCGTATCGCGGGTGAGGGGGTTATCGCCGGCGAGGGCTTCGTCGGTGCGTTCGAGGATGAGAACGTTCCGCTTGCCCTTCAGGGCAGCGACGAGGGCGGCCTCAGGGAAGGGGCGCAGGACATTGACATGGATGGAGCCAACCTTGACGCCGCGGGTCTGGCGCAGGTAATCGACGGCGGCCTCAATGTTTTCCGCCGCGGAGCCGAGCGCCATGAAGACGGTGTCGGCGTCCTCGGTCTTGTACTGGCTGATGAGGCCGTAGCGGCGGCCGGTGAGCTCGGCGAACTGCCGATAGGCGTCTTCCAGGAATCCCAGGATGGGCTCGGCAAAGTTGTTGCGGCGGGCCACTACGCCCTGCATGTAGTGTTCCTGGTTCTGGACGGGACCAAGGAGGATAGGGCTGGCGAGGTCGACCATCTTGGGCACGCGGCGGCGGGTGGGGCCAAAGAGGGAGCGCTGCGCCTCGGTGGGGCAGTCGATGATGTCGTCGGGCGCGCCCAGATATTCGCGAATCAGTTCCGGCTCGTGCCTATAGAAGGTGCGCTCCAGATGGCTGGTGAGGAAGCCGTCCATGATGTTGATGCCGGGGGTGAGGGAGAGCTCGGTGACGCGGCGAAGAATGAGGGCCTGATCGGCGGCTTGCTGGGCGTCTTTGCCGAAGAGCATGATCCAGCCGGTGTCGAGAGCGGCATAAATGTCGTCGTGGCCGCAGTGGACGTTGAGGGCGTGCTTGGTGAGAGCGCGAGCGCCCACCTCGAGAACCATGGTGCTGCCCTTGCCGGGCGCGTGGTAATACTGCTCGACACCGTAGACAACTCCCTGGCCGGAGGTGAAGTTGACCACGCGCTTGCCGCAGACGGAGTGGGCGACGGCGCCGCCCTGGGCCGCGTGTTCGCCCTCGGTCTCAATAGCGATGGTGTTGCGGCCGAAGACGTTCATGTGGCCTTCGGCATAGGCCTGCTGGAAGAGCTCGCCACCTTCTGTGGAAGGCGTGATGGGATAGAAAACACCAGCATCAGCGATGCGGGTTTCCGTATGGTAGGAGACGAGCTGATTTCCGTTCGCGGTAACACGAATGCCGGGATAACGCGCAGCAACCTTCATATACGACCCTCTCTTTGAGCCCAGTTCCGTTGTTGGTTTCCTTGCCGCACAACACAGTTTTGGATACGTGCAGGACGCGCCACGGGGAATCCTGGGTTCGCCTGGCGGCTTCTGCCTTTGCGGGCCGCAGAACCAAGCGAACCCGTACCTATACCCCTGCAAGTTTAAAGGCCGGAATAGAAATGAGGGAACCCAAGGGGAGTGTTGCCTCAAGGAACGGCCTCTAGATCAAGTATGCATCGGAGAGGGAATGGAGCGCATTTCACAAAATGGCCTTCATATCGTAATGCGGTACATGTTTGAAGGGATCAAACGATCTTTGCACGGTCGCGCGGTCGTGCGCGCAGCCTTGCCGAAGAAGCGGATGAAGATGTTCAATGCTCAGAATGAGGAGCAGGCCGGCATGAGAGACGGTTGCAGCAGCTTGGCGATGGGGAAGATGGCGCTGGCGGCGATGCTGGCGGCATGGGGATGGATGGCGCCAGCGGCGGGCGCGCAAACAGAGAGCGCGAGTTACCGGGCGGTGCAGGCGCGGCTGGCGCGGGGATGGAACACGTGGGACGTGCATAGCGTGACCACGCAAGTGCTGCTGCCCGAGGGCCTGGCGATTCATGTGGGGCTGAAGCACAACACGACGGCTTGGGGGGATGCGTACCTGGGCGATGCGCTGATCGGGCGGCTGGAAAAGGGAGCGGAGGCGGTAACGCCCGGGCCGCATGCATGGGATGGAAGCTATGCGAGCGCGGATCTGGAGTGGAAGGGGCACAGGTGGCGCGTGGAGAGCGCGCACGACGGCGCGGATCTGGTGCTGTTGGTGACGCCGCTGGCGGAGAGGGCCAAGGGATCGCTGCCCCCGGCGGTTGTCTTTGCGGTGAACTTTCTTTGGAACCGCCCCGGAACCTTGGTGAAGCACGGAAACATCATGGAAGCGCGGGACGGAAACTGGGCCGAGCCAATCCATTGCGCCTGCGGGGAGGTGGACGATGCCGCACACGTGCGCACGCAAGTGTCCGTTTCCAGCCCGTATTTTGCAGCCAGCCTGACCGGGCCGGTGGGCTTGAGCACCGGCCGCCCCCGGACCCTTGCGGAGATTCAATCGTCGATCTCGAAGCAGAAAGCCGCCTACGAGCAGTCGATCAAAAGCGCCGGAGCGAACGGGCCGATTCTGGACGCGATTGAGACGACGCTGGGGTGGGACACGATCTACGACCCGGAGAAGGATCGCGTGCTTTCGCCGGTAAGCCGGGTGTGGAGTGTGCACTGGGGCGGCTGGGTGCTTTTCGACTGGGATACCTTCTTTGCCGCGACGCTGGCCTCGATCGGCGACAAGGATCTGGCCTATGCGAACGCGGAGGAGATTCTGCGCGAGGAGACGCCGGAGGGGTTTGTGCCGAACTTTGCGCGCACCGGAGGATGGAAGAGCTTTGACCGGAGCGAGCCGCCGGTGGGCGCGATCACGGTGCTGGACCTTTATCGGAAATTTGGGGATCGCTGGTTTTTAGAGGACACGTTTGAGCCCCTGCTCAAGTGGAACCGCTGGTGGGCGGCGCATCGCACGCTTGATGGATTCATCGCGCTGGGCAGCGATCCGGAGAACAAGCCCGTCAATCCGGACGACAGGTCGGCGGGCACCTGGCAGGGAGCGGTCTTCGAGTCGGGCCTCGACAACAGCCCGATGTACGACGGCACGGTCTACAACCCGAAGACGCACCTGCTGGAGTATGCGGATGTGGGGATGACGAGCCTCTACGTGGCCGATTGCGATGCGTTGGCGGAGATTGCCGGTGTGCTGGGCAGGCAAGCCGAGGCGAAGGAGCTGCGCGCGCGCGGGGAGCGCTACCGGGCAAAACTCAGGACGCTCTGGGATGCCAGGGCGGGCATTTTTCTGAATCGGAATCTGCACACTGGAGAAACGAGCCCGCGTCTCTCGCCGACGAACTTCTATCCGCTGCTGGCCAGGGCCGCCACGGCGGCGCAGGCCAGGACGATGATCGAGAAGCACCTGCTGAATCCCGGCGAGTTCTGGGGCGAGTATGTGCTTCCGTCGATTGCGCGCGACGACCCGGCGTTCAAGGACCAGAACTACTGGCGCGGCCGGATCTGGGGGCCGATGAATTATCTCGTCTACCTGGGGCTGCGCAACTACGGCGACAGCGCCACGCGCGCTGAGTTCGCGAAGAAATCCTACAGCCTTTTTCTTGAGGAATGGACAGAAAAGCGGCACGTTCACGAGAACTACAACGCCATCACCGGAGAGGGCGACGACGTGACCAGCAGTGACCGGTTCTATCACTGGGGCGCGCTGCTGGGGTATATCGAGTATCTGGAGCGGGCGGGGGCGGCAAGATAGCGGCGGACCGGGCTATGCGGCGCTCTTCATCGACAAACGGGATGAGCTTGCGCGCGCGGCGGGCTCTTCGTCCGATGCGGGCCCGCCGGCAGAGACGACGATGCATCAGGACGGCAGGGTTCCGGCAAACGAATGGGTTTGCGACAGCGCTGCCATGACTTAAGATTCTCCGGGGGATTGGAAGACCATGAAACGTGTCGCGAAGGCAATGCGTAGCAGCCATGTGGCTGAAGTCGGGGTGACAGTGCTTTTGGCGCTGGCGGGCGTGATGTTCTCGGCCGGCCATGTGCGGGCGCAGAGCGCGCAGGATGCCGCGAAGATCGGCGCCAGCCTGTCCGCGGAGTCGCAGGCGGTGATCGCGCGGCTGAGCGAGTTGTACGAGCTGCCCGATGGCGCGTGGAGGATGCACGCCGGCGACGTGGCGCACGGCGAGGACGCCAGCCTGGACGACAGCAACTGGCCGACGATCGCGGTGCGCGGCAAGGCGCCCAATGAAGCGGTGTGGTTCCGGCAGACGTATACGGTCCCCGAGACGCTGCATGGCTACGACCTGACGGGGGCGCGGATATGGTTCGATTTTCATATCGCGGTGAACGGTCCGCGGCCGGAGATTTACTACTTCAACGGGCGGCGCGTGGCGCTGGGCGATGACCTGGAGCCGGTGGTGCTGTTTGACGACGCCAAGCCCGGCGAGAAGGTTGTGGTGGCCGTGAAGGTGCTGCACACCGTGGACGTGAAGACCTTTGGCGGCGCGACGCTGAAGATCGACTTCCCCGAGAACCGGCCCAACCCCGAGGACATGCGGCTGGAGTTCCTGGCGGCGGCGGAACTGGCGCCTTCGCTGGCGGCCAACGATGCCAGCCCGATGGCGACGCTGAACAGCGCCATTGAAACGGTGGATCTGAAGGCGCTGGACGCGCACAACCAGGCGAAGTTCGACGCCAGCCTGAGGGAGGCGCAGGAGAAGCTGGAGGCGCTGAAGCCGCTGCTGCGCCAGGCCACCTTCCACCTGACGGGCAACGCGCACATCGACGCAGCCTGGCTGTGGCCATGGACCGAGACCGTGGACGTGGTGAAGCGGACCTTCGGAACCGCGCTGCAGTTGATGTACGAGTATCCGAAGTACACCTATTCGCAGAGCGCGGCGGCCTACAACGAGTGGATGGCCGACAAGTATCCGGACATGAACGCGGAGATTGCGCAGCGCATCAGGGAAGGGCGCTGGGAGATTGTCGGCGGGATGTGGGTGGAGCCGGACCTGAATATGCCCAGCGGGGAAAGCCTGGTGCGGCAACTGCTGGTGGGGCAGCGCTGGTTCAAACAGCATTACGGGGTGGTGACGCGCATCGGCTGGAATCCGGATTCGTTTGGATATACGTGGCAGTTGCCGCAGATCTACAAGAAGAGCGGCATCGACTACTTTGTCACGCAGAAGATGACCTGGAACGACACCAACCAACTGCCGTTCAAGCTGTTCTGGTGGGAATCGCCGGACGGTTCGAAGGTGCTGACCTATTTCCCGCACGATTACGTGAACAGCAACATGGCTCCGGTCCGGCTTTCGGAGGATCTGGCGGTGGCGCGCAAGCGCTCGCCGGGCATGCTGGAGATGATGGACCTGTACGGAATCGGCGACCACGGCGGGGGACCGACGCGGGCCATGCTGGACCAGGCCACCCACTGGGAGTCGCCGGGACACATTACGCCAAAGTACGAGTTTGGCACCGCGCAGAGCTTCTTTTCGTCGATCGAGAAAACGATTGCCCCGGAGAGCCCGGTGTGGAACTACGAGTCGATCGCCAAGGGATATGAGCCTCCGTCGCCGGTGGCGGGCGAGGTAAGCATTCCCACGTGGGATACCGAGCTTTATCTGGAGTTTCATCGCGGCGTCTACACCACGCAGGCCGACCACAAGAAGAACATGCGCGACAGCGAAGTGGAGGTGCTGAACGCGGAGAAGTGGTCGTCGCTGGCATGGCTCGACGGCAGGAGCTACCCGGGGACGGAACTGACGGAAGACTGGAAGAAGGTGCTGTTCAACCAGTTCCACGATCTGGCGGCCGGCTCGGGCATCGGCGTTATATACAAGGATGCGCAGAAGGACTACGACGTGGTGCGCTGGTCGACCAACGAGATTTCGGCCGGAGCGCTGCGGACGGTGGCGGAGCGGATTGACACGCAGGTGAAGCATGGCGACGCGCTGCCGGTGGTGGTCTTCAATCCTCTGGGCTGGCCGCGGTCGGGAATTGTGACGGTGCCGGTGGAGCTAGCCGGCACAACGGCGGCGGGACTCGAGGCCCAGGACACCAGCACGGGCGAGGTGGAAGGCACGGAGCTGGTGTCGTTTGACAAGCAGACGGGCGTGGCGAAGATGCGGATCTTTGCGCGCGACGTGCCGGCGTTGGGTTACAAGACCTACCGCGTGTTCCCGAAGCCCGCGAACGCTCCAGCCTTCCATGCGACCAAGGATCACGCAACCGCCGACAGCTTCGTGATCGAGAACGAGAATCTGCGCGTGGTGGTGAACAAGCAGTCCGGCTGCATCACCAGCCTGTTCGACAAGCGCGGCAACTTCGAGACGCTGGCGCCGGGGGCGTGCGGCAACCAATTCCAGTTCTTCAAGGACTTGCCCAAGGAATACGACGCGTGGAATATCGATCCCGGAACGCTGGACGAGGCGCCGGCGGTGATTGACCATGCCGACTCTGTGGAGTTGACCGGGACCGACACGCCGCACCCGGACGTTCGCATCGTGCGGCACTGGCAACATTCGAAGTTTGTGCAAACCGTCAATCTGAATCCGGGCGCGGACTTTGTGGATGTGAACAACCAGATCGACTGGCACGAATCGCACGTGCTGCTGAAGGTGGCGTTCCCGCTGGCGGCGACGAGCCCCTTTGCGACTTACGAAATCCCCTACGGCTCGATCGAGCGCGCGACGACGCGGAACAACTCGTGGGAGAAGGCGCAGTTCGAGGTGCCGGCGATGCGCTGGGCCGACCTGGGCGACAGCAAGCAGGGGTTCAGCTTGATCAACAATACGAAGTTCGGCTACGACGCAGTGGGCAACCTGCTGCGCCTGACGCTGCTGCGCTCGCCGAAATGGCCTGACCCGGATGCGGACATGGGACATCATCACATCCGTTACGCGCTGTATCCGCACGCAGGCACATGGAAGGACGCGCAGACGGTGCGGCGCGGCTGGGAGTTCAACTACCCGCTGAAGGCAGTGGTGACAACGGCGCACCCGGGCTCGCTGCCGGCGGAGCACTCGTTCGCCTCGGTGGAGCCGGAGAACGTGGTGCTGACCGCGGTGAAAAAGGCCGAGGATGCCAAGGGGCTGATCTTCCGTGTCTACGAGTGGGCGGGCAAGGCCGCGACGGTGGAGTTCCACGTGCCGGCGGGCGCAACCGGAGCTACGTTGACCAACCTGATGGAGGCGCCGGAGGGCGCTCCGCTGGCGGTGACCGGCAATGTGGTGAAGGCGCCGATCAAGCCCTACGAGATCCTGACCGTACAGGTGAACTACCCGAACGGCGGGCCAAAGGAATAAACGGCAATGGAGGAACAGCGGCCGTGAAGACGGCCGCTGTTCCGTCCGAACCAGCCCGCATCGCTTCTCTCTTCCCCGCCTGTGGCGTGCAGGATTTTCATGGAGAGGCGTTCATCGCGTCTATTTCAACCCCCGCCAAAGGAGGACTGCCTTGCCTTCTCATTCGCACCTCGCATCCCGCCCGCGATTCATGCCGCCGCTGCCGTTTCATGTTGCGCTCCTGCTCTTTGCTTTTGCGCTTGCTCCGGCTCTCGCCGCGCGCGCCCAGGCCGCGCACGCCCACGTGCGCAATGTTGCCGGCCGGTCGCTCCTCATCTATTCCATCGACGTGGAAGGCGGGCAGTCCACGCTCATTGTTTCGCCCTCGGGTGCGTCGCTGCTTGTGGATGCCGGGTGGCCGGACAACAACGGCCGCGACGCCCAGCGCATCCAGGCGGCCATGCGCGACGCCCACATCGCGCGCATCGACCATGTGCTTGTCACCCACTATCACGACGATCACGTTGGCGGCGTGCCCGATCTCGTCCGGCGCGTTCCCATCGGCGCGTTCCTCGACCACGGCGACAACCGCGAGGACTCTGCCGCCACGCGCGCCAACTATGCCGCCTACCTCAAGGCCATCCAGGGCCACCCGCGCCGCATCCTGCATCCCGGCGATACGATTTCCATTCCCGGCCTCGACGCCGTTGTGCTCACCGCCGACGGCCAGCACGTAGCGCGGATTCCCGGCGTAACGCCCAGGCCCAACGCCTACTGCGCCGCCGAGCCCAGGTGGCCCGCCGACCCCAGCGAGAATGCCCGCTCCATGGGCATTCTTCTCACCTTCGGCCGGTTCCGCTTTCTGGATCTTGGCGACCTGACCGGCGCCAAGGAGATTGCGATGGTGTGCCCCGCGAATCCCCTTCCGCCCGTGGATCTGTTCCTGGTCTCGCACCATGGCATGAATCTTTCCAACTCCCGCGCCCTTGTGGACGCCATTCACCCGCGCGTGGCCATCATGAACAACGGCGCGCGCAAGGGGGGCAGCCCCGAGGCGTGGGAGCGCGTCCACCAGAGCCCCGGTCTCCAGGATCTCTGGCAGCTCCACACCGCCGAGGGCTCCGGCGCTGCGCATAACTCGCCTTCTGCGCTGATCGCCAACCCCTCCGGCGCGCCCGACAGCGGCTACTGGATCAAGGTGGAGGCGCGGGCCAACGGCAGCTTCTCTGTGACCAATCAGCGCACCGGCGAGACCCGCCGGTACCCGCGCCCCTAGCAGTTTTCGATCGAGGGCGGGGCACGGTCTTACAATCACAAGCGAAGCCGGCAAGCGCCCGCAGGCGCGCCGTAACCTCAAGGAGGAATTCATGCACACATCGCGCCGGGCGTTTCTTGCCGGTTTGGGAGCGGCAAGCGCGCTGGCCGCTGGAGGGCGCGCCGCCCGCGCCGCCGCCTGTCCTTTCCGCCTCGCCGTCATCAACGACGAAATCTCCCAAGACTTCGACCACGCCTGTTTCGTGGCCGCGCATGACTTTGGCCTTCATTGGATCGAGCTTCGCGGCATGTGGAACAAGAACATCACGGATCTCGATGCCGGCGAGGTGGCCCGCGCCCGCGGCATCCTGGCCAAGTACAAGCTGCGCGTGACGGACATCGCCAGCCCGCTTTTCAAGGTGGATTGGCCGGGTGCGCCGCTCTCCAAAGAGAGCCCGCATCACGACCAGTTCCATGCCGACTTCGACTTCAAGCAGCAGGACGAGGTTCTGGAGCGCTCCATCGACCTGGCCAGAAGCTTTGGCACGGACCGCGTGCGCTGCTTCGACTTCTGGCGTCTCGAGAACCAGAAGCCCTTTCGCACGGCCATCAACGAGAAACTGCGGCAAGCGGCGCGCACCTGCGCCCAACACAACCTGATTCTGCTGCTCGAAAACGAGATGGCCTGCAACACCGCTACCGCGGAAGAGGCTGCCGCCACGCTCAAGGCCGTCACCGAGCCCAACTTCATGCTCAACTGGGATCCCGGCAACGCGGCCACCTTCCCCGGGAGCATGCCCTTCCCCAACGGCTACGACCTGCTGCCCAAGCACCGCATCGGCCACTGCCACGCCAAAAACGTCATTCGCAAGCCCGGCGGCAAGTGGGAGTGGGCGCCGGTGGGCGAGGGCGTTGTGGACTGGGCCGGGCAACTGCGCGCGCTGGCCCGCGACGGCTACCACTATGCCGTAAGCCTGGAAACCCACTGGCGCGGCGCGGGCACGCCCGAAGCCTCATCCCGCATCAGCATGAAGGGCCTGAAGGAAGCGCTGGCCAAAGACGGATTCCAGTGCTGACGCCAAGCCGGGCGCCTCGCATGTGCCTGCCGCGCATGGGAGGCGTTTTGTGCGGTTTCCGAGACAGGTCGAATCGCCTCGGTCGGAAAAACAAGGCCGCGCCCTTGTTTTTCATGCACTTGCGCGGGCCACAGGCCCTCCCTGGATTGTGGTGAACGTAGAAATCCGGGAAGAGGCGTCGCCTGACGGCGAAAGCTGCCTGGATTGCGCGAGATTTACGATGTAGCTGAGGCCGTTCCCTTCAGAAAAACTGGGCTTCTGTCACAGGCTGCTTAAAGGGCGAAGAAAAAAGAATCTGTACCCCCGGGGGGGTAGGGGGGTACATGATGCTCTCGTCCCTTCTTTCCGGGCGGTCTTTCTCTGCGTCCGGAGGCTATTCTCGAAGCCATTTTCGCATGGCGGGGTGTAATTATCTGCAAGGCGCGGCGAAGTGCAAACCATCTTCCGAGACAAAGTATAAAGCTGTCATGGTCCTGCCCATCGTACTGCCCAGCGGCGGGCGGGTTTGACCCCCGTTGGGGTGGAATCATAAGTTTGGAAGTGTGCAAAGGCAGCATTTGGCTGCCTTTGGGCGAGGAGACTCGATGCCAAACAGGATTTCTTCCCGGTGGCGCGGTGGCGCGGCGGCGCTGCTGGCGCTGGCGTTTGCGCTGTCGGCGGCGCATGCGCAGGATCTGAAGAGCTTTGAGCAGCGCATCACCACCAAAGTGCTGCCCAATGGCCTGACGATCATCATCTGCCAGCGGCCCGAAGCCCCCGTGTTCAGCTACACCACGTTTGTGGACGCGGGCGACGTGGACGATCCCTCGGGCGAGAGCGGGCTGGCGCACATGTTCGAGCATCTGGCGTTCAAGGGGACGAGCCAGATTGGGACGACCAATTATGCAGCCGAGAAGGTGGCGCTGGCGCGGGTGGAGGCGGCCAACAACGCCTACGAGGCGGAGTATCTGAAGCCGGTGGGACGGGACCCGAAGAAGCTGGAGGAGCTGCACAAGGCTTTTGTGGCGGCGCAGGCGGCGGCGGAAAAGTACGTGATCCCGAACCAGTTTACCGAGGTGGCGGAGCGGAATGGCGCGGAGGGGCTGAACGCAGAGACGGGGCTGGACGACACGATGTACTTTTGGTCGATGCCGGAGAACCGGCTGCAACTCTGGGCGTGGCTGGAGAGTTCGCGGTTGGCGGACACGGTGCCGCGAGAGTTCTACAAGGAGCGCAGTGTGGTGATCGAGGAGCGGCGGATGCGCACGGACTCGAATCCCATCGGGCGGCTGGTGGAGCAGTTTCTGGCCACGGCGTATGTGGCGCAGAACTACGGGCGTAGCGCAATTGGGTGGCCCAGCGAGGTAAGCCAGATAACGGCTACCGAGGCCATGGCTTTCCATAAGAAGTACTACGCGGGCTCGAACATTGTGGTGGCGGTGGTGGGCGACGTGGATCCCAAGACGGCGATGCCGATGCTGGAGAAGTACTTCAGCAAGGTGCCGGGGGGGCCAAAGCCGGAAGAGATGACGACAGTGGAGCCGCCGCAATTTGCCGAGAAGAAGGTGATCATCCGGGAGCAGACCCAGCCGTTTTATATCGAGGGCTATCACCGGCCGAGCTACCGTGATCCGGACGACGCGGTGTACGACGCCATTCAGGACATTATGTCGAACGGGCGGGTTTCGCGGCTCTATCGCAGCCTGGTGGAGAAGCAGCAGATTGCGGCCGAGGCGGAGGGCTTCAGTCCGTTTCCCGGCGAGAAGTACCCGAGCCTGTTTGCGTTTTATGCCGTGCCGCTGCCTGGACATACACCGGCGGAGATGCGCGCTGCCATTCACAAGGAGATTGAGAAGCTGAAGACCGCGGACGTGACTGACGCGGAGCTGGAGATGTACAAGACGCGGGCGCGCGCCGACCTGCTGCGCGGCCTGGCCAACAACCAGGGTCTGGCCAGCGCGCTGGCCGAGTACCAGACGCGCTACGGAGACTGGCGCGAACTGTTCCTCCAACTGGACCGCGTGGACAAGGTGACCAAGGCCGACATCCGGCGGGTGGCCAACAAGATTTTTGTGGCCTCGAACCGGACCAGCGCCGAGATTGACTACCAGGCGCCCACGGCGGCGGCCAAGAGCGAGGGGGGCGCGGAATGAAGAAGAGTGATCAGTGGACCGTGATCAGAGGCCGGTGGAAGATGCGGCTGGGCCAGCTTTGCGCCCGCGGCGCGGGGCGGAAAGGAGCCGTGCTGGCTTTGGCGGTTGCAACAGCCGTGATTGCGCCGGCGGGTGTGGCGGCGCAGCAGGTCAAGCCGTGGGAGAAGATTCCTATTCCGGCGCTGCATGCCTTCAAGCCCCACCAGCCGGTGCGCATCGAGTTGAAGAATGGCATCGTGATCTTTCTGCAGGAAGATCATGAGCTGCCGTTTGTGCATGGGTCGGTGCTGATTCCGGGCGGGGCGCGGGACGAAGATCCGGCCAAGGCCGGGCTGGTGGACCTGTATGGACAGACCTGGCGGACCAGCGGCACGGAAAAGATGAGCGGCGACGCCATGGACGACTTGCTGGCCGCGAAGGCCGCGCACATCGAAACCGGCGGCGACATCGACTCGACGGCGCTCTCCTGGGACTCGCTGAAGGGCGACGCGGACCAGGTGTTTGCACTGGCGATGGACCTGCTGTTTCATCCGAAATTCGATGCCGGCAAGCTGCAGCTTGCCAAGCAGCAGGAGGCCACGGGCATTGTGCGGCGCAACGACGACGAGGGCGGGATTGCGGAGCGCGAGTCGGCCAAGCTGGTCTATGGGTCCGACAGCCCGTACACGCGGCAGCCGGAGCTGGCCACCATTGCCAAGGTGAGCGTGGCCGATCTGGAGGCGTGGCACGACCGGACGATCCAAGGCAAGCTGATCGTGGGGGTGAGCGGGGACTTTGATGCGGCGGCGATGGAGGCAAAGCTGCGCCAGGTTTTTGCATCTCTGCCAGCGGTCAAGCCCCTGCCGCCGCGGCACGACCGCTTCGACCAGGCCCGCACCGGCGTTTTCTTTGTCAACAAGGGCGACGTGAACCAGTCGAATATCCAGATCGTGGGTCTGGGCACGGAGCGCAAGAATCCGGACGTGCCGGCGCTGGCGGTGATGAACGACATTCTGGGGGGCGGGTTCGGCAGCCGCCTGTTCCAGACGGTGCGCACCAAGCTGGGCCTGGCCTACGCGGTGGGCGGCGGTCTGGGCTTCTCCTACGACCACCCATCGATCTTCGATGTGGAGGTGCTGACGAAGAGCGTTTCGACCGTGGACGCCACCCAGGCGGCGCTGGGCGAGATTGAGGGACTGACCACCAGGCCCTTCACGGCCGAGGAGCTGAAGCGCGCCAAGGACGACATTCTCAATTCCTTCCTTTTCCTCTATGACACGCGCGGCAAGGTGCTGGCAGAGCGCGAGCGGCTGGAGTTCTACGGCTATCCCGCGGATTATCTCGAGACATACAAGGCCGGGATCGAGAAGGTGACGCTTGCTGACCTGGCCGTGGTGGCCAAGAAGTATATTCACCCCGACAAGCTGGCGATTCTCGTTGTGGGGAACCAGCCGGAGATCAAGCCGTGGCTGGATGAACTGAAGCGCGGTCCGGTGCGGAGCGTCGATATCACGATTCCCATGCCCAAGCCGCCGGCGCGGCCGAAAGCCGAAACGGAGCAGATCCAGTGACCAGCGAGAGAGCAAGCACTGCCCTTGCCGCGCGGCTGATTGCCGCCGGTGTAGTGATCCATCGGCCTGAAACCTGCGTCTTCGACGCCGAGGTGGAAGTGGGCGCCGGCACGGTGATCGAGCCCTACGCGCAGTTGCTGGGCAAAACCCGCGTGGGCGGCGGCTGCCGCATCCGCTCCTTCAGTGTCATTGAAGACTGCGTGCTCGGCGATGGCGTGGTGGTGCGGCAGAGCTGCGTTCTGGAGGAGAGCACGGTTGGCGATGGCGCCAGGATTGGCCCCTTCGCCCATCTGCGGCCGGGCAGCGAGATTGGCGAGGACGCGCATGTGGGCAATTTTGTAGAAACCAAGAAGGCCAAACTGGGCAAGGGGGTCAAGGCCAGCCATCTTACCTATCTTGGGGATGCCGAGATCGGCGAAGGCGCCAATATTGGCGCCGGTGTGATTACCTGCAACTATGACGGCGTACACAAACACACTACGCGCATCGGCAAGGGCGCCTTTGTGGGCAGCGACTCGACGCTGGTGGCGCCGGTGACCGTGGAGGACGGCGCTTTCATCGGCGCCGGGTCGTGCATCACCAAAGCCGTGCCTTCCGGGGCTTTGGCCATCGGGCGCGCACGGCAGGTGAACATCGAGGGCTGGGTGGCGGCGCGGCGGGCGCGGTCGAGAGACTAAAGAAACAGGACAGAGCCGAAACGAGAGCAGAGCGGCGCGAGCCGCAGGCGGCACGGCGCCAGACAGCGCGGCGGGGGTGTGCCAGAGGACGCGCGGCTGCCTGCTCCGGTTCAGTTTGATGCGCAACGGGCGCTGATGACTTTTGTGTGGAGACTTTCGTGTGCGAACGGAAAGGGAAATCCGCGACGGCGCACATCTTATTGTCTTTTCCTCACGTCCAACCGAATAGCAGATTTGGAACGTTTTAACCTTTGAAATGGGATGATCGGTTTTTACGTTGCGATCTCTGCCGGATGGCCTGAGAATTGGCTCATGGCTTCCGGCTGGTGGCCGGGCAGACGAGAAGGTTTCCTCTGCGGGCCAGGAATCCCGGGCGTAGTTATGCGCCTGAAGGTGGGCGGATGCCCGGCCATTTGTCGCGATCGAAGGTGGCAGAGTGCGCTTGCGCCTGAGCGGCTGCACGGGGAACGAAAGAAGCGCGCATGACGACCGGCAGCGCAGGTTTTTCTATTGCAGACGGCGTTGCCAGTACGGTTGCCGCAAGGCAACCGGAGCATGGATGAGACAGAATTGTTGGCTCGGCCAGGCTGGAGAATAATCATGGGGATTTCTCATTCCACGCAGGACCGCAAACATCCCGCCGCTCCCGCTTCCGACAGCCGTCAGCCCGCGACGGCGCCAGGAGCGGCTACGTCCACGATGCACCGGCCAGAGCGCATCCTTGTTGTCGATGACGAATCACCCGTGCGCGCGATGATGGGCGCGGCGCTTGAGCGCCATGGCTATGACGTTCTCTTCGCCTCGGGCGGACGCGAAGCCTTCGAAATTCTGGAGCGCACTTCCTGCGAACTGGTTCTGGCCGACATCCTGATGCAGGATGGCAACGGCCTTGTTCTGCTTGAACGCGTGCACAACCAGTTCCCCCAAATTCCCGTGGTGATGGTCAGCGCCGTACACGATACCTCTGTCGCCATCGACACCATGCGCCGCGGCGCCTACGACTACCTGCTCAAGCCATTTGAGCGCCAGCATCTGTTGGCCACCGTGGAGCGCGCGCTGGACCACCGCCATGCGCTGCAGGCAAGCCAAAGCTACCAGCAGACCCTGGAAAAGGTGGTGCAAGCCCGGACGGAGATGCTCCGCCAGGCAGTGGAAGATCTCGAACACTCCTACGATGTGACTCTCGAGGCGCTGGGCGACGCGCTCGACCTGAAGGACTCAGAAACCGAAGGTCACTCCAAGCGTGTAACCGCTTACACCATTGCGCTGGCCCGCGCCACGGGCATTGATGCGGCCCAGATCAAAGTGATTGCCCGGGGCGCTTTTCTCCACGATATCGGCAAGATGGCGATTCCGGACTCGATACTTCGCAAACCCGGCGCCCTCGGTCCGGAAGAACAGGTGATCATGCGCGAGCATTGCATCCGCGGCTACCATATTCTGCGCAAGATTCCTTTTCTGGCGGCCTCGGCGGAGATCGTCTACAGCCACCAGGAGCACTTCGATGGCAGCGGTTATCCCAACGGCCTGCACGGGAACCAGATTCCGATCGGCGCTCGAATTTTTGCCGTTGCCGATACCCTTGACGCCATCACCAGCGATCGTCCGTACCGCAAGGCGCGCAGTTTCGACGTGGCCCGCCAAGAAATTCTCCGCTGCTCGGGCACCCAGTTTGATCCCGCCGTTGTCGAGACTTTTCTCAAGATTCCCAACGAGCTGTGGCAGGAGCTTCGCTCAGAGATCATGGGCCAGAACCGGCGCCTCGCCGCTTTCGATTTGACTCGAGACTCCATCCTGCCCAGTTTGTGAAGGATGGATTGGAGATGGCTGCCAGGACGCAGCATCTTCCGGCCGGCGGTCTGACAACCGAACCTGCGCAAAGCGCGTGATCATCGCCGTTGAGCGCACACGGTTTCACGGTCTTCGATTCTGGCTGGGCTGCTGCGGCCAGAGGGCGAACTGGCCATGCATGGGGAGAGGCATTGTTTTGACTCACTCCTCGTCGGCTTCAGGGGGGCTGGGGCTTCCAAAACATGGATTAGTGGCGTTTTCTTCAGCTTGACGGAGCTTTGCGAGCGTTTTCCGGTACCACCAGGCGGCCGCTACGCCTCCTGCTACGGCAGAGGCGCCTGCCACCAGTCCCAGCCGGAGCCAGGTTGCGGGCGTTTTGCCTGGCGCCTCGTTCTGATCCGATCTTTCTAATTCTGAAGGACTTGTCATCTTGAAGATGCTCCTGTGCAATCCATAAGGCCGAATCGTTTCAATCGGTGGAGATCTAGTTCCATTCGACGTTTCAGTCCCAAAAAGGTTGATCTTCTGGATTCTTCTAAAAATGTTGATTTTTGTAGTTGCATTCTTCTGAATCTATGTTATCGTGTATTTATTCCGGCAGTGGAGATGGTTAAGTCTTTCGCCTCCAATGCGGAAGTAGTTTGCGTCACTGGCCTCCCGGCACGAACTCTAACACAGTTCGTGCCGCTTTTTTTGCCAGATGGAGGCGCAGTCCCTGCATCCGCTTGCTTCCCATCGCTCCCAAAAGCCGCGGCGTTGGGCTTATGCGCGCGGATGCGAGCCGCAAAAGGCCTGCTTACTTCAGTGCGATGGAGATGCCGCCGGTGATGGAACGTCCGGGCATGGCGACACCGTTGATCTCCTGATAGCCGGTATTGCTGAGGTTGTCGAGGCGGAGATAAGGGCGCAGGCGGCTGGCATTTCGAGTCAGCGCGGCGTTCCACACCGGATAGGGCGAGGCATTCCAGGGGGGGACGCCGGGCTGCTGGTAGGGCTGCGCGATGGCCAGTTCGTTGGTGAAGGCGAGGCCTTTTCCGCAGAGGATGGTCCAGGAGGCGTGGAAATTCACGACAGGATAGTTGAGCGCGTACTCGGATTGGAGGCCGTGCAAGGAAGCTTGTTTGCCGGCGAGTCCTGTCCAGGCCAGGCGAATCTTCTGTGAGGGGGAAGGGTTCCAGTCGAGGATGGTTTCCGCTCCGGCAAAACGGAGGCCGCTGAGGTTGGCGGCGTTCCACTTGGATGCGGGCACGCCGGAAGCGGCTGGGGTGCGGAGGTAGTCGATGGTGTTGTGTTGACGGGAATAGAAGCCGGTGGCGGAGAGTGCCAGGCGCCTCGAGGGCGACCAGTCGAAACCGGCTTCTCCGGACCATGCCGCTTCAGGCTGGAGATCCGGATTGCCGTTGGTGGAGGGGTCGGAGTAGTAGAGGTCGGTGTAAGTGGGAATGCGGAAGCCGTAGCCGCCGCTGGCGCGCAGTTTGAGTGGGCGGGCGAGGCGCAGGCTGCCGGCAAGGTGCGGCGCAAGAACGGAGAGGGCGCCGCCGGAGAAGATCTCCTCGCGCAGGCCGGCAGAGAGATTCCAGCGGCTGGTGGCCGGGCGGATGTCGAGATCGAGGTAGCCCGCGCCGCGGTTGCGGGCGTGGAGACCGAGGTTATTGCTGCGGATGCTGTCGCCGTCGGACTCGATGCCGAGCAGGAGGACGGAGGCGGCGCCGAGCGGAACCGTGTGGCGCAGGGAGGCCTGCCAGGAGCCGTCGATGTGGTTGTTCTCGTAGATCGAGGGATTGTTGCGCAGGAGGATGAACTCGTCGGTGTGACGGCGGTAACCGAAGGCGGCGACGGTGTGGGGGCCGAGTTCCTGGCGCAGGGAGGCGAACCAGCCCTTGGTGCGTTCCCAGGAATTGAAGGGGCCATAGAACTGGTTGGCGCCGAAGGCGCGATCGCTGGCGGCGAGGAGCAGGTCGGTGACGCCGAGGCGGGAGCCGGCCCAGGTTTCGAGGGAAACGTCCTGGTTGCGATAGTCGCGGTCGGGCATGAAGCCAGTGGAGAGGTTGTGCGTGGCCGTGAGGCGGGAGCTCCAGCGCGGACGGACCATGGCGGCTAGCAGCGATTCTTCGCTGGAGCCGAAGGAACCGAGGCCGCCGCGCATGCGGAAGGTGGAAGACGAGGGCGCGGCGGTGAGGAAATCGACGACGCCGCTGAGCGCGTCCTCGCCGTAGAGTGTGGAGCCGGCGCCGTGGAGGACTTCGATGGAGCTCATGGCGTCGAGGGGGATGGGGAGATCGAGGTTGTGGTGCGCGGTCTGGCTGTCGTTGATGCGGAAGCCGTTGAGGAGGACGAGTGTCTGCTCGAAGGTGCCGCCGCGGAGGAGCAGGTCAGTTTGCGCGCCGCCGGCGCCGCGCTGCTGGATGAAGATGGAGGCGTCGCGGCGGAGCAGGTCCTGGGGCGTTTCGACGGTCAGGATGTTGGGCTGGACGGGAAGGACGAAGACGGCAGCGGGCGACTCCGCCAGCGGCGTGGGGGTGGGCGAGCCGAGGACGACCATGGACTGGGAAGGGGCCTGAAGCGCGGCGGGGCGCGGTTTCCGGGGCTTTTCAGGCGGGGCGGACCCGGCACTTTGGCCATGGGCCACGGGCAGAAGTGCGGCGAGCAGTAGAAGCGCGGAAGGGGAGCCGAGGGCGTTTCGCATGGCGGGGTACGCCTTGATGATCCCTGCGCGGCGGACGCGGCGCAAGGACGGTTTTGCATTGATTTAAATAGTTGACCGTGTAAACTATTGCGCATGAATATGCGTATCGAGGCTTTTTTGAAGGAAAGCCCCATGTTTGCGGTGAGCCGCGCGGCGCGGCGCTTTGAGGGGCTGGCCGCCCGGTCCCTGGCCGCGGACGGGTTGAGTTTTTTCGAAGGGCTGACGCTGGCGGCGCTGTTTTTTGAGGCGCCGCGGCCGGTGAAACCGTCGCAACTGGCGGAGAGCTTTTCGACTACGCGGGGCAACGTGAGCCACTGCGTTTCGTCGCTTGAAGCCAAGGGCCACCTGCAGCGGAGGATCGACCCGGAGGACGCGCGGGCCTACCAACTGGCGCTGAAGCCGCAGGGCAGGCGCTGCGCGGTGCGGGTGATTGCGGCGCTGGACCGGCTGCAAAAGGAGTTTGAGGGAGAGATGGGAAAGACGGCATTGCGCGAGATGCTGAGCGCGCTACGCAGGCTGGAGACCTGTGCCGAATTCAAATGAACAACAAATGCAGGAGATTCTTGCGATGGTCGCGGTAGGGACCGCTCTGTGCGCCGTGCGGTGCGGCTGTCAGGGCGCGGTGGACATGGCTTTGTTTGCCGAAACCAAAGCGCCGTTTCTGCGCAGCTTTCTGACCCTGGCCAACGGCGTGCCCAGCCATGACACCTTCAGGCGGCTGTTTCGCAATCTCGATCCGGATCAGTTTCGCGATGCGTTTCAGCGGTTGATGGCGCAGTTCTCGGAGCAGTTGCAAGGCGTGGTGGCCATCGACGGCAAGACCGGGGTCCCCAGCGACAGGTCTTCGTCGCTGGGGTGGAAGGTGTTGCGCGGTTCGATCGAGCCGGCGGCAAGTCGGCGCTGCACATGGTCAGCGCCTGGGGATGCCGGCAGCGCCTGGTGCTGGCACAGATCGCCACCGATGCCAAGTCCAACGAGATTACGGCGGCGCCGAAATGGATCGAGATGCTGGCGCTGAAAGGCGCCATCGCCGAGCCGATCGTCGAGCAGAAGGGCGACTGTGCCCTGGCGCTGAAAGCCAATCAAGGCAGGCTCTACGACGATGTGGTCCTGCTGCTGGAGGATCCGGAGTTGAAAGTGAGCCGTTCCATGCCCTTCGTCGAGGCCGATCATGGACGCATCGAGACCCGCACGGCGACGGTTTCCACCGAGATCGACTGGCTCCGGAAGCAGCACCCATGGCCAGGCCTGAAGGCCATCGGCAAGGTGGCGCGGAGGCGCGAAACGGCGCACAAAACCACCGCCGAGACGGCTTACTACCTGCTCAGTTCGGAACTGTCGCCGGAGCGATTCAACCAGGTCGCGCGCCAACACCGGGGGGGTGGAAAACAGCCTGCGCTGGCGATTGGACGTGGTGATGAACGAGGACCAGGACCGCACCCGCATGGGGCATGGACCGCACAATCTCGCACGGTTGCGCCACATGGCCATCAATGCCATGCAAAAAGAAGGGTCCAAAGGCTCCCTGCGCGGCAAGTTCTAACGCGCTGGATGGGACAATGACTACCGGCTCCGCCTCCTGGAGCTATTTTGAAATGCGATGGCCCTGCCTACCTGTCTGGCCCGGGCGTCACGGAGCAGGCCGTGCCTGACTGGCCGGCCTTGTCACTTTCCTATCCTTCCTGTGACTTAAGTCCCTGCATCGCCTTTACGTTCCACTTATCGTCGCATGTGAGAAGAACGCCGCGCGCATGGAGCGGCGCGGTTGGAGGAAAAAAGCATGTCGTACAAGCGTTATTGGTTGGCATTGTCCGTGGTGGTTCTCGCGTCCTTTGCTGTGCTCGGCGGAGTGGGCCGCAGGATGATCAGCCAGGCTCCGCCGCTTCCCAACGTATACACAGACGGCGGACAACTGCTCTTTACCGGCTCATCCATTACCGACGGGCAGGGTGTATGGCAGTCGATCGGCGGGCAGGAGATCGGCACCGTTTGGGGCCACGGCGCCTACGTGGCGCCAGACTGGACTGCGGACTGGATTCATCGAGAATCCACCTTTCTCCTCAACCGCTGGGCCCAGCACGAAGGGGCCGTTGGCTTCTCCACACTCAACGCCGATGAGCAGGCGGTGCTGAAGGCGCGCCTGGTGCGCACGATGCGCACAAACACCTACGACGCGGCCGACAACCGCGTGACCATCGACAGCGGCCGGGCGGCGGCGTTTGAATATCTGGCCGCCTACTACGCCAACGTCTTCGCGGCCGGGCGCAAGGACTATGCGATTCCCGTAGGCGCGCTCACCGATGCCGCGAAGCAGAGGCAACTCGCCGCCTTTTTCTGGTGGTCGGCCTGGGCTGCTTCCACCGATCGCCCCGGCTCCACTGTGACCTACACCAACAACTGGCCGCACGAGCCGCTCATCGCAAATAACCCCACGCCCGGCGCGGTTCTTTGGAGCATCATCAGCGTTGTGGGGCTGCTGGCGGCAATCGGCGGCCTGGTCTGGTGGTACTCGTCGCAGGAGAAGGCCGTGGTCCGGGGGCCGTATCCGGCCAGTGATCCTTTCGTCGGGCTCCATCCCACGCCCTCGCAGCGCGCAACCATCAAATACTTCCTTGTTGTTGTAGCGCTGTGGGCCGTACAAATCCTGATGGGTGTCCTTACCGCGCATTACGGCGTGGAAGGCCAGGGCTTCTACGGCTTCCCCTTGGATAAGTATCTTCCCTATGCCATCACGCGCACGTGGCATCTGCAACTGGCCATCTTCTGGATCGCCACCTCATGGCTGGCCACGGGACTCTACGTGGGCCCCGCCGTGAGCGGACACGAACCGAGGTTCCAGCGCCTGGGCGTGAATGTGCTCTTCGTAGCGTTGGTGCTGGTGGTCGGCGGATCACTGGCCGGCGAGTGGATGGGCATTGAGCAGAAGCTCGGCAACTTGTGGTTCTGGTTCGGCAGTCAGGGTTATGAGTATGTGGACTTGGGCCGTTTCTGGCAGATACTGCTTTTCACCGGTCTGCTTCTGTGGCTGGTGCTGATGGTGCGCGCCCTCAAGCCCGCCTTCAAGCGCGACAGCGAGGACCGCTCCCTGCTCGCGCTCTTCCTCGTCTCCAGCATCGCCATCCCTACCTTTTACGCAGCCGGCCTGATGTACGGACAGCGCAGCAACCTTGTCACCGCCGAGTATTGGCGCTGGTGGGTCGTTCACCTCTGGGTGGAAGGATTCTTTGAAGTCTTCGCCACTGTAGTCATTGCGTTTCTCTTCACGCGGCTCAAACTCCTGGAGATTCGCAGCGCCACGCGCGCAGTTCTCTTCTCCACCTGCATCTTCCTCTCCGGCGGCATCATCGGCACCTTCCATCATCTCTACTTCGCCGGTTCCGGCCCTGCCGTGATTGCGCTGGGCGCCGTCTTCAGCGCGCTGGAGGTGGTACCCCTCACGCTGATCGGCTACGAAGCATGGGAGAACCTCCGCCTCACGCAGCCCACGGAGAAGGCGCGCTGGATCGCCAACTACAAGTGGCCCATCTACTTCTTCGTCGCGGTGGCTTTCTGGAATCTTGTGGGCGCCGGCCTCTTCGGCTTTCTCATCAACCCGCCTATCGCGCTCTACTACATGCAGGGGTTGAATCTCACCCCTGTGCACGGACACACAGCGCTGTTCGGCGTTTACGGCATGCTGGGCCTCGGGCTGACTCTTTTCTGCCTCCGTGTGCTGCACCCCGGCAGACCATGGAAGGAGGGGACGCTGAAAGCCTCGTTCTGGCTCATCAACGCGGGACTTGTCTTCATGGTGGTCCTCAGCATGCTGCCCATCGGGCTGATGCAGGCGCTGGCCTCGATCGAGCGCGGCACCTGGTATGCGCGTTCGGCAGAGTTCCTGCAGACCGGCGCCATGCAAACGCTGCGCTGGATGCGCGTTCCTGGCGACATCCTCTTCGCGCTGGGCGCGGCACTGCTGGGCTGGTTCGTCCTCGGCCTGTTGACGGGCCACTCCTACCAGAACTCCTCTGAGGAACGCGAGTCCGCACTCATCGGCCGCTAAGCGCTGCGGACAAACCGCGGGGCGTAAGTTCCATCCTGCGCCCCGCATCTGTTTGTGTCGCTTTAGGCCGCACTCCTCGCGATCAGCAGGATCGTGAAGACGCGGCGCCAGGCCTGCGTGGATCGCCCCATCGCGCATTTGTTATCCTTTCCGTTATCGAACCGGGGCTAGGAGTCCGAAAGAGCATGCGATGATCACAATGGCGGGCCAACCTTGCCTGCATGGGAGAGAACGTCCGGCATGACGTGGCCTTATCGCTGCGGTGGCGCTGCGCTTGGCCAACGCGGAGATTCCACTCATTGTGAAGAGTGGAGAAGGAGCACAAGAGAATGTTCTTGCACGGCGAAGAAGTGCTGGTTCTGGTCGATGGCGCTCTGATCAAAGGCGAAATCGTCGCCATCGCCAAAAACGACGAGGGCAAGTTCGCGTATGAGATCAAAGCTCCAAACAACGCGCTGGGCGCGCCCACACGATACTTCAAAGGCAGCGAGGTTTTTCAGTTGGAGCAGACGCCCGAACAACGGCTTGAGGAATCGAACAAACTCACCGAGAAATGGTGAGCGTGAAGCGCCATTGCCTGAAGCGCAGAATGCTGCAAAGATCAGTTGCCGCGAAAAGTAATCCGCTTCGACCCGATTTAGAACACACGCCCATTCATCCATCAGCTCCGCGCCTGCATCAGATTCTCCAGGTGGGGAAATTGCCGCTGGCGCCAGAGTTTGAGTTTCTCCCGTCCTTCTTCCACCACGTGGAGCACACGGCGCCGTTCCTCGCTGTTGAGAGCAGCCTGATTCCAGATGGTCTCCAGAGTGGCGTGCAGCACATCCCTTTCGCTCAAAGCCGCGGGATCAAGGGCGCAGGCCGCAGCGGCTGCCCCCATTCCAAAACGCTTCATGCGGATTCCGCTCCGCAAGCCGGCGCGAATCGTTCCGATCAGACGATCGTCCCACCCCAGCTTGCGCGCCGCATCCCGGCCCACCCGTTCCACAGTGTCGCCAAGATATGGATTGAACATCCGCACCAGCAAATCCTCGGCGTAGGCCCGGTATCCCTCCCGCGTAAAGAGCGGATCCACGCCTCGATTCCGGGCGATCAACGCTGCTCCCGACTCCTCGACAAAGGCTGCTTCCAGAAATGCGGGCGCGCCCGGCATCTGCTTCAAGCCGGCAATCTGGCGCACGCCGCAAATCATGCCAAGGTAGGCGGCCAGAGCATGTGTGGCATTATGCCCATAGAGCTTTGCTTCCTCGAATGGCAGCAGGTGATCCTTCTCTTCAAAAACTGCAATACCCCGCCGGAACGCGGCCGGAGCGTCGTCGAACCGGATTCTGGAGATAAGGATGCGATTGAACTGCTCGACAAGAAAGGCGCGATCCCCGTTCGGCGTCACCGGCGCCAGCCGGCGGGCGCGCATCTCTTCCGGGTCCACCACGACGCCGCTCATCTTCCCGATGACCGTGTTCAGGAAGCGTACGCACGAACACACCTTATCCCTGCGCTCTGCCGGCACAAGGCTGAACACCTCTTCTTCCAGCGCCTCCGCAGCGGTATTGTTGTTCTCCGCCGCATAGATCACCGCGGGCGGGCCGCCCAACGCCGCCTTGCGCATCAAGCCCTCGGCGAGAATCCTGTGGATGCTGCCTGGCGAGGGCGTGTTGTAGAAACGAATACTGGGCAGCGCCGTTGCCATCTCGCTGGCTTCCGCCACGCTCTTCGCCAGAAACTCCGCACCCTCCGCGGTCTCTGGATTCTCAATCGCAACCGGCCCGATCTGCTCGCATTCGATGTGGTCCGCATGGGCCACGTTCACCGCATACAGGCCCGATGCGTCGCGAAGGGCCTTCACAACACCCGGCTGCACCTCGGCCACCACCAGGCGGCCGAAGTTCCCCGAGCGATGCGCCTCGTAAAGAAACAGCCCCGCCTGGATGGCACCAAAACCAAAGCCGACAAATGTGCGGTTACCCGATAGCGGCACTCAGGCTCGTCCTCCCTGCAGATAAGCAATCTCATCCTGCGCGGACCACGAGGGCACCTCCAGGATGGTTTGCGTGCGGCGATGCGGATACACCACCGCCTTGCCATCGATTTTTTGCGCCTTCACCATCTCAAGGAACTCCGCGGCATGATCCAGATCGCCCACGCGCGTGATGTGGGCGCCGGCGTCGATGCTGCGGCTCCCGATCAGCGCGAGAACCTGCGCAACATCGCGCGGTGAGCCGCCGCTCGAGCCCGTAACATTGATCTCCTTGTAGTGCACGATGCCGGCGTCGAGGCCCACCATGTCTTCGCCCTTCTTGAGTCCGCCAAAAAGGTTCAATACCGCCCCTCGCCCCACCAGGCTCTGTGCCGATTCAATCGCTTTTTTCGAGCCCACCGCGATGATGACATCGTCGGCGCCGCGCCAGCCGGTCATTTCCCCGATCACCGCGTCGAGCGGCTCTGCGCCGGCGCTGACCGTGCGCAGTTGAATTCCCAGCTTCACCGCCCGTGCGCCGAAGAGCTTCTGTACAAGCGCCAGGCGGTCCTCCGCAAAATCGGCAACCACAATCGCGCTTGGTCTATAGCTGAACGCCAGGTCTACATGCATCCGTCCCATTGCACCGGCGCCAACCACAACCGTCACCCCTTGCGGCTTCAAGCCTATCTGAGCCTGCCTTGCCGCCAGCGGGTTCTCCTGCCATAGATGTACATGATGCTCCTGCGCAGAGAGCGCGCAGGAGATCGGCTCGCTCATGGCCGCGTGCGCAAAAGGAACGCTCGTGTCCGGAATCGGCAGGAGGCAGCCCGACTCAAGCACCTCCTCGGTAACGAGAATGTACTCCGCCAGGTGGCCGGCAAGCGTGTACCCCACGGCCACCTTGTTCACGCCACTGGCTTGCTTGCGATAACGCTCCCGGTGGTTCACCGGAGCATGGTCCACCGCAGGCTGGATCACGAAGCGCTGCCCCAGGCTGTAGGCGTTTTGCAGCTTGTGGCCGACTTTGACAATCGTCAGCGCTCCTTCATCGCCAAGGATCAGGGGAAATTGCGCGGGATCCCATCCGTACATCAGCTTGTGCTCCGGCCCCTGTTCGATGAGTTTGATCAGCGAAGTGCAGATGCCGGCCGCCTCCACGCGCGCGAGCAACTGCGAAGGCCCCACCTCAGGAACGGGAACGCTCTTGATGGCGAGATGCTCAAACCCGATGCCATCCAGCACGAGCGCGCGCATCATGGCGGGCACTTGGTACGCAAGGCGGCCAGGCTCCGGCTGAGCCGCATGGATTGAACCCGAGGAAGACATTTTTATCGAACCTCCCAACACTCATCTTGTTGCGCCGGAACCATGGCTGCCGCTCTTCATGGGCCTGGCTATGTTCCAAACCATTTCAGCAGCGCATTTCGCGCTTCGCCCGGCACGAGAACCGGACCGCGGCCGCCTCAGTTGTAGTACGCCAGCCCCAGGCGGGTGATCAGGCCGGCGCGCAACTGGTTGACCAGATCCAGCTTGTTCTTGCCCGTCTTCACGTGCATCCCGTGCAGCCGCTTCACCCAACTCTGGTCGAAGACCGCCTTCACGGGCTTGATCGACTCCAGATACGGCTTCATCTGGTCCAGCATCCCATGGTGGATCACCTTGGCGTGCGTGGCCGCCTCGTACGCGTTGTCCTTAAAGATATCCCAGCCCGCAAACACCACGTCGTTCCCATCCGCCAATAGCACAAGATCCTTGATCAACGGACTCTTGTTCTCCGTCCGCTTGTCCAGACGGAGGATCCCCATCTGCGTCGGCGACCCGATGGGCTTGGCCAGTCCGCGCCGCACCGCTTCCACGCCCGCAATCATCATCGTCGTCACCGCGCCCAACCCTGCCACCAGCACGCTCAGCTTGCCCGCCGCCGGCGCGATCTTCGTCGCGGCCTTCCCGCCGCCGCCCTGCTCTCCACTGGACATCGCTTCTCGTAACCTTCCGTATCATTCACTCTTTTTCATACCGGCGCGCGATGCCTTTACACACCAAGCCGATTGCGCCTCACCATCTCTCCCAGCGTCCAGTTGGTCCCGGGCCGGTAACCCTTCAGCGGCAAAATCCGCTCGTGGATGGCATCAAGCAGCCAGTCTGCCTGCGGGAAGAACATTGCTTCCAGCTCCGGCGCGGGCGTGATCCAGTTGCGGGAGCCCACCACAACCGGCGGCGCATCCAGATCGTCAAAGCAAAGCTGCGTCAGGTTGGCAGCCACCGTGTGCAGCACGCTTCCCCGCTCCACGGCGTCGCTCACCAGAATCACCTTACCGGTCTTGCGGACAGAGGCCGCCAGAGGCTCGTAATGGATCGGATTCACGGTGCGAAGATCAACGATCTCCACGGAGAGCCCAAACTCCTTCTCCAGCCGCTGCGCCGCGCTCACGGCGGTGTAAAGTGCTGGGCCCAGCGTGACGATCGTCAGATCCCTGCCTTTGCGCTTGATCGAGGGCTCGGCAAGATCGATCTCGTAATGTTCTTCGGGAACGCCCTGCTCGGCAAACATCTCGCCCATGTCGTAAATCTTCTGGCTCTCAAAGAAGACCACGGGATCTGCGCCGGCCAGCGCGGCGGCCATCATACCCTTGGCGTCGTAGGGCGTGGCCGGATAGACCACCTTCAACCCGGGAATGTGGCTGACCAGCGCCGTCCAATCCTGTGAGTGCTGCGCGCCGTACTTCGAGCCTACCGAGATGCGAAGCACCACCGGCATCTTTACGTCGCCGGCCGACATCGACTGCCACTTGGAGAGCTGATTGAAGATCTCGTCGCCGGCGCGTCCCATGAAGTCGGCGTACATCAGTTCGGCCACCACGCGGCCTCCCGCCATGGCATAGCCTACGGCCGCGCCCACAATCGCCGCCTCCGAAATCGGAGAGTTGAACAGCCGATGATAGGGAAGCAGTTCGGTAAATCCGCGATAGACCGCAAAGGCGCCGCCCCAGTCGCGGTTTTCCTCGCCAAAAGCGATCATGGTCGGGTCAATTGAGAAGCGGTGCAGCATGGCTTCGAAGACCGCATCGCGCATGTTGTAGGCCTTCATCTTCGCAACCGGCTTGCCATCCTCGATTCCCTTGCGAATCTTGCCCTTGATCTGTTTCACTCGCGGGTTCTCCGCAATCTCCTGCAGAAACTCCGGCGCGCGCTCATCAAACTTCTCCACGCGCGTGTTGGAAAACATCACCCGCTCCACCAGATCGGAGTCGATCGCGATGCGCGGGCTGCGCTCCAGGTCCGCAGCCAGGCGGAACATCTCGAAAACCGTGGTCTCCATGCTTGCACGCGCGCTGTCCAGTTCGCGTTCCGTCAATACCCGCGCATCGACAAGACGCTTGCGGAATGCGGCAATCGAATCGGCCTTCTGCCATTGCTCGATCTCTTCCTTCGACCGGTAGCTCGATGCATCCGACGGCGAGTGGCCGCTGATGCGATAGGTGATGGTGTCGAGCAGAACCGGCCCATGACCCTCGGCTAGAATCTGCTTCTTGCGGCGGAACGCGTCGATCACCGCGAGCGGATCGTATCCGTTCACGCGCTCGGCATGCATCTGCTCGGGATTGACTCCCGCGCCCAGACGCGCCAGGAACTGCATGCCCGTGGTCTCGCCGCAGGGCTGCCCGCCCATGCCGTAGAAGTTGTTCATGCAATTGAAGAGAATCGGCAAACCGCCACCCAGCGACTGGTCCCAAAGCTTCGCATACTGGTCCATCGCCGAAAACGTGATGCCTTCCCACACCGGACCGCAGGAAAACGAGGCGTCGCCGATGTTGCAGACTACCATGCCCGGCTTGCGATTCACGCGCTTGAAGAGTGCGGCGCCCGGAGCAATCGACCCCGACCCGCCCACAATGGCATTGTTCGGATAAATGCCGAAGGGCGTGAAGAAGGCGTGCATAGACCCGCCCAGCCCGCGCTGGAAGCCGTTGTCGCGCGCGAAGATTTCGCTGTAGGCCCCGTAAAGAAAAGCGCGAATCGCCGCTTCCCGGACCGGCCCATGATACTCCCGCGTTACGGCTTGCAGCATCTTTCCATCGCGCGACAAGGCGAAGATCTCCGCCAGCCGCTCCTCGGAAAGCTTGTGAATGCACGAAAGACCCTTGGCGAGAATCTCGCCGTGGCTGCGGTGCGATCCAAAGATCATGTCTTCCGGCGTAAGCAGAAACGCCATGCCCACGGCAGCCGCTTCCTGCCCAATCGACAGGTGCGCCGGCCCGGCGTGGTTATACGTCACCCCCTTGTACGAACCTTTGATCTTGATCTCGTTCAGAATCGTCTCGAACTCGCGAATGGCGCACAGATCCTGCCAGATGTGAAGAAAGTCTTCGGTGGAGTAATGAGCCAGCTCATCCTCCATGGTGCGGTGGTAGGCATTGATGGGAATATCGGAAAAATGAAGACTGGAGCGCGAGAAAACTTCCTGCGGCTCGACAACAATCGACTTAGGCATTCCTAAAGCTCCTGGTGAACTGCGGCAATCGCCTCTTTCAAGGCTTCGGATACGGTGGGGTGAGGGAAGACCAGCTCGGCGGCGCTGGCGGCCCTCATTTCGGTTTCCACCATGGCGGCCGCGGCGATAATAAACTCGCTGCTTGCGTCGCCGATGACGTGTACGCCCAGAATCTCGCCAAACTCGGCGCCGCACAGAATCTTCACGACGCCGGTTCCGCTTTCATGCTCGACCAGGTAACGCCCGGCCACGGCCATGGGAACCACTGCCTTCTTGTACTTGATCCCGGCGTGCTTCAGTTCTTCTTCCGTGCGGCCCACCATGGCCACTTCCGGATGCGTATACACCACCGCGGGCACCGCCGTGTAACGCACCCTGTCTTTGCGCCCGAACATGTTGTTCACCGCCACGATTCCTTCGCGCGTCGCCGCATGGGCCAGCATGCGCCGTCCGGTCACATCGCCGCAGGCCCAGATACCCGGCACGTTGGTCTTGCCCTGCTCCGTGGTCTTGATTCCTTTTGCGGTGAAGTCAATGCCCACCGCCTCAAGCCCAAGATCCTCAACCAGCGGACGCCGGCCGGTGGAATTGAGGATCGAGCCGGCCTCCAGGCTCGCCTCTTTCCCGTCCTGCCCAACATAGTGCAGCGTGTGTCCCTCGATGCGAAGCACGCGCGTGGCGAGATGAAACGCGATGCCCTTCTGCGTCAGAATCCGCAGCATGCGCGTGGCGATCTCCGCGTCCGCTCCGGCCGCGATCGCCGGCAGCATCTCGAAGACATCCACCTTCGCGCCGATCTCCCGGAAAAAGCATGCAAACTCCAGGCCGATGTATCCGCCGCCGACAATGGCAATGCTGCCGGGCGCCTCCCGCAGGTCGAAAACCGAGTTCGAATCCAGCGTGTGCTCGGACTGTATCCCCGGAATGGGCGGCACGGCCGGGCGCGATCCGGTGGCCAGCAGAATGTTCTCCGCTTCGTATCGCGCGCCTCCCACCTCAACGGCGTTGCGCCCCACCAGGCGCGCATAGCCGGAGATGGTTTCCACGCCTGCCCGCTTCAGCAGCCCCTGCACTCCCTTGATGAGCGTTGCCACAACGCGGTTCTTGCGCTCCACCAGCGCGGACATGTCCAGTTCCGGTGCGCTTACGCGCACGCCGTAGGCAGCGGCTTCGGCGCACTCGCTGAACAACTTCGACGACCGCAAAAACGTCTTGGCCGGAATGCAGCCTACGTTCAGGCAGGTTCCACCCACCTTCTCCTTTTCAATCAGCGCAACCTTCTTGCCCATCTTGCCGGCATGGATCGCCGCTTCATACCCTCCGGGGCCTGCGCCGATTACGATCAGATCGTACATATCCGCTCCACGCTTTCGATTTTTTCCCGGAGAATCTGCAGAAACCGCGCCCCCGGCGCGCCATCAATCACCTGGTGATCCAGAGTGAGCGAAAAGCCGATCGAATCGATGAATCCCACCATGCCGTCCTTCCGCACCGCCTTCAGTTGAATCGCATTCACACCCAGAATCGCCACCTGCGGCGGATTCAGCACCGGCGTGAACGACTCGATGCCCAGACCGCCGAGGTTGCTCACGGTAAATGTCCCGCCCGACAGGTCGTCGGCAGAAATCGTCCCTGCGACGGCCTGCGAAGAAAGTTCCTTCATGCGACTGGCAAGCGCCGCCGCGCTCAGCGCCTGCGCATCGTGCACCACCGGAACCAGCAGCCCCCGCGGCGTGTCGCAGGCAAACCCGATGTGCACGCCCCGCCCCTGCCGAATCGCCCCATCCACGAACAGCACATTCAGATGCGGCGCCTCCTGCAGCGCCTGCACCGTGCACCAGGTCACCAGGTCGTTAATGTTGATGTCCGGCCCGGCAGATGCCGCTTTAACACGCGCGCGCAAGGCAAGCAGACCGCGCGCATCGGCCGACGTGTTCAGCGTGTACTGCGCCGTCGTGGCCAGCGATTCGCGCAGCCGCCGCGCAATCTTCTCGCGCACGCCGGAGATGCGGCTCGCCGCCTCTCCAAGGTCCGCGGCCATCACCATACCGCCGATTCCCGAACCCTCCGCGGGAGCCACTGCGCCCTTTTGCATCCGCTGGCTGGCCGCATCCGAGGCGCGACCCGAGCGATGATAGGCGGCGCGCAGATCGGCTTCGAGAACCCGTCCGCCGGGACCCGATCCGGCCACCGCCGCCGGATAAAAGTGGTGCTCCTCGGCATACCGCCGCGCCCGCGGGCTCATCGACCCTGAAGAACCGGCTGCGGGAGCCTCGCTCACCGCCCCGGCCGCCGGCCGCTCTTCCGCGCGCGGCGCTTCTCCGCCGGCCGTCACCGGAACTGCGGGTGCTGCCTCGCCCCGCGGCCGGAAGACATCCACATCCTCGCCCGGATTGCCGACCACAAACAGCTTGGTAAACACCGGCACCAGCGTGCCTTTTTCAAAGAACCGCGCCAGCAGCGTGCCATCAACCGGCGCCTCCACCTCAAAGCTTGTCTTGTCGGTCTCGATTTCAACCACAGGCTCGCCCGCGGACACCCTCTGGCCTTCTACCTTCAGCCATTTGCCAATCAGGCACTCTTCCACCGTGTTGCCCAGCTTCGGGATTTCCACCGCCACTGCCATATATGCCGCCCCGATTTCTCTGCTGTCCGCCTCAGCATCTTCCGGCCTCGCGCCGGACTCGGGCGGGCGGAACAACCCAAAGTGTGCTTGGACCTCGTCGAGCCATCCAAAAGAAGGCTTACCTGAGAATCTTAAGCCAGCCTAGTTCACTTATGATCGTTTGTCAAACGGTATACTGATCATCCGTGATCGTTTACGTTCCTTTATTCTCAACCGTGATCCTTCCAGTCGATATCCCCCGGCTCTCTCTTCATTTCACCTCGGCCACCACTACGTCGATCTTCGCCTCCCGCAGTTGTTCAATGTGTCGAGCATCGGTCCCAGAGTCGGTCACCAGCACGTCAATGTCGCTCACGGGCCCCACAAAGGCAAAACCCTGCGTGCCAAACTTGGTGTGGTCGGCCAGGGCAATGCGCGTCTTGGCTGCCTTCAGGATCAACCGCTTGATCTGTGCCTCTGCCTGCCGCGAGGTAGAAATCCCATAAGCTGAGTCGATGGCGCTTACGCCGATCACCGCCTTGTCCACGCGAATCTCCGACAGCGCGTGCCGCGCCCAGTCGCCGGAAAGATAGAAGGTATCCTTCTGCAAGTCTCCGCCCGTGCAAAGTACTGTAATTCCTGAGCTTTGCTGCAATTCACAAACGATACTGGGCGAGTTGGTCACCACGGTTACACGGTTCCGCTGGCACAGCAGACAAGCCAGTTCAAAGACCGTCGTGCTGCTTTCCAAAAACACCGTATCGCCATCCGCAATCAGCTTCGCGGCTTCCCGCGCAATGGCTTTTTTCTCCTTGTTCCGGGTTCCAAGCTGCGTTTCGTAGGCCGGCTGAAAGTTGGTGCTCGACATCCGCGAAGTCGCGCCACCGTGCGAACGGACCAGCAAACCCTGCGCCTCCAGCGCCGCCAAATCCCTTCGAATTGTTACAGGAGTCGCCCCCAGAACCTCGCACAGCTCGGCGGCAGTGACCGTACGGTGCATGGAAAGCATCTCGCGAATGCGAAATCTTCGCTCCTCGGCTAGCATCTTGGGAATCACACTCCTTTCGAACAAAAACGAACAGTTTCGCTCGCAATGATTCCTGGCGCGATCTTATCACGCTCGAGTGGTTCCTCTCTGTGGTGTGCCGAAACAGCTCCTTCGGGATCGTTTTCGGCGTCGTTCGCCCCCGTCAGGAGCGCTTTGCGTCAAGCGGCGCGGGAAACCCGCGGACCCCGCAGCCGTTCCAGGCCACCCCCCCAAAGGAACAAGGCAGATACGTGGCCAGTCTGCGCCTTCCCAGCACACAGAAAACGCCGCAACCGATGGGCCGGTTGCGGCGTTCTGGCTTCAGTCACGGGTGACACGGGCAATGCCGAACGCAATGCGCGGGAAAAGAACAGCAGCGCAAGCTTCGCGCGATGCATCGCAAATGCCCCGCAGCGCCTTTCCTCCTCCCCTACGGGTGGGAACAGACCCTAGTTTTCCCAGTCCACAAACACCCGGTCCGGCGCCGTCACCTTTACCGGTCCCGCCTTCACCTGCAGCTTCATCGACTGGATATGCGTGCGGGCTTTTAGCGGCACGGTAAACTGCAGTTCGTACTGATTATTCAGAATCTGCCGCAGCTGGTCGAAGTACGGGTCCAGTGTGACCGGATTACCCATCCCCTGCCAGAAGCTGATACCCCCCGTCGCCTGCACCACCTGGATCAGCAGATTCTGCCCCGAGTCGTTCTCATATTGCGTATTGTCAAACCAGCCCCGGTTCGTCCAGTACATGGCATAGACCACTAGCCGTGCCTTCAGGCTGTCCCGGATCGCCGTCTGCACATACGGATCCTCCGGGTCGTAATGCATCTCGTACTCGTCCACGCCATCGGTTATCATCAACACTTCGCGCCGCGCCGTGGGGTCTGTCGATGGCCAGTTCTTGGCCAGATCCGACAGGCTGAAATACGGACTCCCGTTCGACTCCGGCAGCGCCATCGGCGCGTGCAGTCCGCGCAGCACCGCCGAGGGATCCGACGACAGCGAACTGGCAAACAGCGCGCGGCCGTTCAGCATGTACGCAATCGCCATCTTGGAGTTCTTCGGCATCTGCTCTATAAACCGAGCAACCGTCGTCAGTTGCAGCCCCAGACTGGTCCGCGCCGATCCATCAATCAGAATCACCAGTTCCAGTGGATCGCTGTCCGCGCGTAACTGCGACCACTTCGTCACATTCATCTCCTTCCCGCTGACCTTGCCCTTCAGGTCCTGCACGGAAACACTGGGTACGGTCTGTCCTGTCTTTGCCGGCATGATGGTCACAATCGTCCGTCCTTGACAGGTAGACGGTCTCTTTTCCGCCAGCACCGGTCCCACCATCAGCAGCAGCCCGGACAATGCTCCAACCAGCCACCTTCTCTTTTTCATTGTTTCTGTCTCCTCCGCGGCTCTGCCGCGCCTTGCGGCAAGCACTCCGACTATCTCATCCAACACCATCAACTGCCAGTTAGATGTGTACTCCTGTCAAAGGTCTACACTTCATTTGTGTAAGATGAAAAATAATTCCAAAATGAACGTACCGGTTTATCGTTCATCAAAGATCATGCGTCTCTTTCTTGCCATTCCTCTCGCCAGCGAAGCCACCACACAGATTTTCTCCCTCGCCGCCCACCTCCGCAGCCGTGAAGACAGCTTCCTCTGGACCCGTCCCGCATCCTGGCACGTCACTCTTCAGTTTCTTGGCGAAACCGCGCCTGCCCAAGCCTCCTGCCTGAACGCGGCCCTCGACGCCGTGCGCGCCGCTCCCGTTCCCATTCAATTTCAGAGCCTCGCCTGCTTCGAACGCTCCGGCGTCTTCGTCCTGCAGATTTACCCCGCTCCCGCGCTGCTCGCCCTGCAACAACTCGTAGTGGCCGCCACCCGTTCCTGCGGCTTTCTTCCCGAAAATCGACCCTACCGGCCGCACATCACTCTTGCCCGTACCCGATCCGCCGCCAATCTCGCCACACTCAGAACGCGTCTCCTGAACCCCTCTTCTCTCCCTCGCTTCACGGCTTTTGGCTTCAACCTCTATGAGAGCTTTCTCTCCCCGGCCGGCGCCCGTTACGAAATCCGCCGCCGCTTCCCTCTCTCCGCTTTCTAGGCCCGGCGTCCTTCCAGTCCAGTCAAAGTCATTTCCAATTGCAGGATGAGCCTGAAGGGAGCGCAGGGTAGGCGAACCGGGTTTTGCCTTTCTTGTTTTTAATTTCAATCAAGGTTAGCAGTCGTCGAGGCGGAGGTCATTTCC
>JAJZVX010000008.1 GCA_021846985.1 Acidobacteriota bacterium | reverse complement strand
TCACCACACGAACCCTTTACGATCCCCAGCGCAGGGCCGCTTGACCGCAGTGGCTCGTCGGCCCCCTGATCGGCGGCCGGGTCCCTACTGCTCAAAAGTTGACAAATGGTAGGGAGTCCCCCCCCGGTCCCATTCTCCTTTTTTTCGCTTTTGAGAGGCTGGGTTTTCTGTCCTGTGCAGGATCTTCGCGAACTGCGCAAGAGCCGCCTCCCGAGCGACAATAGTTCCATCCTCGGAGACCACCGCATGACCTCACCCGGTGCCTTGCCCCCATCGCAGATCTTTGCCGCACGTCTCATCCAGGGCCACCGCGTCGCCTCCGGCCTCAACGGCAACCCGCGCTTTCCTGGCGGGACTCTGCAAATGCAAACGCCCCACTTTCTCGCCCGCGGTCTCGACATCCGCGTCTTCCATCGGGGCACGCTGAACGTCTCCATCGCGCCGCTCGTCTATCGCGTCCTCAGGCCTCGCCTTACCTTCCGCGATGTGCAGTGGCATCCCGTTGAGCCTAAAGAGGATTTTTCCTTCTTCGACGTCCGTCTTCTCGCGCCCGCTCCCGCGCCCGTCTCCGGCCTCGTTTACTTTCCTCATCCCGAAACCAAGCCCGAGCACTTCCAGGCGCCCGGCGTCCTCGAACTCCTGCTTCCCTATGTCGAGGGGCTTTCCTATGGCATCGAATTGACTCTCGAAATTCCGCGCGATCAGATGGCGATTGAGCTGCCCAAGCGCGACGACGTCCAATCCGGTATAGGGCAGCAAGGGAGGAGTACACACTGACTGCCGGAAAAGTGCCAAGAGCGCAGATGCGGCGCTGCTGCATCTGCGGCGCGCATTCCGGATCGCAGTCACACGAACCCCTGTGGATTCTACGTTCCTCCCTCGCGCCGCTTGTTCTTACACTTCCAGCATCCGGTCCAGCGCCACGCGCGCCAGCCGCTTCACCTCGGGCCGCACTGCGATGCGGTTCACCACGCGACCTTCAGCCAGGTTTTCGAGCGCCCATGCCAGGTGCTGCGGGCTGATGCGGTACATCGTGGTGCACAGGCAGCCGGTATCGTCCAGAGTGATCACCTTCTTGCCCTGCGCGGCAAAGCGCTTGGCCATGCGGTTCACCAGGTGGATCTCCGTGCCCACGGCAAACATGCTGCCCGCCGGAGCCTGGTCGATGAGCGCGAGCAAGCGCTCTGTGGAGCCCAGCGCGTCTGCCTTCTGGCAAACCTCCCAGCGGCACTCGGGATGCGCAATCACCTGGATGCCTGGATACTTGGCTCGCACCTCGTCCACATGCCGGGGCAGGAAACGCTGGTGTACTGCGCAGTGTCCTTTCCATAGCACCACCCGGCTTGCGGCCAGATTTTCCCTGGTCTGCCCGCCCTGTATGGCCCACGGATCCCACACGGCCATTTCTTCCAGCCCGATGCTCATGGCGTAACCTGTGTTGCGGCCCAGATGCTGGTCAGGCAGGAATAGAATGCGCTTGCCCCGCGCAAAGGCCCAGTTGAAGGCGCGCCCTGCATTCGACGAGGTGCACACCAACCCGCCGTGCTCTCCGCAAAAGGCCTTGATCGACGCCGCCGAGTTGATATAAGTGAGCGGAATCGTTTCTTCCGCAAGTCCCATCCGCTCCAGCGTCTCCCAGCAATCTTCCACCTGCGAGATCTCCGCCATGTCGGCCATGGAGCAGCCCGCGTTCAGATCCGGCAGAATCACCTGCTGCCCCTCGCGGGCCAGTATGTCCGCGCTCTCGGCCATGAAATGCACGCCGCAGAACACGATGTACTGGGCGTTTGTCTCCGCCGCCGTCTTCGACAGTTTGTAGCTGTCGCCCGTGGCATCGGCAAATTGCACCACTTCGTCCCGTTGATAGTGATGGCCGAGAACAATCGTAGCTGTTCCCAGCCGCGCACGTGCTTCGGCAATGCGTTTGTCCATCGAGTGGTCCGGCATTGCCAGATAATCTTCCAAGCTGCAACTGCTTCCGGCCGCCACAGCGGCCGCCGGGCTTTCTTCAACTACCAAATTCACTTTTTCCGCCTTCAGTTCTGCCGGCTCGCCGCGCGGACCGCAGAACGGGGATGTTGAAAGCACACATAGCTGCAGTGGATGCGCTGACCTACCGGATCTCCGGCATCGTTGCCCGGGTGTCCCCATCCACGGGGTTGTTGCAGCCCTTTCACATTCTTGGACGCGCCGTTCGCCGGAATGAGTGCAAAAAATCACCCGGCCACACCACGCGGCCATTGCCTTGCATTGTAACGCAAGCGTAACCTGGCCCCAAAAAACGCAACTTGCCCCGGCCGGTTTGTTTGTCCCGCGTACTCACAGGTATCATTACCCTTTATGGGAATCCCGCAAACCATTCAGCTTGCCAACCTCGGTATGGCTGACTCGCTGATCCTGATGGTGCTGGCGCTGGTCGTCTTCGGCCCGCGGCGCCTGCCCCAGATCGGCCGCCAGATCGGCAAGCTTATGTACGAATTCCGCAAGGCCTCCAACGACTTCAAATTCCAGATGGAAGAAGAGTTGCGCAACGCCGAGGAGGCGGACCGCCGCAAAAAGGAAGAGGAGCGCCTCAAGGCCCTAGCTCTCAATGCGCCCATGCCGGAGTCTCCTGTGTCGGAAACCGCGCCGGCAGAGAACCCATATCCATGGGACTCTGTTTATCCGCCCGTCAGCGCTTCCGTATCGGAAACGCCCGCAGCCGAATCAAGCTCCGCAGAGGCCGCACCTCCTGCAGGCGAAACTGAACTGGTCATCCAGCCCCCGTCTACCGGCGAAGTGGTGGCCGCCAATCCGCCCACCGCAGCAGTTGTGGTCCCGGCTGCCGCAGCGCCGCTTGCCCGCGACATCATTCCTCCGTCCGGGCCTCCTGACGCCGAGCGCTCCGTGGCGTCCATCGTCGCTATGCCGGAAAACCTGCCGTCCGCTTCGCCGGAACACGAACTTTCCGCCTCAGCCCCAACATCTTCCACCACGCCCGAGCCATCTGGCCAGGTAGCGGAGCAAGCAAACCATGGTTGACACTGCTGATGCAATCGGCAAAGCGCGCGACGCCGTTACCAGGCGTGCCGAACTCCCGGGCATGAGCCTGATGGAGCATCTCGACGAGTTGCGCCGCCGCATCGTTCGCTCTGCCCTCTATCTCTTCTGCGGTTTCATCGTCGCCTATCTCTTCCATGAGCGCCTTTACGGCCTTGTTGAGCTACCTCTCAACGCCCTCCACATCCAGCTCAACTACACCCATCCCATGGATCCCCTGAACCTCTATCTCCAGGTCTCCCTCATCGGCGGCGCCATCATAGCCTCGCCTTTCATCCTCTATCAGGTGTGGTTGTTTATCTCTCCCGGGCTTTATCAGAAAGAGAAGCGCTTCGTTGTTCCGTTCATGGTTGCCACTGTCGGTCTCTTCCTTTGCGGAGCCAGCTTTGGCTACTTCTTTGTCCTGCCTGGCGCGCTCAAGATTCTCATTGTTGGCTTCGGCGCTAAGTTCCACTCCATCATTACGATCGAAGAATATACCGGTTTTTTTCTTTCCATCATCCTCGGCCTCGGCATCAGCTTTGAACTGCCCATCCTCATCTTCTTCCTCGCCATGTTCGGCATCGTCAGCCCGCGGTTTTTATGGAAGAACATCCGCTACGCCATCCTCGCGGTCTTTCTGGTTGCCGCCATCATTTGCCCCAGCCCCGACCCTGGCACGATGTGCATCTACGCCGTTCCCATGCTCGGTCTCTACGTCCTCGGCATCGGTGTTGCCTGGTGGGTGCATCCCTCCCGCAAGAGAAAGAAGGAAGAGACCGCACAATGAAATCTCTGTCTCTGCCCTCCCATGACCATCGGGCGCGGATGCCTGGAGGGCCACGAACCCCGACTGACATCTCTGCGCTCTGCCTCCAGTCATGGGTACCCCGGATCTCGCTTCTGAGGATGTTCCTTGGGAGATATGGGGTACCACGACCCTCCGCAATCCCGCCTTTGTTCTCCGTTCTCGTCTTTCTCCTCCTCCTCCTCGTTCCCCACGCCGTTGCCCAATCCCACTTCGACGGCGACCGCGCCTACGACTACGCCCGTCAATTCGTCGCTCTCGGCCCTCGCTGGCCCACCAGCCCTGGCCATTTGAAGGCCGAAGCCTTCCTCCGCGACCACTTCCGTCATGACCGACTGGAGGAGGACGCCTTCACCGCCAACACCCCCATCGGTCCCGTCGGAATGCGTAACTTCATCGTCCGCTTCCCCGGCCGCAAAGACGGCGTCATCGTTCTCGCCACTCATTACGAAACCAACTACTGGCTGCGCAACATCTACTTTGTCGGAGCCAACGACGGCGCCGCTACCACGGGCCTCCTCATGGCCATCGGCGACCGCCTCCGCGCCCAAACCGCCGCCGGCCGCAAACTCCCCGGCTACTCCGTTTGGCTTCTCTTCGACGATGGCGAGGAGTCCATCACCCCCGCCTGGACAGACTCCGACTCCCTCTACGGTACCCGCCACCTCGCCGCCAAATGGGAGCGCGACGGTACCCTCCGCCGCATCAAGGCCTTCATTCTCGCCGATATGATCGGCGACAAAGATCTCGATATCCAGCGCGAGTCCCGCTCCACCGCGTGGCTGGTCGCTCTGGTGCGCCTCGCCGCCCACAAGTACGGCTACGACCGCTACTTTTTCCAGCGCGAGGAGGAGGTTGAGGACGACCACCTTCCCTTCATCGAGCGCGGCGTCCCCTCTGTTGATGTCATCGACCTTGACTACGGACCTAACAACAGCTACCACCACACCGCCCAGGACACCCTGGATAAAATCAGCGCCCACTCGCTCACTGTCGACGGCGATGTTCTGCTTGAAACCATTCGCCTAATCGGCGAGCGCTGAGGCAGTTCCGGGCCACCACCGCCGGGACCATCATGGTCAGAGAGCGTGGACAGGCCTTTTTCTGAGTCAGGCCGCTTTGAGGGCGGTTTCTGTCTTCACGTCTGTCCTCGGGGATTCAGAGGGAAGCGTAGAGGCGCGTTTCAGCGGCAGAAAAGCAGGCTTTCCCTTTAAGATTGCACGCGGGTGCGAACACAGCCCCTGATGACATGGATTGACGCTGTTACGAAGGATTGGAGGGCGTGGTGGTTGCCTGACCCAGTGCTCAGCCGGTCACGGGCACCATGGGCAACCGCCCCAGTTCCATGGCCTCGGCCACCACGGCATCAAGGTGGCTTAGCACGTCGTCCACCGTCATGGTGTAGATTTCCCGCCGCGCGTCGTAGCCTTCTTCGACGATCTGCTTCAGATAGCGGCCGGCAATCTGCGCCGTGAGTTGGTCGGTGATGACCTTACCGGCGCGCTTCTTCTGCTCCATCCATGCCGCCGAGGGCAGTGCGATCCACATGGGCCTTCCATTCACTTCGAAGCGGACGTCTACCGCGTCTGCATGCCGCGTGGCAATGGCCACGATGGTGCCCTTCCAGGTACAGTGCAAGTCTTCACCGCTCCAGCGGTCGGCTACATGGAAATCTTCGTACATGCTGATAGCCTATCGCCCCGGGCGGGGAAGGGCAAGCGTTCGCTGGCCTGCCGGCTCGCCGTGGTAGACGCTCGGCTCGGGCCGCTGGTAGACTGATGAGGTTGGAATCGTAGCGTGTCCTAATCGCAGGGATCTGTCTGCAAGTCTCAAGATCGAAGGAAGAAACACCTCGTGGATACACAAACCCGTCACGCCCTCAAAAAGGACAGCTTTGTCCAAGCTACCCAGAGCAGCGTCAGCTGGATCAGTGACAATCGCACCCGGGTCATCCGCTGGACCCTCATAGCGGCCGCGGTTCTGTTGATCTTTGGGGGGGGGCTAGCGTACTGGACCATGCAATCCTCCGCCGCTGACAAGGCTCTCGGGGCTGCGCTCGACATTTATACCGCGCCCCTGGCCGAGCCCGGCGCGCCTGCGGAGACCGGGGTCTACGCCTCGGCCAGCCAACGCGCCAAAGAGGCCAACCAACAGTTTGTGGCCGTGGCCAAACAGTACGGCTGGCTCCCCGAGGGCGCCAAAGCCCATTATTTCGCGGGTGTGACCTATGAGGATATGGGGCAGACGGCCTCTGCCGAGTCTGAGCTGAAAGCGGCGGCTGGCAGTTGGAACCGGAACCTCTCAAACCTAGCCACTCTGGCCCTGGCCGGGTTGTATCACCAGACCGGGCGCGACGCGCAGGCCATCGATCTCTATAGCAAACTCGCGGCCAAGCCCAGCGATACCGTTCCCGCCACCGTGGCCCAGCTCGATCTGGCCGATCTTTACGACGCCACAGGCAAGAAGGAACAGGCACGGCTGCTTTGGGCCAAGGTAAAGGATGGCGACAAGGAAGGCACTGCGGGTGCCATTGCCGCGCAGAAGCTCGGAGCCGCGCAGTAGCCCCGAGCTTGGGCTAAACCGACTCGCGGAGCCGGCGGCTCTGCGAGTTTTTTGCTTTTCTGCCGCGCTTTCTGAGTTTGCGCTTGAGCAGTTTTTAATCCGCCTGCGTCTGGTCATGTATGAGCGCCAGCCAGGCTATATGCGCAGGTTGGATGAAGATCCCAGAGATCTCTGTGCACGACCGGTTGCGCCAGCACGCCGATGAAGACGAGGCGCTTGCGGCCTTGGTCAGCCAGTACGCCTCGATCCTATACCGGGTTGCCTTTTCTGTCCTTCGCAATCCCGCCGATGCCGAAGATGCCGTGCAGGAAACCTTTTTGCGTGTTCTGCGGCACCGCCACAAGCTAGGCGAAGTGCGCGACAACCGGGTCTGGCTCATCCGCATTGTCTGGAACGTCGTTCTGGACCGCAAGCGGCGCGCCAAAACCCGTCCGGAGACAGACGACGTAGCCGAATTGGCCCGCGTCCTGCCTGCGGATGGACTTTCCGCCGAACAGACCGCTGCTGCCGCGCAGTACCACGCGCACGTGCTGGCCTGCGTCGAGCAGCTTCCCGCCAAGGAGCGCGAAGTACTGGTGCTTTCTGCCTTTGAAGAGCTCAGCAGTGTGGAGATTGCCAGTGCGCTGGGCACGACCGAATCCAGCGTTCGTTCGCGGCTCTTCCGGGCCCGCAACCGGATGGCCGAACTGCTCAACCATACAAGGAGCATGCGATGAACACCGCACCGGAGAGTCTCATAGATAGAGGTTCCATGGATGAGACATTGAGAATGATTGCCAGGCTGCCCGCTCCGCAGGGACTGGAAGAACGGATTCAGACCGCACTTCAAGCGGCGCCAGCCGTGCGCAAGCTGCTGGCCTGGCCCATCAACGGCTGGCAATCCAACTGGCTGCACACCGCCGCCGCTGCTGTTTTGGCCTTTGCCGTCGTTGGTGGCGGCTGGGGTATTTGCCTTTATGTGCAGCCGGCCCTGCCATCCGGCGCCCATGCCGAGCCTTCCCATCTGACGGTTCCCGCCGGTTTTTCCAGTGCCGGCGCCATGCGCACGCCGCAAACGCTGAATGGACCGCCGGCCCCAGCGCCCACCGGTACCAAGGGCCGGCACGGCTTAAAGGCGCAGGCTAAGCTAGCCGTCAAGCCGGCGCTCCCAAGCAAGAAGACAGAGAAAAAGGCGGTAGACAGCCCGCGGTGACGCAGGCCCAGCCGTGGCGCGCTCTCAAATCCCCCGCGCCACCGCCCGGATCAACAATCCCATGACGGCCAGTACCACCGCTCCCCAAAATGCCGGAGAAAAGCCGCGCACATGAAATCCGCGCACCATGCTCGATGCCAGCAGGATCATCAGTCCGTTAATCACGAGCAAGAACAGTCCCAGCGTTAGAATGCTCAACGGGAAGGTGATTACTTTCAGAAACAGTCCCAATGTTGCGTTCAGCAGGCCGATGACCAACGATGCCACCAGAGCCGGCCATAGCCCCTCCACTTTGAATCCGGGCACAATGCCCGAGACAGCCAGCAGTGCCACAGCATAGAGCAGCCATTGGATCAGGAGCCGGGTCATGGGAAGTTCTCCTTGCGGGCGGCAGGCCGCGGCCAGCGCTGGTCCTTGTTATAGCATGACCGGGGACCATGTGTGCCTCGCGCGGCGCGCATGGCGCCGGGTACCTTTCCGCATCGGGCGGGTCCAAAGAAGGAGAATGAATCCCTTGCCAGTCTTGACTCTGTCATCGCCCAATCCCCGAGGAACAGAGACCGCATGCGCATCGTGAGGCTCATCCTTGTGGCTGTTCTGTGGCCCGCTGTCGCGTGGTGCGCCAGGCCGGCTATTCCGCAGGCCGAGCCCGTTCCCGACATCCAGCAGCTTCTCCGCGAGGTGATCGAACATCAGAAGCAATTGGAAAAAGTGCGCGAAACCTACACCTACAGCGCAGAGCGCACCATGCAGGAGATCGACGCCAACGGCCAGGTGAAGAAGACCGAAACCGAAGAGAGCGACGCCTTTTTCGTCAATGGCCACGCCATCGAGCGCACGGTGAAAAAGAACGGCCAGCCCTTGAGCGCCCGCGAAGACGAGAAGGAAACCGAACGCGTCACCAAACTGGTTGAGAAGGCTCAGAAGACACCTCCTGATCAGCCGTTGGAAGGGCAAGCCATTTCTGTGAGCAGGCTGTTGGACATTATGGATGTGCGCAATCCACGGCGGGAGATGTACCGCGGCCGCCCATCCCTGGTCTTTGACTTTGTGGGCCGCAAGAAAGTGAAGACCCACGGGCTGGCCGAGGATATGTCCAAGAAACTTCAGGGCACGATCTGGATCGATGAAGCCGATCGCCAGGTGGCGCATCTGGAGGTCAGCTTCAAAGACAACTTTCGTGTGGCCGGCGGTTTGCTGGCCAGCATTCAGAAGGGATCCAGTTTTCACTTTGACCAGGCGAGGGTCAATGGCGAGATATGGCTGCCCACGGGTGGCGAGGGCACCGTCCAGGCCCGGGTGCTACTGTTGAAAAACTACCGCGAACACTTTACGGAACGTGATTTTGACTACAAGCGCTTCCGCGTTGATGCGGAGCAGGCAAAAGGCGCACACGTGGTGAACGCGCCCACACCATAGCCGGTTGAGGCTGGGACTTCCCGCCGGTGCGAAAGAGCCGCCTTACCGGCATCTTGAACTATGCATGGCTTCTGGCGCCGCCGCTGAGCGGCAGCGGGCGCGAATGCGCCGCCGGCGGAAGATGCGGTTTCTGCCGTCTCCGTTTTCAGAATCCGGATTGGATGCCGTGAAATAGCCGGGCGGCACGCATTATGTGGGACGGTAATACATTCCGAGGCCCTGATCCCACCTTTTACTTTCCTGTCTTGGATATGTGATTTATATCACGGGATGATAAGTATATCTTTTCCTCGTGAGCGGTCGAAAGAGATTGGACGTTTTCTCGATTCATCGAGTGTAACCTTCCATCTTTGGCGCAAAGTCCATCCATATACAGAATCGCAGGTGAATGATTGTGCGGGCGGAACCGCTGCGCATCCTCCACGCGCAGGGAGAATCGTGCTCTGGATGGGCTTCTTTTTGTTGTGGCTGTCACGATAGATATTGTGATTCATATCACCAATTATGCGGTCATGTGCGTATCAGTTCCCCTTATAGTCTTGAACTTTGCGAGGTGCGGCCGAAGGTCGCTGTGGGAATATCACTATCTTAGAGCCGTAATGCCACTCAACAGAGAATCATAAGTGATCGAACGCACATTGAACCGAATAGGCTGGGTAGTAGCCTTAAACCTTCGAGAAAGCTTGTGCTGGATGACGTGAATGTCCGGCCGCAAATCGTACCGGAGTCATGACCGGATATCTGCCTAATTGGGAGAGGAATGCGGATGCAAACATATGACACAATTTCATTGAAAAGGTTGTGGAGCAGATTATTGCCGTGGACGATTTCTGTTCTGGCACTGCTGGCCACCGGCGCAACGGCTCATGCCACTAACGGTTATCAACTGATCGGCGTGGGCCAGTGCGCCATGGGCATGGGGGGCGCCGTGGTAGCGGCTCCCTGCGATCCGATGACGGCGATTAGCAACCCGGCGGGGTTGTCCTGGCTCGCTTCGCAAACGGCATTCTCCGGAGAAATCTTCAATCCGCTACGCAGGGACAACTTCGGATTCGGCGACGTTGGAAGCAGTACCAACGTCTATATCATTCCGGCCCTGGGCTGGTCGGCGCCGGCTTTCAAGCCCAACGTCTACTTTGGCGGGGGCATCTACGGTACCTCAGGCCTGGGCGTCAATTTTCTGCAGCCCAACACTCCCATGGGAACGATCCAGGCCTACAGCAGCCTGAACTTCATGCAGATGGCGCCGGCCATGGCCTACAAGTTCGATGACAAGTTCAGCATCGGTGTGGCCCTGGACGGCGCGGCAGAGCAGGTATCGTTCAATCAAACCTTTGGCGGTCAGGGTTTCAATCTGAGCAGTCCCTCCTGGGCTTACGGCGTTGGTGGAACGATAGGCATTCTGTACAAATACAACTCCAAAGTCACGCTGGGCGCCTCGTACAAGTCGGAGATGCTCTTCACCCAGCTGCACTGGAATGAGACGCAGGAATTTGTTCCCACGGGCATCGATACCAGCACCATGACGCCCACGGGCGTGCAGGGAGGCGCGGGCAGCTACAGCGCGCGCTTGAACTATCCTCAGCAGGTCGCGTTCGGCGCCGCCTTCCATCCGGCGAACAGGGTGACGATCAGCACGGAAGGGCAGTGGATCAACTGGCACAAGACGATGAACGAATTTGTCGTTCATGGGCCTTGGGTGGGAGTGCCGATGGTTGCCCTGCCGCTGCACTGGCAGAACGAGTGGGTTGGCAATCTTGGCGTCCAGTACGACTCCAGCAAAAGCATGCAGTGGCGTGCCGGCTTTGCTTATGGCGGCAATCCGATCAAGTCAACGGACATGCAGGCCAACCTGATCATGCCGGCCATCGTGACCACCGGCGTGACCTTTGGCGCCACGCAGAAGCTGCCCATGCGCTGGAGTCTGACGGAGGCGGTGATGCATACCTTCGAGAACAGCGTAACCGACGGAACGCTGTTCGGCCTGCCGCTGCAGCCGGTCCAGTCTTCCATGTCCGAGAACTCCGTGGGCTTCCAGATCGGTTATTTCTTCTAGGAAGTGTTTTAAACATGGTTACGGGAGGGAAGGAATGAAGACTCTCTCTTAGCAGTTAAAACATTGTGGATTAAGGCTTTATGTGCGGAACGGCTCAAGTCGTTCCCTTTCAGAGCCCCTTTTCGAAGAGGCTCCGGGACGTGTAGTTTTTCTCACATTTCCAGGCACTCCTCTGCGCGGCTGTCCATTGTCATGGGCGGCCGCGCTGGCATTGGGGCGCAGGGAACGGACCGGGCAGAGGCCTCCGCTTGCCAAAGGAAGGGTGACCCGGGCGACGAGTCAGCCCGGTTGGCAGAATTCGCGGCTTGCCGGTGCGGGCCGGCGGGGATTCAGTTTCCGGAGGGTGGAGACCGGTGGTGTCCGGTGTTCCAAAAGCGTGCTCGCCCACATTTGTGGGAAGGTGAAGGTCAGAAAAGCTTAGGGCGGGCCGCCTGCCGCGGAACGCGGACGGAAAACCAAGCGCATCTTCAGCCGCGCGGTGAGGGCGAGGCCGATTTTTTACTGGATGCGTTCGAAGCGGAAGGCGGCTTCGCGCAGGGCGTGGCCGATGGCGGCGATGTGGGGAGCGCCGCGGGTTTCGAGAGTAACGTCGATAACGGTTTCTCCGAGGCTGACGCCATAGTAGGCGCGGTTGTGGATGGTTTCGACGATGTTGGCGCGCTCGCGGGCGAGGATCTGGGTGAGGGCGAGCAGCGCGCCGGGGCGGTCCAGGAGGTAGACGCGGATGCGCAGCAGGCGTCCATCCTTGACCAGGCCGCGCTCGATGATTTTGGCCAGGAGGGTGACGTCGATATTGCCGCCGGAGACGAGGACGACGGTGCGGCGATGGCGGAGGTTGGTTTTGGAATGCACGACGGCAGCCAGGGCAGCGGCGCCGGCGCCCTCGGCGAGGGTCTTCTCGTGTTCGAGGAGCATGAGGATGGCGCTGGCGATCTCCTCATCGTCGACGGTGACAATTTCGTCGACGTAGCGGGTGGCCAGGGGCAGAGTGAGGTCGCCGGTGCGGCGCACGGCAATGCCGTCGGCGATGGTGGCCTCAGGCATGAGGGTGACGGGAGCGCCAGCCTCGCGGGCGCGCAGCATGGAGGGCAGCTTCTCCGGCTGGACGCCGACGACGCGGATTTTGGGGTTGGATTCCTTGAGGGCGCAGGCCACGCCGTTGATGAGTCCGCCGCCGCCGACGGGGACGACCACGGCTTCGATTTCCGGCACCTGTTCGAGCAGTTCGAGTCCGATGACGCCCTGGCCGGCGATGACATCGGGATCGTCAAAGGGATGAATGAAGGTGTGGTGTTCGAGGGCGCAGAGGCGGAGCGCCTCGTCGCAGGCTTCGTCGTAGCTGGCGCCGTGGAGGATGACCTCGGCGCCGTAGGAGCGGGTGGCGGCGACCTTGACGAGGGGCGTGGCCAGGGGCATGACAATCTGGGCGCGGATGCCCTGGGCGGCGGCGTGGAAGGCGACCCCCTGGGCGTGGTTGCCGGCGCTGGCCGCCATGACCCCGCATTCGCGCTGCGCCGGGTCGAGGGTGAGCAGCTTGTTGAGTGCGCCGCGCTCCTTGAAGGAGCCGGTGCGCTGGAGGTTTTCGAACTTGAGGTAGAGCGGCAGGCCGGCGAGCTCGGAGAGGTAATGCGACAGATGACAGGGCGAGAGCAGGACAGCGCGGCCGATGCGCGCGCGGGCGGCCTGAATGGTTTGAGCAGTGACGTCTTTCAAGAGATTCTCCTTGCTGGGCAACGCAGGTGCAATGCGAAAAGCCACCAGCCGCGTGTGCGGGTGGTGGCTTGAGGGTGACACCGAACTTTTTCAGGTGCGCTGGATCAGGCTCCGACTCCCGCGGGCAGGTTGTGCGGGGTAATTCGCATGGACACCATGCAAATCGCTTCCGGGACGACCGGGCGGGAGATCGGGTTGGAGCGAGGGAAGAACACGGCGCGGTGATTTGAGTAGACCAGAGGCGGCGGAGCGCGTCAAGACTGACGGCTGGGCGCGGCGGCGTAAGCGGCTGGGCGGCGCGGGCCTGACAGGCTACACTGAACGCCGAGAGCCGCGATGCCCAAGACGACGCCTTCAATTCGCACCCTTTCCTCGCGCGAGGTGTACCGCAACCACTGGATGCGCGTGCGCGAGGACCAGATTCTCCGCTCGAACGGCCAGCGCGGCATTTATGGCGTGGTGGACAAGGATGATGGAGCGATCATTCTGCCCATCGACGGCGAGCGCGTGTGGCTGGTGGAGCAGTTCCGCTACACGATCCAGGAGCGCGCGCTGGAGCTGCCGCAGGGCGGCTGGGAGACGGCAATCGAGAACCCGGAAGAGCTGGCGCGCGGCGAACTGAAGGAAGAGACAGGGCTGGAAGCGGGGCGCATGGTGTATCTGGGCTGGCAGTGGATCGCCTATGGCTTTACCCGCCAGAAACACCATGTATTTCTGGCCACCGGGCTGACCCAGGCCGAGAAAGATCCCGACCCCGAGGAGCACGACCTGGCGCTGCATTGCGTGCCCATCGCGGAGTTCGAACGGATGATTGTCGATGGCCTCATCCGCGACAACTGCACGATTGCCGCCTGGGGGCTCTACATGCTCTGGAAGGCGCGCCGAGCCTGAGGATTCGCGTCCTTTTCTTTGTTTTCTGCCATGGCGGCTGCGCTACGAGCGCTTGTTCATGGGCACCCAGTGCACGGGGTAGAGCGGTCCGATGTAGTCAGCGCGGGGGCGGATGAGGCGGTTGTCGTCGAGCTGCTCGATGACGTGCGCGGCCCAGCCGGCGATGCGGCTGATGGCAAAGATGGGCGTATAGAGGTCGATGTCGATGCCGAGGGTGGCATAGGTGGAAGCGGAGTAGAAATCCACGTTGGCGTTGAGTTTTTTGTCCTTGTTGATGTAGAGCTCGATGGCGCGCGACATCTGGTACCACTTGGGGCAGCCGGCGTCGGCGCCGAGCTGTTCGCTCATTTTGCGCAGGTGGGTGGCGCGGGGGTCCTCGGTTTTGTAGACGCGGTGGCCAAAGCCGGAGATTTTCTGCTTGGCGGCGAGCATGTTTTTGACGTAATCGACCGGATCGGCGCCCAGCTTATCGATGGTGAGCAGGAGGCGCATGACGCCCTCGTTGGCGCCTCCGTGGAGGGGGCCTTTGAGCGCACCGATGGCGCCGGTGATGGCGGAGTGGACGTCGGAGAGGGTGGCCGCGATGACGCGCGCGGCGAAGGTGGAGGCATTGAGCTCGTGCTCGGCGTGGAGAACGAGGGCCATGTCCAGCGTTTTGACGGCGGTTTGCGAAGGCTTTTCTCCGCGCAGCATCCAGAGGAAGTTGGCGGCGTGGTTGAGGGAGCGGTCGGGCGGGACAACTTCGAGGCCTTTGCGGAGGCGGTCGTAGATGGCGACGATCATGGCCATCTGGGCGGTGAGGTGGAAGCACTTGCGCACATTGGCGTCGTGGGAGTTGTCTTTCTCGTCGGCGTCGTAGAAGCTGAGGGCGGAGACGGCGGTACGCAGCACCTCCATGGGGGTGGCGGAGGCGGGGATGGCGCGCAGCAGGTCCACGATGCGGAAATCGAGACCGCGCGCCAGCGCCAACTGGGACTGAAACTCCCGCAGTTCGATGGCGTTGGGCAGGATGCCGTTCCAGAGCAGGTAGGCAGTCTCTTCAAACGTGGAATTTTCGGCCAACTCGTGAATGTCAATGCCGCGGTAGGCGAGCACGCCGGCCGCGCCGTCGATCCAGCAAATTCCGGAGTTTGCCGCAACCACTCCTTCCAGACCCTTGCCCTGGACAGCAGCCGCCATAGCCTTCGCCCCTCCCCATCCATGTTGTCGTTGTATGCCGATGTTGACGGCTGCGACGGCCTTGGGCCGGCTTGCGCGCCCCCACGCCGGGAGCGCGATGAAAGCGTTCGCCGCCTGAAAAAGTGCGTTAGAGATGTTTATAGCGTAGTCAATCCCGGGTTGTCACGGCGGGTGGGACAGCGCGGCCCGCGGTTTCCGGGTGGGAATGCCGAGCGGGCGCCGGGAGGAGGTTTTTCTGCAAAAGTTTCTCTCTTTCTATATTCTGTAGAGTCTCCTTCCAGCAGGGAGGGGGAAGCGCGGGTTCTTGCGCGGGAAGCGCGAAGGCGCATCCGGGGATGAGCCCGAGGAATGCAGATGAGGGAATATCCCTCGGCGGCCGGGCGACGACTCAGAGCGCCCGGCCCTTGCAGTTGGGAGCCGGGGCTGGATATCCGAATGGCGCCGGCCCTGCCCATCACGAAAGGCAAACCCATGAGCGAAATTGATGATGCCCCCCGAACGTACTCTGGCGCGCTGCTGGCGGCCATAGCCGTTGCCCTGGTGGGAGCGGTTGCGGGCCTGATCTGGAGCTACTCGCTGAGCGGCCGGCTGAGCACCCAGCAGGCCGAGCTAGCCGACGCCCGGCAGCAGAACGTGAAAATGGCGGCGGAGCTGCGGGAAACCGACGCCCGGCTGCGCGTGGCCACCGAGGAACTGGGCAAGTCCCTGGGCCTGACCCAAAAGCAGTTGGATGAGCGCGCCGACGAGATCGTGCGCCGGGAACAGGCGCAGGAAGCCGCCAGCAAGCGGCTGGAAAGCGCGCAGCGGCAGACCGCCCAGCAGGTGAGCGCCGTTTCCAGCGAAGTGTCGAACGTGAAGACGGATGTGGGCGGGGTGAAGACGGATCTGGGCAAGACCCAGACCGATTTGGCCAAGGCGCTGGCGCAGTTACAGACCATGCGCGGCGATCTGGATGGCCATGCGACGCTGATCGCGCGCAATCACGACGAGCTGGTGACCCTGGAGCACAAGGGCGACCGCAACTACTACGAATTCACGCTGCGGAAGGGACACAAGATTCCCGTGAGCACCATCAGTCTGGAGCTGAAGAAGGCCGATACCAAGAGAAGCCGCTTTACGCTGATGGTTTTTGCCGATGACAAGCAGTACGAGAAGAAAAACCGCAATGTGAACGAGCCGTTGCAGTTTTATTCGGGCAAGAGCGCGCAGCTTTACGAGATTGTGATCAACAGCGTGAACTCGAAGAACGAGGTAGCGGGCTACCTGTCCACGCCCAAATACCCGTCTACTGCTCAATAACCGCGCTGTGGGGCGTGAGCTGGAGGCTGGGCAGGTACTGAAACGCGAAGGTAAAGTTCAGGTTCTTGCGTGCGTCCCACTGCGGTTTGCCGATACGGAACGAGGAGACCGCATCGCCCTCGATGGTCTGCCCGGGCTGAAGGGTGGCATCGAGGGGCAGGGCCTTGCCTTTCAGGGGCAACAGCTCCGGATAGGCAAGGAAGAGGCGGTTATAGTCGTTGGCGGAGGCCGCATAGCTGGTGTGCACTCCATCGGCGAGAGTCGTGTTGGCCGCAATCTGGAGCAGAGAGATAGGGTGCGGGCTCTGGTTGTGGAGCTTTACCCGGACGAAGACGAGAACCTGGTCGAAGCTCTGGCGGGCCATTGCGGCTCCGTTGGCGTCGAAGGCTGGGGTTTGTGTGCGCATGGGATGCGTCCACACCTGGAGGATTTCTCCAGTGGCGGCGGGTGGTTTTTGCCCGGCAATGACATAGACCGCGATGGCAATGGAGACCAGCATGGCCGCGATGATGGTGGCCACCACCACATGACTGGTGCCTTTGGTCAGTTCCTCGCCGCGGGCTGCGTCGTCCATCTCTTCCGACGGATTCTGATGCAGTAGGCTCATAGCGCACCATCTTATCCCCAAGCGCGCAGCGCAGGCCATGAATTCCGCAGGCTGGTCGTGGCACTCGGGTAACGCGGCGCGCGTTCCGGCAGCATGAGGGACGCGGGCGCAACGCCGCCAGGAAGGTTTCCGTCTGGAGTGAGTCCGGCCCATCTTCCGGGCGGGCCCTTGGCGGCGTTCTCCATCGCGACCGGCTTCTCCGATCCGCATCGGACAAGCGCGGCGCGCACGGATAAGGCCCGGTCCGGAGCCGGAGTGCGCAGTCCGCTCCCGGAGGGCAAGCAGCGCCGGCTCAGAAGGCTGGCGAGGATGAACAATCGTGTGTGATCAACGGGGTGAAAATTGGCACAAGAAATCGGTCGCCCCTTGCGGCGGCGGTCGTCGGAGCCCCCGTTTCGCGGCCACTAAGCCGCGTTGTGCGCGGCGTCTCGCAGGCGCACTACGGCATCGGCCTGCGGGCCTTTCTGTCCCTGGACGATGTCGAACTCCACGTCATCGCCCTCTTTCAGCGTTTTGTATCCATCGAGCTGGATCGACGAATAGTGAACGAATACATCCGGTCCGTCATCGCGTCCGATGAATCCGTAACCCTTAGCGTTGTTGAACCACTTGACCTTACCTTTGTACTGAGCCACTGGCTCCTGCCTTCCTTGGGTCTTGCGCGACCCCGGTGAGCGGGGGGTTAAATACCCACCGGCTTCAAGCTTGGACGAGGAAAAGCGCGGAAAGGTTGATTGCGCGCGACGAACAGATTTTCAGAAATTGAGATGGGCGCGACGGCACGCGGGCGGGGACGGCCGAACGGGGGCAGAGCCGGGCGGCAAGGTTACAGGCTGGCGGGGGGGGAAGTTTTCCAATCAAAGGGTTTATCCAGATGCGCGGCGTCTGAGGGCTGACGGGAGGGAGAGAATCCCGGCGCAACCGATGCGGGAATCGAGCCGATGCGGGAATCGAAATCAGGGGCCGAGGGAGGCGCGGAGGCGCGATGCGCTACGGCCTCCGGGCACGGGTCTGGCGCGCGTAGAGAAGAATGCAGGCGAGCGTTTTTCCGTCCACGATGGCGCCTCGATCAATCATTTTGAGAAGGCCGGAGAGCTTGACGAGGCGGGTTTCGATCTTCTCGTCGTCCTCGGGGTGGGCGGTTCCTGCGGAAAGCCCTTCGGCCAGATAGACCTTCATGGACTCGCCGAGGAATCCGGGGCTGGCCCAGTACTCCACCATCGGTTTCCAGCGTTTGGCGCGGAAGCCGGTTTCTTCTTCCAGTTCGCGGCGGGCGCCGGCGAGCGGATCTTCGCCAGTCTCGATTTTGCCGGCGGGCAGCTCCCACATGAAGCGGTTGGCGGCGTGCCGGTACTGTTTCTCCATGACGATCAGCGGGTCTTTCTTGCTTTTTGAGTTATCGACGGCCAGAATGACGACGCTGCCGTTATGGCGGATGACGTCGCGCACGCCTTCCTTGCCGCCGGGCTCGACCAGCCGGTCGCGGAGGACGCGGAAGAGGGGTCCATCGAAGACGGTTTCAGAAGTCAAGATCTGCGCCCGCTCGGTGGAGATTTCGAGGGGGAGCTTGGCGGCCTTTGTTTTTTTTCGGGATTTGGCATTTTTCCGGGCGGCCTTCTGGGTGGCGTCCGCGTTGTCATTGACCGCGGTCGGCATGGTGGCGCTCTTTTTGCCGGTGGTCTTCTTTTTGGCCATCTTTCTTTTTTACCTCCAGCGCATCTGCGCGCAATCAGATCAAGAGTACACGCAAGGGCGGGGTTGCGCACGGCGGATGCGGGACTGGCGGGAGCCGGCGCGAGCAGGGCCGCAGCGGCGCAGGTGCATCCAGGGCGCCCCGCGTGGCATCCTTAACTCAGCCGTTTTCCAGATGTACTCTCTCGCACCACATTTTCCGCGTGGCCCCGTGGGGCCGGAAGTGACCGAGTTGACGACAGTAGATTGCCATCCCATCAGCCTGGCGCCGGGCATGAGCCAGCTTTACCTCGATTATTGCGCCGCGGCGGCGCAGGGCAGCGAAGCTCTGCGCAATTTCTATCCGGCGCTGGGTTCCCAGGCCGGGTGGCCGGTTTCCTGCTGGCGGGAGCCGGTTCATCCGCTTCCGGCGCACTGGCCGGAGTTGTTGCGTCTGCTGGCCGCGCAGAATCGCGGGCCCGGGGCTGCCGGGGCGCTGGCGGCATTGCGGGAGGGGGCGCGCATGGTGGTAACGGGCCAGCAGGTGGGCCTGTTTGGCGGTCCGCTGTATACGCCGCTGAAGGCCGCCACGGCGCTGGCCCATGCCCGCCAGGCCACCGCTGCCGGCCGGCCGCATGCGGCGGTTTTCTGGCTGGCCTCAGAGGATCACGATTTTGCGGAGATCAACCATGTTGTGTTTCCGGCTCGCCACGCGCTGCGCAAGCTGACTTACCCCGTAACCCCTGCCGTGCCGTCTCCGGCGGGCAGCGTGGCGTTGACCGACGCCATCGCGCCTCTGCTTGACGAGGCATGGGAGTTGCTTGGGGCCTCCGACGCCATGGATGCCCTGGTGGCGGCCTACAAGCCCGGCCGTACCTTTGCGGAGGCCTTCGCCTCCTTTTATTCCACCGTTTTTGCGGCGCAAGGCCTGCTGGTTCTCGATCCGTCTTCGCGCGATTTTCATCGTCTGGGCGCTCCGGTTCTGCGCGCCGCCATTGAACGCGCCGACGAGCTTCACGCAGCTCTGGTGGAACGCAACGGCCAGCTTCAGGCGGCCGGCTACCATGCGCAGGTGGCCGTGGCGCCGCAATCGAGCCTGTTATTTCTGCTGGAAGAGCGCACCGGCGCGCGCATAGCCCTGAAGCGCATGGCCCCCACCGCGGCCGAACCCGGGGGCGTGTGGCATGCCGGCCACCGGACTTTCTCGACCGCGGAGCTGCTGGGGATTCTGGAGGCGGAGCCGGAGCGCATTTCGCCGGCGGCTCTGCTGCGTCCCGTGTTTCAGGACTTTCTTTTGTCCACGTCGCTTACGATTGGCGGTCCGGGCGAGATTGCCTACTTTGCCCAGTCGTCGGTTCTCTATGAGCGCATTCTGGGCCGCACGACGCCCGCGCTGCCTCGGTTTTCAGCCACGCTGATTGAGCCCGCGACCGGCGAGACGCTGCGCAAGCACAGTCTTTTGCTGGAGCAGGTTTTTGGCCAGACGGCCGATGCGCTTGCCCAGCAGCTTGCGAACCGGGCCATGCCCGCGGAAGGGCGCGCGAAGCTGGCTTCTGCCGGGCAGGCCCTGGAAGCCGACCTCGGCGTTCTGCTGGCCTGGATGCAATCCCAGGACGCGGCCCTGGGCCGCTCCGCGCTGACGGCGGCTTCCAAGATGCGCTACCAGATGAACCGGCTGAGGCGGCTGGCGGCCAACTACCAGTTGCAGCGCGAGACCTCACTACGCCGGTCCGCGGAGATCCTGTGCCGGACGCTCTACCCGGCGGGGACGCTCCAGGAGCGCGTACACGGCGCGGCCTACTACTTTGCGCGGCACGGTCTGGATCTGGCCGAAGAGCTGACCGCGCGCGCCGCTGGCTGCACCGGCCATGCGGCGCTGTGGCTATAATCGTCTGGCTTGCCTGAAGCAGTCTGTGGCAGCGGGCGGGCGAGGAAGAAGAACCGCCGGCCGGGGGGCCGAAGCCGCGCTGGCCCTTGCGGCGCATGGGGAAGGGCGAAAGCCGCGCCGCGGCCGATGCTCCAGGCCGCGCAGCGCGCAAGAAGCGCACAAGGAGACTTGCCGATGAAGCGAATTCTCGCTGGAGTGGCCCTCGCAATTCTTATGATTCCTGCCGCCGTGGCGGAAAAACAACCTTGCGCCGTTCCCGGCAACGACAACAGCTTTCTGGGCATCGAGACGATCCGCCTGTGGCCCGGCGAGGCGCCGCAGGCGAAAGGCGCATCGTGCGAGGACGTGCCGACGCTCACGATCTTCGAGCCGATTCGCGATCACGCCAATGGCTCCGCCGTTCTGGTGTTTCCCGGGGGCGGCTATGCGGGGCTCTCCGGCAACCTCGAGGGCACGCAGATTGCCGCGTGGTTTACCGCCCGGGGCTTTCGCGCCTTTGTGCTGAGCTACCGGCTCTCGTCGCACGGCTACATTCTGCCGGTGCCGCTGCTGGACGCGCGGCGCGCCATCCAGACGGTTCGCGCCCGGGCACGCGATTACCATATCGATCCCAGCCGCATTGTGGTGATCGGCTTTTCCGCCGGCGGGCATCTTGCGGCTCTGGCGGGGACGCAGTTTGTGCCCGGCGACCCGCATGCCGAGGATCCCATCGAGCGGGTATCCAGCCGGCCGGATTATCTTGTTCTCGGCTATCCGTGGATTGGCGGCATCACCACCGACACCCGCCACCTGAGCTACTGCAAGCTTTTCAACATAATGGACCGCTGCGAGGAGCTGCGCAAAGCCTACTCGCCGGATCTGTTTGTCACCAAGGAGACCCCGCCCACGTTTCTGTATCACACCTTCAACGACGAGACGGTACCCGTGGAGCAGCCGCTGCGCTTTTACGAGGCGCTGGTGAAGGCCGGGGTTCCCTCGGAGATGCACATTTTTGCCAACGGCACGCACGGCTCCGGCCTGGGCCGGGGCGACGCCGCCCTGGATCAGTGGCCGACGCTGATGGAGGCGTGGCTGCGCGCGCAGGGGTTGTTGACGCCGAGCCCTGCCGTGACCGGCGCAGGCGGCCGCTGAGCCTGTCAGCGCCTGCCGGGGCGACGGATTGCAACTTCAGGCGGCTATTTTCGTCTTTGTCGGTAGCACCTGACCGAATTGTCAGAACCAGGAGGCCCGATCCCGCGATGCGGGCAACGGGCCGATCCGATCATGCACGCGAACCGCATCTCCGGTTGCGATTCAAGTATCTTTTGGAGGCTCTTGCACCATGAAATCCACGCATCGGCTCGCAGCCTGCATCTTTGCCCTGCTGGTCTTCTTCTATCTGCTCCCCGCGACCCGGGCGCAGGAAACGCATCCGGCCGCTCAGCCGGGCGCCGGCGCCGAGCCGCACAAGGAGGCCGCCGAAAGCGCCCCGGTTCCCACCGAGAAGGCGGTTACCACACACCACGAGCTGACGCTGAGCGGCAAAACGCTGAAGTACACCGCGACGGCGGGCACGCTGCTGATTCGCGACGAAAACGACAAGCCCTACGGCAGTATGTTTTATGTCGCCTATACGCTGGACGGGGCGGAGGCCACGACGCGCCCGGTGAGTTTTCTGTATAACGGCGGACCGGGCTCGGCCACATTGTGGCTGCACATGGGCTCCTTTTCGCCCGTACGCATTGAGACGGCGAGTCCCGACGCGACGCCGGGTCCGCCGTTCAAGCTGGTTCCCAACCCGTACTCGCTGCTGGACAAGTCGGATCTGGTGTTTATCGATGCGCCTCTGACGGGCTACTCGCGCGCGGCGGGGAAGGCGACGGTGAAGGATTTCGCGGGCGTGGACGAGGATTTGCGCGCCTTTGACCGCTTCATCATCCGCTACCTGACGGTGAACCAGCGCTGGAACTCGCCCAAGTTTCTGATCGGTGAGTCGTATGGGACGACGCGCTCGGCCGCGCTGGCGGACATGCTTGGGAACGACGGCGTGCAACTGAACGGGGTGGTGCTGATCTCCTCGATACTGAACTACGCCATTCGGGACGGCGGCTATGACCTGCTGTACATAGGCAATCTGCCCAGCTACGCGGCGGCGGCGTGGTACTTCAACAAGATTCCGAACAAGCCGGCCGATCTGGCGGCATGGGTGCAACAGGCCCGCGAGTTCGCCGCCGGCCCCTATGCGCACGCGCTTTTTGCCGGACACAACCTGTCTGCCGCGGAGCTGGACGCGGTGGCCAAGGAGGTGAGCCACTTTACCGGTCTCAGCGTGGACTATGTGAAGGAAGCCAACCTGCGCATTTCGCCGACGCGTTTCCGGAAGGAGGTTCTGCGCGACGATCGCCGCACGCTGGGCCGCTATGACATGCGGTTCGAGGGCGTGGATACGGACGCGGCGGGCGAATTCCCCAGCTACGACGCCTCCGACGCGGGTATTACCGGAGCTTTTGTAGCGGCGCTTCATGACTATCTGGAGCGCGATTTGAAGTACGAGAGCACGGAGGAGTATCGTCCCAGCGCGCAGGTGATTGGCCAGTGGGACTGGAAACACCGCCCCACCAGCGGTGGAATGGGCGTGGGCATGCGCGAGGAGGCACAACCGTACGTGGCCGCGGACCTGGCCAGCGCCATGCGCAAGAATCCGCATCTGCGGGTTTTCTCCGCGAACGGCTACTTTGACCTTGCCACGCCGTTCTTCATCACCGAGTACGACCTGGACCACATGGACCTGGACCCCGCGCTGCGCGGCAACATTCAGTTCGGCTACTACCCTTCGGGCCACATGATCTACCTGAACGTGGATGCGCTGCGCCAGTTGAAAGGCGACCTTGCTGGTTTCATCGATAAGGCCGACGATGCATCGGGCGCGCGCCACTGACGCAGATGACGGCGGTGAGGACAGGCCCTGTCATCACCGCCAGCCAACCAAGCCGGCCAACCAAGCCGGCAAACCGGGCCAGCAAACCGGGGCGGGGGTCTGAAGGGCGGCGGCGCGGTCTGCCGGGATATGCGGGCGCGGGCTGCCGCCAGGCGATTTTCTTCCGGGGTGAGCCGAACCGGAAGCCGGTTTGTTACCTTGGACCCATGTCCAAATCCGCAACTGCATTCGAGCCCGCAGGACTCGATCTAACATCTCTGGCCGCCGACGTGGTGGCGATGGCAATGAAGGCCGGCGCGACGGACGCCGAAGCGGTGGCGCGCGAGGGCGACGAGTTCAGCGTGACGGTGCGCAAGGGCCAGGTGGAAAAGCTGACCGAGTCTGGCTCTCGAGGGCTGGGGCTGCGGGTGTTTCTGGGGCGGCGGTCGGCTTCGTCATCGACCAGCGATCTGACGGCGGAAGGGATACGGCAGCTTGTGGAGAGCGCGTTGGCGCTGGCGCGGGTTACCGGGGAGGATGTCTTTGCCGGGCTGCCGGAGGGCGAGGAGTTTGGCGCGGCAGCGGGCGATCTGCATCTCTACTACGAAGATGTGTATTCGCTTGCAGGACCGGAGCGCATCGAGCTGGCGCGCCGGGCCGAGGCGGCGGCGCTGGCGGCGGATGCGCGGATTACGAACTCCGAGGGCGGGAGCTTCGATGCGGCGACGGGCCGCAGGGTGCTGGCCAACTCGCGCGGCTTTGCAGGCAGCTACCGGTCGAGTTACGCGGGGATTGCCGCGACGCCACTGGCGGCGGATGCAGACGGCCGGATGCAGGTTGACGGGTGGTGGTCGAGCGGGCGGCGGCTGGGCGATCTGGATACGCCCGAGGCGGTGGGCCAGGAGGCGGCGCGCCGGGCGCTGCGCCGGCTGGGCGCGCGGCGGGTGAAGACGCAGAAGGCGCCCATCGTCTTTGCGCCGGAGGTGGCGCGGTCGCTGATCGGCTCGGTCTTCGAGGCCGCTTCGGGCGACGCGATCTGGCGTCATGCCTCGTTTCTGGCAGGGAAGCTGGGCGAGAGCGTTGCCGCGGCATCCGTCACCATTGTGGACGACAACCTGATGCTGCTGCCCAGCGGCGCGGGCGGATTTGGGACGTCGCCCTTCGACGGCGAGGGTCTGCCCTCGCGGCGCACGGTGGTGGTGGAGGGGGGCGTGTTGCGCAGCTATCTGCTGAACACGTATGCCGCGCGCAAGCTGGGCATGCAGTCCACGCACAACGCCACGCGGGGGCTGGCCGGCGCGCCGGGCATCGGCTGCGGCAACCTGTATCTGGAACCGGGCACGACGCCGCCGGAGGAGATCGTCGCGGGCGTGGAGGCGGGGCTCTACGTGACCAGCCTGATGGGTTTTGGCGTGAACGTGGTCACGGGCGATTATTCACGCGGGGCGGCGGGGCTGTGGATCGAAAAGGGCGAGTTGACGCACGCGGTGGAAGAAGTAACCATTGCCGGCAATCTGGCCCAGATGTTGCGCGACGTGACGGCGATCGGCAGCGACCTGGAGTTTCGCGGCGCGGTGGCCTCGCCCACGCTGCGGATCGACGGGATGACGATTGCGGGCGAGTGAGCCAGTCATCCAATCAGCCCGTCAGCGAGCCAGTAGGCGGTAGACGAGGGAAGCCGGCAAAGATGGGCCGCCGTACCTGCGGAGTGGCAATAGATGGGTGAGGAGCGACAAGGCGGAATGGCGCGTGCGGAGTCCCGTTCCAGGATCGTCATGCAGGAGACTGCCTTCGATCCGGCAGAGGCCGGTGTGGCGCTGGCGCAGTTGCCGCAGCGGGCGGCGGTGTTTGCACTGTATGGTGCTGAGGCGCGGGAGGAGCCCTACATTGGGCGGACCCCGAACCTGCGCGGGCGGCTGGAGCGGCTGCTGCGGCCCTCGGCGCGGCATCCCCGCCGGCTGCAACTGGCGGGCCGGGTGCGGCGCATCGCGTGGCGGCTCACCGGGTCGGAGTTTGAATCGCTGCTGATGCAGTTTTCACTTCTGATCGAAGTGTATGGGGAGAAGGCTCTGGAGCGGCTGCACCTGCGCGCGCCGGCGTTTGTGCGCTATCTGGGGAGTAACGCTTACCCGCGCATCACGGTGACGAACCGGCCCAGCCAGCGGGAGGCGGGGTGGTCGTATGGCCCGTTTGCCTCGCGGGCGGCGGCGGAACGCTATGCCGACGAGATGGGGAAGCTGTTTCTGCTGCGCCGCTGCACCTTCGATCTCGACCCTGACCCCGGTTATCCCGGCTGCGTCTACTCGGAGATGAAGATGTGCCTGGCGCCCTGCTACCGGGGCTGTACGGACGAGCGTTACGGGGAAGAGGCGCGGGCGGTGGAGCGTTTTCTGGCCACACGGGGCGAGAGCCGGCTGGTGCAACTGCGGGCCGAGCGCGACGAGGCCTCGGCGCGGCTGGAGTTCGAGGCGGCGGCAACCCTGCACGCGCAGGTGGTGCGCGTGGAGAGCGTGCGGGCGCTTGCCCCGGAGCTGGTGCGGCCGCTCGGCGAGCTGCGCGCCGTGATTTTGCAGGCGGCAGCCGAGCCGGATACGGTGGCGGTGTTTCTGTATGAGCGCGGGCGGCTGCGGGGACCGGCGGCGTTCTCGACTCTGGGCATGCGCATTCCGAACGAGCAGGCGGGATCGACTTCGCTCTTTGCGCATCCGGTGGCGATGGAGCCGATTGCGGAAGAAGCGGGGAAGCAGGGGACGAGGGGGCTGGGGAATCGGGGAGAGGGGAGTGGTTTGGAAGCTGAGGCGAACGGGCCTTCTTTCTCAGCGGCAAGCAGACACGACGCGCCAGCGCGGCTGGCGCGCGGGGTGCTGAACGGGCGGCTGGAGGGCGTGCTGCGAAGACTGTCCGAGGAGGGCGGGGCGCCGGCGGTCATGGTGCGGCAGGGTCATCTGGCGCTTCTCAAGCGGTGGTACTACCGGCCAGAGGCACGGCGCCCCGGGGAGATATTTTTCGCCGATGCGGAGGGCGGCTGGCCGTGGAAGGCGATGATACGGGGCGTGGGCAGGGTGGCAGCCAAGTCGATTGCCGCCCGAGCGGCGGCGGAGTAGGCCGTCCGTCCGTGCCGAGCGGGCAGACGAGACCACCCGGCTGATACACTGGCCGAGCAGGAAGGGGGGCGAAGGGGCGTATGGTTGAGCTTTTGCCATCCATTCTTTCCGCGGATTTTGCCCATCTGGCCGAGGAGGTGTTCGCGGCCGAGCGCGGCGGCGGCACGGTGATTCACGTGGACGTGATGGACGGTCATTTTGTGCCCAACATCACGCTGGGCCCGCCGGTGGTGAAGTGTCTGCGAAAGGCGACGAAGCTGCCGCTGGACTGCCACCTGATGATTGAAGAGCCCGACGAGTATATAGCGGCCTTTGCCGACGCGGGGGCGGACTGGGTGAGCGTCCACTACGAGGCCTGCCGGCACCTGCACCGCTCGCTGGCTCTGATTGGGGAGCATGGGATGAAGCCGGGGGTGGTGATCAATCCCGCGACCCGGGTGAATTTGCTGAAGGAGATTCTTCCCATGGTTCATCATGTTTTGGTGATGAGCGTCAATCCCGGATTTGGCGGCCAGAGCTTCATTGAATTTTCGCTCGATAAAATCAAACAGCTGGTGGAATTGCGCCGGGAGTTGGGACTGGCATTTAGAATCGAGGTGGACGGAGGCGTAGCTCACGAGACGGTGAAGCGCATCGTCCAAGCAGGGGCGGAACTTCTGGTGGCCGGGAATGCTGTATTTGGCGGTGGCCGGCCGGAGGAGGACGCGCGGGCGCTGTTGGCGGCGGCGCGGCAGGCAGCCGGCGAGCCGCCGGTAAAATATTGAAGTGAAGGGCAATCGGGGAAAGAGGCAGATGCCCTGCGGCAGGAGCGCACGCCGTACACGAGGTGGTATGAACGGGTATTTGAAGAAGATCGCTGTGGTGGTTCTGGCGTTTTTGGTGCTTGGCGGGGTGATGGCCCAGGCCAGGGAGAAAAAGCAGAAGCACAAGAAGAATGAGGATCTGAGCGCCAATCCTCTGGCCAACGTGAACTCGAAGCAGCCGGACAAGGAGCTGTTCGACAAGGCGATGGCGGCACTGAAGAAGAACCGCTTCGACGAGGCGCGGCTCGATCTACAGACGATGCTGAACACCTATCCCGACTCGGAATACCGGATGCGAGCGAAGCTGGCGGTGGGCGACACCTGGTTCAAGGAGGGCGGGGCGGCGGCTTTGACGCAGGCCGAGGCGGAGTACAAGGACTTTATCACCTTCTTCCCGCAAGCGCCGGAAGCGGCGGAGGCGCAAATGAAGGTGGGCGACATCTACTACCAGCAGATGGAGAAGCCGGACCGCGACTTTACCAATGCGCTGAATGCGGAACGGGAATACCGGAACATGATCACGCTGTTCCCCGATTCGGCGCTGGTGCCGCGCGCCAAGCAGAAACTGCGCGACGTGCAGGAGGTTCTGGCTGAGCGGGAAGCGCAGATTGGGCTTTATTACGAGACCGTCGATAATTACCCGGCAGCCATTGCGCGTCTGGAGACGGTGGTGGACACCTATCCACTTTACTCGAAGAGCGATCAGGCGCTGATTGGGATTGGCGACGCCTATGCGGCCGAGGCCCACACGATCCAGGTGGCGCCCAACCTGCCCGGAGACATTCGCGAGCGGCTGCGCGCAGTGTATTTAGACCGGGCGGCGGCGGCCTACGACAAGGTGATTACGCGCTATCCGATGGCGCCGCACGTGGAAGACGCGCGCGACCGCCTGGTGGCCATGAACCGGCCCCTACCTGAGCCTACCCAGGCCGCGGTTGCCGAGAGCGACGCCGAGGAACAGAGCCGGCAACCTCTCCGCTTCACGGACCGGACGCTGGGCTTTATCCAACACGGGCCTTCGGTGGTGGAAGCTGTGCATGTGGGCGAACCGACTCTGACCGATCCCACGCGCACTGTGGCTCCGTCCATCAACAAGGAGAACAGGGATCTGTTCAACGCCGCGGTCAGCGCAGGCAGGCCCGCGGTGCAGACGGCGGTGGCCAAGCCGACGACGGTGAACGAGCCGCCGCGCAGCGATCAGCCATCGCAGGCGCCGCTGCAGACCGAAGCGCCCGCCGGAGGAACCGGCGTGGGGGTTTCGATTGTGAGCGCGCCCTCCGGGCCGGCAGCCACGGACCCCAACGCGGTGGTGAAGCCGGTTGGGCCGACGAATACGGTACTTCCGCCGGTGGAAAAGCCGGGCGAGGCGCCGAACCAGGTGAACGACATCAAGCCCGGTTCCGTGCCGGCCCAGCAGACTGTTTCTGCCGGCAAGAAGAAGGCGCCGAAGGCGGACCTGAGCCAGCAATCGTCGAGCAAGAAGAAGAAGAAGAAGGGACTGGGCAAGCTGAATCCGTTTTAGCGGAGGATGGAAGAAAACCGAGGGCCGCGTCCGGCAAGGGCGCGGCTCTTTTGCGTAGCCCTGATGGGTTGCTGAGGGCGGGCAAGGCGCGGCTCCAATCTGCTAGAGTGAGGAGAAGTCCTCTTGCTTGAAACCCTTGCAAAAACAGGGATACTTTGCAGACAGCCCGGGGGACTGCTCCAGGAATTGCATGCCTCACGACCTTGCCAAAGCGTACGATCCAACCGCCATTGAAGATCACTGGGCCGAATACTGGGTGCGCGAGAAGCTTTTTGCCCAGTTCACGGCAGGTTCGGACGAGAGCGCGGACCGCCCATCGTTTACGATTCTTCTGCCTCCTCCCAACGTTACCGGCCGGCTGCACATGGGCCATATGCTCAACCAGACGGAGATGGACATCCTGACCCGCTGGCGGCGCATGACGGGCCGCCGCGCGCTGTGGCTGCCGGGAACCGATCATGCCGGCATCGCCACCCAGATGATGGTGGAGCGGCAACTGGCGAGCGAAGGCACGTCGCGCCAGCAACTGGGGCGCGAGGCCTTTGTCGAGCGCGTGTGGGAGTGGCGGCGGCACTACGGCGGGGCCATTCTCGACCAGATGAAGCGCCTGGGCGCCTCCGTGGATTGGAGCCGCGAATACTTCACCATGGACGAGCGTCTTTCTGTGGCCGTGCGCGAGGCATTTGTGCGGCTTTACGAGCAGGGGCTCATCTATCGCGGCGCTTACATTGTGAATTGGTGCCCGCGCTGCCAGACCGCCATCAGCGATCTTGAGGTGGTTCACGAGGAGCAGAAGGGCCATCTGTGGGAGATCCGGTACGCCGTACTGGACCTCTCGGGAGGAGATTCGGGGGAATTCATCACCGTAGCCACTACGCGGCCCGAGACCATGCTGGGCGACAGCGCCGTGGCCGTTCATCCCGAGGACGAGCGCTACGCGCATCTGCACGGCAAGAAGCTGCGTCTTCCGCTGATGAATCGCGAGATTCCCCTGATCACGGACGAGTGGGTGAGCCGCGAGTTTGGCACCGGAGCGGTGAAGGTGACGCCGGCCCACGATCCCAACGATTTTGCTCTGGGGGAACGGCACCATCTGCCCTCGATCAACGTGATGGACGAGCGCGGGCAGATCAACGCGGAAGGCGGCATCTACAAGGGACTCGACCGCTACGCGGCGCGCAAGAAGATTGTCGCCGACCTCGAAGAGCAGGGATTTCTGGCAGGCATCAAGGACCACACCAACAACGTGGGCCATTGCGACCGCTGCAAAACGGTGGTGGAGCCGCGCCTGTCGACGCAGTGGTTTATCGCCGTGAACAAGAGGGCGGCGGGTAGAGACGCGTCCATGGCAGAGATGGCCATTGCCGCCGTCAAGCCGGATGCCAAGGGGAAGAAGGCCATCCAGTTTACGCCGGAGATGTACGAGAAGACCTACCTGGGGTGGATGGAGAATATCCACGACTGGTGCATCTCGCGGCAACTGTGGTGGGGTCATCGCATTCCGGCGTGGCACTGCGCCGACTGCCACAAGATCACCGTGGCGCGCGTGGATCCCACGGTCTGCGCGCACTGCGGCTCGGCCAAGATCGCGCAGGAAACCGATGTGCTGGACACGTGGTTTTCGTCGGGACTGCTGCCGGTGTCGGTTTTTGGCTGGCCGCACATTACGCCTGAGAAGCGCACGGACTTCGACGCCTTTTATCCCACCAGCCTGCTGGTGACGGGTTTCGACATTCTCTTCTTCTGGGTGGCGCGGATGATCATGATGGGCTGCTGGTTTTCCGCCGAGGTTGCGCAGCGGGACGGCAGCCCGCGCGCGCTCGCCGAGTCCGTGCCCTTCCGCGAGGTCTACATCCATGCGCTGGTGCGCGACGCCAACCGCGAGAAGATGTCGAAGACCAAGGGCAACGTGGTGGACCCGATCGAGATTGTGGAGGAGTACGGGACCGACGCGGTACGGTTCACGCTGGCCTCGATGGCCTCGCCGGGAACCGACATTGCCTTCAACGTGGCCCGCACCGAAGGCTATCGCGCCTTTGCCAACAAGATATGGAATGCGGCGCGGTTCATATTTATGAACCTGGACCGGGCGGCGGAAGCGGGCATTACGGTGGATGGGGCTGCTTTGGGCGGAATGCCAGCCGCCGGCCCGGATGCGCCGCTTGAGGCGCGCTGGATTGTGGCCGAGCTGCACGCTACGGCGGCCAAGGTGAACCAGTCGCTCGCAAACTACCGTTTCGACGATGCGGCCAACACGATCTATCAGTTTTTCTGGGGCAGTTTCTGCGACTGGTATCTGGAGATTGTGAAGCTGCGGCTGGACTTTGCCGAGAGGGCGGACAAGAAGCGGACGGCGGAGGCGCTCACCACGCTCGTCGCGGTCTTCGAGGCCGCGTTGCGGTTGCTTTCGCCGTTCATGCCGTTCCTGACGGAGGAACTGTGGCACGCTGTGTACGATGGCAAGCCGCCGGCGAAGTCGATTGCGCTGACGCGGTATCCGCAGGCAGATGAGGCGGGGATGGATGCCGCGGCGACGGCCGAAATGGACTTGATCCAGAACCTGGTGGTGGAAGTGAGGGCCTTGCGCAAGGAGATTGGCGTAGAGGAGAAGTCCAGGGCACCGATAGAGGTAAGAGTTCAGCCGGCGCTGCAGGGGGGGATAGAAGAGAACGCAGAGATCGTGGAGCGGCTGGCCAGAGCGAGCGATCTGCGCTTCGTAGAGGAGATTGCGGCGGGACTTTCGAAACGTCATACGCCGGCCTTCGACGTGGCGGTGGTTTACGAGCGCACGGTGGATGCGGCCGCCGAACGCGAGCGCCTGACAAGGGAGATGGCCAAATACGAAAAGGGACTGGCTGCCGCCGAGCGGCAACTGGGGAATGAAGGCTTTCTGGCCAAGGCCCCGGGGCACGTGGTCGCGGGCCTGAAGAAGCAGGAAGCCGAAACGCGGTTGTTGCTCGAAAAAGCGCGCGCCGCTCTGGCCATGCTGGAAAGTTGAAGCCGCGCACCGGGCACAAACCAGCGAATCGCTAAGGGCTGCCGGCGATCAGCTGGTTTTCCGAAGGAAGAGCTATGGACTGGAAGAGCTATCGCATCGACGCATTGCTGGAGCTGGCCCTGGTGGAGGACCAGGCGGCCAATGACACCACGACCAACCTGACCATCGACGAGACTCTGCGCGCGACGGCTTCGATTGTGGCGCGGCAGGAGATGGTGGTGGCCGGGCTGGGCGCGGTTCCGCGCTTTCTTGAGATTTTTGCGCGGCTCAATGCGCGCCACTACGCGCAAACGCGCTTCGAGGTAGTGAGCCATCCGGAGATCTTCGATGGGGTGCGCGCGCACGACGGGCAGGTTCTGGCGGTGATCCGGCACAACGCGCGGGTGCTGCTGAGTTGCGAACGGGTGATCTTGAACCTGCTGCAACATCTGAGCGGGATTGCCACGCTCACCCGCGCCTATGCAGACGCCATTCAGGGGACGCATGCACACGTGCTCGACACGCGCAAGACCGTGCCGGGCATGCGCGCGCTGGAGAAATACGCGGTGCTCTGCGGCGGCGGGACCAACCACCGCCTCGATCTGGCCAGCGGCATACTGATCAAGAACAACCACATCGCGCTGGGCGGAGGGCTGCCGGCGGCGCTGGAACAGGCGCTAGCGCACCGCAAGAAGGGCCAGCGCGTGCAGGCGGAGGTGCGCAGCCGGCGGGAACTGGAAGAGGCCCTGCAGTACGGCGCCGAAGCCATCCTGCTGGACAACATGACGCCGGCGGAGGTGCGGTGGTCGGTGGAGCGCATCCGGCAGGAGACCGAAGGGAAACCGGGGCGCTGGATTCCCACGGAAGCCTCGGGCGGCATTGTGCTTGAAAACATCCGCGCCTATGCGGAAACGGGCGTGGACTTCATCAGTGTGGGCGCACTTACGCACTCCGCCAGGGCGGCGGACATTTCCATGCGCATTGTGCCGGAGACCGACTAGGCCGTGTATCGCGTTGCCGAGCTCGAAGCGGCTCTCGCCGGCAGCATGTTTGCGGGCAAGCTGCATTACGCGGCGGAGACGGGCTCAACCAATAGCGATGCGCTGGAAGCAGGCGGCGCAGGCGCTCCGCACGGTTCGGTTTTTCTGGCCGATGCGCAGCGGGCCGGCCGCGGACGCGGCGATCACGCGTGGCAGTCGGCGGGCGGCGAAGGGCTTTATGTGAGCGTACTGCTGCGTCCGGCGCTGGCCGCGGCGCGGCTACCCCTGTTGCCGCTGGCGGCCGGGCTGGCCGCGGCAGAGGCGATACGCTCCGCATCCGGACTCGCGGTGGATCTGCGCTGGCCCAACGATCTGCTGCTGGGCGAGCGCAAGGCGGGCGGGATTCTGGTGGAGGCGCGGACGGAAGGCAGCGCGGTGGCCTTTGCGGTGGTGGGCATCGGCATCAACGCGCACCAACGAAGTTTCGACGCCGCGCTGAACACGCCCGCCACGTCGCTTGACCTGGAGGCGGCACGGCGTATCGGCCGCGGGGCGCTGCTCGCCGTCCTGCTAAAATCTCTGGAGCGCGAGCTGGCGGCGCTGGCCCGGCCCGCGGCGGCAGAAGCGGTGCTTCGCCGCGTGGAGGCAGCTTCAACGTGGCTGCGCGGGCGGCAGGTGGAAGTGCATGGACCGCAGGCGTGCACGGGCGTGACAGATGGACTGGACGCAAACGGATTTCTGCGAGTGAAGACCACGGCCGGCATGGTGACGGTGCAAACCGGAGGCATCCGCGCGACAGACGGCGATTCGCACTTTGCATCCGGCTGTTAGCTTGAGGGCGCGGAACCTTCTGGCCGCATGGAAGCATTGAGATTCGCAATGGGGAGCAAACGGCCAAGAGCAACGGCCAGGAGCGAAGGAAACATGCTGCTTGCCATCGATGTGGGAAACACGAACACGGTTCTGGGTCTGTACCGGCTCGACGGATCGGAGCCGGAGCTGGCCGCGCATTGGCGCGTGACGACGCACCGAGCGCAGACGGTGGACGAGTATGGCGTGCTGTTTGTGAATCTGTTCGAGATGAACCGTCTGTCGGCGCAGGAGGTGGCAGAGATCATCATTTCGTCGGTGGTGCCGCCGCTGGACTCGACCCTGCGCCAGGTTTGCGAAGAGTATTTTCACGTGCGGCCGCTGTTTGTGGAGCCGGGCATCAAGACCGGCATGCCCATGCTGGTGGACAATCCCACCGAGCTGGGCGCGGACCGGCTGGCGGATTGCATCGCGGCATTCGACCGATACGGCGGCCCGTGCATCGTGGTGGACTTTGGCACGGCCACCAAGTTCGAGGCTATTTCAGAGAAGGGCGAATACCTGGGCGGGGCCATTGCGCCGGGGCTGGGACTGAGCGCCGACGCGCTGTTTTCGCGCGCGGCCAAGCTGGCGCGCGTCGACATCAAGCGTCCCGCGAAGGTGATCGGCACCAACACGCTCACGCATCTGCAGAGCGGTCTCTACTATGGCTACATCGGACTGGTAGATGGCATTCTGGAGCGCATGATCGCCGAACTGGGCAAACAGCCGCGCGTGGTCGCCACCGGCGGGCTGGCGCGCATGGTGGCCGAGGACTCGCGCTACATCAGCGAGATCGACGAGATGCTAACGCTCAACGGACTGCGCATCCTCTTCGAACGCAACCGCACGGTCAAAGCGCGCGGACGCATGAGCTAGACGGCTGTGCGGAATTACTTCAATTACTTCACCGAGATCGAGGAGCGCTTTCAGCAGCGGCGGGGGACGCTGCTTCTGCTATCCACTCTCGACTGGGCTCTGATCGAGACGTGGCGCGAGGCGGGGATTCCGATCGAGGCCGTGCTGCGGGGGATCGATGCGGCTTTCGACAAATACGAAGCGCGGCAGAGGCGGGGCCGCATGCGCCGCGTCAACGGGCTGGCCTGGTGCGCGCAGGCGGTGATGGAAGCGGCCGAGGAGCTGCGCGAGGCCAGCGCGGGGAGCGCGCCGGCGGCAGGCAACCAGCGCGAGTCGGGCTTTGAGCAGGAGCGCGTGGCGGCGCACCTCGAGGCGGCGGCGGGGGCACTGGATGCGGCTACGGCGGCCGCGGAAGCGTGCGCGGCCACCGCGGCGAGACTGCGCGCGCTGGCCGCCGAGACGCGCGCCGCGCAGGCCGCCGAACTGGAGACGCTGGAGCGCACGCTGACGGTGCTGGAAGAGAAGCTGTTTGCCGCGCTGACCGCTGCCGCGCCCGAAGAGCTGCTGGTGGGTCTGAAGGAGCATGCGGCGCGCGAGCTGGCGCCCTATCGCAGCCGCATGGGCGCCATGCAACTGCGCCAGGTGGAACGGCAGTTTGTGCAGAAGCAATTGCTGGTGCATTACAATTTGCCGCGCCTGAGCCTGTTTTACATGAGCCAGCAATGAAGCTGCCCGCAAACCCATCCGAAACGCATCAGGTGGAGATCGGCAAGCCCGTGTATGGCGGCGCATTTCTGGCGCGTCTGGAGGGCAAGGCGGTGTTTGTGCCTTTGGGGCTGCCGGGCGAGCAGGCGCGGATTCGCATTGCGCAAAGCAGGCCTAGCTACGCGGCCGCGGAGGCGGAAGAGATTGTGACGCCGTCGGCGGAACGAATCCGGCCCGCGTGCCCGCACTTTGGCGCCTGCGGCGGCTGCCACTACCAGCACACAAATCATACGACGCAACTGGCGTTCAAGCAGGCGATCCTGCGCGAGACGCTGGAGCGCGGGGGGGTGCGCGATGTGGGCGAGATTGCCGTGCTGTCCGGCGCTGGCGAGGCGCAGACGTGGGGCTATCGCAACCGCATCCGGCTGGCGTTCGACGCGGCGGGTAGGCCGGGCTATCGCGGACGGCGTTCGCACGCGGTGATTCCCATGGAGCAGTGCCCGATTGCGGCGCCAGTGCTGGTGGAGGCGGCGCGGGCGGCCGCCGAGGCAGCGCGCCAGTGCGCGTCGCAGGGCTTTACCGAGGTCGAGCTGTTCACCAATGCGGACGAATCGGCGCTGCTGCTGAGCGCCTTCGCAGCCCAAGGCGGCAAGACGCGCCTGGACGAATTTGTGCAACGAGTGAAAGAGCGCGTGCCGGCATTGGAGGGAGCGGCGCTCGTGGTGGACGGCGGTGAGGGTAGGCGTGGTCCGGTGCGGCCGCCGCGCACGGTGGCGCAGTGGGGGGCGAAATCTCTCACGTATCGTGCCGCGGGTTTCGATTACCGCGTCGACCACGGCGCGTTTTTTCAGGTGAACCGCTGGCTGGTGGATGCGCTTGTGGAGAAGGTCACGGCGGGCCAGCGTGGCGCGCTGGCCTGGGATTTGTTTGCGGGCGTGGGTTTGTTTGCGCGGCGGCTGACGGCGAGCTTTGACCGTGTGCTTGCCGTGGAGGCGGCGCCGGCCGCAACAAAGGCGCTGGCCCGGAACCTGAAGGACACGGCCAGTACGCCGATCCGGGCTACGACGTTCGACTTTCTCCGCGACTGGCGCGCAGGCTCTGCCGTTCCCGATCTCATTGTGGCCGATCCGCCGCGCGCCGGGCTGGGGGCGGACACATGCGGATTGCTTGCCTCTGTAGGCGCGCCGGCAATTACCTATGTCTCCTGCGATCCCGCGACGTTGGCGCGCGACCTGCGCGCGCTGCTGGCGGAAGGCTACCGAATCGAGTCCGTCACACTCGCCGATCTGTTTCCGCAGACTTTTCACATTGAGTGCGTGGCGGAGATCAAGCGGAACTAGACCGATGCATGGACGCCAGCCAGAGCGGCCGTGTCTTCATGGAGATGTTTCTTGTCCGGCGGAAGATCGGTTCAGGCGTTTTTTGCACTCACCGGGATCGAACTCTCTGACGGAAATCGATTGAAGTATACGGACCGGAGGTTTTTGGGGTAAAAGCATGGAAGAAGCGATATCGGGGATTCTCCTGTGTTTGCTTTCTTTCTTTTATTTTGGAGCACAACCAGCGCTGATTGTTCGGGGAAAGGTGGAGCAATGAAGATTCGAGCCATGGTTGTCGTTTTGGCGGTTGCAGCGGCTACCGCATGGTTTAGCGGAGTGGCAAATGCCGCAACCTGGAAGTATGTGGGGAAGATGGATCTCGCTTCGGGGACGCAGTGGACGGCCTATGTGGACACCGCCAGCTTGTCCCTCAATAAGCAGGCGGGAACCGTGATTTACTGGGTGCGTTTCGAATGTAAGGACAACTCCGTAACATTCAGCAAGTTGGTAAAGTATGAAACCAAGCGCGATGATTCGGAAAAAACCAGGTACCTGGAATTTCACGCTTACTATCCCAACAATTCCGTGATGACCGAGTCGAACACGCCGGAGCAGGAATGGCAGAGCGTCGATGAGGAAACGCTGCTTAGGGGGGCTCTCGACACGGTCTACGACGTCTTGGACGGAAAGGCGAAATAGTCCGGCCGGGGCGACGGTGGTTTGGGCGGTCTGCCCGGCGGGGGCTCATTCGCGGCGGAGTGACGCCGGGCGTCTGGAGGCAGTGGCCCGGTTGCGGCGCTGCTGATAGGCTTGGCGCTAGACCAGCTTTGCAGTTTTTCAGCGCGATGGCACATGATTCTTTCACCTCCGCGCAGGGCAGCGCCGCCTGGCAGGCGGGACTGAGCGGCGTGCCGCTGTTCCACGCCGCGTGGCTTTTTGCGGCGGGGATTGCCCTGGCGCAGGCGCGCTGGCTGGTTCCCGGTTTCATCTTGGCCGCGCTCATCCCGATGGCCGCGTTGTGCGCCGTGGCCGCGCTGCGGGCGCAGCGCGCGGCATGGCTGTCGATGGCGCTGCTGTGGCTGCTGCTGGGCGCCTGGTGCGCGGAGATGCAACCGCAGCCCGCGCCCGCGCCGGACTTGGCCGCGCTTTCCGACGGCCTGCTGCGCACGGTGGAGGGCACGGTGGTGCAAACAGGCTCCGTGCGGAACGAGGCGGAGCAGGACCTGGACATGCCCGCCGCCGCGCCAAGCCCCTCGGAGCGCATCGACCTGCGCGTTTCGAGCCTGGAAGTGGTGAGCGACACGGAAGATGTGCAGGCGCCGGCGCAGGGCGAAGTGCGGCTCACGGTCCGCTGGCCGGCAGGAACCGCGGCGGCGCCGATTGGCTGCGGCGAGCACATGCGCGTCGTAGCGCGGCTGCTGCCGCCCGAGGTCTATCACGATCCCGGCGCCTGGAATCGCCAGGAGTATCTACTCGGGCAGGGCATCACCTCCACGGCTAGCGTGAGCGCGGAGCGCGTGGAGCGGCTGGGCATGACGCAGGGGTGGTTTGCCGGTCAGACGCTGCCTTGCCTGCTGAGCAACCTGCAGCATGCATCGAGCGCGCGGCTGCTAGCGTTACCGGCGGCCATGCGCGGCCTGCCCGCGCCGCTGCGCCTGAGCCGGCAGGACGCGGCGATGCTGACCGCCATGGTCACGGGCGACCGCACCTACCTGACGCACGCGCTGCGCGTGGGCTTTGAGCGCACCGGATCGTTCCACATGCTTGTGGTTTCGGGATTGCACCTGGCCATTGTGGCAGGATGCATCCTGTGGGCGGCGCGCAAGCTGAGATTGCCGCGCACTGCGGCTACGCTGGCGACAATGGCGGGTTCGCTGGTGTACGCCCTGTTTACCGGCTTTGCCACGCCGGTGCAGCGGTCGCTGTGGATGGTTGCGCTCTATCTGATCGGACGCCATTTTTATCGCGAACGTGCGCCCATGAACGCTATCGGCTTTGCGGCGCTGTGCCTGCTGGCAGCCAATCCGCGGAGCCTGTTCGACGCCAGCTTTCAAATGACGCTGCTGGCCGTGGTGGCGGTTGGCGCAGTGGCTGCGCCGCTGCTGCAGAGCTCGGTGCATCCGTATCTTGCGGCGGCGCGCGACCTGCGACTGGTGGCGATGGATGCGAAGCTGCCGCCTCGAGTGGCGCAGTTTCGCGTAACGCTGCGCATGATGGCGGCGCGCTTGCAGGCCGCAATCCACCCCGTTTCCCATGCCCGCCAGGAAGCCGGTCCGCATGCCGGCAAGGGCGGAACATCTCCGCAGAGGGAGCTATGGCGGGACACGCTGAGGGTGTTCGCCGTGGAGACAAGAGCGGCTGTCCACGGCGGCTTTGCCGGGTCCGTCGCCTGGGCCGTCTTTCCGTGGGCAGTGCGGTTCGCGATCCGCATCTGGGAGCTGATCGTCGTCTCCTGCGTGGTGGAACTGGCCATGGCTTTGCCCATGGCGGTTTACTTTCATCGCATCACGCTGTTTGCGCTGCCGGTGAATCTGCTGATTCTGCCTCTGCTGGTGGCGATGATGCCGGCCGCGCTGCTGACGCTGCTGGCGGTTTTTGTGTGGCCACAGGCGGCGGTGGCTCCGGCCATGGCAGCGGCGGCGCTTCTGCGCATCGGGGTGGGGATGGTGCGGCTCTTCGGCTCGATGGCAGTGGGCAACTTCCGGATCGCCACGCCGCTGCCGTGGCAGGCGGCGGCGTTCTGTACGCTGCTGGCGGCGGCCATCGCGCTGGCTTCGCCGCGGCTTTCCAGCGCTTTGCGGTGGCCGCGCCGCGCGGCATGGGCGGCGCTGCTGCTGGCTGCCGCGGCTGCCGTGGCGCCGCGTCCCATTGAGCATCCGCGCCACGCGCTGCTGGTGGAAGCGCTCGATGTGGGCCAAGGCGATTCGCTGCTGCTGATTACGCCGGAAGGAAAGACGCTGCTGGTGGACGGCGGGGGATTTGGGGGCGGGCCGCGGCAGGCGGCGCAAGATTTCGACATTGGCGAGGAGGTCGTTTCTCCGGCGCTGTGGGCGCGGGGCATTCGCCGCCTCGATGTGGTGGCCCTGAGCCACGCGCACAGCGACCACATGGGCGGCCTGCCCGCTGTGCTCGACAACTTTCATCCGGCCGAGTTGTGGGTGGGCAACAATCCGCGTATCGAGGCCTACAATGCGCTACTGGAGGAAGCCGGCGCATTGCACGTGCGCGTGCGCGCCCTGCACGCCGGCGACGCGCTGGCGCTGGGCAGCGCGCGAGTGCAGGTTCTGGCGCCGGCGATCGGCTACCGGCCCGGCGCAGAACCGGCGAATGACGACTCGATGGTGCTGCACGTGGCGTATGGCAGATCTTCCGTGCTGCTGGAGGGCGACGCGGAGGCGCCCGTGGAAGAGAGCATGATGGCCGAGCCGGGGCTGGAGAGCACGCTGCTGAAGGTGGGCCATCACGGGAGCATTACTTCGACACGCCCCGCGTTTCTGGCGCGGGTGGCGCCGCGATGGGCCATCATCTCCTGCGGGCTGCGCAATCGCTATGGTCATCCGCGGCCGGAGGTGCTGGCCGAACTGGAGGCTGCCAAGGCGCGCACCTACAGCACCGACATCAATGGCGCGATGTGCTTCCAACTCGATGGAAAGGATGTGCGGCAGGCATGGGCCTGCGGCGGAACGCAAGGTCCGTGAGAGCGGCTCAGCGGGCTGCGAACCTTCCTGCCGAGGCGATGCCTGCGCTAGAGTTTTATTGGGAAGCAGAGGAGAAACATGGACTACGTGAATCTGGGCAAGACAGGGCTGAAGGTTTCGCGGATATGCCTGGGCTGCATGACCTATGGAACACCGGCGACGGGCCAGCCGATGCCCGGCCGGCACGCGTGGACGCTGAACGAGGAAGAGAGCGTTCCGTTTCTGCGCCAGGCGCTGGAGCTGGGCATCAACTTTTTCGATACGGCCAACGTGTATTCGAGCGGGGAAAGCGAGGCCGTGCTGGGGCGCTTTTTGAAAGCGCACACGCGCCGCGAGGCGGTGGTGATCGCCACCAAGGTGCAAGGCGTGATGCGCGACGAGCCCAACGGGCGCGGTCTTTCGCGCAAGGCCATTCTGCACGAGCTGGACGAGAGCCTGCGGCGGCTGCAGACCGATTACGTGGATCTCTACCAGATTCACCGCTGGGACTACGAGACGCCGATCGAAGAGACGCTGGAGGCGCTGCACGACGCGGTGAAAGCGGGCAAGACGCGCTACATCGGCGCCTCGTCGATGTACGCGTGGCAGTTTGCCAAGGCGCTGTACCTGGCCGACCGGCACGGCTGGACACGCTTCGCCTCGATGCAGAACCACTACAACCTTCTGTACCGCGAGGAAGAGCGCGAGATGATGGGTCTTTGCCAGTCGGAGGGGATTGGCGTGATTCCGTGGAGCCCGCTGGCGCGCGGCCGGCTGACGCGGCCGTGGCGCAGCGAAAACACCAAGCGCTTTGAGACGGATCTTTTTGGCAAGGGCATGTACGCGAAGACGGAAGAGGCCGACCGCAAGGTGGTGGAGCGTCTGGGCAAGGTGGCAGCACAGCGCAACATTCCGCAGGCGCAGGCGGCGCTGGCCTGGCTGCTGGGCAAGCCGGGAGTGACGGCGCCCATTGTGGGAGCGACCAAGCCGCATCACCTAACGGACGCCGTGGCAGCGCTCCAGGTGCGATTGACGCGGGAAGAAACAGCGGCCCTCGAAGAGCCATACATTCCGCATCCGGTGCTCGGGTTCAGCTAGGCCGGAGGAGCGGGCCGGGGCCACTTGCGCAGGCGGGGGGCTGCGGCGCATGGGAAGAGATGAGTGAACAACGGAACAACGGGGAGATTTCCATGCAGAGGCGCGAGGTTCTGAAGGCAGCAGCCGTGGCTACGGCAGCGCTGGCCATGGGGAGAAGCGGCTTCGCCACACGTTACTCGGGTCCCATTATTGACGCGCACATTCACCTGTTCGATCCCACGCGCGCGGGCGGCGTTCCGTGGCCGGAGAAGAGCGACACGGCGCTCTACAAGGCGGCGCTGCCGGGGCGGTATGAAGCGCTTGCGCGGGGTTTGGGCGTGGTGGGCGCCATTGCCATTGAGGCCAGCCCATGGCCCAGCGACAACGCGTGGCTGCTGGACGTGGTGGCGCGTAATCCGGTGATGGTGGGCGCGGTGGGCGATCTGAACCCGGGATTGCCCACGTTCATGCACGATCTGGAGGTGCTGCATCGCAATCCGCTGTTTCTGGGCATCCGCTACGGGAATTTATGGGGCCGCGATCTGATGGCGGACCTGGACAAGCCAGGCTTTGTGGATGGATTGAAGGCGCTGGCGCAGGCCGGACTGGCGCTGGAGAGCGCGAATCCCGATCCGCGCCTGATGCGGGCGCTTCTGCGCGCCGGCGAGCGGGTTCCGGAGCTGCGGATGGTGGCCGATCATCTGCCGAATGCCAGCGTGCCCGCAACGCGCGCCGCGCGGCAGGACTTCCAAGCCGATCTGCGCAGGCTGGCGGAGAATCCGGGGGTTTTCGTCAAGCTTTCGGAGATTCCGGTGCGCGCGCCGGGCGGACTGGTTACCGATGCGGGGGTTTACAAGGACAGGCTGGACGCGCTGTGGGATATCTTCGGAGAAGACCATGTGCTGTTTGGCAGCGACTGGCCGAACAGCGATCATGTGGCCACCTATGCCGAGACGCTGGCGATAGTGCGCGGCTATATGGCGCAGAAGAGCGCGGAGGCGCAGGCCAAATATTACGGGAAGAATTCGATTGCCGCTTACCGCTGGAGGCGCAGAAGGCCGGATCAGCCGGAAGGGTTTCTCTAGAAGCGCACGCGCAGGCCGAACTGAATTTGGCGCTCGCGATAGAAGTTGGTGGCGTTGATGTCGAGCGGCTTGCCGAAGGCGGTGGTATTGATTTTAGTGCCGCTGAGGAAGGTGAGGGTGGGCGGATCGCTGACCGAGGAGCCGCGGGAGATATAGTAGCCGGTGGTTTCCAGGCGGGTGACGTTCTGGTGATTGAAGAGATTGAAGGTTTCCGCGAGCAGCTCCAGCTGGCGTGACTGACCCAGGTTGAAGTGCCGGGCGAGGCGGAGATCGGCTTTCCATGTGAGCGGATAGCGGTAGGTGTTGCGGCCTACTCCGTAGACGCGGTTGTCGCCGCCGGAGCCGTTCATGCCGGTGGCAAGCGCTTCGATGAGGTTGCCGTTGGCGTCCACCTCGCCGGGCAGCGAGCCGGAGGTGCGCATGGTGTAAGGCCGGCCGCTGTGAAGGTAGCCGACGGCGGAAAGCATCCAGGCATTGGCCAGCCGGCCGGCCGGGCCGCGCAGCCTCCACGGGGCGCGGTAGAGGAGCGAGGTGAAAAGCGAGTTCCGGATGTCGAGGCTGCTGGTGCCGTATTCGAAGCGGAAGTCGGCGGGATCGAGCACGTTGTTTCCCTCGACCCACAGGCTCTGGTCGGGATTCCAGTCCATGGCATGGGCGAGTGTGTAGCGGAGATTGAAGTTGAGGCCGCGGCGGCTGTAGCGCATCAACCGGAACATGGCCGCCTCGTACGTGGAGTTGGCGCGGCTGAAGACTTCCACGATCTGCTGGTAGTTTGGATTGAGCCGCCCGGCCACTCCGCCGGGTGAGGCGGGCGAGGGCCAGTCGGCATAGAACGGGACGGTAATTTGCGGCGTTTTGATGGGGCCTTTGCCGGTGGGGTCTTTCACGGTGTAGGTAATCGTTCCGGGGTTGACCGACGGCTGGAAGTTGGTATCGACGGAGCTGGGCAGCCTGCGGCCGAGGCTGAGCATGGCGCTGGCGGTGAAATGGAGATGTCCGGGCAGGCTCTGCTCGACGGAGAGGCTGGCCTGGTGGATCTCGGGATTGTGGAAGGCGGGCGCGAACTCGACGGCACCCGGCTTGATCACCTTGCCAGGCAGCCCGGTGAGGACGTAGGGGAAGGGCGGCGCTCCTCCGCCGTAGTTGGGCAGGTCGTCGGTGGGCCGCAGGAAGAGGCGGAGGTCGCCGTGGGGCGAGCCGGTCTGAGTGAGCACGGTTTCCACCACTTCGTTGGGCACGGGGGCGTAGTAGATGCCGTAGCCGAGGCGGATCACGGGCCATCGGCCTTCTCCCCGGCCCCAGGCCAGTCCCAGGCGTGGTCCCCAGTTGTTGCCCAGGCTGGGCAGCCGTGCGGTGAGGGGCAGGTCGGGGTTGACGAGGGCGGCAATGGGCGGGGGCAGCAGCTCGCGCTCCCAGCGCAGGCCCGCGGAGAGGAGCAGGTGCGGCCGGAGCTGGTATTCGCTGCTGGCATAGCCGGCCCAATCGGCAGTGCTGAGCCGCCAGGCGGCCGGGCCCACGGTCTGGGTGTAGTAGGCGTAGCAGGGAAGATAGCCCAGACCCTGCGGCCCCTGCGCGTTGTGCCAGACCCGGCCGGTCTGGTCGCAGCCGTGCTGGTGCATGGGGTCCAGCGAGTCGGACGGATAGCGCTCGAAGGCGAGCACGTCGGAGATGAAATTTTCCACGCTAGCATAGGAGTAGGTTCCGGTCTGATTGCGCAACATGCTGGTGGCGTCGGCCGCGTGCGCAAAGCTGAATCCGGAGCGGAACACCATCTTGCCGCGCACCCAGCTGAGCGACTCCTGCCCCTGGTAACGCTGCTCGTCCGGGTAACTGCCCTGGCCAAAGCGGGCGGGATTGCCGATGGTGAAGCCGTAACGGGAATCCACGGCAATCTGCGGCAACTGTCCCCAGAGATTGCCGGCGAGGAATTGCTGTTCAAAAGCGGAAGGCGCTTCAGGGGAGCGGGACTGGATGGTGCGGCCGGTGGAGAACTGCGTAACCGCCAGCAGGTTCTCTGTAAGGAAAGCCTCCCAGCGGCCCATGATCCAATGCTCGGAGGAGCGGGAGGAGCCAAAGCTGTGCGTGCCGAGCATTTCGGAGACGCGTCCCACGCCGCCGCCGGGCGCATTCCAGCGCGCGCCAGTGCCTTCCAGCATGAAGTGGGAGCGCTCGCCTGCCTGCCAGTCGAGACGCGCGAAGCCGGTCCAGCGGGAAGCGGTGCGCGGGGCTGGACCCAGCAGGCTGGCCAGCGTCTCAAGCATTCCGGAGTAGGCATGGATCGCGTTGACGCCGGTGAGGCCGGAGCGGGCGCCCAGTACCTGCAGATCGTCGCTGGTGGGCTGGGCAAAGAACTGGTCCGGTTCGCGCACCATGGCCAAGCCTGGATGGTTGCGTCCCAGGCCATCCAGAGCGCCGTACCAGAAGAGCCGGTTACGAAGGATGCGTCCGCCCATTCCCGCGCCCCACATCATCTCATGGTCGGGCGGGGTGAAGGGTTCAGGCGTAAAAACCGGGGTGGCGATTGAGGTGCCGGCCTGCGTTTCCCGGACCCACTGGGTGAAGGGGTTGTGAGCGCCCCAGTTGCTCTGGCGATCGAAAAAGAAAGCCTGGCCGTGGAGGGCATTGCCGCCGCTCCTGGTGTGCACGGTCAGCAGTCCGCCGGCGGCGTGGGAAGAGCTGGCGTCCGCATCCGCATCCACGGTCGAGACCTGACGAATGGCCGATTCGCTTACGCTGGGCATGTCCATGGCGTTTCCGCGCGCGCGCAGCCAACTGCCACTGGCGCCAAAGGCGAGCCGGCGGCTGACGCCGTCGATGGTGACTGCCGCGGGCTCACGCACCGCGCCGCGGGCCGCGCTCTCGGCGCTGTTGCCGGTCTGCGTGGAGGCGGCAGGAGTGTCGAGGACGAACTCCTGCCAGCGCCGTCCGCTGGCGGGCAGAGACTGCAACTGGTCAGCGGAAAGGGTCGTCGATTCTGCCCCGGTCGTTGTCCCCTGGTTCTGCGCATCGACCAGTTGCTGTTGCCTTGGCAGCGCGGCGCCGCGCAGGGTTTGCCGGACCGCATCGGCGGCTGTTGCCACAGAGGCCGCGGCGCGAAAGGCAGGAGGCGGAGGTTCCGGTCCAGGCCTTGCCGCCGCCCCGGGCAGAGGGCGCGGAGAATAATGGATGCCTGTGGCCGTGAGAGGCAGATCTTTCATGGCCGCAGTTTGCAAGGCGGCGCGCAACTCGACCCTCTGGCTGGGCAGCATGGCCCAGGCAGGAAGGCGCACGCGGCGAGTTGGCAAAGCCATGCCGAGCGGCGGTTCCGGATGGAGGCTGATGGCTTCCACAAGGAGTTGCGCGGCGATGAAGGGAGTGCCTCCCGGCACAGGGCGCGGCACAGGCAAGGCAAACGCGATTGCAGCCTGCACCTGGGCCATCTGACCGGCGTCGATTTCGATATCTCCCACCTGTCCGCGTCCGAGGCGCGCGCTCTGAGCCTCAAGCGCGTAGTCGCCGGGGCTGAGACAGTCAAAATGGAAAGCGCCGTTCTTTGCGGTTGCGGAGCGGAGTTCGGCGCCGGTGGCCTGGTTGCGCGCCCACACGATGGCGCCGGCCACGGGAACGGAGTGCAGGTCAGTTAGTTTTCCGCTGAGAGAGCCGCATGGGACTGTCTGGGAAAGACCCACCCGAGCCGCGCACAGTAAAAGCGCAGCGATCACGACCGAACTTGGCCAAACCTGCCTTGCCCCTGCCATCGGGACACCTGCCCGCGGCAGATCCTGGGAAAAAGCACAGCAAATCCACTTCCGGCCCGCTCTTGTGGGGGTCCGGATGGTCACGCGTAGCCCACAGGCGGCAGAGGAGGCATTTAGGCTCGACTCTGGGCCTGTGAGACGGATGTCTTACATGAAGCTTAAGGCGATTCTAGTCTCGGTTCTGTAAACTGAAAAGACGGCATTTCGGGTTTGGCCTTTGCTTTCGATCTGCCCGGCCGAAATGTTCGTTAGAAAGTTCGGTTTCCAGATCGCCTATGTTTATTGACGAAGCCAAAATCCACGTGAAGGCCGGCGACGGGGGCAACGGTTGTATGGCCTTCCGGCGGGAGAAGTTTGTGCCGCGGGGCGGTCCGTCGGGCGGCGATGGCGGCCGCGGCGGCGACGTGCTGATGGTGAGCTCGCAGCGGCACAACACGCTGATCCACTTCCGGTACAATCCCGAGCACAAGGCGCAGCGTGGCGAGCACGGGATGGGATCGAATTGCACGGGTTCCGATGGTCACTCCGTGGTGCTGCAGGTGCCGGTGGGAACCAGTCTCTATGACCAGGAGACCGGCGAGCTGATTCACGACTTCGAGCAGCCTGACGAGGAGATTGTCATCGCCAAAGGCGGGCGCGGCGGCCGCGGCAATCAGCACTTTGCCACGCCGACGCACCAGGCTCCACGCGAGTATGAGCTGGGCCGCCCGGGGGAGGAGCGATTCTACCGGCTGGAGCTGAAACTGCTGGCCGATGCCGGTCTGGTGGGCTATCCCAATGCGGGCAAATCGACGCTGATCGCGCGCATCTCCGCGGCGCGGCCCAAGATTGCCGACTATCCGTTCACTACGCTGGAACCTAACCTGGGCGTGGTTACGGTGGGCGAGGAGCCCGACCAGCAATCCTTCGTGGTGGCCGACGTTCCCGGGCTCATCGAGGGAGCGCACCTGGGCCACGGTCTGGGCACGCAGTTTCTGCGTCACATTGAGCGCACGCGGCTGCTGGTCCACTTGGTGGATGTTTCGGACGCCTCCGGCCGCGCCGATCCGGTGGAAGACTTCAAGGTGATCAGCCGCGAACTGGCCAGCTTCGGCAACGGACTGGGCGAGAAGCCGATGATCGTGGTTGCCACGAAGATGGATGTGGCCAACCCGGCCAAGCTCAAGAAACTGGCCACGCACGCCAAGCGCAGGAAGCTGGAGTTTCACGCCATCTCCGCCGTGACCGGCGAAGGCATAGAGGAACTGAAGTGGGCGCTGGCGCGAGGGGTTGGCGTCATTCCATCGCCAGCTTCTTGAGCGCCAGGCACCGGTTGCGCAGGCGTTCCCGCCTTTGCCGGAGCGGATTTTAATCGGCGGCCGGATGAATCCAGACGGCGTTGCCGCCGCCGGGAACCATGCGCACGTCGAGCACGGTGTTGCGGTCCACGGTCTTCTTCGTCAGTGTGGTGTGCGTGGCTTGCTCGGCGGCATCCGGCGCGTCGGCGTAGATCTCGGCCGTGTATTTGCCCTCGCCGAGGAAGCTCAGCGGCAGCTTGACCGCGCGCGCGTCCCAGTTGGTCAGCGTGCCCACGAACCATTCGCTGCCGCTGCGCCGCGCCACACTGATCCACTCCATGGGCTGCCCGCCGATCACGTGAATGGCGTCCCAGGTGACCGGAACGCGCTTGATGAAGTCGAAGTCGCGCTGGCCCTGGTAGTGCTCGGGATAATCGGAAACCATCATCAGCGGGCTTTCCAGCACCGCGTAGAGCGCCAGCTCGTGCGCCCGCGTGTTGGGCGTCATGGGTTCGAAGTTGCGGGGCACGAACTGGGCGCGGTTCACGTTGCCGAAGGCGCCGGGCGTATAGTCGAGCGGGCCGGCCAGCATGCGCGTAAAGGGCAGGGTGGCGTTGTGCGTGGGGGTGGTGCGCGCGCTCCACTTCAGATATTCCTTGCCCATCACGCCTTCGCGTGTCATCAGGTTGGGCCAGGTGCGGCGCAGGCCGTCGGGCGGGAAGGCTCCGTGGAAGTCGATCATCAGGTGGTGCTGGGCGGCGGAGACCACGACGCGCCGGTACCAGTTGACCATCCATTGGTCGTTGCGGTTCATGAAGTCGATTTTGACGCCCGCGACGCCCCACTTCTCAAAGAGCGGAAAGGCCTGGTCCATGTATTTATTCACGGAGGTCCAGTGGGACCAGAGCCAGATTTTGACATTTTTCTCGCGGGCGTAGCGGAGCAGCTCGGGCATGTCCACGGCCGGCGTCACCTTGGTGATGTCGGCGACGGCCGCGTAGTCTTCAGGACCGCTGCGCTTCGGTGACAGTGCCCATCCGGCGTCGATGAGCATGTAAGGGAATCCCGAGGCCGAGGCAAAGTCGATGTAGTGCTTGAGGGTGGCGGTGTTCATGCCGGTCTTGAAGTTGACGCTGGGCGCGGCCTCGCCCGACCACCAGTCCCAGGCCGACTTGCCCGCCTTGATCCACGAGGTGTCGGCAATCTTCGACGGCGGGTTAAGGTTGAGGATGATGTTGGACTCGACCAGGCGGCCCGGCTCGCGGCCGATCATCAACACCCGCCAGGGGCTCGCAAACGGCGCGGCGGTTTGAACAGCCACTTCGGGCTCAAGCGGCTTGCCGGTCTCGTCCACGCGCGGCGACAGGTCCGTACGCAGATCGAAGCGGCCGCTGCTTTTGCGCAGATACATGCCGGCGTAGTTTTCGATGTTGGCTTCGGCGATGGCCAGCCAGCCGGTGCCCGGCTCCTCGGCGAGCAGCGGCGTGCCCATCAGCCAATCGGGGTGCAGCCCGCTCACCTGCCTCTGCTGATACTCGTCTTCCCACGACGACTGGTAGCCGTCGAGGATCAACGGATAAGTGGCGGCGTCCTTGGCGAACGAAAAAACCGTATCTTCGCGCGTGATGCGCACCTGCTGCAGGGCGGGCTGCGCGGGGACAACGTAGCGGAAGGCCGCGCCGTCGTCGAAGACGCGCACCTCGATGCGGAGCTTGCGGCCGGATGCATCCTCGAAGCCGGCGGTGAGCGAGCGATAGTGGTTGCGCACCGAACGGGTTTTACCTACGGGAATGGTGTAGCTTTCGTCTACCGCGCCAGTTTCCGCGCTCACCTTCCGCATGCCCGGCCCCAGCGGCGGCTGGCCCTCGATCTCCAGGCCCAGCGCGGACTCGGCGATGAGCGGCAGGCCGTGGAACTCGACGGCATAGCGCAAGGAGGCAGTGGCGGGGCGATGATCGGCGCCTTTGGGCGGCGCGCCGTCGAAGAGCTGGAATACGATTTGCCCGTTGGGCGAAGCGACCTTCAAAGGCGCGGTCTGGGCAGTCGCGGCGGCCACGGCGCACAACGCAAACAGGCACACGCGAACGGAACGTAGAGAAGACATGGATACCTCGTGCAGAATGCCAAATGGAAGATGGAGTGAAGCGCGAAGGCGCGCTCCGGTTCCGCGCCAGTATACGCCCGGCGCGGCCTCAAGCCTTTCCGTGCGCAGGCTTGAGGTTCGATTACGGAATTTGTCCATGGGAGGGCCGAAGGGAAAGCGCGCTGGCCATGGGGGCGGTCTTGCGACGGGCACTTCTCGTCAGCAGGAGTACGCGGGCGCACGCTACCAGGCACGCGACCAGGGCCGGCCGGCTTTGCCATTGATTCTTCGCAACGAAGATATTCCGGGCGAGCCTTCCAATTTTCTTCCGAAGAGCCAGAGCAGATCGGAGAGCCGGTTCAGGTAGGCCAGAATCTTGGGCGCGACTTCTTCGCCGGATTCCTGAAGGCGCACCACGCAGCGCTCCGCGCGGCGGCAGATGGTGCGCGCCATGTCGAAGGCGGCGCCGGCCGGACTCGCGCCGGAAACCGCCCAATCGATCTCGATTTCGCCGGAGTTTTCCAGGGTGTGCACCTCGCTTGTCAGCAAGTCAAGGCTGGCCTGGTCGAGCGGCGGCAGAGCGGCCTGCAAGCTGGCTGGAGTGGCCAGAATGCCGGCCACCTTGAACAACTCGCACTGGATTCTGACCGCCGAGGCGCGAACGGCATCGTCGTCGCAGATGGAGCGGGCAAGGCCAATGGCCGAGTTGAGCTCGTCCACAGTGCCGTAGGTTTCCACACGGAGAGACGACTTGGATACGCGCTCGCCGCCAATCAGACTGGTTTGGCCGCCATCGCCACGCCTGGTTGCAATACTCGCCATAGGGCTGCCTCCTGTTGAAGAGGCGGCCGGCTCGGTTCAGAGTGGGGGATTGCCGATGAGATGAATCCGGTGGTTTGCATCTTCCCGTTCTCCGCAGAAAGCCTGCCGCATAATCGGTCTCTGGTAGGTCTCCTGGCTCCGAGACGGCAGCAACGCTGCCCTTGCTTCCCCTTCCCTGGCGAAACGGCCAAGTGGTTACGGAAGCGATATCTCGCATACAGTGGCGGGACCGCGCCGGGATTGCACCGGACTTCCCTGTTATGCCCTTGCGGGCACCAAAGACATCCTCACTATAGCCAACCTGGGACTGCGGCGCAACCGGCAGGCCGTTTGCGGCGCCGAAGCCCGGGCGCGGCGGACTGAAGAGAGAAGCCCGCCGCGCCCGGCATGCGATCAGGCAAACTGCGCGAGGTTCATGCCCAGTTCGTAGCTTTCGCCGTGAGCCATCAGCTCGTCCCATGTCACTTCGCGCCGCCGGTAACCCGCCATGCGGCCCAGCATGCAGGTGAGCGCGGTCTCCACGCCAGCGGCAATCTGGTTGTGCGGCTTGCCCGAGAGGATGCTGTCGATGAACGACCGCTCCTTTTCGCGATCGGCAAAGGCGAGGTTGTCACTGAAGGCGCCGTTAGCCGCGAATTTGCCGGAGCCTTGCGCAGCCTCGGCGGATTCCTGCCATGCCCACGCCTGCGCGCCGACGATCTGGAGGGGGCCGGAGTAGGGAACGTTGGCCGAGCCCGTGGCGCCAAAGAGACGCAGGCCCGCATCGAAGAATCCGTAGTCGCCAAACTGTGTGGAAGCGAAGGAGAGGCGCACATCGCCGGGATAGGTGAAATCCACCTGGTAGTTGTCCCAGCAGTCGCCGGCGTGGGTGAGGATGTTGCGCCCGCCGGTAGCCGAAGCTTTGAGGGGACGGGCGCCCAGCATCCAGTTGCAGAGATCGATGATGTGGATGTTCTGCTCGACGAGGATGTCGCCGGAGAGCGCGCGGTACCAGAGCCAGTTACGCAGGCGGTACTCGTCGGGTCCCTCGCCGGCGCGCAGCATTTCAGTGGACGCGGGGGCGAAGTAATAGCCGTTGACGGAGCCGATTTTGCCCAGTGCGCCGTTTTGAATGCGCTCGGCGATGGCGGCGATGGGCGGCGCATAGCGGCACTGAAAACCCACATCGACGCTCTGCGAGGGCTTAACCTGCTTGGCGATATCGAGGGCCTGCCGGGCCTGGCGCACGTCAATGCCCACGGGCTTTTCGCAGTAGACGTGCTTGCCGGCGGCCACGGCTGCGGACAGATGCTCGACGTGAAAGAACGGAGGCGTGGAAATCTGAATCAGGTCTACATCCTTCGACGCCGCCAACTGCTCGAAGGCGTCGGGACCGTGAAAGAGCAGCTTCTCGCCGATGGGCTGGCCGCCCAGGCTGGCGTTGAGCTGGTTGAAGTGGTCGCGGCCCGCCGCCAGCTTGTCGGGAAAGATGTCGGCCAGCGCCACCACTTTTGCCGAGGTGTTTTTGGCAAACGAGGTGGCCACGGCGGTACCGCGGTTTCCGCAGCCGAGCAGTCCGTGACGGACGGCAGAGTTGGCGGGGTAGCCGAAGGCGGCGCTGGGCTTCAAAATCAGCAGCCCCGCGGCCGCGCCCGTTCCGGTGTGAAGAAATTGCCGGCGATTCATGGTTCCTCTCTTTCTTTTTTCGAGAGTGTACACCGGCCGAGCGGGCGGACGGCGGGCCGCGGCCTGGCCGCGGCCATTGGCGGCTCACTACAATGGATGCTTGCTGACCCAAGACCAAAGCGAACGGCTGAGCGTGGTGCTGGTGCGACCGCGGAACCCGCTGAACATCGGGGCGGCGGCGCGCGCCATGGCCAACTTCGGGCTGGCACGACTCGCAGTGGTGGCGGCCTATGCGCCGCACTGGCGCGAGGCCCGCTCGGCCGTGGGCGCGCCGGAACTGCTTCGGGAGGCTCGCGAGGCCGGGACGCTGGCCGCGGCGGTGGCCGAGTGCACGCTGGTGGCGGGGACCGGCTCGCTGGACCGGCGCAAACCCGAGCAGCGGGTGGTGGCGCTGCCGGCTCTGGGGCCGCTGGTGGCAGCGGAACTGGCGCGCGGCGGGCGCGTGGCCTTGGTTTTTGGTTCGGAGAAGCATGGACTCACCCGGGAGGATCTCGCCATCTGCCATTTGCTGGTGGAGATTCCGACCGATGCGCGACAGCCTTCAATGAACCTGGGCCAGGCGGTGGCTATCTGCCTCTACGAGCTGGCGGGGCGCGAGCTGGCGGCGACGGTAGCGGACGAAAGAGAGGGCGTGCGCGCCGACTCCGGCAGCCTGGAACGGCTGGCCGGGGTGGTGGAAGAGACGATGGCGGCGGCGGGCTACTCGCCCCGGACGATGCAGGCGGCCAACCGCCACGACCTGCGCCTGCTGCTGCGACGGCTGGGGCTGGGGCCGCGCGATCTTCGGCGCATTCTGGGTTTCTTCCGGCGCATTCTGTGGCGGCTGGAGCGTGACGGGGCAGGAGGGAAATGAGCGAGGCAGGCGCGATTCTGTTCGCCGCCGCGCGTCGATTCCTGCTAGAGTGGCCCCATCAGGTTCCGATGCGATTCCCAGCGTATTTTTTCAGCTCTTGCTATTTTTCTGTGTCTAGGCGGAGAGTGGGCGCACTGGCTGGCGCTCTGCTGATAGGCGTTGTTTTGCGCGCGGCGCCGGTGCCGTCTGCTCCGGCGGCGCAGCAGAGCCAGCCGGTTGCCGCGGCCGCGACGGTTCCGGAGTCCGCGCCCTCCGACAGCGCAACGGAAGACGAGCTGAAAGAGCAACTGCTAGGCAAGCCGCTCTATTTGCGCGGCGGCTACCTGAGCGACACGCTGAACTTCGACGAGCATGGACGGCTGGTAAGCCACTCGCTGGCCGGTTCCTATACGCTCAGCGTGATTGAGATCGAGAAGGTGAGGCTGAGCAAGCACAAGCTGGAGCTGGAGGGGATTCGCTATGGGCTGCACTTTCTGGGGGCGCTTCCCTACGAGGATCCGGCCAAAGCCGTGGACCGGGTAAGAATCACGCCGAAGAAGAAGATGGTTCGCATCACCATCGACCGGGAGCGCGTGGAAAAGCCCAAAAAGCAGAAGGAAAAGGGCAAGAAGAAGCATGAAGGGCAGTTGCTTTGGGCGCGCAAGGACGAGGATTTGCCGCCGCCGGGGCCACTGCCGGAGGCGAGCGAGGGGGACGAGTCCGCACAGGCGTCAGGCAAGGAGGAGGGGCCGGCTGACGCGAAGAGCGTGACCACGACCACGTCTCCGGCGCATGCGCTGGCGATGCTGAAGGGGGCGCTGGATGCGATCTTTGCGCAGGGGCTGGACGAACGGATGAAGGCCGCAATGCCGGCCTTTTGGCAGCTCTATTATCAGGCGGCGGCAGCCAAGACCGACTACCGGCCCAGGGATCCGGCGGTTCTGCGCCAGAACACGGTGGACAAGAAGGCGGCGCTGCTGACGCCGTTTGAGCCCAAGTCGAACCCGTACGCCCAATCGAATGGAATTGCCGGCATGGCGCTTTACCACGTAGTAGTGGGCGCGGATGGAAAGCCGGGAGAGATTGCCGTGGCGCGGCCGATCGGCTTTGGTTTGGACGAGAATGCGGTGGAGGCGATTCAGGCGGCACGGTTCAGACCAGCGATAAAAGACGGCAAGGACGTACCGGTGATGCTGGACCTGGTGGTGGAGTTTCGCATTTACTCGAAGCTGACTGATCGGGTGGGGCCCAAGCCGGGTGAGGCAGCGCCGGGGCCGGCGATGCCGGGGCCTTACACTTTACCGTAGCGGTAGCGGCGAGGGTCTGGGTGCATTTTGCGAGTGTCTTACACGGCTGCAACTCTCGTGTGACAGATGATCTGCGGTCGCAAGACAAGGCATGACGATGCATTACGTGTGTGACGGCTGCGGGGTTTTTGTTAGACGGGCGCAGGCGCCAGATCGGGATGGAGAGGCGGACGGGTTGTTTCCTCTATCGGCAGAGGCTGCGAGAGCTTTATCCGGTTTCGTTCCAGATTTCAAATCCAGGCAAAACGGCCAGAGCCGGAGTCTTTCCGGCGGGGGTCGATGCGCGCCCTGGACACGGCGCGTTGGGTGGGCAGGGCATCGAGAGGGTCGACGCAGAGGTTGACTGTGACCTTCTGAGGGTCTTGCTCGAAGCGGGGGTGCCGAGGGGGTAGTGGGCGAAGACGGCGCCGGCGGGCTGGGCCGTGTCTACTCCTCCTGCTGGAGCACTTCCTGAAGTTTGGGTTTGTGTTTTGCATCGCGGCCGGAGCGCGGCTGGGAGCGGAGGACGAGAGAGGGTTTGGGCTGGCCGATTCGCTCGCGGGCGTTGGCCTTGACCGCCTTGGCGGCTGAGAAGCGAGCTGGCTTGCGTTTCGTCATGGCAAGGACGAGTATGGAATAGATTCCGCCGAAGGGAAAGAGACGGGGGGGCAAATCCCGCCAGAGGGTGGAATTTCTGGGGGCGAGGGGCCATGGAAGAGCGGGATTTTTTTACGGAAAGCACCGAGATGCGAACGCATACGCTGATCTGCCCGAAGTGTGGGCAGGCGGCGGAGTACAAAGTGGCGTGGGTGGTGCGGCGCAAGCGGGCGCAGGCGCCGCGGGGGGCCGACGAGCGGGACCGGGCGCGGTTCGCCAAGGCGCAGTCTTACATGGTAAGACGCGACGACAAATTGTCGTGCGCCAATCTTCGTTGCCGCAAGCCTTTTGAAATCACGACGTTGCAATCTTTAGCGTTTTTGAGCGATTAGTCGGCAAGGAGCGGCGGGTTTCTTCTTGTTCGTGGCTCTGGTCTGTGTGGTTCTTTGCTTCACGGCCGAATCTTCGATCTGCACACGGAAAGCGGTCACTCCATGCGGGCTAGAGGCGCGCGGCGTGAAGCAGAAGGCCGGCGAGGACGGCGCCGAGGAGATCGCCGACGATAGGGACGGGAGCGTAGCTCCAGTTGGAGCCGCCTTTGCCGGGGATGGGCAGCAGGGCGTGGATGAGGCGGGGGCCGAGGTCGCGGGCGGGATTGATGGCGTAGCCGGTGGTGCCGCCGAGCGAGAGGCCGATGCCCCAGACGAGGCTGGCGACGAGCCAGGGGCCGAGTCCGGCGGCGGGGCCGGTGGGCGAGACGCCGTGGGAGCCGATGGCGGCGGCGACAACGACCAGAACAGCGGTAGCGAGCGCTTCATTGAGGACGTTGACGAGGGGGCTACGCACGGCCGCGTTGGTGCAGAAGATGCCGAGTTTGGCGGCAGGGTCGTCACTGAGCTTCCAGTGGGCGGCGTAGTGGAGGGCGGTGAGGCCGGCTCCGGCCATGGCGCCCAGAAGCTGGGCGGACCACATCGAGAAGAGCTGGGAGTAGTTTCCGGTATCGACGGCGGCGGCGAGGGTGATGGCGGGGTTGAGGTTCGCGCCGGGGCTGCCGAAGGCCTGGGCAACGAGGACGCCGCAGAGGACGCCGAGAGCCCACCCAACGGTGACAGCGAGCCAGCCGGCTCCGGCGGCGTAGGACTTGCGGAGGGTGACGCCGGCGCAGACGCCATTGCCGAAGAGGACCAGGATGAGGGTGCCGAGGAACTCGCCCAACCAGACCGAGTGCATAGAGACTCCCTTGCCGCGGGAGGGCGGCGCGCCGCGGAGATTTGCAGGACATCCGAATTCTGCAACAACGGGGGCGGCTTCGCCAAGGGGCAGGGCGAAAAGCCGGAGCGCCTATGGCTAGGCGTATATTGAGGGCGTGGAACGGACAGGGAAGAGCTACGATCTGGCCTGCCTGTTTGCTGCCTTATCAGACCGGACGCGGCTGCGGCTGCTGAACCTGATGCAGGGGCGCGCAGTGTGCGTGTGTTACTTTGTGGAGATTCTGCGGCAGAGTCAACCGAAGGTATCGCGGCACCTGGCGTATCTGCGCAGAGCGGGGGTGGCGAAGGCGCGGCGCGAAGGCAAATGGATGCACTATACGATGGAGTGGCCGTCGGACGCGGGGCAGCGGCGATTCTGGCGGCGACGCTGGAGGCGCTGAAGGCCGACAGAGCGATGCCGGCGGACCGGGTTCGGCTGGAGCGGGCATGCCGCCAGCCGCAGCGGTTTGTGACGCTGAAGGGCGCACCTTCGCCGGCGCGGTTTGACGCAGAGCCGGCCTGAGAGCGCGGCGCGCGTGGACGAGCAGAAGGAGAGAAAGCGATGAGGATCGCGTGGGGAGTTTGCATGGTGGCGGGCATGATGACGGCGGCGGTACATCCCGCGATGAGCCAGGGGATGAAGAGCGAGGCGGCGCATCACTGGGCGATTGTGGTGCACGGCGGCGCGGGTGTGATTGCGCGGCCGGAGTTGGGGCCGAAGGGCGAGGCGGCATATCGGGCGTCGCTGGCCAGGGCGATCGCGGTGGGGGCGAAAGTGCTGGACGCGGGCGGCACGGCGATGGACGCGGTGGAGGCGACGGTGAAGGTGTTCGAGGACGATCCGCTGTTCAACGCCGGGCGCGGGGCGGTGTTTACGGCCGAAGGCAAGAACGAGATGGACGCGGCGATCATGGATGGAGCGACGCTGAGGGCAGGGGCGGTGGCGGGCGTAACGCAGCCGCGGCACCCGATCAGCCTGGCGCGGGCGGTGATGGAAAAGACGCACTACGTGATGATGGCGGGGCCGGGCGCGGATGCATTTTCAGTGCAGGCGGGACTGGAGCAGGAGCCTCCGGCGTACTTTTTCACGGAGTCGCGGTGGCAGTCGCTGGTGAAGCAGTTGAAGAAGGAAGGCAAGCCCGTGCCGCCACGGCCGGTGGGCGCGCCTCCGCCAGGACAGACAGTGCCGGTGGCGCAATTGAACGAGGCGGAGGGCAGCCGCAACTACGGGACGGTGGGCGTGGTGGCGCTGGACCGGAAGGGAAACATCGCGGCGGGGACATCCACGGGCGGATTGCAGGGCAAGATGCCGGGACGCGTGGGCGATTCGCCGATTATTGGCGCGGGGACGTATGCCTCGAACCAGTCGTGCGCGGTGTCGGGCACGGGGACGGGGGAGTACTTTATCCGGCTGGAGGTGGCGCGAGAGGTGTGCAACCTGGTGCAGTTCAGGGGGATGAGATTGCAGCAGGCGGCCGACGAGGTGATCCACAAGGAACTCGATGCGCTGCACGGCGACGGAGGGGTGATTGCGATTACGCCGGACGGGCAGATGGCGTGGAGCTTCAATACGCCGGGGATGTTCCGGGCGCGGCAGGCGGAGGGCGGGAAGGTGGAGATCGGGATTTACAACGACGAGCCGTAAGGCGCGAACCGGGCTCGCGCGTGCGCGGCGAGACCCGGTCCCGTGCCGAGCGAGCGAGGTTGGCGGCGGGCTAACGGATGATTTCGAACTTCTCCCACGGGCAGTTGCAGACGGGGCAGCGCTCGTGCTCTTCTTCGGTTTCGGAGGTATAGCCGCAGACGGGGCAGACGTAGAAGTCGCGGGCGGTGGCGATCCAGGAGCCGGTATTGCCGCCGGCGAGGAGAGCGATGGCCTCGCCGTAGAGGCGGGCGTGGGTTTTCTCGGCTTCGAGGGCGCCGGTGAAGGTGCGGACGGCGAGCTTGTTGCCGCGATCGCTGGCTTCGGCCAGGAAGCCGGGATACATGGTGTCGATTTCGTACTGCTCGCCGCTGAGAGCGGTCTTGAGATTATCGAGAGTGCCTTTGACCTCGACGGGATGAATCTGGCAGACGGCTTCGCCGCCGAGCTGCTTGATGACGCGGGCGTGATTGGCGGCATGAATCTGTTCGGCGCGGGCGGCGGCACGGAAGAGGCTGGCGGCGCCGTGGAAACCGTCGGCGTCGGCCTTGGCGGCGAAGGCGGTGTACTTGGCGTGAGCGTTGGACTCGCCTTCATAGGCGGCCAGAAGATTTCGGACAGTGACCTCGTTTTCGGCAGCGATTTCTGGCATGGGATATCCTCCGTAATTCCGCTGAAAGGCTACGGGGCGCGGGCGGCGGGGCGCTGTGACGCAGACTACATGCGTTTGGGCGCGAGGGCGCGGCTGGACGGTGGCGAGTGAGCCACTGTTAGAATGTTGGCCATGGAAACCATCCAATATAACCTTCCGCAGAGCCGTATTCCGCAGGCATGGTACAACATCCAGGCCGACTTGCCCCAGCCGCTGGCACCTCCGCTTCATCCGGGCACATTGAAGCCGCTGGGTCCGGAAGACCTGGCGCCGCTGTTTCCGATGAGCCTGATTCTTCAGGAAGTTAGCACGGAGCGGGAGATAGAGATTCCCGCGGAAGTACGGCAGATTTACGCGCAGTGGCGGCCCGCGCCGCTGATGCGGGCGCGGCGGCTGGAGAAGGCGCTCGATACGCCGGCCCATATTTACTACAAGTACGAAGGGGTGAGCCCGGCGGGGTCGCACAAGCTGAACACGGCGGTGGCGCAGGCCTACTACAACAAGGTGGATGGGACCAAACGGCTTTCGACGGAGACGGGGGCGGGACAGTGGGGCTCGGCGCTGGCCATGGCGAGCGCGTTTTTCGGGTTGGAGTGCAAGGTCTACATGGTGCGCGTGAGCTATGACCAGAAGCCCTACCGGCGGGCGCTGATCGAGGCCTTTGGGGCCACGGTGACGGCGAGTCCGAGCCAGGAGACGGAATCGGGGAGGGCGATTCTGGCCGAGCATCCGGAGTCGCGGGGGTCGCTGGGGATTGCCATTTCAGAGGCCGTGGAAGTGGCGGCGAAGGATCCGCAGACCAAGTACGCGCTGGGTAGCGTGCTGAACCACGTGCTGCTGCATCAGACGGTGATTGGTCTGGAAGCGATGGAGCAGATGGCGATGGCCGGCGACGAGCCGGACGTGATCGTGGGTTGCACGGGCGGCGGCTCGAACTTTGCCGGGCTGGCGATGCCCTACATTGGGCAGAAGCTGAAAGGCAAGAGCAAAGCGCGGGTGGTGGCGGTGGAACCGTCCGCGTGCCCGAGCCTGACCAAGGGCCGATTCACCTACGACTTTGGCGATACGGCGCACCTGACGCCGCTGGTGAAGATGCACACGCTGGGCAGCACCTTTGTGCCGCCGGGAATTCACGCCGGAGGGTTGCGGTATCACGGGATGGCACCGCTGGTTTCGCACGTTTTGGACCTGGGACTGGCCGAGGCGGTGACGGTGCAGCAGCTCGACGCGTTCGCGGCAGGGATTCAGTTTGCGCGGGCAGAGGGGATTGTTCCCGCGCCGGAGTCGAACCACGCAGTGGCCGCGGCGATCCGGCAGGCGCTGGAGGCCAAGGCCGAAGGCAAGGCGCGGACGGTCCTGTTCAACCTGAGCGGGCATGGACACTTTGACATGCAGAGCTATCTCGACTATCAGGCCGGGAAACTGGAAAACTACGAGTATCCGGAAGAGGAGATTGCGATGGCGCTGGCCGGTCTGCCGTCGCTGGGCTGAGTTAGATAGAGTTAGGCGGGAGTGATTCCCGATGCGCGGGGCGCGGCCGAGTCCGCGCCTTTTGCATGCGGGGAGCGAAGGCATCCGATGGCACCCAGAACTACAGAGACAAGCGACGGCACGGCAGGGATGGAAGGCGCGCAGGCGGAGTTTGCGCGGCGCTACCCGAGCTATGCGACGACGGCGGCGCTGGACGAGCTGCGCGCCACGGAGTTTCGGCGGCTGGACGAGACGGGGCAGGTGTATCTGGATTACACGGGCGGGTCTCTGTATGGCGAGTCGCAGCTCGAGGAGCACATGCGGCTGCTGCGCTCGGGCGTGTTCGGGAATCCGCACTCGAACAACCCGTCGTCGGCAGCCATGACGGAGCACGTGGAGAGCGCGCGGCGCGCAGTGCTGCGCTATCTGAACGCCAATCCGGCGGAATATCTTCTGGTGTTTACGGCCAACGCCTCGGGCGGGCTGAAACTGGTGGGCGAGTCGTTTCCGTTTGCAGCGGGGAGCCGGTTGCTGCTGACGTTTGACAATCACAACTCGGTGAACGGCATGCGCGAGTTTGCGCGGGCCAAGGGCGCGGCGGTGGAGTATGCGCCGCTGACGGCGCCGGCGCTGCGGCTGGACCGGGAGCGGCTGAGGGCGCTGCTGGACGGCGCCAGCCGGGAGCACGAGCATCTGTTTGCGTTTCCGGCGCAGTCGAACGTCTCAGGGGTGAAGCATCCACTGGAACTGGTGTCGGAGGCGCAGAGCAAGGGCTGGCAGGTGCTGCTGGACGCGGCGGCGTTTGCGCCCACCAACCGTCTGGATCTGGCGCAGGCGCGGCCGGAGTTTGTGGTGCTCTCGTTCTACAAGATGTTTGGCTATCCAACGGGGGTGGGCGCGCTGGTGGTGCGCCGGGATGCGTTCGGCAAACTGCGGCGGCCGTGGTTTGCCGGAGGGACGGTGAACTTTGCCTCTGTGCAAGGGCGGGCGCACGTGCTGGCGGGGAACGAGGCGGCACTGGAAGACGGGACGTTGAATTACCTGTCGATTCCGGCAGTGGAGATGGGGCTGCGGCGGATGGAGGCGATCGGCGTGGAGACAATCGCGGAGCGGGTACGCTGCCTGACGGGGTGGCTTCTAGAGGAGTTGCTGGAACTGCGGCACTCGAACGGGCGCCCGATGGTGCGCATCTACGGGCCGGCGACAACGGAGGGACGCGGAGGGACGGTGACGTTGAACCTGTACGATCCGGCGGAGCGCCTGCTGGATTACCGGAGGGTGGAAGAACTGGCCGGCGCCCAGGGAATCTCGCTGCGGACGGGATGTTTCTGCAATCCGGGCGCGGGCGAGGCGGCGGAGGGGTTGACCGAAGAGGACATGCTGGCGGCGCGCGCGCTGGGCGAGGAGGCGAACCTGTTCAGCTTTTTGCGGTTGATGCAGGGGCGGGGCAGCAAGAGCGCGGGGGCGATCCGGGTGTCCATGGGTCTGGCGAGCAACTTTGCGGATGTGTGGTGGTTGGCGCGGTTCGTGGAGGGATTCCGGGATCAGTCGCGGCTATCGATCGGGGAGGCGAGTTTCGACATTCAGTCGTGCCGGGTGATCCGGGACGGAAGCTGAAGGCGGTTGCCAATTCCAGATCACAAAGGCCATCCCTGCGGGGGATGGCCTTTGCGCTTCCAGGAGCGGCTGCGGACTATTGCGGGGTCGTGTCGCGGGCCTCGGCCTTTTCCATGAGCACCTTGTGGGCGTTGTTTTCAAGGGACTGGGCTTCGGGCAGGAAGGTGATGGCCTTCTGGATCATGGGGTCCCAGTCGGCGAGGACGCGAAGGCCCTGCAACTGGCCGAACTGGCTGGTCACGATCTTTTCCTTGATGCTGACCTTGATCCAATCCTTGACGCCGTCGATGTCAGCCTGGGTCCAGGGGATGTTCTGGCTGGTGAGGAACTGCTCGAAGTCTTTGAGGACGGCATCGTCCACCTGGAAGTTTTTATCGACGGAGCGATTGGCGAGGTAGTGGGCCGCGAAGTGGAAGAAGGCGGAGTGGTAGATGAGGTTGTCCTGGAAGTCGTTGCTTTTGGGGGTTGGGATTTTTTCGTCGGGGGTGATGCCGCCGCCGCCGTAAACAGTGCGGCCGGAGTCAGTGAGCTTGACCTCGCGATTGGTGGAGTTGGAGGGCAGTGCGCCGGCGTGGTTGTAGTAGTAGTCGTAGAGCGAGACGCCGCTGTAGTTGCGTTGAATGAGGCGGCCGGAAGGCGTGTAGTAGTGGTAAGTGGTGAGGGCGAGGCCGCTGTTGTTGCTGAGGTTGTAGACGGTCTGTACGAGCCCCTTGCCGAAGGTGGTTTCGCCGACGATGAGGGCGCGGTCGTGGTCCTGCAGGGCTCCGGAGACGATTTCCGCGGCGGAGGCGGTGTTGCGGTTGACGAGGACGACGATGGGGAAGAATTTGCCGCCATTGCCGTGAACGGCGACGTAGTTCTGGTCAGGATAGGCGCGTCCGCGTTGGGTGACGATGGTCTGGCCCTTGGTGAGGAGGTGATCGCAGACATCGACCGCCTGACTGAGGAGGCCGCCGGGGTTGCCGCGGAGGTCGAGGACGAGTCCCTTGAGATTGGTGAAGCTGTTGAGGGCGTTCTGGAACTCCTGGCCGGTGGTTTCCTGGAACTGGGAGATGTGGATGTAAGCGACGCCGGGACGAATTTCGTAGGCGAGGTCGATGGAGGGGTGGGGAATCTCGTCGCGGATGAGGTCGAACTCGAGGGGTTTGGGCTGTCCCAGGCGGGCGATGGTGACGTGGACGTGGGTTCCCTTGGGTCCTTTGAGCATCTTGGCGACCAGATCGGAGGTCATGCCGTCGGTGCTTTTTCCGTCGACGGCGGCAATGACGTCACCGGGCTTGATGCCGGCCCGGAAAGAGGGCGTGTTTTCGTAGGGAGTGATGACGTAAGTCTTGTTGTTCTGCTGCTGGATGACCATGCCGATGCCGTAGTAGCGGCCACGCTGGTCCTCGCGCATGCGGGCGTAGGCCTTGGGGTCGTAGAAGTTGGAGTGGGGGTCCAGGACGCGGAGCATGCCGGGGATGGCGCCGTCATAAATGGCGGCATCGGTGCGGTCGGCGTTAAGGGGCTCGGCGTAGTTCTGCTCCACGAGGGCGTAGACACTGGTGAAGGATTTGAGATTGTCGCGGAGATGGCTTTCGTCTTCAGAGGATTGGGCGCCGACGGTGCGTTGGAGCAAGGAGCCGGCCAGGGCGCAGACGGCGAAAAAGAGGGTGACGACGAAGATGGCCCGGCGGGCGCGCGCGTTCATAGGATGTAAGAACCTCCGGACCGCCGGGAGGCCAGGCGCACGGGAAAGGCCGGCAACGGCAATCTTAAGCCCAAGTATAGCATCGCCCTATTTGACGGCCGGCGCGCGGGATCGGGTAGCGCGGTGCGGCGAAGGAGGAAAAACGCGGGGTGGGAGGCGCGGGCACGTCGCTTTCCGGCTGTCTGTGCATTTACAATGGCGTCTATGTTCCAAGCCAGGCAAACCCGGCCGTCCCCCCCAGGGAAACCCATGAGTAGAAGACAACTTTGCAATTGCGCCGCGATGGTATTGGGCGCGATGCTGCTGGCCTTACCGGCGGCGGCGCAGACACAGCCAGCGCAACCGGCAAGCCCCTATGGGGGCACGGTGGTGGAAGACATTATCGCGCGGGTGAACGACCAGATCATCACGCGCTCCGACTACGATCGCGCCATGAAGCAGATGGACGACGAGATGCGCAAGAACGGGGCGACGATGCAGCAGATCTCCGCGGCGCACGACGATCTTCTGCGCAACCTGATCGACCAGCAGTTGTGGCTATCCAAGGGCAAGGAACTGGGGATCACGGGCGATACGGAAATGATCAGCAAGCTGAACGAGATCCGCAAGCAGTACAACCTGGCGACGATGGAGGATCTGGAGAAGGCGGCCAAGGAGCAGGGGATCTCGTTTGAGGACTTCAAGGCGAGCATCCGGAACTCGATCATTACGCAGGATGTGATGCGGCAGGAGATAGGGAGCCATATCCAGTTGACGCCGGGCGAGGTGGAGCGGTACTACGAGGCGCACAAGCAGGATTACACGCAGCCGGAGAGCGTTCACCTGGCGGAGATTCTGATCGCGACCAAATCGAACGACGCGGCGGCGCTGGAGGCGGCGCAGGCGCGGGCACGGGATATCGAATCGAAGCTGCAGGCGGGAGGGGATTTTTCGCAACTGGCGCGGACGTTCAGCGACGGGTCAACGGCGGCGCAGGGCGGGGATCTGGGGCAATTCCAGCGCGGCAGCCTGGCGAAGATTCTGGAGGAAAAGACGTTTGCGCTGAAGGCGGGCCAGTTTACCGAGCCGATCCGGACGCGGCAAGGGTACGTGATTCTGAAGGTGGTGCAGCACGATCCGGGCGGGCCTGCTCCCTACAAGCAGGTGCAAGGGCAGGTGGAAGACGCGTACTTCATGTCGCGGATGGAGCCGGCCATTCGCGCCTATCTGAACAAGATGCGCAACGAGGCGTTTATCGACATCAAGCCTGGCTACGTAGACACGGGGGCGACGCAGGCGGAGACGAACTCGCGCATTGCCTATAGCGCGTACGTGCCGCCGCAGCCGAAGAAGAAGCGGAAGGTGGAGCGGACGCGGTATCGCGAGACAACGCGCCGGTACCGGCAGAAGAAGAAGCCGGCGGTTGAGGAGGCAGTGGCGGCGCCGGCACAAACGGTGGAGCGGAAGAGCCACTGGTGGGACCGGCACAAAGAGGCGGAGCCTGTGAATCTGGCGACGATGAAGCCTGGCAAGAAGGAGAAGATCCGCTTTGGCCATGCGCCGACCCGGACGCTGCCCCAGGCGCCGAGCGGGACGGTTGAGGATGCGGGCGCTGGTCCTGAGGTGAGCGCGGTGCGCACGGCGGCAGAGCCGCCGAATCCGCTGGAAGCGGCGCCGCCGGAGCGCAAGACGCGCTTCAGCGACCGGGCGCGGACGGCCAAGCGGCAGAAGCACAAGAAAGTCGCGGCGCCGCCTACCGATCAGTTGGCGCCGGCGCCGCCGGGCGCGGCCGAGGTGGCCGATCGCGAGGTTCAGTCGGCGCCGCTGGGTCTGGCCGGCGATACGTTGAACAAAAAGAAGAAGGGAAATGCGACGACCGAAGGCAAGACGCGGTTGAGCGACAGAAACAAGAAGGACAAGAAAGAGAAACAGGAGAACGAACCATCGACGGTTTCGCCGCAGAAATAGCGGAGAGCGGAATCAGGCGAGAAAGTATGCAGGCCGGGCCCGGGAGTCACTTCCGGGCCCGGTTTGCGTTCGGAGCCGGCCGCAGCGGAAGGACGAGCAGGCCGGAGAGAATCAGGCAGATGGACATGAAGGCGTAGCCGGCGCGGGCGCTGCCGGTGAGGGTCTGGAGGAGGCCGACGAGCCAGACGCCGGCGAAGCCGCCGAGGGCTCCGCAGCTATTGATGAGAGCCATGATCTGACCGGCGACGTTGGCGGGAAGCATCTCAGGGATGAGCGCGAAGAACGGGCCGTACGGGGCATACATGGCGCCTCCGGCGAGGATGAGGAAGAGATAAGCAAGCCAGAAGCCGGAGGCGGCCGTGGCGTAAGCGGCGAGCAGCGCCAGTCCGGCGAGGAACAGGAATGGCGCGATGGCGCGCTTGCGGTCGAGAGAGTGGTCAGAGAGGCGGGCCACGGCGAGCATGAGCAGGATGGCGAGCAGGAAGGGCGCGGCGTTGAGCAGGCCAACGATTTGGATGCCGCGGGCGGAACCGGCGCGGATCATGGCCGGGAGCCAGAGCACGAATCCATAGACGCCGATACTCCAGAAGAAATATTGCACGCAGAGCAGGAGCACTCCGGGCGCGCGCAGTGCGGCTCGGAAGCCAGCGAGCTGGGGCAGGGCGTGTTGTTCGTGCAAGAGGGCAGCGGTGAGCCGGCGGGAGGCTGCGGGACCGAGCCAGCGCGCCTGTTCGGGGCGGTCGCGCGCGACAAGGAGCCAGACCAACGCCCACGCTATAGAGGGAATGCCTTCGAGGATGAAGGCCAATTGCCAGCCGAAGGCCTGGATCAGAAAGCCGGTGATGGCCGACATCCAGAGGACAGTGACCGGATTGCCGAGGATGAGGATGGCGTTGGCGCGCGAGCGCTCCTGGCGCGTGAACCAGTGCGTGAGGAGGATGAGCATGGCGGGCAGGATGAAGCTTTCCGCGACGCCGAGGAGGAAGCGGTCGAAGGCGAGCAGCCAGAACTGGCGAAGGATGCCGGTGAGTGAGGCGAGCGCGCCCCAGGCGGCCAGCGCGGTGGCGATGAGCCGCGTGGCGCTGCGGCGCTGGGCATACGCGGCGCCGGGAACCTGAAACAGGAAATAGCCAAGAAAGAAGAGCGCGCCGAGCAGCGCTGCGCGCTGGTTGCCGATGTGGAGCGATTGCGCCAGGCCGGCGGCGGCGCCAAAACCGTAGTTGGTGCGGTCGAGATAGGCCAGGCTATAGGTGACAAAGACGGCGGGCAGAAGAAAGAACCAGCGGCGGCGCAGATCGCGCTCGACGCCGGGCTGGTGCTGGACCTGTTCAGCGGGCACACAAGCGTTATAGCATCTGACTGACGCGCGCGTCCGGCTGCACAGAGCGCCAGGCAGAAAGGTTTTTTCGAACGCCATGATTTCCGTTGCATCAGTGCTGGAGACAGCGGACACGGGACTACTGGAAGTGACGACGCATGCGCAGGGGCCGCAGGGCGCGCTGCCGCTGACCGACGAGATGCTGCTGACGGAGCCCTCGGGCAATCTGTTCGGGCTGACGCAGAACGCGGGCATGGGGTGGGCTCCGGAGCGTCTGGGGGATCCGGAGTTTCTGATTTTGAGCACGCATGGCGGGTTGCGGGCGGAGAACGGCGAGGCCATTGCGCTGGGCTTCCATACCGGCCACTGGGAGGTGGGCCTGCTGGTGGGCGCGGCGGCGCGGGAACTGAAGGCGCAGCGCGCGGTTCCGTTTGCGGGGGCGTGCACCGATCCCTGCGACGGGCGCACGCAGGGGACCACGGGCATGATGGACTCGCTGCCTTTTCGCAACGACGCGGCGCTGGTGCTGCGGCGGCTGATGCGCTCGCTGCCCACGGGCAAGGGTGTGGTGGGCGTGGCCACCTGCGACAAGGGATTGCCGGCGATGATGATGGCGCTGGCGGCGGCGGGCGCAAAGCCGGCGATTCTGGTGCCGGGCGGAGTGACGCTGCTGCCGGAGTCGGGCGAGGATGCGGGCAAGGTGCAGACCATCGGGACGCGCTTTGCGCAGGGGCAGATTACGCGCCAGTACGCGGCTGAGATGGGTTGCCGCGCCTGCGCTTCGCCGGGCGGCGGATGTCAGTTTCTGGGGACGGCGGCCACTTCGCAGGTGGTGGGCGAGGCGCTAGGGCTGTCTCTGCCGCACACGGCGCTGGCGCCCTCGGGCCAGCCGGTGTGGCTGGATGCGGCGCGGCGCTCGGCGCGGGCGATGATGCGCATGTTCGAACTTGGGCTGGGCGTGCATGACGTGCTGACGGCGGCTGCGCTGCGCAACGCCATGGTGACGCACGCGGCCTTTGGCGGATCGACGAATCTGCTGCTGCATCTGCCGGCAATTGCGCATGCGGCAGGGCTGCGACGGCCCACGGTGGAGGATTGGGCCGAAGTGAACGCGCAAGTACCGCGGCTGGTGGACGCGCTGCCCAACGGGCCGCGGAACTTTGCCACGGTGCAGGTGTTTCTGGCCGGGGGCGTGCCGGAGGTGATGCTGAAGCTGCGCGAGGCGGGTCTTCTGGATGAGAGCGTGCGGACGGTGAGCGGCGAGACGCTGGGGACGTGTCTGGATTGGTGGCGCCAGAGCGAGCGGCGGCTGCGGTTGCGCGCGCGGTTGGAGGAGTTGGACGGCATCGATGCGGACGACGTGATTCTGACGCCGCAGCGCGCAAAAGAAAGAGGGCTGACCTCGACGGTGTGCTTCCCAGTGGGCAACCTGGCGCCGGATGGGTCGGTGATCAAGAGCACGGCCATCGATCCGTCGCTGGTGGGCGAAGATAACGTTTACCGGCACGAGGGGCCGGCGCGCGTGTTTGTAACGGAAGCGGCGGCGATCAAAGCGATCAAGAGCGGCGAGGTGGCGCGGGGGGACGTGGTGGTGCTGATCTGCGGCGGGCCGATGGGCGCGGGGATGCAGGAGGTCTACCAGATAACGGCGGCGCTGAAGCAACTGCCACACTGCAAGCACGTGGCGGTGCTGACCGACGCGCGGTTCAGCGGGGTTTCGACGGGCGCCTGCATCGGTCACGTTTCGCCGGAGGCGCTGGCTGGCGGGCCCATCGGCAAGGTGCGCGAGGGCGATCGGATCGAGATCGTGATCGACCGCGCGAAGCTGACGGGCACGGTGAATTTGATCGGCAGCGCGGAGGAAACGGTGGGCGCGGCGGGCGGCGCGCGGCTGCTGGAGGAACGGGAGCCGCGGCCGGACCTGGCGCCGCATCCGCAACTGCCCGAAGACACACGCCTGTGGGCCGCGCTGGTGCAGGCCAGCGGCGGCGTATGGGGGGGATGCGTGTACGACGTGGACGCGATTGTGGAGCGGCTGCGGGCGCACGCCTGAGATGTGGAGCGGGCCGCGGCGGCGTGCATGGTATTCTTGAGCGTCGTAGCGGGGGGACGCGCTGCATTGCGGTTGACCTTATGAAGGACATTTACATTGCCGATGTAGCCAACTTCGATGAAGGCAAGCTGTTCGACGGCTTCTTTCTGGTGCTGGCCAAGCAGCAGCGCACCACCAAGACCAACAAGCCGTATCTGAGTCTGACCCTAGGCGACAAGACGGGTCAGCTTGAAGGACGGGTGTGGGAGCCGGGCGATCCGCGCATCGCCAAGGACTTTGAAAAGGGCGACATCGTGAAGGTGCGCGGCAGCGCGTCACGATTCGACGACCGCGTGCAGATGAAGGTGGACCAACTGCGCAAGGCGAATGCGGGCGAAGCAGGGAAGGCCGACATGTTGCCGGCCACCATGTATGACGTGCCCACGCTGTGGCGGCAGTTGCTTGGCTTTGTGGAGAGCTTCACCAATCCCGACCTGAAGCGGCTGCTGACGGCGCTGCTGGCCGATGCGGCGATTGCAGAAGCGTATCGCGAGGCGCCGGCGGCCAAGCAACTGCATCACGCCTGGCTGGGCGGACTGCTGGAGCACGTGGTGAGTCTGCTGACGCTGGCCGACCGCGTGGCGCCGCACTATCCGCTGCTCGACCGCGACCTGCTGCTGACGGGCGTGGTGCTGCACGACCTGGGCAAGATCCGCGAACTGACATGGGAGACGGGCTTCGACTACACCATCGAGGGCGTGCTGCTGGGGCACATCCAGATGGGCGTGGAGATGGTGCAGAAGGCCATCGACAGCCTGCCGGAATTTCCGCCGCGGCTGAAGACTCTGGTGGTGCACATGATTCTGAGCCACCACGGCAAGCTGGAGTTCGGCTCTCCCAAGCTGCCCATGATTCCCGAGGCGCTGGTGTTGAACTTTCTGGACGACCTGGACGCGAAGATGCAGGCCGCGGCCGGCGAGTTTGAGAAGTCGGCGCGGGAAGGCAAGGGACCGGACGAGATGACGGGGAAGGTGTGGGCGCTGGATCAGCGGCAGTTGCTGCATACCAGGCGGTGGCTGGGGGAAGACGGTAAGTGACTTTTGGTGCAGCAGCCATAGTGTGATCGCGGAACTGCTGACGTGCACCTCGAAAGCTCCCCCAAAGGCGAACTGCGGCGCCTAGTTAAGGAAGCAAGGAACTCTTGCCGCGCGGCTTCGCTCCTGCACAAACCACTCCCACTGCTCTTCGGTCAGGGGGACGACGGAGAGGCGGCCGATTTTGAGGAGCGGGGAGCCGGCGAAGAGCGGTTCAGCTTTGATCTGGGCGAGGTTTTTGGGGTTTTTGAGGCGCTTGCCAACCTTGACGCGGACGATGGGGACTTTGGGGTCGGTGGCGTCGACGCTGAGGACCGTGCCGGTGCCGACGGCGATGCGTTGGTCGCCGGTGTGGTAGAAGATCCACTTGGCGCCGGGCTTCATTTCGCGCAGGTGCTTGACGGCGGCGGGATTGGCCACGCCGTCCCATATGGTTTCGCGGTCGCGGAGGAAGTCGTCGAAGGAGTAGGCCGCGGGTTCGGTCTTGAAGAGGAAGTATGCCATGGCATTTCAGCTCGCAGTTCGCAGTTTCGGTTCGGCGTCCGGCTTTGGGGCAGGGGAACAAGGGGGGGCCGAATAGCCGTGCACGCAGAATACAACAGCAACCCCGTGATGCCATCTGAATCAGCGGATTTTGGTCCGAGTAACTCCGACGAAGCCTCTAAGATCGGCCTGGGAGCACCGCCCGTTGTCAGACAACTGCGAACTGCGAACTCTGCACTGTGAACTGTTCTTTTACAATCAGAAGCATATGATCCGTTTTTTCACAGCCGGGGAGTCTCATGGAGAGGTCCTGATTGCGCTGGTGTCCGGATTGCCGGCGGGCGTTCCTGTCGATCTCGATTCCATCAACCGCGAGCTGTGGCGGCGGCAGCAGGGCTACGGGCGCGGCGGGCGGATGAAGATCGAGACGGACAAGGCGCACATTGTTTCGGGCGTGCGGCACGGCAAGACCATCGGGTCGCCGGTGGCGATCGAGTTGGCCAATCGCGACTGGAAGAACTGGGAAGAGAAGCTGCCGGTGGAGACGGGCGATGCGGCCAAGCACCAGGCGGTGAACTCGCCGCGGCCGGGCCATGCGGACCTGGCGGGAGCGCTCAAGTACAACTTTCCCGATGCGCGGTATGTGCTGGAGCGGGCTTCGGCGCGGGAGACGACGGCGCGGGTGGCGGCCGGCGCGCTGGCCAAGTTGCTGCTGCGGACGCTGGGGATCGAGGTGTTGAGCCATGTGATTCGCGTGGGGCGCGCGGAGCTGGAACGCGCCGCGGAGTGGGAAGAAATTGCGGCTCTGGCGGGCAAGGACGAGGTGGTGCTGGGCTGCGTGGATGCCGAGGCGGAAGCCCGCATGAAAGAGGAAGTGGAAGAGGCGGCGCGCACGGGAGACACGGTGGGCGGTATCTTCGAAGTGGTGGCGCACGGCGTTCCGGCGGGGCTGGGAAGCCACGTGAACTGGGACGAGAAGCTGGACGGGCTGCTGGCGGCGGCGGTGATGAGCATCCAGGCGGTGAAGGCGGTGGAGATCGGCCGGGGCGTGGTGGCGGCGGAGCGGTTTGGCTCGGCGGTGCACGATCCGATCCGCTACGCAGCGGAGGATACGGGACGGCCGACGCGGTTCACGCGGCCGACGAACAACGCCGGGGGGCTGGAGGGCGGAGTTTCGAACGGCGAGGACATTGTGGTGCGCGGGTATCTGAAGCCGATTTCGACGCTGCGCAAGCCGCTGGAGTCGGTGCGTTTCGACACCCGCGAGGCGACCAGCGCCAGCTACGAACGGAGCGATATTTGCGTGGCGCCGGCGGCGGGCGTGGTGGGCGAGGCGATGGTGGCGCTGACGCTGGCGGCGGCCGTGGTGCAGAAGTTCGGCGGCGACTCGGTTGTGGAAATGAAGCGGAATTTTCGTGGATACATCGAACAGATACGGAGCTACTAAAAGAAACCGATGATTTTGAATGTAGTGAAATATCCTGACCCGGTTTTGCAGAAGCCGGGCGAGCCGGTGACGGAGTTTGACGACGAACTGCGCCAGTTGGTGGCGGACATGTTCGAGACCACCTATGCCAAGAACGGCATTGGTTTGGCGGCGCCGCAGGTGGGTGTGTCGAAGCGGCTGACGGTGATTGACACCAGCCTGGGCAAAGATCCGAACGAAAGGCTGGTGCTGGCGAATCCGGAAGTTATCGCGCGCGAGGGGCGGCTGTATGAGGAAGAAGGCTGTCTGAGCTTTCCGGATATTTCGGAGAAGGTGGTACGAGCGGCGAAGGTGACGATTCGCGCCCAGGACGAGTACGGGAAGTGGTTTGAGAAGGAGGGGCTGGACCTGTTGTCGCGGTGTTTCCAGCACGAGATCGACCACGTGGACGGGGTGCTGTTCATCTACCGGATGAGCGCCCTGAAGCGCGATCTGACGTTGCGCAAGATTCGCAAGCTGCAGCGCGAAGGCAAGTGGTAAGACAGGTGAAGCTTGTTTACTGCGGTACACCGCAATTCGCCGTGCCCACCCTGGAAGCGCTTCTAGCCGCGGGGCACGAGGTTCCGCTGGCGGTGACGCAGCCGGACCGGCGGGTGGGACGGAGCCAGGAGATGACGGCTCCGCCGGTGAAGCAGACGGCGCAGGCGGCGGGAATCGCGGTGACGCAGCCGGAAAAAGTTCGCGACAACGAAGAGTTTCGCGCACAGCTTGAGGCCATTGAGCCGGAAGCAATTGTGGTGGTGGCGTACGGGCGGCTGATTCCGCCGTGGATGCTGAAGCTGCCGCGGCTGGGGTGCATCAATTTGCATGCTTCACTGCTGCCGCGCTATCGCGGCGCGGCGCCGATCCAGTGGGCGGTGGCCAACGGGGAGAGCGTTACGGGCAACACAACGATGCTTCTGGAGGAGGGCCTGGACACGGGGCCGATCCTGATGCAGGAGGCGCTGGCGATCCAACCGGAGCAGACGGCGGCCGATCTGTTCGCCATGCTGGCCGAAGGCGGTGCGCACCTGATGGTGAAGACGCTGCCGCGGCTGGCCGAGGGCAGCCTGGAGGCGCGGCCGCAGAATGACGCGGGCGCCTCGCTGGCGCCGCCGCTGAAGCGCGCGGACGGCCGCATGGAGTTTGGCGCGCGGACGGCAACCGAATTGTGGAACCGCTGGCGCGGATTTCAGCCCTGGCCGGGGGCGTACACGGTGCTGGAGGGGAAGAAGCTGATCGTGCACCGGCTGGCAGTGGCGGAGCCGCCTGCGTTTCTGTCCCCGGCCTTTGCGGAGCCTGGGCGCGTGCACGTGGAGGGCGGCCGGCTGCTGGCGGCATGCGCGGGCGGCTCGTGGCTGGAACTCATCGATGTGCAACTCGAAGGGAAGAAGCGCATGACGACGGCGGAGTTTTTGCGCGGCCACGCGGCCGCGCTCAGCGGCGCGCGGCTGGGGTGAAGGCCGTGGCGCAGGTGGCAGCAGCGCGCAGGACAGCATTCCACATCCTATTGGCAGTGGAGCGGGGTCATGGCCACGCGGACGATCTGCTGCGCGCCCGCGCGGCGGATGCACTCTCGGCAGTGGATCGCAAACTGGCGACGGCGCTGGTGCTGGGCGCGCTGCGATGGCAGATTCGGCTGGACTACCAATTGCACAAGCTGCTGAAGCGGCCCGGCGCGAAGTTGGAGACGGAAGTGCGTGTGGCGCTGCGTCTGGGCGCATTGCAGATTCTGCACATGGATCGGATTCCGGCGCGGGCCGCGATCGACGAGAGCGTGGAACTGGCCAAGCAGGCGGGGCACCGGTTTGCCTCGGGAATGGTCAATGCGGTGCTGCGGCGGCTGGCCAACGAACCGCGGGAGGAATTTCCAGAGCGGACGGCGGCGGAGTTGGCGCTGGCGACAGCGCATCCCGCGTGGATGGTGGAGCGCTGGGCGCGATCCTTTGGTCTGGGAGCGGCGCGGGCAATTTGCCAGCATGGGCAGAGCCAGCCGGCGGCGGCAGTACGGCTGGACGCTCCCGAGGTGGAAGCGGAATTGACTGGGCAGGGCGTGATGCTGGAACCCGGGGTGCTGCTGGCCGCGGCGCGGAGAGTGACCGCCGGCGACGTGACGGCAAGCGCAGCATTTGCCGCGGGACGCGCACGGCTGCAGGATGAGGGATCGCAACTGGTGGCGGAGATTGCCGGACGGGGCGAGGCGATTCTGGATTGCTGCGCGGCGCCGGGGGGCAAGACGCTGATTCTGGCGGAGCGCAATCCGGGGGCACGGATTGTGGCGTGCGAGGCGAGCCGGGCGCGGCTGGCGGCGTTGCGCGAACGGCTGGCGTTGCCAGGCGGGCGCGTGGAGTGCCGGCTGGCTGCTGCCGAGGCGCTCGATGAGGAAGCGGCCTACGACCTGGCGCTGGTTGACGCGCCGTGCAGCGGCACAGGAACGCTGGGACGAAATCCGGAGATTCGCCACCGGCTGAAGATGGAGGATCTGGGGCGGCAGGCGGAGCGGCAAGGCGCCATTCTTCGCGCCGCACTGCGCGCGGTGCGGCCGGGCGGGCGCGTGGTGTATGCCACGTGCTCGCTGGAGCCGGAAGAGAACGAAGCGGTGGTGGCGGCGGCGCTGGCCGAGATGACGGGCGTGCGTACGATTCCGATGCCGGCACGGATAGAGGCTCTGCTTGGGGAGAGCCTTTTGACGGCGGCCGGCGCGGAGCGGCTGATGAACGGGGTTGGTCCGGAGGGCTGGCTGCGCCTGATGCCGGACGGGACGGGCGGCGACGGGTTTTTCATGGCACAACTGGAACGGGGGCGGGAGTGAGGCAGCTACTCGATGCGCAGGTCCACGCCCTTGCGGCGAAGCTTGACAGGGGCGATGCCGCCGCCGTCCTGAAGCATGAAGTAGATCTCGACGTGGTCGCCTGTTTCGGGAGCCGGGGTGCCGGTGGGCACGAGGGCGATTTCGCATAACGGCCCGTCGGCGGCCGCACGGGTGTTCTCGTGAGTCTGGTAGAGGGAGCGGAACTCTTCGGAGAGCCCGTCGAAAGAATCAATGGTAAAGCAGACGCGCACGCGGCTGGCGCTATCGGCGGCAGGATTTCCCGAAGAGGGATTGGTGACACCGACGACGGTTCCGGGGGCCTGCTGTATGGCATCGCGGGGCTGGCCGGCGCTGAGACCGGATCCGAAGCGGACGCTGGCCCAGTGCACGGCCCAGGCAAGCGCCACCACGAGGGCAAGAGCGAACACGATACGCAGGAGAGTTGTCACGGTTGCTTGCTCCCTTCTTGCCCTGCTGCGGGGCGGTTACTCGAAGTTTTCCGGCGAGAGTCTGAGGCTGTTGTGGTCCTTTCCCAGCATGGCGCAGAGGGCCTCGACGGCGAGACCGTGGTCGTCGCGGCCGGCGAGGCCGCTGACGGTGACGCTGCCAACGACGCCGGCGCCGGCGACGCGGAGCGGAAAGGAGCCGCCGTGCTCGGCGAAGTCGAGCATGGGCAGACCCTGTTTGGAGAGCAGCGTCTCATCCTTCTGCAGCAGCTTGAGGCGGATGGCATACGAACTGCAATGGAAGCGCTCGACGACGTTGCTTTTGCGCCTGACCCACTCGGGGTTGTCGGGAGTGGTACCGTCGAGGGCCATATAAAACAGGGGCTGTCCGCCGAAGCGGCGCACATCGACGACGATGGCGAGGCCTCGTTCGATGGCCATGGCGCGGAGGCGCGAGCCCAATTCCCAGGCGGTTTGCGCATCGAGGCGCGGCAAGACGAGCTCACGTTCCTGCAGGGCCAACTGTTGGATGTCTTCGCTGATTGCCATCGTTGCGGCGCCTCCCTGCGCCGGTATGAATCCCCTGTCATGATAAGCCAGCCCTCCGAATGTCTGGGATCCGGCCCACGCATGCTTTTTTCGATTTTCCCGTTTTGCTACCGGGCCACCAGGAGTTTGACTTTTGTGGACTGATCGATGCGAGCGCCGGCCTCGGGGTTTTGGGCGACGACAGCGCCGGGGACAACGGGAGGACGGGGTATGGAGCCGGGCGGGCCGACTTCTCCGACAGGGACATCGACCATTTTGAGAGGCAGCGTGTGGATGCCAACTTTAGCCAGGGCGGCGACGGCGGAGGCAGCGCGCACGCCGGCGAAGTCGGGCATCACGTAGCCGTCGGGAGTGTCGCCGCTGGGCGCGGCCACGAGCAGACTGACGCTGGGCTGCGCGATGTCTTTGGCGTGGGCGGCCGGATCCTGGGCAAGGACCGCGCCCTGGGGCGCGCCGGCGAAGGGCAACTGGGCGATGGCGCCGACATTCAAGCCCACGCGGCGCAGGTTGAAGTCCGCAACGCGCTGATCCTGGCCGACGGTATCCGGCACTTCGACGGTTTGCGGACCGAGGCTCTCCGCGACGCGGACGCGCCACTCGCGGCGGACGACGGTTCCAGGGACTGGCGACTGAGAGAGGATGTGGCCGGAGGTGACGTCTGCTGAGTAGTAGCGGTTGTCAACAACCAGATCGAGGCCGAGGCCGGCAGTCTGACTGCGGGCCTGAGCAACGGTCATGCCTTTGAGGGCGGGAACCTGGACTTCGGCGCCGTGAATGGCGAACTGCATGGTGACGATGGCCGAGACCAGGGCCACGGCCAGGAGGAGGAGCAGCAGCGAAGCCACCTGAAAGAAGGCAAGGAGGGGATGTACTCTCATGGGCCGGCCCATTTTGCCGATGCTGGTCATGGTTCAGAGTCCTCCGCCGTGCACTATCTCAAATTATCGGTCACTGGCTCGGGGTGAATGGTGACGCGCTGGATCTCGGGACAGGCGAGGCGGAAGCGGTCTTCGAGCAAGGTGATGACCTCATGGACGCGCTGCATGGGTAAGGCGTCAGGGAGAGTGCAGTGGCAGGCGAGAGAGAGATGATCGCCGGTGCGGCCCACATGGATCTCGTGGACATCGACGATCTCGGGAATCTGCGTGGCGGTGGTAAGCAGGGCGCGCTCGATTCTCCGGTCTTCCGCGACGGTTTGCTGGGGGGGCTCGATGGTGGAGGGTTCGCTCTCGATGTGGGTGAGCACGGAGTCGATTTCCGGGGCTTCGCGGAGGATTTCGGCTTCGATGCGGGCAACAAAGTCGTGCGCGGCGAGCAAGGGCATGTTTTCGTCGAGTTCCAGATGCTGCTCGACGCGAAGCTTGCCCCGGTGCGACTGGACGCTGAGCTCGTGGACGCTGACGTTGTGGCGGGCGGCGACAGCGCGGACGCGGTCGAAGACGCTGTCGGCATGGGCCTTGCGGGGGACGGTGTGGATGACGACGTCGGCGGCTGGGAGAACGCGCTGGACGGCGGCGGTGGCGGCCTGGGACAGTTCGCCAGTGTGTTCAAAGGTGGTGCGGCTGGGCAGGGCGAGAGTGAGGTCGGCGAAGTGGCCGGTGCCGGCGCGGCGGACGCGGACGCGCTCGACGGCGAGAACACCGGGGATGCGGGCGACCTCATCCAAGAGCCGCCGCCTGGTTTCGGCGGGGACCTGGTCGAGGAGCACGCCCACAGCCTCATGGCCGAGGTGGAGGGTGAGGCGGAGGATGAGGAGCGAGACAAAGATGGCGGCGATGGGGTCGGCGTATTCGAGAGCGGGCTGGTGGAAATGGAGTCCCAGCCAACTGATGGCGAGGCCGCCAAGCACGGCGGTGGAGGACCAGATGTCGCTGGCGAAGTGGAAAGCGTCTGTGGCCAGCGCGGCGGAGCCGGTGCGCTCGGCCACGGCGCGAAGACGGCGGGAGCGCCAGAAATCGACGGCGATGGAGGCAAGGACCACGAGCACGGGCCAGATGGAGTGGCGGAGGCCGACGGCGCGCAGGAGGATTCGCTCGATGGCCTCGTAGATGAACCAGCCGCTGGAGACGGCCATGAGGAGGACTTCGCCGAAGGAGGAGAGATTTTCAAACTTGCCGTGGCCGTAGGTGTGGTCTTCGTCGGCGGGCTTGTCGGAGACGCGCACGGAGAAGAAGGTGAGCGCGGAGCCGATCATGTCGAGGCCGGAGTGGGCCGCGTCAGAGAGTACGCCGAGAGAGCCGGAGAGGAGGCCGGCGGCGAGCTTGAAGAGCGTCATGGCCAGCGCCGCGAGCATGGAGTGGAGCGCAACCGTACGCTTCTGGTCGGAAAAGTCGCCGTGCGGCGGCGGGGCCGGGTTAGAGGCTGCGACGCTCATCGAGTAATCAGGCTACCGCCAGACGGCGGGCTGTGTACAACCCCGCGATGCCGAAGGTGTAAGGCTGCCAGGCGCAGCGTTCATAGCCTGAAGACAGCATGAGGGCGAGCATGGCGGGTGGTGGAGGGAAGTTGCCGACGGAGGCGGGCAAATAGCTGTAAGGTCCGGCCTGGCCGACGATGAGGCGGCCGATGGCGGGCAGCACATGGCGGAAGTAAACGGCGTAGGCCTTGCCGATGAGTCCGCCGGGCTCACTGAAGTCGAGAATGGCAAGCTGGCCGCCGGGCTTGAGGACGCGGTGGAACTCGCGGAGACCTGCCTGGTAGTTGGCGAGGTTGCGGAAGCCGAAGGCGGAGACGACGAGGTCGAGGGAGGCGGGGGGGATGGGGAGATGGAGGGCGTCGGCCTCGATGGCGACGGCGGTTGGGAGTCCGTGTTTGCGGGCGGCGAATTTCTGAGAGGCGCGGATGAGCATGGCGCGGGTGAAGTCGACGGCGAGGATGGGGTGCGCACCGGCGGGCCGATGCTTGAGCAGGGCAAGGGTCATGTCGCCGGTGCCGCAGCAGATGTCGAGGATGGAGGCGTCAGGGTTGGCGAGCACGGGGCGAAGGGTCCGCGCGGCGCGACGCCACCAGAGGCGGTCGATATTGGCTGAGAGCAGGTGGTTCAGCAGATCGTAACGGGGCGCGATGGAGTCGAACATCTGGCGGACGGCGGTAGCGGCGGCGGCTTCGTCGCGGGCGCCGTGGGGTTTGGCTCCGGAGGACATCAGGCGGTCTTCTCCGCGGCCTGGGCGAGCATGAAGCGCACAGCGGCGTCGAGCTCGGCGGGGGTAACGTCTTCGACCACGCAGGCATCGCCAATGCCGACGGGTAGCACGAAGCGGCGCACGCCGCCGAGGTTTTTCTTATCGCCGCCGGTGGCGGCCATTACGCGGGGCGCGCGCAGCTTGAGCGCGGGCAGCGGGCCGTAAAGGTGGATGAGACGTTCAAGTCGCTGCAACTGGGCCGCGTTGACGGAGCGGCGCGCGCGGGCGATGTGGAGCGCGGCGATCATGCCCCAGGCGACGGCTTCGCCGTGGAGAAGAGCTTTGTAGGCGGTGGCCTGTTCGAGGGCGTGGCCGACGGTGTGTCCGAAGTTGAGGATCATGCGCAGGCCGCCCTCGCGCTCGTCTTTGTGGACGACCGCGGCTTTCATGCGGATGGAGGCGGCGATGACCTTCTCCAGCGCGCGGGAGTTGCGGGCGAGAATCTCGGCCGAGTGTTGCTCCATGTAGCGGACAAGAGAGCGGTCGCGGATGATGCCAGCCTTGACGCTCTCCATGAGTCCGGCGCGGAGCTCGCGATCGGGGAGGGTGGAAAGTGTATCGATGTCGGCAAAGACGGCGCGGGGGTGGTGGAAGGCACCGACAAGATTCTTGCCTTCGGGGAGGTTGACGCCGACCTTGCCGCCTACGGAGGAATCGACCTGAGAGAGAAAAGTGGTGGGAACCTGGACATAAGCGATGCCGCGCATGAAGACGGCGGCAAGGAAGCCGCCCAAATCGCCGACGATGCCGCCGCCAAAGGCGATGAGGAGGCTGCCACGGTCGGCGCCGGCAGCGGCCATTTGGCGGAGCAGGCGCTCGACGCTGGCGAGGGTCTTGTAGCGTTCGCCGGGTTCGAGGAGGAGGACTACGGGGGGCTCGGCAAATGACGGCTGCATGCAATGCCCCCAGAGGGCCCAGATGGGCGCGGAGGTGAGGACGAAGACGCGGCGGGGCAGGCGGCCTACAGCCTGCTCGATGCGCGGCCGGAGCGAACGAAGGAGCCCGGCTCCGGTGACCACGTCGTATTTTGCCGAAGGTGTATCGACCCGTATGGTTTGCACGCTGTTTTCATCCTAAAGCAACGCGGCGGCGCCGGAGGGGTCAATGGGGCGCCGAGGGGATGAGGAGAGCTGTTGGCGAGGTGGTGAGAGGGCGGAACTAATTCTTTGTTCCGCCAGTGTCCGTCTGGTCGCCGCGTTTGAAGCGTGCTCCGGGCTTGCGCGTGACCTGGTGGATGGATTTGGGGTGGTTCCAGATCTCGGGTTTGATCTTCATGCCGAAGCCGGGGTCATCGGTCATGGTGATGTGTCCGTCCTGGGGCGCGATGGGGTTTTCGAGCATCAGGGGCCAGTCGTGCTCGTAGAAGCGCTGGCAGCTTTCCTGAATCCAGACGTTGGGCTCGGCGGTGGAGAGGTGGGTGGTGGCATAAAAGAGGAGTGGTCCGCCGGCGGTGTGGGGAGCGATGGGGAGTTGCATGGCGTCGGCCATGGCGGCGATTTTGCGGGCTTCGGTGAGGCCGCCGCACCAGGTGACGTCGAACTCGGCGAACTTGACGGTGCGGGACTCGAAGAGCTGCTCGAACTGGAGCTTGCCGGCCATGCGCTCACCGGCGATGAGCGGGGCCGATGTGGCGGCGGCGAGTTCGTGGTACTGCTTGAAGTTGCCGGGCATGAGGGCGTCCTCAAGCCACATGGGATGGTATGGTTCGAGAGCGTGGGCGATGCGGATGGCGGCGGGCAGGTTCCACTGGGAGTGGAGCTCGATGGCGATCTCGATTTCGCTGCCGAAGGCGTCGCGGAGTTTTTTGACCGGGACCAGAGCCTGGTCGATGTCGGTCCAGGTGATGAATTCGTTTTGATTGCGGGCGGCGGCGCCGTCGAAGGGCCAGATCTTGATGCCGCGGATGCCGCGGGTCTCGATCAGTTCCCGCATGATTTTTTCCGGTTCGGTGTTGAAGTCGTACTTCCAGGGGAAGCAGGTGTTGTAAAGGCGCACGCGGGGGTTGCTGCGGCCGCCGATGAGGCGGTAGACGGGGGCGTTGAGGGATTTGCCGAGGATGTCCCAGAGGGCGAGGTCGATGGCGCTGAGAGCGCGGATTTCCGCGCCGCCGATGACCTGGAAGTCGAAGGAGCGGTAGAGGCTGGCCCAGATGCGCTCGATGTCGCGAGGATCGCTGCCGATGAGGGACGAGGCGGTGGAGTGGATCATGGCCGCTTCGACGGGATTGCGGGGATAAGTTTCACCGATGCCGGAAATGCCGGCGTCGGTTTCGATTTTGACCCAGGTCCAGTGAGGCCAGAAAGGCGCGTCGTCGCGGGAGTTCCAGTAGACGGTTTCGATGCCGGTAATCTTCATGGGCGCCAGAGCGTGGGCCACGGCGTCGTACTGGGCAACGAGCGGGGAGGCCATGAGGCCGGCGACAACCCTGCGTCGGTCGATTTTCATGGCGTAAGTATAGTGGACGCGCAGCCGGTCTGGGGCGGAAAAGGGAACGGCCGCAATTCCGCAACGGAGGGAATACTGCTTCTCCAGGAGGGGAACGGCGGCCGCGGGGGAAACGACTAAACGTGGAGGGTTTCCTCGCCCTTGTGCCAGCCGCAGGGGGTGAGTTCGCCGGTCTGCAGGGCATCGAGGACGCGCAGCACTTCCTTGGGATCGCGGCCGATGGAGAGATCGGTGACGTAGACGAAGCGGATGATGTTTTCGGGATCGACGATGAAGGTGGCGCGCTGGCTGACGCCGGCCTTGAGGTCGAGGATGCCAAGCTGGGCAGAGAGCTCGCGCTTGATGTCGGAGAGCATGGGGAAGGGCAGGTTTTTGAGCGAGGGTTGCTCGTTGCGCCAGGCCCAGTGCACGAATTCAGAATCGATGCTTCCGCCGAGGATCTGAGCGTTGCGGGCGGTGAACTCCTTGTTCATGGCGCCGAAGGCTGCAATCTCAGTGGGGCAGACAAAGGTGAAGTCCTTGGGCCAGAAGAAATAGACCTTCCACTTGCCGTCGTAGCTCTGGTCGGTGATGGTTTCAAAGGCCTTCTTGAGATCGAGGGAGACGGTGGCGGTGAGTTCAAACGAGGGGAATTTCTCTCCTACAGTCAGCATGTCAACTCCTTACACAGTGATGGAATGGATGAGAGCCGGGGACCGATCAGCGGGGTCCGCAGCCGAAGAAACCTGAGAACTACTACCCCGGGAATAGACGCCACAGCAGGGGTATGGGAATCGCGGTCATGCTCACATAAGAGATGCGAGCGGGGCGCGGCAAGTTCCGGACTAATTTTATCCGAATTTGACGAGTCCCACAATGAGGGAAGCAGGCGCATGGCATGATTTCTTGGTGTCCATTTCCGGCTGTCTGCCTTCCTCGGCGGTCTTGAAGCAGGGTGGAAGAAATTGAGTGGAGAAGGCCACTGGGCGGGCTAGTTGGGCCGGCCGCCGGAGGCTGAGCGCCGGCGGAAGCGTTCGTCCACGGGTTGGCGGTTTTTGAAGCCGGCGTCGGCGGGGTGCCAGTGTTCGATGGCGGGCTCTCCCATGCGCCAGCAGAGCATGACGACCTGATCGTCGAGCCGGCAGGGAAAATCGAGGAGGCCTGTTTCGAGGTCTTTGACCTGAGCGCCGACGGAGTCAATTTCAGCCACGCTTTCCCGGACGCGCTGGAGGAATGTGTCTATATCGGCGCGGCGGCGGGCAATGTCGCCCACGTCAACCCGCATGCCGCCGTTGACGTAAATGCGGCGGGAGATCTCGGCGATGCCGTTTTCCGCGGCTTCGGCGGCCTGCTTGTTCTCGATGGCGCGCTTAAGGAGCGACTCGAGCACGGGGAGCAGAGATTGCGCTTCGTCGAGGGTAAAGGTCTTCATGGCGGCGTCTTAGCTTATAGGATACGACGAAACCGAATTCAGGAAAAAGCGATTGCGGTTTGGGGGCGGGACGGTGCTCTGCGGGCAAGGTGGAAAAGGTCAGCGCAGGTTGACAGTGCTATGCTCAATTTGTTCGTCATCGGCTGTGTTCAAGCTCAATTCCAATGCAATTGGCTGGTGGCGCGGGGGGATGCGCGCGGTGGCGGCGCTGTGCCTTTTGCTGTGGGTGGCGGCAGGCCTGTCGGGATGCGGCCGTTTTGGGCACAAGCAGCACGGCTTTGTGTACGTTTCGGCGCGGCGGGTTTACCTGCGCGACCGCGTGGCGGCGGTTTCAACGCGCGTGGTGGAGGTATTTAACGGAGACAAGCTGGAGGTGTTGCAGAGCGGCCGGCGCTTCCTGAAGGTGAAGACGGCGAAGAACCAGGCGGGATGGATTTACGAGCGGGCCGTGATCGACGCGAAGACCTTCGATGCGTTCAGCGAGCTGGCCCGGCAGCACCGGCAGGATCCGGTAGTGGCCACGGGGACGCTGCGCGACGACATTTATCTGCACGTGACGCCGGGGCGGCAGGCGGAGCGTTTTTATCTATTGGCGGCCAATGCCAAGGTGCAGATGCTGGAGCGGGCATCGGCGCCACGGGAGCCTGCGCTGGGCCATGCCGAGGCGCAGCATCCGGCGGCGACGGAAGGGCGCGGCCACAGCGGTGCGCAGACCCCGGGCATCGTGGCTGGCGAACCCATGGCATCACCAGCGATGGATGACTGGTGGCTGGTGCGCGACGCGCAGGGACACACGGGCTGGCTTCTGGGCAGCCGGGTGGATGCGGATGTGCCCGACGAGATCGGTGTCTATGCGGAGGGGCAGAGGATTGTGGGTTCGTACGTGCTGGACAAGGTGACCGATCCGGCTGCTCCTGGACCCAGTCACGATCTACCGGAGTATGTGGCTGTGCTGGAACCGCCGAAGGCGGGCTTGCCTTTCGATTTCGACCAGGTGCGGGTGTTCACATGGAGTCTGCGGCATCACCGGTACGAGACGGCGTTTCGCCTGCATCCGATCGAGGGGTACCTTCCGGTGCGGGTGAGCCGGGAGCCGGTGGCGGGGGGCAGCGCGCCGGTGTTCAGCTTTCAGATTGCCGGCAGCGATGCACGGGTGACCGATGCGGCCACGGGCATGAGCCGGCCGGCGCAGATGCGCACCCTCCGGTACGAGATGGATGGCCATATGGTGAAGCGGATGGGTCCGGACATGGCGCCCATCCCGCTGATGCGCCCGGAAAAAATGAAAACGGCCGTGAAGAAAGAACACGCGCACAAGAGGAAAAAGCAGTAATCGCCCGAGGTTCCAGCTGGCGTTTTACAACGTTGCGGAGCGGTCCGGTGCGATAGCATCCCTCTATGATTGCGGGCGCATCGTGGGTGTGGTGGCTGGGTTTTCACCTGGTGGTGGCGGCCGTGCTGCTGGCGGGCTGGCTGCTGCCGGGGCAGCGCCGCTCATCGCCCCACGCGCAGGCGGTGCAGTGGATCTGGACGGTGCTGCTGGTGCTGGGCGCGGCGGCGTTCGCGGTGTGGATCGATGCGGCGCATGGGCGGCAAACGGCGCTCGAGTTCGTCGCCGGGTACACGGTTGAGACCTCGCTGAGCATCGACAATCTTTTCGTATTCCTGGTGATTTTTGAGGCGCTGGCGGTGAGCCGCCGGAGCCAGCATGCCGCGCTGGCCTGGGGTTTGGCTGGAGCGGTGGTGCTGCGCGCCGCGTTTATTCTGGCGGGCATTGCTCTGTTGGACCGCTTTGCGTGGGTGACGTGGATCTTTGAGGCGGTGCTTCTGGCTGCGGCGTGGCGGGTGGTGCGCGGCGGCTCTGCCAGGGACGCGGCGCCGGCCTGGATTGCGCGCATGCAGGCGGGGCAGGGATCGCTGCTGCCGGTGATCCTGGCGGTGGAGATCACCGACGTGTTGTTTGCCGTGGATTCGATTCCCGCCGTGCTGGCCGTTTCGCACAATCCATTTGTGGTGTACACGTCGAACATCGCGGCGATTCTAGGGCTGCGCTCGCTCTACTTTGTGCTGGCGGCCATGCTGGACCGCTTCCGCTATCTGCACTATGGAGTGGGCGTGCTGCTGGCGTTTGTGGCGCTGAAGATGCTGGCTTCGCCGTGGCTGGACGTGCCGGTGACAATTTCACTTGTGGCGATGGGCGGCATTCTTGCAGTATGCGCTCTGGCGTCGTGGATGATGGGAGTGAAGCAGAAGGCGTGAAGGACCGCGCCCGCTCAGGCGACGGTGAGGACGAGCTTACCGAAGTGACTGGCTTCTTCCATGCGGCGGAGGGCGTCGCGGGCCTGGGACCAGTTGAAGTTTTCGCCGACGGGACGCAGCAGGGCCAGGGAGACGGCCTTGTTGAGGTCTTCGAAGTCCTGGCGTGAGCCGACGTAGATGCCCTGAATGCGGGCCTGTTTGTGGAGGATGTAGGGGAGCGGAAGCGGGTCGGCCGGGCCGGAGAGGACGCCGATCTGGGCGATGACGCCGCCCATGCGGAGGGCCTTGAGGGAGCGAGCCATCGTGCCGAGTCCGCCGACTTCGACGACCAGATCGACGCCCTCGCCGGCGGTTTCCTCGAGGGCCCACTGGTCCCATTCGGGATTGTCACGGTAGTTGAGGCCGGCATCGAGGCCGAGCGAGTAGGCGCGGTTGAGCTTGTCGTTGTTGCCGGAGATGCCGAGGACGCGGGCGCCGCGGAGACGGGCGAGCTGCAGGGCAAAGATGGAGACGCCTCCCGTGCCCTGGATGAGAACGGTGGCGCCGGGCTTGAGGTTGCCGGCAGCGAGGGCGTTCCATGCGGTGACGGCCGCGCAGGGCAGGGTGGCGGCTTCTTCGAAGCTGAGGTGCTCGGGGATGGCGACGAGCCCGGAGGCTTTGAGGACGACGCGCTCGGCGAGCATGCCGTCGATGTCGCCGCCGAGGGCGCCGCGGGCCTTGGCGGGGGTGAGCGGGCCGTCGAGCCAGTTCTGCATGAAAATGCCGGCCACGCGGTCTCTGGGCTTGAAGGCGGTTACGCCGTCGCCCACGGCGACCACTTCGCCGGCGCCGTCGGAGCAGGGGATGCGGGGGAGGCGGAGCTTGGGGTTGTAGATGCCCTTGACCATGAGCAGATCGCGATAGTTGAAGCTGACGGCGCGCACTTTGACGAGAACTTCACCGGGGCCTGGCTCGGGGGTAGGACGCTCGACAAAGTCAAGGGAATCAATGCCAAAGGACGAGATGTGCCAGGCGCGCATACGGAATCCTCCATGGTTCAGGGGCGACGGCCTTCAATCCGTGGGACCGATTGCAGCGAATCGCCCGTAGAATGAAGACAGGTGTTTCGGTTCAAGACATTAAATGGAGGGAGGATTCAATGGCAAATGGCTTGCAGCAGGCGGCGGTGAATTCTACGGAAGGAGCCGAAAGCGAGGAGAGCCGCCGGCTGGCGCAGCAGCGCCGGGCCCAGCGCGAACGCAAGAAGCAGGCGCTGCATTTGCAGAGAGAGAGCATTCTGTCGCAGCGGACCTCTCATCCGGCGCGGCGGGCGGCGCTAGAGGCCGCGCTGGTGGAGATCGAGGCGCAGATCAAAGCGCTGGGATAGCCGGTGGACACCGGATCTGCTCCAGGCGGAAGAAACGCTGCTGCCCGTTAGGAATCGCGGTGCCCGTTAGGAATCGCGGTGGAAGAGCAGGGAGTTGGCCTGCTGGACGGGCGTGAGCAGGATGCGGGCGATGTTGACGTGGGCGGGGCGCGTGGCGGCCCAGACAATGGCGTCAGCGATGTCCTCGGGGGTGAGCGCCTTTACGCCCTGATAGACCTTGGCGGCGCGCTCCTTGTCGCCGTGGAAGCGGACAAGGCTGAAGTCGGTTTCGACCATGCCTGGATCAACGGTGGTGACACGGACGGGGGTGCCGAGCACGTCCTGGCGGAGGCCGTCGTTGATGGAGCGCTCGGCGGCCTTGGTGGCACAGTAGACGGCGCCGCCGGGGTAGGTAAGCTCGCCGGCGGTGGAACCAAGATTGATGACGTGGCCGTGGCCGCGCACCACCATGCCGGGAACCACGGCACGAGTGACGTAGAGGAGTCCCTTGACGTTGGTGTCGATCATCTCCTCCCAGTCTTCGATGCGGCCGGTGTAGAGTCTTTCGAGGCCGCGGCTGAGGCCGGCGTTGTTGACGAGGATGTCGATGGAGGCCCACTCCTCGGGCAGGGTATCAATGGAGTCCTGAACAGCGCGGCGGTTGCGGACATCCAGGTGGATGCTGTGGACGGCGGCGGCTCCGCGCTGGTGGGCGAGAGCGGCAACGGAGCTCAGCTTGCCGGCGCGGCGGGCAGCGAGCAGAAGGCGGGCGCCCTGGGCGGCGAAGGCGAGGGCGGTGGCGGCGCCGATGCCGCCGGAGGAACCGGTGATGAAGACAATTTTTCCCTGCAGATTCATGGCTTCCATCCTAAACCTGAAGAACTAGGCCCGCGGCCCGCGGCGTTGCGCCATCCGATATTGTCCCACAGCCCAGTCCTCGTTGCTGAGCCCGGCGTCACGGGCCTGGGAGAAGATTTCGGCCATGCTGTCGGCCAGGCTGAGACGGGTATTGCGGTCGGCTGCGGCCGCGCGGAGGAGGCGGAGGTCTTTGGCGCCAAGCTCGATGGTGGCGCCCGGTTGCTCCGGCGGATGCAGCATGACGCCGGCGTAAGCGGCGTAGAACGGCGACTGGAAGAGGGCGCTGTTGACGGTTTCGAAGAAGGTCTCGGGCGGAATGCCCTGGGCCTCGGCGTAGACGAAGGCCTCGCCGAGGGAATGGATCATGGCGCTGATGAGGAAGTTGCCGCCGAGTTTCAGGGCGTGAGCCTGGCGGGGTTCGGAGCCCACCACGGAGACGCCGCGGCTCAAGGGGTCGAGCATGGGACGGATGCGGGTGACGGCGGCATCGGGGCCGGCAACGACGATCCACAGACGGCCCTGCTCGGCCACGTTGGGGCGGCCGAAGACGGGGGCGGCGACAAATTGCTGGTTGCGGCGGGCGTGTTCGGCGGCGAGGCGCTCACTCAAGGCCGCGCTGATGGTGGACATGGAAACATGGACGGCTGTAGACGGGAGGGCGTCGAAGAAGCCGGAGCGGAAGAGGACGTCCTCGTGGGCGGCGTCGTCAAAGAGCATGGTGCAGACGGCCTCGCCGGAGCGGGCGGCCTCGGCGGGCGAGGCGGCGACACGGGCGCCGGCCGCGGCCAGGGCTTCGGCGGGTTTGGGACTGCGGTTCCAGACGGTGACGCCGTGGCCGGCTTCGAGGAGGCGGCGGGCCATGGAAGAGCCCATTTTGCCTAGTCCGAGAAAAGCGATCTTCATGTGAAAGTCCCCTTGGATACCACTTTACGGCGTGGGGGCGGGCCGGGTGGAGGGTGGGTGCTTGCGGACTGATGGTGCTGGCGACTGATGAGCCGGTGAGTTGCTGCCAGCTCCGAGAGCGTCGGACGGGATGCATGGGGCTGGTGGCGAGATGCTGCATTGAAGATGTGTCAATGAGTGATTTGGCCTGTCGCCATTAAACGGTCCAACGGCCAGAAATCACTGGACTCTGGCCGACTAGCGGGTACCGACCGCTCTCGAACAGCGGATCCCGGAGTTCAGTGACCAATCAGGCCATTGCCGGTGCGAGCGGAAGGTCAAAGATTTCTTGGCGGGCGTCACGTCCATCTCATGGTCAAGATCGAGAATCGATGGTCGGCTATCATGGCGAAGCTCGAACAACCTAACTTTTGCGGACACCCAATGTGGCGCAATTCAGTATCCCGGATATTTTCGCCATGTGTCTTCACTTTCGATGTCGAGGCCGCCTTCCACAATTGCTTGAAGATCATCAGCAATCTGACCGATCTCCTCGCGCATCTCCAGTCGCGATAACCATCTTTCGGGGATGCTTTCAACGCCGTACAGTAACCCGCAAATGTTCCCTGCGATCGCACCTGTGCTATCGCTATCTCCACTGTGATTCACCGCAGTAACAACCGCATGCTCGAAGTTGCGCTCCTGCAGGGCGGAGAAGAGTGCGATGGATAGTGCTTCTTCCGCAATCCATCCCTCTCCAAGCTTCCCGGCTGAAACGGCAGACGAGTCTCCAGAAGACGCCGCGGCCTCAGCTCGCTCGATGGCTGCGAGCACCTCTACATGATTGTCCTGCTCGATGAGGGATGCTTTGGCCATTGGCAGCGCCTCGCTCAATGAGCGGCCAAGGTTGATTTCCTTCAGAAGTTCTGCCAAGAATCCCGCCGCGAGGATACCCGACGGATGTCCGTGGGTTAAGGCGGCAATCCTTGACGCCAGTTCGAAAACGCCATCCTGCCTCAGAAGCCCGACGGGGGCGATTCGCATGACCGTCCCGCATCCTTTGCTTTTGTTCCCCGCATTTTGGCCAAGCTGTCGAGTGTCTCTTAACGCGGATAAGCAAGTGTTACCTGGACAACGACGGTTCCACAATGTGCTCACGCTGACGAGCCAGCCGTCCATTTCGATTTCGTGATCCAACTTGGCTGGTTTTTCTCCCTGAGTCCGGAGCCATCGCAAGTAAGCGCCATGGACGACGGAAGGCGGATCACAAATTCCTTTGAGATGCCCGCGAACATGCGCTCGCACCAGGCCTTCAGCCGTAAAAAGGGTCATCTGCGTGTCATCGGTGATTGCACCAATCCGGCCGTATGCAGGCGCGAAATCTTGAATTCCATTCGCGCCGAACTGCTCAATGATATTGGCGAATGAAGTGAACTCTACAGGGGCGCCCAGCGCGTCGCCTACTGCCCCTCCAAGGAGACATCCTTGATACCTCGACTTCGTGTCGGGTAGCCATTCAGGATCGCTGGTTGTTGCTTGAACCGATCTCATGACCATCCTCCGCCCCCATTTCGAGAACAACATCCGTACCGACGCCATCGGTAGGGATGACTGCTGAATCGCAGCCCGGCGTCGCGCCGGGTTCATTGTCTTTCAGAAGTTCGCGTGTTTCATCGATGGGTCCCGACAACTCAAGCTCCGCCTTCAATTCACCAAGTTGGCGAACAGCATAGTCGATAATTTGTTGCTTCTCGACGCCGGCACTCAGAATAATCGGAACGGCCACGCAGTTGCCGTCGAAGGCATCGAAGCAACGCGGAGGCATAAGCGTTCGAAAGCTGTGCAGCAGCGTGCGAACCTTCGCAACATCGCAGGATTGGTGAACAAATTCTACCCAAATGGGCGAAATGCCCCACTTGCGCCAGAGAGAAGCGGAAAATCCAATCCAGGCGGTAAATCCGGCAATCTGGATATGAATGCCAGATCCAAGGCGGTAGTTGGCCTCTCTCATTCCAATGCACAGGTGCAATCCTGCGGCTCTTGCTGCTATATCGAATGGCAGGTTGGAAAAGTTCAGAAATCTTCGTGCCATGTCCAGGTCTGTTAGCTCATCGGGTCTGAGCGGCAAGAACTCTTCTTCATCCATCTTTGCGCACAAACCTTGAAGTTGGATAATGTTGTTGCGGGACTTCGTTTCCCCTTCGGAGGTCGCCGCTATAGAGAGAGCTTCAAGCAAATATCTCCAAGATATTGCAGCAATGTAATGGCCTCTGCCAATGTCGGCGACTCTCATGGCCGATGACATCTGAATTTCGTTGGCCCGAATTGTGGGAGCCTTGTTGCATCGGTCGAGGATTTCATTCCAAAGGGATTGAAGGCGCGCATCTGGAGCAACAAACATCAAGAGCGCAGGCACATCGTCTCGAAGCGCGCCGATATAAGTCGTCGGCTGCTTGTCAGTTAGGCCAGCCCAGAACTTGTTCTCAACTATCACTCTGATCCGCCCTTTGTCGTCATAGCACGCCAGATCGAACACGGACTGTTCCGGTCCGCCCTGCTGCGTTTTGAAGTCCAGGCTAGTTAGATCGTTGATCCCGATTTGGCGCGTGAGCGCCACGAATGCCCGCGATGCAGCAGGGGAATTGCGAAGGATGAAACCTAATGCCTCAGTCGCCAAGTTTTCAGGGTGAGCGCCGAACCGAAGCGCGAGGTGCCCGAAGACAGTTTCCGACTGCATAGTCGCCTCCATTGTTCACTCTCTTCTTCTGCATCTATTGCAGAGGATTATACGAGGCTCAGGCCCGGCCAAGAGGAGATCGAAAAGGTCAGGTACTGCCCGATTGTGGTTGCGACAGGGCAAAGCGCTCATCGGCAGTGGGTTGTCTGCGATTCTATACATCGCTCGCCTGAAGCGGGCTTCAGTTCAGCGATATTTCCGAGGGTGTCGACCAGCGCCTAATCGCCAACGCACTCAGCGAGATTTACCTGCGGGATTGCGTTGCGTGAGGGAATGCCTGGGCGGTGGTGGTGGCTCGCTGAGGAGGTGTTGGCTGGTGCGGGCTGAGATGGAGTAGGGATTGGCAGGAATTGGCTGGAAGAGCCAGCGGCGGTTTTTCCCATGTGGGCCGGATTCCGGTTGGGCCGCCCGGCGAGGCGTGGCACATCGGGTTTTGGCCGGGGGTGGTAGCATCAAAACTGACAGATGCAGACAAAGAAGCTGAAGATTATTCCCCTGGGCGGGCTGGGCGAGTTCGGAATGAACTGCCTGGCGCTGCGCTGGGAAGACGACATTATCGTGATCGACGCCGGGCTGATGTTTCCGGAGTCGGAGTTGCTGGGCGTGGATGTTGTGGTCCCGGATATCAGCTACCTGATTGAAAACAGGCAGCACGTTCGCGCCGTCATTCTGACGCACGGGCACATGGACCATATTGGCGGGCTGCCGTGGATTCTGAACGAGATCAAGATTCCGGTCTATGCCACCGAGTTCACGCTGGCTTATGTGGAGGACATTCTCGAAGAGCACAAACTGCTCGACGAGGCGGAACTGATCGAGATTGTGCCCAAGGAGAAGGTCTCGATCGGACCGTTCACGATTGAGCCGATCCACGTGACGCACTCGATTGTGGACGCCGTGTCGCTGGCCATCGAAACGCCGGTGGGGGTGGTGATCCACACGGGCGACTTCAAGATCGACCTTTCGCCGCTGGATGGCAAGCTGTTTGACCTGCACACCTTTGGCGAGTATGGGAAGCGCGGTGTGCTGGCGTTGCTGCAGGACTCGACGAATGTGGAGCGGCCGGGGTATACGCCGAGCGAGTCGGCGGTGCGGCCGCGGCTGGACGAGATTTTTTCGCGCACGAAGAAGAAGCTGTTCTTCGCGTGCTTTTCGTCGTCGGTATACCGCATCCGGATTGCGATGGAGCTGGCGCGGGCGCATGGACGCAAGGTGGCGGTGGTGGGCCGGTCGATGGTGGAATCGACCGAGATCGCGCAGGACCTGGGGTACATTGATATTCCGCAGGGACTGATGATCAATCCGGGACAGGTGCGGGATTTCAGGCCGGAAGAGGTGATGGTGCTGATCTCGGGCACGCAGGGCGAGCCAATGAGCGCGCTGAGCCGGGTGGCGGTGGACAACCACAAGTACGCGCGGATCGACGCCGGCGACACGGTGGTGCTGAGCTCGAGGATCATTCCGGGGAACGAGAAGAGCATCTTCCGGGTGATCGATCACCTTTACCGGCGCGATGCCAACGTGATTTACGACAACGGGGCGAACGGGCTGATTCACGTGAGCGGGCACGGCAGCCAGGAGGAGATGAGCCTGCTGATCAACCTGGTGCGGCCCAAGTTTTTTGTGCCCGTTCACGGCAACTACGGCAACCTGCGGCGGCATGCACAGGTGGCCATGAACACGGGCGCGGTGGAGCACGCCATTGTGATCGAAGACGGCGACGTGCTGGAACTGGACAAGAAGGACGCGCGCAAGAAGGACAAGGTGACCACGGGACGGGTGCTGATCGACTCGGGTTCGTTCAACGACGTGGTCGAGGATCTGGTGATCAAGGACCGGCGCATCCTGAGCGAGGACGGGATTGTGCTGGCGGTGCTGGCCATTAACAAACGCAGCGGCAAGATCGAGCAGCAGCCGGAGGTGGTGATGCGCGGCTTTGGCGGCGCGGACATTACCGAACAGGCGCGGGAGACGATGCTGAAGACGCTGCACGGGCTCAGTGCGGAGGAGAAGTCGGACTACGGCATGGTGAAAGAGAAGATCCGGGTGGATTTGAAGCGGCTGGTGCAGAAGACGACGGGACGGCGGCCGATGATCATGCCGGTGATTCTGGAGATATAGCGAGGCGGCAGCGTGGCCGGCGGAGTTGGCATGTCCGCAGTCCGGCGAGTGAGCAGGATTTGCGCGCGGCGAAGGGTCTGATGGCTTTCGCCGCATTTTTGCGTTTGGGAAAGAGCCGCTCCGGTTCTATAGAATCGCCTGTGGCTTGCTCAGGGAGGATTGTTGCCATGGAAGATCGAGGCTACCCGCTGGTTGATATTGACGTCATTCGTTCCGCGGCGTCTCGCATTGCCTCCATTGCTGTCAAAACGCCGCTGGTGCGGGCGGTGTTTCCGGGTGTGGCGGGCGAGGTGTGGCTGAAGGCGGAGAGTTTGCAGCCCATCGGGGCGTTCAAGATGCGGGGGGCGGCAAACAAGATTCTGCAACTGACGCCGGAGGAGATTCGCCGCGGGGTGATCACGTATTCGAGCGGCAACCATGCGCAGGCGGTGGCGTATGCGGCGCGGATGGTGGGAGCGAAGGCGGTGATTGTGATGCCTTCCAACGCGCCGGCGATCAAGCGGGCGGCGACGCTGGCGCTGGGCGCCGAGGTGGTGGAGGTGGGTGTGGCTTCGAGCGAGCGTCTGGCCAAGGCCGAAGAGCTTGTGCGGGAGCATGGGTACGTGGTGATTCCGCCGTACGACGACGAGCAGATCATTGCCGGGCAGGCGACCTGCGGTTTGGAGATTGTGGAGGCGCTGGCGGATGTGGATCTGGTGCTTTCGCCGGTGAGCGGTGGAGGCCTGCTGAGCGGGGTGGCGGCGGCGGTGAAGCAGCTCAAGCCGCAGGCGAAGGTGTTCGGTGTGGAGCCGGAGCTGGCGGGGGATACGGCGGAGAGCTTCAGGACTGGCAAGCTGGTGGAGTGGCCGGCGGAGCTGACCAGCCGGACCATCGCCGACGGGCTGCGGACGCAGAGCGTGGGGCTGCGCAACTTTGCGCACATCCAGGCGTTTGTGGACGGGATTGTGACGGTGACGGAGGCGGAGATTCGGGCGGCGATGCGGGCGATTGTGAGCGTGGCGCGGCTGGTTGCGGAGCCGAGCGGAGCGGTGAGCGCGGCGGCGCTTCTCTTCCACGGTGCGGAGCTGCCAGCGTACAAGAAGGCGGTGGCGGTGGTGAGCGGGGGCAACGTGGCGCCGGAACTGCTGGCCGCGGTACTGACGGAGAAGGATTGAGGGGGAGGGCCGTCTGGTGGATGCAGACGGCGGGCAATTCCGGGATATGCCGTAGTTGTGGAAGGCGGTAGCGCAAGGGCGTGTGGCGGCGGTGCAGGCGCTGGTTTTGCGGGGATGCGGAACGCGGTCCGGGCCGATGCCCGGGGCGGGCCTGTCCTGATACACTTTTGTCTGGAGTTCCACATTGAAATTCCGCCGGGCGGCGGCCGGAAGGGCATGGGTTCCGGCCGGTCGCGGAAGCGGGATGGTGCGGCGGCAATCCCTGCGTGGTCTGCCGCTGGACGGTGCATAGGCAGTTTCTAAGAGCGCGGATCTTCGGTGCGGGCCAGCGGCTTGCCGATGGGATGGAATCCTGGAGGAAGCTGTGGTGCGGCCAGGGCCGGGAGTGAAGCGGAGCAAGATGCCATTTTGATTGGCAAGAAGAACGACCGTTCCGTAGTTTGAAGAAGCGGAGCGGGGAGGGTTCATGCAGCGGTTTTTGACGCTTGTTAGTTTGCTTTGCCTGGCAATTCCGGCCGGGATATCGGTTTCCGGCTGTTCGCGTAACCCGGGAGCGAATACCTGCAACGGTCTGGGCTATGGGCTGAAGGTAACGGATGTGTACTCGGTCGACCTGGAACCGCGCACGACGGGGATATCACTGGCGTTTGGACAGGAAAAGCAGTTGGCGTTGCCGACGGCGATGACGTGCAAAGGCACGAAGGCCATTGTGACGGGGTACTCGTACGGCTCGACGAACCTGAATCTGGTGGATATTTCGCCGGGCGGGAACATCTGCGCGGGGACGTGGAACCGGAACTCGGGCGGCGGCATTCCGGACTTTACGATATGCCAGGCTCCGAATCCGCTGCCGCAGACGGGGGGAGCGCCCTACGCGTCGGCGTATGTGACGGCGGAGACGAACTCGGTAGTGTCGAACCCTGTGCAGGTTTATGTGCATCCACTGGTAACATCGGTAACGCTGGTGGGTCCGCAGGGATGCCAGTCGCAGGGCGTGATCGGTCAACTGGATGCGCAGGCGTGCTATAGCGCCACCGTGGGTGGACAGCCGAAGACCGCGCTGCTGTGCAAGCCGCCGACCATGACGGATCCGTCGCAGTTTGCGTGTCCGCAGCTAGCCGGTTCGGTTCCGGACTGCACGGTCGCGCTGGGCCCGATGAGTTTCAGTGTGCTGGATAGCGCGGTAGCTTCGATCAACAACGAAACCAACCAGATTACGGCGGAGCAGCCGGGGACGACGGGGATTCTGGCGGCAATTGCCGGTTCCGGCTCGTCGGCGGGGTATTTTTCCACGTGTCCGCCGAAGAGCATCCAACTGACGCTGGCGAACGGCAGCACGAGCGGCACGGTGAATGCCAGCGTGACGCAAAACCTGACGACGAATATTGTGGACACGCAGGGCAAGACGATCACCGGCGTGCAGTTGGACTACCAGTCAACGGATCCCATCGACATTTCAGTGAACTTGACCGGGGCGGTGACGACATCGTATCCGGGGACGGCGTCGATCACGGCGATTTGTCAGCCGTTTACGTGCAATTACGCGCCGGTGAACGAGATTGGCGTCTACGGGACGGGGCTGTCGATCGCCTCGAATCCGGTGACGCTGACCTACCAGGGAGCGAACAGCAATTACGTGTGGCTTGGCGCGCCGGGAAAATCGCAGTACGTGGTGCCGTTCCAGTTGCTGAATGGAACCGTGGGCTCGACGACGCGGCTGCCGTTTGTGCCCAACTCGATGATGATGGACGCGCTGGGGACCAATATCTACTTTGGCTCGTCGACGGAGCTGATGATTTACAGCACGGCGGCGAACGCGGTGACCAAGCAGGACGCGTCTGTGCAGGGCGTGGTGCTGGCGGTGTCGCCGGACAACAGCGAGATTCTGATCAACGATCCGATTCTGGGCAGGCTGTATTTGTACAGCCAGGCGAAGGGGCTTCTGAGCACGTTCAACGGGATGGCGACGGCGGCGCAGTGGACGCCGGACGCGAAGACGCTGTATGTGAGCGACAGCGCGGCGGCGAACAATTTGCCGGAGAACGTGGCGGCGGGGATCACGGGCCACACAGACACGCTGTATGTGTACAACGCGCACACGGGGTGGTCGACGTATGCGCTGCCGTGCTCGACGGGAGCCTCGTGCGCCACGCCGTCGAATGGCGGGCAGAGTCTGGCAATCACGGTGCCGAGCGTGGGTGCGTATGTGAGCGGGAGCCCGACGGTGGCGCACACATGGTGTCCGCAAGGCACGGCGGGAGAGTACCAAAACATGTTGTTTTACCCGCTGGGCGACACCGTGTACACGGGCCCGGACAACAGCTATCCTCCTCTGGACACGGACGTACTGGCGGCAACCAACGATGGCAACCACATTCTGGGGGCCACGCTGAAGGGGAACGCGGTGACGCTGTCGGATCTGGGTGTAACGATACCGACCATGTCGTGCCCGGAGACGACGACGGGGACGCCGCCGAACCAGGTGCAGACGCTCGATCCGCTGATGTTGTCGCACGTGCTGAACCAGACGCAACTGAGCCAGTTGAACGGGAACGCGATAACGCAGGTTGACCAGATTGTGCCCTCGCCGGCGTCGAATCTGGCGTTCATTCTGTATAGCGCGAACGACAACAACTACAACGCTCTGCTGCCCTACTACAAGCCGGTGGCGGGCAATCCGGACGCGCTGGGGACGGTAGGGTACGTAACGCTGGCAGGATCGACGGCCAACAGCGGGCCGACGGCGCCGGTGGCCGGGGCGTTCAGTCCGGACGACTCGCTGTTTTTCGTTTCCACGGCTGGGGACGACCTGGTGCACTTTATCAGTGTTCCGACGCTGACGGACACGCAACAGATTGCACCGGGACTGCCGGCGTGCACGCCGGTGTCGCAGGGCGGTCTGGACCTGGGCTGCGATTATACGGGGACGAGCAGCGTGGTGCCGGCAACGGTAATCGTGGTGAAGCCGCGGACGACCACGTAAGACCGTAATGAAAAAAGTGAGAAGCGAAAAGCCGGCCGACGGGCCGGCTTTTCCATGCAGGGACGGTTCCGCGGCGTACGGTTGCGCTGCAATGAAAGCGAGGCTGGGTTAGAGGTGCTGCCTGAGGATTCAGCAATCCTGGAAGCGCATATAAAATCAAGACATGATTAAGGGAATTTCGTTTCTTCGCGCTGCGGGCAGCCCAGCGGCCTATGAGCGGCTGTCGAGCTTTTTCTCTGCGCTGGGGTTCGCTGCGGGCAAGGGCTGGCAGGAAGAGCGGAGCCGGGGCGCGTCGTTTCTGGCGCCGTTGGGGAACCTGGAGTTTGTGGACGGGGAGTTTCCGGAGACGGCGGACGTGCTGGTGGAAGTGACAGCGCTGGATGCGGCGTACCAGGCGGCGGAGAAGTGGCTCCGGGCCAAGGGCGTCGAGGAAGCGGCAGCGCGCCTGCAGCCGATTGTGGAGACCCACTGGAAGTCGCGCATCTTTACCGTGGAGCCGGAGCCCGGGTTTGTTTTTTCGTTCTGGGCGTGGACCGATCCGCTGAAGGGCAAGCCGGGGGCTGTGGAAGGTGACCTGAGCGCGGCGGGGATGAAGTTTGCGATTGTGGTGTCACGGTGGAATGCGGTGATTACCGACCGGCTGCTGGAGGGCGCGCTGGACGCGCTGCTGCGCAGCGGCGCACGGCGCGAAGCAATCGAAGTGGTGCGTGTGCCAGGAGCTTGGGAAATACCTGCGGCGGCGCGGACGATTGCGGAGCTGGGCAAGGTGGATGCGATTGTGACGCTGGGCTGCCTGCTGCGCGGAGAGACGGCGCACTACGAGGCGATCTACAACGAAGTGTCGCGGGGCATTGGGCAGTCGCAGCAGGAGACGGGGATACCGCACAGCTTTGGAGTGCTGACCTGCGAGACGCTGGAGCAGGCGTTGAACCGGGCGGGAATCAAGGCGGGGAACAAGGGATTCGAAGCTGCCGTGGCGGCGGTGGAGATGGTGAGCCTGAGCCGCAAGCTGAAGCGGGGCGGTGAGGGCCAGGGGCAGTCCGCGGCCGGCGGAGCAGAAGGCGGTCCAGCTTGACCGGAGGCCAACATCACACATCGGGACGCCGGAAGTCGCGCGAGCTGGCGATGCAGATGCTGTACCAGGCGGATTTGGGGCACCAGAGCCCGGACCAGGTGCGGGCGACCTTCTGGAACGCGGCGGACGAAGTGGAGCCGGAGGTGCGGGGCTTTGCCGAAGACTTGTTCCGCGTGGCGGTGGAGCGCAAGGACGAGATCGACAAGCTGATTGCGGCGCACTCGAAACACTGGCGGCTGGAGCGGATGCCGGCGGTGGACCGCAACCTGCTGCGTATGGCGGTGGGCGAGATGCTGGGGTTCCGGGGGATGCCGTTTCCGATCGTGATTAACGAAGCGCTGGAGATCGGGCGGCGGTACTCGGCGCCGGAGTCGATTCATTTTCTGAACGGCGTGCTGGACGCGATTGGGAAGGCGCTGATTGGGGCCAGGGATTAGGGGTCGGGATGTTTCCTGGCCGCAGCAGATGGCAAGAGAGGGGAACTCATCTGCCCGTCTGGCGGCGGGCCTTTTCTGGTAACCTCTTGAACGCATGGCATACGTAAATCTTTATCTGGAAAAACGCTCTCCGCTGGCGGTGGTGACGCTGAACCGCCCCCAGGTTTTGAACGCCGTGGACATGGAGACGCTGGACGAGCTGGACCGCGCGTTTGGCGAGCTGGCGATGGACGCGGCGGTGCGCGTGATTCTGCTGCGGGGCACGGGGGAGCGGGCGTTTGCGGCGGGCGCGGACATCAAGGAGCTGGCGGCGCTGAAGAGCGGCGATGGACAGGCGTTTGCGCTGCGGGGGCAGGCGGTGCTGCGCTGCATCGAGACGCTGGGCAAGCCGGTGATTGCCTGCATTCGCGGGTATGCGCTGGGGGGCGGGTGCGAACTGGCGATGGCCTGCACGCTGCGGCTGGCGGCGGAGGACGCGCAACTGGGCCAGCCGGAGGTGAAGCTGGGGCTGATGGCGGGCTACGGCGGCACGCAGCGGTTGCCGCGGCTGGTGGGCCGTGGGGCAGGATTGAAGATGCTGTTGACGGGCGCGACGGTGGGCGCGGCCGAGGCGCTGCGGCTGGGACTGGTGGACGAGGTGGTACCGCCGGAGCGGCTGATGGAGCGGGCGGAGGCGCTGGCGCGGGAGATTGCGGCCAACGCGCCGCTGGCGATCAAGGAGACGCTGCTGGCGGTGAATGAGGGAATCGATCTGCCGCTGGACCTGGCGCTGCTGCGGGAGGCGATGCGATTTGGCCACGTGTGCGGAACCGCGGACCAGGCCGAAGGGGCGGCGGCGTTTCTGGAGAAGCGGGCGCCGGTGTGGAAGGGCCAATAGAGCGAAGCCGGCTTACTGCTATTCTGATGGGGTGAGATTGCGGAGATCTGTCAATTGGCTGGCTCTGGCGGCTCTGGTGGCGGCGATGACGCTGGGCGGCTGCCGCAAGGAAGAGCAGGCGGTGAAAGGCGTGGCGCAGTCGGCGGTGAACGCCGAGCGGAAGGCGCAGAAGGCGGCGCAGGCCAAGGCCACGGAGATGGACCAGGAGCGGGCGGCTTTTGCCGACATCCCACTGCCAACCAAGAGCATGTATGTGGATGTGCACGACCCAAGCGCATGGCAGAATCCGTTTGTGGCGGTGGAAACCGACACGCTGGACCTGCGGATTACGCTGGCGGATGCGAACCCGAGCAGCGTTGGAAAAGGAACCCTGTTGCGGCCGGCGGCAGCGCGGCGGCAGGAGATGCAGATCCGGCCCGGGGATCTGGCCAAAGCGCTGATGGCGCTGCCGCCGGGGGCATGGCGATATGGGCGGGTGGTGGCGGTGGCGGAGTCGCCTTTGGCCGGCAAGAAGGAGCAGCCGGCAGTGCGGCGGCAGGTGGAAGCGACCATCCAGAAGCTGAACGACATGGGAATCGTGGTGGAGGAGTGGCCGGCGCGGTAAGCGCGGGCTGAGCGTCCACCGTCCAGAGTAGATGGTTCGAGCTGCCGCAAGAACTCCGCATCGACACCGGCCTCTGATGCGCCTCCCTTTTTAAGGCGAAAGAAAGGAGAACGGACCCCCGGGGGGGGTGGGGGATGATTCTGCCTCGTCCCAACTGCCCAGCCGGGCATTGTGCGCCTGCCGGAGCCAGTATGCAAGGCCATTGTCCCATGGCGGGGCGTAATTTTCTGTATCGAAGATTGGGTCGTCAATCCATTGGATTCTTGTCCATCTGGCGCTTTGGTTCTTTTTTCAGGATGAGGCGGCTCCTCATGCGGAACCACGCAGGCGGAGGGACTGACGATCGCGGGCTGTCGTTGTATCGATGGGGGATCGAGCAAGGCCGGGCCTGAAGGCCCCTGTTCGCTCCGGAATCCGCGAAAACCGCTATTTATTTTGAAAGCCGCAACTGGTTTGAGCTACGTCTTCAAACCTGCAAGGTTCACTTCCAACTTCCTGTTTTCAGCCAGAACCTGATCCATCGTCAGCCGCGTGCCGCGCGCGGCGGCCTCCCGGCCCAGAATGCAGGTCAATGCGGAGTCCACCGCGCGGGGAACGGTCGAGTTGGCGAAATCTCCTTCCGTGACGTTGCGATAAAAAGTGTCAATGTTCCGCGCCGCCCCGGCTTCGTACAGGTTCACCACGTTCACGCGATAGGCGTCCTCGTCACTGCGGAATTCCGCCTTCTTCCAGTATTCCAGCGCGCCAAATCCCTTTTGCCCTTGAATCGTGCAGGTCAGTGCCCCGGTTTCCTGGTTCGCCAGCGCCTGGCCATAATGGTTGTGCACCAACCCGTCGTCATACTCATAAATCACCGAGCACACGTCATGCGAATCGCCATGCGGATCGGGCCGGACGATTCGCGAGCCGCCCACGGCGGCTACCGGACGCCTGCCCAGGACCCACAGCGCCGCGTCAATCGAGTGAATGTCAAAATTGCCGATGTAGTCGCAGCCCATGGCGATGTCGTTTACCCATGTCAATGCACGCAGCCGGTTTTCGTAGGTTTTCTCGAACGGCGGATCGGCGAAGCCGGTGCAGATACCGATGGTGGACACCTGGCAGATCTTGCCCACCCCGCCGGCAAGAATCCGCCTGCGCACCTCGATATTCCCCGGGTCCGTGGGCATTTGGTAATCGACAAGGAAGCAGCGCTGCTTGGCGGTGGCGGTTTTCGCCGCCTGCTGAATGGCCAGGCAACCCGGCACATCGGAGGCGATCGGCTTGGCCATATAAACATGCAGACCGGCATCCACCGCCGCCTGGGCGTGCCGGGGGAAGAAATAGGGCGGCACCTCGAGCGCCACCGCCTCCACACCGCTCTCCATTAGCCGCTGGTAGCCTGAAAGCGTGCTGAAACGACGGGAAGGATCCACACCCAGCTCGCCGCCCCATTTGCCGGCGCGGTCCGGAAAATAATCCGCGACAGCATGGAATTCGTATCCTCCGTGCTGCTGAAACAGGCCGGCAATCCAACTGCCGCGCCCGCCGCAACCAACCAAACCCAGTTTGATCTTTCGCGCGCGCACCGGCGCTGGTTCCTGCGCCTTCAGTGCGTGCAACCCCAGAGCGGAAGCCCCGGCAGCCAGCGACGAAGTTTTCATGAAAGTGCGACGATTCAGCCAGTTATTCATAGCGCAATCAACCATATCATGCACTTAATGCTTTTACCGCAAGGAACCGGGCTCCCATTTTGAGTTGACGCCCGGTTGATTCGATGGACCTTGCCGGCAGAGATCAAGCCGCGCCCCTGCAAAGGGTGCTGTCGATCTTGTCCAGGGATGGGAACACGGCCCGAATCCGTTCCGGCACGATGGGCAGGCGCGGTGGACGGACTTACCAGAGCCAGCAGGCTTGGGGTCGCCCGGGGCTCCGCGGCGCATTTCACGCTCCATGGGAGCCGCCAAGAGACCGGGAGCGTTGCTGCACTGAGTTGGCTGGCATCCGGGAATCAGCCGGCGGTCGGGTTGCGTGGTGTTACGGGCGGGTAAATGGCGGGGGATGGGTTTGACGGATCGGGTTTTCGGGGGCGCGGACGCGATATGATTCCGGCGTGAACACTTCGACTTTATTCGCCCTTATGAATCAACCGCGGCTGGAGCACGAGCGGTTTGCGGCGCACCGGGAGCTGGAGGCACGGCTGAAGGCGACGCTGCGCGGAGATGTGCGGTTCGACATGGGGTCGCGGGCGCTGTATGCGGCGGACTCGTCGAACTACCGGCAGATGCCTATCGGGGTGGTGATGCCGCGGGACGCGGCGGACGTGGAGGCGGCGCTCAAGGCATGCCGGGCGACGGGAGCGGCGGTGCTGGCGCGGGGGGCGGGGACGAGCCTGGCGGGGCAGTGCGCCAACGTGGCGGTGGTGTTTGACTACTCGCGCTATATGAACCGTCTGACGGAGATCGATCCGGAGGCGAAGCTGGCCACGGTGGAACCGGGGATTGTGCTGGATACGCTGCGCGATGCGGCGGAGAAGTATCACCTGACGTACGGGCCCGATCCGGCGACGCACAACCGGTGCACGCTGGGGGGCATGATTGGCAACAACAGTTGCGGGGCGCACGGGCTGCTGGCCGGCAAAGTGGTGGACAACGTGGAGAGCCTGGATGTGGCGCTCTACGACGGCACGCGGATGACGGTGGGACGGACAAGCCAGGCCGAGCTGGACGAACGGATGCGGACGCCGGGGCGCGTGGGAGAGATTTACCGGGGGCTGGCGGAGTTGCAGAGGCGCTACGGGAGGCTGATCCGGGAGAAGTATCCGCGGATCCCGCGGCGGGTGTCGGGCTACAACCTGGACGAGCTGCTGCCGGAGAACGGGTTTAACGTGGCGCGGGCGCTGGTGGGGTCGGAGGGGACGTGCGCGGCGGTGGTGTCGGCGAGGCTGAACCTGACGGCGAGCCCGCCCTATCGCGTGCTGACGGTGCTGGCGTTCGAGGACATCTATGAAGCCGCGGATCGCGTGCCGCAGGTGCTGGAGTTCAAGCCGATAGGGCTGGAAGGCTTCGACGGCATGCTGGTGGATTTTATGCAGCGCAAGGGGCTGGCGGTGGAGGATGTGAAGCTGCTGCCGCCGGGGCGGGGTTTTCTGCTGGTGGAGCTGGGCGCGTGGGAGGCGGCGGAGGCGCGGGCGCAGGCCGAGGCTCTGGCGCGGGAGGCGCGGGGCTGGGCGGGCACGGCAACGGCGCATATCTACAACGCCGGGGATGCGGAGCGGGTGTGGAAGGTGCGGGAGTCGTCGCTGGGGGCGACGGTGTTTGTGCCGGGCGAGCCGGAGGGGTGGGAAGGCTGGGACGACGCGGGGATTCCACCGGCGCGGCTGGGCGCGTACCTGCGCAGGCTGGTGGCGCTGATGCAGGAGTATGGGTATCGCAGTCCGCTCTATGGGCATTATGGGCAGGGCTGCGTACACATGCGGGTGAACTTCGATTTCAGGAGCGAAGAGGGACTGCGGAAGTTCCGGGAGTTTATCGACCGGGCGGCGGATCTGGTGATCGAGTTTGGCGGGTCGCTCTCGGGCGAGCATGGCGACGGACAGGCGCGGGCGGCGTTGCTGCCGAAGATGTTTGGCGGTGAGCTGATGGAGGCGTTCCGGGAGTTCAAGAGGCTGTGGGATCCGGAGAACCGGATGAATCCGGGCAAGCTGGTGGACGCGGTGCGGGTCTACGACCCGGTGGAGAATCTGCGGCACGGGCCGGCGGGAAGAGCGGGCGAGGAGCACGCGCATACGACGGAGATGGAGACGCATTTTGTGTTTGCGCAGGACGGGGGATCGCTGGAGCGGGCCACGGAACGGTGCGTGGGGGTGGGCGCCTGCCGCAAGACGGAAGGCGGTGTGATGTGTCCGAGCTACCGGGCGACGGGCGAGGAGCAGCACTCGACGCGCGGGCGGGCGCGGCTGCTGTGGGAGATGCTGGCGGGAGCGCTGAAAGACGAGGGATTCCAGAGCAAGGCGGTGGCCGAGGCGCTGGATCTGTGTCTGAGCTGCAAGGCGTGCAAGACGGAGTGTCCGGTGGCGGTGGACATGACGGCGTACAAGGCCGAGTTTCTGGCGCAGAAGTACAAGGGACGGCTGCGGCCGCTGAAGCACTATGTTTTCGGGTACAGCGACCGGCTGGCGCAGTGGGGGTCGCTGCTGCCGCGGCTGACCAACGCGGTGCTGACGGGAGCGGTGACGAGTCCGCTGATCAAGAAGGTGGTGGGGATTGCGCAGGAACGGGAGCTGCCGCGGCTGGCGCGGAAGAGCTATGCGCGACGGCGGGAGGCGGCCGGAAACGGGCAGGCAGCGGAGGGCGTGACGGCAAAGCCGAAGGTGGTGCTGTGGCCGGATACGTGGAACAACTACTATCATCCGCAGACGCTGATGGCGGCGGAGAAGGTGCTGATGGAGGCGGGATTCCGCGTGGAGACGCCGCGGGAGCATCTTTGCTGCGGACGGCCGCTCTATGACTTTGGATTGCTGGACGCGGCGAAGAGCTACCTGGCGCGGGTGCTGGAGACGATGGGGGCGCAGATCGACGCGGGGCTGCCGTTTATTTTTCTGGAGCCGAGCTGCGCCAGCGTCTTCAAGGACGAGCTTCCGGAGCTGTTTCCGAAGGACGAGCGGGCAAGGAAGCTGAGCGGGCAGGTGTGGCTGCTGGCGGACTGGCTGGCGGCGAAGGCGCCGGAGATTACGGCGGGACGGCTGGAGGGCGCGCATATCCTGCTGCATGGGCACTGCCACCATAAGGCGGTGTTTGGCGGGCCGGCGAGCGAGGTGGAGCTGCTGAAGAAGGGCGGTGCGCAGGTGGAGACGATCCAGGCGAGTTGCTGCGGGATGGCAGGGCCGTTTGGGTTCGAGGCGGACAAGTATGAGGTGTCAAAGGCGATTGCGCGGGAGGGGCTGCTGCAAGCGGTGGAGACGGCGGGGCCTGTGACGGTGCTGGTGGCCGATGGGTTCAGCTGCCGGGAGCAGATTGCGCAACTGGGCAAGCGCGAGGCGATGCACTTTGCCGAAGTGCTGGCGCACACCTGCGGTTGCGACGAGTGAGGCGGCCGAGACGGCCCGGCCGATGGTGCTGGAGAGGCTGCGGGGAGGGATGCGCTTTGATGTACAAGCGCAGGAGAGATGCGCCGGAGGCGTGGAATTGCCGTATCCTCATAAGCAGAAGGGCATTTTCCGGGCCGCGGAGAGCAGACGATGCGATTGCGGCAGGCAAGGGAATCTGATAGGCTCAGGCATTCCTGAGACTGAGCGAAAGGAGAGGTTTCGTCATGGCAGAGGAAAACAAGCTGCAAGGTCTGGCGTGGTTTCTGGCAGGATTGGGCGTAGGCGCGCTGGTAGGAATTCTTTATGCTCCGAAGAGCGGGCGCGAGATACGCGAGGATCTGGCGAGCGGTGCCAAGGAAGGGACGGAATACCTGCGCAACAAGTCGCGGCAGGCGGCCGAAGAAGTGAACGCGTTTGTGGGGCGGGGCAAGGAGCAGGTGGGCGAGTACGTGGACCGGGGCCGGGCGCAGTGGGAAGAGTTTGTGGAGCGGGGCAAGAACCTGGTGACGGAACAGTCGGGGCGGATTTCAGCGGCGGTGGACGCGGGGCGGGAGGCGTACCGGACGGGCAGCGCAAGTCCGGAGCCGGAGCCATGAGCGAGTCTCTCCGTGCCGGGTGAGCCGGAGGGAGATGGACCCATGAAGCAAAGTGGCCCGGAGGCCGCGGCCCAAGCCGGGAACGAGGCCGGAGGCGGATCCGGGCCGGCCGTTTTCCGCCAGTGCGGCGGAGGGGTTGAGAAACGCTGTTGAACCGGTTCCGGCAGGGATGCGGGAACCCCGCGCGAGAAGGCGTTTATGCCGAAATTGGACAATGAGACGATACTGCTGGTGGTGGCGGGAGTGACGGCGCTGGCCATGGTGGTGCAGACGATCCTGCTGATCGCGGTGTTTGCAGCGGTGCGCAAGGCGGCCAACGCGGTGCGGGAAGAGGTGGAGGATCTGCGGTCGTCGGTGATGCCGCTGGTTTACAACGCGCGCGACCTGTATGAGCGGCTGGCGCCGAAGATCGAGGCGGCGGTGGGCGACGTGGCGGAGATAGCAGAGGGGCTGCGGGTGCAGACGGCGCAACTGCAAACGACGGCGCTGGAGACGATGGAACGGCTGCGGCGGCAGACGAGCCGGCTGGATCATATGTTTACAGCGGTTCTGGATGCGGTGGACCGGGCGGGGGGCTTTGTGGCGGAGGCGGTGAGCCGGCCGGTGCGGCAGATGGCGGGCGTGCTGTCGTCCATCAAGGCGGTGGTGGAGTCTCTGCGGACGACGGCGGCGGAGCCGCGGCCAGCGCACCCGGGCAGCCAGCGGCCGGCAGGCGACAAAGAGATGTTCGTGTAGAGTACGCGCCCGGGGAAACGGAAAAAACAGGAAAGCAGGGTGGCCGCGGGCAACGAAGGTGCGCCAGCGCAGGCGTGTGCGAAGACGGTGTGGTTTGTGAAACGCTAGACGATCCAGCCGCCGCCTACGACCTCGTCGTTTTGGTAAAAGACGGCGGACTGTCCGGGGGTTACGGCGCGCTGGGGGATGTCGAAGGTGGCGAGGATCCGATCGGCCGGGGCGGCGGGGTCGGGATCGGGTTCCAGGGTAGCCCAGGCGGGCTCGTGGCGGTGGCGGATCTTGACCTGGACGCGGATGGGCGCGGTGAGGGCGGGAATGGATATCCAGTTGAGGCGGTTGGCGCGGAGAGTGCGGGTGGCGAGTTCCTCGCCGGCGCCGACGGTGACGCGATGGCTGACGGGGTCGATCTGGAGGACGTAAAGCGGCGTGGGCGAGCTGACGCTGAGTCCCTTGCGCTGGCCGACGGTGAAGGCGGTGATGCCGTTGTGACGGCCGAGGACTTTGCCGGAGGGGGTGACGAGCTCGCCGGCGGAGTCGGGTATGGCGCGGCCCTGCTCTTCGAGATAAGCGGTGAGGAACTGCTTGTAGTCGCCGCCGGGGATGAAACAGATCTCCTGCGAGTCGGGCTTTTCGGCCAGGGTGAGGCCGCGCTCGCGAGCCGCTTCGCGGACGGCCGGCTTGGTGAGGTTGCCGAGCGGAAAGAGGGTGTGAGCGAGCTGCTCCTGGGTGAGGCCGAAGAGGAAGTAGGTCTGGTCCTTGGCGCGGTCGGCGGGGCGCTTGAGGATCCAGCGATTGCGGGCGGGGTCGAACTCGTTCACGGCGTAGTGGCCGGTGGCGATGCGCGCGGCGCCGATGGAGCGGGCGGTCTGGAGGAGCTGGTCGAACTTGAGGTGGTTGTTGCAGAGCGAGCAGGGGATGGGGGTGCGGCCGGCGAGATACTCCTCGACGAAGGGGCGGACGACGTCGCGCTCGAAGCGGGCCTCCTGGTTGACGACATAGTAAGGGATGCCGAGATGGCGGGCGACGCGGCGGGCGTCGTAAACATCGTCAAGGGAGCAGCAGCGGCCGGCCTTGGGGGCGTCCCCACCCCAACGACGAAGACCTGTCGTTGGGGACCCCGGCGCGTCGGGGATGCCGTGGCGGCCAGCGAGGCGGGTCTGGTCCCAGAGCTGGAGGGTGAGGCCGACGACACGCTCGCCTTGCTGGACGAGCAGCGCCGCGACCGTCGAGGAGTCGACTCCTCCGGACATGGCGACGGCGATGGGGGATGTTGCGGGCATGGGTTCTTTCGCAGTAGAGTCAGCGGTGTTAGCGGAGTTAGGAAACCTTCGAGCAACTCATTGCTTTGGAAAGGCACGACTTTAGTCGTGCGGTAAATACCACAAAAAGGGGCGGACTTTAGCCCCTGAGAGAATTTGAATCATCGAAAGCAAAAAAATCAAATCTGACGCTTAAGCTCATCAATCAGTCTGGTATGACGCTTAATTTCATCCTGCTCATGTCTGATTTGCTGGTCGTAATACCTGACTTTGTCCGCTTTTTCTCGCTCAATGCTCGAAATTCTTGTTTGGTGATTTTGGATTGTGCGGTTAGTTTCTTGGATTCTTCTTGCGGCTTCAGCGGATTTCTTAGGATCAATCATGACTTTCCCCGCCTTTCTGAGCTCTTGAGGCAAATTGACCGCTCATCAATTTCGATTCAATCCCATTTCGCGGCTTTGAAGTTTTCCCTTCCATCTGGATTCCATTTTCAGGATGTCATCAAGATTCGAAGCGCTTCCAGCCACTTCAAGAATCGAGACTTGATAGTCGCTAAACTCGCGACTTTTCAAGGCGATGTTCCCACCGTGACCGGTCGTAGCGTATTCCATCCATCTATGCCAAAAGCCCTCCTCGCCGGAGGCTGAACCAACATATTGTTCTTTCGTCTTAGGACAAGTCAGCAAGTAGACGCCTTTTGCATACTTGAGATTCTCGATCCATGTTTTCGGTAGTCCCTCAACTTTAGACAAGGGTTGATTGAAATTCAAGAATCCGGGGAAATCGGGTTCCTTGAATTCAGGCCGTAGTTCTAGAATCGGCTTGTTCTGATTATCGGCACGTTGCACCCAGGCCCGTGTTCCATCCCCCCAGTCAATGAAGATCTTGCCTCTCAAGTCTGATAACCGTTCATCAGGCTTTAGTTCATAGATGTCACAGCTCCCAGCCAAATCAAACCCATCTGTATGTGGCTTTTTAGTGTCTTCGGCTAACACTCCAATATATTTTGCAGCATAAAGGCCCACAAACATCGTAGAACCATCGGGCGTAGCTACAAATGAGGCCCAGTTAGGCGCTCGCGTGAATTTTGGCCGATTCTCGAAGCTCTGGATAGATTGATAGCTTTCGAAAGCAGGAGGATCGTCTCGCCATAATTCGTAGGGCGTCCGTCCACGCACAGCCCGCTTATCCTGATGACGAAGCAGGATGACTTTCTCCGGCTTCAGAACAATCTGCGCTAACAGTGAATTGAACAAGATAGGCACGACCATCCCTCAGGGGCTAAAGCCCAACATTTTCTCGTGGTCTGGCGGCACGACTAAAGCCGTGCCCTTTCAAAACTGCGAAATAATATGCAGTATCCTTCATCCTGTAGCTTTCATCCCGGCGCGGCGGTGGCGACGGGGCTGATCTGGCGGAGGCGTTCCACGGCTTCGGGGACTACCTGGAGTACATAGTCCACGTCGGCTTCGGTGGCGGCTTTGAGGAGGCTGAAGCGAAGGCTGGATTGGGCGCGGTTTTTGCTAAGGCCCATGGCCATGAGGACGTGGCTGGGCTCGGTGGCTCCGGAGTGGCAGGCCGAGCCGCCGGAGACGGCTACACCTTTGAGGTCGAGAGCGATGACCAAGGCTTCGCCTTCCACGTGATCGAACCAGAGATTGGTGGTGTTGGCGACGCGGGGAACGGGTTCGCCGGTTATGGAGGCGCCGTTGAGGCCGGAGCCGGGGATCTGGAGCAGGCCGGCTTCGAGGCGGTCGCGGAGGACGGCGAGGCGCTGCATGGCGCCGTCTTCGAGCGAGTGCTGGGCGATTTCGATGGCTGTGGCGAGGCCGACGATGCCGGGGACATTTTCTGTTCCGGCGCGGCGGCGGCGCTCGTGGCTGCCGCCGACCATGAGGGGGTCGAGCGGGGTTCCCCTGCGGACGTAGAGGGCTCCGACGCCCTTGGGTCCGTGGAGCTTGTGGGCGCTGATGGAGAGCAGATGGCAGCCGTAGCGGCGGACGTCGATGGGAACCTTGCCCGCGCCCTGCACGGCGTCGATGTGGAAGTAGGCGCCGGCTTCACGGGCGATGGCGCCGATCTCTTCGACGGGCTGGAGGACGCCGGTTTCGTTGTTGGCGAGGATGACGCTGAGGAGGCGGGTGTGGGGGCGGAGAGCGCCGCGGATGGCCTGGGGCGCGACGAGTCCGCTGGGAAGCGGAGGGACGAAGGTGACCTCGATGCCGCGCTCGGCGATGCGCTGGGCGGGCTGGAGGACGGCGGCGTGCTCGATGGCGGTGGTGACGAGGTGGTCGCCGGGGCGCAGGAGGCCGAAGATGGCGGTGTTGTCGCCCTCGGTGCCGCCGGAGTTGAAGACGACCTCCGCCTCGCGGCAGTGGAAGAAGGCGGCGAGGGTTTCGCGGGCATGGTCGACGGCGGCGCGGGCGCGCTGGCCGTCGAGATGGATGGAGGAAGCGTTGCCGAAGTGGTCGATCCAGAAGGGACGCATGGCCTCGACGACCTCGGGCAGGAGAGGGGTGGTGGCATTGGCGTCCATGTAGACACGGCGCATGGGGAAGATGGCCCTCTGTTTCGATTGTACCGGGAGAGGAATTCTGGAGGGGGCGCGGTGCGGCTGGCATGGGCGCGCACGGCCGAGGGTGGGACGAACTCTTCGATGAGGCGGCGCCTAGGAGGCAGCACCGGGGCCGTATTGGCGGGCGAGCCAGCCGAGGTGGGAGGGGTTGCGGGTGGTTTCGATCCAATCGGGGTGATCGAGGTACCAGCGGACGGTGCGGCGGAGGCCCTCGGCAAAGGAAACGGCGGGCAGCCAGCCGAGTTCGCGGGCGATTCTGGAGGAGTCGAGGGCGTAACGGCGGTCGTGGCCGGGGCGGTCGGCGACGAAGGCGATCAGGTTGCGGCGGGGACCGGTGGGGAGGGGCGGGGCCATTTCGTCGAGGAGATCGCAGAGGGCGGTGACCACGTCGAGGTTTGCGCGGGGGGAGCCGGCGCCGATGTTGTAGATTTGGCCGGGGCTGCCGTGGTGGAGGACGGCGCGGAGGGCGGCGCAGTGGTCGTCCACGAAGAGCCAGTCGCGGAGGTGGCGGCCGTCGCCGTAGAGGGGAACGGGGCGGCCATGGAGGGCGTTGAGGAGGGTGAGGGGGATCAGTTTTTCAGGAAACTGGAAAGGGCCGTAGTTGTTGGAGCAGACGGTGGTGAGGACGGGCAGGCTCCAGGTGTGGAAGTAGGCGCGGGCAAAGGCGGCGGCGGCAGCCTTGGAGGCGGCGTAGGGGCTGCTGGGCGCGGCGGGAGCGGCTTCGGTGAAAGGCTGTCCGCCGGGATCGAGGGAGCCGTAGATTTCGTCGGTGGAGATGTTGAGAAAGCGGAAGGCGGCGCGCTCGGCGGGGGGAAGCGCGGACCAGTAGAGGCGGGCCTGTTCGAGAAGGATACAGGCACCTTCAACATTGGTGCGGAGGAAGGCGGCGGGCGAGTGGATGGAGCGGTCCACGTGGCTTTCGGCGGCGAAGTGGACGAGGGCGCGGGGCCGATGGGCGCGGAGGAGCGAAGCGACCAGATCGGCGTCGCAGATGTCTCCATGGACGAAGTGGTAGCGGGAGTGGCCGCGGAGGCTGGCGAGGTTGTGGGGATTGCCGGCGTAGGTGAGCAGGTCGAGGTTGACGACGGGGGAGCCGGCAGTCTGGAGCCACTGGAGGATGAAGTTGGCGCCGATGAAGCCCGAGCCGCCGGTGACCAGGATGAGATCGCGCATCATAAATAGTCTCTTGGGGGACCAGTATAGCGGCGGGGAGGCCGCGGAGGTTTGCGGAGCTGCCCGCGGCTGCAAAACCAAGGAATTCATAAGAGAAGCACATGGGCGGAAAGATTGGACTGCTAGACTGAAGGGGGAAAATGCGGGCGTACAGGTGCTGGATGTGCCGGTAAGGATTGTTGTGCCGCGAGAAGAGAACGGTGGGCGCAGCGGTTTGCGATTTTAGTTACCGGGGAAGAGCGTGCGAATTCTTCATGTGATAGCGAGCTTGTCACCCGCCGCGGGCGGACCGCCGGAGGCGGTGCGGCAACTGGTGCGGGCCTATCCCGGAGTGGGCGCGACGGTGGAGGTGGTGTGCCTGGACGAAGCGGGAGCGCCTCACCTGTCAGGACTTCCATGCCCGGTGCATGCGCTGGGGCCAGGGTGGTTGGGGCGCTATGCGCTTTCGACGCGGCTGTGGCGCTGGCTGGAGGCGAACGCGGGACGGTTCGATGCTGTTGTGATCAACGGCATCTGGACGTTCACGGGAGTGGCGGGACGGCGGGCGGCGCGCCGGGCAGGGAAGCCCTACGGGATTTTTGTGCACGGGGCGCTGGACCCGTGGTTTAAGCGGACGTATCCGCTGAAGCATGCGAAGAAGTTGCTCTACTGGCCGCTGCAGTACAGGGTGCTGCGGGATGCGCAAGCGGTGTTTTTTACGACGGAGACGGAGGAAAAGCTGGCGGCGACGAGCTTCAAGCCCAACGGCTGGAGGAGCGTGGTGGTGCCGTACGGGATCAACGATCCGGCGGAAGGCGGGGTGGATGAGGCGGCGCAGGCGGAGGCGTTTTATGGGAAGCTGCCTGCGGCGCGAGAACGGCGGTACCTGCTGTTTATGGGGCGCATTCACGAGAAGAAAGGCTGCGACCTGCTCATGGAGGCGTTTGCGGGGATCGCGGCGGGGACGCCTGAGTTGGATCTGGTGGTGGCTGGGCCGGACCAGGTGGGACTGAAAGCGAGGCTGGAGCGCCAGGCGGAGAGCCTGGGGATTGGCAGGCGGGTGCACTGGCCCGGGATGCTGAGCGGCGATCCGAAGTGGGGCGCGTTGCGGGGATGCGAGGCATTTGTTTTGCCGTCGCACCAGGAGAATTTTGGGATCGCGGTGGTGGAGGCTCTGGCGGCGGGGCGTCCGGTATTGATTTCGAACCAGGTGAACATCTGGCCTGAGATTGAAGCCGACGGAGTGGGACTGGTGGACGAAGATACGGCGGCAGGCACCCGGCGGCTTCTGGAGAGGTGGGTGAGGCTGCCGGCGGCGGAACGGGAGTCGATGGCAGAGCGGACGCGGGGGAGTTTTTTGCGGCGCTACGCGATGGGGCGGGCGGCCGCGGCGATCCAACAGGTGCTGGGAAGGAGCAGGAATGGGACAGAAGACGGCGGCTGAAGGCAAGGCCGCAGGAGGCAGGCAGTCGAGATGGGGATGAGCTAAAATCTTATAAAGCAGGAAGATGCGGAAAGAGTTGTCGTCATTTTGCGCTTCGGAGGCGTGTTGACCGGGGTAGCTTGCCTGATTAGCATGAGGTGAGGCGTGGTCCCCAAAAGAGGTATCCGAGGGGGTTGGATCAGCTGTAACGCCCGGCAGAGGCGGGCCAGCGGACGGGGATGATTCTGCAAGAAGTGCGCTCGTGTGCCGTGGGGTAAACCAATGTCCTAAGCCCGAGTGAGACGGGGGCTGACGCGGCAGCGGCAAGACAAGATGGTGAGGAACCAAGCGAGGAGCAGGAATGTCGTCTGAACCACAGTCCGAGCCGCAAACCAGCCAGCCAGACCGCGACCCGGCCGCCATTGCGCCCGCGGAACCGCAGCTTTCCCTGATGGACGTGTGGCGCACGGTGATGAAGCAGCGCTGGGTGATCGTGGCGGTGACGGCGATCTGCTTTTTTACGGCGCTGATTTACTCGATGCGGGCCAAGCCGGTGTATGAGAGCTACTCGCGCATCGAAGTTAAGCCGAACACGATGCTCAACATGGGTTTGCTGGCGCAGGCGAGTTCCAGCGAGGGCAGTTCGCCGGACATGGCGACGGAGATTCTGAAGCTGCAGAGCGATTCGGTGATGCTGGAGACGGCGCAGAATCTGCACCTGCTGGAGCGGCTACGGTCGGGCGGGAGCAAGGACGGCCAAGGCGGAGGGCGCAAGCCGGCGGGCCCCATGACGCCGCTGGAGCGGCTGGCGATGATCGGGATGATCCGCGGGGGGCTTACGGTCAAGCCCATGGGGCAGACGCAGATGGTGGAAATCCGCTATCGCAGCGAGGATCCGAAGCTGGCGACCGATGTGGTGAACGACCTGGTGGATACGTACATCGACGCGGATCTTCGATCGACGTACGATCGGACCCGCCATGTATCGGCGTGGCTGCAGGGGCAACTGGACGATTTGAAGCAGGCGGCTTCGGACGCGCAACGCCAACTTGCAGACTACCAGCGGCAACACGACATTGTGGGGACGGATGAGACGTCGAATCTGACCATTCAGACTCTGGAGCAGATCAGTTCGGACTATGAATCGGCAGAGTCGGACCGGATTGTCAAAGAGGCGCGGATGCGGGATTTTGCGACGCAGGGCGCGGGCCTGGTGTCGCTGACGGGAGACGATCCGCAGGTGGCGACGTTGCGCAGCCAGTTGACCGATCTGGAGACGCAGCGTTCGCAAATGACGCTGCAGTACGGCAGCCGGTATCCGGCGATGGAGAATCTGAACGCGCAGATCGCAAAGGTGCAGGCGGCTCTGAACCGCGAGGTGGAACTGGCGCACCAGCAGGTGATCAACGAATATGAGGGCGCATTGCATCTGGAGAATACGCTGCGCAAGCGGCTGGACGAACAGGAGGAAGCCGCTTATCAACTGAATGAAGATGTCGCGCAGTATGCAATTCTTCGTCATCAGGCGGAGCTGAATCGCGATTTGTACGACGCGCTGCAGATGCGGTTGAAGGAAGCCAGCGTGACGGCGGGTCTTTCGGCAACCAACATCACGGTGGTGGACCGGGCGCAGGTGCCGGTGTATCCCGTGGGTCCGCAGAAGAGTCTGGATGTGCTGATAGGGCTGGTGGGGGGATTGTTTGCAGGGGTTCTGATCGCATTTGTGATCGAGTCGATTGACGACCGGATGCAAACATCGGAGGAAGTGGAGACCGTGTCGCACCTGGCGTCACTGGCCACGATACCGCACATTACGGAGGGGCTGGGGAAGAAGAGGCGCGGGGAAGCGGGAGAGATGACGAAGACTGAGGAGAAGGCGCGGCAACTGGTTACGTTGCACAGCCCGAAGTCATTGGCCGGAGAGGCGTACCGCGGGTTGAGAAGCGCGCTGTTGTTGTCGTCCATTGATCATCCTCCGCGAGTGATCGTCTTCACCAGCGCGTTTCCGGGCGAAGGCAAGACGACGACGGCGGCGAACTGCGCGATTGCGCTGGCGCAGCGCGGGGAGCGAGTGCTGCTGGTGGATGCCGATCTGCGGCGGGGCAGCCTGGACCGGGTGTTTGGCGTTGCCGACCGGAATTTCGGATTGTCGAGCGTGCTGGCGCATCCGGAAGAGCAGCGGAAGGCGTCGGCGCCACTGCCGGAAGTGCCGATGCTGCACGTGTTGCCGACCGGACCGCGGCCTCCGAATCCGGCGGAGATGCTTTCCTCTCACCGGATGGAAGAGCAGGTGCGGCAATGGGTGCGGGATTACGACCGGGTAGTGATCGACTCGGCTCCTGTGCTGGCGGTGTCGGACACGCAAGCGATGGCGGTGCTGGCGGAGACGGTGGTGCTGGTGGTGCGGGCGGGAGTGACGCGGAAGCGGGCGCTGATCCGGGCGCGCGATCTATTGTGGCGGATCAATGCGCCGGTGGCCGGGGTGGTGGTGAACGACGTGGACATGCGGCTGGAGAACTTCTACACGTACCGGTATGGCATGTACGGGTATCAATACGGATATGGATACCCGTATACGGAGGCGTACGGGGGCAACTCCGAAGAAAAAGAAGGAGGGGAATGAGATGGCACGGAGACTGATGCATGTGGTTTCACTGGCCGCTCTTCTTCTGGTACAGGGGATTGCCGGGCTGGGACAGGAGACAGCCCCGCCGCCGGTGGCTGCGGCCGTGCGGATTGGAGCGGGAGATCTGATCCAGGTAAGCGTGTATGGCAGCGGCGATCTGTCGGGCAGCTTCAGGGTGGATGAAAAAGGGGAGATCACGCTGCCTCTATTGGGGCCGGTGCAGGTGGCAGGAGAGACGGCAGAAGAAGCGGGGACGGCGATCGCGAAGCGTTATGTGGGCGCGGATATTTTGAAGGCGCGGCCAGCGCTGGTTACGGTTTCGATCGCCGAGTATGCGACACAGGGAATCGTCGTGAACGGGGAAGTGCAGAGGCCGGGAGTGTATCCGGCGCTCGGCGTGCGCATGCTGAACGAAGTGATGGTGGCGGCGGGTGGAGTGACGCCGCAAGCGAGTTCGCAGGTGGTGATCCTGCGGCGGGAGGATCCGACGCACGCGGTGAAGGTGACGTACGATCCGACGGCGGCGACGCCGGTGATTCCGCGGGTGCAGTTGTTTCCGGGCGATACGGTGATGGTGCCCAATGCCGGAGGGGTGTATGTGCTGGGCCGAGTAGGAAAGCCGGGGCTCTATCTTTTGGAGGAGCGGCGGACCCTGACGGTAGAGAAAGTCTTGGCGCTGGCCGGAGGCATTGGCGGGGCAGCGAATTCAAAGCACTCCCATATCGTACGGACGCTAGCGGATGGCAGGAAGGAAGACATCGTTTTCGATTCGGCCAATATTCTGAAGGGCAAGTCAGCGGATATCGCTCTGAAGGACGGGGACATTCTGTATGTTCCGGTCAGCACCTCGAAGGTCATCATGCAGCAGGCCATCGCGGATGCCATCAGCATGGGCACGATGATCTTGACATTCCGGCTGACGTATTATTAGCGGCGTGGCGGGGCAAGGGGAGCGCAACGCCCAAGCCGCCAGGGATGCGGCGCGAAGAGTGCGAAGCCGGTCAACAAGGAGCCGAGCACGGAGGAGGCCTGGGAGTCCGCATGTCGACGACGAGACCCTTGCTGATCCAGGTGGTGGCGCAGTTGAAGCCCGGGCGATGCGGGGTGAGCGATCATGCGCTTTTGCTGGCACAAGAACTGGAAGCGGCGTTTGGGATCGAGACTGCGTTTGCGGTGGTGAATTCGTCAGCGCCATGCGAGACGCCGTTCCGGCGCGTGTATTGCGGGCAACCGCAGTTGCAGGAGGCGTGCACGGCTCTTAGCCAAGGGCAAGCGGCGGCAGTGCTGGTGCATCTGAGCGGGTATGGATTTTCGCGGGACGGAGCGCCGGCGGAACTGGCGGCGGCGCTGGAGCGGGTGCGGGAGGAGGGACATTTCCGCACCGCGGTTTATTTTCATGAGCTGTATGCCACGGGGATGCCGTGGCGATCGGCCTTCTGGCATTCGCGCCGGCAACAGAGGGCGGTGGGCCGGATTGCGCGGGAGTGCGACCTGCTGGTGACCAATATCGGGCGGCATGCCGCGTGGCTGGAACGGCAGGCGCCGAGGCGATCGCAGCAGCCGGTGCGCGTATTGCCGGTGTTTTCCAATGTGGGGGAAGCGGAGACGCTCGTGCCTATGGCGGAGCGGGAGCCGGTGATGGCGATTTACGGTCTGGCGGCGACCAGGCGTCACGCCTACGAGCAAATCTCGCTTTTGGCAGAAACTCTCTGCGGTCTTGGCACCAAGGGGATTCTGGACATCGGGCCAGGCGCTGTGGCACCCGCGGAGGCGGGAGGGATTCCAGTACGGCGGATGGGCGAGATGAGCGCAACCGAGCTGGGGCAGACGTTGTCGCGCGCGCGGTATGGGTTTGTGCAGCATGGCGCGCACTGCATGGCCAAATCGGGCGTGCTTGCGGGACTTTGCGCGTGGGGCGTGGTTCCGCTGATTGCCAAGCCGTTTGTGGACGAGTATGACGGGCTGCGGGACGGGATACAGGTGATCAGTCCACAGACAGCCGCCGGGGCGCGCGGAGCGGATCTGGAAAGCTGCTCGCAGGCGGCGTGGAGGTGGTATGCGGCGCACGGACTGAGGGCGCATGCGTCGATGTATCGCGACTGGCTGCTGAGCGGGACGGAGGATGCGGATTCCGGCGGCCCGGAAGGATCGACCGCATGGGGATGAGTGCGATAGGGGAGAACCGTCCGGCAGCCGATCGAGGCGGGATGGCGGGCCGTGTTCCAGCGGTGCTGCTTTCGCATCCGACGGGGAACCAGAACGTGCGCCATGCGCTGCTGGGCCTGGTGGAAGAAGGGATGCTGAGGGAGTTCTGGACGGCAATCGCGTGGGATGCGGGGTCGCGCTGGAACCGGTGGGTGCCGGCGGGGCTACGGATGCAGTTGGCACGGCGCGCGTTTGAGGAAGCGCCCCGGGAGCGGATCCGGTGCGTACCGCTGCGGGAGATGGCGCGTCTGGCTGTGAGGTTCACCCCGCTGGAAAGCATGCTGAGTGCGGGGGAGCGGCCTTTTTCGGTGATCGGCATGTACCGGCACTTCGACGCCAGGGTGGCGCGGGGCGTGGCGGGGGCGGGTGTGGATGCGGTGTACGCCTATGAAGGCGGGGCGCTGAAGACTTTTCGCGAGGCGCAGCGGCGTGGGGTGAGGCGGATTTACGATTTGACCAGCGGATATTGGTACTGGGAGCGGGAAAGGATGCGCGAGGAGGGCGAACGGCATCCGGAGTGGGCGTCGGTGCTTCCCAAGGTGGCCGATTCGGAGCGCCATTTGCAGGAGAAGGACGAGGAACTGGCGCTGGCCGACGTGGTGCATGTTGCCAGCCGGTACGTGGAGCGGACGCTGCGGGGGGTGGTGCCGGCGGAGAAGATACGTGTGATTCCTTACGGCGCTCCAGAGCCGCGGCGCCGGCCGCCGGCGGCGCGCAGGGACAAAGGGCCGCTTCGGGTTCTGTTTGTGGGACTGCTCAGCCAAGGCAAAGGGATTGGCTATTTGCTGGAGGCGATGGAGAGGCTGGGAGGAGATGCGGAACTGACGCTGATCGGGAAGCGATTTGCCGCCAACGCCGTAGTGGACGAAGGCTGCCGGCGGCACCGCTGGAGGGAAACCATGCCGCATCAGGAGGTGCTGGAAGCAATGCAGCAAGCCGACGTGCTGGCGCTTCCTTCGTTGAGCGACGCCTTTGGGCTGGTGGTGACCGAGGCGCTGGCGTGCGGACTGCCGGTGATTGTGACGCCGAACGTGGGGGCGAGCGACCTGGTGAGCGACGGGCGCGAGGGATTTGTGGTGCCGGCGGGATCGGCGGAGGCGATTGCGGAACGGCTGAAGGAGTTGGCTGCTGATCGCGAGCGGCTGGCGGAGATGTCGAGGAATGCGCAGGCGAGGGCGGCGGCGCGTTCATGGGAGAGCTATCGCAGGGAGTTGGCGGAAAGCGTGAAGGCGGCGACATGGCAATGAGAACCAGGATCAACCCGGCTCTCGCTCGCCCGCGCATGCCGCTGTTGAAGCGGTTGTTCTGGGTCTATTTTCTGCTGCTGATCTTCGAGGGCGCGCTGCGGAAATGGATCCTGCCTCAACTTTCGGCGCCGCTGCTGATTGTGCGCGACCCGGTGGCGCTGCTGATTATCTGGGAGGCATACCGGACGCACAGGTGGCCGCAGAAGTGGTCGCTGGCGACCGGGGCGCTGGCGATTGGGCTGCTGAGCCTATGCGTGGTGCAACTGGTGTTGCTGCCGGGGTATCCGTGGTACGCGGCGCTCTATGGATTGCATTCGTATCTGCTTCCGTTTCCGGTGGCCTTCATCATGGGAGAAAACCTGGATTGGGAGGATCTGCGGAAGTTTGGCAAGTGGACGCTGTTGCTTTTGCTGCCGCTGACGTTGCTGGAGGCGGTGCAGTACCGGTCATCGCCGGGCTCGTTCTGGAATAAGGGAGCGTCAGAGGGGGCGACGCAGCTCGGATATGTGGCCGAGCATGTACGGGCGTCTGCGACTTTTAGTTATGTAGCCGGTCCAACGTTCTACGTCACCCTGGCGGCGGCGTTTATTTTCTACGGGCTAACAAATCCCCGATTCGTAGACAGAAAATGGCTTATCTGGGCGGCGGCGGGGTCCATGATGCTGGCGATTCCGATTACCGGGTCACGTACCTTGGTATACGAACTTCTGGGTATTCTGTTGAGTGTGTGCATTGCGGCTTTTTTTGGTGTTTCGCAGTTTGCGAAGTTGCTCAAGATGGTTGCAGCACTGGCGATCGTTGGGATTCTCGTGTCGCTGCTGCCGGTATTTTCGAATGCGGTTACCTCGCTGGAGGGACGTTTCTCGCAGGCCGATTTGCAAGAGGGGGGAGTGCAGCATTCCTTTTCTAAGCGCATTTTCAGGCCGGTTTCGTTGGCATTTGGTGTGAGTGTGGCGGAGAACAGACTGTTGGGCATGGGGGTAGGCTACGGGGCCAATGCAATTTCACGGCTATTAGTGGGGAAGGTGGAGTTTCTGGCCGGCGAGGAAGAGGTCATGCGCGTGGTACTGGAGTTCGGCTGGCCCTGCGGCCTGGCGTTCATGCTGTTCCGTCTGTCTCTGGCGATGACGATGGCGTTGCGGGCACTGATGCTAGCCAAGGCGAAACAACCGTTGGCCTGGTTACTAGCTTCATTAACGTTTTTCCTTGTCACTCAGGGAATCCTGGACCAGCCAACAGAGCAAGGATTTATGGTTCTGGCTATAGCGTTTTCGCTGGCAGCGATGAAGCTGCCGCATTCGGTGTCACCTGTGCGGCCGGTTGTGTCACGGCCGCCCTTGGTCCGGTTGCGCTACGACAAAATTTTATAGCTGGCAAACGGGGTGGACCGCGCGCAAGCAGCTAGAAGATATTCAAGACCGTAGATGATGATGGCATGCGCGCGGTCGAAAGTTGGACTTGGATTTGCTGGAATCTATGAGAGGAAGGTGTAGGACACTTGGAGAATTGGAAAGAATGTGCGCCGCGGCGAACTGGTTATCTCGCAGGAAATGCAGGCGTGGCGAAGTCTATTCAGCCACCGATGGGGAGTCCGTCGGTTCACTTGGATGCACTTCGGGGCCTTGCAGCCTTCTCAGTGCTCCTCGGTCACTGGCGCGATGCGTTTTTTGTGAACTATCCCGAACTCGGGCACCATAGCTTGGTGACGACTGTCGCATACCTGGTGAGCGGTTTGGGTTACCAGTGGGTGATCATTTTCTTTGTGATGAGTGGATACCTAGTGGGAGGCAGCGTATTGCGGTTGGTTGGAGACGGACGATGGTCGTGGCGGACTTATTTGCTTTCGCGGCTGACTCGTCTCTATATTGTGCTGATTCCAGCCTTGCTTCTGGGCGGAGTCATTGATTGGGTTGGAATGCACATACCGGGGACGGGTGCGGTGTATTGCGGGCGTTCAGGAATGTATTCGCTGAGAATTGATGTTCATCAGACGCTGACACCAGAAGTGCTGGCGGCCAACACCCTGTTTTTGCAGACCATCGTGCTGCCCGGGACAGAGGGTCGGCGAACGCAGACCTTCGGATCAAATGGACCCCTGTGGAGTTTGGCAAACGAGTTCTGGTATTACATGGCGTTTCCTCTGCTGGTTCTGCTGCTGGTTGGGCATCGGTCGAGGAATGAGGCCTCCGTCGAACAGAGGAGGGGTGTTCACGGGTGGGGGACGCGCGCTGTCTGTGGAGTGAGTCTTGTGGCGTGGGGATGGTTTGTGGGGCCGGGCATTGCGCTGCTGTGGGTACCGTGGCTGATGGGGGCTACGATCCCTTACTGGCCACGATTCCCCCAATGGGGCTCTTGGATGCGGGGTCTTGCGATCAGCGCGGCGCTTGCATTGCTTGGCGGTGCTTTGGTACTGGGAAAGTTGGAGCACAATCCGAGTAGCAGCCTACTATTAGGGGGAGCTGTTACGGTGCTGATATGGGTGACTGTGCATTGTGCCACGGCTCCGGTGCCTACGGTGTACGCGCGCGTGGCACAGCGGGCGGCGCGGAGTTCGTATACTTTGTATCTTGTACACATGCCGTTGCTGATTCTCCTGAAGGCGTTGCTGGCC